>NZ_JBIXJV010000001.1:0-1114935 GCF_052871705.1 Stenotrophomonas sp. LARHCG68 | reverse complement strand
CAGCCGGGGCGCCCCTCTCTCGCTCGGTATCCCCCCCAAAAAACCCCCGCGGGTGCTTCCCCCCCGCCGCTTCGTGTTTCCGTGCAACTGGCGTGGATTACTTCACGCTGACCAGCTTGATCTCGAACTGCACGGCCACGTTCGGCGGGAACGGGGTACGCGGGTCGGCACCGTAGGCCTGTTCCGGCGGCAGGGTCACTTCCCACTTGGCGCCGGCCGGCATCTGCAGCAGGGTTTCGCGCATCGCGGCCATTTCGACTTCGCTGACCTTGATCGACGGAATCTGCTGGGCCGGACGGGCTTCGGTCGGACGCTGGCCGTACGGGAACGGACCGGCCACTTCCAGCGCAACGGTGCTGGCCTGGGTCGGCTTGGCGCCGTTGCCGGCTTCGATCACGCGGTACTGCACGCCGCTGGCCAGCGCCTGCACGCCCGGCTTGGCCCGGTTGGCGGCGATGAACTGGTCGCTGCGGGTCTTGTTGTCGGCGGCGGCCTTGTCGTACTCGGCCTTGGCGGCCTGGGCACGGCTCTGCTCACGGCGCTGGAAGGCTTCCACGGCCGGCTTGAGCTGGTCGGCGGTGATCGCCGGCTGCTTCTTGGCGTAGGCATCCTGCAGGCCCTTCACCACCGAAGCGATGTCCAGCTGCTCGCCGCGACCGGTGAGTTCAGCCAGGTTGTTGCCGTAGTCATAGCCGAAGTAATAGCTCAGCTTGCCCTTTTCGGACGAGACGTCCTGGGCGAATGCAGTGCCGGTGATGGCCAGAGCGGCCACGGCGACCGCGATAGAACGCAACTTCATCAAACTGTTCTCCAGGGAAGGTGTCTCAGGGCAACCATGCCGCTTGAGGCGACGGGTTAGGATAGCCGTCACAAAGGCGCTCCGCCACTGACGACCCGGGCTCTGACCCACATGGGTTCGATTTAGTTCAAAACTCACTTTTTTTTAACTTTTCAGGAGCTTCACCGTATGTCCGACGCCCCGGTCTCGATCGCCACCCGCGACGGTATCCGCACCATCACCGTGCAACGTCCGGAAAAGCTCAATGCATTGAACCGCCAGACCCTGGAAGCCCTGGATGCGGCATTCGCCGCGGCCGGCCAGGCCGACGACGTGCGCGTGGTGGTCCTGACCGGGGCCGGTCCCAAGGCGTTCGTGGCCGGTGCCGACATCGCCGAGATGAATGGCCTGACCCCGGTGCAGGGGCGCGACTTCTCGCTGGTCGGCCAGCGCCTGATGCGCCGCATCGAACGCCTGGAAAAACCGGTCATCGCGATGATCAACGGCTTCGCGCTGGGCGGCGGCATGGAGCTGGCCATGGCCTGCCACCTGCGCATCGCCGCCGACAGCGCCAAGGTCGGCCAGCCGGAAATCAACCTGGGCCTGCTGCCGGGCTTCGGCGGCACCCAGCGCCTGCTGCGCCTGGCCGGCCGTGCCGCGGCGCTGGAGCTGTGCCTGCTCGGCGCGCCGATCGACGCCGCCCGCGCCCAGCAACTGGGCCTGGTCAACCGGGTGGTGCCGGCCGCCGAGCTGGAGGCGGAGACGCTGAAGATCGCCACCCAGTTGGCCCATGCCGCGCCGCTGGCACTGCGCGGCATCCTGGACGCGATCAACGTCGGCGGCGAGTGCGGCATCGAGGAAGGACTGGAGTACGAAAGCGCGCAGTTCGGCCTGGCCTTCTCCACCGAGGACATGCGCGAAGGCACCTCGGCTTTCCTGGAACGCCGCAAGCCGGAATTCAGGAACCGCTGAGCTGCACCGATGCCTGCCGTGACCGCCACACCGCAACAGCTGCTGCAGTTCATCGCCGACGACGACCTGGACGCGGCCGTGCGCGCCGGGCTGATGGAGTACGCGCCCGAAACCGCCGGGCTGGATACCGCGCAGGTACAGCCGTTGCTGGAAGCACAGCAGCGCCTGCGCCAGGCCTGGGCCGCGCGTGAACGCCACCGCGCGCGCGATGCACGGCTGGCCCGGCGCGCGGCCGAACGCGAAGCACGCCGCGCGCCACCACCGGCACCGGACCGCAAACCCGCCCTGCCCTCGGCAGCGGCCGCCATCCTCGCCCGTGCCAAGGCACGGGCCGCGGGAAAGCCCACTGCATGACTGCCCCCACCGTGAAGAAAGCCGCGGCACGCAAGGCCGCGCCCCGCAAAGCCGCCCCCCCACCAGGCGCCACGACGGTGAAGAAGCCGTCGACGCCGCGTGCCGGCAAGCGCATGAGCCGCGAGGAAGTGCGGGAGATGTTCACCCGCCTGCGCGAGCTCAACCCGCACCCCAAGACCGAACTGGAATACAGCACGCCGTTCGAACTGCTGGTGGCGGTGACGCTGTCGGCGCAGGCCACCGACGTGGGCGTCAACAAAGCCACCCGCAAGTTGTTCCCGGTGGCCAACACCGCCCAGGCCATCCTCGACCTGGGTGAGGAAGGGCTCAAGCGCTACATCGCCACCATCGGCCTGTTCAACGCCAAGGCGAAGAACGTCATCGCCGCCTGCGCGATCCTGGTGCAGAAGTACGGGGGCGAAGTGCCCGCCGACCGCGCCGCACTGGAAGCCCTGCCCGGCGTCGGCCGCAAGACCGCCAACGTCGTGCTCAACACCGCCTTCGGGCAACCGACCATGGCGGTGGACACGCATATCTTCCGCGTCGCCAACCGCACCGGCCTGGCGCCCGGCAAGGACGTGCGCGCGGTGGAGGATGGCTTGTTGAAAGTGATCCCCGGGGAATTCCTGCAGGACGCGCACCATTGGCTGATCCTGCACGGCCGCTACGTCTGCAAGGCGCGCAAGCCGGACTGCCCGCAATGCGTGATCCGCGATCTGTGTCACTTCAAGGACAAGACAGCCGACGCCTGAGCGCGGCCGGCTGCCATCTGCACGACACCTGACCGTAACAGCGCCCGCGTCCAATACGCGGGCATGGGCGTTGCGTGCGCGGAAGGTCGTCGCCGGACTGTCACATTTACGCAATCTTTACGCCCTAGCCTTCGCAGCATCCTCAACCTGCCTGCAAGGCTACCCATCCATGAAACTGCATCGCCAACTCCTCACTGCAGCCGTTGTGTCGGCGCTGTTTGTCCCGGCCGCACACGCCGAAATCGCCATCGATGTCATCGGCGGCTCCGAAATCACCTTCGAAGGCCTGGTGCAGGCTGATGGCAACTGGTTCGACAACGATCGCGCCGACCTGAACGGCGTCGCCAAGAACGGCAAGGACAGCGAGTTCGAGCTGCGCCGCGCCGAGCTGGTGCTCAAGGGCAAGGGCCCGGGCAACGTGGAATGGGTGGTCGGCTACGACGCCAAGGCCGACAAGTTCCTGGACACCAACCTGAAGTACAAGCTGGGCGGCAACAGCAACCACTACCTGCAGGCCGGCCAGTTCAAGCAGCCCAACAGCCTGGAAGAGCTGTCCAGCACCAAGAACAACGACTTCATCTCCAAGGCCACCGTGACCAACACCTACGCCGTGGCCCGTCGCCTCGGCCTGGGTTACAGCATCGGTGACAGCGACTGGTCGGTCACCGCGTCGGCGTTCGGCCGCGAACTGACCCGCGACCTGGCCCATGGCAGCGGCTACGGCGTGCGCGGCACCTTCGCCCCGATCAACGAGAAGGGCAACATCCTGCACCTGGGCCTGAGCTACGTCGATTACGACACCGACGCGGACACCCTGCGCTGGCGCGCCCGCCCGAACGCCGACCTGGCCACCGTGCGCCTGGTCGACAGCGGCGACCTGAAGGACAGCGACCGCATCAGCACCATCGGTGCCGAAGCCATGTACGTGCAGGGTCCGTTCAAGGCCCAGGCCGAGTACTACAACTCCAAGGTCAAGCGCTACGACCATGACAACTACACCACCGACGGCTACTACGTCAGCGGCGTGTGGAACGTCACCGGCGAAACCTGGGGCTACAAGGGCGGCACCCCGAGCCTGGGCCTGCCGGACGATCCGGGCCGCGGCATGTGGCAGCTGGGCGCCCGCTTCGACAGCATCGACCTGAACGACGGTGGCCTGCGCGCCCCGGCCGTGATCGGTGGTGCTCCGCTGGTGGACGGCGTGCTCGGCGGCAAGATGGACATCTGGACCGTGGGCGCGAACTGGTACTGGCGTTCGAACTTCAAGGCCTCGCTGAACTACGTGATGGTCGACAGCAAGAAGTACAGCTCCAGCGCCCGCACCTTCCTCAGCGACAAGCCGAACATCCTGGAAGCCCGCCTGCAGTTCTTCTGGTAAGCCCAGGCAGCGATGATCGAGGAGAACGCCCCGCAAGGGGCGTTCTCTTTTTTTGGGGAACGACCTTGGCCGCGAAGCCCGTCGTCGTTCCGAACGCGGGAATACCCATTGTCGTGATCCTCGCCGGAAGCCATGGTCCGCCGTTCGTCGTTTCGCGGCTGGATGCATTCCCGGCTTCGCGGCCAAGACCGTTCCCTCGCCGGGCGAGCGGCTATGCTGCGGGCCTACGTCATCAACGGATTGATCATGCGCATCGCCCTGCGGCTGTTCCTGCTCGCCCTCCCCGTCACGGCATTGGCCCAGGACTGCGGCGCCGACAGCGCCACCCGCATCCGCCAGGCCTATGCGCAACTGCCCGCCGGCACCCTGCCGGAACATGGCCAGATGCGCATCGACGCCACCCAGGGCGTCTGCCGTGTCTGGCCGGCCGACACCTCCCTGACCCTGATGGCCGTGCCGCTGCTCGGTGAATGGCAGGAGGACGGCTCCTACCGCGACGGCGACCTGGACCTGCTGGTGGTCGACACCACCACGCTGCACCCGCGTGCCACCGTGCGCCTGCCCGGCGCGATGAGCAGCGACGCCGTCCGCATCGAGGGCGTCAGCCTGGACACCGCTCGCTATCGCCTGTCCGCGGACGTACGCGCGTTCGGCGTGCGCATCTCGCGCAGTGGCTCCTCGCAGCCCAACCCGTTCTCTGACACACGCCTGCAATTGTTCGTGCTGGACAAGGACCGGCTCACGCCGGTCACCGGCCAGATCGTGATGAACCTTTTCAGCGGCGAATGGGACACCCGCTGCACCGGGGAGTTCAACGACGTCGAGCGCACCCTCGAAGTGGAGCCACCGCCGGCACAGGGCTTTGTCACCCTGCGGGTGCGCGAGCGCATCACCGGGATCATCAACCGCGAGGATGCCGCCGGCCAATGCGTGGAGGATCGCCACACGCTGCCGGTCAAGCACTACACCCTGCAACCCAAGGGCCGCAGCTACCCGCTGCCGGAGGCGATCACGGCCAGCTTCTGAGCAGGTTGCGGCTGTCACCGCGTCGTCATATGACAGACGCTGCGCTGTCATCAAATGGTTATGGAATAGGCGCCGGGCGGAACTCACCGCACATTCACCTCCCAGGAGCCATTCGTGATCCACGCCATCAAATCGCGCGCCGTCGTCGCCATCCTCGCCGCGTCGTCCGTGTTCGCCGCCAATGCCACCGATGTCACCGGCGCTGGCGCCTCCTTCATCTACCCGGTCATGTCCAAGTGGTCGGCCGACTACAGCGCCGCCACCGGCAAGCGGGTGAACTACCAGTCGATCGGTTCCGGCGGCGGCATCGCCCAGATCAAGGCCAACACCGTCGATTTCGGCTCCTCCGACGCCCCGCTGCGTCCGGAAGAACTGGCCTCCTCGGGCCTGGTGCAGTTCCCGTCGGTGATCGGCGGCGTGGTGCCGGTCATCAACGTGGCCGGCGTCGAAGCCGGTGCCATGAAGCTCGACGGCCCGACCCTGGCCAACATCTTCCTGGGCCGCATCACCAAGTGGAACGACCCGGCCATCGTCGCCCTCAACGCCGGCCTGGCCCTGCCCGACGCGAAGATCACCGTCGTGCACCGCTCCGACGGTTCGGGCACCACCTTCAACTTCGTCAACTACCTGTCCAAGGTCAACAACGACTGGAAGACCAGCGTCGGTGAAGGCACCAGCGTGCAGTGGCCGGTCGGCATCGGCGGCAAGGGCAACGAAGGCGTCGCCGCCTACGTCAAGCAGATCAAGGGTTCGATCGGCTACGTCGAGTTCTCCTACGCGCTGCAGAACCGCCTGACCTTCTCGCGCATGAAGAACGCCGCCGGCAACTTCGTGCAGCCGCGTGACGAGACCTTCTCGGCCGCTGCCGCCAGCGCCGACTGGGCCAATGCCCGCGACTTCTACCTGGTGATGACCAACGCCCCGGGCGAGCAGGCCTGGCCGATCACCGCCACCAACTTCATCCTGATGCGCAAGCAGCCCAAGACCGCCGAAGGCGCCAAGGCCGCGCTGGACTACTTCCGCTGGATCTACGCCAACGGTGATGCACAGGCCCGCCAGCTGGACTACGTGCCGCTGCCGGACAGCCTGGTCCGCCAGATCGAAACCTACTGGCAGCAGAACGCGCGTTACTGAGTGTAGAGCCGACGAGTCCCTCTCCCTCGTCGCCTCAGGCGCGGATCGAGCGATCCGCGCCTTTTTTTTGCACATCCCGGCAGCACGGAACCACGCACCGCCGCGGTGCCGCCGGGAAGGCCCTGCCGGGCATGCCCCCGGCATTCCGCCCTGGCCTCATCCGGAAGGCCAAACGCGTCACACAGCACCGCTGTCCCGGCCGTTTCCGGACACCCCACCGCATCCTGTAGCCCATTGATGAACATGGGGTTTTCAGATTTTTTTCAGCATGTAATCAGGCTGTAACAAAAACATCATTTCATAGCCGCATCCGCTGGCGCCGCCAGCCTTTCTCCCGCTATGGAGTGACGCATGAAGCTGCACACGACCGGCCTTGCCGCCCTTTCCCTGGCCATTGCCCTGGGCCTGTCGGCCTGCGGTGGCAACAACGGCAACCCCGCCGCTTCCAACCCGGAAAACGCTGCTGCCGGTGCCCCGGCCGCGGGTGACAAGGTTGCCGCCGAGATCTCCGGCGCAGGCGCCTCGTTCATCTTCCCGCTCGTGTCGAAGTGGTCGGCCGACTACAACACCGCCACCGGCGCCAAGATCAACTACCAGTCGATCGGCTCGGGCGGTGGTATCGCCCAGATCAAGGCCGGTACCGTCGACTTCGGTTCCTCCGACAAGCCGCTGTCCAGCGAAGAGCTGGCCCAGGCCGGCCTCGGCCAGTTCCCGTCGGCCATCGGCGGCGTGGTCCCGGTGGTCAACCTGGAAGGCATCCAGCCGGGCCAGCTGCGCCTGAGCGGCGCCCTGCTGGCGGACATCTTCCTGGGCAAGGTCACCCAGTGGAATGACAAGGCCATCGCCGATGCCAACCCGGGCGTGACCCTGCCCGACACCAAGATCACCCTGGTGCACCGCTCCGACGGTTCGGGCACCACCTTCAACTTCTCCAACTACCTATCCAAGGTGAGCGGCGAGTGGAAGGACAAGGTCGGCGAAGGCACCTCGGTGCAGTGGCCGGACGGCGTGGGCGGCAAGGGCAACGAAGGCGTCGCCTCCTACGTGCAGCAGATCAAGGGCTCGCTGGGCTACGTCGAGCTGGCCTACGCGCTGCAGAACAACATGCCGTACGCGTCGATGCAGAACGCCGCCGGCAACTGGGTGCAGCCGACCGCCGAGACCTTCGCCGCCGCTGCCGCCAGCGCCGACTGGGCCAACGCCAAGGACTTCAACCTGGTCATCACCAACGCCCCGGGCGCCAATGCGTGGCCGATCACCGCCACCAACTTCATGCTGATGCACAAGCAGCCGAAGGACGCCAAGCGCAGCGCCGACACCCTGGCCTTCTTCAAGTGGGCCTTCGAGAACGGCCAGACCCAGGCCAACGAACTGCACTACGTGCCGCTGCCGGCGGAGCTGGTGACCCAGATCGAAAGCTACTGGGCCGCCGAGTTCAAGTAATGGAACCGCACGGGTGCGCCACGGGCGCACCCGTGCAGGTTGCATGCAGTACCCGCAGGACCGTTGTCGTTGTTGTTGTCGTCATTCCCGCGAAGGCGGGAACCGCTCCTGCTTCCGGGGTTGCATCGGGGGTAAAGGCAGGAACGATCCCCGCCTTCGCGGGAATGACGAACGCCTCCGCTTCCCCCGCCACCGCGCGGACAACGTTGCCACCGCTGTGTCCTTCCCGGAATACCGGGGACAGAACCAAAACCGCCTCCCCCTTGGGCCTACGCCGCTGCCATGAATGCCATCGCACCGTCCCTCGCTTCGCCCAGCTCGCGTGATGTGCGCGATGCCCGCAATGACCGGCTGTTCCGCTGGTTCCTGATCGCCACCGTCATCTTCGTGCTGGTCGCCCTGGCCAGCGCCGCGCTGTCCATGCTGTGGGGCGGCCGCCATGCCCTGCAGGAACAGGGCCTGAGCTTCTTCTACTCCGCCGACTGGAATCCGGTGGAGAACAAGTTCGGCGCGCTGGCGCCGATCTACGGCACCATCGTCACCGCGCTGATCGCCATGCTGATCGCCGTGCCGGTGAGCTTCGGCATCGCCTTCTTCCTGACCGAGGTGGCGCCGCGCTGGCTGCGCGGCCCGGTCGGCACCGCCATCGAACTGCTGGCCGGCATCCCGTCGATCATCTACGGCATGTGGGGCCTGTTCGTGCTGGTGCCGGTGATGACCGAGTACGTCACCCCGTTCCTCAACGAGAACCTCGGCGGCCTGCCGGTCATCGGCGCGTTGTTCCAGGGGCCGCCGCTGGGCATCGGCATGCTCACCGCCGGCTTCGTGCTGGCGATCATGGTGATCCCGTTCATCTCCTCGGTGATGCGCGAGGTGTTCCTCACCGTGCCGACCCGCCTGAAGGAGTCGGCCTACGCGCTGGGCTCGACCAAGTGGGAAGTGAGCTGGGACATCGTGCTGCCCTACACCCGCTCGGCGGTGATCGGCGGCGTGTTCCTCGGCCTGGGCCGCGCCCTGGGTGAAACCATGGCCGTGGCCTTCGTGATCGGCAACAGCGTGCGCCTGACCCCGTCGCTGCTGGAGCCGGGCACCACCATCGCTGCGCTGATCGCCAACGACTTCGGCGAAGCCACCGAAACCTACCGCTCGGCGCTGCTGCTGCTCGGCTTCGTGCTGTTCATCGTCACCTTCGTGGTGCTGGCCATCGCCCGACTGATGCTGCTGCGCCTGTCCCGCAAGGAGGGCAACTGATGTCCACCGCCGCTTCCCACAAGGCCGCCGACGCGCTGTACCTGCGTCGTCGCATCACCAACGGCCTGGCCCTGCTGCTGGCCTGCGCCACCGCGCTGTTCGGCCTGTTCTTCCTCGGCTGGATCCTGTGGACGCTGCTGTCCAAGGGCCTGCCGGGCATCAACCTCAACCTGTTCACCAAGATGACGCCGCCGCCGATGCAGGAAGGCGGCCTGCTCAACGCCTTCTTCGGCAGCGCGGTGATGTGCGCACTGGCCATCGCCATCGGCACGCCGCTGGGCGTGGCCGCCGGCACCTGGCTGGCCGAGTACGGCAATGCGCGCAAGGCCGGCACGGTGGTGCGCTTCGTCAACGACATCCTGCTGTCGGCGCCGTCGATCGTGCTGGGCCTGTTCGTCTACACGCTGTACGTGATGCAGACCGGCGGCCAGTTCTCCGCCTTCGCCGGTGCGCTGTCGCTGGCCTTCATCGTGCTGCCGGTGGTGATCCGCACCACCGACGAAATGCTGCGGCTGGTACCGGTGCAGATGCGCGAAGCGGCGCTGGCGCTGGGCGTGCCGCAGTGGAAGGTGATCATGCAGGTGCTGTACCGCAGCGCCATGGCCGGCATCGTCACCGGCATCCTGCTGGCGCTGGCACGCATCTCCGGCGAGACCGCGCCGCTGCTGTTCACCGCCTTCGGCAACCAGTACTGGAACAGCAACGTGTTCCAGCCGATGGCCTCGGTGCCGGTGGTGATGAACCAGTTCGCCGGCAGCCCGTATGAATCCTGGCAGGTGCTGGCCTGGGCCGGCGCACTGGTCCTGACCGTGTTCGTGCTGCTGGTCAGCCTCTCCGCCCGCGGCCTGCTGCTGCGCAATCGAATTTCAAACGACTGATCCCATGGACCTTCCCATGAACGACCTCAACAACGCCGTGCCCATGCAGCGCATCAACGTGCCTGCCTCCAACCAGGAGCTGCATGCACCGGCGCCGGTGAAGCTGGCCGCACGCGGCCTGGACTTCTACTACGACAAGTTCCATGCGCTCAAGGGCATCAACCTGGAGATCCCCGAAAAGCGCGTGACCGCGCTGATCGGCCCGTCCGGGTGCGGCAAGTCCACCCTGCTGCGCATCTTCAACCGCATCTACGCGCTGTACCCCAAGCTCGAGGCGCGCGGTGAAGTGCTGCTGGACGGCGAGAACATCCTCTCGCCCAAGTACCCGATGAACCGCCTGCGCTCCAAGGTGGGCATGGTGTTCCAGAAGCCGGTGCCGTTCCCGATGACCATCTTCGAGAACGTGGCCTACGGCATCCGCCACCACGAGAAGCTGTCCAAGGCCGAGATGAACGTGCGCGTCGAGCAGGCGCTGCGCCAGGGCGCGCTGTGGGACGAGGTGAAGGACAAGCTCAACCAGAGCGCGCTGGGACTGTCCGGCGGCCAGCAGCAGCGCCTGTGCATCGCCCGCGCCGTGGCCCTGCGCCCGGACGTGCTGCTGCTCGACGAACCGACCTCGGCGCTGGACCCGATCTCCACCAGCCGCATCGAGCAGCTGGTCGAGGAACTGAAGAACGACTACACCATCGCCATCGTCACCCACAACATGCAACAAGCCGCGCGCGTGTCCGACTACACCGCCTTCATGTACCTGGGTGACCTGATCGAGCATGACCGCACCGAGGTCATCTTCTCCAACCCGTCCAAGCAGCAGACCGAAGACTATATCACCGGTCGGTTCGGCTGAGCCCGGGCAATGGGGAGCCGGCAGGCGGGAGCGCAGTCCTCCCGCCCCCTGCCCCACCGGACTTCAACGCCCCGCCTCCCCATTCCTGTTTCCCCTTTTCCGGCTGACGCCCATGAACAACCCCAACGACCACATCGTGAAGAGCTACGACGAAGAACAGCAGCGCCTGGTAACCGAGATCGTGCGCATGGGCGAGATGTCCGTCGCGCAGCTGGAAGCGGCGCTGGACGTGATCGAACGCCGCGACGAGAAGGCCGCCCAGCGCATCGTCGCCAACGACGAGGCCATCGACCAGCTCGAACAGCAGATCAGCCATGACGTCATGCGCCTGGCGCTGCGCGGCCCGATGGCGCGCGACCTGCGCGAGATCCTGGCCGGCCTGCGCATCCCGGCCGACATCGAACGCATCGGCGACTACGCCGCCAACGTGGCCAAGCGCTCGATCGCGCTGGTGTCGGTGCCGCCGATGCCGCAGATCCAGGGCGTGCGCGCACTGGGCCGCCTGGCCGCCCAGCAGGTCCGCGCCGCGCTGGTGGCCTATCGCGACAACGATGCCGAAGCGGCGTTGAAGCTGCGCGAGGAAGACGCCCGCCTGGACGCGCAGTACACCGCGCTGTTCCGCGAACTGCTGACCTACATGATGGAAGACCCGCGCAACATCACCCCATGCACGCACCTGCTGTTCATGGCCAAGAACCTGGAGCGCATCGGCGACCACGCCACCAACATCGCCGAGAACGTCTGGTTCCTCGTGCACGGCGAACAGCCGCTGCCGCCGCGCGAGAAGCGCGACGAAACCAGCACGGTCGACCACGCCTGAGCCTGGCAACGGCCCGTCGGATCCTCGTCCCGGCGGGCCGTTACATGCCGATACAAAGCGATACCGCGGCGGCGGGAAATTTAATTACGCGTTCATGGATTTTTTCCTAGCGTGGTGTTGCACGCGGCATCCCCGCCACGTCCCCCAGGAAACCACCATGAAGCGCATCTTCGCCACCGCCCTGTCCCTGTCCCTGCTGGCCTCGGCCAGTGCCTTCGCCGGCCCCGCGCAGGACCGCGACCGCCACGACCCGCCGGCACCGTCGCATGCGCAACAGCACCCGGCAGCCGCGTCGTCCAATGGCGCCCGCCATGCCGCCCCGCAGTCGGCCCATCACGCCCCCCGCAAGGGCGAGCGGCTGTCCCGGCACCAGCGTGGAACACGCGTGGCCGACTACGCTCACCATGGCCTGCGCAAGCCCGGAAGGGGCAATGAGTGGCGCCGGATCGACGATCGCTACGTGTTGATCGCCATCGCCACCGGGCTGGTCGTGGACATCGCCAGCGGTCGCTGAACACCGCCCGTACCGCAACCCCGACAGGCCCGAACCGGGCCTGTCGACACATGCGCTACCCGCACGCCCGCCACCGTGCTTGCTAAGCTCCAGCCTCCCCCGCACACCTCTGACACTGGAGCACCACCGCATGGCCATCGATCTCCGCAAGCCTGCTTCCCTCGCCCTGGGTGTCGCGTTGCTCGGGGGCAGCACCGCCCCGGCCTTCGCCATGACCGACCTGGCCCAGGGCTACGCACTGGCCGCCACCGGCCAGACGCCGCCGGCCGAACAGAAGCCGGCCACGCCGCCGCCGACCGGCACCACCGACGCACCGGCCAAGCATGCCGAGGGCAAGTGCGGCGAAGGCAAGTGTGGCGGCAGCCACGCCGGCGCCGCTGCGACCGCCTCCCCGGCACCGGCCGCTGCCCCCGCACCGGCCAAGGCCGGTGACGACAAGGCCGCCGACAGCGCCAAGACCCACGCCGAAGGCAAGTGTGGCGAGGGCAAGTGTGGCGGCAACCACTGACCGCCTCCCCGGCAACCTGCGCGCGCCGGCAGCGGCCAGCGCAGGACTGGGCCTGCGGCGGTCACTGCTGGATGCACTGGCCGCCGCGCCGGCAGGCGCGTTCGATTTCCTCGAATGCGCCCCGGACAACTGGGTGGGCGTCGGCGGCCGGCTGGGCGAGGCACTGGCCGAGCTGTCGCGGCGTCACCCCCTGACCTGCCATGGGCTGTCCCTGTCGCTCGGCGGCCCAAGCCCGCTGGACGTGGCATTCCTGCAGCGCACCCGTCGCTTCCTCGACCAGCATCAGGTCGCGCTGTACAGCGAACACCTGAGCTGGTGCAGCGACGACGGCCACCTGTACGAGCTGCTGCCACTGCCGTTCACCGGCGAGGCCGTGCGCCACGTGGCGGCCCGCATCCGCCAGGCGCAGGACATCCTGGGCCGCCGCATCGCCGTGGAGAACGCCTCCTACTACGCCGTGCCGGCCGCCGACATGGACGAAGCCGACTTCATCAACGCCGTGCTGGAGGAGGCCGACTGCGACCTGCTGCTGGACGTCAACAACGTCTACGTCAACGCCATCAACCATGGCTACGACGCGCACGCCTTCCTCGCCCGCCTGCCGTCGGCACGCATCGCCAGCTATCACGTTGCCGGCCACCATGACGAAGCCGACGACCTGAAGATCGACACCCACGGCATGCCGGTCAAGCACGATGTCTGGCAGTTGCTGGCGGCCAGCCATGCCCTGCACGGGGTCCGCCCGACGCTGCTGGAGCGTGATTTCAATTTCCCGCCCCTGCCCGAGCTGCTCGACGAGCTGCAGGTCATCCGCCGGTTGCAGCAGGCCGCCGCGACGGAGCACGCGCATGGCTGAAACCCTGGCGCAACTGCAGCAGCACTTCGCCGCCCACCTGCGCGACCCGGAACGGCAGCCGGCGCCCGATGCCATCGCCGGGCGTCGCATGCAGGTGTATCGCGAGCTGTATTTCAACAACCTGCAATCGTTGCTGGCGGCCAACTTCCCGGTCATCCGCCGCACCCTGGACGATGCCCAGTGGTTGCCGCTGGTCCGCGCCTTCTGTCGCGACCATCGCGCCCACACGCCCTTGTTCACCGAGATCGCGCAGGAGTTCATCCTGTTCCTCGACCCGCGGCCAGCGGACCCGCGCCACCCCTGGCTGCTGGAACTGGCCCACTACGAGTGGATCGAACTGGCCCTGCAGATCAGCGACGCCGCCCTGCCCGCCCACGACCCGCAGGGCGACCTGCTGGACGCCGCGCCGCTGTGCTCCCCCTGGTGCCGGGCCCTGGCCTACCAATGGCCGGTGCATCGCATTGGCCCGGCGTGGCAACCGACGCAGCCCCCGGCCGAGCCGACGCTGCTGCTGGCGCGACGCAGCGTCGATGGCAGCGTGGCGTTCTCCACCGTCTCGCCGCTGCTGTTCCGCCTGCTGGAGCGGCTGGAGCAGTTCCCCGGACACAGCGGCCGCGCGCATCTGCAGGCGCTGGCCGAGGAAGCCGGCGTCGTCGCCGACCCCGCCTTCCTCGCCAATGGCGCTGCGATGCTGCAGCAGCTGCGCGAGCGCGCCTGCATCCTGGGCACCGCCCGGTAGGCGCGCCTGCAGGCGCGAAACCCGCCTATCACCGGCCGTTCTTACGCGCTCTGCTACCCTATTGCGATGAACGAACACGTTGAATCGCCCGTCCCGCGCCCCGTTTTCACGCCCATGGCGCAACGCTTCCGTGGCTTCCTGCCGGTGGTTGTGGACGTGGAGACCGGTGGCTTTGACTGCAACCGGCATGCACTGCTGGAGATCGCCGCGGTACCGGTGGAGATGGACGAAAACGGCCTGCTGTATCCCGGGCAGACTGCCAGCGCCCACGTCATCCCGGCCGAAGGCACCGAAATCGACCCCAAGTCGCTGGAAATCACCGGCATCGTGCTGGACCACCCGTTCCGCCTGGCCAAGCCCGAACGCGACGCGCTGGAGCATGTGTTCGCCCCGGTGCGCGCGGCCATGAAGAAGTACAACTGCCAGCGCGCGATCCTGGTCGGCCACAACGCCCATTTCGACCTGGGATTCATCAACGCCACCGTGGCCCGCAGCGGCCACAAGCGCAATCCGTTCCATCCCTTCAGCGTGTTCGACACGGTGACCCTGGCCGGCATGGCCTACGGCCAGACCGTGCTGGCCCGCGCGGTGCAGGCGGCCGGCTTCGAATGGGATGCCAACGAGGCGCACAGCGCGGTCTACGACACCGAACAAACCGCACGGCTGTTCTGCAAGATCGTCAACGCCTGGCCCACCCCGCTGGGCCGCTGAGCGGCCCGCCGCTATCGTGGCTCAGGCCGCGCAGGTGCGTGCGCGCCCGTCCTGCTTGGCCTGCGCCAAGGCGTTCTTGGCACGCTGGTAGAACAGCACCGGGGCCTGGTCGGCATCGCCCATCTGCACCGCGCCGGCACTGAAGGTCACGGCAATCTCGCCTTCACCGCGGCCACCCCATTCGCCGTACTGGCCAAACAGGCGCTGCAGGCGCTGGCAGACCATCTCGGCATCGGCCAGGGTGGTGTCGCCCAGCAGGATCGCGAACTCCTTGTTGCCCAGCCGCGCCGGCATGTCCGAGGCACGCAGGCTGCGCCGCAGCAGTTCGCCCACCTCGCACAGCACCAGGTCACCGACGGCACGCGACCAGGCCGCGTTGATCTGCTTGAGGTGGTCGATGCTCAGCACCACCAGGCACAACGGTCGTTCGCTGCGGCGCGAGGCGGCCATCTGCCGCGACAGCGCATCATCGAAGGCACGCCGGTTGGGCAGGCCGCTGAGGTCGTCCTCGTGCGCCAGCCGCGCGAACGACTCGGCCTGCTGCTGCATCTGCAGCTCCAGCTCAGCCACGGCCTGCTCGGCCGCGACCAGCCGCTCGGCGGCCTGGCGCCCGTCGCGGGCCTGCCGTTCGGCATCCCGCATCAACCTGGCCAGTTGCATGCGCTGCTGGCCAAGCCGGTAACCGCACCACAGCAGTGCCGCCATCAGCAGTGCGCCGACGCCGGCCAGCACCGGTACCGTGGCCACCGCCAACGGCGGTGCCGGCGGCGCGCCAGCCGCCTGCGCGAACAGCGGCAACGCCAGCAAGGCCGGCGCCGCCAACACGGCCTTCCGGCGCTGTCTGCGCGTGCGCTTGCCACACCTGTCAACCGCCCCCGGCGAACCTGCCAGAACCGTATCCCTTGCCATCGATCTGCATCCCCGGATAGTGCGGCGATACTAGCAAAGACACCGGCCCCGCCAGGCGACCTCCTTCACAGCCCGGCGCTGCAGATGCCCGTCCCGCTCAACCGCGCTGACCGGTCTCCCACTGCGGCTGCTCCCACCGCACCACCGCCTCCAGGCCGCCTTCAGGGTGGTTGCGCAGCACCAGCGTGGCACCGTCCTTCTCGGCCAGCGCGCGGGCGATGGTCAAGCCCAGCCCGGCACCGCCGGTCTCGCGCGAACGCGAGGTCTCCAGGCGCAGGAATGGCGTGAACACCGCCTCCAACTCGTCGCTGGCCAGGCCGGGCCCATGGTCACGGATCACCACCTGCACCGCATCGCCCTGCCGGCTCGCATGCACCTGCACGCCACGCCCGTACTTGACCGCGTTGTCGACCAGGTTGGAGAACAGCCGGCGCATGGCCAGCGGGCGCAGCATCAGCACGGCACCGCAGTTCTGCTCCAGCGTGGCGTCATGGCCAGCCTCGGCGGCATCCTCGACCACGCTCTCCAGCAACGAATCCAGGTCCAGCGCGGCACGCTGCTCGGCGCTTTCGGCGCTGCGTGCCAGCTCCAGGCCCTCGCGGATCAGCGCCTGCATCGCGGCCAGGTCGCCGATCAGGCGCTCACGCAGTTGTTCGTCGGCGACGTTCTCCAGGCGCAACCGCAACCGGGTCACCGGTGTCTGCAGGTCGTGCGTGATCGCCGCCAGCATCTGCGTGCGTTCGCCGAGGTGGCGCTGCAGCCGCTTCTGCATGGCATTGAAGGCTTCGGCGGCACGCCGCACTTCCAGTGGCCCGCTCACCGGCAACGGATCGCGTTGCAGGTCCTGCCCCAGTCCGGCGGCGTGCGCGGCCAGGCGTTCCAGCGGGGTACTGGCCATGCGCGCGACCACGTAGGCCAGCACCGCGATGGCCAGCCCCAGCAACGACAGGAACCACGGATCGAACGCCGCCGCGGGGCTGCGCGCGATGGCCGGGTACTCCAGCGCCAGCCGCACCGGGGTGCCGTCGCTCAGCTTCAGTTCGACCAGGCGACAGCGCGGCGGCGTGAACGCCGGGTCATGCACATGGCGACGGCGCTCGCCCTCCCGGCGCCCCTGCGGCGGGGCCGGTGGCCGCATGAACTGTGGCAGCGGCACCATGCAGGCGCGGAAGCTGGTGGCCCGCACCTGCGCACCGGCCACCACGCCACCGCGCTGCGCCAGGGTCTCCATCAGCGCCGTGTCCGGCGCGCCGGTACGGAACGTGTCCTTGACCACCCGCACGCTCGGCCCACCCACCGCCAGCAGGCGGGCGCGCAGCTCCGGGTTGCCATCGAGCAGGTTGACGAAGCCCTGCAGGCGGTCGGCGATGCGCGCCAGGTTCTGCCGTTCGAACTCCTGCTGGCGGCGGGACTCGGCCAGCAGCGTGGCACCGATCGCCGCGACCATCATGCCGACCAGCAGGATCACGAACAGGCGTCCCGTCATCGAGGACAGGAACCGGCGCAGGCGCTTCATTCCAGCGTCACCGCGCTGGCGAACACGTAACCCTCGTTGCGCACCGTCTTGACCAGGCCATCGCTGCCGCCTGCATCGCCCAGCTTCTGGCGCAGGCGACTGACCTGCAGGTCGATCGCGCGATCCTGCGACTCGTAGTTGCGGCCGGTGCTCAAGGCCACCAGTTGTTCGCGCGAGAGCACCTTGTTGGCATGCGCGACGAACACCCGCAGCAGCCGGAACTCGGCGCCGGACAGCATCACCACGCGCCCGGCCGGGTCGACCAGGTGGCGATGCTCCAGGTCGAACACCCAGCCGGAAAATCCCGCCCGGCGCATCGCCAGCGGCTCCAGGTTGGCCGGCAGCGCCTCGGTCCGCCGCAGCACGTTGCGGATGCGCGCCAGCAGCTCACGCGGCTCGAACGGCTTGGCCAGGTAATCGTCGGCCCCCATCTCCAGGCCCAGCACGCGGTCGATCGGCTCGCTGCGCGCGGTCAGCATGATCACCGGCGTGGCCGAACGCGCGCGGATCTCGCGACACAACGCCAGCCCGTCCTCGCGCGGGAGGTTCAGGTCGAGCACGATCAGGTCGATGTGCTCGCGCGCCAGCACCTGCCGCATCTGGCCGCCATCGCCGGCCGTGCTCACGGTGTAACCGGCCCGTCCCAGCTGTTCGGCCAGCAGGCTGCGGATGTCGCTGTCGTCGTCTACCACCAGGAGGCGGTGCATGGTCTGTACTTCCGTCATGGCGCCATGATCCATGCTAGCGGATCAACGTGCGCGGGCGCGCCTGTATCGGCATGTATCGATCGTCGCGGCCGATACACACCGTTACACAGCGTGCCGGACCGGACACAGAACGATACAACCCGTGCATTGAGGCGGCATCTTCCACTGGCGACACTGGCACTGTCGCCGCGCCCTGCGGCCCGCCATGAGTGTCCGATCATCGTGAAGCTGCTGCCCTCCTCCCGCCGCAACCGCCTGCTGCTTGCCGCCGCCATCATCGTCCTGGCCGGCGCGGCCGCCGCCTGGGCGCTGCGCAAGCCCGCCGCGCCGTCACTGGCCACCTCGCCCGTCACCCGCGGCGACCTGGAGCAGACGGTCGATGCCACCGGCGTGATCGATGCCTACAAGCTGGTCAGCGTCGGTGCGCAGGTGTCCGGCCAGATCAAGTCGCTGAAGGTGCAGCTGGGTGACGTGGTCAAGCAGGGCGACCTGATCGCCGAGATCGACTCGGTCACCCAGCAGAACAGCCTGAGGAACGCACAGGCCGCGCTGGAGAACATCCGCGCCCAGCGCGCGGTGCAGACCGCCTCACTGAAGGAATCGGAGCTGGCCTTCGCCCGCCAGAAGGAAATGCTGGCCGCCGAGGCCACCTCGCGCGCCGACTACGAGGCCGCCGAGGCCAACCTCGCCAGCACCCGTGCGCAGATCCGTGCGCTGGACGCGCAGATCATGCAACGCGAAACCGAACTGAGCACCGCCCAGGCCAACCTGGGCTATACCCGCATCACCGCGCCGATCGACGGCACCGTGGTGGCGGTGGTCGCCGAGGAAGGCCGCACCGTCAACGCCAACCAGTCCGCGCCGACCATCGTCAAGCTGGCCCGCCTGGACCTGGTCACGGTCAATGCCGAGATCTCCGAGGCCGACGTGGTCAAGGTCAAGCCGGACATGCCGGTGTACTTCACCATCCTCGGCAAGCCCGACCACAAGTACGAGGCCAGGCTGCGCACGGTCAATCCGGCCCCGGCCTCGATCAGTACCGACAGCACCACCTCCAGCAGTTCGTCCTCCTCCAGTTCCAGCACGGCGGTGTACTACAACGCGTTGTTCGACGTGGAGAACCCGGACGGCACGCTGCGCATCGACATGACCGCGCAGGTTTCAGTGCTGCTGGCGCAGGCCAGCGATGCGCTGCTGATCCCCACCGTCGCCCTCGGCCCCAAGGTGCCCGAAGGCGGCCCTGCAGGCGCGGGCGCGCAGCGCGAGCCGCGCAGCCTCGGCGAGGCCCAGCGCCAGCAACGCCAGGCGCGGGCGCGGCCGGATGCCGCCGCACTGGCCAACAGCAACAGCTACATCGTGCGGGTGCTTGGCAAGGACGGCCAGCCGGCACCACGCCGCATCAAGGTCGGCCTGAACAACGGCTCCAGCGTGCAGGTGCTCGAAGGGCTGGAAGAAGGCGAGCAGGTGGTGGTGGGCGAAGTCACCGATGCCGAGAAGGCCAGCGCACGTGGCAATACCCGGGGACCGATGAGCCCGATGATGGGCGGGCCGCGTCGATGAGCCAGCCGCTGCTGCAGCTGCGCGAGCTGCGTCGCGAGTTCCCGGCCGGCGAGGAAACCATCGCCGTGCTCAAGGACGTCAACCTGGACATCCATGCCGGCGAGATGGTCGCCATCGTCGGCCAGTCCGGCTCGGGCAAGTCCACGCTGATGAACATCCTCGGCTGCCTGGACCGTCCCACCGTGGGCTCGTACAGGGTCGCCGGGCGCGAGACCGGGCGCATGCAACCGGACGAACTGGCGCAGCTGCGCCGCGAGCACTTCGGCTTCATCTTCCAGCGTTACCACCTGCTCGGCGACCTGGACGCACGCGGCAACGTCGAGGTGCCCGCCATCTACGCCGGTACGCCGGCGCAGGCCCGTCGCAGTCGCGCCGAGGCACTGCTGGCACGGCTGGGCCTGTCCGACCGCATGGGCCACACGCCGGGCCAGTTGTCCGGTGGCCAGCAGCAACGCGTGTCGATCGCGCGTGCACTGATGAACGGCGGCGAGGTGATCCTGGCCGACGAGCCCACCGGTGCGCTGGACAGCGCCTCCGGCGAGGAGGTGATGAAGATCCTCGGCGAGCTGCATGCCGAGGGCCACACCATCATCATCGTCACCCACGACATGCACGTGGCCGAGCACGCCCAGCGCATCATCGAGATCCGCGATGGCGTGATCATCGACGACCGCCGCAACGACGCCGCGCCACGGTTCCCGGCCCAGCAGCGCGCCACGCCGGTGAAGACCGGCGGCAGCGCCTTCCAGGCCGCGCGCGACCGCTTCCTGGAAGCCTTCCGCATGGCCTTGCTGGCCATGAACGCGCACCGCCTGCGCACCTTCCTGACCATGCTGGGCATCATCATCGGCATCGCCTCGGTGGTTTCGGTGGTGGCGATGGGCAATGGCTCGCAGCAGGAGATCCTGAAGAACATCTCGGCGCTGGGCACCAATACCATCGACGTCTACCCCGGCAAGGGCTTCGGCGACATGCGCTCGGCGCGGGTGCAGACCCTCAAGTCCAGCGACGCCGACGTCCTGGCCCAGCAGAGCTACATCGACAGCGCCACGCCCAGCGTCTCCAGCTCGGTGACCGCCCGCGTCGGCAACAAGGCGGCCTCGGCGCAGGTCAGCGGCATCGGCGAGCAGTACTTCCGGGTCAAGGGCATGACGCTGGTGTCCGGGCGCTACTTCGATGAAAGCGAGGTCAAGGGCCTGGCGCAGGTGGTGGTGATCGACGAGAACACCCGCACCCAGCTGTTCGGCAGCGACGACCCGCTGGGCAAGGTGGTGTTGCTGGGCAACGTGCCGGCACGCGTGATCGGCATCGCCAAGCGCCAGTCGATGGGCTTCGGCGGCAGCACCAACCTGAGCGTGTGGGTGCCCTACACCACGGTGATGGCGCGCATGCTCGGGCAAAGCTACCTGAGCAGCATCACGCTGCGGGTCAAGGACGACACCCCGATGGATGCGGCGCAATCGGCCATCACCCGGCTGTTGACCCTGCGCCACGGCACCGAGGACTTCTTCCTCAGCAACACCGCCGAGATCCGCGAGACCATCGCGTCCACGACCCGGACCATGACGCTGCTGATCGGCGCCATCGCCGCCATCGCACTGGTGGTGGGCGGCATCGGCGTGATGAACATCATGCTGGTGTCGGTGACCGAGCGTACCCGCGAGATCGGCGTGCGCATGGCCGTGGGCGCGCGCCAGAGCGACATCCGCCAACAGTTCCTGATCGAGGCGGTGCTGGTGTGCCTGCTCGGCGGCATCCTCGGCATCGTGCTGGCGCTGGCCATCGGCTGGGCGTTCCGCACCTTCGGCGCCAGCTTCACCCTGCTGTTCTCCACCGGCTCGATCGTCGCCGCCTTCGCCTGCTCGACCCTGATCGGCGTGGCGTTCGGTTTCCTGCCGGCCCGCAATGCCGCCCAGCTGGACCCGGTGGAGGCATTGGCCCGCGAATGAAGATGACCATGACTGCCTATCGTCCCCTGCTGCTTTCCGCCGCATTGACCACGGTGCTGGCCGCCTGTGCCACCACGCCCAGCGCCGATCCCGCCGCCCATCTGCCGGTACCGGCGCAGTACGGCCGCGGCGATGCCGCCGCCAACGCACCGGTGCAGGACATCCAGCGCGAGGTCACCGCACCGCCCGCCGACATCCGTGCAGACGCCTGGTGGCAAGGGTTCGCCGACCCACGCCTGGACCAGCTGATCGCACGCGTGCTCGACAGCAACACCGACATGGCCTCGGCCGGACTGAAGCTCGAGCGCGCACGCGCGCAGGCCGGCCTGGCCGGTGCCGACCTGTGGCCGCAGGCATCGGGTTCGGTCAGTGCCAGTGCCAGCCGCAGCACCGACAGCGGCGACGACTGGTCCCGCAACCACGGCGCCAGCGTGTCGCTGGGCTGGGAGCTGGACCTGTGGGGCAAGCTGCGCGGCCAGCGCGACATCGCCCGCTGGGAAGCGCAGGCCACCGCGCAGGACCTGCAGAGCACGGCGTTGAGCCTGGTCGGCCAGAGCTGCGAGCTGTACTGGCAGCTGGGCTACCTCAACCAGGCCATCGCCACCGGCCAGGCCAACCTCGATCGGTTGGAGCGTACCGCCGCGCTGGTGCAAAGCCAGTTCAAGGCCGGCGCGGTCTCGCGGCTGGAGGTGCGCCAGGCGCAACAGAACATCGAGAGCCAACGCGCCGCGCAGGCCCAGCTGGAACAGCAGCGGGTGGAAACCCGCAACGCACTGACCGTGCTGCTCGACGGCCAGCCTTGGCCGCTGGCCGATGAGCCGCAGAACCTGGACGTGGCGCAGAGCCCGGCGCTGGCAGAAGGGCTGCCGGCCGAACTGCTGGCACGTCGCCCGGACCTGCGCGCGGCCGAGCTGCGCCTGCGCCAGTCGCTGGCCAGCATCAAGGTCACCGCCACCAGCTACTACCCGAGCCTGAGCCTGAGCGGCAGCATCGGCAGCTCCAGCCCCTCACTGGGTGAGGTACTGACCCATCCGGTGGCAACGCTGGGCGCGGGCCTGAGTTTGCCGTTCCTGAAGTTCCGGCAGATGCAGCTGGACATCGATTCGGCCGACCTCTCCTACCAGATCGCCGCCAATGATTTCCGCCGGACGCTGTACACCGCACTATCGGAAGTGGACAACGCCCTGTCCGCGCGCACGCGCCTGGCCGAGCAGCTCGCCGCCGCGCAGGCCTCGTACGAGGAAGCGGTGGAGATCGCGCGGCTGTATGAAGTGCGCTACCGCGCCGGCGCGACCGACCTGCGCACCTGGCTGGAAGCCGAGCAGACCCGTCGCAGTTCCGAGTTGTCGCTGGCGCAGGTCAAGCGCAGCCAGCTGGTCAACGACGTGACCCTGTACAAGGCATTGGGGGGTGGGACCCCGTGATGGAACCCCTTCTCCCGTCTGCGTGAGAAGGGAGTCATCGCGCCATCCGGCAGCTCCCGCACCGCTCGCAATCCAAGCCTTCTCCCGCAAGCGGGAGAAGGGAGTCATCACGCCATCCGGCAGCTCCCGCACAGCCTGCAATCCAAGCCCCTCTCTCGCCTAGCGGGAGAGGGGTTGGGGTGAGGGCCGCTTTTACGACGCGGGCGCAATCCCATGCGCACGCAGCACATCGCGCACCTTGTCCAAGGGAATCGCCTCCACCGTCTTGCCGTTGCCACTGGTAGTGGTCGCCATGAACAAGGCGTTGTAGACCGCCTCTTCCACCGCATCGACGCTGGCCTGGAACACCGCGCTCATCGGCTCGTTGGCCAGCTCCATGGTCTGCAGGCGGGTCGCATCGAAAGCCCGTCGCACCGATTCGGCGGTTGAGAACGCCAGCACATAATCGCCGCTGCCGTTGGAGGCCGAGCTGCCGGTGCGCCCCAGCCCCATCATCCCGCGCGAGGCCAACCGCTTCAGGTTGCGGTCCGACAACGGGGCGTCGGTGGCGATCACGATGATCACCGAGCCATCGCCCCGGTCATCGGCCAGGCCGCGCGTGTTGTCCTGCATCGCCACCGCGTTCTGGAATGCATAGCGGTCCAGCGCGCGGCCGATCGGCGCGCCTTCCACCTGCAGCACGCCGCCGAAGTTGGCCTGCACCAGCACGCCGACCGTCCAGCCGCCGAGGCTGTCGGGCAGCTTGCGCGAAGAGGTTCCGATCCCGCCCTTCCAACCGAACGCCACCGTGCCGGTGCCGGCACCCACGCTGCCTTCCTGCACCGGCCCGCTCTTGGCGCTTTCCAGTGCATTCCGCACTGCCCCGGCGGTGATCGGCCTGGCGCGGATGTCATTGAGTCCGCCGTCGTTGGTTTCGCCGACCACGACATTCAGTGAGCGCACCTGCTGCATGTCCGGCTGGGCCAGCATCCACTCGGCCATCGCATCGGCTGCCTTCCACACGCACAACGTGCAGGTCAGCAGGATCGGGGTTTCCAGCTCGCCCAGTTCATTGACCTGGGTGCTGCCGACGAACTTGCCGAAGCCATTGCCCACGTGCACCGCCGCCGGCACCCGCGAGCGATAGGCATTGCCCGGGTGCGGCAGGATCGCGGTGACGCCGGTGCGCACGCTGTCGCCCTCGGCCAGCGTCACCTGGCCCACGCGCACGCCGGCCACGTCGGTGATCGCGTTGTAGTGGCCCGGCGCGAAGATGCCCGGGGCCACGCCCAGGTCACGGGCGCGGGCGCGCGGGGCTTCCTGTGCGGAAGCCACCAGGGCGCACAGCCCCAGCAGCGCCGCTGTCAGTCGAAGGGAGAGACGATACGGCGCAGGGAGCATGTGGTTTCCTCTTACAGTCGTTGGCGGACAGCTTCGAACAGCGCCACGCCGGTGGCGACGGAGACGTTGAGGCTCTCGATGTCACCCGACATCGGGATGCGCACCAGCTGGTCGCAGGTTTCGCGGGTGAGGCGACGCAGGCCATCGGCTTCGCCACCCATCACCAGCGCCACGTTGCCGCGCAGGTCCAGCTGGTGGAGGGTGGTGTCCACCTCACCGGCCAGGCCGTACACCCACACGCCCAGCTTCTGCATGTCCTTGATGCAACGGACCAGGTTGGTCACCGCGACCACCGGGATGCGGTCAGCGGCGCCGGCACTGACCTTGCGCACCGTGGCATTGACCGGCGCGCTCTTGTCCTTGGGAATCACCACGGCGGTGACGCCGGCGGCAGCCGCGCTGCGCAGGCAGGCGCCGAGGTTGTGCGGGTCCTGTACCTCATCGAGCACCAGCACCAGCGCCTTGCCCTCGGCGGCCTCGATCAGGCCTTCCAGTTCGTTCTCGGCCCACAGCTTGGGCGCGGCGTACCGCGCGGCCACGCCCTGATGGCGCACCTGGCCGGCCACGCCGCCCAGCGCCTGGGCGTTGACCTTGCGCACGTCGATGCCCTTGCGCAGGGCTTCTTCCTCGATTTCGACCAGGCGCGGGTTCTTGGCACCGGCCTCGATCAGGACCTCGCGGACGTTCTCCGGGTCCTTTTCAATCGAAGAAGCCACGGCATTGACGCCGACGATCCATTGGTTCTGCTTGCTCATGGGCGTCACATGGGGAAATTCGGGGGGTGGCAATGGTAGGCCCAATCGGGCCGGCCCGCAGCTGCCACCGGCCTGCGGGGACTGCCCGGGCGCCGCCACGCAGCGGCGGCACCCCGGTCCTCAGTACTTCTGCTTGGTCCGCTTGGCCGGCTTGCCGCGCTCGGGCAACGGCGGCAGGCCGCTGTCCATGGCCTCCCCGTCCAGCTTCTCGACCAGGCGGAAGTCGATCTTGCGCTCCTCCATGCTGGCCTTGAGCACCAGGATCCGGACCCGGTCGCCCAGCCGGAACGCGTTGCCGCGACGGTCGCCACTGAGCGTCTTGCGGATCGGGTCGAACTGGTAATAGTCGTGCGGCAACTGGGTCACGTGGACCAGGCCGTTGACCTTGGACTCGTCCAGCTCCACGAACAGGCCGAAGCTGGTCACGCCACTGATCACGCCATCGAACTGGCCACCGACGTGCTTTTCCATCCACGCCGCGCGGAAACGCTCGTCGACCTCGCGCTCGGCCTCGTCGGCACGGCGCTCGCGTTCGGAGCACTGCAGCGCCAGGGCTGCCATCTCGCGCGGGGTGTAGGTGTACTTCTCGCGCGGCGCGCCGGTCAGCGCGTACTTGATCGCGCGGTGCACCAGCAGGTCGGGGTAGCGGCGGATCGGCGAGGTGAAGTGCGCGTACGCCTCCAGCGCGAGGCCGAAGTGACCGTTGTTGTCCGGCGAATACACCGCCAGCGACTGGCTGCGCAGCAGCACCGATTCCAGCAGCGCCGCGTCCGGGCGCTCGCGCACCTTCTTCAGCAGCTTGGTGTAGTCGCCCGGCTGCACCTTGCTCCAGGCCGGCAGGCTGAGCTTGAACTCCTTCAGGAATTCCAGCAGGTCGGCGAACTTGGACTCCGGCGGCCGCTCGTGCACGCGGAACGGGGCCGGGATGTGCGTGGACAGCAGGTAGCGCGCGGCCTCCACGTTGGCCGCGATCATGCATTCCTCGATCAACTTGTGCGCGTCGTTGCGCACCATCATGCCGGCCTGGGTGACTTCACCGCGGTTGTCCAGCACGAAGCGCACTTCGGAGGATTCGAACTCGATCGCGCCACGACGCTCGCGCGCCTTGGCCAGGATGCGGTACAGCTGGTGCAGGCTCTCGATCTGCGGCAACAGCGGGCCGATGAAGGCCTTGGCGTCGGCATCGTCCTCGCCCACCGCGGCCCACACCTGGGTGTAGGTCAGGCGTGCATGCGAGTTCATCACCGCTTCGTAGAACTTCGAGCCGGTCACCTGTCCGTCGCGGCCCACCTGCATGTCGCAGACGAAGCACATGCGGTCTTCCTTCGGCCGCAACGAGCAGATGCCGTTGGACAGGGTCTCCGGCAGCATCGGCACGACGAAGCCGGGGAAGTACACCGAGGTGGCGCGCTTCTGTGCTTCATCGTCCAGCGGTGTGCCGGGACGCACGTAGTTGGACACGTCGGCAATGGCCACCACCAGGCGGAAGCCGTCGCGGTTCGGTTCGCAGTACACCGCGTCGTCGAAATCCTTGGCATCCTCGCCATCGATGGTCACCAGCGGCATCGAACGCAGGTCCACGCGCGTGCCGATCATCGACGGCTCGACCGTCATCGGGATGGCGGTGGCTTCGTCGAGCACTTCCGGCGGGAACTCGTACGGCAGCTCGTGGCCGTGGATGGCGGTTTCCACCACCAGCGACGGGGTCAGCTTGTCGCCCAGCACCGCGATGATCCTGCCGATCGGCGGGCGCCGTGAATCCGGGGCGTGAGTCAGCTCGCATACCACCAGCTGCCCATCCTTGGCCCCGCCGGTGGCATCGGCCGGGATCTGGATGTTGCGCTGGATGCGCTTGTCGTCCGGCACCACGTAGCTGATGCCGGCCTCGACGCTGAAATGGCCGATCAGGCGGTTGACGCCGCGCTCCAGCACGCGCGCGATGGCGCCTTCGCGGCGACCACGGCGGTCGATGCCGGTGACGTTGGCCAGCGCACGGTCACCGTGCATGACCTTGCGCATTTCATACGGCGACAGGAACAGGTCGTCGCCGCCCTCGTCCGGGCGCAGGAAGCCGAAGCCCTCCGGGTTGGCGATCACCACACCGGGGATCAGGCTCAATGCCAGCACCGGGGCGAAGCCACCACGGCGGTTCTGCACCAGCTGCCCATCGCGCACCATCGCCCCCAGGCGCTTGGCCAACGCATCGGCGCGGTCCGGTTCGGTCAGGCCCAACTGCGCGCCGATCTCCTCGGCGTTCTGCGGCCCCTCGCAGCGCTCCAGCAACTGCAGGATCGCCTCGCGGCTGGCGATGGGCTGGGCGTAGCGCTCGGCCTCGCGTGCGGCGTAGGGGTCATCGAAGGCCGGTGCCGGGGCCGCCTTGCGGCGGCCGCGCACGAAACTCTGTGGCGAGGCGTTGTCCGGCGTCTTCTTGCCGCGGCCGGGCTTGGCCGGGGCGGTCATGCTGTCCGGCATCCAGGCCGGCAGCTTGGTGGATTTGCGGGCCTTGCCCGGCGCCTTGCCCGGCGTGCTGCCGGAGGCGGACTTGTGGGCCTTGCCGGCCCCAGTGGTCTTTTTGTTTTTCATCGCCCTACATGGTACCTGCTGTGCCGTGGATACAGTGCGTACGCCGTCAAGCGCGGCGGATGTGAAAAAACGTTGACAAAGCCCGTCACCCCGGCCAAAATCGCCGGCCTGAAATGCCCAGGTGGCGGAATTGGTAGACGCACTAGTTTCAGGTACTAGCGGGTAAAACCATGGAGGTTCGAGTCCTCTCCTGGGCACCAAGCACAAGATCAGACCCGCGCAAGCGGGTCTTTTCGTATCCGACGTTCAACGCAGCCCTGCCGGCACGAAGGAGCCCTTCCCGCACCGGCCTTCACAAAAGTGTTGACGAAGGGAAAAACGACCCGCATAATCTCGCTCCTGAGTCGCCCAGGTGGCGGAATTGGTAGACGCACTAGCTTCAGGTGCTAGCGGGGGCAACTTCGTGGAGGTTCGAGTCCTCTCCTGGGCACCACGACTCAAGAATGAAGAAACCCGCGAAAGCGGGTTTTTTCATGCCCGCGATCCAGCACGGGACAGGCGGTGCCGAGCCACGCCCGGCAAGCATCCCGGCGCAGCATGCCTGCGCTCACCCCCTGCATCACCCCTGCACGTCAGCGCGCGAACTCCTTCGCACCGGCCACACACGGCACCGCGGCCAGCGTCACTGCACGCTCACCGCCTCGTGCAGCAACGATGCCACCGGCCTTGCACTCGCCTTGCGCGCTTCCCCCAGAGGGAAAACATCGCGCCCGCCACCGGCAACGCCTTCGATCAATCGCACAACGCCGGCAGCGTCCTGCGGTTCAACGCCGCCCAACAAGTGGATGAGCGCTTCCACGAGGTGCTCGCACGCGCGTTGTCCGCCGCAGTTGGTGATGTCCGCAGGGACGCGATGCAGGACTGATGCAGCGCTGAAAAAAACCTGCGCATCGCCTGCGAAATCCTGTTGACATGTCGCGCGTTCTCCAACAGAATTCACGCACTGAGTCGCCCAGGTGGCGGAATTGGTAGACGCACTAGTTTCAGGTACTAGCGGGTAAAACCGTGGAGGTTCGAGTCCTCTCCTGGGCACCACGACTCAAACAGATCAAACCCGCGAAAGCGGGTTTTTTCATGCCTGCAGTCCAGCACGAAAGAAGATCGAAGCAAGGCAGTGCCGGGCAATGCCCGGCACGTATCCGGCAGGGCACAGCGCAGCACGGCAGCGCTCTATCGCTGCACCACCCGATCGTGCCGAGCCACGCTCGGCACGTATCCGGCACCTGCTCCGCCAACGCCGATCAATGACCGCCCGCCGATGCAGCGCCACCGCCCGCACCGAACGGCGGCTTGGCCATCCACACGATGCCGGTGATCAACAGGAACACCCAGCCCAGCAACAGGAAGATGTCGTTGAAGCCCATCTGCGAGGCCTGGTGCACGATCATGTTGTCCAGCACCGCGGCACCGCGCTGCAGATCGCCCTGCCCCATCGCGGTGACCTGCGCATGCATGCCCGGGTCGTACAGCGACACGTGCTCGGTCAGGCTGGCGTGGTGCTGCTGGGTGCGGCGCGCCCACAGCCAGGTGGTCAGCGAGGCCGCGAAGCTGCCGCCCAGGGTGCGCAGGAAGGTCGCCAGGCCCGAACCGGCCGCCACTTCACGGCCATCCAGGTCGGACAGCACGATCTGCAGCACCGGCATGAAGAACAGCGCCACGCCCAGGCCCATCAACAGCTGCACCCCGGCCACATGCTCGAAGTTGACCTGCAGGTTGAAGCCCGCGCGCAGGAAGCAGGTCGCCGACAACACCACGAAGGCGAAGCTGGCCAGCGTGCGCATGTCGAAGCGGTGCCCGAACTTGCCCAGCAACGGCGCCAGCAACACCGGCAGGAAACCCAACGGCGCCGTGGCCAGGCCCGCCCAGATCGCGGTGTACCCCATGTCCCGCTGCAACCACTGCGGGATCATCAGCGCCACCGAGAAGAACGCGGCGTAGCCGACCACCATCGCCAGCGTACCGGCGCGGAAGTTCCGGTGGCGCAGCAGGCGCAGGTCCACGATCGGATCCTTGTCGGTCAGCTCCCAGATCACGAACACCGCCAGCATCACCACCGCGATGCAGGTCAGCACCACGATCTTGGTCGAGGCGAACCAGTCTTCCTCGTTGCCCAGGTCCAGCATCAGCTGCAGGCAGCCCACGCCGATCACCAGGGTGACCAGGCCGACGTAGTCCATCTTCGGCTTCTCGACCTGCTCCACGCGGTGCCGCAGCTGGCCACCGACGATGGCTGCGGCGATCACGCCCAGCGGCACGTTGATCAGGAAGATCCATTCCCAGCTGTAGTTGTCGGTGATCCAGCCACCGAGGATGGGCCCGGCGATCGGCGCGACCACCGTGATCATCGCCAGCAACGCGAGCGCCTGCCCCCGCTTCTCGCGCGGATAGATCGACACCAGCAGCGACTGGGTGATCGGGTACATCGGGCCGGCGACGAAGCCCTGCAGCGCGCGCGAAACCACCAGCATGCCCATGCTCTGCGCGATGCCGCACAGCAGCGAGGCGATGGAGAAGGCGATGGTCGCCCACATGAACAACTTCACCTCGCCGAAGCGCCGGCTCAGCCAGCCGGTCAGCGGCAGCGCGATGGCCGTGCTGACCGCGAACGAGGTGATGACCCAGGTCGCCTGCTGCGAACTGGCGCCGAGGTTGCCGGCGATGGTCGGCAGCGAGACGTTGGCGATCGTGGTGTCGAGCACCTGCATGAACGACGCCAGCGCCAGGCCGGCCGTGCACAGCGCGACGTTGACCGGCGCCTGGCCGGCCTCCGCCTGCGGGGCTGCGGGAGCTTGAGCGGACATGATGACCTCAGCCGGCGCGGGCCGACGACGGCAGGTTGCCCTGGATGATGGTGTGGATCAGCGCGTCGGCTTCCTGCAGTTGCCTGGCGTAGACCTCGGTGCCGTACACGGTGCCCTTGGCGACGTCGGCCGGCAGCACGCTGCCCTTCTGGTCGTGCAGGTTCACCTCGGCCTTCATCGACAGGCCGATGCGCAACGGGTGGTCAGCCAGCTGCTTGGCATCGATGGCCACGCGCACCGGCACGCGCTGCACGATCTTGATCCAGTTGCCGCTGGCGTTCTGCGCCGGCAGCAGCGAGAACGCCGAACCGGTGCCCAGGCCGAGGCTGGTGATGTGGCCCTTGTAGGTCACCTCGCCGCCGTACAGGTCCGAGCGCAGTTCCACTTCCTGGCCCAGGCGCATGTGGCGCAGCTGGGTTTCCTTGAAGTTGGCTTCCACCCACATCTGCTCGGTCGGCACCACCGCCATCAGCGCGGCGCCCGGCTGCACGCGCTGGCCAACCTGTACCGAACGACGGGCCACGTAGCCACTGACCGGCGCCACGATGCCGGCGCGGGCATTGTTCAGATAGGCCTGGCGTAGCTGCGCCGCGGCGGCCTGCACGTCGGGCTGGGTGGCGATGACGGTGTCATCGACCAGCGCGCGGCTGCGCTCCACGCTTTCGCGCGAACCGGACACCGCCGCTTCGGCGGCCGCCAGCTCATCGGCGGCGTGGGCAAGTTCCTCGCGCGAGATCGCGCCGGTATCGGCCAGGCCCTTGCGCCGCGCGTAGTCCTCGCGGGCGCGCTTGAGCGTGACCTGGCGGGCGTTCAACTCGGCCTGCGCGCCTTCCACGCTGCGGTACATGCCGCGCACCTGGCGCACGGTGCGGGCCAGGTTGGCTTCAGCCTGCTGCATGGCCACCTCGGTGTCGGCCGGGTCCAGCTGCACCAGCAACTGGCCCTGCTCCACCTTCATGCCGTCATCGGCGGCGATGGACACCACCGTGCCACCGACCAGCGGGGTGATCTGCACCTGGTTGCCGACCACGTAGGCGTCGTCGGTTTCCTCGGCCCAGCGGCCCATCAGGTAGTACCACGCGACGAAGGCGACCAGCAGGATCACCACGATCAGGAACAGGCCGCGCAGCAGCTTGCCGCGGCGGCTGGGTGCGGCGGCGGCCGCGTCATTGGAAGAAGTCTGGCTCATGGAAAGGACTCTCAGGAATTCGGAAGATCGGAAGCCTTGGCGGTACCCGGCAGCGCGTCGTCGCCGGGCTGGTAACCACCGCCCAGCGCCGCGCTCAACTGCACCGAGGACAACAGCTGCTGCGACTGCAGGTTGCTCAGCCGCTGCTGCGCTTGCAGCAGCACGTCCTGGGTGCCGAGCACGTCCAGGTAGTTGCCGATGCCCGCGCGGTAGCGCTGCTGCGCCAGCGCGTTGGCCGACTGCGCGGTGGCCACGGCCTGCTGCTGGGCTTCCACCTGGGTGGCCAGCGAACGCACCGCGTTGACCTGGTCGGCCACCTCGCGCAGCGCCTGCACCACGGTGGTGTTGTAGCTGGCCACGGCCAGGTCGTAATCGGCGTCACTCTTGGCCAACCCGGCGCGCAGACGGCCACCGTCGAAGATCGGCAGGCTCAATGCCGGTGCCAGCAGGCCGAAGGTGGAGCCGCTTTCCAGCAGGCTGCCGACGTCCTTGGACACCACGCCGCCGAGCGCCATCAGGTTGAGGCTGGGATAGAAATGCGACTTGGCGACATGGATCTGCTTGTCCGAGGCTTCCACCCGCCAACGCGCGGCGACCACGTCGGGACGACGACCCAGCAGTTCGCTGGGCAGCACGCCCGGCAACTGCAGCGCCAGCGGGCTCAGCGCCTCCGGCACGGTGATCTGCAGGCCGCGGTCCGGCCCCTGGCCCAGCAATGCGGCCAGCCCGTTGCGGGCGGCATCGATCTGCTGCTGCGCCGCCAACTGCTGCTGCCGTGCCAGCGGGATGCGGGCTTCGGCCTGGCGCACCTGCAGGTCGCTGTCGATGCCGGCGCTGCGGCGCTGGCGGGTCAGTTGCAGCAACTGTTCCGAGCGCGCCAGCTCTTCATTGGCCACCCGCTGCAGGGCACCGGCGTGGGCCAACTGGGCGTAACCCTGGACGATGGCCGCCGACAGGTCCAGCCGTGCCGCCTGCGCGTCCACCGCCGCGGCATGCCGGCTGTCCACCGCCGCTTCCCAGGCGGCGCGCTTGCCGCCCCACAGGTCCACGCCATAGCTGAAGTTCAGCACGGTCTGCACGCTGCCGGCGTAGTGGCCACCGGCCTCGCCCAGCATCGATTCGGGCAGGCGCATGCCGGTGTAGCCCGGCGAGACCGACAGGCTGGGCATGCGCTCGGCCTTGCTGCCGGCCACCTGCGCCTGGGCCTGGCGCAAGCGCGCATCGGCCACTTCCAGCGACGGACTGTTGCGCAGCCCTTCTGCGACCAGCGCGTCGAGCTGGGCATCGCCCAGGGCACGCCACCAGTCCACGGCAGGGAAACCGGAGGCGCTCAGGTCATCACCGGCCAGGCTGCGGCCGGCCTGCAGGCCGTCCATGTCGAGCGGGCGTCCCTGCGGCTGCAGCCCACGGCTGCTGGCACAGGCAGTGAGCGCCAACGCCAAAACGCCCACCAACAGCGGGCGGGCTGATTGCAATGGATGAGTTTTCATGGGGAAGAGAGGGAGTCGCGGACTCGGGTCAACAGGGAAGTCAAAAGAGCGCGCTCGGCGTCGTCGAGGTCGCGCATGGCCAGGTCCATCACCCGGTCACCGCGCACCTTCAACTGCTGCCAGAGCACCTGGCCTTTTTCGGTAAGCACGATCTGCAATGCACGCCGGTCCTGCGCATGCGGCTCGCGGCGCAGGCAGCCCAGCGCTTCGAGCTTGTCCAGCAGGCGCGTGACCGCGCTGGGCACCTGGTTGATGGCCTGGCCCAGCTCGGCCGCCGTGCACGGGCCCATGTTGACCAGCACCTTCAGGCCCACGTAGTGGGTGAAATTGATGCCCAGGCCTTCTTCGGCCATGGCGGCATCGAGCTGGCGCACCAGCCCGTCGCCGACCTGGCGCAACAGCAGGCCGAAACTGGGGGGCATGGCGATCGGGGGCACGGACAGGCAGGAAATCATGGGGCGGCATATTATTTCCATTTGGAAATATTCTCAATGGAACATTTCCAACAAGAAGTGAATTCAGTGTTACAGATTTGGATCGAATCCCGCGCCGTGCCGGTTGCCGCGGCGGTACACGCTTGGCATCGCCGCCGCCATCCGGATAATCGGGCGGCTGGAAGCCGGCAGCCACGCCGCGGCTTCAACGTTCACAGGTAGCACCACCCGCAATGACCGACCTTGCACGCCCCGCGTTCCACGGCTTCGAACAGCAGCCGCTGCGTGAATACGCCGAACGCGCCTATCTCGATTACTCCATGTATGTGGTCCTGGACCGCGCCCTGCCGTTCATCGGCGACGGGCTCAAGCCGGTGCAGCGCCGCATCATCTACTCGATGAGCGAGCTGGGGCTCAGCGCCTCGGCCAAGCCCAAGAAGTCGGCACGCACCGTCGGTGACGTGATCGGTAAGTACCACCCGCACGGCGACAGCGCCTGCTACGAAGCGCTGGTGCTGATGGCCCAGCCGTTCTCCTACCGCTACCCGCTGATCGACGGCCAGGGCAACTTCGGCTCCAGCGACGACCCCAAGTCGTTCGCGGCCATGCGCTATACCGAATCCAAGCTCACCCCCATCGCCGAAGTGCTGCTGGGCGAGCTGGGCCAGGGCACCGTGGACTGGACGCCCAACTTCGACGGCACCCTGGAAGAGCCCAGCTGGCTGCCGGCGCGCCTGCCGCACCTGCTGCTCAACGGCACCACCGGCATCGCCGTGGGCATGGCCACCGACGTGCCCTCGCACAATCTCAATGAGATCGTCAGCGCGCTGGTGCACCTGATCGACGACCCGGACGCCACCGTGGCCGAGCTGTGCGAGCACGTGAAGGGCCCGGACTACCCGACCACCGCCGAGATCATCACCTCGCCGTCGGACCTGCGGAACATCTACGAGACCGGCAACGGCAGCGTGCGCGCCCGCGCCACCTTCCTGCGCGAGGCCAGCAACATCGTGGTCAACGCGCTGCCGCACCAGGTCTCCCCGTCCAAGGTGATCGAGCAGATCGCCGCGCAGATGCGCGCCAAGAAGCTGCCGTGGCTGGAAGACATCCGCGACGAGTCCGACCACGCCAACCCGGTACGGGTGGTGCTGATCCCGCGTTCCAACCGCGTCGATGCCGAACAGCTGATGGGCCACCTGTTCGCCACCACCGACCTGGAACGCAGCTACCGCGTCAACCTCAACGTGATCGGCCTGGACGGGCGCCCGCAGGTCAAGAACCTGAAGATGCTGCTCGGCGAATGGCTGCGCTTCCGCCAGGACACGGTCACCCGCCGCCTGACCCACCGCCTGCAGAAGGTCGAGCGTCGCCTGCACCTGTTGGAAGGCTTGCTGATCGCCTTCCTCAACCTGGATGAGGTGATCCGCATCATCCGCACCGAGGACGATGCCAAGGCCGCGCTGATCGCCCGCTTCGCGCTGAGCGAGGACCAGGCCGAGTACATCCTGGAGACCAAGCTCAAGCAGCTGGCCCGCCTGGAGGAAATGAAGATCCGCGGCGAGCAGGACGAGCTGGCCAAGGAACGCGACAAGATCCTGTCGATCCTGCAGAGCAGCGCCAAGCTGAAGAAGCTGGTCAAGGACGAGCTGCTGGCCGATGCCAAGAAGTTCGGCGATGCCCGCCGTTCGCCGCTGGTGCAGCGTGTTGCCGCCCAGGCCATCGACGAGACCGAGCTGGTCGCCAGCGAACCGATGACCGTGGTGCTCTCGGAGAAGGGCTGGGTGCGCGCGGCCAAGGGCCACGACGTGGACGGCGCCACGCTGTCCTACCGCGAAGGCGATGGCCTGCTTGCCGCCACCCGCACCCGCAGCACCCAGCAGGTCGCCTTCCTCGACAGCGAGGGTCGCGCTTACTCCACGCCGGTGCACACCCTGCCCTCGGCGCGCGGCAACGGCGAGCCGCTGACCGGCCGCTTCTCGCCGGCGGCGGGCAGCTCCTTCGTCACCGTGGCCAGCGGCGAGAACAACACCCGCTTCGTGCTGGCCTCCTCGCACGGCTATGGCTTCGTCACCCGCTTCGAGAACCTGGTCGGCCGCAACAAGGCCGGCAAGGCGATGCTCAACCTGAGCACCGGCTCGGCGGTGCTGTCGCCGTCCGTGGTCGCCAACCCGGAGACCGACCGCATCGTCGCGGTGACCAGCGCCGGCAACATGCTGGCCATCCCAGCCGCCGACCTGCCCGAGCTGGACAAGGGCAAGGGCAACAAGATCATCGAGATCCCCAAGGCCAAGCTCTCCACCGAGCGCGTGGTGGCGGTGGTCGCGGTGGGCCCGGGCAACACCCTGCTGGTCCGCAGCGGCCAGCGCACGATGAACCTGTCGTTCAAGGACCTGGAAACCTACCTGGGCACCCGGGCCACGCGCGGGCACCTGCTGCCGAGGGGGTGGCAGAAGGTCGAAGGGCTGGAGGTCAAGTAATTCACTTCACTGGCGCGCGGCGGCGCGTTCGGCAATGCGATTGCCGGATGTGTGCGTGGCGCGGCAGAAGGTCGAAGGGCTGGAAGTCCAGTAATCACGAAAAAGCGGGGCGGACCCCACGGCTTTTTTTTCGCAGGAGCGGCCTCGGCCGCGAAGCCGATGAACGCGCCGGTCAGGCACGGCCTGCATCTGCAGCATTCCCGGCATCGCGGCCGCGGCCGCTCCTACAATGGTGCCCTCTTCCCTTGGACGAACCCCATGCATCCCGACTTCTGGCTCCAACGCTGGCATGACGGCCAGATCGGCTTCCACCGCAATGAGGTGATGCCGTTGCTGCAGAAGCACTGGCCCGACCTGCAGCTGCCCACCGGCAGCCGTGTGCTGGTGCCGCTGTGCGGCAAGACCCTGGACATTCATTGGCTGGCCGCGCAGGGGCACCGGGTGCTGGGCGTGGAGTTGTCATCGCTGGCCGTGGAGCAGTTCTTCGCCGAAGCCGGCCTCACCCCGCAGCGCCACCGCAGTGCCAGCGGCGAGCACTACGTCGCCGGGCCGATCGAGATCATCTGCGGCGATGCCTTCGCGCTCGATGCAACGTTGCTCTCCGACATCGCCGCTCTCTACGACCGTGCTGCGCTGATCGCCCTCCCGCCGGCGCTGCGCGAGCGCTATCGCGACACCGTCTATGCGCGCGTGCCGCAGGGCTGCCAAGGCGTGCTGATCACCCTGGAATACCCGCAGGACGAAAAGCAGGGCCCACCGTTCTCGGTCGAGCAGCCCGAGGTGGAGCAGCTGTCCCGACTGGGTTGGAAAGTGCAGCTGGAAGAGCGCCGCGACATCCTCGACCAGCAACCGGACTTCCGCGCGCAGGGCGTGAGTGCGCTGTCCACGGCCGTGTATCGCTTGCTGCACGGCTGAAAGCGGCCCTCACCCCACCCCCTCTCCCGCGAGCGGGAGAGGGGCTTGTCACGACCAGTCCACGGACTCCGAGCCCCTCTCCCGCCTGCGGGAGAGGGGGTGGGGTGAGGGTCGCTTCAAGGAAAGACCCCAGAAAGAAGAAGGGCGGCTTGCGCCGCCCCTCCTCCGTCATCCCGATCAGTGCGCCGGGGTGCCCTTGGCGTCCATCTTGCTGGTCTGGTACAGCGCCAGGCCGATCCGCTTGATCAGGCCCAACTGCTGCTCCAGCCACCAGGCATGGTCTTCCTCGGTGTCACGCAACTGCGCGATGAGGATGTCGCGGCTCACGTAGTCGCCGTGCGCTTCGCACAGCTTCACGCCGGCGGCCAGGTTGGCGCGCACTTGGTATTCGACCTGCAGGTCCTTCTCCAGCATCTCCACCACGGTCAGGCCCGGCTCGAAGCCGTGCGGGCGCATGTCCGGGTTGCCGCCCAGGAACAGGATGCGGCGCAGCAGCGCGTCGGCGTGCTCGGTCTCCTCCTCCATCTCGTGGCCGATGCGTTCGTACAGCGCCTGCAGGCCCTGGTCCTCGTAACGGCGGGAATGGATGAAGTACTGGTCGCGCGCAGCCAACTCGCCGCGCAGCAGCTCCTTCAGGCATTCGATGACTTCGGGTTTGCCCTGCATGGGGGTGCTCCTGATGGTTCGGAATGGGCATAGGGTGCCCTATCCCGCCGCGCAATGATCTAATCGGAATCACTTTCAGTTGCGCTTCCCCTCGCCGGCCCGCCTTTTGACACCTGCCGGCTTCACAAGCTGTCTACAATCGCCGGACACACCTGACCGGGGGTAGGCCTGTGCTGCGTTGGCTGATGCGTTCACTGGGGATCTTGCTGGGTCTGTTGCTTGTTCTGGTTCTGGTCGTGTGGCTGCTGCTGCGCGGCAGCCTGGCCCAGTTGGATGGCGAGTTGCTGTTGCCCGGGCTCAGCGCCCCGGTCAGCCTTGATCGCGATGCCAACGGTATGCTCACCGTACAGGCCGCCAATGAGGCGGACATGGCGCGTGCGCTGGGCTACGTGCACGCGCAGGAGCGCTTCTTCGAGATGGACCTGATGCGGCGCGCCGCCGCCGGCGAGCTGTCCGAACTGTTCGGCGCCGCCGCCCTGCCCCGCGACCGCGCCATGCGCGTGCACCGGCTGCGGGCACGCACCCATGAAAACCTGGGCGTGGCGCTGGGCGACAAACGCACGGTCATCGAGGCCTATCGCGAGGGCGTCAACGCCGGCCTGGCCGCCCTGCCGGTGCGCCCCTGGCCGTACCTGCTGCTGCGCCAGCAGCCACGGCCGTGGGAACTGGAAGACTCGGTCCTGACCGGCTTGGCCATGTATGCCGACCTGCAGGACACCAGCAATACCCGTGAACTGGCGCTGGGGCGCATCCGCGAGGTCGTGCCTCCGGCCCTGTATGCCCTGATCAGCCACGACGGCAGCAGCTGGGACGCGCCCCTGTTCGGAAACGCGCGTGGCGATGCGGTGCTGCCGGGGGCGGATGCCTTGGATCTGCGCGTTGCGCCGCCCGCGCAGGGCGACGCGACGGCAGCCCTCTCTCCACCCTCCGCGTCGCAGAGGGTCCCCCTCTCTCCCGCACGGCGGGAGAGAGGCCTCGGCGGGCCGCCGGAGGCGGCCGATTACTTTCCGGGAAGCAACAACTTCGCCGTGTCCGGGGCACTCACCGCCGACGGCCGCGCGATCATCGCCGATGACATGCACCTCACCCTGCGCGCACCCAACATCTGGTTCCGCGCGCGCCTGCGCTATGCCGAACCCACCGCGCCGGACGGCAACATCGATGTCACCGGCTTCACCCTGCCCGGCCTGCCGGCGGTGATCGTCGGCAGCAACACGCGCGTGGCCTGGGCGTTCACCAACAGCTACATCGACACCGCCGACTTCGCGCCGCTGCCTGCGGACACGCCGCTGCGCGAGCACGTGGAATCCATTGCCGTCGCCGGGCAGGCACCGGAACGGCTGCTCGTGCGTGAATCCGACTGGGGCCCGGTGCTGCATGACACCCCCGATGGCTCGCTGCTGGCGCTGCGCTGGGTGGGCCAGCTGCCCGGCGCGGTACGCCTGGACTTCGCCGACATGGCCAAGGCCGCCGACCTCGATGCCGCCTTTGCCGTGGCCGACCGCTCCGGCATCCCGGCGCAGAACCTGCTGGTCGGTGACCGCAAGGGTCGCATTGCCTGGCGGCTGATCGGCGCACGTCCGGACCGGAGCCCGGACTGTTCGCATGGCATCGACACCCCCACCCAGGCGGTGCCCGCCATGCCGGCGACGTGTAGCGCGTGGGCGATCCGCTCCGACCAGGCCCCGTCACTGGTCGACCCGCCGGACCACCGCCTGTGGACCGCGAACGGGCGCGTACTCGACGGCCCGGCGCTGGCGGTGGCCGGCAACGGGGGCTACGACTTCGGCGCACGCGCCCGGCAGATCCGCGACGGCCTGTTCGCACGCCAGCAGTTCACCGAACGCGACCTGCTCGCCATCCAGCTCGATGACCGCGCCCTGCTGATGGAACGCTGGTGGAAGCTGTTGCGGCAGACCGTCGAGCACAGCAGCGATCCCTCGCTGCAACGGTTGGAAGCGGCCACCCGCAGCTGGGAAGGCCACGCCAGCGTCGACTCGGTCAGCTACCGGCTTGCCCGCGGCTTCCGCGGCATCCTGCTCGACAACCTGCAGGCCGCGCTGCTGGCACCCGCGCAGGCCACCTTGGGCGATGACTTCATCGCGCCCAACCTGCCGCAGCTGGAGGGCGTGGCCTGGCCACTGCTGACCGAACGGCCGGTACACCTGCTGCCGCCACCGTTCAAGAGCTGGGATGCGTTGCTGGCCGAGAGCGCCGTCCAGCTGGAGAAGGACCTCACCGCCCAAGGGGCGGACCTCACCCAGCGCACCTGGGGCGAACGCAACACGGCGGCCATCTGCCACCCGGTCAGCCGCGCACTCCCGGAACTGTTCAAGCGCTGGCTGTGCATGCCGCGCCAAGCCCTGGCCGGTGATGGCGACATGCCGCGCGTGGTCGGCCCCTCCTTCGGCGCCTCCGAGCGCATGGTGGTCTCACCCGGACATGAAGCCGACGGCATCGTGCACATGCCCGGCGGCCAGAGCGGTCATCCGTTGTCGCCGTTCTGGGGCGCGGGCCATGAGGACTGGGTCAAGGGCACGCCGACCCCGTTCCTGCCCGGGGAACGCGTGCACACGCTGCGCCTGAGCCCACGTTGACCCTGGCCGGCCGGAGCGCGTCCGGTCGGCGGGGCCACTGCAATGAAGCCCGGCCGGCCATGCGCCGCCGGGCCATCCCTCATGCGGCGGTCACTTCAGCCGCACGGTCCACTCCACCTCCAGCATGTCCTGGGCATTGAACAGGCGCTCCACCTGTACCCAGGAGGCGGCCGGATAGCGACCATCGGCAAAGAACGCCTTTCGTTCCGGGATGGCCTTGACCAAGGCATCCATGTCGGTGGTGAACGCGGTTTCCTTCACCACCTGGCTGCTGTCGGCACCGAAACGCTGCAGGATCTCGTTCAATTTCCCGTAGCAGCGCTGCACCGCCTCCTGCATGTCCTTGCCCCGGCACGGCACGCCGGAGATATGCAGCGTGTCGCCGTCACGGACCACGCCGCTGTAGCCGATGTCGGCCTCCCAGCTGCCCAGCGAATGCCGCTCCAGCGGGACCTCCGTCGCCTGCGCCAGGCCACACGCCAACAGGCCGGCAATTCCCGGCATCAATGCGCGCATCATTCCTCCTCCCCGTCATGGAAATGCCGTCACCGGCGATGGATACGACGGGACCCGCATCCGTGCGGGCCCCGTCGCGCTGCTCAACCGGCCAGTGCCTGCTCATGCACGCCGGCCACGGCGCGACCGGAGGGATCGGCCATGTTGGCGAAGCTGGCATCCCAGGCAATCGCGGCCGGCGAGGAACAGGCGATCGACTTGCCGCCCGGCACCGTCTCCGACGCCGCGCGGCTCGGGTAGAACTGTTCGAACAGGTGGCGATAGTAGTACGCCTCCTTGGTCTGCGGCGGGTTGTACGGGAAGCGCTTGTCGGCCGCGGCCAGCACGCGGTCGCTGACCTGCTCCTCGGCGTGCGCCTTGAGCCCGTCGATCCAGCCGTAGCCGACGCCGTCGCTGAACTGCTCCTTCTGCCGCCACAGGATCTCCTTCGGCAGGTAGCCCTCGAAGGCTTCGCGCAGCACCGCCTTCTCGATGCGGCCGCTGGCCTTGTCGACCATCTTGGCGCGCGCGTCCATCTTCATCGCCACGTCCATGAACTCGCGGTCCAGGAACGGCACGCGCGGCTCCACGCCCCAGGCCATCATCGACTTGTTGGCGCGCAGGCAGTCGTAGTAGTTCAGCGCATCGATCTTGCGCACCAGCTCCTCGTGGAACTCGCGTGCGTTCGGTGCCTTGTGGAAGTACAGGTAGCCGCCGAATATCTCGTCGCTGCCTTCGCCGGACAGCACCATCTTCACGCCCATCGCCTTGATCCGGCGCGCCAACAGGAACATCGGCGTGGAGGCGCGGATGGTGGTGACGTCATAGGTCTCGATATGCCGGATGACTTCCGGCAGCGCGTCCAGCCCTTCCTCGAAGGTGTACTCGAACCCGTGGTGGACGGTGCCCAGTGCCTCGGCGGCAACCTTGGCCGCGGCCAGGTCCGGTGAACCCTTCAGGCCGATGGCGAAGCTGTGCAGGCGCGGCCACCAGGCCTCGCTCTGGCCGCCGTCCTCGATGCGATGGCGTGCATAGCGCGCGGCCACCGCCGCGACCAGCGACGAATCCAGCCCGCCGGACAGCAGCACGCCATACGGCACGTCGGTCATCAGCTGGCGGTGCACGGCGCGCTCGAACGCCTCGCGCAGTTCCTGCGCCGGCACGTCCACGCCCTGGACGGCGTCATAGTCACGCCACGGCCGCTCGTAGTAGCGGGTCAGGGTATCGGTGCTGCTGTCGTACCAGTGGCCCGGCGGGAACTGCGCCACGTCGGCGCAGGTATCGGACAGCGACTTCATCTCCGAGGCCACGCACAGGCGGCCCTGCTTGTCATGCCCCCAGTACAGCGGCACCACGCCGATCGGGTCGCGGGCGATGATCGCGCGGCCCTTGGCCTTGTCCCACAACGCGAAGGCAAAGATGCCGTTGAGGCGGTTGAGGAACGATGCCGGTTCGTCCTGCCGGTACAGCGCGTTGATCACCTCGCAGTCCGAACCGGTCTGGAAGGCGTAGGGCTGGGCGAGTTCCTTCTTCAGCTCCTGGTGGTTGTAGATCTCGCCGTTCACCGCCAGCGCCAGTTCGCCGTCCTCGGACAGCAGCGGCTGCGAGCCGCCGGCCGGGTCGACGATGGCCAGGCGCTCGTGCACCAGGATGGCACCGGTGTCGACGTAGACACCGCTCCAGTCCGGGCCGCGGTGGCGCTGGCGCTGGGATTGGTCAAGCGCCTGGCGACGCAGCGCCTGAAGGTCATCGCCCGGTTGCAGGCCGAAAATGCCGAAGATGGAACACATGGGAAAGCTCCTGGGGTTGTGTGGGGACAAGCATTCGAAGCAACGGCATGGGGACGGCGCAGCCGCTTGGTATTCCCGCCCGGCCACAAAAAAACCCGCATCGACCGATGCGGGTTTTCTGGTGTCCTGAGCGTGTTGCCTGTTCTAGCTCTGGTCGCAGTCCCGCATCGGCCGCGCACGATTATTCGCGCGCAGATTATTGCGGTTGTTGTTGTTGACGGCGGTGGCCAGGAACGAGGACATGGCGCTGACCGTATCCCTGTTTTGGCGACCGCGCAACTGTTGCTCGCGCAACCGATTCAGCGGGTGGGCCGCCACGGTCCCGGATAATCCCCTGCCCTGCTAGGACTTCACGGATGATCCCCCACGCTCCCCGCCTGCTCCTGGGCGCGCTCGCCCTGTTCATCCTGGCCGGCTGCGCGTCCACCCGGACACACCGGCCAAGCGACAACGGCGAACGCCAGGCCCTGGCCGCCACCGCCGATGGCCAGTTCGATTCGGCCCTGCGCATGGCGCGCCTGTACCGGTCCCGCAACGATCCGCGGGCACTGGACTGGTACGCACGCGCCGCGGCGATCCCGCCCCGCACCCACCACAGCGCCAGCGCCGAGGAACAGCTCGGGACGATCCTGGAACGTGGCCGGCTCGACAGTGGCGATGCCCCGCAGGAACCCGGGCACGTCGTGCTCAAGCCATCGCCACGCAAGGCCTACCGCTGGTACCGCAGCGCCGCCAACCACGGCTCGCCCTATGCCATGGCCGACCTGGGGCGGTGGCATGCTGATCGCGGTGACATGGCCGGCGCGCTGCGGTGGCGGATGCGCCACGCGGTCTACATGCGCGAGTTGTACAAGCTCGCGCCCCTGCGCGCGGCGGCGGTTGAGCCGGCATCGGTCGGCCGCCTGCGCCTGGACGGGCCATCCTTGAACGCCGTGATCGCGCGCATCCAGCGCGACGCCGCGCGTGGCGACGCCGAGGCGCAGGTCGATCTCGGCGCGCTGCACGAAGCCGGACTGGGCGTGGCCGAAGACACCGCCGAAGCCCTGCGCTGGTACCAGCGCGCGGGCGCACAGGGCAACGTCTACGGGCAGTACTTCGCCGGACTGGCACTGGGACGCGGCAGCAAGGGACTGCAAGCCGACGTGGACGCTGCGGCCGCGTGGTTCGCACAGGCGCAAGCCCAGCAGTTCTATCTGGCCGAAGAGGCCTACTGGCGCAAGGCCATCGCCCCGCCCTTCTTCATCTTCGAATAGGGCGCCTGCCCCGCGCGCGGGTCCTGCATCTTCGAATACCGGCCGCCGCGTCGCCGCCGGCGGGCAGCAGCTAGGCGAGCAGGCGCTCGATCAGCCGCTGGTACAGCGCCGGCAAGGCTTCCAGGTCGGCCACGCGCACGTTCTCGTCCACCTGGTGGATGCTGGCGTTCACCGGCCCGACCTCGATGCACTGCGCGCCCAGCGGCGCGATGAAGCGGGCATCGGAAGTGCCACCGCCGGTGCTTTCTTCCGGCGGCGCGCCGGCGAACCCGGCCAGCACCTCGCGCGCGACGCTGCGCAGGCGCCCTTCCGGCGTGTAGAACGGCTCGCCGCTGCGATGCCAGTTCAATTCGTAGTCCAGGCCATGGCGATCGAGCAACGCGGTGATCTCCGCCTCCAGCTGGTCGGCATTCCAATGCGGGTTGTAGCGCAGGTTGAACATCACCTGCAGCTCGCCGGGGATCACGTTGTTGGCGCCGGTGCCGGCGTTGATGTTGGACACCTGCAGGCTGGTCGGCGGGAAGCTCTCATAGCCATCGTCCCAATGCCGCGCGGTCAGCTCGGCCAACGCCGAAGCGGCCAGGTGGATCGGGTTGCGCGCCTTGTCCGGATAGGCCACGTGACCCTGCACGCCCTTCACCCGCAGCTTGGCCGACAGGCTGCCACGCCGGCCCACGCGCAGCAGGTCACCGAGCCTTGCGGTGGAAGAAGGCTCGCCGGTGATGCACCAGTCGATGCCCTGCCCGCGCTCGCGGAACAGGCGCGCCACGTGGCGCACGCCATCGATGGCATCGCCCTCCTCGTCGCTGGTCAGCAGCACCGCCAACGTGCCCGGATGCTGCGGATGCGCGGCCACGAACTGCTCGACGGCGACCACGAACGCGGCCACGCTGCCCTTCATGTCGGCCGCACCACGCCCATACAGCACGCCTTCGCGCACGACCGGGGTGAACGGTTCACCGGCCCATTGCTCGGCCGGGCCGCTGGGCACCACGTCGGTGTGACCGAGCAGCACCAGCACCGGCGCACCACTGCCGTGGGTGGCCCACAGGTTGTCGACTTCGCCCAGGCGCAGGTGCTCGCAGTGGAAACCGGCGGCGGCCAGGCGCCCGCCGATCAACTGCTGGCAACCGGCATCGTCCGGGGTTACCGAGGGGCGCGCGATCAACGCGCAGGTCAGGTCGAATACGTCGCTCATGGGGGCCTCGTTCGAGGGTGCGCCGGGGTTTGCGCCACGGTTGTTTCGGCGGTGGTGGTTTCGCGGCCGAGGCCGCGCCTACGTTGGATTCAGGCGATGTCGAAGCGCTTCTTGAAGCCGTTGTCGCTGAAGCCCTGGCTGAACTGGCCATCCTCGGTGATCACCACCGGGCGCTTGATCAGCTGCGGGTATTCGCGCAGCAACAACTTCCATTCCGCGTCCGAGGCGGCGCCCTTGCGGTTGTCCGGCAGCTGCCGCCAGGTGGTCGAGGACTTGTTGATCATCGCCTCGAAACCGCCGGCCTTGCCGGCCCATTCCAGCAGCGTTTCCGGGCTGGGCTTGTTGTCGCGGTAATCGACGAAGGTGTAGGCGACGTTGAAGCGGTCCAGCCACTTGGTGGCCTTCTTGCAGGTGTCGCAGTTCTTCAAACCGAAAACGGTGGTCATTGTTCAATGCTCGCGATGATGTACTCCCCTCTCCCGTGTACGGGAGAGGGGGTGGGGGTGAGGGCAAGCTCCAGGTTTGCGTGCATCAACAGCACAGAAGCGCCCTCATCCGGTGCTTCGCACCACCTTCTCCCGCTCGCGGGAGAAGGGAACGCCAGGGGCTGCTGCGTTAGTCGGCCAGGCCGCGCAGCAGGTCGTTGACGCTGGTCTTGCTGCGGGTCCGGGCATCAACCTGCTTGACGATCACCGCGCAGTACAGCGAATGGGTGCCGTCCTTGGACGGCAGCGAACCGCTGACCACCACGCTGTACGGGGGGATGTAGCCGTAGCTGATCTCGCCGGTGGCGCGGTTGTAGATGCGGGTGCTCTGGCTCAGGAACACGCCCATGCCGATCACGCTGTGATGGCCGACGACCACGCCTTCCACCACTTCCGAACGCGCGCCGATGAAGCAGTGGTCCTCGATGATCGTCGGGCTGGCCTGCAGCGGCTCCAGCACGCCACCGATGCCGGCACCGCCGGACAGGTGGCAGTGCTTGCCGATCTGCGCGCACGAACCCACCGTGGCCCAGGTGTCGACCATGGTGCCCTCGCCCACGTGCGCGCCGATGTTGGTGAAGCTCGGCATCAGCACCACGTCCTTGCCGAAGTGCGTCCCCCGGCGGGCGATCGCGCCCGGCACCACGCGCACGCCGGCCTGGCGGAAGCGGGTTTCGTCATAGCCTTCGAAGCGCGATTCGACCTTGTCCCAGAACGGTGCCGGACGGCCTTCCATCACCGCCATGTCATTGACGCGGAAGTACAGCAGCACCGCCTTCTTCAACCACTCGTTGACCTTCCAGCCGCCATTGCCATCGGGCTCGGCGACGCGGAACTCACCCGACTCCAGTCCATCGATCACGCGGTTGACCAGCGGGCGGGTCGACCCTTCGATCTCGTCGACGGTCAGCATCGCGCGGCGCTCGAACGCGCTCTCGATGCTGAACTTCATTTCCGCCACGCCCGGCGCCGGTGGCTTGCGCAGGCTGCGCGGCCCCACCGATTCGATGGTCTTCGGCTTGGCGGCGGCCACCGCCTTCTTCACGACTGGCTTGGCCGCTGCAGCGGGCTTCTTCACCACCGGCTTCTTTGCAACGGGCGCGGGGGCTGCCGGCTTGGCGGCGGTCTTCTTGGTCGGTGCAGCCTTCTTGGCGGCGGGTTTCCGGGTGGCCATCAGTGGGGGTCTCCTGGCGTTTTTTCAGGCTCCAGGCTGGCCAGCAACGCTTCGCGCAGGGCCTGCCGGGAGGATTCGGTAAGGGGTTGGTCGTGCCGGTCGGTCAACTGGAACTGGTCTTCGGCGCGTTCGCCGAACGTGGCGATGCGCGCATCCTGCACGCGCAGTTGCTGGTCACGCAGGACATGCGCCACGTCGGCCAGCAGGCCGGGGCGATCCGGCGCCACCAGGTTCAGCAAGGTGCGGTCGGCATGCGTGGACTCGATGAACTCGATCCGCGGCGCGAAGCGGAAATGCTTGAGCTGGCGTGGCATCACCCGCCGCGCCGGCCGCAGGATCTGGATATTGCCGGCCAGTGCCTTGCGCAGCGCCGCCTCCAGCCGCGCGGTATCGCCATCGGCGAAGTTCACCGCCGGGGTCACTTCGAACGTATCGAAGATGGTGTCGTCCGGGCCGTCCAGCACGCGCGCGCGGTGGATGCCGTACCCGGCGCGGTCCAGCGTCATCACGATGGCGGCGAACAGGCCATCGCGGTCCGGCGAATGCACGAACACTTCCAGTGCATCGCTCTCCGGGGTGATGCGGCGCACCTTCACCAGCGTGCCGCCCTTGCGCACCTCCACCAGCGAGGCTGCCTGCCACACCAGCTGTTCGGGACGGAAGCGCAGGAAGCTCTCGTCCGGCATCGCCGCGAACTGGCGGTCGATCACCGCGTCGGCATGGCCGAGCAGCCGCATCTGCTCGCGCACGTTGTCACGTGCTTCCTGCACGCGCTCGGCTTCGGGCAAGGTGTGCTCGCCACCTTCGCGCAGCGCGCGACGGGTGGCGAAGTACAGGTCGGCCAGCAGGCGGTCCTTCCAGGCATTCCACAGCTTGGGGCTGGTGCCGGCGATATCGGCGCAGGTCAGCAGGTACAGGTAATCCAGCCGGTCGCGGTCGCCCACCAGCGCGGCAAACCGCTGGATGACGTCCGGGTCGGTGATGTCCTGCTTCTGCGCGGTCACCGACATGCGCAGGTGCTGTTCCACCAGCCACGCCACCAGTTCGGTGTCGGAGGCGCTGAGCTCATGTGCGGCGCAGAACCCGCGTGCATCCACCGCTCCCAGCTCGGAATGGTCGCCGCCGCGGCCCTTGGCGATGTCGTGGAACAGGCCGGCCAGCAGCAGCAACTCGGGCTTGCGCAGGCGCGGCCACACTTCATGGGCGATGGAGAAGCGCTCATCCGCGCGCCCGGAAGCGAACAGGCCGATGTTCCGCAGCACCATCAAGGTGTGCTGGTCCACCGTGTAGACGTGGAACAGGTCGAACTGCATGCGCCCGGACACCTGCGCGAACGCCGGGATCCACTGGCCGAGCACGCCCAGGCGTGCCATCCGGGCCAGCGTGTCGACCGCGCGCGGGCCGCGCAGCAGCGCCATGAACTGGTCGCGCACGGCCACGTCCACCTCGGTGTACGCGGGGATCTCGTCCAGCATCTCGGCCAGGCCACGCGCGGTCATCGAATGCAGGCCACGCACGTCCGGGGTGCGTGCCCAGCAGGCAAACAGCGCAAACAGGCTGCGGATGTCGCCATGCGGCCAGGCGGGGTCGTCGGCGGACAGGTAACCGCGGCGCAGCGAGAAACCATCGCCCACCGGCTCCGGGCTCGCCTCGCCGTCGAACTGTTCCTCGAAGCGCTGCAGCAGGCGGTCGCTGATGCGACGGATCACCGCGGCGCTGCGGTAGAAGCCCTGCATCATCTTTTCCACGCCCAGGCTTTCGGCGTCATCGACGAAGCCCATGCGCGCGGCGAGCGTCTTCTGGTGATCGAAGCGCAGCCGTTCCTCGGCACGCTGGGCGACCAGGTGCAGGCCGAAGCGCAACCGCGCCAGCACCAGCCGCTCGCGCTTGAGGGCGGCGGCCTCGTCCAGACCCAGGTGGCCCAGGCCCACCAGCGCGTCGATGTTGCTCACCCCGAACGCGCGCAGCGCCATCCAGCCCAGCGTGTTGAGGTCGCGCAACCCGCCCGGACCGTCCTTGATGTCCGGCTCCAGGTTGTCGGCGGTGTCGCCAAAGCGCTGGTGCCGCCGCTGCAGTTCCTCGCGCTTGGCCAGGAAGAATTCGCGCGCCGGCCAGACCAGCCCGGGGGCGACCGCGCGCGCCAGCGCCTGCTGCGCGGCGTTGCCGGCGCACAACGGGCGTGCCTCGATCAACGCAGTCAACACGGTCTGGTCGGCGGCGGCCCGGGTGCACTCCTCGGCCGAACGCACTGCATGGCTGGCCGGCAGGCCGGCGTCCCACAGCAGCGCGAACAGGCGCGCGAGTCCCGCCTCATGCGCCTGTTGGGCCGGCACCTCGCCCAGCACCAGCAGGTCGATGTCCGAGCGCGGGAACAACTCCCCCCGCCCGTAGCCGCCGACCGCGAACAGGGACAACGCGGCATCGCCGATGCAGCGCAGCCAGGCCTGGCGGATCAGCAGGTCGGCCGCGCGCGCGCGCAGCCCGAGCAGGCGCTCGACGTTGTCGCCCTGCTCGAAGCGTTTGCACAACCGCGCATCGGTATGCGCCAGTGATTGCCGCGCCTGCGCGGCCCACTGCGCATCACCGGCAGGATCTGCCGGCGCGTCCGGTACGGAATCGACCTGACCCGCCGGCAGTTGGCTCATGCCTGCGCGGATTCGGCCGGCGACAGCGTCAGCACTTCCACGCCGTCTTCAGTCACCGCGATCATGTGCTCCCACTGGGCCGACAGCTTGCGGTCCTTGGTCACCACGGTCCAGCCGTCGGGCAGTACCTTGGTGTAGCGGGTGCCTTCATTGATCATCGGCTCGATGGTGAAGGTCATGCCCGGCTTGAGCACCAGGCCCTGGCCCGGACGGCCGTAGTGCAGCACCTGCGGCTCGTCGTGGTAGACCTTGCCGATGCCATGCCCGCAGTACTCGCGCACCACGCTGAAGCGTTCGGATTCGGCGTATTCCTGGATGGCGTGGCCCACGTCGCCCAGCGTCGCGCCCGGCTTGACCGCACGGATGCCGCGCCACATGGCTTCCCGGGTGGTCTCCACCAGGCGCTTGGCCATCACCGACGGGGTGCCGACGTAGTACATGCGGCTGGTGTCACCGTGCCAACCGTCCTTGATGACGGTCACGTCGATGTTGACGATGTCGCCGTCCTTCAACACCTTGGCCTCGCTCGGGATGCCATGGCAGATGACGTTGTTGACCGAGGTGCAGACGGTCTTGGGGAACCCGCGGTAGCCCACGTTGGCCGGGATCGCACCCTGCACGTTGATGATGTGATCGTGGCAGATGCGGTCCAGTTCCTCGGTGGTGACACCGGGCTTGACGTGCGGACCAATGATGTCGAGCACCTCGGCAGCCAGGCGGCCGGCGATGCGCATCTTCTCGATTTCTTCAGGGGTTTTCAGTTGGATTGCCATCGGCGGATTATCGCGCATTTGGGGAGATCGCTGAACCTTTCACATTATTAAACGTTTAGGTGCCCCGGCAGCCGACCGGACCGGCCGACCTTGCCGTCAAGGCCCGCGCCCGCTCCGCCAGCCCACGGTTGCCGCCAAGGCCCTGCTGACAGCAGCCCTGTCGAATTGGCGGCAATTTGGCCGACAAACATCACAAAAATCCCGGATCCGGCCATATCTCATCCTTTGGCCCGGCGGCCAGACAGCACACTGGATCCCGCACCTGCTCCCACATTCCTGCCTTGCTGCAAGGGCTCGCCAACGCGGCAGCCGGTGCCCCACTCCCCCCGTGCAAGGATCCCAATGAACGCTCGTACCGCTCACCTGTTCGCCGGCCTGTTGGCCGCCTCCCTGCCCAGCGCCGCCCTCGCCGCCACGGATACCACGCAGTTCCAGGTCAAGATCGTCATCACCGAGTCCTGCGATGTGCACACCATCAGCGCCACGGACATCGACTTTGGCACCCACGCGCGCTCCACCGACGCCACCCCGATCGACAAGCAGGGCGCCCTGCAGCTCAACTGCACCAAAGGCACGCCCTACCAGATCGCCATGAATGCCGGCGCCAACCCGACCAGCCCCACGGCATCGGCCGACAACCGCAGGATGGTCAGCGCCGACAACCGCTACATCCGGTATGGCCTATACCGCGACGCAGCGCGCACCGACTTCTGGGGCGATGTGAGCAACACCAACACCCTGGCCGGCACGGGCACCGCGGCCACCCAGTCCATTCCGGTATATGGGCGCGTCCCGGGTACCGACGCCCCCGCCGGCACCTATGTGGACACGGTCACTGCCACCGTCATGTACTGAGCGGGCCCCTCATGTCCCCACGCCACCCGCCCGCGTCGCGGGTGGCGAGCCTGCGCGGGCTCGCCACCGCCGCATTTGCGTTGCTGCTGATCGCCGCGGCCAACACACATGCGGGCAACCTGCAGGTCGCCCCGATCCTGCTGGAGTTTGCCCATGGCCAGCACTCGCAGACGCTCTGGCTGGCCAACACCGGGCAGCACCCGCTGCGCGCGCAGATCCGCGTCCAGCAGTGGACACAAGCGGGTCAGCAGGACGTGTTGCATTCCTCCGACGCCCTGCTCGCCAGTCCGCCACTGATCGAGATCGCGGCGGGCCACAGCCAACTGGTACGGCTGGTACAGGCCGAACCCGGCATCAATGACCTGGAGAAAGCGTTCCGCCTGATCGTCGACGAGTTGCCCGGCGACGCGGATACCCCCGCCCCTGGCCTGCAGTTCCTGCTGCGCTATTCCATCCCCGTGTTCGTACTGCCACCCGGTGCGGTGCCCCAACTGGAGCACAGCGGCGGCCGCCTGCCAACGGACGCGCACCACCTGCAGGGCCATTGGACGAAGGAACGCGGCAACCTCTCCCTGGCGCTGCACAACCACGGCACACAACGCATCCGCATCAGCCAGCTGAGCTGGGTGACGCCCACGGGCCCGGACATCGAATTGTCCCCGGGCCTGCTGGGCTACGTGCTGCCGGGTGCCGGCGTGCGCTGGACACTGCCCCTGCCTTCGCCCCTGCACGGCAACGGCACGCTTCACGCAAGACTCAATGACGACACCGACCCACAAGCGCTGCCGCAGATCACTGCCGGCCAGTAGGCTTCGGCAGGCCGTTGCCGCCGCGGTCACCGGGCTCGCCCTGGCCGACGCCCCTGCCAATGATGCGATGGATATCGCGGTCGACGAGCACGTGCTTTACCTGGACACCCGCGTCAACGAGGCCACCACCGGCAAGCTGGCACGCTTCGTACGACGTGGTGACGTGCTGCTGGCCAGCCCGGCCACCCTGTGGAAACTGGGACTCCGACTGCCGGCCGCGGTTGCCACCCGGCACCTGGTCGAACTGCCCTCGCTGGCGGGGCTCAGCGTGCAGTACGACGCACCACGACAACGCCTCGACCTGCTGGCGCCGGTGGAGATGCTCGACCACCCGGTGACGCATATCGACCTGACCCGCACCGAAGCCGCACCGCGCGATGCACGCCAACGCGTGCCCGGTGCGGTGCTCAACTACGACCTGTATGGCCAGCGCTCCGGCGAGGGAAGCAACCTCAGCAGCTTCAACGAACTGCGCCTGTTCGGCGTGGGCCGTGGCGTCTGGAGCAACACGATGCGCAGCCGCCTGCATGCCGGGCCCACCAAGGCGGACGTCCGCGCCCGCAACACGCGTCTGGACAGCCGCTGGCAGCTGGATCTCCCCGAATCCATGATCACCCTGACCGTGGGCGACACCACCACCAGTGCGCTGGAATGGTCACGCGCGACGCGTATCGGCGGCATTCGACTGTCGCGCAACTTCGCCCTGCAGCCTTACCGCATCACCACTCCCCTGGCCGCATTCTCCGGTGAGGCGGTGTTGCCCTCCACGGTGGACCTGTACATCGACGGCGTCCGGCAATCCACCCATTCCCTGCTCCCCGGCCGCTTCCAGCTGGATGGCAGCCCTTCGCTCAACGGCACCGGACAGGCGCAGCTGGTCATCACCGATATCAACGGACAACGTCGCACTCTGGACTTCAGCCTGTATGGCAGCCCCCGCCTGCTGCAGGCGGGGCTGTCGGACTGGTCGCTGGAGGGAGGGGTAATCCGACGCGAGTACGGCCAGCGCTCCTTCCATTACGGCGGCGTCCCCCTGGCCAGCGCCAGCCTTCGCCATGGCATGAGCAAGCACCTGACCCTGCAGACCCATGTCGAGGGCAGTCACGGCATCGGCCAGGCCGGAGCCGGTGCGGTCCTGCTGCTTGGCCAGCGTGGCGGGGTAGTCAACGGCTCGTGGGCGAGCAGTCGCGCCGGTGCCAGGACGGGCCAGCAACGGGGGCTGGGCTACCAATGGGCGTCACCGCGGTTTGCCGCCGCGGCCAGCACGTTGCGCCGCAGCGCGGACTATCGCGACGTGGCCGCCGTGCATGAGGGCGCCATCCTGCCGCGCCGGACCGAACAGGCCTCCCTCGGCATCAGCACCCCGGCCGGACAGCTGGGCCTGAGTTATGTGATGCAGCAGCACCCGGATAACTCGCGCAACCGCCATGCAGGACTGAACTGGTCCATGACGTCCCCCGGCGGTGCGCTGCTCAACCTCAGCGTCAACCGCGACCTCACCGACCACCGCGGCAAGAACGCGTTTCTGTACTGGTCGATGCCCCTGGACCGGCACACCGCCACGGCCGCGGCCATCGGCCATGACCGCGGCGGCAACCGCCTGTCCGTGGAAGCCCATCGCAGCGCCCGCCGCGAGCAGGGCGAACTGGGCTGGCGCGCGCAGGCCAGCGTGGGCAATCGCCGCTACGGCGCGCGCGGGGAAATCAGTCAGCACGGCAACCATGGCCAATGGACGGCCGGCCTGGACCACGACAACCGCAGCGGCAACAGCCCGCTGCTCTACGCCGGTGCCAACGGCGGACTGGCCTGGCTGGGCGGGCGCCTGCACACCCTGCCCCGTGTCGATGACGCCTTCGCCCTGGTATCCACCAGCGGCGTGGCCGGCGTCCCGGTGCAACTGGAGAACCGCACCGTCGGCGTCACCAACAAGCATGGACAGCTGTTGATCCCGCACCTCACTGCCTGGCAACGCAATCAACTGTCCATCGACCCGCTGGACCTGCCGGCCGACATGCTGCTGGAGACCGTCCGGCATGACGCCGTACCGGAAACACGCAGCGCGATCCAGGTGGCGTTTGCGATGCGCCGCACCCTGGCCATCCAGTTCGGCGTGCGCGACCGGGCCGGTCAATGGTTGCCGGCCGGCAGCCGCCTCACCCTCAAGGCACCCGGCGTTCCACCGACCACCACGTTGGTGGGCCACGAAGGCATGGTCTACCTGCTCGATCCGCTCCCGCTGGCGCACCTGCACTTCCGTTCCGACAGCGACGCCTGCAGCGCCGCCGTGCCCGAAGCCCCCTTGCGCGAAGGGCGCATCAACCTGGCCGATGTGGTCTGCCAATGAGCCATTCCTGCACTCCCCTGCGCCGTCCTGGCTCCCTGATGTGCATCCATTCCAGGAGCCACGCCCACGCATGGCCAACGCGGGCGCTATTGGCCCTGGCCATCCTGTTGGCGCCCTGCCTGTCGTTTGCCGCCTACCCGGTGTGCACTGTCCGCCAGCAGGCCTCCCTGGATTTCGGCACCGTCTCCGGCAGCGGTGCGCGCGATGCCAGCGCTTACCTTCGCGTGGAATGCAGCGGTGACACCAACACCCTGGTCAGCACCGCCCTGTTCCGGGTCTGCCTGTTCATCGGCGAAGGCTCGCCTGCCGGCATCGCACCACGGCGCATGTACAACGGCGTTGACGCCTACATGAACTACGACCTTTACTCCGATTACGGTCGCACACTGATGATCGGCACGCCGGGATCCAACCATCCCTTGCACAGCGCCACGTTCGGCGTCGCCCCGCGAACGACCTACTACCATGACTTTCCCATCTATGGCCGGGTACGAGCGGGGCAGAACCTGCCCGCCACCTCGGCCTACAAAGGACTGCCAACGAATTCGATGGTGCGCTACAGCTATGGCTACTTATTCACCCCGACGGAAAATGAATGCCACTCCGGGCAGCCGGGCCTTCATGGCGGTGCAGGTATCGCCGATTTCACCTGGAGCGGGATCCACGCACGCGTCGCCAACACCTGCAGGATCTCCACCGCCACCGACATGGATTTCGGCACGGTCGGTGGTTTGGCTGCCGCACTGGAGCAGACCTCGACCATCCGGTTCAAGTGCCCAACCAATGCGGCATGGCACATCACCCTGAACGACGGCGCCTACGCCCAGGCGGGCCGGCGCTTCATGAACGCCGGCGGCAAACGCCTCGGCTACGAGTTGTACCGCGACCCCGCGCTGCTCGAACGCTGGGGCAATACCCGGGCCACCGGGGTCAGTGGCATCGGCACCAATGTCGAACAATCACTGACGGTCCATGGCCGTGTCTTCAGCGACCCCGCCGCCGCACCAGGCAGCTACCGCGACACCATCACGGTCACGCTCACCTTCTGAAGGTGCCGCGCGACGCTCCTGTCCTGCCCACCCCATAGGCAGGGATGGGCAGGCGGTCGCGTCGCTGTACCCAGAAATGACGCACACACGATTCACGCCAGCATTGATATTTCTGGCTTTTTTTCGACAGCTCGCCTTCGGAACACGGCGATTTCCGCGTAGCCAACATGCGGCACATCATGGATGGCGCCTGCCGCGCACACCCATTCGATCGCAGATCCCAGCGCTGACGCGCGCCCACCCGGCATGTCCGATGGCGCTACTGCGGCCCAACCTGCAAGGAGACGGTCATCGACACCTTCAATGCATTCCTGGCCGCGGGTGCTCTGGCGGTCGCCAGTTTCTCCAGCCACGCGCAGACAGCCACCGCCACGACCCAGTTCCAGGTACGGATCGTGATCACCGAGTCGTGCCTCATCCAATCGGTGAGTGCCAGCGACATCGATTTTTCCAGCCATGCGCGCTCCACCGGCACGCCGGTCGATGCACAGGGCACCCTGCAGGTGAACTGCACGCTGGGCACGCCCTATGCCATCGGCCTGAATGCAGGCACCAACGCCAGCAGCCCCACCGCCGCGGGTGACAATCGGCGCATGGCCGATGCCAACAACCAGTACGTGGCCTATGGCCTGTACCGCGATGCCGGCCGCCAGGACGTCTGGGGCGATGTACTGGGCAGCAATACGTTGGCCGGCACCGGCACGGCCACCGACCAGCTGATTCCGGTATTCGGCCGGGTGCCTTCCACCGATGCCGCGGCCGGCAGCTATGTGGATACCGTGGTCGCTACTGTCACCTACTGAACGGCGGACAGCCATGTGCACCCATGCGCTTGGGCAATGGACAGGCAACGGCCGGCGACGGTTCAGCGCGGCGATCCTGGCTTTCGTGGGGGCCGCCGGCCATGCTGGCGCCGGAAACCTGCAGGTTGAACCCATCCTGCTGGAGTTCGAACACACCCAGCCCGCGCAGATCCTGTGGCTGAGCAACAACGGCACGCAACCGCTGCACGCGCAGGTGCGCATCCAACAGTGGCTGCAGGCTGATGGCCAGGAGCAACTGCTCCCCAGCAACGCACTGTTGGCCAGCCCGCCCATGAGCGAGATCGCCCCCGGGCAACGCCAACTGGTACGGATCGTGCGCGAACCAGTGATCCCATCCGCTGGCGAACAGGCCTTCCGGCTGGTTGTCGACGAACTGCCCGACGTTGCGCCCGTCCCCACCTCGGCAGGCGGGCTGCAGTTTCTGCTACGGCATTCGATTCCGGTGTTCGTACTGCCGGCCGGCACGCAGGCGCAACGGGCGCCGGCCGGCAAGGCCGTCAACACCGACGTCGGCCTGTTGCAGGGCAGCTGGCAGCCACAGGGCCATAGCGCCAGCCTGACCCTGCGCAACAACGGCGCCGGCCGCATCCGCATCAGCCAGGTGTCATGGCGGTCGGCCAATGGGCATCGCGTCGACATCATCCCGGGGCTGCTGGGCTACGTACTGGCGGGACAGCAGATGCGCTGGACCCTTTCCCTGCCCGAGGTCCTTGCCGCCCATGGCACCCTCCACGCCAAGCTCAACGACGACGCCACCGCGCAGGCACTGCCGCTGGCCGGCACCGATCATTAGCGTCGCGCTTGCCATGTCTGCCGGCAAAGCCATGTCCGTGGACGCCCGCTCGGACAACACCACCACACCCCCCGCCGACCAAACGGCGCCGATCGGGCAGGTGCTGTTCCTCGCCACCCGGATCAACCACGAGCCGAACACTCGGTTGGCACGTTTCATCGCGCGTGATGGCGCGCTGCTGGCCAGCCCATCCACCCTGCACGCGCTGGGCCTGCGTCCAACCGCCGTGGCCGATGCAACCGGGTTGATCGCCCTGCATGCGCTGGCCGGCATCCGCATCGATTTCGACGCCTCACTGCAGCACCTGGACCTGCAGGTGCCGGTGCAGATGCTCGATCGCCCACTCACGCACATTGATCTGGCGCAACGGCCCAGACCACATCCCGATCCCGGCCAGCGCAGCCCGGGAGTCCTGCTTAACTACGACCTGTACGGCCAGCGCTTCGCTGGCACCGGCACCTACAGCGCCTACAGCGAACTGCTTCTGTTCGGCGTGGGTCCCGGCCAATGGAGCACCACGATGTCGAGCGAACACCACACCGGCAGCGGCGGCGCCGGCATCCGCAACACCCGCCTGGACAGCCGCTGGCAACTGGACCTTCCCGACACCATGCTCACGCTGAGCATCGGCGACACCCTCAGCGGCGCGCTCGACTGGTCGCGCGCCACGCGCATCGGCGGCATCCGCCTGTCGCGAAATTTCGCCTTGCAGCCGTACCGGGTCACCACACCCTTGGCGTCCTTCGCGGGCGAAGCCGTGCTGCCGTCCACCGTCGACCTGTACATCGATGGCATCCGCCAGTCCAGCCAACAGGTGCTGCCTGGAAGCTTCCAACTCGACGCCGCACCTTCGATCAACGGCGCAGGCCAGGCACAACTGGTGGTCACCGACATCAATGGCCGGCGCCGGACCATGGACTTCGCGCTGTACGCCAGCCCGCGCCTGCTGCAGGCAGGGCTGTCCGACTGGTCGCTGGAACTCGGCACGCTGCGCCGCGACTATGGCCAGCGCTCGTTCGTCTACGGCAACAAACCGGTGGCCAGTGCCAGCACGCGCCGCGGCCTGGAGGAATGGCTCACGGTGGAAGCCCACGCCGAGGCCAGTGCGGGAATCGTCCAGGCCGGTGCCGGCATGCAGATGCTGCTGGGTCAACGTGGCGGCGTGCTCAGCACCTCGCTGGCAGCCAGTCAGGCCGGCCCACGCCAGGGAAGCCAATACGGACTGGGCTATCAATGGGCTTCTTCATGGCTCACCCTGGCCGCCAGCACGCTGCGCCGCACCCAAGGCTTCCGCGATGTCCCGGCGGTTCTTGAGCAGGCGACGCTGCCGCGCCGGACTGATCAGGCGTATGCCGGCTTCAGCACCCGCTTCGGCCAGTTCGGACTGAGTTACGTGTCCCAACGGCTGCCCGGTGTCGATCCGAGCCGCTACGCCAGCTTCAACTGGTCCCGCAGCTCCAGCGGCAACGCGTTGTTGAGCCTGAGCTACAACCGCAACCTGGAAAGCAGCCGCAGCGACAGCGCCTTCCTGTATTGGTCACTGCCCCTTGACCGTCACACCAGCATCGCCGCCTCGGCCCGCCATGGCCTGGACGGTAACAGCGTGTCCATGGAGGCCGGTCGTGGTGTTTCCAGCGACCTGGGCGGCTGGGGATGGCACGCCCAGGCCAGCGAGGGCGACTACCGCAGCGCGCGCGCCGAAGTCACCCGACTCGGCGAGTACGGGCAATGGAGCGCCGGCCTGGAGCGCACCGACAGCAGCGGTGCCCACTCGACCCTGCTTTATGCCAGCGCCAGCGGCGGCGTGGTCTGGCTGGGCGGATACCTGCGGGCGCTACGACGGGTCGACGATGCTTTCGCCCTGGTCTCCACCGATGGCATCGGCCATGTGCCGATACAGCTGGAGAACCGTCTGGTCGGAACCACCGACGCCCGCGGCTATTTGCTGGTCACGCCGCTGAATGCCTGGCAGCACAACCAGCTCTCGATCGACCCCCAACAACTGCCGGCGGACATGCTGATCAAGGTGACCCGCATTGATGTCGTCCCCGCCTCCCGCAGCGGGGCCAAGGTGAGTTTCGCGATGCGCCGCACCCTGTCCCTGCAATTCGGCATCCGCGACCGCCACGGCCAATGGCTGCCGGCCGGCAGCCACATCATCCTGCAAGCCGAGGGCAGTGCGCCCATTGCGCTCAGCGTGGGTCACGAAGGCAAGGTCTATGTGCAGGATCCCCCCGCACAGGCACGCCTCCATTTCGATGGCGGCGATGCCGCGTGCCACGCCGCGCTGCCGGTTGTCCCGGCCCGCGAAGGCCACTTCGAACTTGCCGACGTGATATGCCGATGAGCCGCTGGCATCGCCGGGCATCCCGCCGGTCGCCAGGCCGGACGGTATGGTTGTCTGCTTTCCTGTTGGCCAGTCTCCCGCTGCCGGTCCTTGCCCAGAGCTGCACGGTCACCGGTCCGTTACAGCTGAATTTCGGCACCGTTACCGCGGCGGCCAGAAGTGACGCGCAAACCACTCTGCAACTTACCTGCCAGGGCCCCGCCGACCTGTGGTCGATCCTGCCCGCGCAGTTCAACGTCTGCGTGTTCGTCGGTGAAGGCACGCCCGCTGGCATCGCCCCCCGGCGCATGAGCAATGGCAACGGCGCCTTCATGAATTACGACCTGTATGCGGATCCGGCACGCACCCAACTGGTCGGCCCCCTGGGGAGCGCCTATCCCGTCTACAGCCTCAGCTTCGATGTGGGCGTCCGTCAGTCGCGGCAGCTCAGCATCCCACTTTACGGCCGCGTGCCCGCGGGACAGAACCTGCCGGCCGCCTTCCCATACCTGGGCACTCCCGGCGCCTCCGTGGTCCGCTACAGCTACGGCTACGTGCTCACCCCAAGCGTGGACGATTGCCGCAACGGGGCGGCCGGTGCCGGTGGCGGCGCCGGCCAAACCGCCTTCACCTGGACCGGGGTAACTGCCAACTACGCCAACAGCTGTCGCCTCAACGCTGCCAGCGACATGGATTTCGGCCGTAGCGATGGCCTGGCCACCCCCCGCGAACAAACCGCCACCATCAGCCTGCAATGCCCGATCGGCGCCCCCTGGAGCGTCACGCTGAATGACGGTGCCAATGCCGCCGGCGGCACCCGCCGGATGGCATCGGCAGGCAACCGCATCACCTACGAGTTGTACCGGGATGCAAGCCGGCTGGAACGCTGGGGCAGCTCCCCCGCCACCGGCGTTGCAGGCATAGGCACGGACAATCCCAGCCTCCTGATCGTGTATGGCCGCATCCCCGCCCAGCCCGGCACCCGCGCCGGCAGCTACACGGACACCGTCACCGTGACCCTGACCTACTGATCCGCCCATCTGCCCGCCCCCAGGAGCCGCCGGGCCTGGCAATTTGCGGCCGACACCCGCTACCGCTATACTTCGCGGGCTTTGCCGGGCCCTGCCCTGTCAAATGCCGCCCACGCCGTGCGTCATCGGTGAATCCACACCCTTCGCCCCCATCCGTGCCGGGGTGCCCTGCCAGTCAGGGTTCGGCCACGGAGGCGTCGGGGAAGCCCAACCCCGGAACCTACCGCTTCAATGCGGACTGCCCTTCCTTTTACCCGGCAGCCGGTTCCCCGTCAGGAGTTTTTGCAATGCCCCAGATCACCATGCGTCAGATGCTGGAAGCCGGCGTCCACTTCGGCCACCAGACCCGCTACTGGAACCCCAAGATGGCTCCGTACATCTTCGGCGCCCGCGGCAAGATCCACATCATCAACCTGGAAAAGACCGTCCCGCTGTTCAACGATGCGATGAACTTCATCTCATCCGTTGCCCAGAAGCGCGGCACCATCCTGTTCCTGGGCACCAAGCGCAGCGCGCGCGAAGCCATCAAGGAAGAAGCCGAGCGTTGCGGCATGCCGTTCATGAACCAGCGTTGGCTGGGCGGCACCCTGACCAACTTCCGCACCGTGAAGCAGTCCGTTGCCCGCCTGAAGGAACTGGAAGCCGGTGAAACCGACGGCACCTTCGACAAGCTGGTCAAGCACGAAGTGCTGGGCCTGCGCCGCGAGCGCGACAAGCTGGAAGCTTCGCTGGGCGGCATCAAGGAAATGAACCGCCTGCCGGACGCCATCTTCGTCATCGACATCGGCCACGAAGACATCGCCATCAAGGAAGCCAAGAAGCTCGGCATCCCGGTGATCGCCGTGGTCGACACCAACTACAACCCGGAACTGGTGGACTACGCCATCCCGGGCAACGACGACGCCATCCGCGCCGTGCAGCTGTACGCCCGCGCCGCCGCTGACGCCGTGCTGGAAGGCAAGGCCGCTGCTCCGAACGCCGCCTCGGTGCGCGAGGAAGAGTTCGCTGACGCCGACGCCGGCGAAGAAGCCAAGCCGGCTCGCCGCGCTCCGGCCAAGAAGGGCGCCAAGAAGGGCGACGAGGCTTCGGCCTGATGCACCCGGCGGGCGCAGCCCCTGCGCCCGCTCTCCCTGTACCGGCAGCCCAGCGCGCCGGCTTCTGACAGGGCCACGTAACAACGGCCGGCGACCATTGCCGGCCTGCCCCTTTCTATTCGTGAGGAAATTCCATGGAAATCACTGCTTCCCTGGTCAAGGAACTGCGTGAGCGCACCGGCGCCGGCATGATGGAGTGCAAGAAGGCTCTGTCCGAAACCAACGGCGACATCGACGCCGCTGCCGAGGCCCTGCGCAAGTCCGGCGCCGCCAAGGCCGACAAGAAGGCTGACCGCGTCACCGCCGAAGGCCGCATTGGCGTCGCCGTCGACGGCGGCAAGGCCGTGCTGGTCGAAGTGAACTCGGAAACCGACTTCGTCGCCAACGACGTCAACTTCAAGGCATTCGTTGATTCCGTCGCCCTGGCCGCCCTGGCCTCCGGCGCTGGCGACGTGGAAGCCCTGAAGTCGGCCAAGCTGCCGACCGGCGAGACCGTCGAGGAAACCCGCGCCACCGCCATCCAGAAGCTGGGCGAGAACATCCAGATCCGCCGCCTGGTCAAGGTTGACGGCAACAACACCGTGGGCGCCTACGTGCACTCCAACGGCAAGATCGGCGTGCTGGTCGACCTGGCCGGCGGCAACGCCGAGCTGGCCAACGGCCTGGCCATGCACGTGGCCGCGATGAACCCGCCGCACAACAAGGCCGCCGACGTGCCGGCCGAGTTCGTTGCCAAGGAAAAGGAAATCGAGCTGGCCAAGATGACCGACAAGGACAAGGCCAAGCCGGCCGAAATCCTGGAAAAGATCATCAGCGGCAAGATCAACAAGATCATCAGCGAAGTGACCCTGTACGGCCAGGCTTACGTGCTGGACAGCGACAAGACCGTCGAGCAGGCCGTCAAGGCCGCCGGTGGCGACGTCGTCGGCTTCCAGCGCCTGATGGTCGGCGAAGGCATCGAGAAGGTGGTGGAAGACTACGCCGCCGAAGTTGCCAAGGCCATGCAGGTCTGATCCCTGCCTGAGCCCGCAACACCCGAAGAAGCCGCGGACCTCCGCGGCTTCTTTGTTTTTCCGCAAACCGAAGCACACGGGAAGTGCAACCACTTTCATGCAAAACCATGACGCCCCTTTCATATTCGAGGGGTGTCTGTATGCTTTGAGGGATTGCCTCCTGCCTGCCTGTCATGTCGCCCGAGCTCAACGCTGCACTGTCCCTCTGCCGCAACCTGCCCTCGCCGCCTGCCATCGCCGTCCGCCTGATCGAGCTGGCGCAGGATCCGGAGACCGATATCGCCACCGCGGCCGATGTCATTGCACTGGATATGGGCCTGAGCGCGCGCATGATGCGCATCGCCAACTCCCCGCTCTACGCCAGCCGCCGCCGCATCGAGAACCTCGGCCAGGCGCTGACCATGCTCGGCCTCAACGCCACCCTGCAGCTCGCACTGGGTTTCAGTCTCTCGCGAGCCCTGGAGGACGACGCACGCAACGCGCAACTGCATGAGGCGGTCTGGCGCCGCGGCATCCTCAGCGCACTGGGCGCCCGCTACCTGGGCCTGGCCATCGGCGTGCGCCGCCTCGAGGAACTGATGCTGGCCGGGCTGCTGCAGGACATCGGCATCCTGGCCCTGCTGCAGGTCCGGGCCGACAGCTACCCGGCCATCCTTGCCGATGCCACCAGCAACGACGGCCTGCTCGACCACGAGCGCGCCCTGTTCGACTGCACCCACGCCGACATTGGTTCCCGGCTGGTGGAGATGTGGGGCCTGCCCCACTACCTCACCCATGCCATCGCGCACAGTGAACCCCCGGCCGAACCGGCCGACCCGTTCGAACGCTGCGTGGCGCTGTCCGGCGCGCTGGCCGAGATGTGGCTGGCCGACGACGTCGACGCAGCCCGTGCCCACGCGCTGAACCTGGTCCACACCCAGCTGGGCCTGGACAGCGCCCAGTTCGAGCAGGTCCTGCAGCAGATGAGCCAGATGCTGCCGGAGATCAGCGCACTGTTCGACATCCCGGTCCCCTCGCCGGCACGCATCACCTACCTGCTCGACCACGCCAGTGAGCTGATGGCCCTGCGCAACCTGCGCGAACTGCAGGACGCCAGCGCCTCGCACCGCCGCGCCGACGATTTCGAGGCCCAGGCCCGGCGCCTGTCCGAACAGGCCCACCTGGATGCCCTGACCGGCGTGCTCAACCGGCGCCAGCTGGAAGTCGTGCTGGAACAGGAGTTCACCCGCGCCAGCGCCGCCGCCCGGCCGCTGTCGGTGGCCTTCATCGACCTGGACGACTTCAAGAAGATCAACGACCAGCACGGCCACCTGGTCGGCGACCAGGTGCTGCAGGCCTTCGCCAGCCGGCTGCAGGGCCAGCTGCGCGGCACCGACACCGTCGCCCGCTTCGGCGGCGAGGAGTTCGTGGTGCTGTTCCCGGGCGCGAACGAGCAGATCGCGGTGGAAGTGATCCGCCGCGTGCTGCAGGTCATCACCCAGACCCCGATGGCCATCGTCAACGAGGCGCCGCTGTACGTCACCTTCTCCGCCGGGGTGGCCACCCATGGCGCCTACGAGCGCTTCAGCGACACCCGCGGCCTGCTCCAGGCCGCCGACGACGTGCTCTACCGCTCCAAGAACCTGGGGCGCAACCGGGTCATCGCCCGCGCACCGTCCCCGGTGTCGCAACCGTCCGCCTGCTGAACCGGCGGACGGCAATTCCCGCAAATTGTCGCCGCACTGCAACAAAGCTCTGACTGTACGACCCGGGTTCCGTTAGAATTCCCGCGTTTTCCAGCCACCAGAGGTCGTCATGTCCAAACTCGCCTACCAACGCATCCTTCTGAAACTCTCCGGGGAGGCGCTGATGGGAGATGAGGACTACGGCATCGACCCCAAGATCATCAACCGCCTGGCGCGTGAGGTCATCGAAGCCCAGCAGGCCGGTGCCGAAGTGGCGCTGGTGATCGGCGGCGGCAACATCTTCCGCGGCGCCGGCCTGGCCGCCGGCGGCATGGACCGCGTCACCGGCGACCAGATGGGCATGCTGGCCACGGTCATCAACGCGCTGGCCATGCAGGACGCGCTGGAGAAGCTCGGCGCCAAGGCGCGCGTGATGAGCGCGATCAAGATCAACGACGTGTGCGAGGACTACATCCGCCGCCGCGCCATCCGCCACCTGGAAAAGGGCCGCCTGGTGATCTTCGCCGCCGGCGTCGGCAGCCCGTTCTTCACCACCGACTCCGGTGCCGCGCTGCGCGCCATCGAGATCGGCGCGGACCTGCTGCTCAAGGCCACCAAGGTCGACGGCGTCTACGACAAGGACCCGAACAAGCACGCCGACGCGATCCGCTATGACACCCTGAGCTACGACCAGGTCATCAGCCAGGGCCTGGAAGTGATGGACACCGCCGCCTTCGCCCTGGCCCGCGACAGCGACCTGCCGCTGCGCGTGTTCGACATGGGCCAGCCGGGCGAACTGCTCAAGATCCTGCACGGCGAGAACATCGGTACCCTCGTCCACGGCCGCGACGCACACTGACCTTCCACGGTTCCGGTCCGATGGAGGGGGGTCTTCGCCTATAATCGCCCGGTTCCAGCACCATCAAGGATTCGGGCGATGATCAACGACATCAAAACCACGGCGCAGACGCGCATGGCAAAGAGCCTCGACGCTCTGCGCCACACCCTCACCACCATCCGTACCGGCCGTGCCTCCCCGGCGCTGCTGGACGGCATCAAGGTCAAGGCCTACGGCACCGACACCCCGCTGAACCAGGTGGCCAGCATCAGCGTGTCCGAAGGCCGCTCGCTGGTCATCACCCTGTTCGACAAGAACATGATCAAGGAAGTCGAGAAGGCCATCTACGCCTCGGACATCGGCATCACCCCCACCACCATGGGCACGGTGATCCGCCTGAACCTGCCGCCGCTCACCGAGGAGCGCCGCAAGGAACTGGCCAAGTCGGTCAGCAAGGAAGGCGAGGAGACCAAGGTCGGCATCCGCAACATCCGTCGCGATGCCAACCAGGACGTGGCCAAGCTGCTCAAGGACAAGGCCATCACCGAGGACGACGACCGTCGCGCCCAGGACGACATCCAGAAGCTGACCGACAAGGCCATCAAGGACGTCGACGACATCGTCAAGCAGAAAGAACAGGAACTGATGGCGGTCTGACCGGTGCCATCCGTCCTGCCCAGCGGCACACCCGCACCGCGCCTGCCGGGCCACATTGCCATCATCATGGATGGCAATGGGCGCTGGGCGCAGCAACGCCGTCGACCGCGCATGATCGGCCACCGCGCCGGCGCGCGCGCGGTCAACCGCACCATCGACTTCTGCCTGGAACGCGGCATCGCCGCGCTCACCCTGTTCGCGTTCTCCAGTGAAAACTGGGGTCGCCCGCAGGACGAGGTGGACGCGCTGATGAAGCTGTTCCTCGGCGCGCTGGACCGCGAGGTGGATGAACTCCACCGGCGCGGCGTGCGCGTGCGCTTCATCGGCGACCGCTCCCGCTTCGCCGCCAGCATCGTCCAGCGCATGGACAAGGCCGAGCAGCGCACCGCGGCCAACGCCACGATGACCCTGAGCATCGCTGCCAGCTACGGCGGCCGCCAGGACATCGCCATGGCCGCCCGACGCCTGGCCGAGCAGGTCGCCGCGGGCACGCTGCGCCCCGACCAGGTCGACGAGACCCTGCTCGGGCAACACGTCGCCCTGGCCGACATGCCGCCACCGGACCTGTTCATCCGCACTGGTGGCGACACCCGCATCAGCAACTTCCTGCTGTGGCAGTTGGCCTATACCGAACTCTGGTTCACCGAGGTGCTGTGGCCGGACTTCGATGCTGCCATCCTTCAACAGGCACTGGATGACTATGCCGGGCGCGAACGCCGCTTCGGCCTGACCAGCGCCCAGATCGCCGCCGGCAAGGCGGCCGAGAGCGCCCTTCCATGACCAAGACCCGAGTGATCGCCGCGCTGATCATGGCCCCGGTGGCCATCTGCGCGATTCTGCTGCTGCCCACCCAATGGCTGGCGGCCGCGGCCGCGCTGGTGTTCCTGGTCGGGCTGTGGGAGTGGCTGAAGCTGTCCGGCGTGGACGGCCTGCCGCGCACCGTGCTGCTGGTCCTGAACCTGCTGCTGATGGTGCTGCTGGTCTGGGCTTCGGCCGGCTATGACGTGCTGTTCCAGCTGACCGCGCTGATCGGCGTCGGTTTCTGGTTGCTGGCCCTGCTGTGGCTGCGCTTCTTCAATTTCGGCGCGCACGAGGAAAGCGGCGCCCGCCCGCTCAAGCTGGCGGCCGGCACGCTGGCGATCGTGCCGGCCTGGGCCTCGCTGGTGCTCATCCACGGCAGCGAGCCGAACGGACACCGCTGGCTGCTGACCGCCCTGACCCTGGTCTGGGCGGCCGACTCCGGCGCCTACTTCGCCGGCCGCGCCTTCGGCAAGCACAAGCTGGCCCCGCGCATCAGCCCCAACAAGACCATCGAAGGCCTGCTTGGCGGCCTGGTCGCCGGCATGGTCACCGCGGGCGTGTTCGGCTGGATCGCCGGGGTGCAGATGTCGCAGTTCGGCTGGCTGATGCTGGTGGCGGCCATCGCCGTGCTGGCCTCGGTGCTCGGCGACCTGTTTGAAAGCCTGCTCAAGCGCCACGCCGGCGCCAAGGATTCGGGCCACGTGATCCCGGGCCACGGCGGCGTGCTGGACCGCATCGACGGCGTGCTGGCCGCGCTGCCGGTGTTCGCGCTGGGCAAGGAAATCTTCGGTTTCTGACCATGTCCTCCTCCTTGACCCCGCGCCAGGTCGCCATCCTCGGCGCCACCGGCTCCATCGGCACCTCGGCGCTGGACGTCATCGCCCGCCACCCGGAGCAGATGCGCGCCAGCGTGCTGGCCGCCGGCAGCAACGTGGATGCGCTGCTCGCGCTGTGCCGCACCCACCGCCCCGACCACGCCGCGATCGCCGACCCGGCCCTGTTCGAACGCCTGCGTGACGGGCTGGCCGACGCCGGGCTGGCGACCGAAGCTCATGCCGGGCATGCCGCCATCGAGGCGCTGGCGGCCAGCGCCGCCTGTGACACCGTGGTGGCCGCCATCGTCGGCGCCGCCGGCCTGGCCTCCACGCTCGCCGCCGCCCGCGCCGGCAAGCGCCTGCTGCTGGCCAACAAGGAATCGCTGGTCCTGGCCGGCACCCTGCTGACCCGGGAAGCGGCCGCCGCCGGCGCTGAAATCATCCCGATCGACAGCGAACACAACGCCATCTTCCAGTGCCTGCGCTCGCGCGATGCCAGCCTGGACGCCGGCGTGCGCCGGATCATCCTCACCGCCTCCGGTGGCCCGTTCCGCGGCCGCAGCCGGGCCGCGCTGGAGACGGTCACGGTCGCCCAGGCCGTCGCCCACCCGAAATGGTCGATGGGGCCGAAGATCTCGGTGGATTCGGCGACGTTGATGAACAAGGGGCTGGAGGTCATCGAGGCCCACCACCTGTTCAACGTGCCCGGTTCGCGCATCGACGTGCTGGTCCACCCGCAGAGCCTGGTGCATTCGCTGGTCGAGTTCATCGACGGCTCGACCCTGGCCCAGATGGGCCTGCCGGACATGCGCACCACCCTGGCCGTGGGCCTGGGCTGGCCGCGCCGCATCGAATCCGGCGTGGCCGGGCTGGACCTGCTGAGCCAGGGCCGGCTGGATTTCGAGGCCCCGGACCTGGACGCCTTCCCCTGCCTGCGCCTGGCCTGGCAGGCGATGGACGCCGGCGGCACCGCCCCGGCCATCCTGAACGCGGCCAATGAAGAAGCGGTTTCAGCCTTTCTTCAGGGCCGCATAGGCTTCCTGTCGATCCCTGCGCTGGTGGAACATGCCCTCTCCACCCTGCCTCACGCGGCCGCCGATACACTGGAGGCCCTGCTGGCCGCTGATGCACAGGCCCGCCATACCACCCGCACCGCCATCGCCCACCTGCCGCATGTCTGAGCCCTTCCCCCAACCGAGCGCTGCACATGGCTGACTTCCTCGGTTCCGTGTGGTGGATGATCGTCAGCCTTGGCCTGCTGGTGACCTTCCATGAATTCGGCCATTACTGGGTGGCCCGCCGCTGCGGGGTGAAGGTGCTGCGCTTCTCGGTCGGCTTCGGCAAGCCGCTGTGGAGCCGCTACAACAAGGACGGCACCGAGTTCGCGATCGCCGCGATCCCGCTGGGCGGCTACGTGAAGATGCTCGACGAGCGCGAGGTCGAGGTCCCCGCCGGGGAGCGCGCGGTCGCGTTCAACAACAAGACCGTCTGGCAGCGCATCGCCATCGTCGCCGCCGGCCCGGCCGCCAACCTGCTGCTGTGCATCGCCCTGTTGTGGGTGATGTTCGTGATCGGCCGGCAGGACTATTCAGCCACCCTCGGACGCACCACCGGCATCGCTGCCAGCGCCGGCTTCGCCAGCGGCGACCGCGTGCTGGAGGTGGATGGGCGCAAGGTCGACACCTGGGCCGAGGCCAGCATGGCGCTGACCACCGCGGCCATGGACCGCCAGGACGCCCATGTGCGCGTCCGCGACGCCCTGGACAACGAGCGCACCCGGGTGCTGCCGCTGTCACAGCTGCCGGCCGGCTTCGACGAGCGCCAGGTTCCGGCCCAGGCCGGCCTGGTCTGGCAGTTCTCGCTGCAGCCGGCCCGGGTCGACAGCGTGGTCACCGGCTCGGCCGCCGCCAACCTGCTGCAGAGCGGCGACCTGATCCTGGCCGTCGATGGCCAGCGCGTGGACAGCATGGACCAGGTCACCCCGCTGGTGCAGGCGCTGGGCAAGCGCGGCGGCCCCGGCATGGTCGAGGTCGAGCGCAATGGCGAGCGCCTGGCGCTGGAACTGACCCCGAAGCCCGGGCAGGGTGCCGACGGCAAGCCGCAATGGCTGCTGGGCGTGGGTTTCCAGCAGGGGCAGGCCCCTGCCTATGACGCCCGCCAGCAGTACGGCGTGCTGGCCGCCCTGCCGGCCGCGGTGCGCGAGACTGGCAAACTGGCGTCAGATTCGCTTGGCATGATGCGCCGGATGCTCACCGGCCACGCCTCGCTGAAGAACGTTTCCGGCCCGATCACCATCGCCCGCGTGGCCAATGCCTCGGCCGAGCGCGGGGTGGACTGGTTCCTGTATTTCCTGGCCCTGCTGTCGCTGAGCCTGTGCATCATCAACCTGTTGCCCATCCCTGTCTTGGACGGCGGGCACCTGCTGTATTACCTTATCGAGTTGGTCAAGGGCAGCCCGCTGAGCGAGCGTGCCATGGCGACGGGTCAATTCATCGGCCTGGCGCTGTTGGCCGGGCTGATGGGCTTGGCGTTCTACAACGACATCCTCAGCCTGGTCCCGCGATGAACTTTTTCCCGCTGACGTCGTCATGCGCCGGCACCCACGCAACTCTGAAATCGACTCCAACCGGACGTGATATGACGCGACTCCCCAATCGCCGCCTGCTAGCCCTCGCCCTTGCTGCCGGCCTGGCACTGCCTGCGCTCGCACAGGCGGCCGAGCCGTTCACCGCCAGCGACATCCGCGTGGACGGGCTGCAGCGCATCTCCTCCGGCACCGTGTTCACCTACCTGCCGGTGGAGCGTGGCGACGTGGTCGACGATGCCAAGGTCGGCGACACCATCCGTGCGCTGTACAAGACCGGCTTCTTCGAGGACGTGCAGCTGGACCGCCAGGGCGACATCCTGGTCGTCACCGTCAAGGAACGCCCGGCGATCAACAAGCTGACCGTCACCGGCAACAAGGACATCAAGAGCGAGCAGCTGCTCAAGGGCCTGGCCGACATCGGCCTGAGCGAGGGCGGCACCTTCGACCGCCTGAGCCTGGACCGCGTGACCCAGGAGCTGCGCCGCCAGTACAACGACCGTGGCAAGTACAACGTCGAGATCACCCCGACCGTCAGCCCGCTGGACCGCAACCGCGTGGACGTGGCCATTGCCGTGAAGGAAGGCAAGGCCGCCAAGATCCGCCACGTGAACCTGATCGGCACCGAGAAGTTCCCGGCCGAGGACATCCTGGAAACCTGGGAGTCCAAGGAGCACAACTGGGCCTCGTGGTACCGCCGCGACGACCAGTACTCCAAGGAAAAGCTGTCCGGCGACCTGGAAAAGCTGAACTCCTGGTACCTCAACCGCGGCTACGTGGACTTCAGCGTCGATTCCACCCAGGTCTCGATCAGCCCCGACAAGCGCGACATGTTCATCACCACCGGCGTGACCGAGGGTGAGCAGTACAAGATCTCCGACATCAAGGTCACCGGCGACACCATCCTGCCGCAGGAAACGGTGGAGAAGATGGTGTTCCAGAAGTCCGGCGACATCTTCTCGCGCGGCCTGCTGGAGCTGAGCGCGGACAGCATCACCAACAGCCTGTCCAACATCGGCTACGCCTTCGCCAAGGTCAACCCGATCCCGACCAGCAACCGCGGTGACCGCACCGTGGCGGTGAACATGCAGGTCGTGCCGGGCCCGCGCGTGTCCGTGCGCCGCATCGTGTTCAAGGGCAACTCGCGCACCGCCGACGAGGTGCTGCGCCGCGAGATGCGCCAGTTCGAGAACAGCTGGTACTCGCAGGCCGCCATCGACCGCTCCAAGATCCGCCTGCAGCGCCTGGGTTACTTCGAGTCGGTGGACGTGGAAACCACCCCGGTCACCGGCAGCAACGACCAGGTCGACGTGGTCTACAACGTCAAGGAAACCACCTCCGGCTCCTTCGTGTTCGGCCTGGGCTATTCGCAGTCCTACGGCATGACCACCTCGGTGCAGCTGTCGCAGAACAACTTCCTGGGCGGCGGCAACCGCGTGTCGGTCGAGGCTTCGCGCAGCAGCTACCTGCAGCGTTATGGCTTCTCCTACACCAACCCGTACTTCACCGATGACGGCGTGTCGCTGGGCTACAACCTGTCCTGGCGCGAGCTGGACTACTCCGACTTCAACACCGCCCAGTACAACAGCACCAACGGTGCGGCGCAGGTGGTGTTCGGCGTGCCGATCACCGAGAACGATGCGTTCTCGCTGATGTTCGGCATCGACAGCAACCAGATCACGACCTACCCGGGCTACACGCCGGCGGCGATCATCAACTACATCGAGGCCGTCGGCGCCAAGACGTTCCACTCCTGGCGTACCGAGCTGGGCTGGGCGCGCGACACCCGCAACGATTACTTCATGCCGACCGCCGGTACCTACCAGCGCGTGGGCCTGGAAGCCACGCTGCCGGGTTCGACCGTGGAGTACTACAAGCTCAGCTACCAGTTCTCCAAGTACTGGCCGATCATCCCGTCGCTGGTCATCAACACCCGCCTGGAACTGGGCTACGGTGATTCGTACGGCAGCGACAAGGTCCGTGACATCTGCTGGAACGTGATCCCCGGTACGCCGGGCACGCCGGCCAACGGCAGCACGCCGGCGGTCCCGGGCACCCCGGACACCACCCAGGTCGTCGACTGCGCCACCAACCCGACCGCCAACCACCGTCAGGTGAAGGCCACCGGCCTGCCGTTCTTCGAGAACTTCTACGCCGGCGGCACCAACTCGGTGCGCGGCTTCGAGGACAACACCCTGGGCCCGCGCTCGGAAGTCATGGCCGGCTACTACAACGGCCAGCCGCTGGGTGGCTCGGTGAAGACCGTCGGCTCGATCGAAGCCTACTTCCCGAAGCTGTTCGACAGCCCGTCCGCGCGCGTGTCGGCCTTCGTCGACTTCGGCAACGTCTACAACGGCGTGGACAACTTCAAGGCCAACGAGCTGCGTGCCTCGGCCGGTGTCGCCCTGTTGTGGCGCGCCCCGGTCGGCCCGATCTCGATCAGCTACGCGATCCCGCTGAAGAAGGAAGACGGCGACGAGATCGAACGCCTGCAGTTCACCTTCGGTGGGCAGTTCTAAGCAACTGCCGCGCTGACCCCGGGGCGACCCGGGGTACCCGGCATCACGCCATGGGCGCGCTGCCGGGGCGCGCTCCGGGACTTCCAGATCCCCGCGCGCCCTTACCAAAGGGGCTTTCCTCCAGAACCGCCGACGTGCGGTTCTGGTCGTTTAAGGTTTCCGGTTTACTGCCCCCTTCCCGGCCAGCATGGGCGGTGGCGGGCGCTGGCTTCCTTTCCGGTCCACGCCTTGACCGCTGTTGGCCGGTCCACGTCCGTCTGGCTCGCGCCACGTCGGCCGGGCCGCTCGCATGACCACCACCTGCACAGGCTGTAAACTCGCCACGTGAATATTCCTACCCATACCGCACAGGAACTTGCCGACCGCTTCGGCCTGCAGGTGCACGGCGATCCGGCTGCCGCCATCTCCGGCGTGGCCACGCTCGCCCATGCCGGCCCCGGCCAGCTGACCTTCCTCGCCAATCCCCGCTATCGCGCGCAGTTGGCCGACAGCAAGGCGTCGATCGTGGTGCTGCGCGCCGATGATGCCGAGGCCGCACCCGGCACCGCGCTGATCGCCAAGGATCCTTACACCACCTTCGCCAAGATCGGTGCGCTGTTCGAAACCGTGCCGGTCCGCGAGCCCGGCATCCATCCCAGCGCGGTGATTGATCCCAGCGCGACGGTGGCGGACAGCGCGCACATCGGCCCCCACGTCTGCATCGGCGCACGCTCGGTGATCGGTGAGGCCGCCATCATCGGCCCGGGCTGCGTGATCGGCGATGACTGCATCGTGGAGGCCGGCAGCGAACTGCTGGCCCGCGTCACCCTGGTCGCCCGGGTCAAGCTGGGCAAGCGCGTGCGTATCCATCCCGGCGCGGTGCTTGGCGCCGAGGGCTTCGGCCTGGCGATGGACAACGGCCACTGGATCAAGGTGCCGCAGCTGGGCGGCGTACGCATCGGCGACGATTGCGAGATCGGCGCCAACAGCTGCGTGGACCGCGGCGCGCTGGAAGACACCGTGCTCGACGAAGACGTGCGCGTGGACAACCTGGTGCAGATCGCCCACAACGTGCAGATCGGCGCGCACAGCGCCATCGCCGGTTCCACCGGCATCGCCGGCAGCGCCAAGATCGGCCGTTACTGCCTGCTCGGCGGTGCGGTCGGCGTGGTCGGCCACCTGGAAATCTGCGACCACGTGGTGATCACCGGCAAGTCGGTGGTCCGCAACTCCATTACCGAACCGGGCGAGTACTCGTCCGGCACCCCATTGACCGATAACCGCACGTGGCGCAAGAACGCCGCGCGCTTCAAGCAGCTCGATGCGCTCGCGCGGCGCATCCTGGCTGTGAGCAAGGAGAAGGAATGAACGCACCGCTGCAGCTGCCCGTCGACGTCAACACCATCCAGACGTTGATCCCGCACCGCTACCCCTTCCTGCTGGTCGACAAGGTCGTCGAGCTGGACGTGGAAGGAAAGCGCATCGTTGCGCACAAGAACGTGACCATCAACGAGCCGTTCTTCCAGGGCCACTTCCCCGGCCAGCCGATCATGCCGGGCGTGCTGATCATCGAGGCACTGGCGCAGGCCGGTGGCGTGCTGACCCAGCTGAGCCTGGGCCGTGATGCGCAGTCCAAGCTGTTCTACCTGGTCAAGGTCGACAACGTGCGCTTCATGAAGCAGGTGGTGCCGGGCGACGTGCTGGAGCTGCATGTGCAGGTCAAGCGCGTGATCCGCAACATGGCCGTGTACTACGGCGAAGCCAAGGTCGACGGTGAAGTGGTCGCGCACGCCGAAGTGCTGTGCGCCGGCACCCGCGAGTAATCCAGCCGGAGTCTTTGCATGAGTGACAGCGCCCCCCTGATCCATCCGACCGCGGTCATCGACCCTTCCGCCAAGCTGGGTAGCGGCGTGCGCGTGGGCGCGTTCACCCTGATCGGGCCGGAAGTGGAGATCGGCGACGGCACCGAGATCGGCCCGCACTGCAGCGTCCACGGCCCGACCCGCATCGGCCGCGACAACCGCTTCATCGGCCACGTCGCCGTCGGCGGCGAGCCGCAGGACAAGAAGTTCGCCGGCGAACGCACCGAGCTGGTCATCGGTGACCGCAACGTGTTCCGCGAGTTCGTCACGCTCAGCCGTGGCACCGCCGGCGGTGGTGGCGTGACCACCATCGGCAGCGACAACTGGATGCTGGCCTACACCCACATCGCCCACGACTGCCATGTGGCCGACCACTGCGTGTTCTCCAACAACACCACGCTGGCCGGGCATGTCAGCGTCGGCAGCTGGGTGATCATCAGCGGCTTTGCCGGTGCCCACCAGTTCTGCCGCATCGGCGACCACGCCTTCCTGGGCATGGGCTCGCTGGTGACCGGTGACATCCCGCCGTTCACCATGGTCGGCATCGATGGCCATGGCCGCCCGCGCGGCATCAACAGCGAGGGCCTCAAGCGCCGCGGGTTCGATGCCGAGCGCATCAGCGCGATCAAGCGCGCCTACCGCACCATCTACGTCGCCGGCCTGCCGCTGGCCGAGGCCAAGCAACAACTGGCCGAACAGGCGCGCGACAGCGACGACGTGAAGCAGCTGCTGGACTTCATCGAAAGCGGCGAGCGTCCGTTGCAGCGATGAGCATGGGGAACCGCCCGGGGAACGGGGAGCTGGCGGCAGCAAGTGCGCCACCCACGGCGCAGCCAACGGCCCTTCCCGCCTCCCTGCTCCCTGTTTCCCGCCGCAGGGTCCGCATCGCGCTGGTCGCGGGCGAGGCGTCCGGCGACGGCCTCGGCGCCGGCCTGATCAAGGCGCTGCGCACGCGCTATCCGGACGCCGAGTTCGCCGGTATCGGCGGCGATGCCATGCGCAACGCCGGCTGCGAAACCTGGTTCGATGCCAGTGAACTGGCGTTGATGGGACTGGCCGAGATCCTGCGCCATCTGCCGCGCCTGCTGAAGCTGCGCAAGGCGTTCCGCCAGCGCGTGCTGGAATGGCAGCCGGACGTGTTCATCGGCATCGATGCGCCGGACTTCAACCTGGCCGTGGAGAAGTGGCTCAAGCAACGCGGCATCCGCACCGTGCACTACGTCAGCCCGTCGGTCTGGGCATGGCGCGAGAAGCGCGCCGAGAAGATCGGTGCCAGCGCCGACCTGGTGCTGTGCCTGTTCCCGATGGAGCCGCCGATCTATGCCCGGCACGGCATCGACGCGCGCTTCGTCGGCCATCCCATGGCCGATGACATCCCGCTGCAGAGCGACCGCCTGCAGGCACGCCACGCACTGGACATCCCCGCGCAGGCACCGGTGCTTGCGGTGCTGCCCGGCAGCCGGCTGGGCGAGGTCAGCCGCCTCGGCCCGCCGTTCTTCGCCGCCGCCTGGCAGCTGTGCGAGGACCGGCATGACCTGCACCTGGTGGTGCCGGCCGCCAATGCCAAATGCAAGGCGATGCTGGTCGAGCAGATCCGCGCCGCGGCGCTGCCCAGCGCGCGCGTGCACCTGCTCGATGGCCGCGCCCGCGAGGCCATGACCGCCGCCGACGTGGTGATGCTGGCCTCCGGCACCGCCACGCTGGAAACCATGCTGGTCAAGCGACCGATGGTGGTCGGCTACCGGGTGTCCGAGCTGACCTACCGCATCGTCAGCAGCCTGGGGCTGATCAAGGTCAACCGCTATGCACTGCCCAACGTGCTGGCCGGCAAGGACCTGGCACCGGAGCTGATCCAGCACGACTGCACGCCCGACAACCTGGCCGGCGCCGTGCGTGACTGGTTCGACGACCCGGCCCGCGTGGCCGGACTGCAGGACGACTACCTGCGCCTGCACCAGCAACTGCGCCAGGACGCTTCCGCCCGCGCCGCCGATGCGGTGGCCGGCCTGCTGGATGCACCGGCCCGGCAAGCCCAGCCGTGAACGCCCGCCGTGTTCCTGCCAGGACAGCGGACCTTTCGCTGTCCCTGTTCGACGATGCCGCGCTGGCGCAACGCCAGGGCCCGCGCCTGGTCGCCGGCGTGGACGAAGCCGGCCGCGGCCCGCTGGCCGGCCCGGTGGCCGTCGCCGCGGTGGTGTTCGACCCGGCACGCCCGCGCATCAACGGACTGGATGATTCCAAGGCCCTGACCGCCGGCAAGCGCGAACTGCTGTACGACCGCATCGTCGAGCGCGCCCTGGCCTATTCGATCATCTTCGTCGACGTGGCCGAGATCGACAGCCTGAACATCTTCCAGGCCACCATGCAGGGCATGCGCCGCGCGGTGGAAGGCGTCGGCCACGTGGCCCAGTTCGCCCGCATCGACGGCAACAAGATCCCCAAGGGGCTGCCCTGCCCGGCCGAAGCGCTGGTCGGCGGCGACGCCATCGACCGCGCGATCATGGCCGCCTCGATCCTGGCCAAGGTCAGCCGCGACCGCTACATGCTGGAGCTGCACCAGCGACACCCTGAATACGGCTTCGACCAGCACAAGGGCTACGGCACGCCGTTCCACCTGGCCGCGTTGAAAGCCCACGGGCCCTGCGCCGAACACCGAAGGTCGTTCGCGCCGGTCCGGGACGCCCTCGGCTAGCGCCGGAGGGCTGCGCAAGGCGGCAACGGCAGGACAACGGCGCAACCTGGCCGCGCTCCTGCTCCTGGCCTTCGTTCCTGCAAGGGGGAGCGAAACCGTGCCGGCAGCCGCCCCGCCCCCTGTTCACCCCTGAGCCCTTGTTCCCCCGTTCCCCCGTCGCTACCCTGCTTCGGCACACTTCTGGCCCGGCATGTCTACTTCTTCCCGATTCGTCCATCTCCACGTCCACACCGAGTTCTCGATGGTGGACTCCACCATCCGCGTGCCGGCCAAGCCGGACCAGGCGGACCCGAAGAAGGCCAAGCAGGCCAACATCCTCAGCCGTTCGGTGGAGATGCAGGCCCCCGCGCTGGCCGTCACCGACTTGAACAACATGTTCGCGCTGGTGAAGTTCTACAAGGCCGCCGAAGGCGTGGGCATCAAGCCGATCGCCGGTGCCGACCTGCTGATCGCCGAGGAGAACCAGGACCCGTGGCGGATGACGCTGCTGTGCCGTGACCGCGAGGGCTACCTGAGCCTGTCGCGGTTGCTCACCCGCGCCTGGATGGAAGGCCACCGCAACGAAGGCGGCGTGGCGGTGCACCCGCAATGGCTCAAGGACGGCGGCCAGCACCTGTTCGCGTTGGCCGGCCGCCACAGCCTGGCCGGCCGCCTGGCCGCCGAAGGCCGCCACGACCTGGCCGAGCAGCAGCTGGCCGACTGGCAGCGCGTGTTCGGCGACGGCCTGCACCTGGAGCTGACCCGCACCCAGCGCGAGGGCGAGGAAGCCTTCAACCAGTTCGCGCTGATGGCCGCCGGCCAGCGTGGCCTGCCGGTGGTCGCCACCAATGACGTGCGCTTCCTGTCGCCGGAGGATTTCGACGCACACGAAGCGCGCGTGTGCATCTCCACCGGGCGCGTGCTCGATGACCCCAAGCGTCCGCGCGAGTACAGCCGCGAGCAGTACCTGAAGACGCCCGAGCAGATGTGCGAGCTGTTCGCCGACATCCCCGACGCGATCGACAACACGCTGGCGCTGGCGCAGCGCTGCAACGTGGAGATGCGGTTGGGCACCTACTTCCTGCCCAATTACCCGGTGCCCGACGACGAGACCCTGGATACCTGGATCCAGAAGATGTCGCGCGACGGCCTGGCCGAGCGCCTGGAGAAGAACCCGCTGGCGCCGGGCATGAGCCGCGAGGACTACTTCGAGCGGCTGGAGTTCGAGCTCAACACCATCATCAAGATGGGGTTCCCGGGGTACTTCCTGATCGTTGCCGACTTCATCCAGTGGGGCAAGAACCAGGGCATCCCGATCGGTCCGGGCCGTGGCTCGGGTGCCGGCTCGCTGGTGGCCTGGGCGCTGAAGATCACCGACCTGGACCCGCTGCCGTACAACCTGCTGTTCGAGCGCTTCCTCAACCCCGAACGCGTGTCGATGCCCGACTTCGACATCGACTTCTGCATGGACCGCCGCGACGAGGTGATCGACTACGTCGCGCGCAAGTACGGCCGCGAGCGCGTCAGCCAGATCATCACCTACGGCACCATGGCGGCCAAGGCGGTCGTGCGCGATACCGGCCGCGTGCTGGGCTTCCCGTACGGCCTGGTCGACGGCGTGTCCAAGCTGATCCCGAACATCCTGGGCATCCACCTGAAGGATGCGCTGGGCAAGGGCAAAGAAGGCGTGGATTCGGAAATGGCCTCGGCCGAGCTGATCCAGCGCTACGAGACCGAGGACGACGTCCGCGACCTGATCGACCTGGCGCTGCAGCTGGAAGACCTCACCCGCAACGCCGGCAAGCATGCCGGTGGCGTGGTGATCGGCCCCGAGCCGCTGAGCGAGTTCTGCCCGCTGTACGCCGAACACGACGAAGGCGGCATCGGCAAGAACCCGGTCACCCAGTTCGACAAGAACGACGTGGAAGAAGTGGGCCTGGTGAAGTTCGACTTCCTCGGCCTGCGCACGTTGACCATCATCGATTGGGCGGTGAAGGCGATCAACAAGCGCCACGAACGCGCCGGCATCCCGCCGGTGGACATCACCCAGATCCCGCTCGACGACGCCCCGACCTACAAGGACATCTTCGCCAACGGCAACACCGGCGCGGTGTTCCAGTTCGAATCCTCGGGCATGCGCCGCCTGCTGAAGGACGCGCGCCCGGACCGCTTCGAAGACCTGATCGCACTGGTGTCGCTGTACCGCCCCGGCCCGATGGACCTGATTCCGTCCTTCAACGCGCGCAAGCACGGCCAGGAAGAAATCATCTATCCCGACCCGCGCACCGAAGCCATCCTCAAGGACACCTACGGCATCATGGTGTACCAGGAGCAGGTGATGCAGATGGCGCAGATCGTCGGCGGCTACTCGCTGGGCGGCGCCGACCTGCTGCGCCGCGCGATGGGCAAGAAGGTGCCGGCGGAAATGGCCAAGCACCGCGAGATCTTCCGCGAGGGTGCGGCCAAGGGCGGCGTGGACGGCCCCAAGGCCGATGAAATCTTCGACCTGATGGAGAAGTTCGCCGGCTACGGTTTCAACAAGTCGCACGCCGCGGCCTATGCCTTGGTCAGTTACCAGACCGCGTGGCTCAAGCGTCATTACCCGGCCGAGTTCATGGCGGCCACGCTGTCCTCGGACATGGACAACACCGACAAGGTGGTCGGCTTCCTGGCCGAGGTGCGCAACCTCAACCTGACCGTGCTGCCGCCGCGCGTGAACGACTCGGCCTACATGTTCGAGGCCGCCAACGCCGACACCATCCGCTACGGGCTGGGTGCGATCAAGGGCGTCGGCCAGGGGGCCTGCGAGGCCGTGGTGGACGAGCGCCTGCGCAGCGGCGAGTACGTTTCGCTGCTGGACTTCTGCACCCGCGTGGAGTCCGGCAAGCTCAACCGCCGCACGCTGGAAGCGATGATCAACTGCGGCGCGCTTGACGGGCTGGGCAAGAACCGCGCCACGCTGATGCTGCAGTTGCCGGAAGTGCTCAAGGCCACCGACCAGATGGCGCGCGAGAAGGCCTCCGGGCAGAACTCGCTGTTCGGCGCGCCGGACCCGGTCAGCACCGCCAACCAGCTGGACCTGCCCGAAAGCAAGGAATGGCCGCTGGCGCAGTTGCTCGGCGGCGAGCGCGAGACGCTGGGCTTCTACCTCAGTGGCCACCCGTTCGACCCCTACGCCGAGGACGTCAAGGAACTGGTCGGCACCGACCTGGGCGGCCTGGACAAGATGGTCACCCCGGCGTTGCCGTCCAAGGACGGCGAAAAGCGCGCCTGGCGGCAGGAGGCGCAGGTGATCCTGGCCGGCATGGTCATCGGCGTGCGCCGCAAGGGCGACAGCCAGGTGTTCGTGACGCTGGAGGACGGCAAGGGCCGGGTCGAGTGCAGCGCCTTCTCCGACGGCCTGGCCGAATTCGGGCACCTGATGACCAAGGACCGCATCCTGGTGGTCAAGGGCGGCCTGCGCGAGGACGAATTCAACGGCGGCTATGCCCTGCGCATCCGCCAGTGCTGGGACTATGAACAGCTCAGCGCCGACCATGCCACCGGCATGTTCCTGCGCGTGGATGGCCGCGGCGGCCCGATCTGGCAGCGCATCGACGCCCTGCTGGCCGGCAGCCGGCCCGGCCGCACCCCGCTGCGCCTGGACCTTCTGCTCAACGGCAAGCCCAACGGCAGCGTGGCCGGCATGCTCGACCTGGGCGGCCAGGGGGCGGTGCGGGTCAGCCCGCAGCTGCTCGATACCCTGCGCGAGGACCCGGCCGTGCGCCGGGTCAAGGTCAAGTACAGCCCGCCTTGGGCGAACTGAACCGGACGGACGCGTACGGGTTCATTCGACGCGTTCGGCTACACTTCCCCCCTTTAATTCATGACGGTTTCCGATGAATCCGAACTACCTCGACTTCGAGCAACCCATCGCTGATCTGGAAACCAAGATCAAGGATCTGCGCAGCGCCAGCGCCGGGCCGGCGGTCAATGTCGATGCAGAGGTGAAGGCGCTGGAAGACAAGCTGCGCCTGCGTACCGCACAGATCTTCCGCAACCTGACCCCCTGGCAGGTGCTGCAGGTGGCCCGCCACCCGTCGCGCCCGTACCCGCTGGACTACATCCGCATCTTCTGCGACGAGTTCCAGGAACTGGCCGGCGACCGCGCCTTCGCCGATGACAAGGCCATCGTCGGCGGCCTGGCCCGCATCGGCGGCCGCGCAGTGATGCTGATCGGCCACCAGAAGGGCCGCGACACCAAGGAAAAGGTCAAGCGCAACTTCGGCATGCCCAAGCCGGAGGGCTACCGCAAGGCGCTGCGCCTGATGAAGATGGCCGAGCGCTTCAAGCTGCCGGTGCTGACCCTGATCGACACCGCCGGCGCATGGCCGGGCATCGACGCCGAAGAGCGCGGCCAGTCCGAGGCCATCGCCCGCAACCTGATGGAAATGGCGGAGCTGAAGGTGCCGGTGATCTGCACCGTGATCGGTGAAGGCGGCTCCGGCGGCGCGCTGGCACTGGGCGTGGGCGACCGCACCCTGATGCTGGAGTACAGCGTGTACTCGACCATCAGCCCGGAAGGCTGTGCCTCGATCCTGTGGAAGGACGCCAGCAAGGCCAAGGACGCCGCCGAGCAGCTGGGCATGACCGCCCCGCGCCTGAAGAGCCTGGGCCTGGTCGACAAGGTGATCCGCGAGCCGATCGGCGGCGCCCACCGCAACCCGAAGCAGATGGGCACCCGCCTGAAGGCCGTGCTGCTCAATGAACTGGACGCGCTGGACAAGCTGAGCGTGGAAGCATTGCTGGAGCAGCGCTACAAGCGCCTGCGCAGCTACGGTGCCTACGAGGCCGCCTGAGCCAACGCCGCCACGGGGACACAGGGATGAGCCCGATCATTCTGCTTTCGCTGGTATTGCAGGTTGCCTGCTGCGTGCACGTCGTGCGCAACGGGCGGCCGCTGTACTGGATCGTCATCATCCTGATGTTCTCGTACCTGGCGGTGCTGATCTATTTCATCGCCGAGATCCTGCCGGGGTTGCGCAACAACCCCAGCGCGCGGCGCGGCCTGCGCCAGGTGCGTGACCAGCTTGATCCGTCCCGTGGCAAGCGCCAGGCCGACCAGCGCCTGCGCGTGTCCGACACCGCCGAGAACCGCCGGCAACTGGCGCAGCAGCACCTGGACCATGGCGAGTACGCCGAGGCCGCCACGCTGTTCGAAAGCGCCCTGCGTGGCATCCACCGCGAAGACCCCGACCTGATGCTGGGCCTGGCCAAGGCCCAGTACGGGCTCGGCCAGGCAGCACAGGCCCGGCAGACACTGGACGCGCTGATCGCCGCCAATCCGTCCTTCCGCTCGCAGGATGGTCATCTGTTGTATGCCCGCGCCGTGGAGGACAGCGGCGATGTCGATGCCGCCCTGCACGAGTACGAGGCCATGGTCGACGGCTTCGCCGGCGAGGAAGCACGCCTGCGCTATGCCCTGCTGCTCAAGCGCGCCGGCCGCCCCGACGAGGCGGCCGCACAGTTGCGCAAGCTGCTGGACCGTGCCGAGCTCTCACCGAAGTACTACCAGCGCGCCCAGCGCGAATGGACCGACCTGGCCCGCAAGGAACTGCGCCAGCTCACCGCGTAGCAGCGGCCTCGGCCGCGAAACAGGGAACCCCTCCCCTCGCAAGAATGCCCGCCATGGCAGCCCACTGGCGGGCGGTTTTCATGCGCGCGGACGCCGCAATGGCATCGCGGGTACAAAAAAGGCCGGCATTGCCGGCCTTTCTGCTTGATACCCCCGTGCATCAGAACGGCTTGGCGATCACGAAGTACACGATGGCGATGAACAGCACCAGCGGCAGTTCGTTGAACCAACGCAGCGCGCGCGAGGACGGCAGCCCCCTGCCCTTGGCCACGCCCTTCAACCAGCGACCGGTCACGGTGTAATAGACCATCAGCAGCACCACCAGCCCGAGCTTGGCGTGCAACCAGCCCGCCCCGCCGGGAGCCACCATGGTCGGGAAGTCCGGCAGCACCTTGTAGCCCAGCCACAACACCAGCCCCAGCAGGAAAGCGATGCCGAACATCATATGGCCGAAGCGGTACAGGCGCATGCCCATCAACTGCAGGCGCTGCTGCACGGGCGCCTGCCCGGCGGTCTCGGTCAGGTTGACCAGGATCCGCGGCAGGTAGAACACCGCCGCCATCCACGCCACCACGAAAACAAGGTGGAAGGTCTTGACCCAAAAATAGGACTGCATGCACTGGCTCCGGCGGCGGCGTAGGATGTGCGCCATTTTCGCCCATCCGCACAAGACACGCACATGCAGGAAAAACAGTACGACGCCGCCTACTTCCAGCGTTGGTACCGCCGTGGTGATATCGGTGGCGCCGCACGCCTGGCGCGCAAGGTGCAACTGGCGGTGGCCAGCGCCGAGTACTACCTGGAACGGCCGATCCGCAGCGTGCTGGACATCGGCGCCGGTGAAGGCGCCTGGCGCGCGCCTCTGCTCAAGCTGCGCCCGAAGCTGCAGTACATGGGCTTTGACGGCAGCGAATACGCGGTACGTCGCTATGGCCGCACCCGCGATCTGCACCTGGCGCGTTTCGGCGACTTCCAGTGGCTGCGCCCGTGCGCGCCGGTGGACCTGCTGGTCTGCTCGGACGTGATGCACTACGTGCCCAGCCGCGAGCTCAAGGCCGGGCTGGAAGGCCTGGCCGAGCTGTGCGGCGGGGTCGCCTTCCTGGAGACCTTCACCGCCGAGGACGACTTCCACGGCGACCATGACGGCTTCCAGAAGCGCCCGGCGCGCTGGTACCGGCGGCAGCTGCAGGAGGCCGGCTTCCGCGCGGTGGGCTCGCACTGTTGGCTCGGCCCCGCATTCAGCGACGACGTCGCCGCGCTCGAAAGCCCCCGCTGAGCCAGTCCGGCCGGCCTTAACGCCATCGCCGCCAGACTGGAGTATGCTGCGCAGCACCATATGACCATACATATTTGGACGTCATGCTTTATCAACTGCATGAATTGACCCGCAACCTGCTTGCCCCGTGGGTTCACCAGGCCCAGGCCAACGCGGCGTTCTTCAACAACGGCGGGCACTGGTGGTCGTCCATGCCCGGCGCCGACCGCCTGGCCGCGATGAACGAGCTGTTCCATCGCCTCGGCAAGGATTACGAAAAGCCGGAATGGGGCATCCACGAGCTGGAGCTGGACGGCGAGATCGTGCCGATCGCCCAGCTCACCGAGGTCGAGAAGCCGTTCTGCAAGCTGCTGCGCTTCAAGCGCCACAGCAACGAGACGTCCAAGGTCGAAGCCCTGCTGGCCCAGCCGATCGTGCTGGTGGTGGCGCCCTTGTCAGGCCACCACGCCACCCTGCTGCGCGACACCGTGCGCACGCTGCTGCGCGACCACCGCGTCTACGTCACCGACTGGGTGGATGCGCGCATGGTGCCGGTCGAACAGGGCGAGTTCGGCCTGGACGACTACATCGAGTACGTGCAGGAATTCATCCGCCACCTCGGCGCCGACAACGTGCACGTGGTCAGCGTGTGCCAGCCGACCGTGCCGGTGCTGGCGGCGGTGTCGCTGATGGCCAGCCGTGGCGAGGCCACGCCGCGCTCGCTGGTGATGATGGGCGGCCCGATCGATGCCCGCCACAGCCCCACCGCGGTCAACAACCTGGCCACGCGCAACCCGTTGTCGTGGTTCGAGAACAACGTCATCCACACCGTGCCTGCCCCGTACCCGGGCCAGGGCCGCCGGGTCTACCCGGGCTTCCTGCAGCACGCCGGCTTCGTCGCCATGAACCCCAGCCGGCACCTGATGTCGCACTGGGATTTCTACACCGACCTGGTCAAGGGCGACCTGGACGATGCCAACGCGCACCGTCATTTCTACGACGAGTACAACGCGGTGCTGGACATGCCGGCACAGTTCTACCTGGACACCATCCGCGTGGTGTTCCAGGAGTTCCTGCTGCCGCGCGGTGAATGGTACGTACGCGGTGAGCGCGTGGACCCGTCGGCGATCCGCGACACCGCGCTGCTGAGCATCGAGGGCGAGCTGGACGACATCGCCGGCCTGGGCCAGACCGAAGCGGCGCAGGCACTGTGCACCGGCATCCCGGCGTCGCGCCGCAACCACTTCATCGTCGAGGGTGCCGGCCATTACGGCATCTTCAGTGGTCGCCGCTGGCGCGAAGTGGTCTACCCGAAGATGCGCGACTTCTTCAGCGCGCAGTCGCAGCCGGCCGCGGCGAAGAAGAGCCGCAAGGCAGCGGCGAGCAACGTCACGCCGCTGCGCCGTCGCGCGCAGCGCTAAGTACATTTGGACCTTTGCAGCCCCTCTCCCGCCTGCTGGAGAGGGGTTGGGGTGAGTGCAGATCGAAACGATGGCAATGCGCTTGGCAGCGTACTGCCCAGAACCCGCTGTCAGGGCCAAGGCAGAAGCCTCAAATGCTCAAGTGCTCAGAATCCCCTCATCCGCCCCTGGCGGGGCACCGCCTCCCTCTCGCGGGAGAAGGGAGGCAATCAGCGCCTGCCTCATTCAATACAAAGGCCCCGGCAATCACCGGGGCCTTCTGCGTTTACGACACTGCCTTCAACCCGACCACACCGGCCACGATCACGCCCAGGCTCAGCAGGCGCGCGGTGCTGCGTGACTCACCGAAGAACAGCATATTCACCAGCACCGCCGCCGCGGTGCCCAGGCCGATCCATACCGCATAGGCCACGCTCAGCTGCAGGTAGCGGAACGACTGGTACAGCAGCACGAACGAGGCACCGAAGCCGCCGAAGAACAGCAGCGCATTGAGCGCATTCCTGCGCTGGCTGTAACGCTTCAGGCCAACCACGCCCAGCGTTTCCATCAGCGCGGCGATCACCACCAGGAACCAACCCATCTCAACCGTCCTTGCCGGTCGCACCGGCAGTTTCTGCTTCCTTGCCATCGGCCAGCTTGAGCGCGATCACGCCCGCCACCAGCAGCGCCATGAAGGCACCCTTGGCGACGCTGAAGCTGCCACCGAACAGGAAGATGTCCATCAATGCAGCGCCCACCGTACCCACTGCCGCGAACACCGCGTACACGGTGCCGGTCGGCAAGGTTTCGCAGGCGCGGGCCAGCCATTGGAAGTCGACCAGAATGACCGCGATGATCGGTATCCAGTGCCACCAGGCCGAGGCCACGTTGAACCCATACACCCAGACCAGCTCGAACACGCAGGTCAGGGCAACAAACAGCCAGCCTTTCCCGGCCATGTCGTTCTCCTTGCTTCTCGTTGTTGTGTGCGGTGCGCATCGGCACCGCCGTGATCAGACCGCCGGCGCGCGCCCCAGTCCGGCGCCGATGAAACGCTCCAGTTCGGCCAGATGCGCCCGCGCCTCGTCGGCCGACGTATCGGCATACAGGTGCACCTGCTCGGCGGCGGCCTCGATGGCACCGACCAGCACCCGCGCGGCATGCCGCGGCTGCACGCCGGCGGCGATCGCACCGTCCGCGCGCGCCTGTTCCAGCAGTTGCTGCAGCCACGCGTACAGCGGCGCGTAGATCTGCTCCCAACGCCGCATCTGGTCGGTCTGGGTCATGCCGCTGTACAGCAGTGCGACCTCCTGGTGCTGCGCGCCGACCTCGGTGAAGATCACCGCCGCCAACCGGTCCAACTGCGCGCCGGCCGGCAGGCCATCGAGCTGCGCATGCAACCGCGCCAGCAGCTGGGTCAGCACGCGCTCGGCGATGCCGCCCATCACCGCCAACCGCGACGGGAAGTACAGGTAGTACGTGCCCTGGGCGATGCCGGCGCGCTTGACGATGTCCGATACCGTTGCCTTTTCGACGCCCTTTTCGGCGAACACGGCGATGGCGGCATCGATGATGGCGGCGCGCTTGTCCATGGCGAACTCAACTGACTGACTGTCAGTCATTTTAGGCGTCCGCTCCGCAAGGTCAACCCGGACCCGCGCCGGGGCTGAACCACGATTTAGAAAAACCCCTTGCCCGCGTTCCGGAAGGAACACCCGGCTCCACCAGACAAGATCGCTTGCCAGCGGCCGGCGCGGCCCCTAACATGCGCGCCGTCGTCCCGGTTCTCGTGGCGACCGTAAGCGTTCACGTCAACCAACGCGCCCATCAACTCCGGCCCTGCCGGGGCTGTTTGCCCGCTCGCGGGCGATAGGCGCCTTTGCTTGACCGGATCCTGGAGATCGCTCTTGAACGCTTCACACAAACCCACCATTTTCCTCGGCATTCCCAAGCTTCCCGTGCGTTACGGCGCCCTGGTCATGCCGTTGCTGCTGTCCCTGCTGATGACCAGCATCGTGTCGTTGATCAGCACCCTGAAAAGCATCGGCCTGTCGCCGCAGCTCACGTCCAAGTGGCTGGGCGCTTGGGGCGTTTCCTGGCTGATCGCCTTCCCCGTGCTGTTGTTGCTCCTGCCGGTGGTGCGCCGGGCAACCGCCGCATTGGTGCGCTCGCCCTGAGCATCCGCGCAGGGCTCCACCGTCATGCCACAAACGAACGGGGCGCCAAGGGCGCCCCGTTCGTTTGTTCCGGCTGGCATGTGGCTTACAGGCGCACCAGCAGATGCTTGGCCATCGCGCCATGCAGCTTGCCGATGCCCCGTGCCAGGTGCAGCGTGCCGAACAGCAGCAATGCACCCACCGCCACCGATACCGGCCACACCCAGAAGGCGGTGGCCACGTTCACGCCATCGATCCAGATGCCGGCCGGATGGTCGAACAACAGGTCACCCAGCGGCGCGAACATCAGTGCCAACGACAGCGACAACAAGGTCGTTGCAATGGTGAAGTAGGCCACGCCCAAGGGCAGCATCAGCAGGAAGTACAGCATCGTCAGCCAGGTGCGCCCGTCGGCGAACATCGCCCCGATGCGCGCCAGCCAGCCTTGGCTCTTGTCCGTGTAGGCCGGGCGACGCGGCATGCGCACCCCGAGCATGGTCTCGATGATGCGGCCCTCCACCAGCGACAGCACCCGCACCGACCCCAGGAACAGCAGCAGGATCGGGATACCGACGATCAGGATCAGCAGCGATACCGACAGCGACAGGCCGGTCACCACCCAGGTGAAGAAGAACGTGCCGGTGGCCAGCGACAGCAGCATGTAGAACAGCGCGCCGTAGGTATGCGGGTCGAGCACGACGCCGAAGAAGCGCGCCGCCAGCGGCCGCTGCGGCGGCCACCGCCGCCGGCGTGATCCGCATGCCCGGCGCACGCAGCGCGCGGTTCACCGTCACTTCGGTCTCGCGGTAGATCTCGGCCACTTCCTCCGGCGCGCCGTAGCTGCCGGCGACACCGGCGATGACCTCCGCCTCGGTCTTGCCGGCCTGCTCGGCCAGTTCCGAGCGCAGGTACTCCTCCGCGTCGTACAGCGCGTCCTGGATCATCGCCGGATCGGCACCGGCCAGCGCCGCGCGCAGTTGCTCCAGGTACTCGGGGATGGTGGTGGGAAGCGGCCTTGCGTGGTTGTCAGCGTTCATCAGTGGATTCCCTCCAGTACGTACTGCAAAGAGTTGCGAGTGGCATCCCAGGCGGCGATCCACTGCCGCAGCGCGGCGCGGCCGTCATCGTTGATACGGTAGTAACGTCGCGGCGGCCCGGACACCGAGGGCTCGACATGGCTTTCCAACAGCCCGGCGCCTTCCAGGTTGCGCAGCACCGGGTACAGGGCGCTCTGCTTGCCACTGAGCACGCCCTCCCCGACGCGCTCCAGCTCCTTGGCGATCAGGTAGCCGTACAGCGGCTCCGAAGCCTTGGCCAACACCGCCAGCAGCGCCAGCGAGACCGTGCCGGAGCTCAGTTCCTTCTGGAACTTGCGTAGCTGGGCATCCAGGTCACTCATCGCCCCACTCCTTCCAACTAGCCTGAATCGAATACTAGTGCTGAGTTCGGTATAGCGAATGTGCCGGTAGTCATCCCACCTTGCGTCATGCCGCTGGCCGGCGGCGCGGGCAATCGCGCAGAATCGGCCCACACCCAATCCGGAATGCGCCCGATGACGCTTCGCCCCTCGCTGTTGGCCCTGGCCCTGATGTTGTCCCCGCTGCCGCTGCTGGCCGCCGATGCCCCCGCCAAGTACCGCAGCGCGCAGGAGATCATCGACGCCTCGCCTGCCAGCGACTGGCACACCCCGGCCGCGGAGAACCTGCTGTACATGAACCTGGCCGGTGGCCGGGTCATCATCGAACTGGCGCCGGCGTTCGCCCCGGAACATGCCGGCAACATCCGCACCCTGGCACGCGAGCATTTCTGGGACGGGCTCAGCATCTACCGTTCGCAGGACAACTTCGTGGTCCAGTTCGGCGATGCCGATGCCGATGACACCGCCAAGGCCAAGTCGATGGGCAGCGCCAAGCCGCACCTGCCGGCCGAGTTCCAGCGCCCGGCGCAGGGGCTGGCGTTGACCGCCCTGCCCGACCGCGACGGCTGGGCAGCGAAGACCGGCTTCGTCGGTGACTTCGCGGTCGGCAGCGATGGCGAGAAGGCATGGCTGGCCCATTGCTATGGTGCGCTGGGTGCCGGCCGCAACAATGACGACGACAGCAGCGTCGGCGCGGAGCTGTACGTGGTCACCGGGCAATCGCCGCGCCAGCTGGACCGCAACATCACCGTGGTCGGGCGCGTGCTCAAGGGCATGGAGCTGTTGAGCACCATCACCCGCGGCCCGGATCCGATGGGCTTCTACGAGAATGCCGCCGAGCGCACGCCGATCATCTCGATCCAGCTGGCCAGCGAGCTTCCGGCCGACCAGCGTGTGCCACTGCAGGTGCTGCGCACCGATTCCAAAACCTTCGCCGATGCGGTGGAAGCGCGCCGCAACCGCGTGGACGGCTTCTACAAGCGTGCCGCCGGGCACATCGACCTGTGCAACATCCCGCTGCCGGTACGCGTGGGTGCGGCGGTGAAATAAGCGGTCGACCCGGGCGGCAAGGCCTGCCCGAAGTGGATCACGCGGGCCAGCTCCGCCCCTGCCCGGTCCTGCCATTTGCTCCGCGAAGGAGAGGACCGGGCACAAGGCGCCCCCGCCGCCCTGCATCCACGCTTGACAGCACGGCGCGCCCGTGCAATTAATCAATTAACGAATTAGTTAAGTGATTACCCATGGCTGCCGACCAGATCTTTGAAGCCCTGGCCTCGCGTCCACGCCGCGAGATCCTGGCCTACCTGTCCGCACAGGAACTCACCGCCGGCGAGATCGGCCAGCGCTTCGACATGAGCGCACCGGCCATCTCCCGCCACCTGTCGGTGCTGGCTGCCGCCGGGTTGGTCACCAGCGAGCGCCGCGGCCAGTTCGTCTATTACCGGCTGACCCCGGACAACATGGTCAACACCCTCAGCAGGTTCGCCTTCGAGGTCTGCCCCACGGCCGGCCCGCTGCAACGCGAATCGCGCCGCAAGGCCAAGGCCAAACCCGCTACCTGATCGCCATCGAGGCACGCCATGGAACGCACCCGCACGACCCGCGACCGCAGTTTTCCCCGTGTCTCGATTGCCGCCGCCGATGGAAGGCGGGCGGTGGAAGTCACCCTGCTCAGCCAGCTTGATCCTGGTGCCGGCGATGCGCTGGCCCTGCGTGCCGGCCAGCGCCAGCAGCATCACCCGCAGTTCAACGATGCGCTCGATGAGCCATCGGTACGCCTGTCCGCACCCGACTTCGCGGCACACGATCCCGCCTCGCTGTACACCTTTTCGGTCGGCAGCGCCGGCCATCCGTTCCATCGGCACGCCGGCCCGCGCCTGTTCACCGCGGTCAGCGGCAGCGGCGGCGCACGGCTGCGATTCATCCCGGCCACGTCATCGGCCGAGGCCGGTGCGCTGGAAGGCCTGCGCCACGTCGAGATCCCTGCCGACTGCCTGTTCACCGTACGCATGGCGGCACGCACCTGGCACCAGTTCCAGCCCCTGCACGGCAACGGGCAGCACCCGGCCTTGTTCGCCGTGTCGTGCCACCCGGACGAAACCGCCGGTGAGCTGGACCCGGCCACCCGCGCACAGGTCGGTCGCGGCGAAGCGGACCTGGCCAGCCTGACCGAACTGCTGCCGCCGGCGCTGCTGCAGGCGCTGTCGCAGCTCGACCCGACCAAGGCGCCGGTCCCGACCACCACGCTGGGCTTCACCCACGCGATGGACACGTCCTGGTGCATCGGCCTGTGTGCGCACCTGCGTCGGCATGTCGGCCGGGCGCGCCAGACGCTCGCCCGCCTGTGCCGGCTGCATGGGGTTGTCGGCCAGGACCTGCCCGCGCTGCGCACGTGCACACTGCCTGCCCTGCCCGCACGCTCCCTGCTCGCCGCGCAATTGCACGGTCATCACCACCAGGACAGCGTGCAGATCCGCATCGACACCCGCTGGCTCGGGCGGCAGTCGCCGGAACACCTGCTGGTACGCCTGCTGGAGGCCTTCATCGAACAGCCGGCCGCGCCGGTCAGCGGCCTGATGCGGTTCCGCAACCTGCTGGTCAAGCCGCTGGGGCTGCGCACGTCCACGCTGGGCTGCCCGGTGTCGTCGCTGCTCAACGATTCGGCGGCACAGCGCTTCGCGCAACGCTTCCCGGTGCTGGACGCCCAGGTCGACGCCGAGCACGCGCAGGTGCTGCTGGGGGCCGATGATCGCCACCTTGGGTTCCGCAGCGGTGTCTCGGTGCAGCGCGACGGCGATGGCATGCTGTTCACGCTGTCCACGCGGGTGCGCTGCCGCAACCTGTTCGGCCGCGCCTACATGGGGGTGGTGGACCCGGTGCATCGGCACTACATCGCGCCGCGAATGCTGCAATCGGCGGTGGCTGCGCTGGTACACGCGGAAGAACGGGAGATGGCGCCGGCCGGCGCAGCCTGAACCGCCGCATCGTTCAGGCGATGGAACGATCCGGCCACCGGCCCGACCTACCGGCCGGTACCTCCAGCAGCTAACGTAAGCCCATCCCTACTACCGGAGCAGCTGCCATGGCACACGTCACCATCGAATCCACCGATACCGATTACGCGCATGCCATCAGCAACGGCAAGCACCAGTTGATCGCCGATGAACCGCCAAGCCTGGGCGGACAGGGGGCCGGCATGGCGCCGTTCGACCTGTACCTGGCCTCGTTGGCCTCATGCACGGCGATTACCTTGCGCATGTATGCACAGAAGAAAGGCTGGGACCTGGGCAAGTTCAGCGCCGAGCTGACCTCCAGCCGCGACGAAGCCGGTAAGCTGCAGGTGCATCGCGTGCTGTCGGCCACCGGCCCGCTGAGCGATGCGCAATGGGAACGCCTGCTGGACGTGGTCCAGCGCACGCCGGTGACCCTGGTGATGCGCGAAGGCGCCACCATCACCAGCGAACGCCGCAGCTGAAGAGGAACTACACGCATGTATACGATCGTCGTGCTCTGGGACAACGACAACGCCGAAGTCACCCAGTGGGAAGACGCCCCGATGGTGACCACCTGGAAGGACCGCGAGATCTCGCTGCGTGCTGGTCCGCGTGAGCGGGTGGATGAACACGGCACGGTCAGCCAGGTGGCGGTCTACCTGCCCGACGAGCTGAACGAGGAAGAGTTCCAGGAGCTGTTCGCCGTGCACGAGAAGCAGGTACCGGAACTGCACCTGCACGGCTGACCGCCTCCTACGGTTGAATGAACAACGGCGCCTTTCGGCGCCGTTGTCGTTCAGCCCTTCTTCGCGCGGCGCCGGCGCAGCCACACGCGCAGGCACCACAACAGGAAGCCGCCGACGATCAGCAGCGGCAACAGGCCCGCCGCCACGCGGATCATGTAGGCCAGGCTGGTGGTGAATATCTCGCCGAAATCGCCGAATGCACGGCCGATCTCGCTGCGATTGCGTTGGCTGTTGGTCGACTCGAAATCCAGGGTGACCAACTGGGTGTCGATACGACGATGCTGTTGCGCGGCGTCGCGGTCGGCCTGCTGCAACCCGGCCTCGATCTCGGACAGCCGCTGCGAGAGGGTCAACAGGTCGGCCACCGCCAGGTCACTGCGCTGCTGGTACTGGACCAGGCGCGCATGCTCGTTCTTCAGGCGATCCTGCATCAACCGGGTATCGGCCACCTGCTGGGCCAGGTCCTCGGCCTCGGTGTCGCGGTTGGTGACCTCGCCCTTGTCGGCGGCCAGGGCGATCAGTGGCTCCACTCCCTTGGGGGCGATGCGCACCTTGATCGTCCCGCGCGGCGCGTCGCCGGCCTGCTGCGAGACATTCAACACGGCGCAGTCGCCGAACGTCGCGCTCTGGCAGGCCTCGGCCACCGCCTTCACCCGCGGCGCGATCTCCTTGCCCGGCAGTTGCAGCTGCACGGTGTGTTCATAGGCCAGGAAGGCCCCTTCCGGCGATTGCACCGCCTCGGCCGCCACCGCGCCGGCGCTGGCCATTTCATGCTTGCCGCAGCCGGCCAATGCCAGCAATGCGCCCAACCCGAGCGCCCAGCCCATTCCCTGCAGATACGTCATGCGTCCTTGTTCCCCGTGAATTGATCGTGCCACGCAAGCATAACCACCTGCCTGAATACGAACGCTAAGGAAATGTGCAGGCGCGGTGGCGCCTGCCTTTGCCCGATCCGGCACGGCCCGCCCAACCAACGGCAGGTGCGCCCCGCCCCGCACCCGGCCTATGCTCGGGGTTTCCCAACGCTCCAGGATCAACGATGCGCAAGCACCTGCTCGCCGCCGCCCTGCTCGCCGGCCTGGCCGGTTGCCAGGACGGCCAAGCCCCCACCGCCCCGACCGCCAGCACCGAGCAGGCCGGCCAGAGCCAGGCCGACGCCCAGTTCGCCGAACTGTCGAAGAAGGCACTGGATACCTGGATGCAGCTGTCCCCGGTCAGCGCCACCCAGATCGGCGACCACCGCTACGACGGCGAGCTCGACGACCTCAGCGCCGACGGCCAGAAGAAGAGCCTGGAAGCCAGCAAGGCCCTGCTCGCCGACCTGGACAAGGTCGACGTCAGCAAGCTCGGTCGCGAGAACCAGGTCGACGCCGCGATCCTGCGCAACCAGTTGCAGTCCGATATCTGGAACAACGAAACCCTGCAGTCCTGGCAGTGGGATCCGCAGGTCTACAACGGCCTGGCCGGCAGTGCCATCTACGGCCTGATGGCCCGCGAGTTCGCGCCGCTGCCCGAGCGCCTGAAGTCGGCCACCGCGCGCATCGAGAAGATCCCGCAGATCTTCGCCGCCGCCCGTGCCAACCTGGACCCGGCCCGCGTGCCGAAGATCCACGCCGAGACCGTTGCCAAGCAGAACAAGGGCATCCTCAGCCTGGTCGAGACCTTCATCACGCCCAACATCGGCCAGCTCGAGGCCGCCGACCAGCAGCGCCTGACCGCTGCCATCGACGCCCTCAACAAGGCCGTGGCCGAGCAGCAGGAATGGCTGGACAAGACCCTGGTGCCGAACGCCAAGGGCGATTTCCGCATCGGTGCGGAGAAGTACGACCAGAAGCTGAAGTTCTCGCTCAACTCCTCGCTCTCGCGCGCCGAGATCGGCGAGCGTGCCCGCGCCGAGCTGACCCGCGTGCGCGCGGACATGTACGGCATCGCCCAGCAGGTACTGAAGGACAAGCCGGGCGCACCGGAAATGCCGGCCAACCCGACCGACGACCAGCAGCAGAAGGCCATCGAGGCCGCGCTGGAACTGGCCTATGCCGACAAGCCGGCGCGCGACAAGGTGGTCGACGACGCCAAGGCCTCGCTGGCCCAGTCCACCGAGTTCGTGCGCACGCATGACCTGATGACCCTGCCCGATGCACCGGTGGACATCATCCTGATGCCGGAGTTCCAGCGCGGCGTGGCCGTGGCCTACTGCGACTCGCCCGGCCCGCTGGACAAGAACCTGAAGACCTTCTATGCGGTGTCGCCGATCCCGGACGACTGGAACGACAAGCAGGTTGACTCGTTCCTGCGCGAGTACAACAGCCGCATGATCCACCTGCTGTCGATCCACGAAGGCACACCTGGCCATTACCTGGAAGGCTGGCACTCGGGCAAGTTCCCGTCCACGCTGCGCGCCGTGCTGCGTTCGGGCCTGTTCGCCGAAGGCTGGGCGGTCTACACCGAGCGCATGATGCAGGAACAGGGCTACCTGGATAACGACCCGCTGTTCCACCTAGTGCAGCTGAAGTTCTACCTGCGCACGATCTCCAACGCCATCCTCGACCAGGGCGTGCACGTGGACAACTGGAGCCGCGAGCAGGCCATGCACCTGATGACCCACGACGCCTTCCAGCAGGAAAGCGAAGCGGCCGGCAAGTGGGTGCGCGCGCAGCTGACCTCAGCGCAGCTGCCGACCTACTTCGTCGGTGCACAGGAACACTTCGACACCCGCAAGGCGGTGCAGGACAAGCAGGGGGCCAACTTCAACCTGAAGGCCTACCACGACCAGATCCTGTCCTACGGCGCACCGCCGGTGCGTTTCGCCCGCCAGCTGATGCTGGACCAGCCGATCCAGTAAGCGCGCGGCCCGCCCGTTCCACACCGACGCCCGGGACCTTCCGGGCGTCGGCGTTTCCGACCAGCGTTGAACGCACTCCAGGCACACGCCGACGGTGGTGTAATGACCATCCCTACCCGCTCCCAGGACCGCCGCCGTGAACCTTGCCGCCGTCGAGATCAAGGCCTTCGTCCCTGCGCGTGAGCTGGCCCATTCGATGGCGTTCTACACGCAGCTGGGCTTCGAGATCCCGTGGTCATCCGACGACCTGGCCTACGTGCGCCACGGCGGCACCCGCTTCCTGTTGCAGCCGTTCTTCGTGGCCGAGCATGCCGGCAATTTCATGATGCACCTGCTGGTGGAGAACGCCGATGACTGGCATCGGCACGTCCATGAAAGCGGTGTGATCGAACGCTTCCAGACCCGGGTGAGCGCGGTTGCCGACCAGCCTTGGAACATGCGCGACTTCACGCGGGTCGATCCTGCCGGCGTGCTGTGGCGCATCGGGCACAACCTCTGAGCCGACGCCGGCCATTGCCGATGCACTGGATGGACGGGCATCACGCGCGTAGCATCGCTGCGTCATGACCACGCTCGACACCCGCCTTCCGCCACCGATCGTGCTGTTGCTGTGCGGCCTGCTCGCCTGGCTGTGTGCCCACCAACTGCCGGGCTTCGCCTTTTCCCTGCCGATGCGGGTCACCATCGTCACCGTGACGGCGAGCGCCGGGGTACTGCTCAACCTGGTACCCAAGCTGCTGTTCCAGCGCGCCGGCACCACGGTCAACCCACTACGCCCGCAGCGTACGACGCACCTGGTGACGCACGGCGTCTACCGCTTCACCCGCAACCCCATGTACCTGGGCCAGGCACTGGTCCTGCTGGCCGCCTGCCTGTGGCTGCGCAACGCCGTTGCGCTGTTGGCAGTGCCCGTCTTCGTTGCCTACATCACACGCTTCCAGATCCAGCCTGAGGAACGCTATCTGGCACAGCGCTTCGGCCCTGCCTTCGACGCCTTCCGTACCCGCACGCGACGCTGGCTGTAAGGCCCTCACCCCTGAAGGAATGCTGCATGCCCCTCGACCGTGAACAACTGCTGCGCCAGGCAAATGCCGTCCTCGACTGGAACCGCCGGCATCTGAATGCCACCTCGGTGCTGAGCGAAGCGCAGGTTGGCGAATGCTTCGCCGAGCACTTCGTGGTCGAGCCGAATGGGCGCCACTACGCCGCCAGCCATGCCGACTACCTGGCCTTCCTCAACGGCATGAAGGCCGGCATGGCGGGCATCGACTACGACGTCGACCACGCGCTGGCCGATGGTGATGCCGTCACCCTGTCGATGCGGGCGCACATCGCCTACGGCGATGGCCGCCGCGAACACTTCCGCGCGATGCTGCTGATGCGCTTCGACGCGGATGGCAAAGTCGTGCTCTGGCACGAGGTCTACGTCCCCCTGCCGGCAGCCACCTGACGTCGGCAGTACCGCACAACCCGCATCGCCGTGGTGGCCTCATCCACCACCGCAGGATGAGCCACAACCACCGAGGCACCATGGAAACGATCGATTGGAAGGACTTCACCAAGGTCGAACTGCGCGTCGGCCGCATCATTGCCGCCGAACCGTTCGCCGAAGCCCGCAAGCCTGCCTACAAGCTGCAGGTCGACTTCGGCCCGGAACTGGGCGTGCGCAAGTCCAGCGCCCAGATCACCGCCCTGTACGACCCCGCCACGCTGGTTGGCAAGCAAGTGGTGGCTGTGGTCAATTTCCCGCCCAAGCAGATCGGCCCGATCATGTCCGAATGCCTGGTCACCGGCTTCCACGATGCCGAAGGCCGGGTCAGCCTGTGCGTGCCCGAGCACGACGTCCCGCTGGGCACGCGGCTGCTGTGAGGCCGCCGGTGGATCCCGACGGCGCCATCACGCCGTCGGCCGATACTGTGCGGCAACCACGTACCCACCACTGACCGGCAGAAACCACACATGGGCAAGGGCAGGCTTGAAGCATTCAGTGATGGGGTCATGGCCATCATCATCACCATCATGGTGCTGGAGGTGAAAACGCCGGAGGGCGGCACCCTGCAGGCCTTGCGCCCGCTGATCCCCACCCTGCTGGCCTACCTGCTCAGCTTCATCTACGTGGGCATCTACTGGAACAACCATCACCACCTGCTGCAGGCCTGCAAGCGCATCTCCGGCAGCGTGCTGTGGGCCAACCTGCACCTGCTGTTCTGGTTGTCGCTGCTGCCGTTCGCCACGCGCTGGATGGATGACTACTACCTGCTGCCGCTGCCTACCGCCGCCTACGGCGGTGTACTGCTGGCCGCGGCCATCGCCTATGCATTCCTGCAACAACGCATCGTTGCCGCCGAAGGCAGGGAGTCGACCCTGCGCGAGGTACTCGGCCGGGACTGGAAGGGAAAACTGTCGCCGCTGCTCTACCTCACCGGTATCGGCGTCAGTTTCGTGCAGGTGCATGTCGCGCAGGCGATCTACGTCGGCGTGGCACTGATGTGGCTGATCCCCGACCGTCGCATCGAGCGCGGGCTGGCCGTCGACCCTCCCGCCCCCTGATCCTGGCCGGCAGGCCCGTGCGATCATGCGCCGACCCGGACACTGGCAGCGGCATGAACGACACCCCCGATGAACTGGAGCAGATCCATCACCGCGCCTATGCCGCGGTGGATGATGGCGCGCTGGAAGACGCCGCACGCGATTTCGGCACCCTGCTCCAGCATCACCCGGACAACCGCTACTACCACTACATGCAGGGGCTGGTGCACAAGTACCTGCTGGACTGGCCCACCTCGCTGCGGCACAACCTGCAGGCCATCGCCCTGAACGAGGAACACGGCCAGGCCGAGCATTGGAACGCGGCCATCGCCGCCACCGCGCTCGGCCGCTGGGACACCGTGCGTGAACTATGGACCGCCTGCGGCATCGCCCTGCCCGGCACCGAAGGCCCGATCGATGGCGACTTCGGCGTGGCCGTGGTTCGCCTGAACCCCTGGCAGGGTGGCGAGACCGTCTTCGTGCGCCGCGTTGATCCGGTGCGCGCACGCGTGCTCAACGTACCGCTGCCGGAAAGCGGCCACCGCTTCGGCGACATCGTGCTGCACGATGGTGCGTCGACCGGCAGCCGCTTCGACGGCGAGCGCGAGGTGCATGTGTTCAACCAGTTGGGCCGGCTGGTGCCGTCGTTGTTCCAGACCTTCGTGGTGTTCGTTCGCGCCGATGACCAGGACGACCTGGATGCGCTGCTGCGGGCGACCGTGCCCGGCATCGGCCACGCCGAGGACTGGACGCGCAGCATCCGCCACTACTGCCTGCGTTGCAGTTACGGTGCGCCGCATCAGCACGCCGCGCAGGAAGACGCCGCGTGGCAGGCCGAGCGCAACCTCGGCATCGCCGCGCAGAGCCGCAGGTCGGTGGAGAAGCTGCTCAGGGATTGGGCCGATGGCCATGCCGGGCGTCACGTCGACGCCATCGAAACACGCGAACGTGCGCCCCCGGCCCCGGTGGCCGGCAGCGCCTGGTGGCAGTCCCTCGAGGACGACGGGGAAGAAGACGACGCGGACGAGGAAGAATGAGTCAACCGGCGCAGCGCTGATCGCCGCGCCCGTTGCCACTCACGCGCCTGCGAACACCGGCTCCAGCAGTTCGAATGTGCCGGCATCGGCATCCATCGCCACCTTGCCGCCGACCGGCACGATGAACTGCTCGCGGATGTGGCCGATCATCGCACCGCGATAGGCCGGGATCTTCAGCGGCAGGATGTAGTCATCGAAGATCTGGTCCAGCGTCAGCGAGCCGTAACCGTCGCCCGGCGTGCAATCGGTGCATTCGCCGAAGATGAAGCCGGCGACCTTGTCCAGCGCGCCCATCAGCTTCAACGTGCTGAACATGCGGTCGATGCGGTAAGGCGCCTCTTCCACGTCCTCCAGGAACAGGATCTTGCCGGTGAAGTCCGGCAGGTACGGCGACCCGGCCAAGGCGGTCAGCACGGTGAGGTTGCCGCCGACCAACTCGCCCTGGGCCGTGCCACCGCGCAGGGTCAGCGTGCGGTTGCGGCGCGGCACCAGCTCGTCGTCGGCATCCACCACCGTGTTCTGGTAGTGCATCAGCTCGCGCTTGAAGAACAGGCGCTCGAACTGGTCGGCGTTGAAGCGGTTCCAGGTGCCCGAGCCGATCTGCCCATGGAACGTCACCAACCCGGTCCGGGCCTGGATGGCGCTGTGCAGGGCGGTGATGTCCGAGTACCCCAGCAGGATCTTGGGGTTGGCGCGGATGCGGTCGTAGTCCAGCAACGGCAGCAGCCGCGCGGCACCGGAGCCACCCCGTACGCAGACGATCGCCTTGACCTGCGTGTCGGCGAACATCGCGTTGAGGTCACCGGCGCGCTCGGCATCGGTACCGGCCAGGTGGCCATGGCGCGCGTCGTAGTGTGCGCCGGTCTTCACCTTCAGGCCGAACGCTTCCATCGCTTCGCGCGCCAGCTGCAGGCTCAATCGATCGCTGCTGGCCGAGGACGGGCTGACCAGCCCGACGGTATCGCCCTTGTTCAGGGCCGGCGGCAGCAGACGCCCACGCGGTGCTGCCATCGCGCCCTGCAGGCCGAGCAGCGGCAGCGTGGCTGCCAGGGCGGTACCACCGATGAAACGCCGTCTATCCATGTTGCTGCCTACAGTAAAAAGAAACGGTTCCCAATTGTGGACCCATGCGATCACCCTTGCCCTGCGTCCTTATCCAAGCGCTGCCTCAGGTCCTCCAGCGACCTGGCTCGCTGACGCAGTCTCGTCAATCTGGTCGCCGGGTGCTCTGCCCACATGATCTCCGCACCGTCATCAAGGGGTTCGTAGATTGGAAGCAACTCGGTAACCCCCTCAAAGAGCCATTGCACTGGGATACCTTGATCGCCGCCTTTGTAGGGTGATGTCGCCTCCATACCAACCGCAATCACCTTCTCGTATGCGATTGCAAAGCTATCGGCCTTCACGATGATGGTGTTCTCCCAGACCGTGAATTCCGCATCAGGATCGTCGTTCTCAGACGCATCCAACTCAACGAAGCGCAACTGATACGAACCGACGTACCACCCCACCGGGGACACGTCCTTTGAATACTCAGCCATGCCCAGCCCGCCCACCTCATCAAGATGTTGGCGAAGAATAGCAGCCGATTCCGCCCCCACGGGACCACATATCCGTGCTGGCGACTTCGGCTCGGCAGCACGGGCTTCGTGCCGAGCATGGCTCGGCACTACCCGCTTCGATTACATGTTGCGGCGGTACTCGCCACCCACGTCGTACAGGGCATGGCTGATCTGCCCCAGGCTGTGGGTCTTGACCGCCTCGATCAGCGCTTCGAACACATTGCGGCGATCACGCGCGGTCTTCTGCAGATACGCCAAGCCATGGCCGTCATGCACATCGCTTTCTTCAGCCGCCACGCCTTCAACCTCATGCGAATGCGAGGTCTCGCCGGCCGGAGCCAGCGCGTTGCGGTTGCGCTGCCAGTTGTGCACGTTCTCGATCTGCTGGCCCTTCTCTTCCTCGGTCGAGCGGATCAGCTCGATCTCGGTGGCCACCTCGCCGGCATGCTCCTTGGGCAGGAACATGTTGACGCCGACCAGCGGCAGGCTGCCGTCGTGCTTCTTGTGCTCGTAGTACAGCGACTCTTCCTGGATCTTGCCGCGCTGGTACATGGTGTCCATCGCGCCCAGCACGCCACCGCGCTCGCTGATCGCCTCGAACTCCTTGTACACGGCCTCCTCGACGATGTCGGTCAGCTTGTCGACGATGAAACTGCCCTGCCACGGGTTCTCGCAGAAGTTCAGCCCCAGCTCCTTGTTGATGATCATCTGGATCGCCACCGCGCGGCGCACGCTCTCCTCGGTCGGCGTGGTGATCGCCTCGTCGTAGGCGTTGGTGTGCAGGCTGTTGCAGTTGTCGAACAGCGCATACAGCGCCTGCAGCGTGGTGCGGATGTCGTTGAACTGGATCTCCTGCGCGTGCAGCGAGCGGCCGGAGGTCTGGATGTGGTACTTCATCATCTGGCTGCGCTCGTTGGCGCCATAACGCTCGCGCATCGCCCGCGCCCAGATGCGGCGCGCCACGCGGCCGATCACGGTGTACTCCGGGTCCATGCCGTTGGAGAAGAAGAACGACAGGTTGGGCGCGAAGTCATCGATCTTCATGCCACGCGCCAGGTAGTACTCGACGATGGTGAAACCGTTGGACAAGGTGAAGGCCAACTGGCTGATCGGGTTCGCGCCGGCTTCGGCGATGTGATAGCCGGAAATCGACACCGAGTAGAAGTTGCGCACCTTGTGGTCGACGAAGTACTGCTGGATGTCGCCCATCATCCGCAACGCGAACTCGGTGGAGAAGATGCAGGTGTTCTGTGCCTGGTCTTCCTTGAGGATATCCGCCTGCACGGTGCCGCGCACCGTGGACAACGTCTCGGCCTTGATGCGCGCGTAGGTGTCGGCATCGACCAGCTGGTCACCGGTGACACCCAGCAGCGCCAGGCCCAGGCCGTTGTTGGTCGGCGGCAGCTCGCCGTGGTACTGCGGTCGGGTGCGGCCTTCGAAGATCCTCGCGATTTTCGCCTCGGCCGCGGCCCAGCGCGCGGCATCTTCCTGCAGATACTTCTCGACCTGCTGGTCGATGGCGGTGTTCATGAACATCGCCAGGATCATCGGCGCCGGGCCGTTGATGGTCATCGACACCGAGGTGGTCGGCGCGCACAGGTCGAAGCCGGAGTACAGCTTCTTCATGTCGTCCAGCGTGGGGATGTTGACGCCGGAGTTGCCGATCTTGCCGTAGATGTCCGGGCGCGGCGCCGGGTCCTCGCCATACAGCGTCACGCTGTCGAAGGCGGTGGACAGGCGCGCGGCTGGCTGGCCGACGCTGAGGTAATGGAAGCGGCGGTTGGTGCGCTCGGGCGTGCCTTCGCCGGCGAACATGCGGATCGGGTCCTCGCCGGTGCGGCGGTACGGATACACGCCGCCGGTGTACGGGTACGAGCCCGGCAGGTTCTCCTTCTGCAGGAACACCAGCAGCTCGCCCCAGCTGCGGTAGGTGGGCGCGGCGATCTTGGGAATCTGCTGGTGGCTGAGCGACTCGCGGTAGTTCTCCACGCGGATGGTCTTGCCACGCACCTGGTATTCGTTGACCGGCTCAGTGATCGACTTCAGGCGTGCGGGCCACTCGCGCAACAGGCGCAGCGCGTCCGAATCGAGCGACTGCACTGCGTCGTTGTAGCGCTGGCGCAGGGTGCGGATGCTGTTGTCGGCGCCCGCCTCGGTCAGTGCATCGGCCGGGTACAGGTCGAGCGCGCCCGGCAGCGTCGCATCACCCAGTTCCTTCAGCGCCTGCCACAGGCTCTGCGCACGCTCGGCCACCTCGGCCTGCGAGTCGATGCGGGCGTTGATGCCACGGCCCTGCTCGGCGATCTCGGCCAGGTAACGCACGCGGCTGCCCGGGATCAGCACGGTGGCGCGCGGCTCCTTGAGCGTCGTATCGATGCGCGGCTGCAGCCCAGCGTCGGCCTTGACCTTCTCGCGCAGCAGGCGGCACAGGTTGGCGAACATCCAGCTGATGCCCGGGTCGTTGAACTGGCTGGCGATGGTCGGGTAGACCGGCACGTCCTCGTCCTTCATCGTGAAGGCGGTGCGGTTGCGCTTCCACTGCTTGCGCACGTCGCGCAGCGCATCCTCGGCGCCGCGCTTGTCGAACTTGTTGAGCACCACCAGCTCGGCGTAGTCGAGCATGTCGATCTTTTCCAGCTGGCTCGGCGCGCCGAAATCGCTGGTCATCACGTACATCGGGAAGTCGACCAGGTCCACGATCTCCGAATCGCTCTGGCCGATGCCGGCGGTCTCGACGATCACCAGGTCGAACTGCAGCGACTTCAGGAAGCCGATGCAATCGCGCAGCACGGTGTTGATCGCCGCGTGCTGGCGGCGGGTGGCCATCGAGCGCATGTACACGCGCTTGGAGCGCAGCGAGTTCATGCGGATGCGGTCGCCCAGCAGCGCGCCACCGGTGCGGCGGCGGGTCGGGTCCACCGAGATCACCGCGATGCGCATCTGCGGGAAGCTGGCCAGGAAGCGGTTGAGCAATTCGTCGGTCACCGAGGACTTGCCGGCGCCGCCGGTGCCGGTGATGCCCACCACCGGCGTCCTGCCGGAGGCCAGCTGCCACTGCTTGCGCAGGTGCGCCAGCTCCGCCTCGGAATGGTCGCCGTCCTCCAGCTGCGACAGCACCCGACCGATGCCGATCTCGTCCTCGATCGCCGGGGCGGTGTCGCCGGACTCCGCAGCGCGGGCGTCGCGCGCCTTGCCCGCGCGCGCCACCACGTCCTCGATCATCTCCACCAGCCCCATCTTCATGCCGTCATTGGGGTGGTAGATGCGCTCCACGCCGTAGGCCTGCAGCTCGCGGATCTCCTCGGGGGTGATGGTGCCGCCGCCACCGCCGAACACCTTGATATGGCCGGCCCCACGCTCCCTGAGCATGTCGACCATGTACTTGAAGTACTCCACGTGGCCGCCCTGGTAGGAGGACAGCGCGATCGCGTCGGCGTCCTCCTGCAGCGCCGCCCGCACCACGTCCTCGACGCTGCGGTTGTGGCCCAGGTGGATGACCTCCGCGCCCTGCGCCTGGATCAGGCGGCGCATGATGTTGATCGCCGCGTCGTGGCCATCGAACAGGCTGGCGGCGGTGACGAAGCGCAGCGGGGTGGACTCCGGCTGGACTTGCGGGAGCTGGGAGGCGGGAGTACTCATGGGCCGTGCAACATCCGGTTTCTGTTGAAACCGATGATAGAACCGCGCGCGCGGCAGGTCAGGTTGCAGCGCAGCGTGACCTTTTCGCCGTTTGCGCTATCGGGTGATGACGACGCGCCCTGTCTGGGCAAAGCCAAGCGCCCAGTCAGGTACTACCGTCCTGAACATTCCCCTACCGGGAATGGATTAGAATGGCGGCCCGCGACCCCCGTCCTGCACACGAGGAAGTCGCATTTTTTGTTTTCCGGCCTGCTGTTTGCCTGCAGGATCACTGACGTTGTGGCAACAAACGCCATCGGAGCTTCCATGCTTTTCGAAACCCTCGAGACTTCCGGCCATGAACAGGTCGTGTTCTGCCAGAACCGCGAAGCCGGCCTGAAGGCAATCATCGCCATCCACAACACCACGCTGGGCCCTGCCTTGGGCGGCGTGCGCATGCGCCCCTACGCCAATACCGACGACGCCCTGCGCGACGTGCTGCGGCTCAGCCGGACCATGACCTACAAGAACGCGCTGGCCGGGCTGAACGTCGGCGGCGGCAAGGCGGTGATCATCGGCGACCCGCGCACCGACAAGAGCGAGGTGCTGTTCCGCGCCTTCGGCCGCCAGGTCGAGGCCCTGGGCGGGCGCTACATCACCGCCGAGGACGTCGGCACCGACGTCAACGACATGGAGAACATCTACCTGGAGACCGGCTACGTCACCGGCGTCCACCAGGTCCATGGCGGCTCCGGCGATCCGGCCCCGTTCACCGCCTATGGCGCCCTGCAGGCACTGATGGCCTCGGTCAAGCGCCAGTTCGGGCACGAGGAGATCGGCAAGCTCGGCATCGCCGTGCAGGGCCTGGGCCATATCGGCATGGAGCTGGTGAAGCTGCTGCGCGAGCGCGGCGCCAAGCTGTACGTGACCGACCTGGACCCGGTGCTGGTGCAGCGCGCGGTCAGCGAGTACGGCTGCGAGGCGGTCAAGCCCGACGCCATCTACGATGTCGCCGCCGACGTGCTGGCGCCCTGCGCGATGGAAGGCGCGATCGACATGGCCACGCTGGACCGGCTCAAGGTCAAGGTCATCTGCGGCACCGCCAACAACCAGCTGGCCAGCCATGCGGTGGGCGACGAGCTGTACAAGCGCGGCGTGCTGTGGGCCCCGGATTACGCGGTCAACGCCGGCGGCGTGATGAATGTGTCGCTGGAGATCGACGGCTACAACCGCGAACGCGCGATGCGCCTGATCCGCAGCATCTACCACAACCTCGGCAGGATCTTCGACCAGTCCGAGCGCGAGGATGTCTCCCCGCAGCGCGCGGCCGACCGCATCGCCGAAGCCCGGCTGGAAGCCATCGGCAAGCTGAAGATGCCGATGGGCCGTTCCACCCCGCGGATGAACCGCCTGCGCGGCGAGTAAACCGGACGCGGATGAGGGCCGCCGTCACCCGCGCGCCCTCACTTCCGCCCCCGATTCCTCAGAATTCCCGGGCAAGCCGCAGCGACACCTGGCGGTTTTCAGCACGCGGCCCAAACCGCTGGTCATAGCCCAGCGACAACCGCGCCTGCGTACTCATCCATGCCTCAAGCGACACCCCGAACAGGCCGCCCGAACGCCACGGCTGCACGCCATCCAACGGTGCCCAGGCATCGATGCCGACGAAACGGGCATCCAGGGCCAGGCCGCTCTGCTGCAGGGCCTGCTGCCATTCGGCGTACCCGTTGAGGGCAACGCGTTTCCAGCGGTAGCTTCCGCGCATGCCTGCCAAGGCCTGCAGGCGGCGGCTGCTCCAGGCCTCGCTGCGCAGGCCGAAGCCCTGGCCGCCCTGCTCATGGAAAGCGTCGTTGTCGATGCGCGCGTACTCCACGCCGAGGTAGGGCATCCATTGCCTAGCCGCCGTCCCGAAGCGGTAGCCACTCTCGATGCTGCCGCTCAGGAACCGGCCGCCGTACCGCGACTGCACGCCAGCGCGCTCACTGCCCAGCAACAGGCCCCGGTCCAGCTCCCGCTGGAACCGGCCGAACCCGGCCTGGCCCAGCAGATAGGCCTGCCCGAACCCCCAGCCGGCATACACCTGCGATTGTGTCTGGCGGTCACGGCTCCGCTCCAGTGACGTGCCGCCGGCATCGTTGGCGCGTGTCTGGCCGAAGGCGAAGCCCAGTACCCCGTTGCAGGCGATGGCGACATCACTGCCCATCATCCAGCCACCGACGTTGTAGTCGCTGCCCAGGTACCCGCCCTGCCCTCCGCCGCCCAGCGCGCGCATCCAGGTCCCGTCAGCTGCCGGGGCTGCGCCCTTGCCGGCGAACTGGCTGGACAGCGCACGCCGCTGCATGTCGATGCTGTCGAAGGTCATTGTCGTTGCAGCGGCATGGGCACGTCCGGACAGGCTCTCCAGGCTCCGCTCCAACCCCGCGAAACCGCCATCCACCCGCTGCAACGCTGCTGCCGCCGTCGCGAACGGGGATGCCTGCGCCGTCGCGTCGGCATCCAGCAGTTCGAACGCCTGCTCCACGCGCTGTGCGGACGATCGCGCCGCGTTCCCTGCTCCGGCTGCCGCTGCAGCACGGGTCACGCTGACCCGGTCCAGCACCAGCCAGGCGTGGTTGGCGTCATATCCGTAATGGCTTTCCAGCAGGCTAAGGCCCGTGTTGCCGGTCACCGCCGGTGCCAGGGTGAATTCGCCGCTCACGCCCCCACCCGCCTGAACCAGGTCCTGGCGCTTGCCGTCCTGCGCCACATAACCACCGACCATCCCGTTGATCTGCACGCCGCCGGCCAGGGTCGCCGTGCCGGTGACCTGCAACGCCTGCGTGCCCAGCGCCACCATCAACAGGGCATTGGAGCGCTGCACGTAGTTGCCTTCGATCGTGCCCGTGCCGTCCCCGGCCAGCAGGATCACGCTGCCGCCGTTGTCCACGTTGCCCGTCACCCGGTTGTCACCGGACATGAACTGCAGCGCAGCGGCGGACGGAGTGGATTGCGCGGTGATGGTGACCGCTGAACGGATCGAGCCGCCATCGCGCAGGGCCAGCGTGCCACGCTCGATGCGGGTTGTGCCGACATAGCTGTTGGTGCCGGTCAGCACCAACGCACCGACGCCGGTCTTGACCAGCCCGCCAGCCCCACTGATCGGGTTGCGCCATGTCGAATTGAGCCCGGTCTGATCGACGTTGACGGTCACATCGCCCCAGTCGAACCTGCCCGGCCCCAGGACGGCCTTGCCGACGTTGAGCAAGCCGTAGCCGAACACCGCGTCGGGGCCCGGCGCGCCAAGGTCGGTGGCCGTACCCAGCAGGGTCTGTCGCACCAGGTCGTTGTTGAAGTACGGGAACGCCTCCCAGACCAGCGCGGCGGCACCGGACACCAACGGCGCCGCATACGAGGTGCCGCTGCCGTAGAAGTACTGCAGGTTGCCGGCGGTACTCTCATGGCCGACGAAGGCCGCCGTCCCCGGTGCCACCAGGCAGTAGCTCTTTGCCACGCCGCAGGCATTGGAATAGCTGGCCAGCTGAGTCGGCTTGGCGGTATCCAGCGCCGCCACCGCCAGCCACCCGCGTTCCAGGTCCGCTGCCGGCAGGCTTCCGTCCACACCGGCCTTGCTTGGCAATGCAGCGGTGTCGGACGGGTTGCCACGCGACTCGTTGCCGGTGGCGAACACCACCAGCCCGTCGTGGTCGACGACGAAGGGGCGGTACTCGGCGGCGATCGCGGCGGTCGCGCTGGCGCGGGTCCAGTACAGCCCGCCCCAGGAGTTGTTCATGATGCGCACGCCTGTATTGATCAGGTCCTGGTGCACCGATGCCATGCCCAGGGCCCCGGTGACTTCATTGCCCTGGCCGGAACCATCATCGCGGGGCCTCTCGTCGGCGATGATCCGCGCCGACACGATTTCCGCCCCTGGCGCCACGCCTCCAGGCAAGCTGCCGGCGGCCGCTCCCGCGGCCAGTTGCGCCACCGTGGTGCCGTGCCCCACCACGTCATCGACGGTCAGGTTGTTGGGCGGCGAATCCAGATAGGTGTAGTTGGCGACCACCCGCCCAGCCAGCGTCGGGTGATTGCGCATCACCCCCGAATCAACCACACCGATGCGCAGGCCCTTGCCGGTCAGGCCACGGGCCTGTGCGGCACGCGTGTTGGTCAAGGCCAGATGCGCATCGAACGCCGGCTGGGGCGTGGTCGGCGGATCGGGCGTGGGCGGCGGCGGGGTCGCCGGTGGCGGGCTGGACTTGCTGCCACCTCCACCGCCGCATGCCCCCAACGCCAGCACCAAGGCCACCGACAGCCCGTGGCGGATCGTCTTCGTCGTCATCGCCCTCTCCCGGCGCACGCAGCGCCTTACGATGCAATTGCCAATTCAGGTAATACCGGCAATCGGCCCGGTCATCCCCACCTTCTATACTGCAACGACAGTCCGTCCCCCTGATGGATGTGCCGATGGTCCAATGGGCCAGCCACCGGGGACGTTCGATAATTGCCGCAAGGTATAACCGAGATTGCCCATGTCCGACATCGTCATCGCCGCCGCCAAGCGCACCGCTATTGGCTCCTTCCTTGGCCAGTTCAACGGCGTCCCCACCCCGACCCTGGGTTCGGTCGCGATCAGCGCCGCCCTTGCCCAGTCCGGCGTTGCCGCTGGCGACGTTTCCGAAGTGATCATGGGCTGCGTGCTGCCCGCCAACCTGGGCCAGGCCCCGGCCCGCCAGGCCGCACTGGCCGCCGGCCTGCCGATCAGCACCGGCGCCACCACGCTCAACAAGGTCTGCGGTTCGGGCATGAAGGCCATCATGCTGGGCCATGACCTGATCAAGGCCGGCTCGGCCAGCATCGTGGTGGCCGGCGGCATGGAGTCCATGTCCAACGCCCCGCACATGCTGCCCAACTCGCGTACCGGCAACCGTTACGGCAACTTCCAGGCCGTGGACCACATGGCATGGGATGGCCTGACCAACCCGTACGACGGCCAGGCCATGGGCGTGTTCGCCGAAGCCACCGTCAGCAAGTTCGGCTTCACCCGCGAGGAGCAGGACGCCTACGCCATCGAGTCGGTCAAGCGCGCCCAGGCCGCCCAGGCCAACGGTGCCTTCAACGACGAGATCGTTGCGGTGAAGGTCGCCACCCGCAAGGGCGAGGTCGAGGTGGACCAGGACGAGCAGCCCGGCAAGTCGGACATCGCCAAGATCCCGACCCTGCGCCCGGCCTTCAAGAAGGACGGCAGCGTCACCGCCGCCAGCTCGTCCAGCATTTCCGACGGCGCCGCCGCGGTGGTCCTGCTGTCGGCCGACGATGCCGCCAAGCGTGGCGTGCAGCCGTTGGCCCGCATCGTGGCCCATGCCACCTTCTCGCAGGAGCCGGAATGGTTCACCACCGCCCCGCTCGGCGCGATCGGCAAGGTGCTGGAAAAGGCCGGCTGGAGCGTGGCCGACGTGGACCTGTTCGAGATCAATGAAGCCTTCGCCGTCGTGGCCATGGCGCCGATCCGCGAAATGGGCATTCCGCACGGCAAGGTCAACGTCAATGGCGGTGCCTGCGCACTGGGCCACCCGATCGGCGCCTCGGGCGCGCGCCTGGTGGTTACGCTGGTAAATGCCTTGCGCACGCGCGGCCTCAAGCGCGGTGTCGCATCGTTGTGCATCGGCGGCGGCGAAGCAACCGCAATTGCCATCGAATTGATCTGATTGGAATTTCTCAGATTTTCTCAAACCTGAATGCGTACCCGCTTGACACCCCAAATGGGCTTGTCATCATGTTCCCGGCGCGCAATGGCGCGTTGCCAAATTTCACGACGAGGATTCACAAATGAGCATCAACAAGCTGCTGATCGCGATGACCCTGGGTCTGGCCCTGGCTGCCTGCTCGAAGCAGGAACAGGCTGCTGACGCTGCCGCCGACGCCAACCAGGCTGCCACCGAAGCCCAGGCTGCTGCTGACCAGGCTGCCACCGCTGGCGCCGCCACCGCTGACGCCGCTCAGGCTGCTGCCGACACCGCCGCCACCGCTGCTGACGCCGCTGGCGACGCTGCCCAGGCTGCTGCTGGCGCCGCCACCGACGCCGCTGCCGGCGCCGCTGCCGACGCTGCCGACGCCGCCAAGGACGTCGCTGCTGAAGCCAAGGACGCTGCTGAAGAAGCCAAGAAGTAATAACTTCTGCTTCCACGCTTGTCTTGAAAAGCCGCTGGTTCGCCAGCGGCTTTTTTTATTGCCGGCGTCCGGCGCGTTGACAAGATCTGAATACGTGTCGCCCTAGATTGTGGCCGGGTTCCCGCAAGGAGAGACACGATGAAGCTGCTCACCCCGCTGCTGGCCACCAGCTTGGTACTGGCCCTGGCTGCCTGCAACAACCCCGATGCCGAGCAGGCCAAGCGTGATGCCGCCGCCGCTGCCGACAATGCCGCCGCCGCGGCACGCAACGCGGCGGATTCGGCTGCCGATGCAACCCGCGATGCCGCGCACGAAGCCGCCCAGGCCACCCGCGATGCCGCCGCCGAATCACAGCAGGCGCTGGACAAGGCCGCCGATGCCACCGCCCAGGCTGCCCGCGACGCTGGCAGTGCCGCCAGGGAAGCCGCCGCCGATGCCGACGCTGCAGCCAAGCAGGCCGCCGCCGACGCCAGCGCGGCAACCGCCAACGCCGCGCAGAAGGCCGCCGACCATGCGCATGACGTCGCCCAGGACGCGCGCGCCAAGGCCGACGAAGCCAAGCATTGACCTGAACCGCCACGCGGCCGCCTGAGCGCGGCTGCGTGGCGTTCTTCCCGCAGGCCCGAAGCCTTGCCGCCGAAGCAGCCCCATGCGGCGGCTTCGCCGCAGCGGCAACGGCGAACGGTTCAGGCCGGCAACGCGCGCGCTAGGATCCCTGCGAAGGGCAGGTCGGCGGGCAGTTGCCCGTAGACGCCGCCACTGCGCGCAACCCGCGACTGCACGAACGCCTCCGCCAGCGGGCTGCCGGCTTTCCGCAGCACCGCGGCCTGCAGCAGCACCGCCAACCGTGCCACCAGCGAGCGCGCGTCGGCCTCGGCCACCTCGCCGGCGGCCAGTTGCACGCGCAGCGCCTCCAGCGCAGCGTCATACGCCCCGCCCGGCCCTTCGGCCTGCTGCAGTTCGTCCAGCAACGCCTGCAGTGCGCGCGGCTCGCGCGCCAATGCACGCAGCACGTCCAGGCACTGCACGTTGCCACTGCCTTCCCAGATCGAGTTCAACGGTGCCTGCCGGTACAACCGCGGCAACATCGACTCCTCGACATAGCCCGCGCCGCCCAGGCATTCCTGGGCCTCATTGACGAACGCGGGAACGCGCTTGCAGACCCAGAACTTGCCGATCGCGGTGGCGATGCGCGCGAACGCGGCCTCGGCCGGCTGGGTCGGGGCGGCGTCCACCGCGCGTGCCACCCGCATCGCCAATGACGTGGCCGCTTCCGATTCGATGGCCAGGTCCGCCAGCACGTTGGCCATCAGCGCGTGTTCGACCAGCCGCTTGCCGAACGTGCGCCGGTGCCGGGCATGGTGCAGTGCCTGTGCCAGCGCCATGCGCATCTCCGCCGCCGCACCGAGCATGCAATCCAGGCGGGTGAGCATGACCATCTCGATGATGGTGGCCACGCCCCGCCCTTCCTCGCCCACCCGCCGCGCCCACGCCCCGCAGAACTCCACCTCGCTGGAGGCGTTGGCCCAATCACCCAGCTTGTCCTTCAGCCGCATCAGGTGGAAGGCATTGCGACGGCCGCACGGCAGCCGTCGCGGCATCAGTAGGCAGGTCAGGCCACCGGGGGCCTGCGCCAGCACCAGCCAGCCATCGGACATCGGGGCCGAGAAGAACCACTTGTGGCCGACCAGGCTGTATTCCTCGTCGGCGGCCAGTGGCGTGGCCGTGGTGGTATTGCCGCGCACGTCCGAACCGCCCTGCTTTTCGGTCATGCCCATGCCCAGCGTGATGCCGACCTTGTCGCCGATCGGCAGGTCGCGCGGGTCGTAGAAGGGCGCGGCGGCCTTGTCGGCCCAGTCGGCCAGCGCCGGCTCCTGCCGCAGCACCGGCACTGCGGCATGGGTCATGGTCAACGGGCAACTGGTCCCGGCCTCGGCCTGGTGGTGCAGGTAGCTCAGCGCCGCCCGCGCCACATGCCCGCCCGGACGCGGGCGGTGCCACGACAGGCCAGCGACGCCGTGGGTTTTGGCGGTGGCCATCAGTTGGTGGTACGCCGGATGGAAATCCACCGTATCGATGCGATGCCCCTGCGCATCGTGGGTGCGCAGCTGCGGGCGCTGGCGGTTGGCCTCGAAACCGGCGCGGTACAGGTCACCACCGGCCAGCGTGCCGTAGTGGCGCAGTTCGGCGCTGAAGAACGCCGCGCCCTCGCGCACCACCGCCTGCTGCAGGGCCAGGTCGTCCTGCCACAGGTCCCGCTCGCCGAAGGGCGGCACCTGGTTGTCGACGACGTGGGTTTCGAACGGTGGCGGCTGCGATGACATGGCGTCGGCTCCCGGGGTCTGACACCCGATTCTGCCGCATGCCCGCCAAGGGCGTGCTAACGGCCGTGGTGTTCCTGCAACGCGGCGATGAAGGCCTCCTCCAGCGGCAACCTGCCAAACATGCCGTGCTGGGTGCCGCTGAGCACGCGCAGCATGTGTCCGCGGCCACCCGGCATGCGCCCCATCGGCTTGAACAACAGGTCGCGTGCGCGCGCCACCCAGTCGCGGTCGGACTGGAACACCGGCGTCAGCCAGCGGCTCCAGAACTGGTACATGCCCACGTGCGCCTTGCGCTGCGCCTGGTAGCGGGCCAGCGCCACATCGACATCGTCCTCGGCGCGCAGCACGTCGCGCAGCGCCAGCGCATCCAGCAGCGCCATGTTCACGCCCTGGCCGAGCTGCGGGCTCATCGAATGGGCCGCGTCGCCGGCCAGCACCAGCCGCCCCCGGTACCAGCGGTCCATCACCGCGTCGCGGTAGCTGGCCCGCGCCAGCTGGGACTGCACGGTGACACCGTGCAGACGCGCGCGTGCTTCGGGCCACAGTTGCGCGATCTCTTCCAGCCACGGCGCCAGCCCGGCCTGCTCCCAGGCCGCGAAGCCATCACGCGGCAGGCTCCAGAAGAAGCTCAGGCGCGGCGTGTCGTCGCCCGGGCGGGTCCCCACCGGCAGCAGCCCGATCATCTTGCGCGCGGCCACGTAGCGCTGCCGCAGTTCGTCGGCGAATGCCCAGTCATCGGCCGGCAACAGGCACCACAGGGCGCCCCACGGATAGACGCGGTCCAGCCGCGTACCCTGCACCTGCGCACGCAGGCCCGACGCCGAACCGTCGGTGGCAATCACCAGGTCGAACGGGCCATGCCAGTGGCCGTGCTGGTCCTGCACGCGCCGGGTACTGTCATCGATGGCGGTGATGCGGCTGTCCACGTGCAGCGCCGCGGATGCATCCCAGGCCTGGTCCAGCAGCGCGAACAGGGCGCCGCGCTGCATGCCCACGCCGTACAGGCGCCGGTCCAGCCCGGCATAGGTCATGTCCATCACCGCCCGCCCGCACGGCGTCTCGCCATACAGGCGGCGCACCACTGCCCCATGCGCGAACACCTGCGGCAGCAGTTGCATCTGCCACAGCACCTGCAGGCCGGTCGGCTGCAGCAGGAAGCCCGCGCCCACCGGCCCCGGCCGCGGCACCTGCTCGAACACCTGCACCCGGTGCCCATCCCGGCTCAGCAGCACCGCCAGCGACTGGCCGGCCGTGCCGTAACCGACGATGGCGATATCCAACGACTTGCGCATTCCCAGTTCTCCCTGGCCCGGCCACGGCCACTAAAAAAAAACCCCGCCTCAGCGGGGTTTTTTTCGGCACAACCGAGTGGATTACTCGGCCGGCGTGATATTGGAAGCCTGGGCACCCTTCGGGCCCTGGGTCACGTCATACGTGACGCGCTGGCCTTCCTGCAGGCTGCGGAAGCCCTTGGAATTGATCGCGGAGAAGTGCGCGAAGACATCGGCGCTGCCGTCCTCCGGTGAGATGAAGCCAAATCCCTTGGCGTCGTTGAACCACTTGACGGTACCGTTCGGCATGGTGATGCGAGACCTTGTTCGATGAATGGATTGATGCACGCTGAATGAAGCGCACGGACGGAGTATGCAAAGCTTGGGCCGGGAAGACAATCACCCCCGGGCCAGTTCTCCGACCAAAGTCGGCAAACCCGCCGAGGCGGCGTCCACGTTGGCCAGCACCTCGGCCATGGTGATCTCCCCGGCGTCGCCGCAGCCGGCGGCCCAGTTGGCGATGATCGCCAGGCAGGCGTATTCCAGCCCCAGTTCACGCGCCAGGCCCGCCTCCGGCATGCCGGTCATGCCCACCAGGTCACAGCCATCACGGCGCATCCGCGCGATTTCCGCATTGGTCTCCAGTCGCGGCCCCTGGGTGGCGCCGTAGCAGCCACCGTCCTGCACCACCACGCCCCGGGCCTGCGCTGCGGCCAGCACCTTGGCACGGAAAGACGGCGTGTACGGATGGCCGAAGTCCACGTGCAGCACCTCGCTGCCTTCCTCCTCGCTGAGCGTGGAGATACGGCCCCAGGTGTAGTCGATCAACTGGTCCGGGCAGGCCAGAACGCGCGGGCCGAACTGCTCGGTGATGCCACCGACGGTGTTCAGTGCCAGCACCCGGGTCGCGCCCAGCTGCTGCAGCGCGGCCAGGTTGGCGCGGTAGTTGATCTTGTGCGGCGGGATCGAATGGCCCTCGCCGTGACGGGCCAGGAAGGCCACGCGCTGGCCGTTGAGCAGGCCGACCCGGACCGGGCCGGACGGCGCGCCGTAGCGGGTTTCCACCTCATGGGTCTGGACATCGTCCAGGGCGGCGAGCTTGTAGACACCGGTGCCGCCGATCACGGCCAGGGCGATGGGTTCCATGTTTGTTCCTGAAGGTACGGGTACGCAATGGGGCCGGGCCGCGCCTGCGCACGACCGGCCCCACGTTTTGACGGCACGCACCCGGACCCGTCCGGTCCGGAAGCGGCTTCGTGCTTGTTACTGCTTCATCGCGTAGATGGCCGGCAGCGAACGCAGCGACTCGTCCACGTCCATGCCGAAGCCGAACACGAAGCGATCCGGCAGGTTCACACCGGCGTAGTCGGCCTTGACGCCCGCCAGGCAGCGGTCGTGCTGCTTGACCGTCAGCACCGCGATGCGCACGTCGGTGGCACCCTGCTCCATGCACCAGTCACGCACGCCCTGCAGGGTGAAACCCTCGTCCAGGATGTCGTCGACCAGGATCACGCGACGGCCGAACAGCGCCGACACCGGGCGGTGCTTCCAGACCAGCTCGCCGCCGGTCTCGCCGTGGTAGCGCGAGGCCTGCATGTAATCGAACTGCGCGTCCTGGCCACGTGCGCCCAGTTCCAGCGCGAGCTGGCCGGCGAACGGCAGCGCGCCATTCATGATCGACAGGAACACCGGGACCTCGCCCTTGTAATCGCGCGCGATGGCGTCGGCGATACCGGCAATGGCCTTGTCGATGGTGGGACGGTCGACCAGCAGGTCGGCCTGGGCCACCGCTTGTTCAAGAGTGAGTTTGGACATCAGACAGTTCTTCCAAGGTTTTCAAGCAAACGGTTACGGGTATCGCCATGGCGGGTATCGGCGAGCAGGCCGCCCCAACCCATCGCGCCACGGCCGATCAGGCCGAGCAGCGCGGCGGTATTCAAGCTGCGGCCGGCCACGGCCTGCAGCGATTCTTCGACCAGTTCCGGGTGGCAGACCAGCACCACGTCGCAACCGGCATCCAGGTGGGCATCGACCCGGGCCTTGACGCCACCGGCGGCGAACGAGGCCGCCATACCGATGTCGTCGGAGAACACCACGCCGCGGAAGCCCATGTCCTGGCGCAGGATCTGGTTGATCCAGCGCGGCGAATAGCCGGCCGGCTCGGGCGCGACCTGCGGGTAGATGACATGGGCCATCATCACCGCATCGGCGCCCGCGGCGATGCCTGCGCGGAACGGTACCAGATCATGCGTTTCCATTGCCTGCAGCGGGCGCGGGTCCACGGCGGTATCGACGTGGGTGTCCTCGCGCACCGTGCCGTGCCCGGGGAAATGCTTGAGCGTGGCGGCCATGCCGACCGAGTGCATGCCGCGCACGTAGGCCGCGGTCAGCGCGGCCACGGCCTGCGGGTCCTCGCTGAAGGCGCGGTTGCCGATGGCCAGGTTGCCGTGGCCGACATCGACCACCGGCGCGAAGCTCAGGTCCAGCCCGCTGGCGCGGATCTCGCTGGCCATCAGCCAGGCGTGCTGCTCGGCCAGGGCCAGCGCCGCTTCCGGATCGGTGGCGAACAACTTGCCGAAGCCGTCCAGCGGCGGCAGATCGGCATAGCCCTCGCGAAAGCGCTGCACCCGTCCGCCTTCCTGGTCCACCGCCACCAGCAACGGGCGCGCGGTGGCGGCACGGATCGCCGAGGTCAGCTCGACCACCTGCGCACGCGAGGCGAAATTGCGCTTGAACAGCACCACCCCGGCCACGGCATCGTGCTGCAGCCAGTCACGTTCCTGGGCGGTCAGTTCGGTTCCGGCGACGCCGATCAACAGCATGCAAAGACTCCTGGTCGCCGCAGGCGGCGGCGAAGCCGTGCATTGTCGCAGATGGCGCCAGCGCCGTCAGATGCTGCAGCCGTCCGGACCGCAGGCCTGTTCATCCTGCGCCGGGGCCGGCGCCAGCTCGGCGGCGACCTTGGCCAGTACCTCGGCGAACACTTCCGGCGGCTGCGCGCCCTGGACGGCATAGCGGCCGTTGATGACGAAGGTCGGCACCGACTGGATGCCCAGCGCCTGCGCCTGGCCCAGCCCGGCACGGACCTCGTTCATGCCCTCGTCCGAGGCCAGCAACGCCTGCACGCGCTCGGCCGGGATGCCGCCCGCCGCCGCGGCCTCGGCCAGCACCTGCGGGTCGGCCAGGTTGCGGCCCTGGGCGAAATGGGCCTGGAACAGCGCCTCCCCCACGGGTGCCTGCACGCCTTCACGCCCGGCCAGCCACAGCAGCCGGTGCGCCGGCAGCGTGGTCACCTTGACCTGGCCCTGGTCGAAGTCCATTGGCAGGCCCTCGGCCTGGGCGGTGGACTGGGTCTGGGCCAGCATCTGGTTGGTGCGCTCCACGCCACCGAACTTGGCGGCATAGGCCTCGCGCAGCGGTACCGGGGTTTCATCGGCATCCGGGGCCAGCAGGAACGGATGCCAATGCACCTCGACCTCCGGGGCCTTGTCGCCCAGCAGCGCCAGGCCGCGTTCGAAACGGTGCTTGCCGATCCAGCACCAGGGGCAGACCACGTCGGACCAGATGTCGATGCGCATGGGGATTCTTCTTTCGCAAAGGGGATGGATCAGCCTAGCGAAGTCTGCGCCGTCGGCGTTGCGGCCTGATGGATTGGATCGTGCCGTGGATGGGATGGTCGAGCGTCCCCCCTCCCCAGCCCTCCCCTTGCCTGCGGCAAAGGGAGGGGGCCAGAGCGGGCTTCGCTGTGATCTGAGCGCGCTGCACGAACCGCCCCCTCCCTTTGCCGCAGGCAAGGGGAGGGCTGGGGAGGGGTCCGCCGTTCAGCCCTTCTCGCTTCGCGGCCGAGGCCGCCTCTACCAGCGGGTGTAGGGGTGCGAGGCCAACGCCAGGTTGTAATAACGCAGCTCGTCGGTCACTTCGGCACCCGCCCAGCCCGGCCTGTCGAACGCCTGGTCAGCGCTCTGCAGCTCCACTTCGGCCACCACCAGCCCGGCGTTGTCGCCGAGGAATTCATCCACTTCCCACAGCAGGCCGCCGTGGTGGACCAGGTGGCGGCGCTTGTCGATCAGCCCACCCACGCACAGCGCCAGCAGATCACGCGCGTCACCCACCGGGATCGGGTAGTCGAACTCCTGCCGGGTGTGGCCCAGCTCGCGCGACTTGATGTTCAGGTAGGCCGCGTCGCCCTGGATGCGGACCCGCACCGAGGCTTTCTGCGCACCGCTGTCCATCGCCGCGGTGTCGTTGATGTAGCCCTGCGCCATCGGGATGACGGCATGCGCGGCGGTGCGCCATTCGTCGCTGGTGACCAGGAACTTGCGTTCGATCTCGATGCCCATGGCTTACTTCTTCTCGAAGACGGCGATGCTTTCCACGTGCGCGGTGTGCGGGAACATGTCCATCGCGCCGGCACTGACCAGGGTGAAGCCCTGCTCGTTGACCAGGTAGCCGGCATCGCGTGCCAGCGAGCCCGGATGGCAGCTGACGTAGACGATGCGCTTGAATTGTTTCAGCGGCAGCTGCTGCAGCACGTCGATCGCACCCGAGCGCGGCGGGTCCAGCAGCAGCTTGTCGAAGCCCTGCTTCATCCACGGCGTGTTGCGCTGGTCCTGGGTCAGGTCGGCGGCGAAGAACTGCGCGTTGTCCAGGCCATTGCGCTGCGCGTTCTCGCGCGCACGCGCCACCAGCCCGGCCTCGCCCTCCACGCCCACCACTTCGCGCACGGTGCGTGCCAGCGGCAGGGTGAAGTTGCCCAGGCCGCAGAACAGGTCGAGCACGCGCTCGTCCGGCTGCGCGTCGAGCAGGGTCAGCGCATGCGCGATCATCTGCTGGTTGAGCTTGGCATTGACCTGGATGAAGTCCAGCGGACGGAACGCCAGCTCCACGTCCCATTGCGGCAACGCGAACGACAGCGGGACGCCTTCGGCCGGCCACAGCGGGTGCACCGACTCCAGCCCACCGGGCTGCAGATAAATCGCGAAGCCGTGCTCCTGGCCGAATGCCGCCCATGCCTGCGTGTCGGCATCGGACAACGGCTGCAGGTGGCGCACGGTCAGTGCGATGGCGGCATCGCCACCAATGAACTCGATCTGCGGGATGTCGCGCTTGCCGTCCAGTGTCTCGATGAAGGCAGACAGCGCCGACACCTTGGTGCCGATCTCCGGGATCACGGTCAGGCACTGGCCCAGGTCGGCCACGAAGCGCGGGTCCTGCTCGCGGAAACCGACCAGCGTCTTGTCCTTCTTCTCGACGCGGCGCACCGAGAACCGCCCCTTGCGACGGTAGCCCCAGGCCTCGCCCGACAACGGCGGCAGCACGGTGCCCGGCGTGACGTGACCGATGCGCTCCAGGTTGTCCATCAGCACGCGCTGCTTGGCGATGATCTGCTGCGGCTCGTCCAGGTGCTGCAGCACGCAGCCGGCGCAGACGCCGAAATGCGGGCAACGCGGCGCGACCCGGTGCGGCGAGGCGGTGATCACCTCGACGGTGCGTGCCTCATCGAAATGGCGGCTCTTGCCGGTCTGCTCGGCCATCACCGTTTCCTGCGGCAGCGCGCCGCTGATGAAGGTCACCTTGCCGCCCTCGCCTTCACGGCGGGCAACGCCGCGGCCGTCGTGGCTCAGGTCGAGGATGTCGGTCTGGAACGGGGTCTTGTCTATGCGGGATCTGGATCGGGCCACGTGGCGAACGGCTGCGGGCAAAAGGGGGCGTATTGTCGCAGAAGCGGGCCGGGAGGACCCCGGCCGCTTGCGCCTGACGATCCTGCGGCTAATATGCAAAAGGACGCTGGCATGGAGGCAGCAGATGAATACGCAACGACAGGGAACCATCCCGCACCTGCTGCTGGTCGAGGACGACATGACCAGCCAAGGTTTTTTCCAGTTCGCCCTTGAATCGCTGCCAGCGACGGTGGACATCGCCGACTCGTTCGCCAGCGCGCTGCGTCGCGCCGAATCCGCGCATTACGACCTGCTGCTGATCGACGTGAACCTGCCCGACGGCGATGGCCCGAGCCTGCTGCAGCACCTGCGTGCCCGCGATCCGCAGGTGACGGCGCTGGCCCATACCGCCGATGCCAGCAGCGAAATGCAGCAGAACCTGCAGCGTGCGGGCTTCAGCGAAACGCTGATCAAGCCGATGAGCCGCGAAACGCTGCTCAAGGCGATCCGCCGCACCCTGGCCAAGTCCGCGGCCAACAGCAACGAAGTGGACGACAACCAGGAAGTCCCGGACTGGGACGAGACCGTGGCGTTGAGCGCGCTGAATGGGCAGCAGGCACACCTGCGCGCCCTGCGCGAGCTGTTCCTGTCCGAACTGCCCAACGCGCGCGATGCGGTGCGCCGCGCCCTGGAGCACCAGGACGAGGACGAGGCCCGCAGCCAATTGCACCGGCTCAAGGCCAGCTGCGGCTTCGTCGGCGCGCTGCGCCTGGCCCGGGCCGTGCGCCAGTTGCATGCCCATCCGGGCTCGGCACCGGCACGCCAGCAGTTCGAGCTGGCCGTCGGCACGCTGCTCCGCTGAGCGCAGGCCCTACTCCGCCGGGCGGCTCAGGTCGCCCAGCATCTCCCAGGACTTCAACCCACGCCCGCCCAGGTGGTGCAGCAGCACCGCGCGCATCTGCGGGCGCAGGCTGGCCAGGTCGGCGGCCCCGGGGCAACGGTCCTCGGCCAGGGCCAGCAATGCGGTACCGGTGGCCAGCGCGCGCCGCTCCTGGCTGCTGCGCTCGCTGAGCTGCCGCAATGGCCCCTCCTGCGGATCCAGCCGGTACCGGGCCGCCGGGTCGATCGGCTCACCGTCGGCCGCGCTGCTCCAGTCAAACCCCACCCCCAGCGCCTCCAGCAGGTCCCGCTCGAACCGCCGCAGCGACCAGGCCAGGGGGCCGTCCTGTTCCAGCCGCGCGCGCAGCTGGCCGTAAGCGGCATGCAGTTCCGGCAGCGGATCCTGGCGGGGCGCCAGCCGCATCACCAGTTCATTGACATAGAAGCCGGCCAGCATGGCGTGGCCGTGCAGGCGCGGCGCCACGTCACAACTTTCGGCACGGCGCAGCTGGGCCAGCTCACCGCCCATCACCGCATCGAAACGGATCGACTGCAGCGGCTGCAGGGCAGCCCGCAGGGCCTGCTTCTTCGGCCCCTGCACGCCGCGCGCCAGCAGGCCCAGACGGCCATGCTCCAGGCTCAACACCTCGACCAGCAGGCTGGTCTCGCGCCAGGGGCGCGCATGCAGTACGTAGGCCGGCTGGTCTTCGATACGCATCGGGGGGAACCGGGACAGTAATCAGGGGGCGATGGCCGGCCTGTGAGGGCGTGCGGCCATGCCGGGTCGGGCAGGCGGGGAACGGCCAGCGCTCCCGCCCGCACTCACGGCTTACTCGCCGTAGCCGAAGGCCTTCAGGGCGGCTTCGTCGTCGGACCAGCCTTCGCGCACGCGCACCCAGGTTTCCAGGAACACCTTGGCTCCGAACAGGCGCTCCATCTGCAGGCGGGCCTTGGCACCGATCTCCTTCAGGCGGGTACCGCCCTTGCCGATCACGATGGCCTTCTGGCCTTCGCGCTCGACCCAGATCACCGCGCCGATGCGCAGCAGCCCGCCGTCCTCGGCGAACCGCTCGATCTCCACGGTGGTGGCATATGGCAGTTCCTCGCCCAACTGGCGCATCAACTGCTCACGGACCAGCTCGCCGGCCAGGAAGCGCTGGCTGCGGTCGGTGATTTCATCCTCGCCAAACATCGGCGGCGCTTCCGGCACCAGCCCGATCAGGTCGCGCACCAGCGCTTCCAGGCCGTTGCGCTTGAGCGCGGAAATCGGGTGCACGGCGGCGAACTCGCGGCCAACGGTGATTTCCTGCAGGAACGGCAGCAGCGCGCCCTTCTCCTTCAGGCGGTCCACCTTGTTGACCACCAGCACCACCGGGATGCCGGCGTCACGCAGCACGTTGAAGGCCAGCGTGTCCTCCTCGTCCCAGCGCCCGGCCTCGATCACCAGCAAGCCGGCGTCCACGCCTTCCAGCGAGCTGCGCGCGGCGCGGTTCATCACCCGGTTCATCGCCCGCTTCTGCTGGCGGTGCAAGCCGGGCGTGTCGACCAGCACCAGCTGGCCTTCCGGGAAGGTGGCGATGCCCAGCAGGCGATGGCGCGTGGTCTGCGGGCGGTTGGAAACGATGCTGATCTTGGCGCCGACCAGGGCATTGGTCAGGGTCGATTTGCCGACATTCGGGCGGCCGATGACCGCGACGCTGCCACAGCGATGGGAAGTGGTGTCGTTCACTTGGGATCCAGTTGTTCGATCGCGGCAGCCGCCGCCTGTTGTTCGGCCAGTCGTCGCGAAGTGCCTTCGCCTTCGGTGGTCACGGCCGGGTCAGCCACGCTGCAGCGCACATGGAAGTGCTTGGCGTGGTCGTCGCCGGTCTCCGATACCAGCTCGTATACCGGCAGGGGCTTCTGCCGGGCCTGCAGCCATTCCTGCAGGCGGGTCTTGGGGTCCTTCTCCGGCTTGCCGGCCGGCACCGCGGCCAGCGAGGCCTCGAACCACGGCAGCACGCGCGCGCGGCAGGCTTCGAAGCCGGCATCCAGGTAGATCGCGGCGACCACCGCCTCGACGGTGTCGGCCAGGATCGAATCACGGCGGTGGCCACCGGACTTCATCTCGCCCGGCCCCAGCGTCAGGCGCTCGCCGAGGTTCAGGGTCCGCGCGATCACCGCCAGCGCGCCCTCGCACACCAGCGAGGCACGGGCGCGGGTCAGCGCGCCCTCGTCGGCCTTGGGCCAACGGCTGAAAAGCGCTTCGGCGATCAGCAGGTTGACGATGCTGTCGCCGAGGAACTCCAGGCGCTCGTTGTGCGGAGCGCCGGCACTACGGTGGGTCAGGGCCTGCTTGAGCAGGTCCTGATCCTTGAATGGATGACCGATCAGGTCATTCCGTTGGAACGTCTTAGTCAACACTGCTTCCGGTCAGGTCCTGGGAATGTTCGAAGTGGGCAACGATGTCCAGGTTGCCGACCAGCGGGCGGCGGACCTCGTAATCCACGGTCATGCGCATGCCACCACCGGCACGGTCGAACTTGAGGTCACCCGGCTTCACGCTCTCCGAGTAGTTCAGGTCCATGCGCTTGAAGAACATCTCGCGCGCCCGGGTCGGGTCACCGCTGCCCGGCTCCTTGGCCAACGCGGCCATCGACGTCTTGACCGCGTAGAACTCCTGGTACATCGGGAACAGCTTCATGCCAATGAACAGCGCGAAGCCGACCACGGCCAGCACCATCACGAACGACAGCAGCGTCATACCACCTTGCTTGTGCTTCATAGCGATCTCCCCAGATACGCGTTGATGGATCATTGGATGCCCGTCCCGATCCGGGACGGTTCAAAACTCGCCTTGCAGAACCAGCCCGAGCAGTTGAGCCAGATCATGAAGGCCTTGCCACGCAGGTTCTCTTCCGGCAGGAAGTGGGTCTGCGTCCAGAAACGGCTGTCTTCGCTGTTGTCGCGGTTGTCGCCCATCACGAAGTACTGCCCTTCCGGCACCACCCAGTCACCCTGCCCGCGCGGATCGGCGCGGCCCAGCAGTTCCAGCACGGTATGGGTACGCCCCGGCAGGTCTTCGGTCAACAGGCTGGCGCCGGTCATCTCCGCGCCCGGGCCCTTGCCGATGTACTCGCCCTTCTCCTGGTAGCCCAGCGGCTGGCCATTGATGGACAGGGTGTCGCCGTGGAAGCCGATGCGGTCGCCCGGCAGGCCGACCACGCGCTTGATCCAGTTCTGGTCCGGCGCGTGCGGCGGCTTGAACACCACCACGTCGCCGCGCTTGGGCTCGCCGACCGGGATGATCTTGGTGTTGGTGATCGGCAGGCGGAAGCCGTAGGAGAACTTGTTGACCAGGATGAAATCGCCGATCAGCAGGTTCGGCATCATCGAGCTGGACGGGATCTTGTACGGCTCGGCGACGAAGCTGCGCAGGATCAGCACCACCGCCAGCACCGGGAAGAACGCCCGGGAGTAATCGACGACGGCCGGCTCGTCGCCGTCCAGCAGGCCGGCCTTGGCCGCCCGGCGCTTGGCCAGGAACAGCTTGTCGGCCAGCAGGATCAGGCCGGAGCCCAGGGTCAGCACGACCAGGAGGATCTCAAACAGTTTCATTCACGGTCCTTTGCAGCGTTGGCCGGTGCATCGCACCGGCCCCAGAGGCTTGCTTACTTGTCCATCTGCAGCACGGCCAGGAAGGCTTCCTGCGGGATCTCCACGCGGCCCACCTGCTTCATGCGCTTCTTGCCTTCCTTCTGCTTCTCCAGCAGCTTCTTCTTGCGCGAAACGTCGCCACCATAGCACTTGGCCAACACGTTCTTGCGCATGGCCTTGACCGTGGTACGGGCGATGATCTGCGCACCGATCGCGGCCTGGATGGCCACGTCGAACATCTGCCGGGGAATGAGGTCCTTCATCTTCTCGCACAGCTCGCGGCCACGGCGATCGGCGTGGCTGCGGTGGGCGATCAGCGACAACGCGTCGACCTTGTCGCCGTTGATCAGCACGTCCACGCGCACGAACGGGCCGGCCTCGAAACGGACGAAGTGGTAGTCCAGCGAGGCATAGCCGCGGCTGACCGACTTGAGCTTGTCGAAGAAGTCCAGCACCACTTCGGCCATCGGCAGCTCGTAGCTGATCTGCACCTGGCTGCCCATGTAGGTGATGCTGATCTGGTTGCCACGCTTTTCCTCGCACAGCTTGATGATGCTGCCGATGTACTCCTCGGGGGTGAGGATGTTGGCGCGGATGATCGGCTCGCGGATTTCCTCGACCGTGTTGATCGGCGGCAGCTTGGCCGGGTTGTCCATCATCACGATGGTCCCGTCGCTCTTGAGCACCTCGTAGATCACCGTCGGCGCGGTGCTGATCAGGTCGAGGTTGTACTCGCGCTCCAGGCGCTCCTGCACGATTTCCATGTGCAGCATGCCCAGGAAGCCGCAGCGGAAGCCGAAGCCCATCGCCTCGGAGCTCTCCGGCTCGAAGCGCAGCGCGGCGTCGTTCAGGCGCAGCTTGTCCAGCGCCTCGCGCAGGTCCGGGTAGTCCTCGGCATCGACCGGGAACAGGCCGGCGAACACGCGCGGCTGCATTTCCTGGAAGCCCGGCAGCGGTTCCGGCGCCGGGTCGGCCAGCAGGGTCAGCGTATCGCCGACCGGTGCGCCGTGGACATCCTTGATGCTGGCGTTGATCCAGCCCACCTCGCCGGCGCGCAGGGACGGCATTTCCTTGCGCTTGGGGGTGAACACGCCGACCTTGTCGACCTGGTGCCAGCGGCCGGTGGACATGACCTGGATCTTGTCGCCGGCCTTGATCTCGCCCTGCATCACGCGCACCAGCGAGACCACGCCCAGGTAGTTGTCGAACCAGGAGTCGATGATCAGCGCCTGCAGCTTGTTGCTACCACGGTCAGCCGGGGCCGGGATGCGGTGCACGATGGCTTCCAGCACCTCCTCGATGTTCAGGCCGGTCTTGGCGCTGACCGCCACCGCGTCGGAGGCGTCGATGCCGATCACGGCCTCGATCTCGGCCTTGGCACGGTCGATGTCGGCGGTCGGCAGGTCGATCTTGTTGAGGATCGGCACCACCTCCAGGCCCTGCTCGATGGCCGTGTAGCAGTTGGCCACCGACTGCGCCTCCACACCCTGGGCGGCATCGACCACCAGCAGCGCGCCCTCGCACGCGGCCAGCGAGCGGCTGACCTCGTAGGAGAAGTCGACGTGCCCGGGGGTGTCGATGAAGTTCAGGAAATAGGTCTGGCCGTTGCGGGCGGTATACGGCACCGACACCGACTGCGACTTGATGGTGATGCCACGCTCGCGCTCGATCGGGTTGTTGTCGAGCACCTGCGCTTCCATTTCACGCGCGCTCAGGCCGCCACACAACTGGATGATGCGATCGGCCAGGGTGGACTTGCCGTGGTCGACGTGGGCGATGATGGAGAAGTTGCGGATCATCCGCATTGAATCGTGGGACATAGGTAGCGGCGGCGCGCGGCGTCGTCAGGATAACGGGGCATTATCGCATGCCCGGAAGCAGCCCAGCACCAAGGCCTGAACGGGCTGAACGAAAGGAGCCGCCCGAAGGCGGCTCCCCTTGCAACGGCTGGGCCTGCGGGCTCAGTCGCCGGCGCGGATGGCCACGAAGGCACTGTTGGCACCGGCCCGGACCAGCAGCATGACCACGTCACCCTTCTTGTAGCCGGCCAGCTCCCGGTTCAGCGCCGCGACGCTGCCCACCGGGGTACGCCCCACCTGCAGCACCACCATGCCCGGGGCCAGTTGGGCCTCGCGGCCTGCCTGGCTGTTGACCCGGGTGATCCGGACGCCTTCGTTGGCCCCCAGCCCCAGCTGGCGGCGCTCGGGCGCGGTCAGGTCGGCCACGTCCAGGCCCAGCAGGGCGTTGGCGCCCACCTGCGGCTTGGCCTCATCAGCCGCCCCCGGGGCCGGGGCGGCCCCCTGCGCGTCCTCGGCCAGCTCGCTCAGGGTGACCGTGATGTCACGGGCCCGGCCATCGCGCAGGATCCCCATCCGCACCTTGCTGCCCGGCGCCATCGCGCCGATCAGCGGCGGCAGGTCGCTGGAGGAATTGATCTCGGTGCCATTGACCGAACGGATCACGTCGCCCACCTCGATGCCCGCCTTGGCGGCGGCACTGTCCGGCACCAACTGGTTGACCAGCGCACCGCGGCCGTCCGGCAGCTTCAGGCCCTCGGCCGCGTCGGCGTTGATCGCCCCGACCATCACGCCCAGCTGGCCACGGCTGACCTTGCCGGTCTTCTTGATCTGGTCCACCGCATTCATCGCCAGGTCGATCGGGATGGCGAAGCTGATGCCCATGTAGCCGCCGGAGGCGGAGAAGATCTGGGAGTTGATGCCCACCACTTCGCCGCGCGTATTCAGCAACGGGCCGCCGGAATTGCCCTGGTTGATCGCCACGTCGGTCTGGATGAACGGCACATAGCGCTGCTCCTGCCCACCGGTGCTGCGACCCAGCGCACTGACAATGCCGGCGGTGACCGAATGGTCCAGGCCGAACGGCGAGCCGATCGCCACCACCCACTGGCCCGGCTTGAGGGTATTGGAATCACCCACGCGCACGGTCGGCAGGTTCCGACCCTCGATCTTGAGCAGGGCCACGTCGTACTGGGCATCGCTGCCGACCACCTTGGCGGTGAACTCGCGGCGGTCGCTGAGCTTGACCTTGACCGACTCGGCGCCGTCGATGACGTGGTGGTTGGTCAGCACGTAGCCGTCATTGGAAATGATGAAGCCCGAGCCCATGCCCCGGCCACGCGGCCCGCTGTCCGGCGCCTGCTGGCCCGGCCCCGGCATCTGGAAATCCGGGCCGAAGAAGCGCCGGAAGAACTCCGGCATGTCGTCCATGCCCGGGCCATTGACCATGCGGGGGTTGCGGCGCGCGCCGATGATGGTCTCCACGTTGACCACGCCCGGGCCCACCTGGTCCACCAGCTGGGTGAAGTCCGGCAGGCCGCTGACCAGCGGTGCCGCAGGGGCCTGCGGGCGCGCCGCGGCGACCTGCTCGGTCGGGGCGGACGGGGCAGTGGTCTGTGCGCAGGCGGCCAGCGGCAGGGTCATCGCCAGCAGGCCCAGCATCTGGGCATGGATACGGTTGGACATCAGCGTCGAGCCTCCGATTCAGGAATTGGGGTCAAGGAGATCCGTCAGGGCAGGCGTGCAGCATGCCATCCGGGGTCAAGGGGGAAGGTCCGGCCAGCGCCTGTGGCCAGCCGGGAAGTACTCAGCGATGCGATGGCAGGCGCGGCAGGTCGGCCTGTTCGGCATCCTGCGCCGGCAGACGCGGCTCGAACGGATAGAAGGTCGCACCGCCCTGCTGGGCCGGGAAACTGGCATTGAACGCCCCGCCCTGCGACAGCGCCGAGCGCGGCCATGGACGTGCCTGCAGGGTGCCGGCCGCGGCGAACGGATCGGCCGCCTGCAGCGGGTCATGGACGGCGCGAGCGGCCGGCAGCACCGGCGCCGCGGCGGCGATTGCACGCTGCGGCTCGCTGGCCCGTGCCACGGCCGAGGCACGGGCGGCCTGTTGGGTCCGGGTGGCACTGCCACGCCGCGGCGCGGACTCACGGCGGGCCACGGCGGCTGCCACGGCCGGTGCCGCCGCAGCCAGGCCGGCGGCGTCATTGAGCACCGCGCCCTGCTGCGGTGCCGGGGCCGACGGCGCGGCCGGCGTCGCCACCTGTGCCGCCGAGGCGATCACCGGTTCCGGCGCACTGTTGTCAGGCAGTTGCTCGCGGGCCATGAACAGGGCCACGGCCGCCACCGACGCCGCCAGCGCGGCCCCGCCGCCCCAACGCCGCCAGCCACTGCGTGGCTTGGCCCGCGTGACCTGCACCGGCCCCTGCGCCTGGAGGTCGGCGGCCACGGCCGCCTGCACCCGCGCGCTGAAATCCAGCGGTGCCGGGGCCACGGCGCGCCCGCGCAGCACGTCACCCACCAGCTGCCAGCGCTCCTGGCAGCTGGCCAGTTCGGTGTCGTGTTCGATCCGGCGCAACAGGAAGCGCGCTTCGTCAGCGGCCAGCTCACCATCCACCAAGCAGGACAACTGCAGGCGGTTGTGGAGGTCCAGCTTGTCGGGGGTATCGGTCATTTCCGGGGTACGGCCTGTGGGGTTCATACGCGGCTCCGCTCACGGGTGGCACTGGCGGTGTCCAGCAAGGGGCGCAACTGGGCGTCGATGGCCTCGCGCGCACGGAAGATCCGCGAACGCACCGTGCCGATCGGGCAGCCCATCTTCTGTGCGATTTCCTCGTAGCTCATGCCTTCCACCTCTCGCAACGTAATGGCCGAGCGCAGCTCTTCAGGCAACGCGTCGACCGCCTTCATCACGGTCTGTTCCAGCTCCTGGCGCATCAACTCGCGCTCGGGCGTATCGGTATCCCGCAGCCGGGTACCGCTGTCGAACTGTTCGGCGTCGCCGATTTCCACGTCATCGGTCGGCGGTCGCCGGTTGTGTGCAGCCAGGTAGTTCTTTGCGGTATTCACTGCGATTCGATGCAACCAGGTATAGAACTGGGCGTCGCCACGGAAATTCCCGATCGCGCGGTAGGCGCGGACGAAAGTGTCCTGGGCCACGTCCTGACATTCACTCCAGTCGGCGATGTAGCGCCCGATCAGCGCGATGATCCGATGCTGGTACTTGCGCACCAGGACATCGAACGCCGCGCTCTCGCCGCGCTGCACGCGCCGGACCAGCTCCAGATCCAGCTCCTGCGGTGTTTCAACCTCGGCCATAACGGGCCGCACTCCTGTCAGCCCAACCGACGTCGGGCGTTATGACCGCTGCTCGCGGAAAAAGTTCAGTCCCCTCGCCAGAGGGGGGCGAACCCGCTTTTAACTTCCGTTCGGATAGCCTGCCCTGAACCGGCGGCGGTGCGAACGCATCACATCCCCAAGCATTGGGATTTGACGCCGAGGAAACAACCTCTGGATCATAGCGATCTTCTCCATACACAACCGGATGGAACGTCCCATGCTTTCAGGCTTCGATGGGCTCCGCTTCAATCATTGGCACACCGAGCTGCGGCAGGACGGCATCGCCGTGCTCAGCCTCGACCGCAAGGACAGCCCCGTCAACGCGATGTCGCAGGACGTGCTGCTGGAACTGGGTGACATCATCGAGCGCCTGGCGATCGATCCGCCCAAGGGCGTGGTGGTGCGCTCGACCAAGCCGGCCGGCTTCATCGCCGGCGCCGACTTGAAGGAATTCCAGGAGTTCGATCGCCGCGGCACCGTCAATGACGCGATCCGGCGTGGCCAGACCGTCTACCAGAAGCTGTCCGAGCTGCCCTGCCCGACCGTGGCCGCCATCCACGGCCACTGCCTGGGCGGCGGCACCGAGCTGGCGCTGGCCTGCCGCTACCGGGTGGCCTCCAACGACGCCTCCACCCGCATCGGCCTGCCGGAAACCCAGTTGGGCATCTTCCCGGGCTGGGGTGGCAGCGCACGCCTGCCGCAGTTGGTCGGCGCCCCGGCGGCGATGGACATGATGCTGACCGGACGCACCCTGTCGGCCTCGGCCGCGCGCGCGATCGGGCTGGTCGACAAGGTTGCCGCACCTGCGGTGCTGGTGGACGCGGCGGTGTCGCTGGCGCAGTCGGGCACCACCCGGCCGTTCAAGCAACGCGCCACCGCGTGGGCCACCAATACCTGGCTGGCGCGCAAGATCCTGGCCCCGCAGATGGCCAAGCAGGTCGCCCGCAAGGCCAAGAAGGACCAGTACCCGGCGCCGTACGCGCTGATCAGCACCTGGGAGCGCACCGGTGGCAGCCCGATCCAGAAGCGCCTGGACGCCGAGCGCCGCGCCGTGGTCAAGCTGGCCAGCAGCCCAACCGCACGCAACCTGATCCGCATCTTCTTCCTGACCGAACGGCTCAAGGGCCTGGGCGGCAAGGATTCGGGCATCCAGCACGTGCATGTGGTCGGTGCCGGCGTGATGGGCGGCGACATCGCCGCATGGGCGGCCTACAAGGGCTTCACCGTGACCCTGCAGGACCGCGAACAGCGCTTCATCGACCCGGCCATGACCCGCGCCCAGGCGCTGTTCGAGAAAAAGGTGAAGGACCCGGCCAAGCGCCCGGAGGTCACCGCGCGCCTGAAGGCCGACCTGGCCGGCGACGGCGTGGCCCAGGCCGACCTGGTGATCGAGGCCATCATCGAGAACCCGGAGGCCAAGCGTGCGCTGTACCAGTCGCTGGAGCCGAAAATGAAGGCCGATGCGCTGCTGACCACCAACACCTCGTCGATTCCGCTGGTCGAACTGCGCGACCACATCCAGCGCCCGGCGCAGTTCGCCGGCCTGCACTACTTCAACCCGGTCGCGCAGATGCCGCTGGTGGAGATCATCCACCACGACGGCATGGCCCCGGAAACCGAGAAGCGGCTGGCCGCGTTCTGCAAGGCGCTGGGCAAGTTCCCGGTGCCGGTGGCCGGCACCCCGGGCTTCCTGGTCAACCGCGTGCTGTTCCCGTACATGCTGGAAGCGGCCACCGCCTATGCCGAAGGCATCCCCGGCCCGGTGATCGACAGGGCGGCGGTGAAGTTCGGCATGCCGATGGGGCCGATCGAGCTGCTCGACACCGTGGGCCTGGACGTGGCCGCCGGCGTGGGCAAGGAGCTGGCACCGTTCCTGGGCCTGCAGATCCCGGCGGCGCTGGCGACCGTCGAGCAGGACAAGCGTGGCAAGAAGGACGGCCAGGGCATCTACAAGTGGGAAAACGGCCGTGCGGTGAAGCCGGAAGTGGCCAAGGACTACCAGGCCCCGGGTGACCTGGAAGACCGCCTGATCCTGCCCCTGCTCAATGAAGCGGTGGCCTGCCTGCACGACGGCGTGGTCGCCGATGCCGACCTGCTCGACGCGGGCGTGATCTTCGGCACCGGCTTCGCCCCGTTCCGCGGCGGCCCGATCCAGTACATCCGGTCGGCCGGGGCTGATGGCCTGGTCGAGAAACTCAAGGTCCTGCAGGCCCGCCATGGCGACCGCTTCGCGCCGCGCCCGGGCTGGGACCTGCCGGTGCTGCGCGAACCGGTGGCCTGACGGTTCACCCGCCCACCGGGTGGAATACGAAAACGGAGCCTGCGAGGGCTCCGTTTTCCTTTCGTGGCCGGTGCGGCCGTCGGCTTCGCGGCCCAGGTCGCTCCTGCCGGCAGATGCTCAGCGATGGACGTGGCCGTGATGGCCCTGCGCGTCCGGGCCGTGATCGTGATCGTGATCGTGATCGTGATCGTGATCGTGATCAGCCTGCGGCTTCGGCACGGCGCAGTCATCACCGCAATGGTCGATTTCCATCTGCAACGTCACATGGTCGATCGCGAAGCGCTCGTGCAGCAGGTCAGCCAGCTGGCGACGCAGGTTGTCCTGCTCGCGGCCGTCGGTGATCACCACGTGCGCGGTCAACGCCGGGGTGCTGGATGCCAGTGCCCACACGTGCAGGTCGTGGATCCCCGCCACGCCGTCGTGGCTGCGCAGCGCCTGTTCGATGTCGCCCAGCACCACGCCCTTCGGCACGCCTTCGAGCAGCACATTGATCGCATCACGCAGCAGCACCCAGGTGCGCGGGATCACCCACAGGCCGATCAGCACCGCCAGGATCGGGTCGACCAGGGTCCAGCCGGTGAAGTGGATGATCAGGCCGCCGGCGATCACCGCCACCGAACCGAGCATGTCGCTCCACACTTCCAGGTAGGCCCCCTTGATGTTCAGGCTCTCGCCGCTGCCGGCGCTGAGCAGGCGCATGGCGATCAGGTTGACCACCAGGCCGAACGCGGCCACCCACATCATGCCGGTCGAGGCGATCGCCTGCGGTTCGCGGAAGCGATCGACGGCTTCCCACAGGATGTACAGGCCCACGCCGAACAGCAGCAGGCCATTGACCACCGCTCCCAGCGCCTCCAGGCGGGCGTAGCCATAGGTGCGGCGGGCGTCGGGGGGGCGCCGGCTCAGGCGAACGGCGGTCAGCGCGATCACCAGGCCAATGGCGTCGGTAGCCATGTGCGCCGCATCGGACAGCAGCGCCAGGCTGTTGGTCCAGAACGCGCCCACCACTTCGACGATGAGGTAGGACGTGGTCAGGCCCAGCGCCCACCACAAGGGCTTCTCGTGGCGGATCTCGCTGGGCAGGTGGTTGTGGTCGTGGCTCATGGCAGGCTCCAGGAAACGGGGCCAGCTTAGTCAGGCGCGTGCGGCGGAGACTATTACATCGCCGCACGCGCCCATGCGCGGGTTCAGCGCGGGCCGAGCACGGTCTGCAGGTCGGCCCCCTGCGGCAGGCCCGAGCGCATCTGCACCGCGCCATCAGCGTTCTTGAACACGATGCCCGGCGTTCCCTGGAACCCCAGTTCCATCATCAACATCTCGTTGGCGCGCAGCTGGGCCTGCACCTCGGCCGGCACGCTCGCCAACGGCTTGATGCCGCCCTTGGCGAAGTTACGCTCGTTCTCCAGCAGCGCCTGCTCCGGCGATGCCGCTGCCAGGATGGCGGCAGCCTTGTTGGCGCTGTCCTGGCGGATCACGCCGACCAGGATCTCGCGGATCTGCACCTTGCCCGCCTCCACCCACGGCCGCGCGGCTTCCCAGAAGTGGTTGCAGTACGGGCAGTTCGGGTCGCTGAAGGCATAGATCACGCGCGGGGCGTCGGCCTTGCCGTCGGCCACCCAATGGCTGGCTTCCACCTTGCTCCATGCCTGCGCGCCCATCGGGCCGGACACCAGTTCCTTCAACTTGCCGGCGCCGATGTCCTCGCCCTTGGCGTTGACCAGCGTGCCGACCACCGCGTACTGGCCATCCTTGGACACGTAGACCGCCAGCGGCTGCTGGCCTGCCGCACCGGCGTAGCCGGTCAGGCCCAGCGGCGTTTCGAAGGTACCCATGAACTCCACGCCCTGCGTGCGCAGCGTCCGGATCACTTCCGGCTCATTGGTCTGGCCCGGCGTGGCGGCGGACGCAGCAGCGGGTGCCTGCGCCTTGGCCGGCTCGGCATCACGCGCACAGGCTGCCGGCACGAGCGCGGCGGTGGCCAACAGGAACAACATCGAACGGGGGCGGATCATCATCAACCTCGTCATCAGGATTTGGAATTCATTGCAGCTCACGCAGGCGCGTTTCCAGCGTTGCCCGCGACAGTTCGCCCATGTGCACGTCGCGCAGACGGCCATCGGCGCCAAAGAACAGGGTCGTCGGCAATGCGCGTGCACCGGTCTGCTGCATCACCGCCGACTCTGCGTCGAGCAGTACGTTCTCCAGCCCGAGCTGGCCGGACTGCAGGAAGTCGATGACCTCCTCCGCTGTTTCGCCCTGGTTGGCGAACACGAAATCGACCGATGCGTGTGCCTTCTGCGCGGCAGCCAGCACCGGCATCTCGCGCCGGCACGGGCCGCACCAGGTCGCCCACAGGTTGATCACCACCGGCTTTCCGGCGAAGGCCGTGAGCGGCGCCGGTTGCCCCTGCAGGTCCTGCAGCACCGTTTCGGGCAAGGGAATGGAAGCACGCTGCAACGCGAACAGGCTCATGCCACCAATGGCCCAGAACGCCGCACCCGCGGCCAACCCCAGCAACACCGGCTTGCGCGGCACCACCGCACGCGTCTTCCACAACGCATACGCGGCAGCCACCAGCACGCCGGCCCAGATCGACCAGCCGCCATCACCGAGGCGGATGATCGACAGTGGCTGGGACAGATAGTCCGGCGCATGCAGGAGCACGTGCGCCAGGCGCGCGCCCAGCAGCGCCAGCAACAGCGCATCGAGCACGACCGCGCCGGTGCGGGTACGCAGGCCGTCGACGGCCGGGACCAATGCACGCGCGAAAAACCACGCAATGGCAAACGCCACCAGCGCGATCACTGCCATCATCGGGAACGGCCCGGCGCTGATCACAGCGCGCTCCGCATATCAGGAAAAGCCATGCAAACAGATTGGACGGCAGTTGGAGACTTCCGCACACTACTTCCTAAAGTTACCGTTGAATTTGCCGATACAGGGCACCTGCCTGCCGGCGGTTGCCTATCCTACGCATGAAACCCGCATCTCCCCACTCCTGCGATCCCGAGGCTTGCCCGCTGGTTGCTGGCTGGCAACAAAGCCTGGCCACCGCAGGCCCCGCCGCCCATGCACTGCTGGCCGCGATCGCCAGCGACCACGCCCCGGCATTGGCGGCCCATTTCTACAAGGTCATGCTGAACGACAGCCGTGCATCACGCTCGATGTCGCACGACCAGGTGCGGGTGCGATTGCAGCCGGCCATGCAGCGCTGGCTGACCGGACTGCTGGGCGCAATGCCGGACGACGTCGAGCAATTGCTGGCCGCGCAACGCGTGATCGGCGACGTGCATGCGCGCGTGGGCATCCCGGTGGACCTGGTCACGCGTGGCACGCGCGTACTGAAGCAACGCATCTTCAGCCTGATCGTGGAGCAGGCCGGGCACGGCGAAACCGCGCACGCGGCAATCGCCAGCCTGACCGCATCCTTCGACATCGCGCTGGAAGGCATGACCCTGGCCTACTCCAACGCCCGCGAGCGTTCCTCGCGCACGGATGCCGCCTACCGGCTGTTCTCTCTGGTGCAGAACGTCAGCACCGAGCGCGAGCGCCAGCGTGCACTGCTGCTGGACTGGGAGAACACCCTGCTCTACGCCCTGGCGAGCACGGGCCGGATGCCCGGCTTCCAGTCATTGGCGCGTTCGGAGTTCGGCCTGTGGTTCACCCACAAGGGCATTCCCAGCTTTGGCGAGAGCACCGAGACCAACCAGATCCTCCACCTGATCGCGGAAGTGGACCGGCTGCTGGAGCACACGCTCTCCAGCCACGAGGACGCCACCCTGCGCGCCGCGCAGCTGCAGGACGTACGCATGAAGGTGGGCCAGGTGCGCAACCTGCTCGGCATGCTGTTCGAGCGCATCGGCGAACTGGATGCCGGCTGCGATGCGCTGACCAACCTGCTCAACCGCCGCTTCCTGCCCACCGTGCTGCGCAGGGAGATCGAACTGGCCGAGAAATCGGCAGGCAGCTTCGCCGTGCTGCTGCTGGACCTGGACCACTTCAAGCACATCAACGACGCGCATGGCCATGAATCCGGCGACCGCGCACTGCAGCATGTGGCCGGCGTCCTGACCCAGTTCACCCGCGGCAGCGACTACGTGTTCCGGTACGGCGGCGAAGAGTTCATCGTGGTGCTGGTCGCGGTCGACCAGCGCCAGGCGCTGGTGATCGCCGAAGGGCTGTGCCGTCGCATCGCCGATTCACCGGTGGCCCTGGCCGACGGGCAGTTGCTGGACGTCAGCTCCAGCATCGGCGTGGCGATGTACGACGGCCACCCCGACTACGAGCGGGTGATGGCGCGCGCCGACGCGGCGATGTACCAGGCCAAGAAGCAGGGCCGCAACCGCGTCGTACTCGGCGATGAAGGACTGCCGACCGCCCCGGGCCGGGCCGCGTTGCAGCGCGGCTGACCGGCAGGAAGTACTCACCGGGCTGCCCAACCAACCAGTGGACTGAACGGACCGGTTGATCCGCTCACCGCACCTGGCCGCGGCAGTGTGACCGCGAGCCATGCACCGATCCTGGCCGGCTGCTGCGCCGCCCGGCCCGCGCACCGCCTGCGCTTCCGTACCCGCTTTTCGTCCGGACAGAGGCCATTCGCCTGTGGCCATCCACCGCCGCCGTGGCATGGCCGGCGGCCGGCAAACCTTCATCCAGCAACGCCCGACGCGAAACCGCGCCCCGCCTCACGCGGTCGGTGCCTCCGCCCGACACCGACCGCAATGCAACAGCCGTCATCGGTCACGCCAAGCGGGTACAAGGTTGCCGCCGCAGTCATCCCACGAGATCCACCGCGTTGAACATCCCCCCGACAGCATTGCCCTTGTCGTGGCGGTGCCGACCGTCCGCAGCATGCTCTCCATCACCCTGCGCGCGCTGCCAGACCGGCAGCGCATGCCCACCGGAACGCCCCCTTGAACCTTCATCCGGCACCTCCCCCCCAGCACCGTCCATCGATCCGGCTGGATACGGATCACAAGCGAATCGTGAGGCTGCTGCGACTGATGGGTAGCGCACCGCGCATCACCATCGCCCATCGGCTGGACATGCACAACGGCGCACTGACCCGTCTGACCCGGGAGTTGCTGATGCTGGGCGTGGTCGAAGAATGTGCACCCGCAGCCGACGGGCAACGTGGCCGGCCGCAGGTGCCACTGGCGCTGGCCGGCGGTGCAGGATATGCCGCCGGTGCAACCGTTCACCCCGGTTGGCTGGAGATCGCGCTGGTGGACTTTGCCGGGCATGTCCTCGCCCGCGACGCGACCGCCTTCGACAGCCCCGACCCGGAAGACTTCGTCCAGGTGCTGGACCAGCGCCTGCAGGCGCTGGCCCATCGGCCCGCGCTGCTCCACTCGCGCTTCCTCGGCCTGGGCGTGGCCGTTCCTGGCCCGGTGGTGGCCTCCAGCCCCACGCAGCGGCACGTCGTGAACTGGCTGCACGGCTGGCGGGCGATCGACAACCACCAGTTCTTCAATGACCGCTTCAGCTTCCCGGTATGGGTCGAGAATGACGCCACGCTGGCGGCGCTGGCCGAGTACCACGACAGCGGCCTGATCGGCGACTGCGCTTCGGCGCTGTTGCTGTTCATTGGACACGGCGTGGGGGGCGGGGTAATCCATCGGCGCAGCGTGTTGCGCGGGGAGTTCAACAATGCCGGTGATATCGGCAGGTTGTTCCCGCTGGACGCCCCTCGCCCTTCAGGGCTGGACCTGCTGGCCACGCTGCGTGCGGCCGGCGCGGACATCCGCACGTTGTTCGAACTGGAGCGACACCTGGAGGAGCACATCGAGATCGTCGATGCGTGGGCCGCGCGCGCCGGGCAGCAACTCGGTGTTGCCGCCAAGGCCGGGACGGCGTGGCTCGACCCGGGCGCGGTCATCCTTTCCGGCGCCCTGCCGCTGCGCGTACTCGACGCCGTGGGCGCCCAACTGGCACAGCGGAGCCATTGGAGCAGCACGCTGGACCTGCCGCAGCCACGCCTGCATGTCTCGCGCCTGGCCGGTTCGGCCGTGTCGATCGGCGCCGCGTTGCTCCCGATCCACCGGCTCAGCGCCGACGATGCAACCTGAGCATTTATTTCCGTGGAAGCAAACAAATCCGTCATCGATCAAACCTACCGTGCTGCGGTCTTCCTCACCGCCCCACAAGGCCGCTCCCTCGATGAAACCTTCGCTCCTGATGTCAGCGATCAGTCTGGCATTGATCACCCTGCACGGCACCGCTCTGGCGCAATCCCCTCCTGCTGCCCAAGGCAACGGAAACAACCAACCTGACAGCGCAGCGGCGACGCTGGATGCCGTGGTCGTCACCGGCGCAGCGCGCACACAACGGCGCTTCGATGCCTCCTATGCCGTGAATGCACTCAGTCGCGAAGACATCCAGAAGCTCGCACCGAAGAACTACGCCGAGCTGCTCGGCGGCGTGCCCGGCATCCATGTGGAGGCCACCGGGGGCGAGGTGATGAACATCACCCGCCTGCGCGGCATTCCCACCGACCGCGGCTACGTCACGTTCCAGCAGGATGGTCTCCCGCTCTACCACGAGCTGGAAGGCAACTTCTTCAATTCCGGCGACGGCATGAACCGCCTCGACGTGATGAACCAACGGGTGGAGGTGGTGCGCGGGGGCCCGGCGCCTATCTACGCCAGCGGCAGCGCCGCCATCGTCAACAACATCCTGGCCGAAGGAGGTGAGCAAACCCAGGGCAAGGCCCAGATCACCGTGGGCGACACCGGGCTATACCGCAGCGAACTCTACCAATCCGGAGCCCTGGACACGGACACCTTCTACGCGATCGGCGGATTCCTGCGCGAGCACGATGGCTACCGCGACAACGGCTTCCCGAATGACAAGGGCGGCCAGATCCGCGCGAACATCAAGCACTTCATCGACGACACCCACTGGTTCAAGGTCAGCGCCACCTACGTCAACGACCACAACACCTTCTACCTGCCCATCCCGGTAGCCGACCCCCGCGACTCCAAGGTCTCGCTCGACCCGTACATCAACTACTTCACCGGCACCCTCAACACCCCGTCGCTGCGCAGCGTGGACCTGAAGTACCTGGATAGTGCCGGCGCCGTGCAGAGCATGAACCGTGATCTTGCCGATGGCCGCCACATGCGTTTCGGCAACGTTGGCTTCCAGTACGAGAACAGCGCCGGCGACTGGGTCGTCTCGCTCAAGTCCGGCTACACCAAGGGCAGCAACACATTCGACGCCCTGTACTCCACCACCAACCCCAGCGACGCCACCACGTTCGCCAACGGCTACCTTTCGGCGGCCCGAAATGCTTTCGGCGCGGAGGTGGCGCGCATGGGCTACGCCATCGCCGGCAGCAATGGCAGTGTGCCGTACGACCCTTCCACCGAATCCGGGCTGGTGATGTCCGGCCAGTACCGCGCGGCGGATTCGGACTTCTATTCCGGCCAGGCCGACCTGGGTGCAGCCCGCCTGTTCGAAACCGCCCTGGGAACGCATGACGTCAATGTCGGCGTCTATACCTCGTTCTATGGCAGCACCTCGTTCAACGTGTACCAGGACATGCTGCTGCAGGTCCACGACCAGCCCCAACTGCTGGACCTGGTGGCCTATGACGCCAATGGCAATCCGCTGGGGTACGTCACCGACAATGGCATCCTGCGCAGCGCCACCACGCTCAATCGCGGCGAAGTCGATGCCCGCATGTTCGCGATCTATGCCAACGACACCTGGACCATCAACGAGCGCCTGAAGCTCGATGCCGGCATCCGCCACGAGCGCTACCGCTACGAGGGCTACGCCGAGCAGACCACGCAGGCCAACATGGGAGATGCCAGCACCCTGGCCGACGACGCGACCCGGCGTTTCACCGGCACGGTCCAGCATCACGCGCTGGATCCGCGCGCGACCAACTGGACGCTCGGCGCCAACTACGACCTCAGTCCCACCATCGGTGCCTACGCACGCATCTCGCACATGGAAGTGGTGCCGAACTCGTCGGTGGCACGCAGCATCGACGCCACCATCGTGACCACCAAACTGGACCAGTACGAACTGGGCCTGAAGGCCGCCTTCGGCCGCTCCTACCTCTACCTGACGGCGTTCTATACCAAGTTCGACCCGCTCAATGCCTCGTTCACGACCTACAACCCCAGCACCGGCCGCAATGATCAGTCGGTCCCGTTCATCGGCACCGCCGTGTCCAAGGGCGTGGAAGTGGATGGCATGTTCCATGCCACCGACTGGTTCAGCGTGTCCGGTGCAGTCACCGTCAGCGACCCGCAGTACAAGGATCTCCAGAACGACGCCGGCGCCGACCCTTCCGCAGTGAACGGCAAGCAGATCGTTCGCGAGCCCAAGCTGTACGGCAACCTGCGGCCCAGCGTTCGCTACGCCCATGGCCCGGACCAGTTCGAAACCTGGCTGCGCTACGACTTCGTGGGCAAGTCCTATGTCGATCTGTTCAACCAGACCGCGTTGCCGGCCTACCAGACCCTGGGCATGGGGGTGTCGTGGAAGCGCGGTGCGTGGGGCGTGCAACTGGTCGGCGACAACCTGACCAACGAGAAGGGGCTGACCGAAGGCAACACCCGCACCGACATCCTGGATGGGCAAGGCACGGCGGAGGCGATCTACGGGCGCCCGCTGTTCGGTCGCAATTTCCGCCTGACGATCAGCAGAAGCTGGTGACGCGCCGCTACCTGCCGGCATACGGCATCACGCTGCCGGCAGGATATCTGCACCGTTCCCCGGTCATCACCAAGGATCGCTTCGTGCGGCGTTGCCGAACCGACGGCTTCCCACCCCGGGGCCCGGTTGCGCCGGGAACCCTGCCCGACCCAACCGGCGCCCTGCCTGCCCAGCGCCGCGTTGCTGCGCGGCGGAGGCCGACCATCGGCACATGCCTGGCGGCATGGCGGCGGCATATGCTCGGAGTCGATGCCGCCCACCTCCGTCACCCGCTCCCTGCCGATGTCCCTGCTCCGCGCCGCCACCCTGCTGCTGTGCCTGTTCCCGATGATCGCGGCAGCCGCCGAACCGGTGGCGCCTGCCGAACACGTCGATGCCGACGGGCCCTATGTGTTCCGCAACGGCAAGCGGTTGCAGGCGCACTGGATCTGCGATGACCAGGTGGTCTCGCGCACACTGCGGCAGCGCCTGCATGGCGCGCGGCTGCCCCCGCGATGCGGCTATCCCCATCCCCTGCGCCTGACCGCACCGGTTGCATCGGCGGCTGCCGTACTGCCCGCGGTGCCGCGCATCGTGGCGGTCTCCGACATCCATGGCCAGTACGATCTGCTGGTCCGCCTGCTGCGCGCACACCATGTGATCGACGCACGGGATCGCTGGTCGCTGGGCCGCGACACCCTGGTGGTGGCCGGCGATGTGTTCGACCGGGGCCCGCAGGTGACCGAAGCCTTCTGGCTGCTCTACAGCCTGCAGCAGCAGGCCGCCGACGCCGGTGGCGCGGTGCATTTCGTCCTTGGCAACCACGAAACGATGGTGCTCTACGACGACCTGCGCTACGTCAATCCCAAGTACCTGCGCAGTGCGCAGCGGTTGGGGCGCAGCTACCCGGACCTGTACGGTGCCGACTCGGTGATCGGGCAATGGCTGCGCACCCGCCCGGTGTTGCTGCGCATCGGCGACACGCTGTTCCTGCACGGCGGCATTGCACCGGAAGCGGTGCAGATGGCGCTGGCGCCGGAGTCGACCAACGCGGCCTACCGCGCGTCGCTGGGCAAGCCCAAGGCCGAGGTGAAGGCGGACCCGGCCACTGCACCGCTGTACGACGGCAAGACCAGCCCGATCTGGTACCGCGGCTACTTCGATGGCCGCCTGGATGCCGGTGGGGTGCAACAGGTGCTCGACCAGCTCGATCTGCGCCGCATCGTGGTCGGTCACACCTCGATGCCGCATGTCAGCCAGTTCCACGATGGGCGCGTGATCGCCATCGACAGCAGCATCAAGGACGGCCAAAGCGGGGAACTGCTGTTCATCGAGAACGACCAGCTCAGCCGCGGGCTGCTGGATGGCAGCCGTGTGCCGCTGGCCGAAGGCACCCTCGACGCGGGCGACTGACGCCCAGCCCCCACGCCGAAGTGTTGCAATCCGCAACACCCGCGGCCCACGCCCGGCCGGTTTCCGGTGCCGCGCACGCTCACGGATTCTCACCCGCACGGAAGCCGGTCACGCCTTGCCCGCATCACAAGGGGCGTGTGCGGCTGCCCATCGCCGGATTTCGACTTTTTTCGGTTTGTTTCACATTCCTGTTATGAAATCTGGGCCAACGTGACCAAGGGGGAACGTCGCCGGACATCGGGAACTGCCAGGCGACCACACTGAAAACAGAAGCCGCGCACGGGCCAGCGCCTGTCGCGACGTGGTGTTTTGCATAGCTTGGGACAGGCGATGAAACCACGAAAACTTGCGATGCTGCCGTTGCTCCTGGCCCCGGGAGCCGCTCTCGCCCAGGACTCCGTCGGTGCCCTGAGGCAGGAGATCACCCAGGTGCAGGCGCACCTGCAGGCCCTGACCGCGCGCCTGGACGCGCTGGAACGCGAACAGGGCAAGGATCCACCGCCGTACACGCCAAGCCCGTCGCCCGCGCAAGCACCTGATACGCAGGCGACGGCGCCACTGGCGCAGACTGAAACCGCAGCGTCCCCCACCCGTGGCGCGGCCGCCGCACCGTCCATCCTGCCGCCACGCGACTCGGTCGCCGACCCGTCCACGGCGGCATCGCGCCCGGACAACGCGCCCTCGCCCACCGATCCGGAACTGAAGGGCTTCTTCGCCATCCCCGGCACCGAGACCCTGATCCGCCTGGGCGGCTACGCCAAGCTCGATGCCATCGCCGACAGCCGCGCGGCCGGTGACAACCAGCAGTTCGTCACCTCGTCCATCCCGGTCGGCGGCCCGCATCGCGATGTCTCGCATTTCGACATGCATGCCAAGCAGACACGCTTCAGCTTCGAGGCGCGCCGCCCAACCACCCACGGCAACCTGCGCTTCTACCTGGAGAACGACTTCTTCGGCAGCAGCGACAGCTATGAATTCCGCCTGCGCCATGCCTACGGGCAGCTGGGCAACACCTATGCCGGCTACGGCTATTCCACGTTCATGGATGCCGACTCGCTGCCGGACACCCTGGATTTCGCCGGACCCGGTGCGGCCGGCTACCTGTTGGTGGCCGGCATCCACCACAGCTTCGCGCTGGGCAAGGGCAACACCCTGACCCTCGCTGCCGAAGACCCCGATTCACAGCTGGCCAACCCCGGCGATGCCGACATCAGCACCGAGCGGCTACCCGACATCAGCCTGGTCGCACGCATGGAGCGCGACTGGGGCCACCTGCAGCTTGGCGCGGTCGCGCGCAGCCTCGGCTATGACGGCGACGGGCGCAGCGACCGTACCTTCGGCGGTGGTCTGCAGTTGAGCGGCTCGTTTGCCATCGCCGAACGTGACCTGCTGTTGTTCGGCATGGTCGGCGGCAAGGGCATCAGCCGCTACACCGCCGACCTCACCGGCTCGGGGCTGGATGCGGCGATCAACGCCAACGGCCAGCTCAAGGCGCTGCCGCTGTATGGCGGCTTTTTCGGCTACACCCACTACTGGTCGGACATGTGGCGCTCGAACCTGATCTACGGCCAACTGCATCTGGATGACGCCGACGCGCTGGCCCGCGATGCCTTCCGCCGCAGCCAGTACGGCGCGCTCAACCTGATATGGAGCCCTGCCCCGTCCTGGACGATGGGCATGGAAGTGCTTTACGGCCAGCAGCGCCTGCAGGACGGCCGCAGCGCAGACACCCTGCGCGTGCAGGGCAGCCTGCAGTACAGCTTCATCAAGTAGCCAGCCCGCACGCCGGCAGCAGCGCGGCCGGCCGCCAGCTATCGAGAACGTCCACCGCCTTTCCCTGTAATCACACCGGCAACCCGGTGAAAGGAGACACCCATGGCAGGTCAGAAGAAAATCGGCGTTGTCGGTGCAACCTTCCTGGTCGCCGGCAACATGATGGGCTCGGGCGTGTTCCTGCTGCCCTCCAGCCTGGCCAAGATCGGCACCGCCTCGATCTGGGGCTGGCTGATCACCACCGCCGGCGCACTGCTGCTGGCGTTCGTGTTCGCCAAGCTCGGCAAGCTCGCCCCGCAGGCCGGTGGCCCCTATGCCTACGCACGTGACTGGTTCGGCCCGTACATGGGCTTCCAGACCAACACCATCTACTGGTTCGCCAACTGGATCGGCAACGTGGCCATCCCGATCGCGGCGGTGGGCTACTTCAGCTACTTCTTCCCGATCCTGTCCCAGCCACTGCCGCGCTGCATCGCGGTGCTGCTGCTGGTGTGGGCGCTGAGCTTCGCCAACGTGATCGGCCCGGCCTTCGTCAGCCGCGTGCAGACGGTGACCACCAGCTTCGCGCTGGTGCCGATCCTGGGCATTGCGATCTTCGGCTGGTTCTTCTTTGACCCGACCATCTTCAAGGGTGCCTACAACGTCTCCGGCGAATCCAACTTCGGCGCGGTGTCCAGCGCCGCGGCGTTGACGCTGTGGGCCTTCATCGGCGTGGAATCGGCCTCGGTCACCGCCGGCGTGGTCGAGAACCCGGAGAAGAACGTCGCCCGCGCCACGCTTGCCGGGGTGTTCCTCGCGGCGATCGCCTACATCGCCAGCTCCTCGGTGATCATGGGCATGGTGCCGAACGCGGACCTGCAGGTCTCCGACGCGCCGTTCGCCCTGGCCGCGGCCAATGCGGTCGGCGGTTGGGGCGGCGCACTGGTCAGCCTGTGCGCCTTCATCGGTGCGGCCGGCTCGCTCGGCGGCTGGATCCTGCTGACCGCGCAAAGCGCCAAGGCGGCCTCGGACGACGGGCTGTTCCCCAGCATCTTCAGCAAGATCAACAAGGACGAAGTGCCGGTCAAGGGCGTGCTGATCGTGGCGGTGCTGATGACCCTGGCGGTGCTGATCACCTCCACCTCGGAAACCGCGTCGGCGCAGTTCGACGTCATCACCTCCGCGGCGGTGGTGCTGACCCTGCTGCCCTACATCTACTCCTGCGTGGCCTGCTACTTCGTGGTGGAGCGCTCGCACACGCTGGTGCATACCGGCGCGTTCTGGGTGCTGACCAGCATCACGGTGGTGTATTGCCTGTGGGCCATCTTCGGCTCGTCCGGCACGATCGTGCAGTACGCGTTCCTGTTCGTGCTGTTCATCACCGTCTTCTATCCGTTCTTCAGCGAAGAACGCCGCAAGCAACGGCTTGCCCGCTTCTCGCCCACCGGCACCCCGCGTGCCGCTTCGAACTGAATCCCCCGCTCGGTAGAAAAGGAAACCACCATGTACTTCAAGTCCCTGGACTATCCCATCGTCATCATCGACGCGGACTACGAGTCGCCGCGCATCAACGGCATCCTGATCCGCGCCCTGGCCGACGAGCTGCGCCACAACGACCAGCGCGTGCTGTGCGGCCTGACCCTGGATGACGCGCGCGCCGGCGCACGCACCTACGTGGCCGCCTCGGCGGTGTTGATCTCCATCGACGGCACCGAGGAGAACGACGACCAGTTCCAGCAGCTGCTCGCCTTCCTGCGCGAGCAGAGCAAGCGCCGCGCCGACCTGCCGGTGTTCCTGTACGGCGACCGCCGTACCATCGAGAAGGTGCCGAGCAAGCTGCTCAAGTACGTGCACGGCTACATCTTCCTGTTCGAGGACACCAAGAGCTTCATCGCCCGCCAGGTGATGCGCGCGGCCGAAGACTACATGGCCACGCTGTTGCCGCCGTTCTTCAAGGCGCTGATCCACCACGCCGCCGAGTCCAACTATTCCTGGCATACCCCCGGCCACGCCGGTGGCGTGGCGTTCACCAAGTCGCCGGTGGGCCGTGCGCTGCACCAGTTCTACGGCGAGAACACGCTGCGCAGCGACCTGTCGATCTCGGTACCGGAACTCGGCTCGCTGCTCGACCACACCGGCCCGATCCGCGACGCCGAAGCCGAGGCCGCGCGCAACTTCGGCGCCGACCACACCTTCTTCGTCACCAACGGCACCTCCACCGCCAACAAGATCGTCTGGCACGGCACCGTGGCGCGCGGCGACATCGTGTTCGTGGACCGCAACTGCCACAAGTCGCTGCTGCACTCGCTGATCATGACCGGCGGCATCCCGGTGTACTTCACCCCCAGCCGCAACGCGCACGGCATCATCGGCCCGATCAGCCTGGACCAGTTCTCCGGCGAGGCGCTGCAGCGGATGATCCAGGCCAACCCGCTGGCCAGCAAGGCGGCCAAGCCGGGTGCCAAGCCGCGCATCGCGGTGGTCACCAACTCCACCTACGACGGGCTCTGCTACAACGCCGAGAAGATCGCCGACAACCTCGGCACCGCGGTGGACTTCCTGCACTTCGACGAAGCCTGGTACGGCTACGCCGCGTTCCACCCGTTCTACGAGAACCACTACGGCATGGCCAAGGGCAAGCCGCGCGAGCAGGACGCGATCATCTTCACCACCCAGTCCACGCACAAGCTGCTGGCCGCGTTCTCGCAGGCCTCGATGATCCACGTGCGCAATGCCGCCACCCGCGAGCTGGATGCCGAGCGGTTCAACGAATCGTTCATGATGCACACCTCCACCAGCCCGCACTACGGCATCATCGCCTCCTGCGATGTCGCCTCGAAGATGATGGAAGGCGAGGCCGGGCGGTCGCTGGTGCAGGAGATGCACGACGAGGCGGTGGCCTTCCGCCGGGCAATGCTGCATGTCAGCGAGGACCTGGGCCGGGACGAATGGTGGTTCAAGGTCTGGCAGCCCGATGGCGTGGAGCGCACGCTGGCGCGCGAGGACAGCAGCAAGCCGATGGTCACCTCGCGTCCGGACTGGTACCTGCGCCCGGATGCACGCTGGCACGGCTTCGACAACCTGGCCGATGACTACGTGCTGATCGATCCGGTCAAGGTCACCCTGCTCACGCCCGGCCTGTCGATGGACGGGGAGATGGGCAAGCTGGGCATCCCGGCCGCGGTGCTGAGCAAGTTCCTGTGGACCCGCGGCATCACCGTGGAGAAGACCAACCTGTACTCGGTGCTGTTCCTGTTCTCGATGGGCATCACCAAGGGCAAGTGGAGCACGCTGGTCACCGAGCTGATGGCGTTCAAGGACCTCTACGACGCCAACGCCCCGTTGAGCCAATCACTGCCCAGCCTGATCCAGGACCACCCGGCCGCCTACGCCAACTGGGGCCTGCGTGACCTGTGCGAGGCCCTGCATGCCTTCAACCGGGAGTTCCGCGTGGCCGAGGTCATGCGCGAGATGTACGTGGACCTGCCCGAACCGGTGATGACGCCGGCCGAGGCCTACAACCACCTGGTGCGCGGCGAGATCGAGCGCGTGGACATCGACCAGATCAGCGGCCGGGTGGCCGGCACGATGCTGGTGCCGTATCCGCCGGGCATCCCGACCATCATGCCGGGCGAGCGTTTCGGCGCGCAGGATGAACCGATCATCCAGTCGTTGCGCATCGCCCGCGAGCAGAACGCGCGCTTCCCGGGCTTCGAGTCGGACGTGCATGGGTTGATCATCGACGACAGCGGCGCGCAACCCAGCTACAAGGTGGAAGTCCTGAAGCTGTAACCGCCGAAGCGGCGCGGGGGATATGGCAAGCGCCCTCACCCCAACCCCTCTCCCGCCTGCGGGAGAGGGGCTCTGGCACGGCAGATGCCCGTTCCTGCTTCAGTGGGTTGCAAGGTGTGGCAACGCCGCTTCGGCCGGCGGGTACGGCGACGGCGGCGATGACCGCGCCGCTCCCTTCTCCCGCCCTGGCGGGAGAAGGTGCCCGCCAGGGCGGATGAGGGTGCTTTGTGCTTTCCCTTCAGCCCGGCCGCACCCTGCCGCCGGCCGGAGAAGCAGCTACGATGCGGGCGACACCCGCCGCCCCCGCGATGACGGGAACCAACGGATGCACCACGGCATGCCTTGATGACCAGCACCGGCCAGGAACAACGCGTACTGCAATTGTCGATCGCGGCGACCGTCCTGGTCGCGGCGATCGGTTTCTTCGGGGGCCTGCTGGCACGGTCGCAGGCGATCCTGTTCGACGGCATCTACAGCCTGGTCGATGTCGCGCTGACCCTGGTGGCGCTGGCGGTACTGCGGTTGATGGCCAACGAGCAGAGCCCGCGCTTCCAGTACGGGTTCTGGCACCTGGAACCGATGGTCGAGGCACTGGGCGGCGCAATCCTGAGCCTGGCCTGCATCTACGCGCTGGCCAATGCCGTCATCGGCTTCAGCGATGGCGGGCACGAGACACGGCTCGGCCCCGGCCTGGCCTGGGCGGCATTGCTGGCGGTGGTCGACCTGGTCATGGCGGTCTGGATCGGCCGCCATGCCCGTCGCCTGCAATCCGGTTTGCTGGCCCTGGATGCCCGTGCGTGGCTGCTGACCGGGCTGATGAGCCTGGCGGTGGTGCTGTCCTTCCTCATCGCCTTTGCCCTGCGCGGTGGCGCACACGCGCATTGGATCCCCTACATCGACCCGCTGGTGCTGGCCGCGATCAGCGTGGTGGCATTGCCGGTGCCGCTGCGCGCGGCATGGAAGGCCGCCCGTGAGGTGCTGCAGGTGGCCCCGGACGACCTGGACCGACGGGTACGCGAGGTCATGCAGCAGTTCGTCGACGAACACGGTTTCGACGGTTTCACCAGCCACGTCGCCAAGATCGGGCGCATGCAGTTCATCGAGATCCACGTGCTGACCCGGCCGGACGCCCGGCTTGGCAGCATCGGCGACGTCGACCGCCTGCGCGACGGCATCGCCAACCGCCTGGACGCCCGCTCGGGCCGGTTCTGGCTGACGATCGACTTCACCTCCGACCCGGCCTGGACATGAGCACCTCCGCCCCGCGCAAGATGGGCCTGACCATGGCCACCATGCTGGTCGCCGGCAACATGATCGGCACCGGCGTGTTCCTGCTGCCGGCCAACCTGGCCACGGTCGGCAGCATCTCTTCCTTCGGCTGGATGATCGCCACCGCCGGGGCGATCGCGCTGGGCCTGGTGTTTGCCCGCCTGTCGCAACTCAACCCGCAGCCGGGCGGGCCCTATGCGTATGCGCGTGACACGTTCGGCAACTACATCGGCTTCGTCAGCAACTACGCCTACTGGTTCGGCAACTGGATCGGCAACGTCGCCATCGCCCTGGTGGTCACTGGCTACCTGAGCCAGCTGTGGCCCTGGCTGGAAGGCATCTACCCGCGGCTGGGGTTCACCCTGGCGGTGATCTGGCTGCTGAGCCTGGCCAACGCACGCGGCGCCCGCTGGATCGGCGCGCTGGAGACCGGCACCCTATTGCTGGCGTTGGTCCCGATCCTGGGCATCGCCATCGCCGGCTGGTGGTGGTTCGACCCGGACCTGTTCCGCGCCGGCTGGAACGTCAGCGGCATGAGCGACAGTGCCGCGATCTCGCGCAGCGCGTCGATCGCGCTGTGGGCCTTCATGGGCGTGGAGAGTGCGGCGGTCTCGGCCGACGTCATCGACGACCCGCGCCGCAACATTCCGTTGGCCACCCTGTTCGGGTTGGCATTGGCAGCGGTGATCTACGTCAGCTGCTCGCTGGTGATCATGGGCATGCTGCCGATGGAACAGTTGCGCGACTCCTCGGCGCCGTTCGCCGAGGTGGCCAGGCTGATGATCGGCCCCTGGGGCGTGGTGGTGATCGCGCTATGCGCCATCTTCAAGTCCGTGGGCGCGCTGGGCGGCTGGATGCTGCTGGTCGGGCAGTCGGCCAAGGCGGCCGCCGAGGATGGCCTGTTCCCGCGCGTGTTCTGCCGGCTCAACCGGCATGGCATGCCCGGCACCGGCCTGATGATCGTGGCGGTGCTGATGAGCGGGCTGCTGCTGGTCACCTCCTCGCCCACCCTGGCCCGCCAGTTCGACCAGCTCACCAACATCGCGGTGCTGCTGACCATCATCCCCTACCTGTTCTCGGCCGGCGCGCTGGTCGCGACCACGCTGGAGCGCAACGAGCAGGGCGCGCTGCGCGCCGGCTGCCTGTTCATCGCCGCCACCGCCGTGGCCTATTGCCTGTATGCGCTGGTTGGCGCCGACGCCCAGTTGCTGGCCTACGCCACCGTCGCCCTGCTGTTCAGCGCGGCGTTGTACCCGTTCTTCCGCCAGCGCATGCACACGCAGGGCAACCGGGACTGACCCCGGCCGGCTCGCCCGGCCTCCCGCTTCGTCCTGCCCGCGCCCAGCCACTACAATGCCCCCTTTGTGGCAGCCCCCTGCCCGGCTATCGAAGTGGAATGCGCGTGACCGAGAAGAAGCCCGAACACACCCCGTTGATGAAGCAGTTCTTCGCAGCCAAGGCCGACTACCCGGACCTGCTGCTGTTCTTCCGGATGGGCGATTTCTACGAACTGTTCTACGACGACGCGCGCAAGGCCGCGCGCCTGCTGGACATCACCCTGACCCAGCGCGGCAGCTCGGGCGGTGCGCCGATCCCGATGGCCGGTGTGCCGGTGCATGCCTACGAGGGCTACCTGGCACGGCTGGTGGCGCTGGGCGAATCGGTGGCGATCTGCGAGCAGATCGGCGACCCGGCGCTGGCCAAGGGGCTGGTCGAGCGCAAGGTGGTGCGCATCGTCACCCCCGGCACCGTCACCGACGAAGCCCTGCTCGATGAACGCCGCGATACCCTGCTGATGGCGCTGTCGCGGACCAAGGCCGGCTACGGGCTGGCCTGGGCCGACCTGGCCGGTGGTCGCTTCCTGGTCAACGAAGTGGAGACCGACGACGCCCTGGAAGCCGAACTGGCCCGCCTGGAACCGGCCGAGCTGCTGGTGCCCGACGAGGAGGACTGGCCCGAGTTCCTGCGCCAGCGCAGCGGCGTGCGCCGGCGTGCGCCGTGGCTGTTCGACGCCGACAGCGGCCGCCGCCAGCTGCTGAACTTCTTCAAGCTGCACGACCTCACCGGTTTCGGCATCGACGACAAGCCGCGTGCCACCGCCGCGGCCGGTGCGCTGCTCGGCTACGTCGAGGAAACCCAGAAGCAGCGCCTGCCGCACCTGACCTCGATCGCGATGGAGAACGCCGGCGAGGCGATCGCGATGAATGCCGCCACCCGCCGCCACCTCGAGTTGGACACGCGCGTGGATGGCGACACCCGCAACACCCTGCTCGGCGTGCTGGACAGCACCGTCTCGCCGATGGGCGGGCGCCTGCTGCGGCGCTGGCTGCACCGTCCGCTGCGCCTGCGCAACGTGCTGCAGCAGCGCCACCACGCCGTCGCCACGCTGATCGACCGCGGCACCGATGCCGACCTGCGCGAGAGCTTCCGTGCGCTGGGCGACATCGAACGCATCCTCACCCGCATGGCGCTGCGCTCGGCACGCCCGCGTGACTTCTCCACCCTGCGCGACGGCCTGGGCCTGCTGCCGGCCATCAATGCGCAGCTGGATGGACTGGACTCGCCGCGGCTGCAACAGCTGCGCGCCGAACTGGGCTCGCACGACGAAAGCGCGCAGCTGCTGGCCAGCGCCATCGCCGAACAACCGCCACTGAAGCTGTCCGACGGCGGCGTGATCGCCGAGGGCTATGACGCCGAGCTGGACGAACTGCGCCGGCTGTCCACCCACGCCGACCAGTTCCTGATCGACCTGGAACTGCGCGAGCGCGAGGCCAGCGGCATCGCCACGCTGAAGGTCGGCTACAACCGCGTGCACGGCTACTACATCGAGATCAGCAAGGGCCAGGCCGACAAGGCGCCGGTGCACTACACCCGCCGCCAGACCCTGACCAACGCCGAGCGCTACATCACCGAGGAGCTGAAGAGCTTCGAGGACAAGGTGCTGTCCGCGCGCGAGCGTTCGCTCAGCCGCGAGAAGCTGCTGTACGAAGGTCTGCTCGACACCGTCGGCGAACACCTGGAGCCGCTCAAGCGCTGCGCGGCCGCACTCAGCGAGCTGGACGTACTGGCCGCCTTCGCCGAACGCGCGCAGGCGCTGGACTGGGCGCAGCCCGAACTGCAGGACGAACCCTGCCTGCGCATCGAGCGCGGCCGTCACCCGGTGGTCGAGGCGGTGCGGGATGCACCGTTCGAGCCGAACGACATCGACCTGCACCCGGACCGCCGCATGCTGGTCATCACCGGCCCGAACATGGGCGGCAAGTCGACCTACATGCGCCAGAACGCGCTGATCGTGCTGTTGGCGCATATCGGCAGCTTCGTGCCGGCCAGCCGTGCGCTGATCGGCCCGATCGACCGCATCCTGACCCGCATCGGCGCCGGCGACGACCTGGCCAAGGGCCAGTCCACCTTCATGGTGGAAATGGCCGAGACCAGCTACATCCTGCACCACGCCACCGCGCATTCGCTGGTGCTGATGGACGAGATCGGCCGCGGCACCTCCACCTACGACGGCCTGGCGCTGGCCGATGCGGTGGCCCGCCACCTGGCCTACCAGAACCGCTGCTACACCCTGTTCGCTACGCATTACTTCGAATTGACCGCATTGGCCGACGAGAGCCACGAAGGCGGCGCCAGCGGCATCGCCAACGTGCACCTGGATGCGGTGGAGCACACCGACAAGAACGGTGGCGAGCGGCTGGTGTTCATGCATGCGGTGAAGGACGGCCCGGCCAACCGCAGCTTCGGCCTGCAGGTGGCGGCGTTGGCCGGCCTGCCGCGTGCGACCGTGGCGCAGGCGCGGCGTCGCCTGGCCGAACTGGAGCAACGCGGCGGCGAGACCCAGTCCGCCGCGATGGCACCACAGGCACTGGATGCACCGCAGCAGTTCGGGCTGTTCGCCGCCCCGAGCTCGGCCGCGCTGGATGCACTGCAGGCGATCGATCCGGACGAGCTGACGCCCAAGCAGGCGCTGGAAGCGCTGTACCGCGTGAAGTCGTTGTTGTAACGAAACACCGAGGGCCGCGAAAGCGGCCCTCGATGTATCCAGACGCGGTTCGCGACCGAGGCCGCTCCTGCGATGACGGGCTCAGGCTGCGCTGGCGGTCACCAGCGCATCATCCAGCTCACCCGCACGCACCGACGCCGGTCGCTGCAGATGGACTGCGCAGTAATCCGTGAACACCGGCTTGGCCTCCAGCTCGCCGACACGCATGTAGTAACTCAGGAAGGAGGCCATATACAGATCGGCGACGGTGAAGCTATCCCCGACCAGATAGCGCTTGCCGGCCACCGCCGTTTCCAATGTGTGCATCAGGTCCTCGGCGGTGCCATAACCCGCTTCCATTGGCGGTGCCAGCGAGCCATGGCGACGATCGGTGACGAAGGCCTCCAGCGGCCCGGCCGCAAATAGCACCCAGCGATAGCAGGCACCGCGCTCGGCGCTGCCCACCGGGGGCAACAATCCCTTCCAGGGCGCCAGATCCGCAAGATGCAGGCAGATCGCTGCGTTCTCGGTAATGACCGTACTGCCCTGCAGCAACGCCGGGACCTTGCCCATGGGATTGAGCGCCAGGTACTGCGCGGACTTCATGCTGGTGCCGTACTCCAGTATCACCGCGTCGTAGCGCAAACCCGTTTCCTCCAGCATCCAACGGGTGATGCGCCCGCGCGATTGCGGATGGGTATGGAACGTGAGCGTGTCGGACATGTCAGGCACCTGCCTTGTAAGGAGCCTGCAGTGTGCGCAGGGCCTGCTGACAGCCGTTGTCAGCAGTCAACGCGGACCGCGCTGCAAACACTCCTGGTTCCAGCGCCGCAACAGGCGATGACGCTGCTCCGGATAACGCTGGCCGGTATCCTCCAGCCAGACCATGCGGTCGGCGCGGAAGTGGCGGAAATCACCACGCATCTCGCACCATGCGGCGAGCAGGCGGATCTCGGCCAGGAAGGCCATGGCGAAGGGCCAGATCACCCGCTCGCTGGCGCGCCCCTCCCCATCGCGGTAGTGGATGCGTACCGCGTTGCCGGCACGGATCGCACGGCGCAACGCCGGCAGCCACGGCTCCGGTTCGGCGGCATGCCATTGCGGTGCGAACAGGCCACTGGTCTCCACCTGCAGGCGCAGCCCTTCCGGCAACACGCCCGTCATCCGCTCCAGCGCCGCGCCTGCGGCTACCGCCAGCTCCGGGTCGGCGTGCGACGCCACCCAGCGCGCGCCGAGCACCAGTGCTTCCAGTTCCTCGGCCGAGAACATCATCGGCGGCAGCAGGAAGCCGGCACGCAGCTGGTAACCGATGCCCGGGTCACCGACGATGTCGGCCCCCTGCCCGCGCAGTGCGTCGATATCGCGGTACACCGTGCGCAGGCTGACGCCGAGCCGGTCGGCCAGTTGCGCACCGCGCACCGGCTTGCGGCGTCGGCGCAGTTCATCAAGCAGGTGCAGCAGGCGGGTGGCGCGTTGGCTCATGCCGGTGACCGGGAAACGGGGGCGCACAGCATAGCCGCCACACCCGTCCCTGCACCGCGCCATGTTGCGGTGCGATGACCGAGACGAGGCAGCCGAAAGACAACAGCCGGCGCAGATACATTTCCGGGCGGCGATAGATGAATGCTATCAATGCGAACGGATCATTTGATTGTCCATTTCACCTGCCCGTGGCTACAGTCGGTCCAAGATGTCCCACTAGCCAGCAGGAGCCAGCGATGAGCAGCAACGACACCAAGCCGACCTGTCCGTACCACAGTGCCCCGACACCGGAGCAGGCCGCCCAATCGCAGCGCGATACCAGCACCACGCCCACGCAGAAGCACGGCGACGCGCCGGTGACGCCGATGACCACCGCCTTCGGTGCGCCGGTGGTGGACAACCAGAACAGCAAGACCGCCGGCCCGCGTGGCCCGCTGTTGATGGAAGACGTGTGGCTGCTGGAGAAGCTGGCCAACCTCAACCGCGAGATCATTCCCGAGCGGCGCATGCACGCCAAGGGTTCGGGCGCGTTCGGCACCTTCACCGTGACCCACGACATCAGCAAGTACACCCGCGCCAGGATGTTCTCGGCGGTGGGCAAGCAGACCGAGATGTTCGCCCGCTTCACCACCGTGGCCGGCGAGCGCGGCGCGGCCGATGCCGAGCGCGACATCCGCGGCTTCGCGCTGAAGTTCTACACCGAGGAAGGCAACTGGGACCTGGTCGGCAACAACACCCCGGTGTTCTTCCTGCGTGACCCACGCAAGTTCGCCGACCTCAACAAGGCGGTCAAGCGCGACCCGCACACCAACCTGCGCAGCGCGCGCAACAACTGGGATTTCTGGACGCTGCTGCCCGAGGCACTGATGCAGGTGACGGTGGTGATGAGCGACCGCGGCATCCCGCGCAGCTTCCGCCACATGCACGGCTTCGGCTCGCACACCTACAGCTTCACCAACAACGACGGCGAGCGCTTCTGGGTGAAGTTCCACTTCCACAGCCAGCAGGGCATCCAGGCCCTGACCGACGCGCAGGCCGAAGTACTGGTGGGCAAGGACCGCGAGAGCCACGGCCGCGACCTGTTCCAGGCGATCGAGCGCGGTGAGTTCCCGAAGTGGAAGCTGTTCGTGCAGGTCATGCCGGAGCTGGAGGCGGAGACCTACCGCATCCACCCGTTCGACCTGACCAAGGTGTGGCCCAAGAGCGACTACCCGCTGATCGAGGTGGGCGAGTTCGAGCTCAACCGCAACCCGGACAACTGGTACCAGGACGTGGAGCAGTCGGCGTTCGCACCAAGCAACCTGGTGCCGGGCATCGGCCCCTCGCCGGACAAGATGCTGCAGGCCCGCCTGTTCGCCTACAGCGATGCACAGCGCTACCGCCTGGGCGTGAACCACCACCAGATCCCGGTGAACGCGGCTCGCTGCCCGGTGCACAGCAACCACCGCGACGGCGCCATGCGCGTGGACGGCAACTACGGCGGCCTGCCGCATTACGAGCCGAACAGCTATGGCCAGTGGCAGGAACAGCCGCAGTACCGCGAGCCGCCGCTGAAGATCCGTGGCGATGCCGACTTCTGGAACTTCCGCGAGGACGACAACGACTACTTCAGCCAGCCCGGCGCGCTGTTCCGCAGCTACAACGCCGAGCAGAAGCAGCGCCTGTTCGACAACACCGCGCGTGCCCTGGGTGATGCGCCGGACTTCATCAAGCAGCGCCACATCGACAACTGCAACAAGGCCGACCCGGCGTATGGCGCCGGTATCGCCGAGGCCTTGAAGAAGCTGGCGGCGAACCCGTCCGACCCGTTCCAGCCCGCCCATCCGGGCAGCGATTTCCCCAGCGCCACCCCGGGTGCGGAGGACATCACGCTGTGACACCGCACCCGTCCGGTTGAACGGGCGGGTCACCCGCACCACCCCGACGCCCGGGATGCCTGGATGGCATTCCGGGCGTTGCCGTCTGCCACACCGGCCACCCCGCGCGGGGTTACCATCCCGGCTTGGCCACCCACCGCAAAGGAAACCACCGATGAGCCTGACCGACGACCTTCTTTCCCAGCTGCAGGGTGCGCCCCTGCAACAGGTTTCCCAGCAACTGGGCATCGACAGCCAGCAGGCTTCCGGCGCGATCAGTGCCGCCCTGCCGCTGCTGATGGGCGCCCTGGGCAACAACGCCGCCAAGCCTCAGGGCGCCGAAGCCCTGCTCGGCGCGCTGCAGAACAATCACAGCGGCCTGGATATCGGCAGCGTGCTGGGCTCGGTGCTGGGCGGCGGCAGCAGTCCGGCCACCAACGGTGCCGGCATCCTCGGCCACATCTTCGGCGGCAACCAGGGCCGCGCGGAAACCGGCCTGGCCCAGGCCACCGGCCTGAGCCAGGGCAATTCCAGCCAGCTGCTCAAGATCCTCGCCCCGATCGTGATGGCCTACCTGGCCCAGCGCATGGCCGGGGGGGGCAACCAGGCCAGTGCCGGTGGGCTGGCGCAGATTCTGGGCCAGGAGAAGCAGCAGGTCAGCCAGGCCGGCGGCATCGGCGGCGGCCTGTTGGGCAGCGTGCTGGACCAGGACGGCGACGGCCAGTTCGGCGTGTCCGACCTGATCAAGCTGGGCAGCGGCCTGCTGGGCTCGGGCAAGCGCTGACCTGTTCGGGCTGCGCCTGAAACAATAACGCCACCCTCGCGGTGGCGTTTTTTTTCCCGTGGAAGCGCCTTCGGACGCGAGGTTGGGGCTCCTGCAATTGCAATCATTCCCTGCGGCGGACGAACCCCGGCTTCGCGGCCGAGGCCGCTCCTACAGGGCGTCGATGTCGCCCAGGGCGCGGATCAGGCGGCGGGCGCGCTTGTCGGGCTTGTGCTCCGGGGCCTGGTAGCCGGTGCGCTCGGCGGCACGACGCAGGCGCACCTCCTGGCGGGCCTTTCGTGACGCATCACTCTCCTCGTACAACCCTTGCGCCACCGGTGCGGGGCCACGCATGTCGCTCAGCCCGCGCACGCTGATCTCGAACACCTCCTCACCGCGCTGTACCCGCAACGCATCGCCGATGCGGATCGCGCGCGAGGACTTGGGCCGCTGGCCACCCACCTCGACCTTGCCGGTGTCCACCGCCTGCTTGGCCAGGCTGCGGGTCTTGTAGAAACGTGCCGCCCACAACCACACGTCGAGGCGGATACTGGGGACCACGGGAAGGGCTTCGGGATTCATCAGGCTCCACTGGGTTGCAACAGGTCTGCCCTGCCTACATGGGGCCGGCATCGTCACCGTCAAGGTGCTAACGTGCCGGACCTCGAGCCTGACCAGCGCATTCATGTCGAAAGCAAGCCAAGCCCGCAACCTGACCGAGGGCCCGATCGGCCGCAGCCTGCTGCTGTTCTCGCTGCCGATCCTGGCCGGCAACATCGCCCAATCGCTCAATGGCTCGGTCAACGCGATCTGGGTGGGCAAGTTCCTGGGCGAGGCGGCGCTGACCGCCACGGCCAACGCCAACAACATCATGTTCTTCCTGATCGGCTCGGTGTTCGGCATCGGCATGGCCGCCACCATCCTGATCGGCCAATCGATCGGCGCGAACGACCTGCCGCAGGCGCGCCGGGTCATGGGCACCAGCGCGACCTTCTTCATCGGGCTGTCGGCGGTGATCGCGGTGGCCGGCTGGTTCCTGTCGCACCGGCTGCTGGTGGCCATGGGCACGCCGGCCGAATCGATGCCGCTGGCCGATGCCTACCTGAAGGTGATCTTCCTCGGCATGCCGCTGATCTACGCGTTCGCCTTCCTCACCGCGGCCCTGCGCGGCGCAGGCGATTCACGCACGCCGTTCCGCTTCCTGCTGCTGTCGGTGCTGCTGGACATCGGTTTCAACCCACTGCTGATCTTCGGCATCGGCCCGTTCCCGGAACTGGGCGTGGCCGGCGCGGCGTGGGCCACCTTCTTCGCCCAGGGGCTGTCGCTGGCGGCGATGCTGCTGTACCTGCGCAACAAGCGCCACATGCTGTGGCTGGGCCGCAAGGATGCCGCGCTGCTGAAGATCGACCTGGACATCCTCAAGGCACTGGTGCTCAAGGGCGTGCCGATGGGCCTGCAGATGGTGCTGATCTCGCTGGCGATGATCATGATGATCTCCATGGTCAACGGCTACGGCGTGGAGACCGCCTCGGCCTACGGTGCGGCACTGCAGTTGTGGACCTACGTGCAGATGCCGGCGATGGCCATCGGCGCGGCCTGCTCGTCGATGGCCGCGCAGAACGTGGGTGCCGGGCGCTGGGACCGCGTGGATGCAACCGCGCGCACCGGCGTGCTGTTCAACTTCCTGCTGACCGGTGCGCTGATCGCGCCGATCCTCCTGTTCGACCGCAGCACCCTGGCGCTGTTCCTGCCCGAGGCCAGCCCGGCGCTGGAGATCGGCCGCCACCTCAACCACATCGCGGTGTGGTCGTTCCTGTTCTTCGGCGTGAACTTCGTGGTGTCCGGCGTGGTGCGTTCCACCGGCGCGGTGGTGCCACCGCTGGTGATCCTGGCGATCGGCATGTGGGGCATCCGCGTGCCGATGGCCAAGCTGCTGCAGCCGGCGCTGGGGGCCGACGCGATCTGGTGGAGCTTCCCGACCAGTGCGTTCTGTTCGATGCTGATGGTGATGGCGTACTACCGCTGGGGTAACTGGCGCAAGGCCAAGATGCTGGACAAGCATGCGCCGGACACCCTGGCCACGCCGGCCGAGGTGGCGTCCACGCCGCCGTCGCCGGTGGCCGATGCCAACCCCGAGGTCGAGGAACCGGCGACGCGCTGAAGGGCGTGGCCGGTGCGGATGACGGGCTTCTTTGCCCTCTCCGCCCCTTCGCTGCGCGGAAGGGACGGGTGACGCCGGGCCATGCCCGGCGCCGGCGTTGACAAGACCTGCCGCCGAGCGTGGCTCGGCACTACCGCTGTACGGCCTTCAGTAACTGGCGTCAAACGCGAAGATCGGCTTGCGCTGCTGCCACAGGCCGTTGGTGAAGTCCGGGAATTCCAGCGTCTGGAAGCCATTGGCGATGGACTGCTCGGACAACGGCGTGATCGCGCTCCAGGTCACCGCGTCGAAGATGTCGATCGGCATCGGCGCCTGCGCCTTCAATGACTCGACGAAGGCATGGATCACGAACCAATCCATGCCACCGTGCCCTGCCCCGGCGGCGGTCTCGGCGTGCTTCTTCCACAGCGGGTGCTCGTACTGGTCCTGGTAGACCTGGAACTCCTCCCACTGGTGCGGCGGACTGCGCCCTTCGATATGAATGCCGTGGTTGAGGTCCATCCACAGGCCCTTGGTGCCTTGCACGCGGAACCCGAGCGAGTACGGGCGCGGCAGCGAGGTGTCGTGCTGCAGCAGGATGGTCTCGCCGTTGGCGCAGGCCAGCGTGGTGGTGACGATGTCGCCCAGCTTGAACTGCACCTGCGTGCTGGGATGCGTGGTACCGCCGCTCTTGGCCACGGTGTACTCGTGCAGGCCGCGCGCCTTGCTGGCGAAGGCATTGATGTGGGTGAAGCGATTGCCACGGTTGATGCCGGTGTACATCGCGCACGGGCCAATGCCGTGGCTGGGATACAACTCGCCGTTGCGCGTGACCGAATGCTCGGTGCGCCAGCGCGCCTCGGACCAGCCCTTGGCACCAAACTCCACGCCGCTGCCATAGGGGTGCTCTGGATTGCCGTCGTTGAACTTCACCCCGCGCAGGTCATGCTGGTAGCCACCCTGCAGGTGCACCAGTTCGCCGAACAGGCCGGCGCGGACCATCTGCAGCGCGGCCATCACGTCGCGGCGGTAGCACACGTTCTCCAGCAGCATGTACGGCGTGCCGGTGTCCAGTTGGGTCCGCAGCACGTCCCAGTGGTCCTGCAGGGTGATGCCGGCGACCACTTCGCAACCCACCGCCACCTTGGCCTGCATCGCTGCGATGGCCATCGGCGCATGCCACTCCCACGGCGTGGCGATGATCACGCCATCCAGGCCGCGCTGCTCCAGCAGCCGCTTCCAGGCATTGACGCCGCCGTCCTGGCCGTAGGTGGTGGGCGCCGGTTTGCCGGCCTTGGCGACCATGTCCATCGCCCGGCCCAGCATGATCGGCTCGATGTCGCACAGCGCCACCATCTCCACGTCCTCACGCCGCACCAGCTCCTTGAGCAGCACCTGGCCGCGCATGCCGGTTCCGATCATGCCCAGCCGCACCTTGCGGTTGCGCGCCCAGGCCGGCATCTGCGGCAACAGGGTGGTGGCGGCCAGGGCCGCGCTGGCCAGGATGAATTCCCTGCGTTTCATTGCATGTCCTCTTTCGTGAAATCGTGCCGTTGCCGGCAGGCGTATCGGCCCCGCACTGACGGTGCCATCACCCTCCCCCGCATGCAACGCATGCGGGGGAGGGTGCCGGGGCGTGGCAGGCTCAGAACTTGTAGGTCGCCGTCACGCTGTAGATGCGACCGAAGTTGTTGGTGTAGCCGGCGAAGTTCATCCAGTCGTTCGGGTCGTAGAACGGCAGGCGGTTGAACAGGTTCTTCACGGTCACGCCCACGCTCAGCTTCTCGATCGGACGCCAGTTCACGCTCAGGTTGGCCGTCCACCAGGCCGGTGCGCCGCCGCAATGGCCGGGCGCCAGGTCCAGGTAGCTGCCGGTGCAGGTCTGGGCGTTGTTGTCCTGCGCGTCGATGCGGTCATACGCCCACTTGGTGCCACCGACATAGTTGACGTAGAAGCCGGTGTCCCACTTGCCGTAGGTCCAGTTGGTGTTGAAGGTGGCGCGCACCTTCGGGTTGTTGTAGTAGCCGACCACGTTGCCGTAGTACCAGCCGTCCCCGTTGTCGGAGTTGTACATGTTGCGGTTGGCGATGGTCGCGGCGACACCGATGTTCAGGCGGCCCCATTCACCCAGGTCGAAGCGGCTGCGCAGGTCCACGTCGAAGCCGTCGATCAGGGTGCGGCCGCGGTTGCTGTACTGGCCGATCACGCTGGCCACGTTGCCGGTGCTGTAACCGGGCAAGGTGGACGGGCAGCTCACACCGCTGGCCGGGTCGTTGCACATGTTGGCCAGCGCGGCCAGGTTGGACAGGTCGGTCTCGGTGATCGGGAAGCGGGTCATCGAGTCGATGTCCTCTTCCTTGCTGTAGTCCGGTGCGACGATCTCGTCGCGGCGGTACACGAACCAGTAGTCGGCCGACACCGAGAGCCAGTCGGTGGGTTCAAACACGACGCCCAGGGTCGCGATCTTGGCCTTCTCCGGCTTCAGGTCCTGGTTGGGCTGAGTCATGCGTGCCACGTTGCGGCTGCAGTCGCTGTTCCACAGGCTGTTGCCCAGGTCCTGGTCGACGACGCGGTTGGACTGCCGCAGCAGGCCGGCGATGGCATTGGTCTCGTTGCAGCGGATCTCATCGCGGTAGCCACCGATCTGCGCATACACGCCGCCGCTGCCGGCCTCGGCCAGGCTGGGGGCGCGGAAGCCTTCGGAATAGGTACCGCGCAGCATCAGCTGCGGCAATGCCTGGTACTTCAGGCCGATCTTCGGCGCGGCGTTGGCGCTGAAGCCCGGGTACTTGTCCAGGCGCAACGCCAGGTCCATCTCCAGCTTCTCGGTGAGCGGCGCAACGGCTTCGGCGAACAGCGCGTAGGTGTTGCGCTTGCCGTCGAACCACGAACCGCCCTGCTGGGTGATCAGGCCGTTGGCGGCATCCGGATTGCCCGGGGTGTAGAAGGTCTCGCGGGTGGCGTTGAAGCCGAACGCCGCGCGCACCTCGCCGGCCGGCATCTTGAACAGCGGGCCCTCGATCTTGCCGTCCAGGGTATGCAGGCGGGTCCACGACTCGATGTCGAAGGTCGGGAAGGCTTCGCGGATCAGCGCCGCGTTGGCTTCACTGATCTCGCCGAACTTGTAGGCCGGGTGATCGGAAATGATGACGCGGCCGGTACCCGGATCGATGGTGTACGGGCCGAATGCCTTCTCGAACCCCTTCAGGTTGACGTTGGTGGTCTGGTAGGTGACCGAGTGCGAGCCGGCGGTGGCGAACGCGGTTTCCCAGTTCCAGTCGCCGGCGCTGCCGCGCAGGCCGGCCACCGCGCGGTAGCTCTCGTCGGTGTTGCGCTGGCCGAAATGGCCGCCGCCCACGTCCTGCAGCAGGTAGCCCAGACCGACCACGCCGCCCATCAGTGCCTTCATCTCGGGGCTGGCGTGGTTGTATTCGTTGTTCGGGCCGAGCCACGGGGTCAGGAACTGGTTGACCGTGTTGCCGGTGTTGCGCGAGAACCAGCTCTGCGGGTTGCCGGTGGTGGTGCCATAGGCGCGCGGCGTGCCGCCGTTGGCATGCAGGTCGATGTCGGTGTAGGTGACCTCGGCGAACGCCTCGGTGGCATCGTTGAGCTGGAAGTGGCCGTTGACGTAGGCGGTCACGCGCTTGGAATCGGCGCCGCCGTTGATCTGGCGGTTCATCCAGGTCTGCCAGATGCAGCGCGTGCCGCTGGCCACCTGCAGCACGTTGTTGCAGCCCGGCGCGGCCTCGTCCATCCGCGCCCCGGTGACCGGGTCGATGGCGTAGTAGTAGCCGGGGTTGAACACGCCGGGCGCGCTGCCGGTGTCCAGCCGCAGATTCTTGATGTAATCCGGGTTGTTGACGTAGAACTGCGCCGGGTTCTTGAGGTACCACTCGCTGTCCGGGATGCCGTCGCGCTTGTACATGTTGACGCTGGCATAGACGTTGTAGCGGTCTTCGGACAGGTCACCGAAGCCACCGGTGATGCTGGCCTGGGTTTCGCCGAACGAATCGAAGCGCGAGGCGGTGTCCCAGGTACCGCTGACCTCCAGGCCCTGGTAGCTGCTCTTGGTGATGACGTTGATGACGCCGGCCACCGCGTCGGTGCCGTAGACGGCCGAGGCGCCATCGGTCAGCACTTCCATGCGCTCGATCACGGCGGCAGGAATGGCATCGATGTTGACGAACTGGGTCTGGAAGCCTGCCGGTGCGCCGTAGTACGACAGGCGACGACCGTTGAGCAGCACCAGCGTCCCCTGTGCGCCGAGACCGCGCAGGTTGGCCTGCGAGGCACCATCGGAACCGGTGAACAACGACTTGGAATCCACCTGGCCCGGCCGCGCGGCAGGCAGGTTGTCGAGCACCTGCAGCAGCGTGCGTGCACCCATGTTCTGGATGTCCTGCTTGCTGATGACCTGCACCGGCGAGGCGGTTTCCACGTCGGTGCGGCGGATGTTGGAACCGGTGACCTCGATGCGGGCCAGTTCGGTGGCCTTGTCCTTGTCCTTGCCGTCGGTGTCCTGCGCGAAGGCAGGTGCGGCGATGGCGAACAGGGTGCTGGCGATGGCCAGCGACAACGGGGCGAATGTACAGCGATGGGGATTGCGGCGGGCTGGCAACATCGGGTTCTCTCCTGGAAAGGTCACGCAAGAACAGCAGTTGGCGGGCAAAGCGATCCCGGGCCACGGCCTTACGGCCGTGGTCGGCGTGGTACGGGGAGCAGCGGTGTTACGTGGTGGTGGTGGTCAGGGGGCGACGTAGTCGGCGGTGTCGCCCTCCTCGCCGATCAGCACGGCGTTGGCCCAGTTGCCACACACCCGGGCCGGGTCATCCCCCTGCGCACCCAGCGTGCGCAGGCTCAGGCGGGAAAGCCCGCGCACATCCAGTTCCGGCTTGACCACGCCGGGTGCCTTGACCAGGCCGCTGTCGTACAGCAGGCGGTCCTCGCCCCACACCTGGAACTGCATGCCACCGGCCTTGCGGCACTGGTCGTCGATGCCCAGGTCGGCGCGCAGCAGCTTCCAGTTGCCCTTCAACGCGATATCGATGCGGCTGCTGGCCGACACGCCCAGGCCGCGGCGGAACTGCAGGCCGTTCATGCGCATCGGCACGTCGGCGCTGAACGCGCGGTCGGCATGGACCGACGCGGCCAGTGCGGCCGGCAGCGGCAGCTGGGAGAGGTACTGCTGCCGGGCCGGCCGCTCGGCCGCCTGTTGCTCTAGGATATGGAAGGTGGACAGCGCGATCGGGCCGACGTCGCGCGGCTGCAGTGCATCCACCGCACGTGCGCTGCTGCCCTGCGCTGCGCTCACCATCGGATCGGCACCGCTTGCGCCATCTCCCTCCGGGTTCTGCACGCTGAGCACGCGGAAGCGCAGCAGGCGGCCGGCGTGGGCCGGGAAGTCGATACGCTGCAGTTCCTGCTTCAGCTGCAGATGACCGCTGGCGATCGGCTTGCCCCACTCGCCGTTGCTGTCGGCCATGTAGATCTCGTAATCACGCACCTGGCCATGCTTCCAGTGCTGGTCATTGCGCGGTGCCAGCTCGATGCCGTCGATCAGCTTGCGTTCGCCAAAGCCCACCACCCATTCGTGGGCGCCGGTGCGGATGGCCTGGTTGCGCACGCTGCGGAACCACGTTGCCGCATCGTCGTCGAAGGCATTTTCCAGCGGATGGCCGGGCTCTTCGGCCGGGCGGTTGACCACCAGCAGGCTGTCGGACGGCAGCGCGCGGCCCAGTTCGGGCGCGTTCGGGAAAGCGTCGTCGGCCAGCGCCGCGGCGACCGGGAAATCCAGCTGCAGTTTCAGCGAGGTGCGGATGTCCTGGCTGGCGGTACGCACATGCAGCGTGCCCTTGCGCTCCTTGCCATCGAAGTACCAGCCCTCGCTGGCGGCCTGCAGCGCGGCCGCGTCGGCCAGCTGGGGCAGCGCGCGGCCATCCAGCTGCACGGCGGTCGGTGCGCTGCGGTTCAATACGCGCAGGCCATAACGGCGCTGCGCCAACTGGCCTTGATACTCGCCCTGCACCGGCGCGATCTCCACCTGCACCGGGCCACTGCCCTGCGCCGGTGCCTGCACGCGGATCTGCTGCGTGCTCGACTCGCCCTTCTGGTAACGGCGGGTGCTGCCATCGTCTTCGTACAGGGTGTAGCTGGATGTACCCTGCGGATACAGATCGAAGGTCACCTCATCCAACGGCTTTTCGCCGTCGAACAGCATCTCCGGGTACATCGGCAGGATCGCACCGGCGCGCACGAATACCGGTAGCGTCGCCAGCTCGACCGCACGGTCCAACTGTTTGCCTTCGGCACCTGCCTGCAGGTGGCGGCCATCCCAATAGTCGTACCAGCCACCGGCCGGCAGATGGATGTCGCGGCGCCAGCCACGGCTCGCCGCCTGGCTGCGGTAGACCGGCGCGACCAGCAGGTCGCGGCCGAGCAGGAACTGGTACTTGTAGGTTTCATCCTGCGCGTGCGGGTCCTGCGGGTAGTCCCACATCAGCCCGCGCACCGGCGGCGCACCGCTTTGGGCAGCGTCGTGCACCAGCCCGTACATGTACGGGGTCAGGCGCATTTTCAGCTTGAGATAGTTGCGGTTGATCGAGCGATACGGCTCGTCGAAGGCCCAGGGGTGCTTGCGCGCATTGGACGACCAACCGGACATGCCCATCAGCACGGGAGTGAAGGTCTTCCACTGCAGGTCGCGGGTGAAGGTCTCGGCGCTGCCGCCGAAGATCGCATCGACGTCGCCGCTGGCGTAGGCCATGCCCGACAGGCCCGAACCCACCAGGGTCGGCACGTGCCAGCGGATGTAATCCCAGCTGCTGCTCTGGTCACCGGTCCATGCCACCGCATAACGCTGGATGCCGGCCCAACCCATCACCGTCCACAGAAACGGGCGCGAGTCGGAATTATTGAGGATGCCGTTGAAGGCCTGCTGGTTGGCGTCCATCGCGAACTGGTAGCCCTGCCCGGTCCAGGCCACGTCCAGCTTCTGCACCCGGCTGCCGGCCTTGCCGACTTCCCAGGCAATCTTGTCCACGCCGTTCTCGGTCCACAGGCCGGTCTTGAAGCCGTACCTGGCCAGCCCCTGCACGGTTTCCGGCAGCTGCTTGTAGCCGCAGCCGTAGCCGTCGTTGGGCAGGATCCAGCCGCCGGGCATGTCGTTCTCGCGGTACTTGGCGGCGACGCTCTGGACCACGTCGGGCGTGGTGCCGGTGGGGCCATCGCTCCAGCCTTCGGGCACGCTGCCGGGCTTCTTGATGTTGTCGCCGTCGTTGTAGCAATCGGCATCGCCGTAGGACAGCGCCCAGCGCGCGACCATGTTCGGGCGGCCGGTCAGCTGGGTGTAGCGTTCGAGCAGGCGCTGCAGGTCGGCACCCACGAAGTAGTACGCGTCGAAGCGGTCCTCGCGGTGCAGCAGCGTGGACTGGTCGGGCTGGCGCAGGTCGTAGCTGCCATCGCTCCACGTATTGCGCAGCATGCCCCAGCCCCGCGAGCTGAGCAGCATCGGCGCCGGGCTGGGGCGGTCACCCTCTTCCCAGCCACCGGAATAGGACACCTCCAGCTCGCGGCCCTTGAACTGGAAACGGCCGTTCTGCTGGCCACCACCATAGAACGCCTCATCGGCCTGCGAGGACAGCACCTGCACGCTCTGCGCCGCATCCAGGTCCAGTGGCTGCAGCTCTTGCCACATCGGCACGCCACGCGCGCCGTCCAGCCGTTCCAGGCGCAGTTGCAGGGGCTGGCGCTGCACGTGCAGCACCAGGGCCGGCGTGCGTACGCGGATCTCGCTGGCGTCCTCCTCCAGCTCTGCCTGCACCGGCTGCACCGGCTGCGGCAGTACGATCGGCGCGGCCTTGTTGCCGGCGTCGGTCAGCTTGCCGTTGCGCCCGGCCTGCACGTGCACGATGTCATTGGCCAGCACTTCGATGCGCAGCTTGCTGCCGTTGTCGGTGAGCAGTTCCCAGCCGCGCACGCCATCGCGCCCGTCCGAAGCACTCACCGAGCGCAGGTTGCCCACCGGCTCGGCCTGCGCCGGAAGCGCCGGCAACAACAGCGCCGAAAGCAGGGCCACCAGCAGCGGCGATTGACGGAAGCGGTTGTGCATCGTGTCCCCAGGCCCGTTCATCGGACGTTTCGAAATGCGGTTGTGGCCGACTCTAGGGCAGCAAATCGAAAGATGTCAACAAAATGAAAGCAAAAAGTAAGTGGGATTTCTTGCAATCGAAAGATGGTGCAAAGCACCACTTTCCGTTACCCCCGGATTCGCGCATTCACCCGGGGCGAAAGGGTTTTCATGGAAACCTTTCGTTCGTGACGCCGATCGCGACGGGTACATGATCGCCGGCATATTCTTTTCATTTACTTTCGATATTTGACATTTCGAAAGAAAACGAAGATGGTTCGCCTGCACAACAGGAACCAAGAATGGACCTCACCCTGCTTTCCGATCTGTCCAACTGGCAGCGCCTGGGCGGTGCCGATACCGCCGCCGAAATCGCCCAACAGCCCTTGCTGTGGGAGGCGCTGGCCCACGATCTGTCCGAACATGCGCCGCGCCTGCAGGCCTTCCTCGGCGAACGCCTGGACGACCCGCGGCAACGCGTGCTGTTCACCGGTGCCGGCAGTTCCGGCTTCATCGCCGAGATGGTGGCCGACACCCTCAACGCGCAGTGGCCGGCGGAGATCCGCGCCGTGCATACCACCAGCCTGCTCACCCATCCGGCGCTGTACCTGCAGCGTGACCGCCCGACTCTGCTGGTGTCCTTCGGCCGCAGCGGCTCCAGCCCGGAAAGCGTCGCCGCGGTGGAGCGCGTGCGCGCCGACGTGGACGACGCGCGCTTCCTGGACATCACCTGCAATGCCGACGGCGAACTGGCCCGCCGCGGTGCCGGCCGTGCCGATACCTGCACGCTGCTGATGCCACCGGCGTCCTGCGACCGCGCCTTCGCCATGACCAGCAGCCTGAGCTGCATGCTGCTGGCGGCATTGGCCAGCTTCGACCGTGCGTCGTGGAACGCGCGCATCCAGCATTTGGCGCAGGTGGCCGCGCTCGCGCGCCAGGGCATCGCCGACTGGGATGCAGCCGTCGCCACGCTCGCGCAACAACCGTTCTCCCGCGTGATTTACCTGGGCAGCGGCCCGCACGAAGCACTGGCCCGCGAAGCCGCGCTGAAGGTGCTCGAGCTCACCGCCGGACGCGTGCTTGCCCTGGCCAACACGCCGCTGGGTTTCCGCCATGGCCCCAAGTCCACCCTCAACGGCGAGACGCTGGTGGTCGTGTTCCGCAGCGTGCAGCCGCTGGCGCGTCGCTACGAACAGGACCTGCTGGAAGAGCTGCGCGCCGATGGCGTGGCCGGCAAGGTGTTGTCGATCGGCCCGCAGCTGGACGCCGGCGACGACTACACCCTGCCGGTACCGGCCCTGCCGGACAGCTGGCTGGCGCCGGTGTGGCTGCCGTTCGCGCAGCTGTACGCGCTGCAGCGCTCGGCCGCGCTCGGCCTGACCCCGGACAATCCCTTCCCCGATGGCACGGTCAACCGGGTCGTCAAGGGCGTGACCATCCACCATGATTGACGCCACCCGCACCTGCTACGGCATCGACATCGGCGGCACCAAGATCGAATTGGTGGCCTGCGACGCCACCCTGCAGGTGACGTGGCGCAAACGCGTTGCGACCCCGCAGGGGGACTATCCGGCCTTCCTGCAGGCGGTGAAGCACCTGGTCCACGATGCCGACCAGGCGCGCGGCAATCCGGCCGTCGCCATCGGCATCGCGCTGCCCGGCGTGCGTGACCGTCGCAGTGGCCGCCAGCTCAGCGCCAACGTGCCGGCCCTCACCGGCCAGGCCGTGGCCCAGGACCTGCGCGACCTGCTGCAGCGCCCGCTGCACTTCGGCAACGACCTGCAGTGCTTCGCCCTGTCCGAAGCGCATGGCGGCGCCGCCGAAGGCTACGCCAGCATGTTCGGCGCCATCCTGGGTACCGGCGCCGGCGGCGGCTACTGCGTGCAGGGGCGGCTGGTCAGCGGCTTCAACGGGCTGGCGGGCGAATGGGGGCACTGGAGTGTCCCGGCCGGCCTGCTGCAACGCCATCAACTGCCACTGCTGGAGTGCGGCTGTGGCCTGCGCGGCTGCGTCGAGCGCTATGTCTCCGGCAGCGGCGTGGCGATGATCGAGCGCCACCTCGGCGGCGCCGCCCGCAACGCCAGCGACGTGATCACCCTGGCCGACGCCGGCGATGCGCGTGCACGCCAGGCGCTGGACATCCACCGCGACCTGCTCGGCCACAGCTTCGCCGCGCTGGTGCTGGCGCTGGACCCGCACGTGATCGTGCTCGGCGGCGGCCTTTCGCAGTACGCGCCGCTGTATGAGCAACTGCCGGCCGCCATCGCCGCGCACCTGTTCGACGGCGTGGAGGTGCCACCGATCGTGCCACCGCGCTTCGGCGATGCCGGCGGTGCCCGTGGTGCCGCCCTGCTCGTCAGCCAACCCGTCTTTTCCTGATCCCCCGGGAGTCCGTCCATGTCACCGCTGCAGTCCCTGCTCCTCTCCCACCGCCAAGGCCACAACGTGGGCCTGTACAGCGTCTGCTGCAGCAACGAGCAGGTGCTGCGCGCGGCCATGCACGTGGCATTGGCGCACGACACGCTGCTGCTGATCGAGGCCACCTCCAACCAGGTGGACCAGTTCGGCGGCTACACCGGCATGACCCCGCCGCAGTACCGCGACTACGTGTGGCAGCTGGCCGACGCCGAAGGCTTCCCGCGCGAGCGCCTGGTGCTCGGAGGCGACCACCTCGGCCCCAACGCCTGGCAGAAGCAGCCGGCCGCCGACGCGATGGCCAACGCCCGCGTGCTGATCGAAGCCTATGTCGCCGCCGGCTTCCACAAGATCCACCTGGACTGCAGCATGTCCTGTGCCGACGACCCCACGCCGCTGCCCGACGCCACCGTCGCCGCACGCTCGGCCGAGCTGGCCGTCATCGCCGAACGTACCGCCGTTGAAAACGGGCTGCCCTTGCCGGTCTACGTGATCGGCACCGAGGTGCCGGTCCCCGGCGGCGAAGCCTCGCTGGAAGGCGGGCTGGCCGTCACCACGCCGGCCGCCGCCGCGCAGACCCTGGCCATCCACCAGCAGGCCTTCGACACGCCGCCGCTGCGCGATGCCTGGCAGCGCGTGATCGCCATGGTGGTGCAGCCGGGCGTGGACTTCGACCACAGCAGCGTGCACGACTACGACCCGGACGAGGCCGCCGCGCTGGCCGACTTCCTTGAGCAGCAGCCGCGCATCGTGTTCGAGGCGCACTCCACCGATTACCAGCGCGAATCCGGCCTGCATGCCTTGGTGCGCGACCACTTCGCCATCCTCAAGGTCGGCCCGGCAGCGACCTTCGCCTACCGCGAGGCCCTGTTCGCGCTGGCCACGATCGAAGCGCAGCTGTTGCCCGCCGGGCAATGCTCGCAGCTGCCGCAGGTGCTGGAGCAGGTGATGCTGGCGCAGCCGAAGTACTGGCAGGCGCACTACCACGGCGACGAGGCCACGCTGCGCCTGCTGCGCGCGTTCGCCTTCAGCGACCGCTGCCGCTACTACTGGGGCGAGCCGGCGCTGGTGCAGGCCGTGGCCACCCTGTTCGCCAACCTGGAAGCCCATGCGCCGCCGCTGGTGCTGCTCAGCCAGTACCTGCCCGAGCAGTTCCGCGCCGTGCGCGCCGGGGCGCTGTCCAACACGCCGGCCGAGCTGGTGCAGTTCCACGTCGGCCTGTGCCTGGCCGAGTACGCGCGCGCCTGCAGCGACAACCAGGCCGGCACGCGCCGGGAAAACGAAAGCACGCAAACTTCCGTTCTTGCGAAAGGGTAATCTCCCCCTTTCCTTCCCACCAGAACGAGACCCGACATGCGCAACACCCGCCCGCGACGCCAGCAGATCCTGCAGCTCCTGATCGAGCAGGGTTCGGTGCAGGTATCGGACCTGGTGGAGCAATTTGGCGTCTCGGCGGTCACCATCCGCACCGACCTGGGGCAGATCGAGTCGCAGGGACTGGCCACGCGCACCCACGGCGGCGCCACGCTGGTGCGGGTGCCGCCGCAGGAGCAGGACATCCACGAGAAGGACGTGCTGAACCTGTCGCTGAAGGAGTCCATCGGTGCGCGCGCCGCGCAGCTGGTGCAGCCCGGTGACAACATCATCATCGACTCCGGCTCCACCACCATGACCCTGGCCCGCCACCTGCACGACCAGCGCGAGGTCACGGTGATGACCAATGGGCTGAACATCGCCTGGGAGCTGGCCAACGCACCGGGCATCAACGTCCTGCTGACCGGCGGCGTGCTGCGCAAGCAGTCGCTGTCGCTGCAGGGCAGCCAGGCCGAATCCAGCCTCACCACCTACAGCTTCGACACCCTGTTCCTCGGCGTGGATGGCCTGGACCTGCAGTTCGGCCTGACCACCCACGACGAGGGCGAAGCCCGCCTCAACCACCGCATGGTCGAACGCGCGCGGCGCATCGTGGTGCTCACCGACGCCTCCAAGTTCGGGCGCGTCAGCCTGCACCGCATCGTCCGCCTCGACCAGGTCCACGCCATCATCACCGACCCCGGCATCGACGACGCCACCCGCGACGGCCTGCTGCAGCAGGGGATCGAAGTGATCATCGCCGAGCCCTCTTCATGACCGACACCCGCTCCCTGCACGGCCGCGTGCTCACCCCGCTGGGCTGGCGCCGCGGCAGCGTGCACTTCGACCAGCGGATCCGCACGTTGCAGGTGGAGGACCACGCCGGTGATGCCGGCGACCTGCCGATCCTCCTGCCCGGCTTCATCGACCTGCACGTGCACGGCGGCGCCGGCGTGGACCTGATGCAGGGCGGCGACGTCGCGCGCACCATCGCCCGCACCCATGCACGCCACGGCACCACCACCCTGCTCGGCACCACCATGACCGCCGCGTTCGAGGAAATCGAGGATGCGCTGCGCGGGCTGGCCCAGGTCATCGCCACCCCCGATGCCGACGCCGCGCAGATCATCGGCGTGCACCTGGAGGGCCCGTTCATCAGCCCGCAACGGCTCGGCGCACAACCGCCGCGCACCCTCGAGGCCACGCTGGAATCGGTGCAGCACCTGCACGCGCTGGCGCCCATCAAGGTGCTGACCCTCGCGCCGGAGATCGGCCAGCACACCGCGCTCATTCCCGCGCTGGCGGCAATGGGCATCCGCGTGCAGGTCGGCCACAGCGCCGGCACCTACGAGGACGCGGTGGCCGCGCTGCAGGCCGGCGCGGTCGGCTTCACCCATCTGTTCAACGGCATGACCGGCGTGGACCACCGCAACCCCGGCATCGCCGCGGCCGCCCTGGCCCACGCCGAGTACGCCGAGCTCATCCCTGACCTGGAGCACGTGCATCGCGGCGTGATCCGCATGGCCACGCGCGCCATCCCGCGCCTGTACGCGGTCACCGATGCCACCGCCGCCACCGGCATGCCCGACGGCGAGTACGCGCTGGGTGAGCAGCGCGTGCACAAGTGCATGGGCTGCGTGCGTCTGGCCAGCGGTTCGCTGGCAGGCAGCGCGCTGACCATGGACCAGGCGTTGCGCAACCTGGTCGACGTCGGCCTGGAGCTGGCCGATGCTTCGCAGCGCGTGTCCACCATCCCCGCCGACTACCTCGGCCTGGACGACCGCGGTCGCATCGCCCCGGGCCTGCGCGCGGACATGGTCGTACTGGGCCCGGACCTGCAGCTGCAGCAGGTCTGGGTCAACGGCCAACCGATCGACCCACGTCCGGCCCTGCACTGACCCCTGTTCCGGTGCGTGCAACGCGCACCGGCATCCAACGCGCAGCCGCGCACCTGCCACCGCTCCCGGAGCGCTCCCGATGACCGATACCGCCTTCGCCGTACCCGCCACCGAGGCCGCCCCGCGCTGGCCGGTGCGCTACCTGCTCTTCATCGCCGGGCTGGGTGGGCTGTTGTACGGCATCGACATCGGCATCATCGCCGGCGCCCTGCCCTACCTGGAGGCCACCGCCAGCCACGCCTGGCAGTTGAGCAGCCAGCAATTGGGCTTCGTGGTCGCCGCGGTACTGCTGGGCAGCGTGCTGTCCTCGCTGTTCGCCGGGCTGGTGGCCGACCTGATCGGCCGCCGCGGCGCGATGCTGCTGGCCGGCGTGCTGTTCACCGCCAGCATCCCGATCATGGCGCTGGCCTCGGGCTACACGCCGCTGCTGCTCGGCCGCCTGTTGCAGGGCATCAGCGGCGGCCTGATCGGCGTGGTGATCCCGCTGTACCTGGCCGAAGTGCTGGCACCGGAACGGCGCGGCCGTGGCGCGGCGATGTTCCAGCTGCTGCTGACCATCGGCCTGGTGCTGGCCGCCTTGATCGGCCTGTACCAGGCGCACGCGGTGGACGATGCCACGCGTGCGGTCAGCCACCTGCCGCTGGCGCAGCAGGCGCAGGAACTGTTCGCGGTGAAGGACCACGCCTGGCGCACCATCTTCTGGAGCTGTCTGCTGCCGGGCGTGGTGTTCTGCGCCGGCGTGCTGTGGCTGTCCGAATCGCCGCGCTGGCTGGTACGGCGCGGCCGCCTCGACGCCGCCCGCCGCAGCCTGCAGCGCACGCTGCCGGCCAGCCAGGTCGAGCGCACCCTGGCCGACATCCAGGCACCGGTGGCCGCGCGTGCCGACGGCCAGCGCGACCGCCTGCTCAGCAGGCGCTACATGGTGCCGTTCCTGCTCGCCTGCGTGGTGCTGGCTTGTACCCAGGCCACCGGCATCAACTCGGTGCTGGCCTACGCCGTCAATATCCTCAACCAGGCCGGCCTGCCCGGCGCGGCGGCCAACGGTGCCGACGTGGCGATCAAGCTGCTCAACGCGGTGATGACCGTGGTCGCGCTGCTGCTGGTCGACCGCAAGGGCCGCAAGTTCCTGCTGATGCTTGGCAGCGGCGGCATCTGCGTGGCCCTGCTGGGCGCGGCGATGCTGTTCTTCAAGGCCGAGCAGGGGCGGCTGGACGTGCAACCGCGCATCCAGCAGATGGTTCTCGCCGACGGCCTGCAGCTGGAACTGGACCCCTCGCAATGGCGGCAACTGGCCGGCACCCACATGCGCGGTGACCAACCGATGCAGTTGACGGTGTCCTATGCCTACGGCGGCTTCAGCGACGTGCGCTCTCTGCGCAGTGACAACCCCAGCGACCACCTGCTGGGCATCCAGCGCGACGCCACCGTACGCGCGGACAGCGTGATCGGCAGCTTCTTCCGCCGCCTGCACCTCAATCCCTTTCCGGACCCGGCCGCCGCGGCCGACGCCCCACTGCACATCGACCAGGCCTGGATCGGCCCGGTGCCGTCGGCGCAGCATGGCTGGATGGTCGCCACCTGCATCCTGGTGTTCGTCGCCTTCTTCGCGGTCGGTCCCGGCGTCTGCGTCTGGCTGGCGCTGTCCGAGCTGATGCCCAACCGCATCCGCTCCAACGGCATGAGCATTGCCCTGCTGATCAACCAGTTCGTCTCCACCAGCATCGCCGCGATCTTCCTGCCCACCGTCGGCCAGCACGGCTACGCCAGCATGTTCCTGTTCTGGGCCGGCTGCACGTTCGTGTTCTTCCTGGTCGCCACGTTCTGGCTGCCGGAAACCAAGGGCAAGACGCTGGAGCAGATCGAGGCACATTTCCGCTGAGCCCAAGGCAGCCTGCCTGTCGTAACGTTCAACGTGCGGCGGGCATCAGCCGATGGCAAGCTGGAGGCTATTCCCGGTCTCGGCCGGGTCATCGCCAAGGAGCCATCAATGCAGCGTACACATGCATGGAAGCAGGCCGGCACGCTTGTTCTCTGGTACTACGCCGGGAACGACCGCAACTATCCAGGTTGGCATCTGACGGCAGACGCGGAAGGCGGTCACTCGATGATCGCCTTGCTCGACGCACTGACCCACGACTCCGCGCCTGCAACGCGAACCCTGCAGATCACTCCCCCGACAGCGGCGCACCTTGGTGTACCCAACAACAGGGCCGGGGTGGCTTGGCGTACCCCAGGGAAACTGCGGCTGACTTTTTCCAATGATCCACACACCTGGGGACTTGCCATGGAACAGGACCTGGCCGTTCTTGCGTTTGGCACTGAAGGCACGGCGGCAATCCGTGATGGACTGCTGGATGTGCTGCAAGGCCGCGGCGACTATTCCATCACTATCCCCGGCGGAACCGGTACACCGCTGTGGTTCTGGTGGTGGCCGAGAACCGCTGCCGGCCGGTAACAACGGCGGCACGGCCATGCAATAGAGACCCTCATCCGCCCCTGCGGGGCACCTTCTCCCGCGCGCGGGAGAAGGGATGGGGTTGCCGCGATCCGGCCGTTGGCCGGTGACCCCGAAACCTCGCGCAGACCTCCCTTCTCCCGTTTACGGGAGAAGGTGCCCCAAAGGGGCGGATGAGGGCAACGCAACACATCCACACCGCACAAACGCGAACGGCCACCCGAAGGTGGCCGTTTGCTGCATGCAGGCGGACCTGCGTGCGGGTATTACTCGGCGGCGGCAGCCTTGGCAGCCAGGCGGGCAGCCTTGGCCTGCTGGGCAGCAGCCAGATCTTCCTTGATGCGAGCAGCCTTGCCTTCCAGGCCACGCAGGTAGTACAGCTTACCGGCGCGAACCTTGCCGCGGCGCTTCACTTCAACCGAGTCGATCAGGGCGCTGTGGGTCTGGAACACGCGCTCGACGCCGTAGCCGTGCGAGATCTTGCGCACGGTGAACGAGGAGTTCAGGCCGGCGTTCTTGGTGCCGATCACGACGCCTTCGTAAGCCTGCACGCGCTCACGGTTGCCTTCCTTCACCTTCACGTTCACCACGACGATGTCGCCCTGGCTGAACTTCGGCAGTTCGCGGGTGATCTGGGCGGATTCAAACTCCGCGACGATGGACTTGTTCAGCTTGCTCATTGGATTACACCGATTATTCGGGGTGGGCGTGTCGGTATCCGACAACGTGGGCTTATGCAGTCGCCGAATTGCGCTGCACGTTTGTTGTTCTGGCGCCCCATGCCAGCCTGAATGGCTGGTGGGAACTCGCAATTCTAACCTACTGATTACCCTCGGCGCCAGTGGTTGGCGGCAGGCCAGCGGCCTGCGCCTCCCGGGCCTCGGCCAGCAGCTTGCGGTCGGTCTTGTCCAGGCCGGCCTCGTCGAGCAGGTCCGGCCGGCGCAGCGCGGTGCGCAACAGCGACTGCTGCCGGCGCCAGCGCGCGATGGCGGCGTGGTTGCCCGAGCGCAGCACGTCCGGCACGTCACCCAGCGCGTGGCTGGACGGGTGGCTGTAATGCGGGCAGTCGAGCAGGCCATCGCCCTCGAAGCTGTCCTGCACCGCCGACTCGGCGTCATTCAGGGCACCGTCCTGCAGGCGGGTGACCGCATCGATGATCACCGCCGCACCCAGCTCGCCGCCGGACAGCACGTAATCGCCGATGGAGATCTCCTCGTCCACCTCCGACGCCAGGAAACGCTCGTCCACGCCCTCGTAGCGCCCGCACAGCAGGATCATGCGCGGCAGCGCCGCCAGCTCCCGGACCTTGGCCTGGGTCAGCGGGCGGCCCTGCGGGCTCAGGTAGATCAGCGGCGCCGGTTGCGGGTCGGCCGCGCGGGCGGCCGCCAGCGCGGCACGCAGCGGCTCGATCAGCATCACCATGCCCGGGCCGCCCCCGAACGGTCGGTCGTCCACCCGCCGGTAGTTGCCCTCGGCGTAGTCACGCGGGTTCCAGCCATGCAGCTCCAGCAACCCGCGCTCCTGCGCACGGCCGACCACGCCCAGCGCGGCGGATTGCGCCAGGAATTCGGGGAACAGGCTGATGACGTCGACGCGCACGCGGGCTAGAACTCCGGATCCCAGTCGACCACGACCAGGTTGGCCTCGAAGTCCACCGACTTGATGAAGTCGTCCATCACGAACGGCACCATGCGCTCGCGGTCGCCGCGCACCACCAGCACGTCATTGGAGCCGGTGTTGAACAGGTGCGAGACCTGGCCCAGCTTCACGCCCTCCACGGTCTGCACGTCCAGGCCTTCCAGGTCGACCCAGTAGTACTCGTCCGGCTTGGGCGGTGGCAGCGCGCTGCGCAGGATGTAGATCTCGGTGCCACGCATGGCCTCGACCACATTGCGGTCGTCCACGCCCGGGAAGGTGGCGATCAGGGCCTTGCCCGACTCGCGTCCACGCACGCCGGTCAGCTCCGACTCCTGCCCCGAGGGGGAGCGCAGGATCCACGGCTGGTACTTGAAGATGGCGGAACGGGGCTCGGTCCAGGACTCGAGCTTCAGCTCGCCGCGCACACCAAAAGCGCCGGCAACCCTGCCCAGCAGGATCCGGCGCTCGGAATCTTTATTCATATGAAGCAGTCGGGCCGCGACGGCCTGGGCCTTGGTCGCTTCCTTGTACAGGTTGCGAACCTTGTCGGTCAGCTGGGCGCCGTTGGCAACCCACTTGTCGACGGCGGCGATGTCCAGCACAACGCGCTGCTCGGCGCCCTGGGCGACCGGGTTGTAGTAGCCGACGCGCTCGATGTTGCGGCCATCACGGGCGCTACGGACGTCGGTCACGATGATGTGGTAGAACGGACGCTTCTTGGCGCCGCCGCGGGTCAGTCGAATCTTGACCATGGTGGTGTTTTCCTATGTTGCCCAGTCGCCAGGATGGCGCGGTAAGCCGGCGATTATAGCGACGGGTCCGGGGCATTCCAAGTGTTGGGCCTCGGCCGAAGCTGAACAGATGTTCAAGCCTTCACACCCCAAACGCCCTAAAGCACCGCCCACGGCGCCTCGCCCAGCGCCCGCTGCAGCAGCTCCAGCAGCAGGTCCGACTGCTCGAACACCTGCTCCCCGATCCGCGCCAGCGGCCACAGGCCGGTGGAATTGCAGGCCACCGCGCCGCTCATCCCTGCCAGCATCGGCAGGTGCACCTCGCGCCGCACCTGCCCCTGGCCCAACGCCGCCAGCCCATCCATCAGCAGCAGCTCGCTGACCCCGCGCAGCGCCGTTGCCTGCGGCCAGATCACCCGGCCGCCATCCCAGAACGCCACGTTCCAGGTGCTGCCCTCGCTGATGCAGCCCGCCGCATCGACGAACAAGGCGTCGTCATACCCGGCCGCCATCGCCTGCCGCCGGTAATGGAACAACGGAAAGGTCCCCACATGCTTCACATGCGCCAGCTCGCGCTGGTAGGACACCGCCAGCACCGCGCGTCCGGCCACCGGCATCGTCGCCGGCACGCCGATCCCGATCAGGACATCGATGGGCACGGCCTGCTGCGGCTGCCGGAAGTCGAAGGCACGCGAGAACACGGTGATCCGCACCGATGCATCGCCCACCTCGCAGGCCTCCAGGGCGCGCTTGAGCCAGCGCTGCAGGCTGGCCGCGTCCAGGTCGGCATCGAACAGTTCACGCGTGCCCTGCCGCAACCGCTGCACATGCAGCGCCCAGCCCTGCACCGCCCCACCGCGTACCTGCAACGAGGTGAAGTGGCCATAGTTGACCAGCGCCGGGGCGAGCACGTCCACGTCCACCGGCCGGCCATTGCAGAACAATCGCATCACAGCAGCACCTGCGCCTGTGCCCACATCGACTGCAGGATACGTGCCGCCGGTTCGCGTCGCGCCATCCACGCCGACTGCCCGGCCCAGGCCTGCATCGCGTCGATCCGGCCATCGGCACCGGCCTGCCGGCGCATGGCGGCGGTCAGCCCCCGCTGCACCGGATAAGGACGCGGCGCAGGTGCATCCGGAGCGGCCGCGGCGCGCACATACGCGGTATCCAATGCGCGCCCCAGCCGGCCGCTGAAGGCACGGGTAGTGCGCGTGCCTTCCGGCTCGGCGTCCTGCAAGGCCTGCTTCCAGGCATCGGGGACATCGGATTCATCCGCTGCAAGGAAGGCCGTGCCGACCATCACCGCACTGGCACCGAGCACCAACGCGGCGGCTACGCCACGTCCATCGGCGATGCCTCCGGCGGCGATCACCGGCACCTCCAGCCGGTCGGCCAGACGTGGCAGCAGCGCGAACAAACCGACCAGCTGTTGCTCGGCCTGGTCAGCCTCGAATGCGCCGCGATGGCCACCGGCCTCGGCCCCCTGCGCGATCACCGCGTCGGCTCCGGCGGCCTGCGCCTGCAGGGCTTCGGCAAGCGTGGTGGCACCGGCCAGCCAGGCGATGCCGGCGTCCTTCAGGCGCTGCACCTGTGCCGGCGAGAACACCCCCATGATGCTGGATGCCACCGCTGGTCGCGCCTGGACCAGGGCCTCGAACTGCGCATCGAAATCCGCCGGGCCGGCATCACCGGCACTGGCCGGCACCTCCGGCCCCCACTGCGCGAGGAACGCCCGGGTCGCGGTTTCACCAGCCACGTCGCGGGCAGGCGCTGGATCGGGAATCCAGACATTGACCTGCGCCGGCCCCGCGGACTGCGCGCGGAAGGCCTCCATCCATTCCCCGACCTGCCCAGGCGTGGACAGCACCGCGCCCATCGCCCCCATGCTGCCGGCGTTGGCCAGCGCCACCGACAACGGTACCGGGCAGGCGCCGGCCATCGGCGCCAGGAGAATGGGGACGTCAACGCCGAAGCGTTGGCAGAAGCCGGCAACACGCGCGGCGATTGCAGGGTTGTGCATGGCGATCACGACGCCAGCGGGCCACCCGGATCAGCGCACCGAAAGGGCGTAGCTCCGCACCCGCTGGCTGTCCATCTCTTCGCTGAAGGTGAAGTCCACATATTGAGCGTCATCGGCAGCCATTGCCACCTCGACCAAGGCCCGGCCGATCTCGCTGCCCTCGGCATCCAGCGCCCTGGCCACCAACGTGCCAGCGAACGAGTGGGACGCGATCACGTAGATGGACGCGTCCCTGGCCCCCATCCCGCGGCTCTTGCCCAGGGTGACCGTCAGCCCGCGCGCGGCCATCGCCGGCGCGACCTCGAGCGTGAGCGACATGCGCCTGTCCACGCCCTCGCCAGGGCCAGCCACGAAATCCATGGCACTTCCGTCGACGGCACGTCCCGTGCGCGGGGACGGCGAGCGGTCATCGCCGCACGCCGCCAGGCCCAAGGCCATTGCAAGCAGCCCGATTCCCTTCTTCATGCATGTACTCCTGATCGTTCGGATGACGGCGAAACATCGTGGCTTCCCACGCGCCGCAAGCCTTGTATCGGGAGCATTCCGGCGCCTCCAGCGCCGGCTTCACATTTCAGCGGAAAGGCAAGCCGCCCTTGCCACCGCCCATCGCGCCGAGCATGCCCTTCATGTTGCGCAGCATGCCCTTCATGCCGCCGCCGGCGAGCTTGCCCATCATCTTTTCCATCTGCATGTACTGCTTCATCAGCTTGTTGACGTCGGCCGGCTGGGTGCCGGAGCCGCGCGCGATGCGGGCACGACGCGAACCATTGAGCAGGCCCGGGTTGCGGCGCTCCTTCTTGGTCATCGAGTTGATGATGGCGATCATGCGCGGCACTTCCTTGCTCTGCGTGACCTGCTGCTTGAGGTGGTCCGGGATCTGGCCCAGGCCCGGCAGCTTGTCCATCAGGCCGCCGATGCCACCCATGTTCTGCATCTGCTCGAGCTGGTCGCGCATGTCGTTCAGGTCGAACTTCTTGCCCTTGGCGACCTTCTCGGCCAGCTTCTGCGCCTTGTCCTTGTCGACCTGCTGCTCGACCTGCTCCACCAGCGACAGCACGTCGCCCATGTCCAGGATGCGGCTGGCCACGCGCTCGGGGTGGAACACGTCCAGGCCATCGACCTTTTCACCGGTACCGGTGAACTTGATCGGCTTGCCGGTGATGTAGCGCACGCTCAGCGCGGCACCGCCACGGGCGTCGCCGTCGGTCTTGGTCAGCACCACGCCGGTCAGCGGCAGCGCCTCGCCGAAGGCCTTGGCGGTGTTGGCCGCGTCCTGGCCGGTCATCGAGTCGACCACGAACAGGGTCTCGACCGGGTTGATCGCCGCGTGCAGGGCCTTGATTTCGGCCATCATCGCTTCATCGATGGCCAGGCGGCCGGCGGTGTCCACCAGCAGCACGTCGACGAACGACTTGCGCGCGTCATCGATGGCAGCGCGCACGATGTCCACCGGCTTCTGGTCCGGGGCCGACGGGAAGAACAACACATCCACCTGCTGGGCCAGCGTCTTGAGCTGCTCGATCGCGGCCGGGCGGTAGACGTCGGCCGAGACCACCATCACCTTCTTCTTGCGCTTTTCCTTCAGGTGCTTGGCCAGCTTGCCGACCGTGGTGGTCTTGCCGGCGCCCTGCAGGCCCGCCATCAGGATGATGGCCGGCGCGGGGACATTGAGGTTCAGGTCGGTGGCCTGGGAGCCCATCACCGCGGTCAGCTCGTCGCGGACGACCTTGATCAGCGCCTGGCCGGGGGTCAGCGACTTGAGCACTTCCTGGCCGACCGCGCGCACCTTGATCTTCTCGACCAGGGCCTGCACCACCGGCAGGGCCACGTCGGCCTCCAGCAGCGCGATGCGGACTTCACGGGTGGCCTCGCGGATGTTCTCCTCGGTCAGGCGGCCGCGCCCACGCAGGCGCTCGATGGTGCCGGAAAGGCGCTGGGTCAGTGACTCGAACATGCGGTGCAACCTGCGGGAATCGTGGATACAGAGCCGCCAAGTATAGCGACCCGCCCGCGAGCCCGCCGGTTCACGTCGCCAGCGGCGGGTCCGTGTGCGAAACTGTGCCGATGACAATCGTTCTCATCGCCGCCGTCCTCTACCTGTTGGCAACGGCCCTGCTCGTGCGCGGACTGGCGATGGATCGCAACGCCCTGCCGCGCACCTGGCTGCTGCCGGCGGTCAGCGCCGTCGTCCTGCATGCCGGCTACCACCTGATGGTGGCGATGCAGACCAGCGGCGGTCCGGACATGCACTTCTTCGCGGCGCTGTCCCTGGTCGGGCTGGGCATGGCGGTGCTGACCACCCTGGTCGGCGCGCGCGGGCGCATGGCCGCACTGGGCGTGGTGGTGTTCCCGCTGGCCGCCATCGGCCTGCTCGCCTACCACGGCTACGGCCACGAACCGAGCAAGGTACTGGGCTGGCGCCTGGCCACCCACGCCTGGCTGGCACTGCTGGCCTACGCCACGCTGAGCGTGGCCGCGCTGCTGGCGATCATGCTGTGGCTGCAGGAGCGTGCCCTGCGCCGTCGCGATTTCCGCCCCTGGCTGCGCGCCCTGCCGCCGCTGGCGGACCTGGAAACCCTGCTGTTCCGCACGATCGCGGTGGGCTTCAGCCTGCTGACCCTGACCCTGGTCACCGGCGTGCTGTTCGTCGATGACCTGCTGGCGCAGAAGCTGGTGCACAAGACCGTGCTCAGCGTGCTGTCGTGGATAGTGTTCGGCACCCTGCTGATCGGCCGCCGCCGTTACGGCTGGCGCGGCAGCAAGGCCGTCCACTGGACCCTGAGCGCGATGGCGCTGCTGCTGCTGGCGTTCTTCGGCAGCCGCTTCGTGATCGAGCTGGTGTTGGGAAAGAACTAAACACGCCCGGTACTGCCGCGCCAGGCGCGGCAGCGGGATTCGGGCATCAGCAGGAATCGTCGGCAAGGCCCCGGCGGAGCATGGCTCCGCTCTACAGAGCGCTACGGATCATTCCGATGCCGCCTCCAGCGCCTCGGACAGCCGCTCCACCGCAATCACTTCCATGCCCTTCACCGAGCCGGTCTTTGGGGCATTGGCCTTGGGCACGATGGCGCGCTTGAAGCCGTGCGTGGCCGCCTCGCGCAGGCGATCCTCGCCGTTCGGTACCGGCCGGATCTCGCCGGACAGGCCGACCTCGCCGAAGGCGATGGTCTTCTCCGCCAGCGGCCGGTCCTGCAGCGAGGACAACACCGCCAGCAACACCGGCAGGTCGACCGCGGTTTCCTGCACGCGGATGCCACCGACCACGTTGACGAATACGTCCTGGTCGCCGACCAGCACCCCGCCGTGCCGGTGCAGCACGGCCAGCAGCATCGCCAGGCGGTTCTGCTCCAGCCCCACCGCGACGCGGCGCGGGTTGGACAGCGGCGAGGAATCCACCAGCGCCTGTACTTCCACCAGCAGGGGCCGCGTGCCCTCCCGGGTAACCATCACGCAGCTGCCCGGCTGGCGGGTGCTGCCACCGGACAGGAAGATCGCCGACGGGTTGGGCACTTCCTTCAGGCCCTTCTCGCCCATCGCGAACACGCCCAGTTCGTTGACCGCGCCAAAGCGGTTCTTGAACGCGCGCAGCACGCGGAAGCGGCTACCACTCTCGCCTTCGAAGTACAGCACCGCATCGACCATGTGCTCCAGCACGCGCGGGCCGGCGATGCCGCCTTCCTTGGTGACGTGCCCGACCAGGAACACCGCCGTGCCGGTTTCCTTGGCAAAGCGCACCAGCCGCGCCGCGCTTTCGCGCACCTGGCTGACCGAGCCGGGGGCAGCGGTCAGGGTTTCGGTCCACAGCGTCTGCACCGAATCGGCCACGATCAGCTTGGGCCGCGCCGAGGCCGCGTGCTGCAGGATGTTCTCCACGCCGGTCTCGGACAGCCCGTTGAGGCCCTCCAGCGGCAGCTCCAGCCGCACCGCACGGCCCGCCACCTGGGCCAGCGATTCCTCGCCGGTCACGTACAGCACCGGTAGTGTACTGGCCATCCTGGCTACCGCCTGCAGCAACAGCGTGGACTTGCCGATGCCGGGATCGCCGCCGACCAGGATCACCGCGCCTTCCACCAGCCCGCCGCCGAGCACCCGGTCGAACTCGCCGATGCCGGTGGACACGCGCTGGTGCTCGGTCTGCTGCACGTCCTTCAGCGCGGTGATCTTCGGCGCCTCGACCTTGCCTGCCCAGCCACTGCGGCGCGCGGCCGGCGACTTGGCGGCGGCCGCGCTCTCCAGCACGATCTCGCTCAGGACGTTCCACGCACCGCACTCGGTGCACTGGCCCTGCCATTTGCTGTACTCGGCACCGCATTCGGTGCAGACGTAGGCGCTGTTACGGGGCTTGGCCATGGAGGTTCCTGCGACGGGGGACCGCAGGATAGCCGAGGGTGGTCGCAGTGGCTGCGACCAGCACGGCCCCGGACTCAGTTCAGCAGCGCGCGCGCGGCGATCATCGCCCGGTACTGGCGCGGCGCCATGCCCACTTCGGCCTTGAACTTGCGGGTGAACGCGCTCTGGTCGCTGAAACCACAGGCCTGCCCGATGCTGGCCACGCTGTCCTCGCCGTGCAGCAGGTGCAATGCGATCTGGATGCGCAGCCGGGTCAGCACCTGCTGCGGGGTCATCTGGAACACCTTGCGGAACGAGCGCTCCAGCTTGGACAGCGAGAACCCGGTGATGTCCAGCAGGGTCTGCATGCGCACGTTCTCGGCGTAGTGCGTGTTGAGGTAATCCAGCGCCAGCCGCAACGGCTCGTACTGCGACTCCAGCCCGCCACGCTGGCCCAGGTCGCGCGAGATGCCGATCAGGCCCACCACCCTGCCATCCTCGATGATCGGCCGCTTGCAGGTCAGGCACCAGCCGGGCTGCTGGTTGGCGAACAACTGCAGCTCCATCACGTTCTCGATCACCTCCCCCCCCAGCACGCGCTGGTCCTGGGCCACGTAGGCCTCGCTCATGCCCACCGGGTACAGCTCATCGGCACGTCGCCCGATCACTTCGCTGCGCGACTTCACGCCGAGCCGCTGCATCATCGTCATGTTGACGTGCGTGTAGCGCCCGTCGGTGTCCTTGGCGAAGAACAGCACGCTGGGAATGGCGTCGAACAGGGCTTCGATTTCGGCAGGGTCAATACGCATCGGGACGACATGTGGCGTCGGAGAAAAGCCGACCGGGCATCCGATGATGCCTGATCCGGCATGGAATCCGCAGGGCCGAAAGACATTCCCGGCGGCGGGCGGGCAGACGGGCCGCCTCAGGCCACCCGTGTGGTCCCTGCAGGCAGGATCCAGCTCCAGGCGCATCGCGCCTTGATGGCATGAAATACCCCGGATGCCGGAACCGGCACAATCCAGGCACCCGAACTGGACTGGCCCTGCGGGAAGCACCCTGGCATCACCGGCCGCGGCACTGCCCAGTCCCCAGTCCCCAGGCCCATGCCCGCGGACGGCGACGCCCCATCCCATGACCATCCACCGCAAGGCTGCAAACACAAGGCCCCGCTTTCGCGGGGCCTTGGTTCACGCATCAAACGCGGTGACGGGCGATCAGCCCCACGGATCCTGCAGGACCATGGTGTGGTCGCGGTCCGGACCGGTCGACACGATCGAGATCGGGCAGCCTGCCAGTTCCTCCAGCGCGCGCAGGTAAGCGCGGGCGGCCGGCGGCAGCTTGTCCCACTCGGTGACGCCGTGGGTGTTCTCGCTCCAGCCCGGGAATTCCAGGTACACCGGGGTGCACTCTTCCCAGCCCTGCGCATCCAGCGGGGCGTACTCGGTACGCTTGCCACGGTATTCGTAGGCGATGCAGATCTTGAGCTTTTCCATGCCGTCGAGCACGTCCAGCTTGGTGATGCACAGGCCCGAGATGCCGTTGATGGCCACGGCGCGCTTGAGCGCGACGATGTCCATCCAGCCGCAGCGACGCGGACGGCCGGTCGAGGCACCGTACTCGGCGCCACGGTCGCGGATGCCCTGGCCGATCTCGTCGTCCAGTTCGGTCGGGAACGGACCGCCACCCACGCGCGTGGCGTAGGCCTTGGCGATGCCCAGCACGTAGTCGATCGCATCGGCGCCCACACCGGCACCGGCCAGCGCGCCGCCGACGGTGGTGTTGGAGCTGGTCACGTACGGGTAGGTGCCGTGGTCGATGTCCAGCAGCGCGCCCTGCGCGCCCTCGAACAGCACGCGCTTGCCCTGCTTGCGCAGGTCATGGCAGATGCCGGCCACGTCGGACTTCATCGGCTCGACGTACTCGCCGAAGGCCAGCGCTTCCCGGTAGACGGTGTCGAAGTCCACCGGTTCCACGCCCAGGTACTGGGTCAGCACGAAGTTGTGGTAGTCCAGCGCCGAACGCAGCTTCTCGGCCAGCTGTTCCGGGTAGTGCAGGTCGGCAACGCGGATGCCGCGGCGCGCCACCTTGTCTTCATAGGCCGGGCCGATGCCACGGCCGGTGGTGCCGATCGCCTTGCCGCCGGCGGCCTTTTCGCGGGCCTGATCCAGGGCGATGTGGTACGGCATGATCAGCGGCGCGGCCGGGGAGATCTTCAGGCGCGAACGCACTTCCACGCCGGCCGTTTCCAGCTCCTCGATTTCCTTGCGCAGGGCGGCCGGGGAAATCACCACGCCATTGCCGATCAGGCACAGCGCGTCATCGCGCAGGATGCCGGACGGAATCAGGTGCAGGACGGTCTTCTTGCCGTTGATGACCAGGGTGTGGCCGGCATTGTGGCCGCCCTGGAAACGGACCACTGCACCGATCTCCTCGGTCAGCAGATCGACGATCTTGCCCTTGCCTTCATCGCCCCACTGGGCGCCGAGAACAACAACTGATTGACCCATGACGGGTAACTCCTGAATTTGCTGCGGCCATCGGGGCCGCGGACGGGGCCGTGCGGAGCCAATGGTCAGCCACAGTGGTGCCCCATCGGGGAGCGCCGGCAAACGTCAAGGCCATACACGGAAAAAGCCGAACGGGACGCTCTGTGAGGAGCAGGCCCGACCGGCTTTTCTGGATTATCCGGGTTTTGCCTGACGGCTACCACCCCTGGCGGTGCATCCCATCGGCGGCAGTGGCCGGTCGTTCAGACCCGGCCCCGTGAACGCAGCCACCCTCCGCTACGTTGATGCCGGGCATGGCCCGGCGCTACAGGTATCTGGCAGCACCGGGCCGAGCCTGGTGCTGCCGCAAGGGTCAGCGGTCGTTCTTCAGGTACTGCAGGAACGGGTCGTTCTTGTCGAGCACGATCACGCCATTGCCGTCGGTCATCGAGCCGCGGTAGGCCTCCAGGCTGCGGTAGAACGAGTAGAACGCCGGGTCGGCCGAGCCGGCCTTGCCGTAGATGGCGGCGGCCTGGGCATCGCCCTCACCACGCAGCTGCTGCGCATCGCGCTCGGCCTCGGCCACGATCACGGTGCTCTCGCGGTCAGCCTGGGCGCGGATGGTCAGCGACTGCTCCTCGCCCTCGGCGCGCAGCTTGGCGGCCTCCTGCTTGCGCTGGGCGCGCATGCGCTCGTACACGTCGGTGATCACCTGGCTGTCGGTCGGCAGGTCGATCTGCTTGATGCGCAGGTCGATGATCTGCATGCCGAGCGGCTTGACCGCCTCGTTGATCGCCTTCAGCTGGCCGGCGATCAGCTCGCCGCGGTCACCGGACACCAGCGCCTGCAGGGTGCGCGAGTTGATCTGGTTGCGCAGCGAGTCGGTGATGATCGGCGCCAGGCGGGCATTGGCCACCTTGCCGTCACCGCCGGTGGAGCGGTAGTACGAACGCACGTCGGAGATGTAGCCGATGGCGAAGAAGTCGACGCTGACGTCCTTCTGCTCGGCGGTGAAGTAACGCGCCGGGGCGGTGTCCAGCACCTGGAAGCGGCGGTCGAACACGCGCACGGTTTCCACCAGCGGCACCTTGAAGTGCAGGCCCGGCTTGATGTCCGAACGCACCACCTTGCCCAGGTTCAGCACCATCGCTGTCTGGTCCTCGCGGACCACGTACACCGAGCCCAGCAGGCCCAGCAGCACCACGACCAGCAGGCCGATCACAAATGAATTCTTCATCGGCTGGCCTCCTCACGACTTGCCGAGCGCGAGACCGAACGGTCCGCGTTGCGAATGCTGTCGGTGGCCGACGGCAGGGCCGGCACGACCATGTCCGGGGTCAGCTGCGGGGCGTTGCCGGTGCCCTTGGCCGCATCGGCGGGCATCGGCACGTAGATCAGCTGGCGGCCATCGCCACCGATGACCTTGCGGTTCTCGGCCAGCACCTGCTGCACGGTTTCCAGCCACAGGCGCTTGCGGGTGACTTCCGGCGCGTTCTTGTACTCGGCCTGCAGCAGGGTGAAGCGGCGCGCGTCACCTTCGGCCTTGGCCACGGCGGCCTGCTTGTAGCCTTCGGCGGTGGTGCGGGCACGCGAGGCCTGGCCACGCGCCTCCGGCACGACCTTGGCCGCATAGGCCTGGGCTTCGTTGATCAGGCGTTCCTTGACCTGCTGGGCACCGTTGACCTCGTCGAAGGCCGGCTTCACTTCTTCCGGCGGACGGGCATCGGGCAGGGTCAGGCCGGTCACGCTCAGGCCGGTGTTGTAGGCCTTGAGCGAGGCCTGCAGGCGCTGCTCGGCCACCGAGGCCAGCGGACCGCGGTTGTTGAGCACGGTGTTCAGGTCGGCACGGCCCACCTGCTCGCGCACCGCGCTCTGCGCGGACTGCTCCAGCATCTGGTCGGCATCGACCGTACCGAACAGGTACTGGCGCGGGTCGTCCACGCGGTACTGCACGTTGACCGCCACGTTGACGATGTTCTCGTCGCGGGTCAGCACCGGCACGTTGCTGCTGAAGGTCTTGATCTGGGTCGCGTTGACCTTGACCACCGACTCGATCGGCCACGGCAGCTTGAAATTCGGGCCCGGCTGCAGGATGCGGGAGAACTGGCCGAAGCGCAGCACCACGCCACGCTGCTGTTCGCCGATCAGCTGGAAGCTGGAGAACAGCACCAGCAAGGCCACCACGATCAGTACCCAGCGCCAGATGCCGCCATCAAACAGGTCGCGCAACGGGCCGGGAATGTTGCCGCCCCATCCGTTGCCATTTCCGCCACGTGGCTTGCGCGGGCCGCGGTCGTCCGCGCCCCCACCATTGCCGCCGGGTGTATTCCAGGCCATGCATGCTCCATCTGTAAGGGCCGGGGTGCGGGAGTTCCCGCCGGACCCGGCCATCAATCGAATCCCGATTCTACTAGATGAGGCTGACCTGCCGTTTCGCAACCGCTATCTTGGACATCCCCCGTTCCAGTGCAGGCCGCCATGTCCGTTTCCACCCCGTTTTCCGCCTTCCGCATCCACAACGACGAGACGGGCTACCGCAGCGGCCTGGAGCCGCTGGCGCTGGACCAGCTCAGCCCCGGCGAGGTGGTGATCCGTGCCCGCTGGTCCTCGGTGAACTACAAGGACGCCCTGGCCGGCACCGGCAAGGGCAAGATCCTGCGCCACTTCCCGCTGGTCGGCGGCATCGACGTGGCCGGCGAGGTGGTGGCCTCGACCGACCCGGCCTTCCGCGAGGGCGACAAGGTGCTGACCACCGGCTGCGGCCTGAGCGAGACCCGCGACGGCGGCTACAGCCAGTACGTGCGACTGGAGTCCCGATGGGTGATCCCGCTGCCTGCCGGGCTGGACCTGCGTGAAGCCATGGTGCTGGGCACGGCCGGCTTCACCGCCGCGCTGGCGCTGTTCCGGATGACCGAGAACCGCCAATCCCCGGCGCTCGGCCCGCTGGCGGTGACCGGCGCCACCGGCGGGGTCGGCTCGCTGGCGGTGGACATCTTCAGCCGGGCCGGCTTCGAGGTGCATGCCGTCAGCGGCAAGGCCGAGGCGGCCGACTACCTGACCGCGATCGGTGCCAGCCAGGTACTGGGCCGCGATGCCTTGGCCACCACCCGGCCGATGGAATCGGCCCGCTTCGGCGGCGGGCTGGACAACGTCGGCGGGGCGATGCTGACCAGCCTGCTGGCCCAGACCAGCCCCTACGGTAACGTGGCCTCGGCCGGCCTGGCGGCCACCGCGGAGCTGGACATGACCGTGATGCCCTTCATCATCCGCGGCGTGTCCCTGCTGGGCGTGGCCTCGGCCGGCACCGCCCGGGACATCCGCGAGCAGGTCTGGGCCCTGCTGGGCGGGGACTGGAAGCCGCGCCACCTGGGCACCATCTGTACCCGTGAAGTGGGGCTTGGCGAACTGCCGGGTGTGTTCGATACGATGCTCGCCGGCAAGTCCTTCGGGCGCACGGTCGTAAGAATCGACTGACCGCCATCCTGACCCGGCCCGGACCCGGCGCTGGCGGCTTCACGCCGGGCCCGGGCCGGCACTACACTCGTCGCTGACTCTTGGGGAAGAACATGGCGCGCATCCTGATCGTTGACGATTCGCCGTCTCAGCTGATGGGCATCCAGCGCATCGTAGAGAAGCTGGGGCATGAGACCTTTACCGCCACCGATGGCGCTTCCGGGGTGGAAGCGGCCAAGTCGGTGCTGCCGGACCTGGTGCTGATGGACGTGGTGATGCCGAACCTCAACGGGTTCCAGGCCACCCGCACGCTCAAGCGCGAGGCCACCACCCAGCACATCCCGGTGATCCTGGTGACCACCAAGGACCAGGACACCGACCGTCTGTGGGGCATGCGCCAGGGCGCCAAGGCCTATATCACCAAGCCGTTCTCGGAAGAAGACCTGTCCGCGGTGATCGCGCAGGTGTTCAGCGCCGAGGCCCCGCCGGCCGGCTGACGCCGGAGGGCGGGAACGAAAAAGGCGAGCCGGGGAGCTCGCCTTTTTCGTGCTCGGGGACCGGACGCACCGGCCTCAACTGTCACCGAAGGCGTTCGCCAGTTCCTGGTAGGCCTTGCGCTGGGCCTCGGTCGTCGCCACCGGGGCCACCACCTCCAGTTCCACGATCTGGTCGCCGTCGGGCTTGCCCGGCAGGCCACGGCCGCGCAGGCGCAGCTTGCGGCCACTGTCCGAATCGGCCGGCACCTTCAGTTCCACCGCCCCGCCCAGGGTCGGCACGCTGATGCTGGTGCCCAGCGCCGCCTGCCACGGCGTGACCTGCAGGGTGTACAGGATGTTGCGCCCGTCCACCTCGAACTGCGGGTGCGAGGCGTATTCCACCTCCAGCATCAGGTTGCCGCCCCCGCTGCCCTGCCCGCCCAGCCGGATCACCTGGCCCGGGCGGATGCCCTTGGGCACGCGCACGTCGAGCTGGCGACCATCGACGGTGATGCGCAGGCTGTCGCCGCTGTACGCCGCCTCCAGCGGCACCGACAGCTTGGCGCGGGTGTCGCGCATCTGTTGCGGCCCGGCGCCGCCAAACCCGGGACGACCACGCGGCCCCGCCCCGCCGGCACCGCGCTGGCGCGCGAACAGGCTTTCGAAGAAATCGCTGAAGCCGCCGCCGGCACCGCCACCGCCGAACACCTCCTCGAAATCAAACCCCTGGCCGCCGCCGAAGTTGGGCGGTGCCTGGAATTCCTCGCCCGGGCGGTAGCCCTGCGCGCGCAGCTGGTCATAGGCCTGGCGCTTCTGCGGATCGCGCAGCGCCTCGTAGGCCTCATTGACCGCCTTGAACTTCTCCTCCGCACCGGCTTCCTTGCTGACGTCGGGGTGGTACTTGCGCGCCAGACGCCGGTAGGCGGTCTTGATCTCGGCATCGCCGGCGGTGGGCTCCACGCCCAGCGTTGCGTAGTAATCCTTGAATTCCATCCATACACCTCTGCAAAAAAGTCAGGCCCGCCACCTTTCGGCAACGGGCCGTCATGCAACCGGCAACCGCCGTGGCCGCCATTCTACCGGGCCACGGCGCTCGTGCTGGTGGAGGCGCACTCACACGGCCGGGGAAGCGGCCTGGACCTGGATGCGGCGCGGTGCCGGTTCCTCGCGCTTGGGGATGCGGATCTCCAGCACGCCGTTCTGGCTGCGGGCGGCGATGCCCTCGGCGTTGGCGCTGTCCGGCAGGGCGAAGCGGCGATTGAACGCGCCATGGCGTCGCTCGCTGCGCGAGAAGCGGCCTTCCCCGGCGGCGGCCGGTGCGCTGCGCTCACCACGGATCTCCAGCACGCCCTTGTCCATCTGCACCTCGATGCTGGACGGCTCCACGCCGGGGAGGTCGGCCAACAGCACGAACTGCATCGGCTCCTCGCGGATGTCCACCGCCGGCGCCCAGCCCTGCGGCGAGGTGGCGGGGGTTTCCAGCAACGGGCCCAGCAGATTGCGGATTTCGGACTGCGTCGGCCACTGGCGGTAACGTACGATGCTCATCATGTCCTCCTGAAATGTGGGGGCCCGGACTGCCGGAATGGCGATGCCGTTCCCATGCCCACGAGGTGTTGCGTGAAAGCCGTGTTTTCAAGCTTTTGACGCTGCACTTCCAATCGATCACTAAACTGACATTCAGCACAGGAGTTACTGATGTCCATCCAAGTCGGCGACCGCATTCCCGAAGTCATCCTCAAGCGCCTGCGCGAGGGCCTGGAAACGGTGGATACCCACACCCTGTTCGACGGCCGCAAGGTGGTGCTGTTCGCCGTCCCCGGCGCGTTCACCCCGACCTGCTCGGCCCGCCACCTGCCCGGTTACGTGGAGCACTTCGATGATTTCCGCAGCCGCGGCATCGAGGTGTTCTGCATGGCGGTCAATGATCCATTCGTGATGCAGGCCTGGGCCCGAAGCCAATCGGTGCCCGATGGCCTGCAGATGCTGTCCGACGGCAACGGCGAGTTCACCCGTGCGCTGGGGCTGGAGATGGACGCAAGCAGTTCCGGCATGGGCATGCGCTCGCGCCGGTTCGCGCTGTACGTGGAAGATGGCGTGGTACGCGGCAGCTATGTCGAGGAACCCGGCCAGTTCGAGGTGTCCTCCGCCGAGTACGTGCTCGCCCATCTGCCGGAGTAGTTTCCCCAACAGAAGGAAAGGCCAGCCATGAGCAAGCAGCCCGCCGCGAAGCCGAGCAAGCCCACCGCCCCGACGCCCGGCTTCACCGACCGCAAGACCCTGCGGGCCAACGCGCGCAAACGCATGGAAGACGGTGCGGTGACGCCCAGCTACAGCGCCGACCGCACCACGGTGATCAAGCTGCTCAACGATGCGCTGGCCACCGAATGGGTCTGCGTGCTGCGCTACTACCGGCATTACTACATGGCCAAGGGGATGCTGGCCGACACGGTGAAGGCCGAGTTCCTGGAACACGCCCAGCAGGAGCAGGCGCATGCGGACCTGCTGTCCAACCGCATCGTGCAACTGGGCGGTGCACCGGACCTCAACCCGGACACCCTCACCGCGCGCTCCCACGCCGAGTACAAGGAAGGCGGCAACCTGCGCGACATGGTCCGCGAGAACCTCATCGCCGAGCGCATCGCCATCGACAGCTATCGCGAGATGATCAACTTCATCGGCGACAAGGACACCACCACCAAGCGCATCCTGGAGCAGATCCTGGCGCAGGAGGAGGACCATGCCGATGACTTCGCCGACATGCTGGACGGCTGGATCGGCGAATAACCTCGGCAGCAGCGGCCTCGCTTGCCACGTCATGACCGCCTGGCGGTCCGGGACTTCGGCTCCTGCCGGCTAGTGGACGACGCGGAAGCGCACGCGTGCCCAGCTGCCGTCGTCCGACAGGGCGGTGAGCGTGTGTTCGCCGGCGTCCTCGAAGTCGTGCATGAACACCCGCGCGCCCTGGGTCTGGGCAATCCAGCGGCCATCGAGCAGCCATTGGACGGTGGCATCGCTTCCCAGTGCGCGCAGCTGCAGGCGCGGACCATGCGTGGCACCCGGTGGCCGGGCCAGCGTGGACTGGTCATTCAGGCCGTCGATATGCAGTACGCCACGCGATTGGCGGCCATCGTCCGGGCAATCGGCCGCGAGCACCGGCAACTGCTGTGCCTGCCGTTGCACGGTCGACAACCACGGTGAAGCCAGTGCCGGCCAACGGGCGATCTCGCGTTGCTCACGGGCCGGATGGCCGTCGCAGTCCACCGATACCCGCTGCCCGGTCACTGCATCCACCTCGAAGCGCAGGCGACCGGATTGCCACAGGCGGGCGTCGCGTTCGGCGAAGGTGGGCGGCACCACGCCGTCGAGCACCATCGCCGGGAACCGCCGGTGACACATCGATGGCGGGGTCTGCTCGGCGGTGATGCCCAACGGCCAGCAGATGTCCATTTCAGTGACGCTGGCCGGTGCCGTCCGGGTGGCGTTGTCGCCCGGTTGGCGCGGCAGGCTGTCGATGACCTCGAACATCAGCGGCAGCGCGGTGACCGCTCCGTACTGGCCGGGCAGCGGGGTGCCGTCGGGCCGGCCGACCCACACCCCCACGGTGTACTGGCGGGTACCGCCGATGGCCCAGGCATCGCGGTAACCAAAGCTGGTGCCGGTCTTCCATGCCACGCGCGGGCGGCCGCCGGTGTCGAAGGTGCCCACGCCGTACCCCGGGCGCGGGTTGGATTCGAGGATGTCACGCACGATCCACGCCGCGCCTTCGGACATCATCCGCCGCTCGAGCCGGGGATCGTCCGGCGTGTAACGCACGCGCCCGGCGATGCCACCGCGGTTGAACGCCGAGAAGGCTCCGACCAGCCCCTCCAGCTGGGCACCGGTGCCGCCCAGGATCACGGCCAGGTTCGGCTTGGCCCCATGCGGGAAGCGCAGCGTGACCCCGCCGTTGGCGAGCCGGGCGGTGAAGCGCGCCGGGCCGACACGGTCGAGCAGGTCCACCGAGGGCACGTTCAACGACAGGCGCAATGCACTGGCCGCGCCAATGGGGCCATTGAACGCGGCATCGAAGTTGCCCGGGCGATAGCCGCCGAAACTCTGCGGCGCATCCACCAACAGGCTCTCGGAGTGGATCAGGCCATCGTCCAGCGCCATGCCGTACAGGAACGGCTTGAGCGTGGAGCCGGGGGAGCGCCAGGCCTGCACCATGTCCACGTGCCCCAGCCGCGCCTTGTCACCGAACGCGACCGAGCCCACGTAGGCACGGGCCTCCAGCGTGGTGTTGTCCATCACCAGCAGCGCGGCGGAGGTGCGCTCGGGCAGCTGCGAGAAGTACGCTGCCACGCGTTCCTCCAGCGTGCGCTGCAGGCCGGCGTCGAGCGTGGTCTGGATATGCGCGGCGCGCGGTTGCGCCGCATGCAGGCGCTGGGCCAGCAGCGCCGCGTACAGCGGCTGCTTCAGCGAGCGCGCAACGACCGGCTCGATGCGCGCATCGGCGACCTCGTCGGCCGACCACGCGCCGAGTTCGGCCATGCGCGCCAGCACCTTGTCGCGGGCCCGTCTCGCGGCCTCGGGATGGCGGTCCGGACGCAGCCGGCTCGGTGACTGCGGCAGCACGGCCAGCAGTGCGGCCTCGGCCTGGGACAGGTGCGCGGCGGACTTGCCCAGGTAGGCCCAGCTGGCCGCCTCGACGCCTTCGATGGTGCCGCCGTAGGGCGCGCGCTCCAGGTACAGGTCGAGGATCTCGGCCTTGCTCAGGTGCACCTCCAGCTGCACCGCACGCAACAGCTGCTTGAGCTTGCCCCATGGCGTGCGCGTATGCGGGTCGAGGATGCGCGCGACCTGCATGGTCAGCGTCGAACCGCCGGAGACGATGCGCCGCTCCAGCACCATCTGCCTGGCCGCACGCAGCAGCGCCCAGGGGTTGATGCCCGGATGCCGCCAGAACCAGCGGTCCTCGTAAGTCAGCAACGCCTGCAGGTAAAGCGGCGAAACCGTCTTCGCGCCGGCCGGATAGCGCCAGACGCCTTCGGCATCGGCGAAGGCACGCAGCGGCGTGCCGTCGGCGGCGACGACCAGCGTACTGGTCTCCCGCGACCGCGGCAGTGGTGGCGGGAAGGCCAGGTCCAGCACCAGCAGCAACGCCAGCAATGTGGCGGTGCCCCAGCGCAGCAGGCGCAGGGTGCGGGGAGAGCGCAGGCGCTTGCCAAGCTGCTTCAGGCGCGGGAAGCGCGTGTTCACTGGTGCGTGTTCTTCAATCGTGACCTTGGGGAGCAGGAGCGACCCCGGGCGCGAAGCCGGGCATTCCCGGCCTCGCGGCCGAAGCCGCTCCTACCGTGTTGCGCAGGCGCGGCGGGGTCAGGGCTGTACCACCGTGATCGTGCTCGGGGTGGAGCGCCCCACACCGCGCAGGTCGGGACGATACATGTCCTCGGCCAGCGGCGGCGGCACGGTGTAGGTACCCGGGCTGACCGCACGGACGAGGTAGAACACGTTCGCCGTCCGGCCGCGCGACAGGTTCACCGCCGCCACGTAACGGTCGTCACGGAACTCCTCGTGCTTGATGTCGGCGGCGCTGCCACGGTCGCTGATCTCCACGCCATCCACCACCACGTCGGCCCATTGCTTGGCATCACCGAGGTTGAAGTTCTCGATCTCCAGGCCTGCCGGCAACAGGTCGGTCACCAATGCCTCGGGCATCGCGGTATTGGCGGTCACGCTCAGGCGCACGATCAAGGCCTCGCCTTCCTTCAACGGACGCGGTGTCCACGGCTTGCCGTCGGTGCCGTACCAGGTGCGCTCGATGCCGATATGGCGGTTGTCCGGCGCCGGTGCCTGGCGCGGGATGCCGGCCACGTCCAGGCTGGCGAACATCGGGGCCTCACCCTGCGGCGAGAAACGCACGCCTTGCGCCAGCTGGGCTGCATCGAACACCCGGCCGAACGCCTTGCGCGCGTCGATCGCCTCGCGGCGCTCACCCACGGCCAGTTCGCCGGACACCAGCTTCTTCTGGTTGACCATCAAGGCCTTGCCCAGGCGTGCCAACGCCACCTGCTCCTGCGTGCTCAGCCACAGCCAGCCGCTGTTGCGACGGGCCTCCAGCTCGCGGCCCATGGACACTGCACGTGCGTCGTACTCGGGCTTGGCCAGGCCGCGCTCGTGGGTCAGTGCGATCATCAGCGCATCGTCACGCAGCACGCTGCCGTAATCGCCGAAGTAGGACGGACGGTCATTCGTAGCCTTGGCGAAGCCGGCGGCAATCGCGGCCTGGCCGCGCTTGCCATCGCCCTGCAGCGACAGCGCCACGCCCAGGTGCACCAGCGACAAGCCGGACACCGCCTTGCTGCGCTCGTTGTCCCACAGCGTGCGCAGGGTTCCCAGCGGCGCGCGGTTGACCCGCGCCAGCACATAGCCCGAATAGGCCTGGTTGGCGAACTTCAGTGCCTCCCGGTTGTCCTGCCCGTAGAACTGGTTGCCACCGCTGAGCAGGTCTTCGCTGATCCGGTCCAGCGCTTTCTGCAGCACGTTCTCTGGCACCGCGAAGCCGGCGTCCTTGGCATCGAGCAGGAACTCGGCAATGTACGGGGTCAGCGCCGGGTTGATGTAGTCGTCGTTGCCCCACATCGAGAAGTTGCCGTTGGCCACCTGCATCGATGCCAATCGGCCGAACGCACCTTCCATGCGCTCGCGGCGCGCCTTGGCATCCAGCCCATCGGCGCCGAGCATGGCCGAGGTGGCCTGGTCGAGCATCAACGCGGCGTAGCCCTTGCTCGTGGTCTGCTCGGCGCACCCATACGGATAATTGAGCGCCCCTTGCAGCGCGGAGGCGAACGGGATCGGCGGCAGCGCGCTGACCAGCATGCGGGCGCTGACCGAGTTGCTCATCAGGCCATCGATGAAGCTGCTGTCCAGGGTGACCGGTGCCAGCGGATCGAGCGTGCGGGTCTGCGAGCGCAGCACCTGCGGCCAGGCCGCGCGCACCGGCAGGTCATAACGCCGGTCGACCTTGAAACCGTTGCCGTCCACGCGCACCCGCACCTTGGCCACGCTGTAGCCTTCCTGCGCGGTCAACGGGAAGCTCAGGGTGCTCTTGGCATCCGCGCCCAACTGCACCGAGCGCGAGGACTCGGCGATGCCCAGCGGGCCTTCGCCGTCCACCCGTACCGTGAACTGGCCGGGCTTGCCGGTGAAGTTCTGCACGTCCAGGGTGACCATGCTGCGGTCGCCCGGCGCCATCACCCGCGGCATGCTGGCCTCGGCCAGGATCGGCGCGCGCACCAGCGTCTCCACGTCGCGGTTGCCGTAGCGCTGGTCCGAATAGACCATCGCCGACACCCGCAGGGTACCGTTGAAGTCCGGCACGTTCAGTTGCACCCGCGCATTGCCCTTGGCGTCCAGCGCGACCGGCCCGGAGAACAGGTCAACGGTCTGCACTCGCGCGGTCGGCCGCTTGGCCTGCGGCAGCGCCGCCAGGGCCATGTCGCCACCGAACTTCAGCTTGCCGGTGTTGCCGTCGAAACTCTCGATCACGCGCCCGTAGATGTCATACGCATCCACGCCCAGGCGTCGCTGCGCGAAGAAATGCGCCGGGGCATCCGGCACCGGGAAACGGGTGATGTTGAGGATGCCCACGTCCACCGCCGAGACGGTGACATGGGCCGGCTTGCCGGCCAGCTCAGGCACACTGACGGTGACCGTCATCGGCTGTTCGGGACGCATCTGCCTGGGCGCCACCAGGCCCACGGCGACGCGGCGGTCGCTGCGGTTCATCGGCACGTGGGCCACGCCCACGGCGCGCGCCGGGGTGATCTTGCTCGGCGCGCTGCCGCCGCGGAACACCAGCGCGGTGACGTAGACGTCGTGGCGCTCCCAGTCGGCGGTCACCGGGATTTCGAAGGTGCTGCCCGGTTTGGCGTCGATGTCCTGGACGTAGATCATCTTGTCGCTTTCGACCATCAACAGGCCACGGCCGGCATGCGGCGGCGTCACCGTCACCTTCAGCGTGTCACCGGCGCGGTAGCTGGTCTTGTCCAGCGCCAGCTTGACCTTGTCGGGGCGTGCGTCCATGCCGCGGTTCTCGTCCTCCCAGCTCCAGCCGGCACTGAACGGATAGCGCGTGGTCAGGCCGGTGGCGGGATCGAACACGTCCACCCGGTAATCGCCCCACTCCACCGGGAAGTCGAAGCGGGCCGCGGTGGTGCCGGCATCGAGGGTGCGGGTTTCCTTGTTCTCGAAGCGACGGGTGAAGTCGTAGTCCCAACGGTTGTCGGTGTAGGTCCAGTGGTAATCGCGCAGCTCGCGTACCAGCGTGACCTTCAGGCCCTTGCCCGGTTGCGGATTGCCCTCGGCATCCACGCGCATCAGCTCGAAGCGCGCATTGGCGTTGGCGTCGGCACCGTCCTTGTCGTCGAACAACGGGCGCACCGCCACCAGTGCCGGGGCCGGCCACAGCACGCGCTTGAGCGTGCGGGTGACGGTGCGGCCGCCGGTCTCGTAGACGCTGCCCGACACCACCGCCGCCACTGTCGTCCCCTTGCCGACCTCGGCCGGCAGCGGGATGTCCTGGCGCAGCTTGCCATCGCCGGGAAGGGTGGTGTCGATCACGTCGTTGGCCTGCCGCGGCAGCTCAACGGTGGGATCGCCGAAGAACCAGCCCGGCATCGCCTCGACCGGATGCTGTTCCACCGCCACCGCCAGGCGCGCGGTGAAGCGGTTGCCGTCGGCCGGAGCGCCGTACAGGTAGGCCGCGTCGGCCTGCAGCTTGAGCGGCTCGCCCGGCTTGAGCGTCTTCTGCGCGCTGTCCAGGTCCAGCTTCATGCGTTCGGGCAGGAACTCCTCGATGCGCAGGGTCATGCCCTGCACCGCTTCCTTGCTGGCCGGGTCGGTGCGGAACTCCACCTGCCAGCGGCCGGTGGGCGCCTCGACCGGGATCACCTGCTCGAAGGAGAAATAGCCCTGCTCGCCTGCCTGCAGGCGGGTTTCGCGGAAGGTCTTGCCATCGGGTTGCTTGAGCCGCAGGAACACCGGCAACCCGCCATTGGCCGGGGCCGGCAGCGGCTTGCCGTCGTTGTCACGCAGCAGCGCGGACACGCGCACCGTCTCGCCGGGGCGGTACAGATCACGCCCGGACCAGGCGAATACATCGAAGTTGGCATTCTGGCGGCCGGCCACCGCGAACTCACTCAGGTCCAGCGCCGGCTGGTTGAACGGCAGCATCGTGGTATCGCTGCCGCTGGAAGCCACCAGCACCTGGGTGGCATCGAGCGTGTAGTTGAGCAACGCGTTGCCGTTGCCGTCGGTCTGCCCCCTCAGGATCACCTCGCCCTTGGCGTTGATGACCTTCAGGTCGACCTTCCTGGCCGGCGTGCCATCGGCCAGCGACGCGGTGTGGACGAACAGCGTGTCCTTGTAGGCGCGGGTGTGCAGGCCGATGTCGCTGACGGAGAAGAACGCGGTGTCGTATTCGCCGCCGAAGCTGCCGGTGCGCTTCATCACCGCGAAGTACAGGCCCGGCTGCTGCAGTTCCTTCACTTCCTGGATCGGCAGGTAGGTCAGTACCCGCTCGTTCTGCTTGCCACCAAGCACGAAGCGGTTCATGTAGACCGGCTCGGCCAGCTGCGACAGCGGCGTATTGTCGCTGTACTCGCTGTCCAGCTCCCAGCTGCCACGACGGCCGCCACGCTGGTACTGGGCAAAGAAGCTGGGCAGCTCGGATTCGCGCACGCGCAGGAATTCGACGTCCACCTCCGGCACGTTCACCGACACCACCGGCAGGCCGCGGCTCTCCTTGGCCGGCAGCACGCTGCCCTGCGAAGCGAAACCGACCGCCGGCTCCATCTCGCCGCTGAACACCTTCTGCTTCACCTCCGTGCCCAGCCGGCTGCCATCGGCGGCCAGCAGGTCCGGCGAAATGATCAGGGTGTATTCCTTGGCCGGCTCCACGTAGGGATAGCGCAGGGTCTTGCCGTCATCGGACAGCGACCAGCTGCTTTCCTCGGTGCCGACCTTCTCCTCGAAGCGCAGCAGCTTGTCGAAGTCCTGGGTGCCGACCAGCGGCCGCGAGAACTCCACCGCCAACGCCATCCCGTCACCGCGCTGCTGGTCCGGATAGGCCCGCAGCATGACGAAGCCCTTGACCTCTTCGCGCTTGGCCTGGATGGCCTCGCCACTGGTGCCGGGCAGCTGCCCGGTCTCGTTGCGCTTGCATCCTGCAATCAAGGCAATCGCCGCCAGAACCAGCGCTGCCCCCCGCAATCCCCACGACTTCCTGTTGCCCATGGCGTCCTCCTGCAGATGGCCGGAGTATACCCAGCCATCGGCATGGACCTTGTGTACAGGCCCGTGGTTTCCGGACCCTAGCGCAGTGACAGGGCGTGCGGCGTGCTGGTCGCCAGGTCGATCGACAGCACCCGTCCACGGTCATCGTGCAGCACCAGGTTGTCGGTCTGGTCGCGCAGCCGCAGCAACGCGTCCGCCGGCCATTCCACCCGGGCCACGCAATGGCCATCATGCACCCGCACCAGATAGCCCAGGACAAGGTCGGACCGGCCCAGCTGCACCCAGAGCAGCCCGCTCTGCAGGACCTGCAGCTGCAACCCCGGGCCACCGGGCAGCAGTGATTCCCATTCGCGGTCGGTGAAACGGTCAAGCTCCACCGAGACGCTTCTGCCATCCACCTCGTGGCGCAGCTGCAATGCCTGGCCTTCACGGCTTACCCGGGGCTGCAACATGCCGGTCAACGGCGCGGCCAGCAGCGGTAACGCCGCGTCGAAGGCAAAGCTGCGTGCCAGCAGACGACGGCGGCCCGGCAACGCCCAGCTCCACTCCTGCAGGCGATCGCCCTCGCCGACCAGGCAGACCTCGCGGGAAGCGAAGAAACTGCAGGCCAGCAGCGGCTCCGGCACCTCCACCTGCCACAGCACCTGATCCAGGCCGCGCCCGGTATCGAGCACCCGCAGGTGCTGGCCGCGCCGGATCGTCCAGCCCAGGCCATTCATCGACGGCGCATGCTGGTCCATGTCCAGTTGCCCGAGATCGTGCACGGTCTGTGTGACCAGGTCGAAGCGGTAGACGTGCCAGTTGCGCTCGCGCCGGGCCAGCGCAAGGGCGATGCCGCCGGTACCGCCGGCCACAAGCTGCCAGGTGGGCACCGCATAACGCTGCTGCACTTGCCCGTAGGCGTCCAGCAGCAGCGCGCCACTTTCGCCCAGCGCCGCCAGGTAGCGGCGTCCGGGAAGCGCAAGCACGTCCTGCAAGGCCCACAGCCCGGCCTGCGGGGCCCGCAGCCGCAACGGCTCGGAGCGCCATTGCAGGTGCTGGGTGGCCGCCAGCGGCGGCAGCTTCCAGCCAGGGACGTCGGCGCTGAGCAGCGGGTCATCGGCCAGTTTCAACAACCGATCCAGGTCCTTGCCGGTGCAGGCGACCCGCCCCAATGCCCGGTCGGCCGCCAGTACGGGCAGCAGCAGTCGGGCGATGTCGCGCGCCCGCCCTATGCCACCACCGCTGCGCAGCACCGCCAACATGGCTTCACGCGGCGCCGGCTCGGCGTCGATGTCCAGCAACCGGTCCAACGCTGGCAGGCAAGCCTCCAACTGGTCCGGCAGCAACTGCGCGCACCGCACCAGCGCCCGCGCGTGCAGCTCACCATCGCCCTGCAGCGCCACCGACAACCATTGCCGTGCCTGCCCGTGCGCCGCGGCCACCGGCCACACCGCATCCACCGCCCCCAGCCAATCGCCCTGCTCGACCAGCGCCTGCCCCCATGACACGCGCAGTTGTCCGGTGAGACTCCTGTGTTCCGGCTCCAGCTGCGCGATGGCGTCGGCGAAGGCATTGTCGCGCCGGGCCACCTGCACCGCACGTTCGAGATCACCGGCCAGCACGAGCAGGCGGATGCAGTTGGCCGCAGGCATGTCCCAACCCAGCGCCAACTCCGCCGCCTGCGCATGGCGCCCGTGTTGGACCAGGTAATCCAGTGCCCGCTGCCGCTCGCACAGCAACTCGGCCAGCACGAACAACGCCTCGTCGAAGCGACCGGCGCGGTCAAACCGCTCGAACGCCGCCTGGTAGGTCCTGCGCAGGTAGTTGTCCAGCTCCGGGTCGAGGTTGATCGACACCCGGCCGCCGGCATGCCGCACACCGATGTCCAGCGAGCTGCGTCGCCCGGGCGTGCCGAATGCCTGTCCGATCGAGTCGTCGTTGCCGCCGTTGGAGAGCGGCAGGGCATGCCGCAACGCCTCATGCAGGTCACCGTCCTCGAACATTGCCAGCATCCGCCGCATGTACGCCCCCTGGCGGTGGCCGATCAGCTTGCTGACCCGCGAGGTGGCCGCAAGCCGCTCCAGGCGGCGCCGCCACGCCGAGGGTGCAGGTGGCGGGCGACGTGCCGCCACACCGCCGGCCTGCACGCCTGCACCATCGCTGCCTGCGCCCGACGTGGCTCTCGGCAGCAGCCGTGCCACCTCCCCTGCCAGCCGTGGCAGGGCATCACGCAAGGCGTCCAGGGGACTGCGACGCCCGCCGCTACCGCGCCCCAATTGCTCCAGCAGTGACTCCCGTTCGGAACTCGGCGCGGGGATGACTTCACCCAGCACTTCACGCACACCCTTGCCCTCCAACTGCGGCAACTTCGCGGTCGATGCCGGCAGTGACAGGTCATAGAGCGTGCGTATCGCATAGTCACTGGCATCCAGCCAGGCCGCCACATCCAGGCGCTGCGCGTCTTCCAGTTGCAGCGGCTGCGCCTGTGCGCCATCGATCAACACCACGTCGCAGGCCGGGAGCGCGGCCTGCTCGGTGGCACTCAGCGGCGCGGCGTGCAGTCGGCCCTTGATCCTGCACAGCGGGACGCCAGGCACCCTGGCGCAGTCTCTGGAACGCGGTGCAGGCCAGCACAACAGGTCGCCCTGCGTGAAACGCCAGGCCAGACTGCCTGGCACCCAGCACTGCAGCAACCGGTGTTGACGTTGCTCCACGCTCAGCCAGTCATGCGGGAACCACAGCGCAGCCACCTCCTGGCGTCCGCGCCACGACGGCTGGCGCACGTTGACCCTCAGGGATTCAGCCATGTGCTTCCTCCGACCCATGAAGCGTGAGCAATTCCACGCGCCCCCCGTCACCCAGCACCTTCAGATTGCCGGCCAGGTCCACCACCGCCACCCGGGTGCCATCGACCGATACCGATACGCTCCCGATATCACTGGCCGAGGTGTACAGCATCTCCGGCCCATCCTTGCCGGCGGCCAGCAATGCGCGCCGATCGGCACGCAGCACCAGCAGGCGATCGGGCTGCTGCCCTCCCTCCCCGGCCACCAATCCTTGCGGCCGCCAGTCCTGCCAAAGCGAGACATCGCTCTGCTCCGGCGACCGGCCAACACCAAACACCACCATGCGGCAGGCCCAGCGCCCCCCCTCCTGGAAGTGGGCAGCCACCAGCACACCATCATCTCCCGTCCCGCGCCTGGCCAACCACACCGCCTTGGGACGGTGTGGCAACGGCAACTGCCAGCTGATGTTCCTTGCGCCGCCGGCGTTCAGCGCACCGACCTGCAGCACCCCGGCCTCGAACCGCGCATACAACACGCTCTCGGCACTGACCTGCTGCAGAGCAACCACCTGGTCCGCGACCGGTCGTGGCCCATCCTTGGCCGTCCACCCCAGCAGATGCCCGCCATGGTCGAGCAACAACAGTTCGCGCGCTGGTGCTCCGCGCTGGGAAGCGTGCACCAACGCCCCCTGCATCCACTGCGGAAGTCCGGGACGCACCGTCATCACGCTGCCTGGTGGACGTTCCCGCACCTGCGTCGGCAGCCCCGGCAGCTTCCAGAACCGCAGGAACTGCTGGCTGGCGAGCACACCGCAGAATTCCTTTCCAACCATCAGGCCACCGAGCAACTGCATGCCCGTGGACCACTCGTGGTAACGGATCAGCTTGCGCCTGTGCTGGACCCTGTTCCCGGTCGGCACGTTCACCTGGCAGGCGCGAGGGGATCCCAGCAACGGGACCACCACGCGCTGCCCGTCAAGGCTGAAGATCGGCCGCTGCTGACGCGAGAACCGGTGGGCCCCATGCGCAGCCACGCGTTGTCCCGCCGGCGCGCCGCGGAACTCGCCACGCAGCAACCGTGCTGCCGCGGCCGTGGTGGGGACCGACAGCTGCAGTACACGCTCGCTGCCACGCCGCCCCAGCCGGACCTGCAGCTGACGATCGATGCCACTGCGCGTCAACGCCTGGTGCGTGCATGCCAGCGCAGTGGCCGGCTGGCCGCCGCACCACCAGCGCTCCCCCTTGCCATGCGTTTGCTGCAGATGATCCGTCCATGCCTGCCATTGGCTGTCATCGGCCATCAGCGGCGTGCGCGCATGCAGCAGGGCCAGCAGCGCCGATGCATCCTGCGCTTCGCTCAGCGCACCGGGCAGATGCGCCATGCCCCACAGGAAACGGGCGCGTTGGGTGCGTGCGCGACGCGCCAACAGAATCCACAACGCCACCTGCACCAGCCGCGGCGCGCCCCACTGCAGCGGCCCGGCATCAAACAGGCCGACCACCACCGCATCGGTCTGCCGCTCCACCGCGCGCGGCGCCAGGAACAGGTGCTCACCGGCAGCGGCGCGGCGCAGGAACTCGTCGGGGGCCGCGTCGGCCAGGCCCCACTCGCTCAGCAGCAGGCGCTCGTAGGGCCCCCGTCGGTCAATTCCGCCCAGGCCGTCGTGCACCGCGGAAACCGCAGGTACCTGCACCTGCCCACGCCCCATCAGCGGGTCCAGCCGCAACAGCAACTCGCCCAGGGTGACGGCGATATCCGTCTCGAACAACTGCAGCCACGTTTGCCACGGCTGCAATGCCAGCGGCAGCGCGTTGACCGTACTCATGCCCCGGCCCAACGGGCCTGCAGCCGCGCGACCCAGCCGCCGTCCAACGGCACGACCCTCGCCAGTGACACCAGTTGCGCCGGCGACGGCAGCAGCAACAAGGGCAACGGGCCGTGGCGGCGCACCAGCGCCGCCTGTACCAGGTCCACGGAGACGTCTGGCCACACGTTGGTCGGCAACCACAGGCCCGCAGCGTCACCGGCCGGCGCGATGTACGTGGCATCGGCCACCCATGGCAAGCGGTCGAATGCTCCCAGCACGACCAGCAGGTCGGCATGGGCGGCAACCCGGAAGGTGCCCGACTCCGCACCCGTGATGGCCTGCAGAAGCACGCGGGCCGCCGCGCCGGATGCCACCATGCCCTGCGCGACCGGCGCTTCAACCGGTGCGCACCATGACCACTTCATGCACTGGCCGCGACATGGGCAACCAGCCGCGTGCGCTCGGCCAGCAGGAGCTCGGGCATCGCATCGGCGACGAAGTTGGCGTCGATCTCGCGCAGCAGGGCCTCGGCCAACGTGCGCGAGGTTGTCTCGTCATCCGTCGCCAGGCAGGCGCGTGCCGCCTGCAACAGACGGTCCACCCGCGAGGCCGGCTGCAACGCCGCAAGCTCGGCCGCGCTGCTCAGGGTCGGGTTGGCGGCGACCTTCAACGAGTCACGCAGCGCTTCCTGCGCCGACAACTGCGCCTCGTGGCTGGGCAGCACGTAGAACAGCGGCCACAGGTCGGCCTCGGTTGCGGTCTGTCGGCCGGCCAGCACGGTCGCCGCAGCCACCAGTCGCTGGGTGCGCACGATGCGTCGGTCCGAAAGCGATAGCCCGGCCTTGCGCAGCGCCCGCACCGCCTCGGCCAATGGGCCGCGTACCGCGTCCAGGTTCACGTGCAGCACGCGCCCGGCCAGCAGGTCCAGGTCGCCCAGCGCATGCTGCGCCTGCTCGACCCCTTGCTCCGCGCGCCAGCCCCCTTCCAGCAGGGCCTCCAGTTCGCTGTCGGCCACCGGCGCCACGAACAGGCGCAGCAGGAAACGGTCGGCGAACGCGGCCAGCGACTCGTCCTCGGGCAGTGCATTGGCGGCGCCCACACAGACCCGCAACGGACAGGCCACATCGGTGTGCCCACGTCGGAAGCGGCGCTCGTTGAGCACGCCCAGCAAGGTATTGAGGATGGCGGTGGAACCGAGGAAGACTTCGTCCAGGAATGCGACATCGGCCTCGGGCAGCATGCCGGCGACATCGGTTTCCACCCGCCCTTCGCGCAGGCGACGCAGGTCCACCGGCCCGAACAGCTCGGCCGGCTCGGTGAAGCGCCCGAGCAGGTATTCGAAATAGCGCCCGCCCATCAGGTTGGCCACGCGCCGCACCACGGCACTCTTGGCGGTACCCGGCGGGCCGATCACCAGCAGGTGCTCATGCGCGACCGCGGCGAGCAGGATCAGTTCGGCCAGTTGCTCACGCCCCACCAATCCAACGGTGGCGGAGCGCACGAGACTGCGAAGGCGCGCTGCGGCGCTGGAAAGTTCGTCCATGACAGGGGTACCAGCGAAGCAGGTACATCGGGCTCGATTGAAGGTTGCTGCACTCTAGCGCAGCGGCCCCGACCGAAACAGCCCAACCATGGTTGCCGTGCGCCGGGCACGGCACCCCCGGCACTCAGAACGTATCGCCCGGCACCCGCACCCAGCCTTCCATCAGGATGCGCGCGCTACGGCTCATCACCGCCTTGGTCACGGTCCACTGGCCATCGACCTGCGCCACCTCGGCGCCGACCCGCAGCGTGCCGGACGGGTGGCCGAAGCGCACCGCGTTGCGCTGGCCGCCACCGGCAGCCGCGTTGACCAGCGTGCCCGGCACCGACGCCGCGGTGGCGATGGCCACCGAAGCGGTGCCCATCATCGCGTGGTGCAGCTTGCCCATCGACAGGGCGCGGGCGTTGAGGTCGATGTCACCGGCCTTGATCGGCTTGTTGCCGCTGGACACGTAGTCCTGTGGCGGCGCGACGAACACGATCTTCGGCGTGTGCTGGCGCTTGAGTGCTTCCTCCGGCGAGGCGATCAGCCCCATGCGCAGCGCACCGGCGACGCGGATGGCTTCCAGCCGGGCCAGCGCCGCCTTGTCCTCGTTGATGGCCGGCTGCAGCTCGGTGCCGGTGTAGCCGATGTCGGCCGCGTTGACGAACACGGTCGGGATACCGGCGGTGATCATCGTGGCCTTCAGCGTACCGACACCCGGCACCTCCAGGTCATCGACCAGGTTGCCGGTCGGGAACATCGCACCGCCGCCCTCGCCTTCGCCCTCATCGGCCGGATCGATGAACTCCAGCACGATCTCCGCCGCCGGGAAGGTCACCCCGTCCAGTTCGAAGTCACCGGTTTCCTGCACTTGGCCGTTGCTGACCGGCACGTGCGCGATGATGGTCTTGTTGATGTTGGCCTGCCAGATACGCACCGCGCAGACGCCATCTTCCGGAACACGGGCCGGATCGACGTAGCCGGCATGCAGCGCGAACGCGCCGGCCCCGGTGGACAGGTTGCCGCAATTACCCGACCAGTCGACGAAGTCGGTGTCGATCGAGACCTGGCCATAGAGGTAGTCCACGTCGTGGTCGGGCCTGCTGCTTGGCGACAGGATCACGCACTTGCTGGTGCTGGAGGTCGCCCCGCCCATGCCATCGATCTGCTTGGCGAACGGATCGGGCGAGCCGATCACCCGCTGGAACAGGCGGTCGCGTGCCGCGCCGGGCACCTGCGCGCTGACCGGCAGGTCTTCCAGGCGGAAGAACACGCCCTTGGAGGTGCCGCCGCGCAGGTAGGTGGCGGGGATTCTGATCTGCGGAACATGGGACATGACTGGGTTTCCTGACGTGCATCAACGACAAGGGCAGAAACGGCTGCCCTCACCCCAACCCCTCTCCCGCCGGCGGGAGAGGGGCTCCAAGCAAAGCCCCGTCCAGGGGCTGGCGCATCAACTGGCGGAAGCTTCCAGGAAGTCCTGCGCGAAGCGTTGCAGCACGCCGCCGGCTTCGTAGATGGCCACTTCCTCGTCCGAATCCAGACGGCAGGTGACCGGCACGTTCACCGTGCTGCCGTCCTTGCGGTGGATCACCAGCGTCAGATCGGTGCGCGGCTGGCGCGCGCCGATGACATCGAAGGTTTCGGTGCCGTCGATGCCCAGCGTGTTGCGGTCGGTGCCCGGCTTGAACTCCAGCGGCAGCACGCCCATGCCGATCAGGTTGGTGCGGTGGATGCGCTCGAAGCCTTCGGCGGCGATGGCCTCCACGCCGGCCAGGCGCACGCCCTTGGCGGCCCAGTCGCGCGAGCTGCCCTGGCCGTAGTCGGCACCGGCGATGATGATCAGCGGCTGCTTGCGCTCCATGTAGGTTTCAATGGCTTCCCACATGCGCATGACCTTGCCTTCCGGCTCCACGCGCGCCAGCGAACCCTGCTTCACGCTGCCATCGTCGTTGCGCACCATCTCGTTGAACAGCTTCGGGTTGGCGAAGGTGGCGCGCTGCGCGGTGAGGTGGTCGCCGCGGTGGGTGGCATAGGAATTGAAGTCTTCTTCCGGCAGGCCCATCTTGGCCAGGTACTCACCAGCCGCGCTGGAGCGCAGGATCGCGTTGGACGGCGACAGGTGGTCGGTGGTGATGTTGTCCGGCAGCACCGCCAGCGGGCGCATGCCCTGCAGCGTGCGCTCCCCGGCCAGCGCGCCCTCCCAGTACGGCGGGCGGCGGATGTAGGTGCTCTGCGGGCGCCAGTCATACAGCGGACTGACCGGTGCACCATGCTCGACGCGCACGTTGAACATCGGGTTGTAGACGCTGCGGAACTGTTCCGGCTTGACCGACGCCTTCACCACCGCGTCGATCTCGGCATCGCTCGGCCAGATGTCCTTCAGGCGCACGTCGTTGCCTTCGGCATCCACGCCCAACACGTCCTTCTCGATGTCGAAGCGCACCGTGCCGGCGATCGCATAGGCGATGACCAACGGCGGCGAGGCCAGGAAGGCCTGCTTGGCGTACGGGTGGATGCGGCCATCGAAGTTGCGGTTGCCCGACAGCACCGCGGTCGAGTACAGGTCGCGGTCGATGATCTCCTGCTGGATCTTCGGGTCCAGCGCGCCGCTCATGCCGTTGCAGGTGGTACAGGCGAAGGCGACGATGCCGAAGCCCAGCTTCTCCAGCTCCGGCAGCAGGCCGGCTTCCCCCAGGTACAGCTGCACCGCCTTGGAACCCGGTGCCAGCGACGACTTCACCCACGGCTTGCGCAGCAGGCCGCGCGCATTGGCGTTGCGCGCCAGCAGGCCGGCGGCGATCACGTTGCGCGGGTTGGAGGTGTTGGTGCAGCTGGTGATGGCGGCGATGATCACCGCGCCATCGGGCATCAGCCCCTGCGCTTCCTCGTTCCTGCCGCTTTCCAGCTTGGCTTCGTCGGCGATGCCGCGCTCGGCCAGGTCCGACACCGGCAAGCGCCGATGCGGGTTGCTCGGGCCGGCCATGTTGCGGACCACGCTGGACAGGTCGAACTCCAGCACGCGCTCGTACTGGGCGGTGGCCAGTGCGTCGGCCCACAGGCCGGTAGTCCTTGCGTAATTCTCGACCAGCGCCACCTGGGCCTCCTCGCGGCCGGTCAGGCGCAGGTAGTCCAGGGTCTGCTGGTCGATGTAGAACATCGCCGCGGTGGCGCCGTACTCCGGGCACATATTGGAGATGGTGGCGCGGTCACCAATGGTCAACGCCGCCGCACCTTCACCGAAGAACTCCAGCCACGCACCGACCACGCGCTCCTTGCGCAGGAACTCGGTCAGCGCCAGCACCACGTCGGTGGCGGTGATGTTGGGCTGCGGCCTGCCGGTCAGCTTGACGCCGATGATGTCGGGCAGGCGCATCCACGAAGCGCGACCCAGCATGACGTTCTCTGCTTCCAGCCCGCCAACACCAATCGCGATCACGCCCAGTGCATCAACGTGCGGGGTGTGGCTATCGGTACCCACGCAGGTATCCGGGAACGCCACGCCGCCCTGCTGGCAGATCACCGGCGACATCTTCTCCAGGTTGATCTGGTGCATGATGCCGTTGCCCGGCGGGATCACGTCCACGTTCTCAAAGGCCAGCTTGGTCCAGTCGATGAAGTGGAAGCGGTCCTCGTTGCGGCGGTCCTCGATGGCGCGGTTCTTCTCGAACGCCTGCGGGTCGAAGCCGCCGCATTCCACCGCCAGCGAGTGGTCCACGATCAGCTGCACCGGCACCACAGGGTTTACCTTGGCCGGGTCGCCACCCTTGTCGGCGATGGCATCGCGCAGGCCGGCCAGGTCGACCAGTGCGGTCTGGCCGAGGATGTCGTGGCAGACCACGCGTGCCGGGAACCACGGGAAATCGAGGTCGCGCTTGCGCTCGATCAGCTGCGTGAGCGAATCGGTGAGCGTGGCCGGGTCGCAGCGGCGCACCAGGTTCTCGGCCAGCACGCGCGCGGTGTACGGCAGCGTGGCATAGGCACCGGGCGCGATCGCATCCACAGCGGCCTGTGCGTCGAAGTAGTCCAGCGTGCTGCCGGGGAGATGCTTGCGGTAATCGGTGTTCATGGCTGGCCTGTGAGGGTCTGGGCTTGCTGGTGTGCTTTGGGTTGTGCGCGAATGCAGCAAACCCACAGCAGCACATGGAATCTGAGGTATCCCTTCTCCCGCGTGCGGGGGAAGGTGCCCGGAGGGCGGATGGGGGGAGCTTTGCTCTTGCTCTTGCTCTTGCTCTTGCTTGAGCTCCAGCTTTGCTTCGCTTTTTTTTACGGGCTTGAAGCTTGCTCCACGTGCCAGGAGCTTCCCCTCACCCCAACCCCTCTCCCGCAAGCGGGAGAGGGGCTTTATCTCGCTTGTGGCGGAGATGGTGCGGTCGTCTTAAACCCGCTTGTCCAACGGCACGAAGGTCTGGTCTTCCGGGCCGGTGTAGTTGGCGCTCGGGCGGATGATCTTGCCGTCGATGCGCTGCTCGATGATGTGCGCGCTCCAGCCGGCGGTGCGGGCGATCACGAACAGCGGGGTGAACATGGCGGTCGGCACACCCATCATGTGGTAGCTGACGGCGCTGAACCAATCCAGGTTCGGGAACATCTTCTTGATGTCCCACATCACCGATTCCAGGCGCTCGGCGATGTCGTACATCTTCATGTTCTCCTGCTCGGCCGACAGCTCGCGCGAGACCTCCTTGATCACCTTGTTGCGCGGATCGGACACGGTGTAGACCGGGTGGCCGAAGCCGATGACCACTTCCTTGCGCTCCACGCGTGCCTTGATGTCGGCCTCGGCCTCGTCCGGCGTCTCGTAGCGCTTCTGCACCTCGAAGGCGACTTCGTTGGCACCACCGTGCTTCGGGCCGCGCAGGGCGCCGATGCCGCCGGTGATGGCGCTGTACATGTCGCTGCCGGTGCCGGCGATGACGCGGCAGGCGAACGTGGAGGCATTGAACTCATGCTCGGCGTACAGGATCAGGCTGGTGTGCATCGCCTTGACCCACGATTCGCGCGGCTGCTCACCGTGCAGCAGGTGCAGGAAGTGGCCGCCGATGGAGTCATCGTCGGTCTCCACGTCGATGACCTTGCCGTTGTGGCTCCAGTGGTACCAGTACAGCAGCATCGAGCCGAGCGAAGCCATCAGCTTGTCGGCGATGTCACGCGCACCCGGATGGTTGTGGTCGTCCTTCTCCGGCGACACGCAACCCATCACCGACACGCCGGTGCGCATCACGTCCATCGGGTGGGCCGACGGCGGCAGTTCTTCCAGCGCGGCCTTGACCGCCGCCGGGATGCCACGCAGCGCCTTCAGCTTGGCCTTGTAGGCGCGCAGCTCGGCCTTGTTCGGCAGCTTGCCGTGCACCAGCAGGTGGGCGATTTCCTCGAACTCGCTGGTGTTGGCCAGGTCCAGGATGTCGTAACCGCGGTAGTGCAGGTCGTTGCCGCTGCGACCGACCGTGCACAGCGCGGTGTTGCCTGCGGCGGTGCCGGACAGGGCGACGGACTTCTTCGGCTTGAACGCCGGGGCGGCGGTGGATTCAGACATGGTGTGAACCTCGATCAGATGCGGGATTTAGCTCCCCTCTTCCGCCTGCGGGAGAGGGGCTGGGGGTGAGGGCCGGATGCTGCGGCCCCGTTACTTCTTCGCAGCAAACGTCCTGTCCAGGCTGCGCTCGAATTCGTGGTAACCAATCCGGTCGTACAGCTCCTCGCGGGTCTGCATCGTGTCCACCACATTACGCTGGTGGCCGTCACGGCGGATGGCTTCGTAGACGTTCTCGGCCGCCTTGTTGGCCGCGCGGAACGCCGACAGCGGGAACAGCTGGATCGCAACGCCCGAAGCAGCCAGCTCATCGCGGCTGAACAGCGGCGTGGCCCCGAATTCAGTGATATTGGCCAGCAGCGGCACCTTCACCGCGTCGGCGAAGCGCTTGTAGGTTTCCAGGTCATAGGCAGCCTCGGCGAAGATGCCATCGGCGCCGGCCTCGACGCAGGCGATGGCACGCTCGATGGCCGCGTCCACGCCTTCCATCTGGATCGCGTCGGTACGGGCGATCAGGAAGAAATCCGGGTCGGTCTTGGCATCGGCCGCCGCCTTCACGCGGTCCACCATTTCACCCTGCGACACGATCTCCTTGCCCGGGCGGTGGCCGCAACGCTTGGCCCCCACCTGGTCCTCGATGTGGCAGGCCGCGGCACCGGCCTTGATCAGCGACTTCACCGTGCGCGCGATGTTGAACGCACTCGGGCCGAAGCCGGTGTCGATGTCCACCATCAGCGGCAGGTCGCACACGTCGGTGATGCGGCGCACGTCGATCAGCACGTCTTCCAGGGTGTTGATGCCCAGGTCCGGCAGGCCCAGCGAGCCGGCCGCGACGCCGCCGCCGGACAGGTAGATGGCCCGGTAGCCGGCGCGCTTGGCCAGCAGGGCGTGGTTGGCGTTGATCGCGCCGATCACCTGCAGCGGCGATTCGGCAGCCAGTGCGGCGCGGAAGGCGGCGCCGGCGGAAGAAAGACTCATGGCATGGCTCCTTGCGTGGCGGAGGCGACGATGCCATTCCGCTATGACAAACAATCTGTCACCATCGGACTCATTGATCAATCTTGATTCAATAAATCAACCTATTGAATGCGCATGACCGATAACGCCGAGAACGACCTGCTGTCCGCCAGCGATGTCTGCACCCTGCTCGGGATCAGCCCGGCCACGCTGTACGCCTATGTCAGCCGTGGCCAGCTCAGCTCGCGACCGGGCGCGGACCAGCGCAGTCGGGTGTACCTGCGCGCCGAGGTCGAGCGGCTGGCACAGCGCAAGCGAGCAGGCCGTGGCGCGGCGCGGGGGGCTGCGCAGAGCCTGGACCGTGGCCTGCCGGTACTGGAAACCGGCATCTCGCTGATCCAGCCGGATTCGCCCTATTACCGCGGCCGCTCGGCGGTCGCGGCGGCGCAGGACGGGGCGACCCTGGAAGACACCGCGCGGCTGCTGTGGGACTGCGAGGAACTGGACCCCTTCACGCCCCAGCCGCCACCGCATTGGCCGGAGCGGATTGCCCCGCTGGCGCTGGACGGATCACTTCCACCGCTGGAGCGGGCCATGGCCTGCCTGCCGTTGCTGGCATTGGGACAGCGTCAGTCGCTCAACGCCGCCGCACCGGTGCGCCGCGAGGTAGCCGCGGCACTGTTGCGCCAGAACGCCGCGCTGCTGGTCGGCGTGCAGCCGGATGCGCGCCCGGTGCATCGCCTGCTGGCCGACAGCTGGTGCGCCGGGGACGAGGGTTTTGCCGAGGTGGTACGCACCGCATTGGTGGTGTGTGCCGACCATGAGCTCAACGTGTCGGCCTTTGCTGCGCGCGTGGTGGCCTCCACCGGCGCGCACCTGCACGCCACCGTCTGCGCCGGCCTGGCCGCGATGTCCGGCCCGCGCCATGGCGGTGCCACCGCACGCGCGCATGCGCTGTTGCTGGATGCACAAGCCAGCGGCGCGGCGGCGGAGTTCATTGCCGGTCGCTGGCGGCGCGGCGACGACCTGCCGGGGTTCAACCATGTGCTGTATCCGCAGGGCGACCCGCGCGGTGCCGAGGTCCTGCGCGTGCTGCGTGGATTGCGCGGTGGCACGCCGGCGATGCAGCACATCGAGAGCGTGCTGGCGGCCACCGAGGAGCACAGTGGCCAGCACCCCAACATCGACGGCCTGCTGGCGGCGATCTGCTACGCCTATGGCCTGCCCGGCGCGCACGCGCTGGTGATGTTCGCCACCGCCCGGCTGGCCGGCTGGCTGGCGCACGCCCTGGAGCAGCAGGCGCTGGGTACGCTGATCCGGCCACGCGCGCGTTACACCGGCGTGGTCCCCGGCAAGCCCGCGTAGGCGGGGCCGAAGCCGCGCCTAGCGGCGGCTCCAGGCCTGGATGATCGCGGCGATGGCCTGCACCCCATCGGTCAACGCCGCAGGGCCCGGCTGCAGGATCAGCGGCGACTTGATCTCGTGCAGCTGGCCATCACGCACGGCGTTGATCGCGGCCCAGCCCGGACGTGCGGCGACCCGCTCGGGGCGGAACTTCTTGCCGCACCACGAGCCGATGATGATGTCCGGGTTGCGCGCGATCACCGGATCACCGTTGGCCAGGATCCGCGCCTTGGCCAGCGGCTCGCGCGACAACTCGGGGAACACATCGTCGCCGCCGGCGATGGTCACCAGTTCGGCGCCCCACTGGATGCCGGTGATGATCGGCTCGTCCCATTCCTCCACGTACACGCGCGGCCGCTGCGGCAACCGCGCGGCCTGCGCGGCGATGTCATCCAGCCCGCGCTGCAGGCCGTCGGCATAGGCGTTGGCACGCGCGGCCACGCCCACCAGCCCGCCGAGCCGGCGGATGTAATCGAGGATGCCGGCCACGCTGCGGTGGTTGGCGATCCACACCTCCACGCCATGCCGGATCAATTCGGCGGCGATATCGGCCTGGATGTCGGAGAAACCGATCGCCAGGTCCGGCTTGAGCTTGAGGATCTCCCCCACCTTGGCGCTGGTGAAGGCACTGACCTTGGGCTTCTCGCGCCGTGCTTGCGGTGGCCGCACGGTGAAGCCGCTGATGCCGACGATGCGCTCCTGTTCACCCAGCGCGTACAGGGTTTCGGTCGGCTCCTCGGTGAGGCAGACGATGCGACGCGGGCCAATCATGGGCTTGCGAACTCCGTGCTATCGACGAACACCGCCGGGGTGTTCCAAGGATGATGGGCGGCAATGCCCTGCGTCAGCAGGCGTTGCAGGCGCCCGGGATCGCGCGGGATGCAGAACTCCAGCCGCACGCTGGGCTCGCGTACCAGTTCGCCGGACCGACCGGATGCGCTGGCCGTGCCGTCCAGCACGCGGAACTGTTCCCGGCCCGGCGCCGATTCCCACATGCCGGCCGCGTAGCCGCCGGCGGCCAGCGGGTCCACGGACAGGATGCCGGCCTTCAACGCCTCCAGGTGCGCGGGCGGCACGAACACGGTGATGCGGTAGACCGGATGCAGCTTCATCATTGCCCCGCCATCGTCAGCCACCGCAACTCAAGGGAACAGCATCCGCTTGCTCCACTGCCCGGCCGCATCGGCCTCGTAGCACCAGCGCTCATGCAGGCGGAAGTCGGCGCCGTACCAGAACTCGATGCGCTGCGGCACCACGCGGATGCCACTCCAGCCGTCCGGGCGCGGCACGTCCCGCCCTTCGAACTGGGCCTCGAACCGGGCCAGGCGTTGCTCGAACGCCTCGCGCGAGGCCAGCGGCTGCGACTGCACCGAGGCCCACGCGCCGATCTGGCTCATGCGCGGGCGCGAGGCGAAGTATGCGTCGGCCTCGGCCGGCGCGACCAGTTGCGCGTCGCCTTCGATCCGCACCTGGATGCCGGCCTCACGCAGGCTGCGCCACAGGAACAGTAACGCCAGCGCGCGGTTCTCGTGCAGCTCGCGGCCCTTGCGGCTGTCCAGGTGCGTGTAGAACACGAAGCCGCGCTCGTCGAAGGCCTTCAGCAGCACCGTGCGTGCCGAGGGACGGCCGTGAATGTCGGCGGTGGCCACCGTCATCGCGGCGGCATCGATTTCGGCACCGGCTTTTGCCTCGTCAAACAATGCGGCGAAAGTCGTAAGTGCTTCGGCGTAAAGATCGGTCATGAGCGGCTTCGTACGGCAGGGGTTTGAGCTATTGTGGCGGCATGTCCCCCGTTCCGCACAGTTTTTCCCCACGACGCTTCGCGCAGGCGCTGGTCGAACAGGCGCTCGACGATGCATTGGCCAGTGGCGCGCGCACGCCGGTGCTGGCCATCAGTGGCGTGCAGGGCAGCGGCAAGTCCACCCTGGCCGCGCAGGTGGTCGAGCTGGCCCGCGCGCGTGGGCTGCAGGCCGCGGCATTGTCCATCGACGACACCTACCTCACCCGCGCCCAGCGCCAGCGCCTGGCCGACCGCATCCACCCGTTGCTGGCCACGCGCGGCCCGCCGGGCACGCATGACCTGCCGCTGGCGCTGTCCACCCTGGATGCGGCCAAGGCGGGCCGGGCTTCCGCCCTGCCCCGCTTCGACAAGCTGGCCGACGAACGGGTGCCCGAAGCGCAATGGCAGGTGCAGGACACGCCACTGGACCTGCTGGTGTTCGAGGGCTGGTTCCTGGGCACGCCGGCCGAGCAGGATGCCGCACTGCAGGCACCGTTGAACGCGCTCGAGCGCGAGGCCGATGGCGACGGTATCTGGCGCCGCTGGTGCAACCAGGCGCTGGCGAACGACTACCCCGCGCTGTGGCAGCGCTTTGACCGGCTGTGGTTCCTGCAGCCGCCGGGCTTCTCGGTGGTCCCGCACTGGCGCTGGCAGCAGGAGCAGGCACTGCAGCAGGCCTCGCCGGGGCGCACCAGCATGAGCCGGGCGCAGGTGGAACGTTTCGTGCAGTTCTACGAGCGCATCAGCCGGCAGGCGCTGCGCACCCTGCCGGCGCTCGCCGACCGGGTCATCCCGCTGGATGCGCAACGCCGTCCGTTGTAGGGGGGCGGCTTACTGCACCAGGAAGGTCACCCGCAGGTTGACCCGCCATTCGGTGATGTTGCCCTGGCCGTCGGTGACCACCTTGGTTTCGTTGATCCACGCGCCCTGGATGCCCTTGACGGTCTCGGCCACCTTCTTCAACCCGGTGCGCACGGCGTCCTCGACGCTGGTCTTGGACGACGCGCTGACTTCGATGATCTTCGCCACACTCATGTCCGACTCCTTGGTTGCACCACGAACCATTCGTGGAGTCCGCGAGCTTGGCTGCTACCGTGTTAAGGCACTGACACGAGGTGCTAGCATCGCCCTACGATGAATCCCGCCCCCAATCTCATCCTGATCGGCCCCATGGGCGCCGGAAAAACCTGCATCGGCCGCCGCGTGGCCGAACGCTTCGGGCTGGCCTTCATCGATGCCGACCAGGCCATCGTCGATGACGTGGGCACCAGCATCCCGGCCATCTTCGAGAACCTCGGCGAGGCCGGCTTCCGTGCCCACGAGAAGCGGGTACTGAACGACCTGCTGCAGGGCAACGGCCAACTGGTGTCCACCGGCGGGGGCTCGGTGCTGGATGCCGACAACCGCCAGCGCATCCGCCAACGCGGCTTCGTGGTCTACCTGCGGGTCAGCGTGCAGTCGCAGCTGCAGCGCCTGCAGAAGGACAAGACCCGCCCGCTGCTGCAACGTCCCGACCGCGAACAGGTGCTTGCCGACATGGCCGCGTTGCGCGACCCGCTGTACCGCGACCTGGCCGACCTGATCATCGACACCGACCTCTACACCTCCGCCGAAGCCACCGCCCAACTGGTGGTACGGCTTGCCAGCCAATGGCAGATCTCGGAACCCACCGCATGACCGCTTCCCCCCGTACCGTCGCCGTTGGCGGCGAACTCCCGTACCAGATCCACATCGGCCCCGGCCTGCTGTCCGACGCCAGCCTGCTGGGCGCGGCCATCCGCGGACGCCACGTGTTGCTGGCCAGCGACGACACCGTGGCCCCGCTGTACCTGGCACGCGTCCGCGATGCCCTGCAGGCGGCCCGCCCCGAGCTGAAGATCGGCCAGTACGTGATCCCGGCCGGCGAGGCGTCCAAGACCCTGGACAACTTCGCCGGTGCGATCGCCGCGCTGGCGGCGCTGGGCGCCACCCGCGATGCCTGCGTGCTGGCACTGGGCGGTGGCGTGGTCGGCGACCTGGCCGGCTTCGCCGCGGCGTGCTGGATGCGGGGCGTGGACTGCGTGCAGCTGCCCACCACGCTGCTGGCGATGGTGGACTCCTCGGTCGGTGGCAAGACCGCCGTGGACATCCCGCAGGGCAAGAACCTGGTCGGCGCCTTCCACCCGCCGCGCGCGGTCATCGCCGACACCGCCGCCCTGCGCAGCCTGCCGGTGCGCGAGCTGCGCGCCGGGCTGGCCGAGGTAATCAAGTACGGCGCCATCCGTGACCCGCTGTTCTTCCAGTGGCTGCAGGCCGAACGTGCCGCGCTGCTGGCCGGCGACGATGCCGCGCTGGCCCAGGCCATCGCCCGCAGTTGCGAGCACAAGGCCGAGATCGTCGAACGCGACCCGCTGGAGAAGGGCGAGCGTGCGCTGCTCAACCTGGGCCACACCTTCGGCCACGCCATCGAGACGGCGCAGGGTTACGGCGCACCGGGCAATGACAACCTCAACCACGGCGAGGCCGTGGCGGTGGGCATGGTGCTGGCCGCGCGCCTGTCCGCCGCGCTGGGCATGGCCGATGCGGCCGACACCGACACCCTGCGCGAGCTGCTGCTGGCCTATGGCCTGCCGGTGCGGATCCCGGCCGGGCTGGAACCGGACGGCCTGCTCGCGCACATGCGCCTGGACAAGAAGAACATCGCCGGGCGCCTGCGCCTGGTGTTGTGGCGTGGCATCGGCAAGGCCGAGGTCGTGGCCGACGTGGACGAAGCCGCGGTGCTGGCGGTGTTGCGCCAGGGCTGAGGTGCCCGCGCCTTCCCCGTCCCCTTGGCCTGCGGCCACGGGGGCGGAGGACCTGCACACGCCGTGGCGATGCCGGGGCATGCCGCCGGAAAGCGGCCCAAATCCCGCGCAACGGCTACAATCGCCGCCATGCGCGTCCTACTGCAACAGCCGCCCAGCGGCAAAGAAGCCCCCCGTTACGTACAGCTCACCCTGGTGCCGGACCTGCTCGGCGGCTGGGAGCTGCTGCGCGAGAGCGGCCAGACCGGAGGCCGCGTGCAGCTTCGCCGCGAACTGTTCCTGCAGCACGACGAAGCCCGCGACGCCTTCGAGAAGGCACGCGACGCACAGATCAAGCGCGGCTTCCAGGTGATGTTCACCAGCGGCCTGCCACAACCCTGAGCGGACCCTGCAGGGCGCGATGCGCCCGCGCCGCCCACTGCCAAGGAGCTCCACCGTGACCAGCCCCCTCCGCAACGACCGCTTCCTGCGCGCCCTGCGCCGCGAACCGGTGGATTGCACCCCCGTCTGGCTGATGCGCCAGGCCGGCCGCTACCTGCCGGAGTACCGCGCCACCCGCGCCCGCGCCGGCAGCTTCCTGGGCATGGCCAAGAACCCCGAAGTCGCCTGCGAAGTCACCCTGCAGCCGCTGGAGCGCTTCGACCTGGACGCGGCCATCCTGTTCTCGGACATCCTCACCGTGCCCGACGCGATGGGCCTGGGCCTGTACTTCGCCGATGGCGAAGGCCCCAAGTTCAAGGACCCGGTGCGTGACGCCGCCACCATCGCCAGGCTGGCGGTGCCGGACATGGAGACCGAGCTGGGCTACGTGATGGACGCGGTGCGCCTGATCCGCCGCGAGCTGGACGGCAAGGTGCCGTTGATCGGCTTCTCCGGCAGCCCGTGGACGCTGGCCTGCTACATGATCGAGGGCGGTGGCAGCAAGGACTACGCGCGCATCAAGGCGATGGCGCTGAACGAGCCCAAGGCCCTGCACCAGTTGCTGGGCGTGGTGACCGACGCGGTCATCGCCTACCTGTCGGCGCAGCGCGCGGCCGGCGCGCAGGCGCTGCAGGTGTTCGACACCTGGGGCGGCGTGCTCGGCCCGGCCATGTACCGTGAGTTCTCGCTGCGCTACCTCTCGCGCATCGCCGCCGAACTGCCGCGTGGCGAAGGCGCCGAGCGCACCCCACTGATCCTGTTCGGCAAGGGCACCGGCCAGTACGTGGCCGAACTGGCCGCCACCGGCACCGACGGCGTCGGCGTGGACTGGACCATCGGCCTGGAGGACGCGGTGCGTGCGGCCGGCGGCAAGGTCGCGCTGCAGGGCAACCTGGACCCGGCCACCCTGTACGGCTCGCCCGAGGCGATCACCCGGGAAGTGGGCAAGGTGCTGGACAGCTACGCCGCCGGCAACGGCGGCTCGCGCGAAGGCCATGTATTCAACCTCGGCCATGGCATGTCGCCAGACATGAATCCCGATCACGTCGCCGTGCTGGTGGATGCGGTACATCGCTTGAGCCGACGCTGACCCAGGGCGGCCGGCAACGCCGGCCCCCTTACCGTTTCAAGGAAGAACGCCATGTCACTGCCCCGCATCTCCCTGCTGTGCGCTCCGCTGCTGTGCGCACTGGCCGCCTGTTCGGCCGATGTCACGCCGGCACCGGCACCGACCGCCACGCCGGCCGTGGCCGGCGCCGCCAGCAACGCATTGAAGATCCAGCCCGAGGATTTCCCGAGCCTGGCCTCGAATGAGAACCTCACCCAACTGGCGATCTTCAGCACCGGGATGGGCGACTTCCCGCAACGCTGCGACCAGCTCCGGCTGGTCAAGCAGGACGAGCTGTCCCCACGCTGGTCGGCGGTGATCGCTCGGCTCTCGCTCACCTCGTGCACGCGCGAGGCCTATGACGACGGCAGCGGCTACCTGTCCTATGCGGCCAGCGCGACCTTCAAGCCGGGTGCGGTGACGCTGCTGGACCTGCCGGTGCTGCGCTACGACGAGGATGCCGGCGAAATGCACATCCTGCGGACCTACGTCATCGATGCCCCGCTGCAACAGCTGCTGCAGACCTTGCGCACGCGGATCGAGAAAGACTGCGAGCCTACCCACAGGGTCAATCCCAGCGCGGTGCCGACCTGCACCATGGAAGCGGATGACGGCACCTGGCGGCTGACCCTGGGCGAGCTCAACACCACCGCCACCCTGGCCGCCGACCCGGACAACCCGGCCCATTCGCTGTACAGCTACGGCGGCGGTGATTGAGGGCCAGGCGTGATCTGCGCGTGACCTGCACGCGCCAGGAGCGACAATGACGGCCTGCCCCCGCGAGCCGTCATGATGTCCAACGCCGTTTCCAGCCCGCTGCCCGCCGGCAACGCCCACAAGCCGCTGCTGTGGCTGGTGTCGCTGGCCATCTTCATGCAGATGCTGGACTCGACCATCGTCAACACCGCATTGCCGGCGATGGCCCGCAGCCTGGGCGAAAGCCCGCTGCAGATGCAGTCAGTGGTGTTCAGCTACGCGCTGGCGGTGGCCACGTTCATCCCGGCCTCGGGCTGGATCGCCGACCGCTTCGGCACCCGCCGCACCTTCATGACGGCGATCATCCTGTTCACCCTGGGCTCGCTGGCCTGCGCGTTGTCACCCAGCCTGCAATGGCTGGTGGCCGCGCGCGTGCTGCAGGGCATCGGCGGGGCGATGCTGCTGCCGGTCGGGCGGCTGGCGGTGATGCGTACCGTACCGCGCGAACAATTCCTGTCGGCGATGAGCTTCATCGCCATCCCCGCGCTGATCGGCCCGCTGCTGGGCCCGACGCTGGGCGGCTGGATGGTGGAAGTGGCGTCGTGGCACTGGATCTTCCTGATCAACCTGCCGATCGGCCTGATCGGCCTGATCGGGCTGGTCGCCGCGCTGCGGATCATGCCCGACCATTACGGGCAGCAGAAGCACCGCTTCGACCTGGCCGGCTACCTGATGCTGGCCTTCGGCATGGTCGCCCTGTCGCTGGCACTGGACGGCGTCTCCGGGCTAGGCTCGGCGCATGCACTGGTGATCCTGCTGGCGGTGATCGGCATCGCCGCACTGGCCGGCTACTGGCTGCATGCGGCCAACAGCCGTGATGCCTTGTTCCCGCTGACGCTGTTCCATGTGACCAGCTTCCGCATCGGCATCCTCGGCAACCTGTTCTCACGGATCGGCAGCGGGGCGATGCCGCTGTTGATCCCGTTGCTGCTGCAGGTCGGCCTGGGCATGAGCCCGATGCGGGCGGGCATGATGATGATCCCGGTGGCGCTGGCCGGCATGGCTGCCAAGCGCGCGGCGGTGTCGCTGGTGCAGCGCTTCGGTTATCGCCGCATCCTGATGATCAACACCGTCTGCGTGGGCGTGGCGATGGCCGGCTTCGCACTGATCGACGGGGGCCAGCCGGTGTGGGTGCAGCTGGTGCTGCTGACTGCCTTCGGCGCGGTGAACTCGATGCAGTTCACCGTGATGAACACCGTGACCCTGCGCGACCTGGACATGGAGCAGGCCAGCAGCGGCAACAGCCTGCTGTCGATGGTGATGATGCTGGCCACCGGCTTCGGCGCGGCCACCGCCGGCAGCCTGCTGGCCACCTTCGGCACGCACCTGGTGGGCCACGGCGCGACCGCCGCGCTGCACGCCACCTTCATCTGCGTCGGTGCGATCACGCTCAGCTCCACCTTGGTGTTCTGGCAGTTGCCGGAAAACCGCCCGCATCCCAAGGCGGTCGAGGAAGTCGCCGAGTAACCGCGCACGCGAGCACGCCGCCTGCAGTGGCGCGTCCCCGGGAGCAGCATGCGTGGCCCCGCGCACGATCCCGGTCCCGGCTTGCCGGAGCTCAGCCGCGCGGGGCCAGCCCCTGCGCACGGCGCTGGTGTGCGTCCAGCACCCCGGCGATGGCTTCCAGCAGCATCTGCGCGGTCACCGGCTTGCGCAGGAAGTCATCGAAACCGGACTTGCGTGCCTGCGGCTCGGCTTCGGCGTCCGAACGCGCGGTCACCGCGATCAACGGCATCTCGTAGCCCATCGTGCGCAGTTGCAAGGCCAGCCCGAAGCCGTCGATGCCGGGCAGGTCCAGGTCCAGCAGGGCCACGTCGAAGCGCGCATTGGACACCTCGGCCAGCGCGGCCAGCCCATGCGCGGCATGCACCACGCCGTGCCCATGCACTTCGAGCAGGCCACGGATCACCGCGGCGATGGTGGGGTCGTCCTCCACCAGCAGGACATGCAACGGCGGCAGTGACTTCCACGACGACACGCCGACACCGTCGGCCGCCGTCTCCGGCACCACCTCCCACGCCAGTGGCAGGCGCACGCTGAAGCAGCTGCCGGTGCCGGGCGTGCTTTCCACCTCGATGGTGCCGCCCATGGCCACCGCCAGTTCGTGGCAGATCGCCAGGCCCAGGCCGCTGCCACCATAACGGGCCGCGGTACGCGCGCCGTCGGCCTGCTCGAAGCGGCGGAACAGGCGCTTGCGCTGCTCCGGATTGATGCCCGGCCCGGTATCGCAGACATCGAAGCAGATGCCGCTGCCACCCTCGCCCATCTCCACCCGCAGGCGCACCTGCCCATCGCTGGTGAACTTGATCGCGTTGCCCAGCAGGTTCAGCAGGATCTGGCGCAGGCGCAGCACGTCACCGGTCACCCGCGTGCGCGCACTGGCCTCGCTGTGCAGCGAGAACGCCAGCCCACGCCGCTGCGCCAGCGGCTCCATCAGCCCGCGCACGTCGTCCAGCAGTTGCTGCAGGTCCAGCGGCTGGACCTGCAGTTCCAGCCGCCCGGCCTCGATGCGCGCCAGGTCCAGCGCGTCGTTGACCAGCCGCAACAGGTGCTCGCCGGCACGGCGGATCGACTGCGTGTAGCCGCGTTGCCGGTCGTCCAGCTCCGAGGCCAGCAGCAGTTCGCTCATGCCCAGCACGCCGGTCATCGGCGTGCGCACCTCGTGGCCAAGCGTGGCCAGGAAGCGGGTCTTGGCCAGCGAGGCCTGTTCGGCCAGTTCCTGCTTGTGCTTGGCCAGTTGCCATTCGTGGCGCCGCGCCAGCCGGCGCCGGTACAACCAGGCGCCCAGCAACAGCAGCGCGACGCCCAGCACGATCAGGCCGGCCAGGCCACCGGTGCTGCGCCACCACGGCGGCTGCACGTGGAAGGACAGCGTCTGCACCGTCGACCAGACGTTGTCCGAGGTCGCCGCCTGCACCTGCAGCCGATAGCTGCCCGGCGGCAAGCGCGGGAACACCCGGTCGCCCGATGCGCCCACTTCCACCCAATCCGGGTCATAACCTTCCAGCCGGAAACGGTACAGGTTGATCGCCGAATCGGCGAAGGACAGCAGCCGCGCCGACACCCGCAGGTCGCGGTCGCCGGGCAGGATCTGCAGCGGGGTCTGGTGGGTCAAATCCTGTTCCTGCTCGGCGCGACGCACGCTCACCCGCTCGATGACCAGCGGCGATTGGCGCGCCGACAGGCGCACGCGTTGCGGGTCGAACAACACCACGCCATCCGGCGTGCCGCCGGCGATCTGTCCACCGCGCGCCTGCACCAGCGTGCGGCGCCGGAACTCCTGGCTCGGCAGGCCATCGTGCACGCCATACATGCGCACCGAGCGGCTGGCCGGGTCGATGCGGATCAGGCCACGTGCGCTGGTCGCCCACGCCACGCCCTGCGGGTCGACCACCAACCCGTGCGCGCCAAGCATCGGGTAGCCCTGCGCCGGGCCGACCGAATCGAGCAGGGTCATGCGCCGGCCATCCCACAGGTAACGGTCCATCCGCCCCAGGCCGGCGAGCCAGGCCACGCCGCTGTCGGTCAGGTTGAAGCTGGAAATGCGGTCGGTGGGGGCGCCGGGCACCTGCACGAACTGCTGCTGCGCCGTCTGCCAGGTCAACAGGCCGGCACCGGTGGCCAGCCACAGGTCGTCGCCGGGGCCACAGTACATGTCCTCCACGATCGCCGGCGGCAACCCGTGCGTGCCCGGCTGCATCTGCAGCAGCACGTGGCCGTCCCCGTCGCGCTGCTGGATGCCGCCGTCCTCGGAATACACCCAGATCCGCCCGCCCGCGCACTGCCGCACGATGTCCGCATCACCGGTCATCGCCGCATCCGCCGCATCGCCGGCCTGCCAGCGGCGCACCTCGTGACTGGCCGGGGTATAGCGGATCAGTTCGTCCAGGCTGCCGATCCAGACCCGGCCCTTGTTGTCTTCGGCCAACGACTGCGGCCAGTTCATGCCGCTGATCTTTTCCAGGTGCTGCTCGACCTCGCCGGTGGCCGGATCCAGGCGGTCCAGCGCGCCGCGCGTGCCCACCACCCAGATGCCGCCGGAAGCCGACGGTGCCAATGCCAGCGGGTTGGGGTTGCGCAGCGAGGCCGGGTCGTCCAGGTGCCGCGACAGCACCGAGAACTGGCGCCAGCTCGGCGGCAGGTGCCAGAGCCCGGCGTTGGTGCTGGCGAACCACAGGCCGCCTTCGCGGTCCTCGTAGGCGCTGGACCAGTTCGGCCGCACCATGCCGCGCTCCTGCATGCTGTACAGGCCCACGTTGTGCACGCGGCCGGCGCGGAAACGCCCCAGCCCGGCCAGCGTGTCGAGCCAGTAATCGCCGTCGCTGGAGTACTGCAGCATGTTGAGCACGTCGCCGGCCTGCATGCCGGGCCAGACCGAACGCTGGAACCGCCCGTCGGCGGTGCGCACCACCAGCCCGAGGTTGGTGGCGATCCAGAGGCGGCCCTCGCGGTCCACCTTCAGGCCATTGATGCGCTCGGACGGCAGTACCGACTCCCCCACCTGCTCGAAGTCATGCCCGGTCCAGCGCGCCAGCCCGCCCTTGGTGCCGACCCACAGGGTGCCGTCCGGCGTCACCGCCATGTAGGTCACCGCCGCCGCCGGCAGGCTGTTGGGGTCACCGTCGATCGGCATGAAGCGGGTGATGTGCCCGTCCGGATCGAGCCGGTGCAGGCCGCCGGTCGCGGTACCGAACCAGGTGCTGCCGTCGGCGGTGGTGACGATCGACCAGATCGTGTTGCTGCCGATCTCCGGGTGGGTGCGCCGGTTGTAGAAGGTGAAGCTGCGGCGGTCCGCCGACAGCATCACCAGCCCGGCATTCTGCGTGCCGATCCACAGGCGGTTGGCGGCGTCGACGTGCAGGCTCCAGACCTGGTTGTCCTGCAGGCCGTCCTCGGCCCGCCACACGCGGTAGCTGCGCCCGTCATAGCGCGCCAGGCCATCGCGGCTGGCCAGCCACAGGTAACCGGTGCGATCCTCGGCGAAGGCATTGATGGTGCTCGACGGCAGCCCGTCGGCCACGGTGAGCTGGCGCGGCTGCGGCGTGGCCGGCACCTCGGCATTGGCCGGCGCCAGCAGGCACACGGACAGCGCCAGCAGCACGGCGCGTACACACCCTTTCATTCCCGTCATTCCTCGTGCATCGGCAACCCGGCCAGGGCCGGTCCCCCACCACGTTGGGCGCGTGAGCGTAACAACACCTGCGTGATGGTGGTCGCCAGCAGCTGGCCGGTGACCGGCTTGCGCAGGAACCCTTCCATCCCCGCCGCCGCCGCCAACTGCTCGGCCTGGCCATCCGAACGCGCGGTGACCGCGATCAACGGGAACAGGTGCCCGGACGCACGCAACTGCCGGGCCAGCGCCATGCCATCGAGCGCGGGCAGGTCCAGGTCGAACAGGCCGATGTCGAACGCCTGCTCGGCCACTTCGCCCAGCGCGGCGAGGCCGTGCGGCGCATGCACCACCGTATGCCCGCGCGCGCGCAGCAGGCCGGCGATGACCTGGGCGACGGTCGGGTCGTCCTCCACCAGCAGGATCCGCAGCGGCTCGCTGCCGGCCGCAGCCTCCGCGTCGCCCTCCTGCGGGGCCTGCACGCCCTGCACCCAGTGCAGCGGCAGCTCCACCTGGAAGCTGGCCCCTTCGCCCAGGCGGCTGCTGACACGGATGTTGCCCCCCATCGCCGCCGCCAGCTCCTGGCAGATCGCCAGCCCCAGGCCACTGCCGCCGTAGCGCGAGGCGGTGCGCCAGCCATCGGCCTGCTCGAAGCGCTGGAACAGGCGCGCCTGCTGCTCGTCGTTGATGCCCGGCCCGGTGTCGCTGACGGTCAGGCGCAGGCCGGTGTTGTCCGGCAGCAATGCCACCTCCAGCCGCACCTTGCCCTGCTCGGTGAACTTGATGGCGTTGCTCAGCAGGTTCATCACGATCTGGCGCAGGCGCATGGCATCGCCGGTCACCTCGACCGTACCGTCGAAGCCCGGCGCGTACTCGAACGCCAGGCCGCGCCGCTCAGCCATCGGCGCCATCAGCGCCACCACTTCCTCCAGCACCTTGCTGAAATTGAACGGCTGGTTGCCCAGCTCGAGCTTGCCCGACTCGACGCGGGCCAGGTCCAACGCGTCGTTGAGCAGCCGCAGCAGGTGCGAACCGGCCTGCTGGATGGCACCGGCATAGCGCCGCTGGCGGGGATCCAGGTCGGTGTCCAGCAGCAGCTCGCTCATGCCCAGCACGCCGGTCATCGGCGTGCGCACCTCATGGCCCAGCGTGGCCAGGAAGCGGGTCTTGGCCAGGGAGGCCTGTTCGGCCAGCTCCTGCTTGTGCAGGGCCAGTTGCCATGCACTACGCCGGCGCACGCGGCGGCGGTAGGCCAGCAGCGCCGCGCTGACCAGCAGGGCCAGCACCGCCACCCAGGCGGCGATCGCTGCACCGCTGAGCCACCAGGGCGAGGCCACTTCCACCGTCAAGGCCTGCACCGGCGTCCAGCCGCTGTCGCCGGCCGCGCCCTGCACCTCCAGGCGATAGTGCCCGGGCGGCAGCCGCGACAGCACCCGCTCGCCTTCGGCGCTGACCTCCACCCAGTTCTGGTCGTAGCCCTCCACGCGGAAGCGGAAGCGGTGGCTGGCCAGGTCGGCGAAGGACATCAGCCGTGCCTGCACGCGCAGGTCACGGTCGCCGGCCCCCAGGTGGATCACCTCTCCGCTGAGCGCCTGTTCGCTGACCGCGTCATCGCGGCGCACATGCACCGAACCGATCACCAGCTTGGAGGCCGGCAGCGGCTGCGCCACCTGGTCCGGGTTGAATACCACCAGTCCACTGGCCTGCACCGCCAGCGCTGCGTCGCAACCGCCCATCGCCGGTGGGCGTGGCGAGAACTCCGCGTCCGGCAGGCCATCGGCACCGCCGAGCAGGCGCACGCGCCGCGCCCCCGGCTGCCACAGCAGCAGGCCGCGCGGGGTGGTGGCCCACAGCTGTCCGGAACACCCCAGCACCAGCCCGCCCATCATCACCGCCGGCACGCCCTCCGCATTGCCCAGCCGCTGCTGCAGCACGAGGCGGTCGCCTTCGCGGCGGTAGTGCTCCAGCGCGCCGTCGCGCGCCAGCCAGACCGTTCCGTCCGGGACGAAGGCGATGTCATACACGCCCCCCCGCGACACGCCCTGCAACGTGATGAAGCGGGTGCCGTCGAAGTACAGCACGCCGGCCGCGCCGGTCAGCCACACCGTGCCGTTGCGGTCGATCAGCAACTGCTCGACCAGCTTGTCGGGCAGGCCCGGCGACGCGCCGGCCGGATAGGTGGCCAACAGCTCACCGTTCGCGGCACGGTGCTGCAGGCCGTATCCGATGATCGACAACCACACGCTGCCGTCGGCGGCGCGGCGCATCAGGTCGGCGCGGAACTGCGGATCGCTGCCGACGCCCAGGTCCACGACCCGACGCCCCTGGCCTTCGGGCCGGAACAGCACCAGACTGCCGGCCCGCCCCGCCCAGACCTGTCCATCGGCGCCACGCAGCACCGACCAGATCCCGCCGACGCCCAACCGCGCCTCGTCGGCCAGCTGCTGCAGCTGCCCGCTGCCATCGAGCCGGTAGACCCCGTGTGCGCCACCGACCAGGAAGCCATCGCCATCGGCCGCACCGCTGCGCATGTACAGGCTTTCCAGCGGTTTGCCGTCCAGCCGCGAGACAGTGGAAAAGCGCTTCCAGTCCGGTCGCAGGTAGGCCAGGCCCTGGGTCAGCAGGGCCGTCCAGACACCGCCTTCGTGATCCTGCAGCAGGTCCAGCACGCCACTGTGCTCGGTCAGGAAGTCGCTGCCGCGCCCGCCGGCCAGCAGCGTCAGCTGCTTGCCATCACCGCGGTACAGGCCGTTGGAGGTTCCCATCCAGTACCCGCCGTCGCGGTCGTGCAGCAGCACCGCCGCCCGCGACTGCTGGGCCTGCGGCCACGGCGCGGGGAACACCAGTCCATTGTCCAGCACGCGGAACAGCCCGCTCTCGGTGCCGGCCCAGAACCCGCCGTCACGGTCGGCGCTCATGCGGATGATGGTCTTGCCGGCCAGCAGCGGCGCGACGATGCGGGTGAACTGCTCGCTGCCCGGCGCGCGGCGGGCCAGGCCATCGGCAGTGCCGATCCATAACGCGCCGTCCTTGCCGAGCAGCAGCGAATAGATGGTGTCGTCGGGCAGGCTGTGCGGGTCACCGGGAACATGCCGGTACTGGGTCACGCGGCCATCGGCATGCAGCCGGCAGATGCCGGTGCCGGAGCTGCCCACCCACATCTCGCCCTCCACCGAGGCCAGTGCCCAGACCTGTTCGGTGCAGCGTTCCTCGACGGCCTGGAAACGCTGGAACGCCTTGCGCTGGGCATCGAGCATGATCAGCCCGGCGCCGTTGGCACCCAGCCAGACCCGATCCTGCGGGTCGATCAGCAGGGTCTCCAGCACGTTGCCGGGCAACGAGTCCGGATCGTCGGGGTCCTGGCGCCAGACCCGCAGCTGGTGGCCATCGTAGCGGGCCAGGCCATCATCGGTGGCCGCCCAGACGTATCCCTGGCGGTCCTGCGCCAGGGCCAGCACCATCCGCGATGGCAGGCCTTCGGCGACCCCCAGCCGGCGCATGTTCGGCGTCTCGGCCAGTACCGCGGCCATCGCCGGCGCGACGGCCAGCCACAGCAGCAGTGCCAGCCCGGTAATTCCCAGGAACCGCTTCATCACACGTCCGTTGCTCCTCGCCTGTCCATTTGCGCCCCTGCAACGGCCACTCCCCGCCGTCCCAGCCCCGCGCAAGGCTGCGACTTTAGCGTCCATGCGGAGGCGGAGCAAAAAAGTTCCCCTCCCGTCACCGCCGGAACCACAGACAGCTGTAACAAACCGTTGCAGCGTGTACGCACAAACCTCCGCCCAACTGTGCCTAGAATCATGCCCATTCCGAAACCGGGGAGCCGGGACCTTGTTGCGACCCATCCTGATGCTGGCACTGGGGCTGCTGCCGCTGGCGGCCGCTGCGGCACCCGAGCCGTACCGGCTGGACCCGGTGCATACGCGGGTGCTGTTCGCGATCGAGCACGCCGGGTTCTCACAGGCGCTGGGCACGGTCTCGGGCAGCGAGGGCATGCTGCACTTCGACCCGCAGGACTGGAGCAGCGCCCGGCTGGACGTCACCGTGCCACTCACCCGGGTCGACCTGGGGGATGCGAAATGGAACCAGGCCACGCTGGCGCGCAACCTGCTCGACGGCGAGCGCTTCCCGCGGGCGCGCTTCGTCTCCGACCGCGTGGAGGCCGTTGACGCCACCCATGCGCGCGTCCATGGCCAGCTCACCCTGCACGGCGTCACCCGCGCGGTGGTGCTGGAGGTCACCCTCAATGCGGTGAAGCGTCACCCGCTGCCGCCATTCCGCCGCACCGCCGGGTTCTCCGCCACCACCGCGCTGAGCCGCGCCGACTTCGGCATCAACGCATGGAAGTCGGTCATCGGCGACCGCGTGGAGCTGCGCATCGAGGCCGAGGCGGTGCGTGACGACAACGCCTCCGCGCCCGCGCCGGACACCGACACCCCTGCCGACGCGCAGGACACTTCCCTCCAGGACGCGGCCGATGCCGCGCTGGAACACGCCACTCAGACGGAACCACGCCATGACCACTAAGAACACCGCCCAGCAATGGGGAAGCGTCAGCAAATCCCTGCACTGGCTGATCGCCCTGTTGATCCTGGCGCTGGGCATCGTCGGCCTGGTCATGGGCGAGTTTCCCAAGACCCCGAAGTACTTCTGGATCTACACGATGCACAAGTCGATCGGCATCACCGTGCTGGTGCTGGTCGTCGCGCGCCTGGGCTGGCGCCTGTACGCCGGCGCGCCCGAACCGGTGCCGGGCACGCCGGGCTGGCAGGAGCGCGTGGCCAGCCTCACCCACTGGCTGTTGTACGTGATGATGTTCGCCATCCCGCTGTCGGGCTGGCTGTACGACTCGGCCAGCGGCCTGCGCCCGTTCAAGCTGTTCGGGCTGGTCGAGATGCCCAAGCTGGTCGCGCCGAGCGAATCGGCCGCGCAGGTCTCGCACCTGATCCATGAATGGGGCTTCTGGGCCTTGATCCTGTTGGTGCTGGGCCATGCCGGCGCCGCCGTTTTCCATCACGTTCACCAGCGTGACGCCACCCTCACCCGCATGCTGCCGCAAGGCTGGCTCAGCACCCCGCAAAAGGAATCCGCATGAACATCAAACTCACCTCCCCGGCCGCCGTCGCCGCCGCCCTGGCCGGCATGCTGGCCGTCGCCCCGGCCATGGCCGCCGACTACGTGCAGGCACCGGGGACCGGCTCGATCCTGGTATTCGCCACCAAGTACGACGGCGAAGTCTTCACCGGCACCTTCCCGGGCTTCCAGACCCAGGTCAGCTTCGATCCGGCCAACCCGGCCGCCGGCAAGCTTGATGTCAGCATCCCGCTGGCCGGTGCCCGCAGCGGCAACACCGACCGCGACTCCACCCTGCAGGGGGCGGACTTCTTCAACGTGGCCCAGTTCGCCCAGGCCCGTTACACCGCCAACGGCTTCCGTGCCCTGGGCAACAACCAGTTCGCCGCCGATGGCACGCTGGAACTGCGGGGCGTCAGCAAACCGGTCACGCTGACCTTCACCTGGGCGCCGGGCGCGCAGCCGGTGCTGACCGGCAAGGCCACCGTCAAGCGCCTGGACTTCGGCGTGGGCGGCGGCGACTGGACCGATACCAAGACCATCCCCAACGAAACGGCGATCAGCACCATCGTCAAGCTCAACGCCAAGTAAGCCACGACCCTGCGCGGCGCCGGTGCAGCGGAGCGTGGCTCCGCGCCACCGGCCATCGCGCCGCTGTTGTCCGTGCCGAGCCACGCCCGGCACGGGCCCATCGGCCCGGCTCCGCGCTACTGCTTCAGCCAACGCTGCACGCTGGCCGCGTCGAACGGCCATTCCAGTTCGCGCCCGGCGCCATCGCGCAGCACCGGCACACGCGTCCCGTAGCGCGCCTCCAGCGGCGCGTCGTCATCGATGAACACGCTTTCGAACGCCGGTGCGCGTGCCTGCGCCAGCACCGCCAGCGCCTGGTCGCACAGATGACAATCATCGCGCTGGAACAACACCAATCCGCTCATGCCGCTGCCCTGTGGTTGGAATGCTGCGCTGCAGGCATGGCCCGCCGCCGCCAGCACGTAGAATAGCGGCCCTCTCCACGCAGTACGCAGAAGCACGCATGTCCGTCAGCACGTTCGACCTGTTCAAGATCGGCATCGGCCCGAGTTCGTCACACACCGTGGGCCCGATGCGCGCGGCCGAGCGCTTCGTGCACCGCTGGCTGCTCGACCAGGGCCACCTGCAGGACACCGTGCGCATCCGCGCCGAGGTGTTCGGCTCGCTGGCGTTGACCGGCAAGGGGCACGGCACCGACAAGGCGGTACTGCTCGGCCTGGAAGGCCACCGCCCCAACCTGATCGACCCGGACATCATCCCGGCCGCGTTGGAGCGCATCCGCAGCACCAAGCGCATCCACCTGATGGGCCAGCACGAAATCGCCTTCGACGAGAAGCGCGACCTGCCCATGAACAAGCGCCAGAAGCTGCCGTACCACACCAACGGCATGCGCTTCACAGCCTACGACGCCGACGACCAGATCATCGCCACCCGCGATTATTACTCCGTCGGCGGTGGCTTCGTGGTCAACGAGGACGATGCCGCCGATGACCGCATCGTCCCCGACCAGACGCCCATCCCCTACCCGTTCAAGAGCGGCGACGAGCTGCTGGCTCAGGCCGCGCGCAGCGGCCTGAGCATCGCGCAGATGATGTTCGAGAACGAGAAATGCTGGCGCAGCGAGGACGAGATCCGCGCCGGCCTGCGCGAGATCTGGGACGCCATGCAGTCCTGCGTGACGCGCGGCATCCGCTCCGAGGGCACCCTGCCCGGCGGCCTGCACGTCAGCCGCCGCGCGCCCACGCTGTACCGCGAGCTGTCCGCGCGCCCGGAAGCGGCCATGCGCGACCCGCTGACCACGCTGGACTGGGTCAACCTGTACGCGCTGGCGGTCAACGAGGAAAACGCCGCCGGTGGCCGCGTGGTCACCGCGCCCACCAACGGCGCAGCCGGCATCATCCCCTCGGTGCTGCATTACTACGACCGCTTCTGCCCCGGCAGCACCGAGCAGGGCGTGTTCGACTTCCTGCTCACCGCCGCGGCGATCGGCATCCTCTACAAGGAGAACGCCTCCATCTCCGGCGCCGAGGTCGGTTGCCAGGGCGAAGTGGGCGTGGCCTGTTCGATGGCGGCCGGCGGGCTGATGGCCGCGCTGGGCGGCAACCCGGGCCAGATCGAGAATGCCGCCGAGATCGGCATGGAGCACAACCTCGGCCTGACCTGCGACCCGATCGGCGGGCTGGTGCAGATCCCCTGCATCGAGCGCAACGCGATGGGCGCGGTCAAGGCGATCAATGCCAGCCGCATGGCCATGCGTGGCGACGGCAAGCACAAGGTGTCGCTGGACAAGGTCATCAAGACCATGCGCGACACCGGCCGCGACATGCAGGACAAGTACAAGGAAACCAGCCGCGGCGGCCTGGCCGTCAACGTCATCGAGTGCTGACCGGCCAACGGGCCGGCACGCGCGGTACCCCGCGGCGTCATCGCCGCCTCCGGCGACCGGCCTGCCGCGGTCGCCGACCGGGTCGCTTACAAAAGCCCCGGTGACTGCAGTAGGCTGGCGCGACGATCAACGATCACGCCCCCACTTGAACGACAGAACCACGCCCACGCCCGACCTTCCGGAGCCACCGCTGAAGGTCGCGGTCACGGAGGACGACGCGCTGCTGCGTGATCGCGTCCTGCTTCCCGGCCTGCGCGACCATGGGTTCAACGTCCAGGGGTATGGCGATGCCACGGAACTGTATCGGGGCCTGCTGGCCGAGGCCTTCGATGTGGTCATCCTGGACATCGCCCTGCCGGGCGAGGACGGCCTGAGCATCGCCTCGCACCTGCGCCGCATCCAGCCCGGGCTGGGCATCGTCATGCTGACCGGCACCGGGAACCGCGAGAACCACCTGCGCGCCCTGCGCGACGGGGCGGACATCTATCTGGCCAAGCCCGTGGACGTCGAGATCATCGCCGTCACCCTGCACAGCCTGTCACGCCGCCTGCCACGCACGGCAACCGGCACGGTGCCAACGGAACCGCCCGGCACGTGGCGGCTGCTCTCCGATGGCTGGTGCCTGGAAACGCCCACCGGCAGGATCATCGCCCTGACCACCCCGGAGCGTTCACTGCTGGCCCTGCTGGCCCGCCATCGCGGCCAGACCGTGGAGCGGGAGCGGCTGATCGACGCATTGACCGATGACGCTTCGGACTTCGACCCGCATCGCCTGGAAGCCCTGGTGCACCGCGTCCGCCGCAAGGCCGCCGCCGCCGCGCCCGATGCCCCGCCATTGCCGTTGCTCTCGGTCCGCGGAAAGGGCTACGTGCTCGCCAGCTGAGCGGTCTCCCCATCCATGGCCAGCGGCAGCAGGATCCGCACCGTCGTGCCCTGCGCCGGCGGGCCAACGAGGTCGATCTTTCCGCCGGCCTCCAGCAGCATGTCGCGCACCACGGACAAGCCCAGGCCAGTCCCCATCCCGCTCGGCTTGGTGGTGAAGAAGGGTTCGAAGGCCTGCGTGCGCACGTCTTCCGGCATGCCCTTGCCGTCATCGGTCAGGTCCAGGCATACCCAGGCCCCGTCCAGCCGGCCTGCCTGGATGCGGAACGTGCCGGTATCGGTGATGGCATCCCTCGCGTTGGCGGCGATGTTGATGATCACCAGCCCGAAGCGATCGATGTCCATCCGCACCGGCAACGCGCCATCGGCGCACTCCAGCTGCAGGCGGACCCGCGCCCCGAACAGCTGCTTCAGCATCGGCATCAGTTCGCGCAGTGACGCCGCCGCGTCGAACACCTCCGGCCGTGCGACTTCCTGCCGGCTGAAGCTCAACAGCTTCCGGCTGATGGTCAACGCCCGCCTGGCGGCCAGGTCCACGTCGCCCAGCGCCTCATAGAGTGCCGGCGCCCCCCTGTCGGCCAACCGTTCCCGCTGCGCGGCATAACTCAGGATGATGCCCAGCACGTTGTTGAAGTCGTGGGCCACGCCACTGGCCAGGCGGCCCACCGCCTCCATCTTCTGCGCGTGGACGAGCTGGTCGCGCGTGCGTTCGCGCTCGCGGACTTCTTCCTGGAGCCGTTCGTAGGCCAGCGCCAGCGCCTGCCCGCGGGCGTTGGATTCCTCCAGGCTGTTGCGCAGCGCGGCCACGGTGCGGTCCAGCGCGATGGCGATGAGCAGCCAGATACCGGCCAGCGATACGGCCTTGCCCAGACCCGTGACCGAGATCGCCCCGCCGCCGAGCGCCGCGCGCACGAGGTCGGCGACCAGGGTCGCCGCGATGACCCCCAGCAACGTGGCCAGCGTGATCCACAGTGTCCGGCGCCCCAGGATCAGGCCTGCCAACGCCAGCAGGATCATCGGCATGGGATCGAACCCCACGCCCGCCATGCCGGTGGTGATGTAGATGATCGCCATCGACAGCATCACCACGCCGAGGAACACGTGCACGCCCTGGCGGAAACGACCACGCCGGATCAACCACACGCCTGTCCATGCGGCGGAGGTCATCAACACGTCCGTGGCCAGGTCGGCGGCCAGCGCCGTTGCATCCGGCACGACCCGCGTCCAGCGACCGCTCAGCACGGCGTACAGGAACAGCGACTTGTTGAGCGGGATGAACACCCCGAGGAACAGCAGGAGCACCTGCACGAAGGGGGCATTGCGACGATCAACCGGATCGTCGACAGGGATGTTCGACAACCAGCGCCGGACCCGACCGAGGAAAAAATCGTACTTGATGGGAGTCTCCTGGCATCCACCGGCCTGGCGCGGCGCCGGTCATCGCCGCGCGCGCCCCAGGCGCCGAAACAGAACAGACACAAAGGCCATTCCTCACCGTTTATCACCCCCGCGGTGACAAACGATGCGTGTATTCAATGACCCGCTTTTGTAGCTTAAAGCCGCCGCAGTTCCCGCCAGGAGCGACATCCCCGAAACCCTGACACACCCGCGTCCGCGCATGATCCGGCGGTGGTATCCGGAGCGTCAAGCACAGCGTGCCCGACCACCGGTCTCACGCGATGTAGGCAACCCATCGCCGCCCCAGTGCACCGACGATGCTCTCGAGCAGGTCGATGTTCAACGGCTGCGAAATGTCCAGGCCGGCCCTGACGAAATCCACGGGCATGCACAGGGTCTGCGCCAGGGAGTGACAGGAGGCACCGCTTCTCACCATCTCATTGAGGACCAGCACCTTCATCGACTCCGCAGCCGACAGGCGCGCGTCGATACCGTCCCGCGGCCGGCTCCGTGGCAGCGGGATGAGCCTTCCGGCCCGCATGTGTTCGCGTACGGCCGCCCTGAGCGCTGCGTTGAGCTTTTCCCTGGAGTACTCCGAACCCGGCAGGCAGACCTCGGGCCAGTCCGCCAGATGCAACGTGTAGCTGCTGACGGCGCCGACGGATTTCACGGGATAGACAAGCATGGAATTGAGCACACCAACCGTTTTCAGCACGTCAACCTGATCCCGGAACGTCCTGACAGAACCCATCACCCCGGCCCAAGCCCAGCAGGGCGCCGCAGGGGCCCGACACTCCAACGCGAAGAACACACCGTCATGACGCACCCAAGCATCGAACAGATCCACGCCCTGATCGAATCACTGGACAACGCCTCGCTCAGTACCCACCAACGTGTCCAGGCCCTGCAGGAAATACGCCGCATGTCTGCCAGCCTCTACCTGAACCGTGCTACGCAGGACACAACCGAGCAGTGTCATCAGATCGATGCCCTGGCCCTGAAGGCGTGCGGCATTGCGTTGACGTCGCAGCAAGCATGACCCCGCCATCCCGTACCTGTTGGCAACGGAAGATAAGGGCTATTGACATGATGTTCACGCATGCTTCCTCACCCCGTCGGTGATAAACGATGAGGAATGACCGTCCCCGCCACGCATCGCCGCACCGCGCGCCGTTGCATCCCGCCGACACGCCACGTGCAGGCCACGCCTCGTCGGATGAAACACGCCCCGCGATGACAGGCACCGCGCCCGCGCCGCCCAACCCGCGGACCCCGAGCTTCGGGGAACTGCAGGCATTGATGCATCCGCACCTTCCCCAGGACCTCTCGAGATTCGATCTGCATGAACGGGTCGCGCAACGCTCGACGGAGATCCGCCAGACGGACCCGTTGAGCGCCGCGCTGCTGGCTGCCGCCGCCGTGCAGCTGCGGCGCCAGGCGCAGAACGAGCGCAGCGCGCGCAGCACCCCGGCGCTGCGGGTGAGGACGCTGCGCGAACTGCAACCGGTCCTCACCGCGCTGCGGCAGGCCTGCATCCAGGAAGCGGCCTTGGCCGCACTTGGCCCGTCCGCGCCCGGCTGGCTGCGTGGCACCGATGCCAGGACCGGCGCAAGCCGCCTGGCAGCCTCCCGGGAGAGTCGCTCCGAACTCACCCGGCTGCTCGATGCCCTGCGCCAGGAGAACGCTCCACAGCGGGACGAACCCCGCGGCAACTGAGCTGCAAGCACCTCCTCCTGCGCCGCAGCGAGGCCACACGGCGACCGCCGGCGTGCCGGAAGCGCCATCACCACCGCCCCACCACCAGGAACATGCAGATGAACGACCATTCCCTGAAGAACAAAGTCGCCGTGATCGCAGGCGGCGGCAAGAACCTCGGCGCGCTGATCGCCCACCAGTTCGTCGATGCCGGCGCGCGCGGCATCGCCCTCCACTACAACAGTGACGCCTCCCGCGCCGACGCCGAGAAGACCGCCGCCGAACTGAAGGCCAAGGGGGCCGATGCCACCCTGTTCCAGGGAAACCTGGCGGTGGTCGACAACAACGTGAAGCTGTTCGACCAGGCCAAGGCCCACTTCGGCCAGGTCGACATCGCCATCAACACCGCCGGCGTGGTCATCAAGAAACCCATCGCCGACATCACCGAGGCCGACTACGACAAGAGCTTCGACGCCAATGCCAAGGCCGCGTTCTTCTTCATCCAGCAGGCCGGGCGCGTCCTCGCCGACGGCGGGAACATCGTGACGATCGTCAGCTCCCTGCTGGCCGCCTACACGCCGTTCTATGCGATCTACCCGGGCAGCAAGGCCGCCGTGGAGCACTACACGCGCGCCGCGTCCAAGGAGTTCGGCGAGCGTGGCATTTCGGTCAACGCCATCGGCCCGGGCCCGATGGATACGCCGTTCTTCTACGGGCAGGAACAGCCGGACGCGGTGGCCTACCACAAGTCCGCGGCGGCACTGAGCAAGTACAGCAGGACCGGGCTGACCGACATCCAGGACATCTCGCCGATCGTCAAGTTCCTGGTCACCGACGGCTGGTGGATCACCGGGCAGACCATCTTCGCCAATGGCGGCTATACCACCCGCTGATGCATGGCGGTGACGCGCACGAAGCGCGTCACCCTCCCTGTTCCATGGACAGGGCGTTCAGCAGCCAATCGCGTGGGGTAATCACGATGAGCAATCGTTTCCAGTCCTGCTTCGACGCGCAGAAGGCGCGGTTCGACACCGATGCCACCAAGTCCCTTGCATGGCGCCTGGAGCAACTGGACCGCATGGAACGGATGCTGCGCGAGCACCAGCAGGCGCTCTGCGCGGCGCTGCACCAGGATTTCGGCAAGCCACCGTTCGAGCAGCTGTTCGAGATCACTGTCCCGCTGGGCGTGATCCAGTACTACCGGGACAACCTGAAGGCCCTGATGGCACCGCAACCGGTGCCGATCCCGCCGGAACTGGAGGCCCGTGGCAACCGTGGCCTCGTGTTCAAGGAGCCGTACGGGGTGACCCTGGTCATCGGCCCCTTCAACGCGCCGATCCTGCTGTTGCTGGACCCCGCCATCGCCGCGCTGGCCGCAGGCAACACCGTGGTCCTGAAACCGGCCAACACCACCCCGGCGACCGCCGAACTGCTGAGCCGCTGCATCACCAACCACTTCAACCCCGAGGATGTCGCCATCGTCACCGGCGGCCGCGAGGAGATCGCGGCGCTGCTGGAACTGCCGTTCGACTTCATCTTCTTCACCGGCAGCTCGGCGGTCGGCAAGGTGGTGCTGCGCGCCGCCGCCGAGCACCTGACCCCGGTCGTGCTGGAACTGGGCGGGCAGAACCCGACCGTCGTCGATGCCAGCGCCAACCTGGACATCGCGGTGGACCGGATCGCCTGGGGCCACAACGCCATCGCCGGCCAGTGGTGCGTGGCCCCGGGCTACGTCTGCGTGCACCGCTCGATCGCCGATGCGTTCATCACGCGCCTGAGACGGTCGTTGATCCATATGTACGGCGAAGACCCCCGCCACAGCCCGGATTTCGCGCGGATGATCAGCGAGCATGATGCCGAACGCGTGGCCTCGTACATCCTCCCGGACAAGGTCGTGCATGGCGGTCGCTTCGACGTCCCCGGCCGGTACGTCGAGCCGACGGTGCTGTATCCCTCCGCGTGGACCGACCCGGCCATGCAGCAGGAGGTATTCGGCCCGGTCCTGCCCGTCATCCCCTATGACGACCTGCGCGAAGTGGTCGGCCTCATCAAGCGCAGGCCCAGGCCGCTGGCGGCCTATATCTTCAGCAAGGACCCGGCGGCCATCGACTACTTCCTGGGGAGCGTGTCCTTCGGTGGCGGCTGCGTGAACCAGACCAACCTGCACTGCTGGATCGACAGCCTTCCCTTCGGCGGCGTCGGCTACTCGGGGATGGGCAAGTACTACGGCAAGGCCGGCTTCGACACGCTGAGCAACACCAAGGCCATGTTGATCGGCAACCCCGACGAGGTGCTGGACGTCTTCCCGCCCTACGCCGGCAAGGACATCGCCGGCAGCCTGGGGCTGTTCGCGTGGACGGAACCGCCCGCGCCCTGGGATGACGCCTCACCGATGCCGGATACGAACACCCACCCCAACGCGACGGATTGAACCATGCGCACAACCCTGCTGATCGTTGCTGGACTTCTCCTGGCCGCCCTGGCGTCGTGGCTGGGGGGCCCCTCACGACGCGTGATGGCGGCCGTGCTCTTCGCCGCGGCGTGGCTGGCCGTCGTCGGCTGGAACCTGCGCACGGGCCTGTCGCATGGCTACACGCTGCGCGAGGAGCTGCCGATCCAGGCCGCGATCTACCTGGTGCCACTCGCGCTGGCGGTGTGGCTGGCGTGGAAGCACGCGGCCAAGTGACCCCGAACCCCTCGCCACGGATGCCCCGGTGAACTCCCGAATCCACTCCATGCTCCGCGTGCGCGACGGCCATGAGGCCAAGGTCGGTTACGCGGAACTGTTCTTCGACCTGGTCTATGTCTTTGCGGTCACCCAGGTATCGCACTTCCTGCTGGGCAACCTGACCCCGCTCGGCGCCGCCCAGGCGCTGCTGCTGTGGTTCGCGGTCTGGCTGGGTTGGCAGTACACCTGCTGGATCACCAACTGGTTCGACCCCGAGTCCCCGCGCATCCGCCGCATGCTGTTCGGGCTCATGTTCGTCTCGCTGGGGATGGCCGCGGCCCTGCCGGACGCTTTTGGCCAGCGCGGTCTCCTCTTCGCCGGCTGCTATGCGCTGATGCAGGTGGGGCGCGCCCTGTACATCCGCGTCAGCCTGGGCAACGCACCGCTGGCCTCCAACTACACGCGCATCCTCGGATGGGCCTGCATCAGCGCGGTGTTCTGGATCGCCGGCGGCCTGCAGCAAGGCACGCCACGGATGCTCCTGTGGGCGGTGGCCGTGGCCTGCGAGTACCTGTCCCCGATGTTCGGCTTCCCGCTGCCGGGCCTGGGCCGTTCGAACAGCGAGCGCGACTGGACGGTGGAAGGCGGGCACATCGTCGAGCGCTGTGCCTTGTTCATGATCGTCGCGCTGGGCGAGTCGGTCCTGGTCGCGGGCGCAACGCTGGGCCACGCCCACCACTGGGACATGCCGATGCTGCTCGCGTTCACGGCCGCGTTCGCCGGCAGCGTGGCGATGTGGCGGGTCTACTTCAGCGTCGCGGTGAAGGAAGCGACCGAGGTCATCGTCCACGCACCGGACCCCGGCCGCTACGCCGCGTTGTTCCACTACCTGCACGTGCTCATCCTGGCGGGCGTCATCGTCACCGCGGTCGGCAATGACCTGGTCATCGCGCACCCCACCGCCCGCATGGACGGAACGTCCCTGCTGGTGCTGGTGGTGGGACCGGCGCTGTTCCTGCTCGGCAGCGGCCTGTACAAGCGGGTGATCCACGGGCACTACCCCGTCTCGCACCTGGTCGGCCTGGGACTTCTTGCGATCACCGCGATCGTCGGCTGGCGCTTCAACCTGCTTGTGGCCAATGCGTGGACCACCGTGGTCCTGTTCGTGGTGACCGGATGGGAGCAGCATTCCAGCGCCAATCGCAGCTGAGCCTGCGGGCCGGTGTCCTCCCGCCGTGGTGTCCAATCCTTGTCTTGAAGTGCCCTGCCGGGCAGATCAGAATCCGGCCACCACACGATCTGCCCAGGGAACAGGATGCACAGCGAACAGGACCCCGCCCGCCCGGCACCGATGCGCCCGGCACCCCGCAGGCGGCCCGAGCCCAGGAAGGGCGGATTGACCCTCACCCGGGTCATGCTGGGCGCCTGCGTGCTGGTGGTGCTGGCCTGGTACATCGGAAGGCGCGACGCACCTGACGCCGGCGCGACGGCGCAGGCCGATGCGACGCCCGGCCCCGCAGCCGCGTCTTCGCGCGGCGCGGCACGCTCGGAGGCGCACGTCGTGCAGGGTGAGAAGTCCACCACGCTGGCCACCCTGGACGAAGCGCGCATGACGGTGGGCGAACAGGGCCGCGTGCTGCGCATCACGGGCAGCGTCGGCCGCAACTTCGCCCAGGACCTGCAGGCGGCGCTGGACGCCAACCCTTCGCTGCAACGCATCGACATCACCAGTGGCGGCGGTTACGCCAAGCCTGGCCTGGAAGCGGCGCGGATGATCCGCCGCCGCAACCTGATCGTGCGGGTCAGCTCGCACTGCGCCAGCATGTGCGTTGCCCTCTGGGCCGCCGGTGCGCAGCGCCAGCTGGAGCCGGACGCGGTGATCGGCCTGCATGCCTGGGATGCACAGTGCGACGCACGCCCGTCGCCGGACCGCGAGCAGTGCCATTACCAGATGCAGTTCGCCACCGATCACGACGCCAGCTACGACTCCTGGCTGCGCGAGGCCGGCTTCAATGCTTACCTGCTGGGGCTGCAGGAACGCACCGCCTCGGAGAACATCGCCGTGGTCAACGCGCTCCAGCTCTGGGAGAACGGCGTGGACTTCAGCGCCGTCAGCCACGACGGCACGCCGATGACCCGTGCCGATGTCCAGCGCTATCTCAGGGACCGCTACAGCCGCCGTTGAACCGGCGGCGGCGCAGCTTCATGCCGCCTTCCAGCGCCAGCAGGGCCACCGCGATCCAGATCGCGATGTAGGTCGGCCACTGGCCCGGCCCGACGCTCTCGCCGAGCAGCAGTGCGGCCAGCATCAACAGCACCGGCTCGACGTAGGTCAGCAGTCCGAACAGGCTGAAGGACAGCATCTTCGCCGCCAGCACGTAGCACATCAGCGCCACCGCGCTGACCACGCCCAGCAACGGGATCAATGCATACAGCGCCGGGCGTTGCGCCAGCATCTGCAGCAGCGCCTGGCCATCCCCGATCGCGGCCCACCCCGCCACCGGCAGCAACAGCACCAGCTCCACCCAGAAGCCGCCCAGATGGGCGATGTCCAGGTGCCGGCGCACCAGGAAGTACGCCGGATAGCCCAGTGCCACCAGCAGCATCTCCCACGACAGGCCGTGGTTGCGCAGCAGCGCCCAACCCACGCCGAACGCGGCGCTGGCCACCGCCAGCCGCTGCAGCGGCGACAGGCGTTCGCCATAGACCACGCGCCCGACCAGCACCATCACCAGCGGCAGCAGGAAGTAGCCCATCGACACCTGCAACGCCCGCCCGTGCAGCGGCGCCCACAGGAACAACCACAACTGCACCCCGACCATCGCCGCGCAGGCCGGCATCGCCAGCCAGAGCCGGCGGTCGGTGCGCAGGCGTTGCAAGGTGCCTGGTATCAACGTGCGCTCGCCACTCACCCGCAGCATCAGCGCCACCAGCGGCACGGCGAACAGCACGCGCCAGCCGAAGATGTCCTGTCCCTGCAGCGGTGCCAGGTGCGGGCTGCCGTAATACATCACGCCGAACAGCAGCGACGCCACCAACGAAACCAGCACACCCTTGGACACGGAACCACCCGATCGACAGACAGGGCAACCCGCACCTGAGGGGGCGGCAGCCGCCGCGGGACACGCGGCATCGACGCAGGGAGCGTGCCACCGGCGCAGGGTACCGGGACCAACGCCGATCCCCAACCCTTCGGCCGGGAGGGGAACCCCGCCTCACGCCCCCGCCGTCACCCCGCATCGCTGCACATGCCCTGCAGCCCCACATCCGCACCGAACCGGCATGCGTCACTCAGCGGCGCACGATCCCCAGCACATCATCGAGCAGTGCCGCGGCGGTGACTTCCGCACCCGCCCCCGGCCCCTGGATCAACAGCGGCTGGGTGCTGTACCGGTCACTGTGGATCGCCACGCGGTTGTCGGTGCCGCGCCCACCGGCCAGCGGATGATCGGCCGGCAAGGCGCGCAGGCCCACGTGGGCCCCCTGCGCGTCCACGCGCCCGACCACGCACAACTTCAGGCCCTGCGCACGGGCCTGCTGCAGGCGCTCGGCCAATGGCGCGTCCAGCAGTTCCAGCGCGCCATCGACCTGGGCGGCCGGCAACGCGGCCAACGCCGACGGCACCAGCGAATCCACCTGCACCTGTTCGGCCTCCAGCGGCACGCCGGCCGCACGCGCCAGGATCAGCAGCTTGCGCCGCACGTCCTCGCCGGACAGGTCGATGCGCGGGTCCGGTTCGGTGTACCCGGCGGCAGCGGCCTCGCGCACGCAGGCGGAGAACGGCTGGCTGCCGTCGTAACGGTCGAACAGCCAGGCCAGCGACCCGGACAGCACGCCCTCGATCGCATGCACATGGTCGCCGCCGGCCACCAGCGCGCGGATGCTGCGCAGCAGCGGCAGGCCGGCGCCGACGGTGGCGGCATCGCCGTACTGCGCGGCACCGTGATCGGCGGCGGCGCGGATGTCGCGGGCACGCACCAGCGCGGTGCCGTTGCCCAGCTTGTTGGCCGTCACCACGTGGATGCCCTGCGCCAGCCACTGCGCATGATCGGCGGCCACCGCCTCGCTGGCCGTGGCATCGACCACGATGTCGCCGGCGACCAGCCGTCCCACTTCCTGCCGGTGCACGGGCTCGCCTTCACCGCGCTGCGCATTGCGCGCCTGTGACAGCACCGCATCGGGCGCATCACCGCAGGCCAGCGCGATGCGCGAGTTGGCCACCACATGTAGCGCCGGCAGGCTCAGCTGGCGCTGCTGCAGGGCCTGGTAGCGGCTGACGAACGCCGAGCCGACGGTGCCGGTGCCGAGCAGCACCAGCCGGGCCTGCGTGGTTTCCTGCGGACGCAGCTGCGCGCTCATGCATCCACCGTTTTCTTGCATTTGGAGGCGTCCCGCGACTGCGCGATCACGTTGGCCGCACGGGCCAGGGCGGCCTGCAGGTCGGCCAGCAGGTCCTGGCTGGACTCGATGCCCACCGACAGGCGCAGCAGGCCGTCGCTGATGCCGGCCTTGGCGCGCGCTTCGGCGGTCATCGCCGCATGGGTCATGGTCGCCGGGTGCGCCACCAGGCTCTCCACGCCACCCAGCGATTCGGCCAGCGTGAAGTACTGCAGCCCATCGACGAAGGCGCGCACCGCCGCGTGCGGGTCCTCGCCGTCGCACGGCTCCAGCTCGAAGGACAGCATCGCGCCGAAGCCCTTCTGCTGGCGCGCCGCCACCGCATGGCCCGGGTGTGATTCCAGGCCCGGGTAATAGACGTTGGACACCGCTTCATTGCCCACCAGCAGCTCGACCAGCGCCTGGGTGTTCTCCTGGTGCACGCGCAGGCGTGCATCCAGCGTGCGCAGGCCACGCAGCGTCAGGAACGCATCGAACGGCGAACCGGTCAGGCCCAGCGCGTTGGCCCACCACACCAGCTGCTGGTGGACCTCGGCATCGGCGGCGATCACCGCGCCGCCCACCACGTCACTGTGGCCGTTGACGTACTTGGTGGTGGAATGCAGCACCACGTCGGCCCCGAACGCGATCGGGGTCTGCAGTGCCGGCGACAGGAAGGTGTTGTCGACCACCACCTTGGCACCGGCCTTGTGCGCGGCGTCGATCACGAAGCGCAGGTCGGTGATGCGCAGCAGCGGGTTGGACGGGGTTTCGATCAGCACCAGCTTCGGCTGCTGCGCCAGGGCATCGGCCAGCGAGCGCGGGTCGGTCAGGTCGGCGGTGACCAGCTCGAAGTGGCCCTTGGTGGCCAGCGCGTTGAACAGGCGCCAGCTGCCGCCGTATGCGTCATGCGGCACCACCAGGCGGTCACCCGGCTGCAGCAGCGCATTGAGCACCAGGTTGATCGCGCCCACGCCGGTGGCGGTGACCACGCCGCCGGCGCCGCCTTCCAGTTCGGCCAGGGCTTCGCCCAGCAGGTCGCGGGTCGGGTTGCCGCTGCGGGTGTAGTCGTACTGCCGCTTGTTGCCGAAGCCGTCGAAGCTGAAGTTGGATGACAGCACGATCGGCGGCGTCACCGCGCCGTGGGCGGTGTCCCGGTCGATGCCGGCACGCACGGCCGCGGTGACGCGGCTACAGGACACAGCGGAAGTGTGGGACAGGCTCATGCGGTTTCTCCGGGCAGGCGAAGGGCGTTGGCGAGGATCGCGTCGATGCGATCGGTTTCTTTGAGGAAGGCGTCGTGGCCGTAGGGCGAGCGCAGCACGCGCAGGCTGCCGCGCGGGCCCAGGCCCTCGACCAGCGTGACCAGGTCCGACAGCGGCACCAGGCGGTCGCCTTCCACGGCGACCACCAGGGTCGGCACGCTGATGGCGGCCGGGTCGACGCGGTGCAGGTCGATGGATTCGGACAGGCGCAGGTAGGCGTTGACGCGGGTGCGGGCCACGTACTGCGCGCCGGCAGCGTCGAGGTAATCCTCGGCGGCCACGCGCACGCGGCCATTGACCACTTCCGGCGCGGCGTCGAAGCGCTCGCCGAACTCCTCCGGCGTGCGGTAACTGAGCATGGCGAACTGGCGGGCCAGTGCCAGCCCGTGCGTCTCGGCGCACTGCAGCTGGCCCAGCGCCACCGCGCGGCGCTGCAGCGCGCGCCAGGCCGAGGCATACGGATGCGGGCGGTGTGCGCCGCTGACCGCGATCAGCCTGGCCAGCCGCTGCGGGTGGCGCACGGCCAACTGCTGGCCAACCAAGGCGCCGTAGGAATAGCCGACGAAACCGTGCAGCTGTTCGATCTTCAGCGCGTCCAGCAGCGCGGCGATCGCGTCGGCCTGGTCGGTGGTATCGATCGGCGCGTCCAGCTCGCCGTCGGCGCCGATGAAATCCACGCCCAGCAGGCGGCGACGGCTGGGATCCAGCGCGCGGCCCACCCCGGCCAGCCCCTCGGCCCAGCCCTTCTCGCCGAAACCACTGTTGGCGGCGATGTGCCGATGCGCCGAGATGCCGCCGGCCACCAGTACCACCGGCGTGCCGGCCGTGCCGACCAGTTCGTAGCGCAGGCGCAGCAGGCGCTGTCCTGCATGACGCATCGCCAGGCGCACCTCGACCTCGCCGCGCACGGCGGGAATGGCGCGTTCAGCGCTGTCCGGGGAAGCGGCGGGGAATTCCTGGGCGGCAATGGCAGTGGCGAAACGCATGGCGATATCCGGTAAGGAGCAGCCATCGAGCTTCGCGGGCCCGTGTTCGCCGTACGCGGGGTACGGATCGAACCATCTTTCGGCGGACACAGTGGTCACCGCAGGATTTGGCACCAAACACAGGCGCTTGCGCGTCTGCTGGTTGCCCCGGCTTCAAAGGGCCTGTCCCTCTGCCGGTCTCGATGGTGGCGCTACGATGCCAGCGCCCCGCGCCCATGTCAATCGCTTTATTCGAATAAAGAGATGGATAGGTTTCCGACGCAACCAAGCAGGCACAATCCACTACCCCCTGCCTGCCCCCTCACCGTGCGCCCAACCACGCTGCTCCCGCTCCTCCTGCTGCTCTCCCTCGGCTGCGACGCCAGTCCCGGCGCGCGCTGGCGCCAGGGCTGGAACCTCGGCGGCGCCCCGGCCATCCCGGCCACCTCCCCGGCCGACCACTTCGCCAGCCTGCGCCTGCAGGCGCGCGGCGGTGGCCATGCGGTGATCGCGCGCAACCTGCTGTCCGGTCCGGTTCAGGTGCAGCTGCGCGGACTGGACGCTCCCGCGCCGCCGCACCTGCTTGCCGCCAACGAGGAACGCCTGTTGACCTGGCTGCCCGGCAACGCCAGTGGCGCGCGCCTGGTGCTGGATGCAGTCCCGGGTGATCCTGCGGCCCGGCCCGACGCCTACCGCTACCAGTTGCCCTTCCGGCAGGCGGCCATCCGCGTCAGCCAGGCGTTCGGCGGCCGCTTCAGCCATGGCGACCCGCAGAACCTGCACGCGGTCGACTTCCCGCTGCCGGAAGGCACGCCGGTGCAGGCGGCACGCGACGGCACCGTGATGCAGGTGATCGCCGATTCGCCCGGGCAGGGCTGCCTGGTCCGGGTCCTGCACGGCGACGGCAGCATCGGCCTGTACGCCCACCTGCAGTCCGGCGGGCTGCAGGTCCGCCCGGGCCAACGGGTCCAGGTCGGCCAGGTGCTGGCCCGCTCGGGCAACACCGGCCGCAGCAGCGGCCCGCACCTGCATTTCGCGGTGCAGGCCAACACCGGGCTGGCGCTGGTATCGGTGCCGTTCCGCATGGACAGCCCCAACGGCGAACTGCGCTTCCCGCGCGAGGACCGCTGAACGACGGTGCCCAGCGACCCGCCACCGTGCACCCGCTGCCGCCGAACTGAACGCGCCGGGCGCGCGGCCGCCGCTGTTGCGGCCGGCCGACAGGTATAATTGCCGGTTCATTCGTCTACTGCTGCGCCCGGGCGGGCGCCCCCGACCATGTCCGAAGTCGCCTCCGAAGCCGCGCGCCGCCGCACCTTCGCCATCATTTCCCACCCTGACGCCGGCAAGACCACGCTGACCGAAAAGCTGCTGCTGTTCGGAGGCGCGATCCAGATGGCCGGTTCGGTCAAGGGCCGCAAGGCCGCCCGCCACGCCACCTCCGACTGGATGGCGCTGGAAAAGGAGCGCGGCATCTCGGTGACCTCGTCGGTGATGCAGTTCCCGTACGAAGACAAGATCGTCAACCTGCTCGATACCCCCGGCCACGCCGACTTCGGCGAGGACACCTACCGCGTGCTCACCGCGGTGGACTCGGCGCTGATGGTCATCGACGTGGCCAAGGGCGTGGAAGAGCGCACCATCAAGCTGATGGAAGTCTGCCGGCTGCGCGACACCCCGATCATGACCTTCATCAACAAGCTCGACCGCGAGGGCAAGGACCCGATCGAGCTGCTGGATGAAGTGGAAACCGTGCTCGGCATCCAGTGCGCCCCGGTCACCTGGCCGATCGGCATGGGCCAGCGCCTGAAGGGCGTGGTCCACCTGCTCACCGGCGAAGTGCACCTGTACGAACCGGGCCGCAACTTCACCCGCCAGGACTCCACCATCTTCCCGTCCATCGATGCACCCGGCCTGGCCGGGAAGATCGGCGAGAAGATGCTGGCCGACCTGCGCGACGAACTGGAGCTGGTGCAGGGCGCCAGCCATCCGTTCGACAAGGACGCCTACCTGCGCGGCGAGCAGACCCCGGTGTTCTTCGGCTCGGGCGTGAACAACTTCGGCGTGCAGCCGTTGCTGGACTTCTTCGTCGAGCACGCGCCGGCGCCGCAGGCACGCGCCACCACCGGCCGCGACGTGGCCCCGCAGGAAGACAAGCTCAGCGGCTTCGTGTTCAAGATCCAGGCCAACATGGACCCGCAGCACCGTGACCGCGTGGCCTTCATGCGCGTGTGCTCGGGCAGGTTCAGCGCCGGCATGAAGACCTTCCACGTGCGCAGCGGCAAGGAAATGAAGCTGGCCAACGCGCTGACCTTCATGGCCAGCGACCGCGAGATCGCCGCCGAGGCCTGGCCGGGCGACGTGATCGGCATCCACAACCACGGCACCATCTCCATCGGCGATACCTTCACCGAAGGCGAAGCGGTCACCTTCACCGGCATCCCCAACTTCGCCCCGGAACTGTTCCGCCGCGCCCGCCTGAAGGACCCGCTCAAGCTCAAGCAGCTGCAGAAGGGCCTGGCGCAGCTGTCCGAGGAAGGTGCCACCCAGTTCTTCCGCCCGCTGATGAGCAACGACCTGATCCTCGGCGCGGTCGGCGTGCTGCAGTTCGACGTGGCCGCCTACCGCCTGAAGGACGAGTACGGCGTGGAAGCGGTGTTCGAGCCGGTCTCGATCACCACCGCGCGCTGGGTCACCTGCAGCAACGCCAAGAAGCTGGAGGAGTTCCGCGAGAAGAACGCCAACAACCTCAGCATCGATGCCTCCGGCCACCTGGTGTACCTGGCCCCGACCCGGGTCAACCTGCAGCTGGCCGAGGAGCGCGCGCCGGACGTGCGTTTCTCCGCTACCCGCGAAGCGGCGCATACCGTCTCGGTGGATTGAAGGCGGGAGGACCGCCCTGCGCGAATGGGAACGGGAACGGCTGTCCCGTTCCGGTTCCCGCTCCCGGCCCGTTCCCTGCTTTAATAGCTGCCATCGGGCTTCCCCACCGCCCGCGGCAGTCGCACATGACCACAGCTGTTTCGATCCGGGAAGAAATCGCCAGCGCCCTGACCCACGGGCTGGGCGCCGTCACCGCACTGGCCGGCGGCGCCGTGCTGATCACCCTGGCCGCCATCTACGGGGATGGCTGGGAGCTGGGCAGCGCCATCGTCTTCGGTGTCGCCCTGCTGCTGCTGTACACCGCCTCCACCCTGTACCACGCCATCCAGCATCCGGTGGCCAAGGGCCGGCTGAAGATCTTCGACCACTGCGCGATCTACCTGCTGATCGCCGGCACCTACACGCCCTTCACCCTCGTCGGCCTGCGCGGCCCGTGGGGCTGGGGCCTGTTCAGTGCGATCTGGGCACTGGCGCTGTTCGGCGTGGTGTTCAAGCTGTTCTACACCGGCCGCTTCAAGAAGCTGTCCACGGCCATCTACATCGCCATGGGCTGGCTGGTGGTGGTGGCGATCAAGCCGATGTGGGCCTCGCTGGACGGGTGGACCATCGGCTGGCTGTTCGGCGGCGGCGTGTTCTACACGCTGGGAACCTTCTTCTACCATCGCGAGCAGGTCCCGTATTCGCACGCCATCTGGCACCTGTTCGTGATCGGCGGCAGCGTCTGCCATTTCGTCGCGGTGACCGCGCTGCTGCTTTGACCGGGTGCGCCCGCCGGCCGGCGATGCCCCGCAGGTTCATACGCGCCGGCAACGGAACATGCACGCCACGACAATGATTGCTTCGCGCGCCCTGCACCGCTGAGCGGCAACCATGGGCGCGTGAACAGCCCGTCCGCCCAACCGAAGACGCGCCCCTCACGCTGGCCTGCACGCCCCGGCAAACGCCTGCTCGCCGTGCTGCTTGCCCTGCTCGGCGCACTGCTCGCCCTGTTCCTGCTGTGGGACTGGAACTGGTTCAAAGCACCGCTGGAACGCGCGGTGCAGGCACGCACGGGCCGCGCCCTGCATATCGACAACCTCGACGTGACGCTGGGCCGCACCACCACGGTGCGTGGCGATGGCATCACGTTCGCCAATGCGCCATGGGCCCGCCAACCGGAAATGGCACGCGTACGCCGGGTCGAGGTCGACATCCGCCTGCTGCCGCTACTGCGCGCCAGCGTCCAGCTGCCGGAAATCCGCCTGACCCACCCGGATGTGCTGTTGCAGACCGCCCCTACCCAGGGCCAGCCCGGCAACTGGGACGTCCTCGGCGGCAGCGGTGGCAACAGCACGCTGCAGCTCAAGCGCCTGCGCATCGACGCCGGCAAGCTGCGCTTCGTCGACGCCGCCGGACGCACCGATGTCGCGCTCGACCTGCAGAGCGGCAAGCCATCCCACGGTGATGCCGCCCCGCCCCTCCACGTGGAAGGCAATGGGCACTGGCGCGGTGCCGCGTTCTCGATGCGCGGCAGCACCGAATCGCCGCTGGAACTCACCCATAGCGACACCCCGTTCCGGATCGCGTTCGATGCCCGTGCCGGTGCCACCCGTGCGCGCGCCAGCGGCAGCCTGACCAACCCCTTCCAACTGCAGGTGTTCAACCTGCAACTCCAGCTCAGCGGCCAGGACCTGGACGAGCTCTACCCGCTGATCGGCATCGCCATCCCGTCTTCCCCGCCGTACCGGCTGAACGGCCAGCTCGCGCGCGATCACCAGCGCTGGCGCTACACCGGCTTCACCGGCGTGGTGGGCAACAGCGACCTGGGCGGTGACGTGCAAGTGGAGACCGGTGGTGAACGACCGCGACTGCAGGCCAACCTGCTCTCGCAGCGGCTGGACTTCGACGACCTGGCCGGCTTCGTCGGGGCGCCACCGAAGACTGGCGGCGAGGAATCGGCCAACGCCCGGCAGAAGGCCGAGGCCGCGCGCCTGGCGGCCAGGCCCACTGTACTGCCGGACAAGGCCTATGACCTCGGCAAGCTGCGCGCGATGGATGCCGATGTGCGCTGGAAGGCCCGCCGCATCAATGCGCCGTCGTTGCCGCTGGATGACATGGACGCACACCTGCTGCTCGACGATGGCCTGCTGCGGTTGGAGCCGCTGGACTTCGGCGTGGCCGGCGGGCATATCCGCAGCACGTTGCGCATGGATGCCCGTCGCCCGCAGATCGCCACCGCATTGGATGCCAACCTGCGCAACGTGCAGCTGGGCCGGCTGTTCCCCGATGCCAAGCTGGCCGAACAGGCCTCCGGTGGCATCAGCGGCCGCGTCCAGCTCAGCGGGACCGGTAATTCCGTGGCCGCCATGCTCGGCAGCAGCGACGGCAACGTCGCCATCGGCATGGGCCGCGGCCACATCGGCAACCTGCTGATGGAAGTGGCCGGGCTGGATATCGCCGAATCGGTGAAATTCCTGTTCACCGGTGACAAGCAGATCCCATTGCGCTGCGCCTTCGCCGACTTCGGCGTGCAGGACGGGCTGATGCAGGCGCGCGCGCTGGCCTTCGACACCACCGACACGCTGGTCGTCGGCGAGGGCACGGTCAGCCTGCGCCAGGAACACCTGGACCTGCTGCTGCGGCCGCGTCCAAAGGACAAGAGCATCCTCGCCCTGCGTTCGCCGCTGCGCATCGGCGGCACCTTCAAGGACCCGTCCTTCCGCCCCGACTTCAAGGCGCTGGGCATCCGCGGAGCGATCGCCCTCACGCTGGGCAGCATCGCCCCACCGGCCGCGCTGCTGGCCACCCTGGAAACCGGGCCGGGCAAGGATGCCAACTGCGGCGGACACTACGCCCGGTAGCACCCGCCACCGGACCGCTCAGCCCTGGGTGATGTATTCCTGCAGCTGGCCCAGCTCGCGGCGCTGCTGCTCGATGACCGACTTGACCAGGTCGCCGATGGAAATCACGCCGACCACCTCGCCGCCCTCCAGCACCGGCAGGTGGCGGATGCGGCGCTGGGTGACCAGCTCCAGGCACTGCTCGACGCTGACCGTCGGCGCCACGGTGACCACCTCGGCGGTCATGATCTCCTGCACCGGCGTGGTCGCCGAGGAGCGGTCCATCAGCACGATCTTGCGCGCGTAGTCACGCTCGGACAGGATGCCGACCAGCTTCGGCCCATTCATCACCAGCACCGCGCCGATGCCCTTCTGCGCCATCAGGCGGATAGCGTCGATCACGGCCGATTCGGGCCGCACCGCGTGGATCTCAGGGGACTTGCTCCCCAGCAACTGTCGAACGGTCTGCATGGCGTTCTCCTGCGCTGATCGGTGCTGCCGATACTGCCACGTTCGCCGGGCGCCATGTGTCGACCAGGTACAAAGGCCGCTGCTTGGCCTCCATGTACAGGCGCCCCAGGTACTCGCCGATCAGGCCCAGCGCGATCAGCTGCACCCCGCCCAGGAACAGGATCACCGCCATCATCGTCGGCCAACCGGCGACCCGGTCGCCGTACAGCGCGGCCTTGCCCACCACCCAGGTACCGAACACGAATGCACTGGCCGCGGTGAACAGGCCCAGGTAGGTCGCCGCGCGCAACGGCGCGGTGGAAAAGCTGGTGATGCCTTCCAGCGCGAAATTCCACAATTTCCAGAAACCGAACTTGCTGCGCCCGGCGATGCGCTCGCCACGCCGGTACGGCAAGGCGATGCGGCGGTAACCGACCCAGCCGAACAATCCCTTCATGAAACGCTGCCGCTCCCGCAACTGCCGCAACCCGGCCAGCGCGCGTGGCGAGAGCAGGCGGAAGTCTCCGGTATCGGCCGGAATCGGCGTCTTCGACAGGCGACCGATCAGGCGGTAGAACACCGCCGCGGTCGCCCGCTTCATCCAGCCATCGCCGTCGCGTGCCCAGCGCGTGCCGTGCACGTCGTCGTAGCCTTGCCGCCACAGCGCGACGAACTCAGGGATCAGCTCCGGCGGATCCTGGCCATCGGCATCCAGCATGATCGCCGCGCCTTCCTCCACCGCATCCAACCCGGCGGTCAGCGCGATCTCCTTGCCGAAATTGCGCGACAGCCGCAGTGCGGCCACGCGCCGTTCATCCTGCGCCAACTGCTCGATCACCGCCCAGGTGGCATCGGAACTGCCGTCGTCCACGTACAGGATGCGGCCATCCACGTCCGCCATCGCATCGAGCTGCGCGCACAGCCGCGGATGCAGCAGCGGCAGCGCGTCCTGCTCGTTGAAGGCGGTGATGACAAGGGTCAGGCGATCAGCGGGATTCATGGCCCGATTCTACGCAGGCCGCCGGCTCAATCGCCCGCCTCCAGATAGTCCGCTCCGCCCAACTGCCGGGCCTGGCGCTGGATCCAAGCCGCGCGGCGCTGCACGTAAGGACCGGGGCGGGCCGCGCTGTAGCGCCGCGGCGACGGCAGCACCGCGGCCAGGCGCGCGCTTTCGGCCGCGCTCAACTGGGAGGCGTCCTTGTTCCAGTAGCTGCGCGAGGCGGCCTGCACGCCGTAGATGCCGTCACCGAATTCGGCGACGTTGGCGTAGACCTCGATGATGCGCTGCTTGGACCACAACGCCTCGATCAGCACCGTGTACCAGACCTCCAGCCCCTTGCGCAGCCAGCTGCGCCCCTGCCACAGGAAAACATTCTTGGCGGTCTGCTGGCTGATCGTGCTGGCCCCGCGCAGGCGCTTGCCCTTGGCATTGTTTGCCCGCGCCTTCTCGATGGCCTGCAGGTCGAAGCCGTTGTGCTCGGGGAACCGCTGGTCCTCGGCGGCCACCAGCGAGATCGGCACGCTGGCCGCCATCTGGTCCAGGCCCCGCCACTGGTAGTGGATCCGGAACCCCCATTCGCCCTGCGCCAGGGCCTCCACCTGCCGGAACAGCATCACCGTGGAGAACGGCGGATCGATGAAGCGCAACGCCAGCACCTGCAGCACGCTGAACAACGCCAGCGCCACCGGCACCCGCCACATCCACCACCACCAGCCGCGGCGGCGTCGGGCCGCCCCCGCCTGTTCCGGCGCGACCTTGCGCTCGTCCTGCTCCGCCCCCATTGAAGACCCACCTTGCAGATTCCATCGTCCGGCGCATTATCCGGCACCGGCCCCCACCTCGCGCAGATGCCGTCCCCATGACCGATACCTCCGACCTCCTCACCCGCTTCCTCCTGCCCGATGCCGGCGTCCGTGGCGTCCATGTCCGTCTGGGTGAAAGCTGGCGCGAAATCCTGTCCCACGGCGACTACCCGCCCGCCGCCGCGCGGCTGCTCGGCGAGGCCAGCGTGGCTACGGCGCTGTTCACCGGCCACACCAAGGTCGATGGCCGGCTGTCGATCCAGCTGCGCAGCAGCTCCGCGCTGCGCGCGCTGTTCACCGAATGCACCTCCGCCGGCACCCTGCGCGGCATCGCCCAGCTGGCCGAGGGCGAGGACGCGCCGTCCAGCCTGAGCGGGCTCGGCGAAGGCACCCTGCTGGCGATCACCATCGAAAACCCGGGCCTGGACCCGCGCGAACCGCAGCGTTACCAGAGCCTGGTCAACCTCAGCGGCGACACCCTGGACGACGCCTTCGAGGACTATTTCCGCCATTCCGAGCAGTTGCCGACCCGCCTGTTGCTGGCCTGCGACGGCGAGCACGCCGCCGGCCTGCTGCTGCAGAAGCTGCCCGGCGATGCCGGCGACGAGGACGGCTGGGTCCGCGTCGGCGCCCTGTTCGACACCCTGGGCCGCGAGGAACTGCTGGCCCTGCCCGGCGCCGAACTGCTGCACCGCCTGTTCCATGAGGAGCACCCCCAGCTGATGGGCGACAAGCCCCTGCGCTTCGGCTGTTCCTGCTCGCGCGAGCGGGTGGAGGCCATGCTGCAGTCGCTGGGCGAGGAGGAGGCCCGGGCCGCCGCCGAGGCCACCGGCCAGGTCGAGGTCCGCTGCGAGTTCTGTGGCCGCCAATACCACTTCCCTTTGACGGAATTCGGCGTATTGTTCGCTTCTACACCGGCCCAGCAGCCCGCCCCCGAGCGGTTGCAATAAGGGATTGCGAGTTTACGTTCTGGGGAGGACGAGGACTTGTTAAGAAACCATAAACACCATAGGATCAATGGCTCACGCGCCGGGAACTTCCCCGCGCATCCGGGGTCAGAGTGAGTCCATGAACGCCTTCCTGCGCCTGCCGCTTGCCTTGATGATCGCCCTTGGCGCGATCACGGGCGTGCATGCGCAGAACAAGCCGCGCACCGACAGCACCGTCCTGCCGGTCTGGAACCGCGGCAGTGGCAAGGTCGAGGCCCTGCTCTACCTGGAGCCGACCGGCGAACAGCGTGCCGGTGCCCGCTGGAATTTCGGCCGCAGCTCGCTGGATGCCGCGTTTGGCCTGTCCTCCGGCGACTCGCTGGGCCTGCTGTGCAACAGCAGCCGCGGCAGCAGCATCAGCGGGTTGGCCAGCCATTGCATGCTGGCCAGCCTGGGCGACGATGACGACGACAATGGTCATCACATCTCCGCCACCACCGCCTTCAACCGTCCCGGCGGCCGCATCGGCGTCACCGCCGGCACCGGCCGCGACACCCTGCCGGCCTGGCTGGCCGGTGGCAGCCGTTCCGGCGCGGCCCGGGTCGAGCAGAACGACCTGACCGTGTTCGGGCAGAAGAACATCGGCAGGGAAGGCTTCGTCTCGATCGGCGGCACCCTGGCCAAGGCCCGCCTGGTACCGCTCAGTGACGCCTCCCCGGCCATCGTCGACCAGTGGGACAGCAAGAGTCTGAGCGTGGGCGGTGGCTACGGCGCCTTCAGCGCCAACGTCATCGGCCGCGTGGTCGATGCCCCCGGCAGCAGCAAGTGGGAAGGGCTCGGCCTGGGCATCACCTGGCGCACCCCGTGGAGCGGCCAGCTGACCGTCGGTGCGGAGAACGTCATCACCCGCGGCAAGAACCCGTTCTCGCCCCGCAATGAGAGCAACGACGACGGTGCGATACCGTACGTGCGTTACGAGCAGGATCTGTAACCGCAATTTCCAAGTGACTTCCCTGAACGCCCCTTTTTGGGGCGTTCTTCGTTTCCGCCTTTCAAATCAGCACTTTGCCGAATTTGATGACCTTCCACCCTTCCATTAACCAATCTTTAATTTATTTGCAGGCGCAAGTACTATCGGTATCGACCTCGGGTTTTGGGATCGCCCTTCGACCCCACCCAGGCCACACGTGCAACACCCAAGTCCACTTGGCAGAGAGAGAGACCCAATGAATTGCAAGACCACCAAGCTGCGCGACGCAGTTGTCGTCGCCTTGGCAGCAAGCGTGTTCCCGGCCGGCGCCGCGTTCGCCCAGGACACCACCACCCTCGACAAGATCGAAGTCACCGGCTCGCGCATCAAGCGCGCCGACGTGGAAACCTCTCAGCCGGTCTTCACGATGAGCCGTGAGCAGATCCAGGCCCAGGGCCAGACCTCGATCGGCGACATCATCCAGACCATCAGCACCAACGGTTCCAGCCTCAACAGCACCTACAACAACGGTGGCAACGGCGAAACCCGCGTCAACCTGCGCAACCTGGGCTCCAACCGCACGCTGGTGCTGGTCAATGGCCGTCGCTGGGTTGGTGGCACCGGTCTGGGCGGCGCCGTCGACCTGAACACCATTCCTACCGCTGCGGTTGAGCGCATTGAAGTCCTGAAGGACGGTGCATCGACCATCTACGGCTCCGACGCCATCGCCGGCGTGGTCAACATCATCCTGCGCCAGAACTTCGACGGCGCTGAAGCCAATGCCTACTTCGGCCAGTACGACAAGGGCGACGGCTCGCGCGAATCGTACGACTTCACCATCGGCTCCAGCGGCGATCGCTGGCATGCCACCGTCGGCGTCGGCTACGTCAAGGAAGAGCCGGTCTGGGCGGGCGACCGCGCGATCTCGGCGGTGCCGGCCTTCGGCTCGCTGCCGAACACCGGCAACAGCAGCACCACCCCGGACGGCCGCTTCGGCTACTACGGCCAGACTGGCTTCAACAGCGATGGCTCGCCGAAGTTCGAATCCACCCGTCCGGATGGCAGCGCTGGTTACTTCGTCACCGGCAATGGTGGCAGCACCTGGCGCAACTACACCAGCGCCGACAGCTTCAACCACGCCCCGGGCAACCTGCTGGTGACCCCGCAGGAGCGCACCTCGCTGTTCGCCGACGCCGGCCTGTCGATCACCGACAACGTCCGCTTCAAGACCACGGTGACCTACAACGAGCGCAAGTCCGAGCAGGTCCTGGCCGCCATGCCGATCGTGCTGGGCCGTGCCGCACCGGGCACCAACGGCGCCAACATCGTCATCAGCAAGGACAACATCTACAACAACACCGGTCGTGACATCGACTACATCCAGTACCGCGCGATGGAGACCGGTGGCCGTATCTATACGCAGAACGTAAAGACCTACGGCTTCAACGGCGCGTTCGAAGGTGACTTCGAAGTCGGCAGCCGCTTCTGGAACTGGGAAGCCGGTATGTTCTACGGCAAGAACGACCAGACCGACATCACCACCGGCTTCTTCAACATCTCGGCCCTGCGCAACGCCCTGGGCGCATCGTTCATCGACGGCGATGGCGTTGCACGCTGCGGTACCGCAGGCAACGCGATCGACGGCTGCGTGCCGATGAACATGCTCAGCGGCGCCGGTTCGCTCACCCCGGAGATGATCAAGTACGCGAGCTTCACCGCGCACGACGTCTACGGTTATGAGCAGAAGACCTATTACGCGAACATCGGCGGCGAGCTGTTCGACCTGCCGGGCGGCGCGTTCGCCTTCTCCGCCGGCGTTGAACGCCGTGATGAGTCGGGCTTCGATGATCCCGATGGCCTGATCAATTCCGGTGACACCACCGGCAACTCGCGTACCGCCACCAGCGGCGGTTACAAGCTCGACGAAGCCTACCTGGAACTGGCGATCCCGCTGCTCGCCGGCGTGACCGGCGCCCAGCTGCTGGACTTCAGCGTGGCCACCCGCTTCTCCGACTACAGCAACTTCGGCAACACCGTCAACAGCAAGTTCGGTTTCCGCTGGAAGCCGATCAATGACCTGATGGTGCGCGGTAACTGGTCGCAGGGCTTCCGTGCCCCGTCGATCAATGAGTTGTTCTCGGGCGTGAGCGACACCTTTGAAGACGTCGCCGATCCGTGCGCCGGCACCATTGGTGACGATGCCAACACGCCTCCGGCCAGCTGCGCCGGCGTGCCGGCCTACACCCAGTCCAACCCGCAGATCCGCACCACGGTCGGGGGCAACACCAAGCTGGGTCCGGAAACCTCCGTCTCCAAGACCCTGGGCTTCGTCTACAGCCCGAGCTTCGTGCAGGGCCTGGACCTGTCGCTTGACTGGTGGAACATCAAGATCGAAGACGCCATCTACGCCCAGAACGCCCAGCAGATGCTGGACGCCTGCTACCAGCAGGGCGTGAGCTCGATCTGCGACATGATCACCCGTGACACCACCGGCCAGATCTCCAACATGCTGGCCGTGCCCAACAACGTCGGCACCATGGAAGTGGAAGGCTGGGACTTCACCGTCGGCTACCGCCTGCCGGATACCCGTTTCGGCAGCTTCAACTTCATCTGGGACAGCACCTACACCTCGAGCTACACCGTCGAGGATCCGGTGACCGAAGGCTACAACCGCGTCGGCAACTACCTGGACCGCGACAACTACTGGCGTATCCGCTCCAACCTGCTGGTTGCCTGGCAGCTGGGTGACTTCGGTGCCACCGCTTCGGCGCGTTACTACTCCAGCCAGGTCGAGGACTGCACCGGCTCGAACTACACCGGCGGCAACTTCGCACGCCTGTGCTCGGACGCGGATCACATCGGCCGTGGCAACAAGGCTGACCCGCAGCGCCACATCCCGAGCGTGACCTACACCGACCTGAGCGGTTACTGGAAGACGCCGTGGAACGGCCAGATCACCATCGGCGTCAACAACGCCTTTGATCGTGACCCGCCGAAGTCGTACACCACGTTCGCCAACTCGTTCGACCCGCAGTACGAAATCCCGGGCCGCTTCTTCTACATGCGCTACAACCAGAAGTTCTGATCGTAGCCAGGTAGTACCCGGAAACAGACCACGGCCCTTCGGGGCCGTGGTTTTTTGTTGGCTGTTGCAAGGACACAAAAAAGGCCGCAGCACGCTGCGGCCTTCTCATTCACGGCGCCACGATCAGTTGCCCGGGATCAACGTCTCGATCACGTGCTCGACGTAGGCCTCGAAGTCCTCGCGGGCCTGCTTGGGCTGCTGCAGCTGCAGCGACAGCTGCAGGAAGCCGACATAGGCGGCATAGGCCAGGCGCGCGCGATGGCGGGCGTCGGTGGAACTCAGGCCGGCCTGGCGGAACGAGGCGATCAGGTACTCCATGCGCCGCTGTGACACGCGGTCGATGACCGGGCGCACCATCGGGTTGTCCAGCGCCTTGAGCAGTTCGCTGTAGATCACGTGCGGAGTGACCTCGTGCGCAACCAGCTGGAACAGCGCACGCAGGCGCGTACGCGGGTCGGGGACTTCTTCCAGGCTGCCGAAGACCTGCTGCTGCTCGACCACTTCCCAGCGCTCCAGCGCCGCCTGCAGCAGGGCATCGCGCGAGGGGAAGTGCCAGTAGAAGCTGCCCTTGGTCACGCCCAGGCGCCGGGCCAGCGGCTCGACCGCCACCGCACCCACCCCCTGCTCTGCGATCAGGTCCAGCGCTGCCTGTGCCCAATCATCCGCACTGAGGCGGCTGTGCCGCGCGCCGCGGGCGTCTGCGGAAGAAGCTGTCGTGTCATTCATGCGCAGATTTAACCATACGGCGGGGACTGGTTGCAGTACGCACGAGGGATATATCCGCACAAAGTGCACTTACGACCGGTCCCCGGAAAGCCCGTCACCGCAGGATAACCGGCTTCCATACCGAAGGGTATTGACAGTCATCGCACGCAATCCATACTATCGGGTATGGTCAACATGCCCTCTTCCCCGTCGCGCAGCGAAGACATCCGCCTGGATGGCGCCCACGGCGCGACCCTGGCGGCCACGCGCTGGCCCGGCAAGCGCCCGCCAATCCTGTTCGCGCATGGCTTCGGCCAGACCCGTGGCGCCTGGACCAGCACCGCCGAGGCCCTCAACGCGGCCGGCTATGCCGCGCTCAGCCACGACGCCCGCGGCCATGGCGGCTCGGACTGGAACGCCGCCGACCTGCCCTATCACGGCGAACAGTTCACCGACGACCTGATCGTGGTGGCCGGCGAGCTGAGCCGCCCACCGGTGCTGGTCGCCGCCTCGATGGGGGGGCTGTTCGGCCTGATGGCCGAAGCCCGTTGGCCGGGGCTGTTCTCGGCAATGGTGCTGGTGGACATCACCCCCCGCTGGGAAACCCGCGGCGTGGAGCGCATCCTGGCCTTCATGAGCGCGCATCCGGAGGGCTTCGCCTCGCTGGAAGCCGCCGCCGACAGCATCGCCACCTACATGCCGCACCGCCCGCGCAAGAGCGAGGATGCACTACGCGCGCTGTTGCGCCCCACCACCGACGGCCGCTGGAGCTGGCACTGGGATCCGCGCCTGGTCCAGGAACTGGCCCGCGACAGCGAGCAGCACCAGGACGCCATCGCCGATGCGGCGCGGCGCGTGCAGTGCCCGCTGCTGCTGATCAGCGGCGGCCGCAGCGACCTGGTCTCGCCGCAGACCGTCGAAGAATTCATGACACTGGTGCCGCACGCGCAGCACGTGCATCTGCCCGAGGCCACCCACATGGTCGCCGGCGATGACAACAACGCGTTTACCGCCGCCGTGTTGAACTATCTGGACGCACTGCCTTCTGCCGCAGCGTCCGCCCGAACCGAGCACGTTACCGGAGCAAGCCAATGAGCATCGTCGTCCCCTTCCTGGCCCTGCTGCTCGCAGGCGCCTTCGTCGCCTACCACCGCATGCGGCTGGTCATCTGGACCGCCATCAGCGCGGTGCTGCTGGGCATCTGCTGGTTCGCCGGCGTCCACCAGACCGCCATCCTCGTGGCCGCCGCGATCCTGGCCCTGGTCAGCGTGCCGGTGCTGCTGCCGTTCCTGCGCAAGCCGCTGATCACCGCCCCGTTCATGGGCGTGTTCCGCAAGGTGCTGCCGCCGCTGTCCAAGACCGAGCGCATCGCGCTGGAAACCGGCTCGGTCGGCTTCGAGGGCGAGCTGTTCACCGGTGACCCGGACTGGAACATCCTGCTCAACTATCCCAAGCCGCAGCTCACCGACGAGGAACAGGCCTTCCTGGATGGCCCGGTCGAGGAACTGTGCCGGATGGTCAACGACTTCGAGATCACCCACGTCCACGCCGACCTGCCGCCGGAGCTGTGGGACTACATCAAGAAGAACCGGTTCTTCGGCATGATCATCCCGAAGGAATACGGCGGTCTGGGCTTCAGCGCGCTGGCCCACCACAAGGTGATCCAGAAGCTGGCATCGGTTTCGAGCGTTGTCAGCTCCACCGTCGGCGTGCCCAACTCGCTGGGCCCGGGTGAACTGCTCAACCACTACGGCACCAAGGAACAGAAGGATTACTACCTGCCGCGCCTGGCGATCGGCCAGGAAGTACCGTGCTTCGGCCTGACCGGCCCGTTCGCCGGCTCCGACGCCACCTCCATCCCCGACTTCGGCATCGTCTGCAAGGGCCAGTGGAAGGGCGAGGAAGTGCTGGGCGTCAAGCTGACCTTCGACAAGCGCTACATCACCCTGGCCCCGGTGGCCACGCTGATCGGCATGGCCTTCCGCATGTACGACCCGGACGGCCTGCTCGGCGACACCAAGGACATCGGCATCACCCTGGCGCTGCTGCCGCGTGACACCGCCGGCGTGGAGATCGGCCGCCGCCACTTCCCGCTGAACTCCACGTTCCAGAACGGCCCGATCCGCGGCAAGGATGTCTTCATCCCGCTGACCCAGCTGATCGGCGGCGCCGAGAAGCGCGGCCTGGGCTGGAACATGCTCAACGAGTGCCTGGCCGTGGGCCGCTCCATCACCCTGCCCTCGACCGCTTCGGGCGGCGCCAAGGCAGGTGCAGTGGTGACCGGCGCCTACGCGCGCATCCGCAAGCAGTTCGGCCTGTCGGTCGGCCGCTTCGAAGGCGTGGAAGAAGCGCTGGCGCGCATCGGCGGCAAGGCCTACAAGATCAGCGCGCTGTCGCAGGCCACCGCCGCGGCGGTTGACCGTGGCGACGTGCCGTCGGTGCCGTCGGCCATTGCCAAGTACCACTGCACCAACATGAGCCGCGAAGTCATTTCCGACGTGATGGACGTGATCGGCGGCAAGGGCATCATCCTGGGGCCGCGCAACTTCGCCGGCCGCAGCTGGCAGGCCGCGCCTATCGCCATCACGGTGGAAGGCGCCAACATCATGACCCGCTCGCTGCTGATCTTCGGCCAGGGCGCGATCCTCTGCCACCCGTGGGTGCTCAAGGAAATGAAGGCCGCCCAGGACGAGGACCGCAAGGCCGGTCTGCGCGAGTTCGACCAGGCCCTGTTCGGCCATGTCCGTTTCGGCATCTCCAACGCCGTGCGCTCGCTGTGGTTCGGCCTGACCGGCGCCCGCTTCGGCGCGGCCCCCGGTGACGCCTACACCCGCCGCTACTTCCGCAAGCTGGACCGCTACTCGGCCAACCTGGCGCTGATGGCCGACATCTCGATGATGACGCTGGGCGGCAAGCTGAAGTTCAAGGAATCGCTGTCCGGCCGCCTGGGGGATGTGCTCAGCCACATCTACATGACCAGCGCCATGCTCAAGCGCTACCACGACGAAGGCGCACCGCAGGCCGACCAGCCGCTGCTGGCCTGGGCCTTCCACGACAGCGTGCACAAGATCGAGGAATCGCTGTCCGCTGCCCTGCGCAACTTCCCGATCCGTCCTATCGGCTGGCTGATGTGGGCGCTGATCTTCCCGTTCGGCCGCCGCGCCGAGGCACCGGGCGACCGCCTGAGCCGCCGCGTCGCCGCCACCCTGATGGCACCGGGCGAGGCCCGTGACCGCCTGGCCCACGGCGTGTTCCTGACCCCGTGCGAGAACAACCCGGGTGGCCGCATCAACAGCTACCTGTCCAAGGCGATCATGGCCGAGCCGGTGGAGCGCAAGTTCCTCAAGGCGCTGAAGACCAAGGGCATCGAGGCACTGACCTTCGCCACCCAGCTGGACGAGGCCGTGGCCGAGGGCGTGATCACCCAGGACGAGCGCAAGCTGCTGGAAGAGCTGCGCGAACTGACCATGGACACGATCACCGTGGACGACTTCGATCCGCACGAACTGCGTTCGGCCGGCTACTACGACCTGCCGGGCAAGCAGCGCCCGCAGCAGGCCGCGTAAGCCAGCGACAATGCGACAACGACGGCGGGCCTGGTGCCCGCCGTTTTCATATCAGGAAGCTCCCATGACCGCTCCGCTGCTTTCGCTGTACCGCCGCTTCACCCTCTGGCCCGCCGGGCACTGGCTGTTCACGCGCGCGGTGTGCTTCAAGGCCCCCTACTTCGCCAGCATCTCGCCCACCATCACCGCGCTGGAGCCAGGCCGCTGCGAGGGCGTGATCCGCCAGCGCCGCCGCATCAGCAACCACATCGGCACCGTGCATGCGATCGCGATGTGCAACCTGGCCGAGCTGGTCGGCGGGGTGATGGTGGACGCCAGCCTGCCAGCGGACATGCGCTGGATCCCCAAGGGCATGGAGGTGAAGTACCAGGCCAAGGCCCTGGGCGTACTGAAGGCCGTGGCGACGCCACTGCGGCCCATCGTCAGTGCCGCGGCCGGCTACGATCTACCGGTGGGGGTCAGCGTGACCGATGCGGCAAGGACCGAGGTGTTCCATGCGACCATCGCGATGTGGGTGTCGCCGCGCCCTCCTCGCACAGGCTGATCACCCATGACGACCGCCGAATTGCTGGTGCGCCTGGCAGGCGTTCACAGCCTGGGGTTTGCCGCCTTCCATCTGGCGTTCTGGCGGTTGTTCGGCTGGAAGCGCGAGCTCGCCCAGCTCAGCACCGCCAACCGCGCGATCATGCAGATCCTCAACCTGCGCGTGATCTACGTATTCCTGGGAATGGGGATGATCGCGCTGGCCTTCACCTCGGACCTGGTCGACACGCGCCTGGGGGTGGTCCTGCTGTGCTTCATGGCGGTGTTTTGGCTGAGTCGGACGATTGAACAGTTCGTCTTCCTGCGCATCAACGACTGGCGCGTGCACCTGCTGACAGGCCTGTTCGTGCTGGGCGCGGCGCTGCATGCCGTGCCGATGTGGCTGGGCTTCATGCGCGCCATCAGCCACTGAGCGGCAGCGCTTGCCGGCGCGCTGGCGTCAGAGCACCCGCAACACCAGTGCGAGAATCGCCGGCACGGCCTGGATAGGGAAAATGCGCGGGCTGACGCTCCACGCGCCATAGGCACCGGCCACCACCACGCAGACCAACGAGAACGTCACCAGCACCGGTTGTCCCAGTGCCAGGCCGGCGATGATCCCGGCGGCGAGGAAGCCGTTGTACAAGCCCTGGTTGGCCGCCAGCACGCGGGTCATCTCCGCCTTCTGCGGCGTGTTGCGGAATGTCTTGAGCCCCAGCGGGCGCGTCCACAGGAACATCTCCAGCACCAGGAAGTACACGTGCAGGAGTGCGACCAGCACGGTCAGCAGCAGCGCGAGCAGGGACATGGGCGTTGTTTCCTTCAGGCCAACAAAGACAGGCGGACACGCCGCTGCGTTCAACGATCGCGCGGCAGCTTCTTTTCCTCGCGCAACACGCCCAGCGCCGACAGCGTCATCAAGATGGCCATTACTGTGCCACCGGCAAACACCAGGTGCGAGCCGAACAACGACAACCCCTTGTGAATCCAGGCAGAAGTCAGGTCTGCGCCGCGATAAACCACCGTGTCGATCGCCGCGCCGGCCTTGTAGCGCCATTGCCGGTCCACGCGCGTATAGATCGTCTCGCGCGCCGGCTTGCCCAGCGAAAACTCGCTGGCGCGGGTCAGAACCTGCACCATCGCCACCATCAGCGGCAACGGCGAGGCAGCCAACGCTGAGAACCCGATGATGATGGCAACACCCGGGATCAACAATGCCGGGGCGATACCGAAACGCGACAGCAGCCAGCGGGTGATCCCCAACTGCACGATCAGGGTCAACGCATTCACCGCCAGGTCGATGCGCGAATAGAACGCGGTGCTGGCGGCCGGGTCGGTGATCATCCGCCGCGCGATGGCCGCCTGCTCGTTGTACAGCATCGTGCCGATGCTCACGCCGAACATGACCAGCAGCGCCAGCCAACGCAGCAGCGGCTCGCGTGCGATCAGCTTCAGGCCATCGAGCACACTGCCGCCCATGGGCTGCTCGCCGTCGACCAGTTTCTGGTCATGCTCGCGCAGCACCGCCCACCTGCGTAGCCGCCAGATGCACAGCACGCAGACCAGCAGGAAGCCGGCCGATACCAGCATCAAGTTGGCAATACCCACCCGCTGCACCAGCGAGCTGGTGATGATCGGGCCCAGGAAGGCGCCGACCGTACCGGCCGCACCGATGTAGCCGTAGTAGGCACGCGCCTGCGCATTGGAGAACACGTCGGCCATGAAGCTCCAGAACACCGCCACCGCAAACAGGTTGAACACGGTGATCCAGAAGAAGAACGCCATCCCGCGCCCCGGCACGCCGCTGTTGAACATCACGTAGAAACCCAGCAGCGTGGCGATGAAGAAGCCATACATCACCGGCAGGAACACCCGCCGCGGGAAGCGGCTGACCAGCCAGCCATACAGCGGCTGCATCACCAGCATGATCAGGAACACGCAGGTGAACAGGAACTGCAGGGTGAAGTCCTTCAGCGGCATGCCGTGCGCGTCGAACCAGGCAATCAGCGATGCCGGGAAGATCGTCTGCAGGTCGGCCGAGGCCGCCATGGCCTCACGCACCGGGCGCAGCACGTAGTAGCCGCTGAGCAGGCAGAAGAAATACAGGAACGACCACCACAGCGCCGGCGACTCGCGCAGTGCCTGGGTCAATCGCGACAGGGAGGCACGGCCGGCAACGCTCATGCAGCACCCCGGACGCACAGGTGGCAATGGGACGACGGCATGGGTACTCCGGGGGATACGGTGCGCGTACGTTATCTAATGCACTGCAACATCGCCAGTGCGCCGGACGTGCTGCCAGACAGTTGTCGCAAGCCCTATCCTGCAACGCTCGAGCAGGGGAATACCGTGAAGGAATTCGACTACATCATCGTCGGTGCCGGCTCGGCCGGTTGCGTGCTGGCCAACCGGCTCAGCGCCGACCCGCAGCGGCGGGTGCTGCTGGTCGAAGCCGGCCCCCGTGACTGGAACCCATTGATCCACATGCCCGCCGGCATCGCGCGGCTGGTCCGCAACCGCCGGGTCAACTGGAGCTACGACACCGAGCCCGAGCCGGCCTTGAACCAGCGCCGGCTGTGGTGGCCGCGCGGCAAGGTGCTGGGCGGTTCCAGTTCGATCAATGCCATGTGCTACGTGCGCGGCGTGCGCGGCGACTACGACCGCTGGGCACAGGCCGGTGCCACCGGCTGGGACTGGGACAGCGTGCTGCCCTGGTTCCGGCGCAGCGAGGGCAACCGCCGCGGTGCCGATGCCCTGCACGGTGCCGACGGCCCGCTGCAGGTGGCCGACCTGCGCCACGTCAACCCACTGAGCCATGCCTTCCTGCAGGCCGGGCAGCAGGCCGGCCATGCGCTCAACGAGGACTTCAATGGTCCCGACCAGCTGGGGGTCGGCCTGTACCAGGTCACCCAGAAGGACGGTGCCCGTTGCTCCTCCGCCGCGGCCTACCTCACGCCCGTGCGCCAGCGCCCCAACCTGCAGGTGCTCACCGGCGCGCAGGTCGAGCGCGTGCAGATCGACGACGCCCGCGCGACCGGCGTGGTGCTGCGCGTCGGCGGGCAACGCCGGCACCTGCGCGCCAGCGGCGAGGTACTGCTCAGTGCCGGTGCGATCAACTCGCCGCAGTTGTTGATGCTGTCCGGCATCGGCCCGGCCGACCACCTGCGCGACCACGGCATCGACGTGCACCTGGACCAGCCCGGCGTTGGCGCCAACCTGCAGGATCACCTGGACATCTGCACGCTCTACCGCACCGTGCCCGGCGTCAGCTACGACCGCGCCAGCGAACTGAAGATCGGCTTCGACTACTTCCTGCGCGGCCGGCGTGGCGCCGGCACCAGCAACGTGGCCGAGGCCGGCGGCTTCGTCCGCAGCCGCTACGCCCCCGACGAGCGCGCCGACATCCAGTTCCACTTCGTCCCGGCGATGCTCGATGACCACGGCCGCCATCGCCTACCCGGCGACGGCTACACCCTGCACGCCTGCTACCTGCATCCGCGCAGCCGCGGCCACATCGGCCTGGCCAGCAGCGACCCGCGTGCGCCGGCGCGCATCCACGCCAACTACCTGGGGGATGCCGGCGGCTTCGACCTGAAGATGATGATCGAGGCCGCACGGCTGAGCCGGGACATCCTGCGCCAGTCCGCGTTCGATCGCTGGCGCAGGGCGCCGCTGTTCCCCGAACGCGAGGACCTGGACGACGCCGGGCTGGAGGCCTTCATCCGCGCCAAGGCCGAAACCATCTATCACCCCATCGGCACCTGCCGGATGGGCAGCGACGCCACCGCCGTGGTCGATCCGCAGCTACGGGTACGCGGCATCGACGGGCTGCGGGTCATCGATGCCTCGGTCATGCCCACGCTGGTCAGCGGTAACACCAACGCCCCGACCATCATGATCGCCGAGCGCGCCGCTGCCCTGATCCGGGGCTGAGAGGCCATCGCTTCGTGGCAGGCATCACGCTTTGCAGCGCAGTCAGCTTTGCATGGCCCCGGCGATCCAGCGGACGGTCCCGAACCCTGCTGCCGGCTTAAAGAAAAATCAGCGATTTCAACATGATGCCCATTCATCCTCTTCTTGTTTGTGCAATCAGGAAAAGCGGCGCTAGAATCGCTGGCAGCTGTAACCAACAGGCATCCATCACGATGAAAGAGAACAACAATCGCCGGCGTATCCGTCCGGTGGCATCGGGGTTGCTCGGGGTGTTGATGCCCTTCGCATTGTCTTCGACGGCACAGACGCCGACCCACGACAGCCTGCCCGCCGCGGCAGCGCCGGCCGCCCTGCCGGTGAACCTTGAGAACGCCCCCGCCCAATCGCCGACCCAGCCGATGCCCTATCGCGTCGCCCTGCGGCCGGACCAGGTGCAAGCGCTGCCCGCCGATTTCAACGTCGCTGCCATCGAATCGCTGGCCGAGCAGTTGACCTACGGCAACCGCGTGCCGGGCATGGCGATGGCGATCGTGCAGGACGGCCGCATCCTGTCGGCGCGTGGCTACGGCGTCACCGACATCAGCAACCCGCAGCCGGTCGATGCGCACACCGTGTTCCGCCTGGCCTCGCTGTCCAAGGCCTTCGCCGGCACCATGGCCGGCCTGCTGGTCAACGACGGCACGCTGCGCTGGGACAGCAAGGTCACCGATTACGTGCCCGGCTTCCGCCTGTCCACGCCGGAGGCCACCAGCAAGCTCACCGTCGCCGACGTGCTGAGCCATCGTGTCGGCCTCACCTACAACGCCTACGACCGCGACGTCGAAGCCAATGCCGATTACTACACGCTGACCCAGAAGCTGGCCAGCGCGCCACTGCGCTGCGAGCCGGGTGATTGCTACGCCTACCAGAACGTCGCCTTCAGTCTGGTCGGCGACGTGGTGTTCGCCGCCTCGGGCAACTTCTACGAGCAGGCGGTGGAGAAGCGCATCCTCAAGCCGCTGGGCATGAACGATGCCAGCCTGGGCCTGGCCGGCATCCAGGCCAGCTCGCGCTGGGCGCGCCCGCACGTGCGCAGCCGCAATGGCTGGGTGTCGCTGAGCCCCAAGCCCACTTACTACCGCGTGGCTCCGGCGGCAGGCGTCAACGCCAGCGCCAGTGACATGGCGCAGTGGTTGCTGGCCCACACCGGCCACCGTCCGGACGTACTGCCGGCGCCGCTGCTGGCCACCCTGCATGCACCGCTGGTCAACACGCCCGGCGAGATGCGTTCGGGCTGGCGTCACCAGCGCCTGTCCTCGGCTGGCTATGCACTGGGTTGGCGCGTGTTCGACTACTCCGGGCACCAGGTGGTGTTCCATGCCGGTGCCGTGCAGGGCTATCGCGGACTGGTCGCGTTGCTGCCCGAGCGCGACCTGGGCATCGCCATCATGTGGAACGGCGAGAGCAGCCTGCCCAGCGGCATGATGCCGACCATCCTGGACCGTGCCATCGGCCTGCCGACGCAGCGTTGGCTCGACGTGGACACCGATTTCGGCAGCGACAACCTGATGGCCGAGGACAGCGCCCCGGCACGCAGCGGCAAGAAGGGCGCCTCGTCCGAGCGCGCCAACGCCTCGCCACGCTGATCCCGACATTCGTGCAACACCCGAGGGCGGCCAATGGCCGCCCTTCTTTTTTCGCAGGGGCGGCATCGGCCGCGAAGCCGGCACCACGGCGACCGATCCGGCGCCGGCCGGCAGTGCATCCGTCACCCGCACAACGAGCGGCCACCGAATCACGCCTACGCCCGGTTGGGTATCGGCTTCGCGGCCAAGGCCGCTCCTACGAGGTGGACGTCGCGCATAAAAAAACTCCCTCCCCGCTGGGCAGTCGGGGAAGGAGTCTCAGGTACCGCTACCGAGCTTGGATCAGATCAGCGGTGCCGGGGTTGCCGGCAGGGCGACCGGAGCGGCCTTCTTCTTGCGAGCGGCCGGCTTCTTCTTGGCAGCAACCTTCTTGGCAGCCGGCTTCTTGGCGGCGGCCTTCTTGACGGTCTTCTTCACGGCCTTCTTGGCGGTGGCCTTCTTGGCAACCTTCTTGACGGCCTTCTTGGCAGTTGCCTTCTTGGCAACCTTCTTCACCGCCTTCTTGGCGGCGGCCTTCTTGGCAACCTTCTTGACGGTCTTCTTGGCAGCAGCCTTCTTGGCAGTCTTCTTCACTGCCTTCTTGGCGGTTGCCTTCTTGGCGACCTTCTTCACTGCCTTCTTGGCGGTCTTCTTGACGGCCTTCTTGGCGGTGGCCTTCTTGGCGACCTTCTTCACTGCCTTCTTGGCGGTTGCCTTCTTGGCAACCTTCTTCACGGCAGCTTTCTTGGCGACTTTCTTCACCGCCTTCTTGGCGGCCGGCTTCTTAGCAGCTTTTTTCGTGGCCATTGTATGGCTCCTCGTCAGTGATCTATGGAATTGAAATGCCCAGTTGAAGCAAACCCGCGGTTGGATCCGCGGAGGACCGACGACGCGTCAGGCGCGTCGTGACGGATACAGAAACACCCGCAACGATTCCCGCCACGGGTGCCATGTCTTGTTCGGGGGGTGTTTCGCGGAAGGAAGCGAGTCCTGCTCCACCATCGAGAGAATCCTGGCGGACGTCCAAGTTGTGCTTCGCGTCTGAATGTTGATCCGGCTCACTCGCTTCCGCAGGAAAGGTCTGCTGGGCGAAACCTAATCACGGTTTTTTTTACTGTCAACTGTCTTTTCAAAAAATTTTCGGGAAGCACCCGCGCCACCCCTCCGCCGCCACCGACCTTCCGGCACCGCAGGCACCCGCCCATCGATCGCACCCAAGGCGGTCGCGAAAAACACGAATGCAAAAAACATCGGGAAAAACGCACTTTTCGTTTCACGCATGCGGCAACGCATGCATGCGTGCAGCATCGATGCCGACACCTTGCGGGGTGCCGGCGACGCTCGGCCGACACCCGCCCGGCAGCAAAAAAAAATTCAGCCGGTGGTGATCCTTTGTTCAGCGCGACGGACATTTTGCGCAGAATTTTTTGCACCCTTCGCCGCCTTGGCGGCAACCGTTCGCGCCGCCGCGCGCATGTGTTGATGCCGGTCGAGCATGTCGCCGTCCGTCGCCGAACACTTGCCCTGCGTCCACGTCATCACGCGGCGCTGACATCGGCGCAAACAAAAACGGCCGCCTCGCGGCGGCCGTCTCGTCGATGCGGAACGGACTCAGTGGTCCTCGTTCTCCAGCATCTCGGCGTAGTCGTCCGGACCGAGCAGGTCGTTCAACTGCTCCGGTTCTGACAACTCGACGACGAACAGCCAGCCGTCGCCGTAGGCGTCTTCGTTGATGGTTTCCGGCTTGTCGGTCAGTGCTTCGTTGACCTCCACGACGGTACCGGACACCGGGCTGTAGACATCCGATGCCGCCTTGACCGATTCAACCACGGCGGCGCCGACGCCTACCTGCACGCTGTCGCCGACAGCCGGCAGCTCGACGTACACCAGGTCGCCCAGCAGGCCTTGGGCATGGTCGGAAATGCCGACGGTGACGCGGCCGTTACCTTCGGTACGGGCCCACTCGTGGGACTTGAGGAATTTGAGGTCGCCAGGGATCTCGCTCATGGAACTGCTCCGAAAAAAGCGGTGGTCGGGATGGAACACTAGTTTAACGAACCGGGCACGCGGTGGTGCCCGGTCCGGTCAGGCAAACAATCAGAGGTTGATGCCGGCTTGCGCCTGGCCGTCGCGCACGAACGGGAACTTCACCACCCGCACCGGCACTTCCTTGCCACGGATGTCCACGCGCACCTCGCCCGGCACGCCGGCCGGCACGCGGGCGAAGGCGATCGCCTTGCCCAGCGTCGGCGAGAAGGTACCGGACAGGATCTCGCCCTCGCCATTGGCGGTGAGCACCTTCTGGCCATGGCGCAGCACGCCCTTCTCGTCCATCACCAGGCCGATCATCTGGCGCGCGTCACCGGCAGCCTTCTGCGCCTCGAGCACCGGGCGTCCGATGAAGTCACGACCCTCGTCCAAGCTGACGGTCCAGGCCAGCGCCGCTTCGAACGGGCTGACGGTTTCGTCCATGTCCTGGCCATAGAGGTTCATGCCCGCTTCCAGGCGCAGCGTGTCACGCGCGCCCAGGCCGGCCGGCTTCACGCCGGCGGCCAGCAGCGCGTTCCAGAACGCGACGACCTGGTCCTGCGGCAACAGCACTTCGTAGCCGTCCTCGCCGGTGTAGCCGGTACGTGCGACGAACAGTTTCACGCCGGCGCTGGAGGTGACCTCCAGCGCGGCGAAACGTGCCAGCTTGTCCAGCGCGGCGCGGTCGGCCTCGGCCACCAGCCCGGCGACCAGCGCACGCGCCTGCGGCCCCTGCACGGCGACGATCGCCAGCTCTTCGCGCTCGACCACGTCCACGTCGAACGCGGCGGCCTGCTGGCGGATCCAGGCCAGGTCCTTCTCGCGGGTGGAGGCGTTGACCACCATGCGGAAGAAGTCCTCGCCCAGGAAGTAGACGATCAGGTCGTCGATCACCCCGCCCTGCGGGTTGAGCATGCAGGAGTACAGCGCCTTGCCGCTGACCTTGAGCTTGTCGATGGAGTTGGCCAGCAGGTGGCGCAGGAACTCACGGGTGCGCGCACCCTTCAGGTCGACCACGGTCATGTGGCTGACGTCGAACATGCCGGCCGCGGTGCGGACCAGGTGATGCTCATCGATCTGCGAGCCGTAGTGGATCGGCATGTCCCAACCGCCGAAGTCGACCATCTTGGCGCCGAGCGAGCGGTGGGTGTCGTTGAGCAGGGTTTTCAGGGTCATGGCCGTTCCACGTAAAAGAGGTGCGGCATTATCCCAGATGGCACCATTTAAAACCTGCGGCACCGCCACACGATGGCACCGCCGGCACTCAGGCCGGCTGCACCTTCAGGGTCATGCCGTCCACCGCCACCACGCGCACGCGGCTGTCCACCGGCAGGTCCGGCCCGGCCACCACCCAAAGCGCATCGTCGACCTTGGCCCGCCCGCTGCCATCGACGATGGCCTGTTCGAGCACCACCACGCGCCCGACCAGCTGCTCGGCGCGGCGGTTGAGCAGTGGCTGGTCGCTTTGCCGTGCCGCCTTGCGGAACCAGGTGCGGTAGACCTGGATGGAGACGAAGCTCAGCACCACGAACAGCACCACCTGCAGCAGCAGGCTCATGCCATCGAACAGCCACACCAGCGCGAACACCACCGCCGCGGCGATGCCCATCCACAGCATGAATGCGCCGGGGAGCAACGCTTCGGCGGCGAACAGCACCACCGCCAGCGCCGCCCACGCAATGACCTCCCAGCGCATGGCTCAGCGCTCCAGCGGCGGCGGGTTGCCGCGTGCCGGTGCCGGCTTGCGCTCGTCCTGGCGGCCGAACGCCTCCCTGGCCAATTCAGCGACGCCGGCGATCGAACCGATCACGCCGGAGGCCTCCATCGGCATCAGCACCAGCTTCTGGTTCGGCGAGTTGGCCAGTTCGGCGAAGGCCTCCACGTACTTCTGCGCGACGAAGTAGTTGATCGCCTGCACATTGCCGTTGGCGATGGCGTCGGACACCATCGTGGTCGCCTTGGCTTCGGCCTCGGCCAGACGCTCGCGGGCCTCGGCATCGCGGAAGGCGGCCTCCTTGCGGCCCTCGGCCTCCAGCACCGCGGCCTGCTTCTGGCCTTCGGCGCGCAGGATCTCCGACTGGCGGACGCCTTCGGCTTCCAGCACCGCGGCGCGCTTGTTCTGCTCGGCCATCTTCTGCTGCTGCATCGACTGCACCAGGTTGGTCGGCGGCTGGATGTCCTTGATCTCGATGCGGGTGACCTTCACGCCCCACGGGTTGGTGGCGTGGTCGACGACGTTGAGCAGCTTGGCGTTGATGGTCTCGCGCTGGCTCAGCGATTCGTCCAGGTCCATCGAGCCGATCACGGTGCGGATGTTGGTCTGGACCAGGGCGATCATCGCCACTTCCAGGTTGGCCACTTCATAGGCCGCCTTGGCCGCGTCCAGCACCTGGAAGAACACCACCCCGTCCACGCGCACGACCGCGTTGTCCTTGGTGATCACGTCCTGGCTGGGGACGTCCAGCACCTGCTCCATCATGTTGACCTTGCGCCCCACCCCGTACACCACCGGGAACAGGAAGTGCAGGCCGGGGGTCATCGTGTGGGTGTACCTGCCGAAGCGCTCGACCGTCCACTCGTAGCCCTGCGGCACCATGCGCACGGTCTTGAACAGGACGATGATGCCTGCCACCGCCACGACCAACGCGAGAAATCCTGCTCCGCCGCCCATTTGCCCTCTCCCGAGCCTGTGTGATGGGGCGAGTATAGCCAGCCCCGCCGGTTACAGCGGCAGGCGCCCGCGCAGGATGTCGGCGAACATCACCCAGTCGCCGGCGAAGGAATAGAACGGATGGCTGAAGGTGGCCGGGCGGTTCTTCTCGAAAAAAAAGTGCCCCACCCAGGCGAAGCCGTAGCCGCACAGCAGCGCGGCCAGCAACCAGCCCCATTGCTGCTGCCACATGGCCAGCGCCAGGCAGCCGAGCACGCCCCAGCTGCCGATGAAGTGCAGCCGGCGGCAGGTGCGGTTGCGGTGCTCCTGCAGGTAGTACGGGTAGAACTGGCGGAAACTGCTGAAACGCGACATGGCCTGCTCCCGGGGTTCCCGCGCGCAGGATAGAACCTTCAGTCGGCGCGTGGCGCGAACATGATCACGGCCATGCCGAGCAGGCACAGGCCACCGCCCAGCAGGTCCCAGCGGCTCGGCCGCACTGCGTCCACCAGCCACAGCCACAGCAGCGCCACGCACACATAGACGCCGCCGTAGGCCGCATAGACGCGCCCGCTGGCGGTGGGGTGCAAGGTCAGCAGCCAGGCAAACAGCGCCAGGCTCGCCGCCGCCGGCAGCAGCAGCCAGGGACTGCCCTGTCTGCGCAGCCACAACCACGGCAGGTAGCAGCCGACGATCTCGGCCACCGCGGTCAGCAGGAACAGCAACGCCGTCTTCATCGCGCCGCGCCCTTTTCCTCGTCCTTCACCTGCCGCCACAGTGCTTCCTGCTGCGCCAGGTCCAGGTCCTGCATGGCACCACCGCGTGCCCGCGCGTGTGCTTCCATCGCGCGGAAGCGGCGCTCGAACTTGAGGTTGGCCTGGCGCAACGCGGTGCCGACATCGACGCGCGCGTGCCGCGCGAGGTTGGCGCAGACGAACAGCACGTCGCCGATTTCCTCCTGCAGCCGCGCCTGGTTGGCATCGACCGGCCCGGCGGCGAACTCGGCCTGCACCTCATCCACCTCCTCGCGCAGTTTGTCCAGCACCGGCACCGGGTCGGGCCAGTCGAAGCCGGTGCGCGCGGCACGCGACTGCAGCTTGGTCGCCCGTTGCCATTCCGGCAGGCCGCGCGAGATGCCGGCCAGCGCCGAATCATCGGTCTCGCCCCGGGCGGCACGCTCGGCGCGCTTGATCTGTTCCCAGTTGGCGCTGACATCGCCGGCACCGTCAACGCGGGCGTCGGCGAAGATGTGCGGATGGCGGCGGACCATCTTGTCGCTGATCGAGGCCACCACGTCACCGAAGTCGAACGCCCCCTGCTCGCTGGCCATCTGCGCGTGGAACACCACCTGCAGCAGCAGGTCGCCGAGTTCGTCCTTCAGGTCGTCCAGGTCGTTGCGATCGATCGCATCGGCCACCTCGTAGGCTTCCTCGACGGTGTACGGCGCGATGCTGGCGAAGTCCTGCTGCAGGTCCCACGGACAGCCGCCGTCCGGATCGCGCAGGCGCGCCATGATGTTCAACAGCGTCTGGATGTCGTTGCGCCCGGACATGTCGGTGGTGCCCTCATCAACAAAGCGCCGGCGTCGGCCGGCGCGGATCAGCATGCAGGCAGCGGGCTCAGAGCCCGGCCACCCAGTCCTGCCACGGCAGCGAGGCATCCCCCAACGCGACGAAGTCGCCATTGAGCAGACGCGGCCGCTGGTTGTACTGGAACGGTGCGCCGCTGTCGGCGGCCAGCAGCACGCCACCGGCGGCCTCCAGCACGCATTGCCCGGCGGCCGTGTCCCATTCACTGGTCGGTCCCAGCCGCGGGTACACGTCCAGCGTGCCCTCGGCGATGCGACAGAACTTCAGTGACGAGCCCTGCGCGACCATCTCGATCTCGCCCATGCGCTGCAGCAGCAACTCGGTACGGTCGCTGCGGTGCGAACGGCTGGCGGCCACACGCAACGGCAGCGCCGGCGGCACGCGGGTGATGATCACCTCGTCCTGCCCGTTCTCCCGGCGATAGGCCCTGTCGCCACGCATTGCGTGCCAGACCACCCCGGTCACCGGTGCCTGCACCACGCCGAACACCGCGTGGCCATCGACGATCAGCGCGATGTTCACGCTGAACTCGCCATTGCGCTTGATGAATTCGCGGGTGCCGTCGAGCGGGTCGACCAGCCAGTAGCGCGACCACTGCCGACGGGTTTCCCATGGCAGCTGCGCCGACTCCTCGGACAGCACCGGGATGTGGGGTGTCAGTGCCGCCAGGCCGTCGACGATCAGCCGGTGTGCGGCCAGGTCGGCGGTGGTGACCGGGCTGTCATCGTCCTTGCGTTCGATATCGAAGCCATTGGCGTAGACCTGCATGATCGCCACGCCGGCACGCTGGGCAATGTCGATCACCGCCTCGCGCTGCAAACGGTCCAGCCCACTCATGCCTGCTTCCCCAGCCACTCGCGGGCGATGAACAGCGCCGCCAGCGAGCGGCCTTCGGAGAAGTCCTCGCGCAGCATCAGCTGGTCCAGCTCGGCCAGCTTCCACGGCACCACTTCCAGCTCCTCCGGCTCATCCCCGGCCAGCCGTTCCGGGTACAGGTCACGCGCCAGCACCAGCCACGACGCGTGGCTCATGTAGGTCGGTGCCAATGTCATCGCACGCAGGACCTCGACCTTGCGCGCGCCGTAGCCGGCTTCTTCCTTCAGCTCGCGGTCGGCGGCCTGTTCAGGGGTTTCGCCGGCATCGATGCGGCCCTTGACCAAGCCCAGTTCGTAGCGGTGCAGGCCGGCGGCGTACTCGCGCACCAGCAGCACGGTCTCGGCGTCCAGCATCGGCACCACCACCACCGCGCCATGCCCACGGCTCACCAGCCGCTGGAAGTGGCGGCGTTCACCGTTGGAAAACTCCAGGTCCAGCTGTTCCTGGCGGAACGGACCGATGTCCTGCTCGACCACCTTGTGGATCTGCGGCAACCGGCGGCTCATGCGTGGGCCCCGGCACGAATGCGGAGGATCGATAGAATGCGCATTGGCAGATACGTTCTCATGAGCCTGAAATGCTAGCAGACCCGGCCCCTTTCCCGCCGACCCGCCATCGCGAGGTCCCCCGATGCGCCTGACCCGTTGCCCCGTCGACCTGCCACTGCAGGTGGGCCAGACCCTGTCGCTGCCCGAAGAGGCCGCCAATCACCTGGTGCGGGTGATGCGCCTGCGCGAAGGCGAAGGCTGCGTGCTGTTCAACGGTGACGGCCACGATTACGCCGCCACGGTAAGCAGCATCGGCAAGCGCGAGGTGCAGGTGCATGTCGACCGCTCCGACGCACTGGACAACGAATCGCCGCTGACGATCACCCTGCTGCAGGGCATCGCGCGCGGCGAGAAGATGGACCTGATCCTGCAGAAGGCCACCGAACTGGGCGTCAGCCGGATCCTGCCGGTCAATGCCGAGCGCACCGAGGTGAAGCTGGATGCGGCGCGCGCCGAGAAACGGCTGGCGCACTGGCGCAGCGTGGTTGGCTCGGCCTGCGGGCAATCCGGGCGCGCACGGATTCCCCGAATCGACGCACCGCTGTCATTGGCCGCCGCGGCCGCGGCCTTGCCGCCCCAGACCCTGCGACTGACGTTGGACCCGCAGGGCGAGCATCGCCTTGCCACGCTGGAGGCGGCACCGGCCAATGGCGTGGTGATCGCGATCGGTCCGGAAGGCGGCTGGTCGCCCCGTGACCGCCAGCAACTGTCCGATGCCGGCTTCCAGGGCCTGCAGCTCGGCCCGCGCATCCTGCGCACCGAAACCGCGGGGCTGGCGGCCATCGCCGCATTGCAGGCGAAGCTGGGCGATCTCTGAGCGTTGCCGGGTGCACGCGCGAGTGGCCCGGCAGGCGGTCGCGGCCGCACAGGCTGGTGACAGATAAAAAAAAGCCGCGCGAGTGCGCGGCTTTTCTGTCCCGGCGCTGGGCTCAGGCGGCCGCCAGCGCCGCGGTCACCGCGCTTTCGATGGCATCCAGGTCCGGCAGCAGGGCACTCTGCTCGCCCAGCAGCACGCGCATGTGCACCACGCCCGGCAGGCTTTCTTCCGATGCGTCGGCCAGCAGGCCATCACGGGGCACCGCGATCAGCTGCGGGAAGGACTGGGTGAGCAGCGCGAAGTACGGCAGCTCCGGGTTTCCACCCAGGGCCTTGAGCACCACCACCTTGTTGTTGCCGCTGACCGGCTCGCCGCCCTGCCCGCTCAGGCCGGCATAGGACAGCAGCGGGACGCTCCAGCCGTGCCAGGCGATCTGGCCGACCAGCCAGGCCGGGGCATTGCCGATCGGCTCGACCGGCACACGCGACATCATTTCCGCGACCGTGGCATTGGGCAGCAGCACGCGCTCGTTGCCGGCCTGGATCAGGACCCCACGTACTTCGTCGTTGTTTGCGTAGCTCATCGTCGATTCCTTGGTTGCGCCGGCATCAGCCGGCGCAATGCGTTGCCAGTTCGGCGGCCAGATACTCCGGGTCGCCCGCCGGCTTGCCGGCAACCGCCAGCTGGCTGGCCGCCGCCGGGTCGTAGCAGCCTTCACCGATCTGGCCCGCGACCCAGCCACCGCGTTCGGCGAACGCCAGCACCGGTTCGACCAAGCCGACATCGGCGCCACTGAGCAGCATCACCGCGCTGCGCACCGGGTCCAATGCCTCCAGCAGGTCACCCTGCCCGTCGCCAAAGCGCAAGCCGCCCTCGGACGACAGGCTGGTGGCATCCGGCAGGATGTAGACATTGCCGCCGGCCAGGCTGACGCCCGGTTCGGCAAGGCTCACCGGCAAGCTGGTCGCACGCGACATCTGCTTGACCAGGTTGGCGTACCGGCCACCGTCCAGGCGCAACTGCACCAGCACCGGGCGCGCGAAATCTTCCGGCAGGCCGGCCAGCACGCGGCGCACCGCGTCCGGGCCGCCGATGCCGGCGAACAGCAGCACTGCTCCGCCATCGGCACCTTCTTCCTCGATGTCGACCAGCGACAGCGAGGTGTTCAGCAGGCTGGCAAGCGCCGGCGGTGGCGGGGCCTCCGGCGTCGCCGCAACCTCCTGGTAACCCTCTTCCTCGACAAGCGACCACTTGCTGAAGTCCATGACCGGTGCGGTGGTCTCCGCCGCCGGCACCTGCACGGCCGGTTCGGTCCCGGCCGGTTCCGGCAGCGGCGGCGACTCGGCCGCCGGCGTTGCGATCAGTTCCTCGAAGGAAAGCACCTGCGGACGCTCTTCGGGCACGACCGGCGGCACGTACAGCGCGTCGGCCGGCACGTCCACCGACTCGACGAATGCCTCGTCGAGGTGGAACTGCAACGGCGCATCGACATGGCGATCGGCCGGACGTTCCGGCAGCCCCGGTTCGAGTGCGGCGGCCGGCTCGGCGGCGTCGTCCTCCTGCCCCGGGGGCAGCACGTTGCCATGTCCCTGCAGCTTGGCGGCCAGGTGGCGGATCCAGCGCTGCGCCTCCCAGCCCTCGCGACGCGCGGCCAGTTCGGCTTCCTCGAACATCAGGGTCAGGTGCGGGGCTTCGAGCAGCGGCTCCAGGCGCTCCAGGGCGTCCTCGACCGCCGGCTCCAACGCCACCAGCACCACCTGCGGCGCAGCGGCTTCCAGGGCGGCACCGTCGAGCTGGTTGGGATCCTCCTCCAGCACGACGTGGCCACCGGCGGCGGCAATTGCCTCACGCAGGCGTTCGCGTGCCGCACCGGCACGGGCCAGCAGGGCTACCGGCTTGGTGGTGTCATTCGCGTACACGTGCGATCCCCAGCAGGTCGTAGACATTGCGCATCAGGTCCAGCTCCTGGTACGGCTTGCCCAGGTAACGCTGCACGCCGATCTCGAACGCACGCTGGCGATGCTTGTCACCGCTGCGCGAGGTGATCATCACGATCGGCACGTCCTTGTAGCGCGGGTCGGCGCGCATGGCGGTGGCCAACTCGTAGCCGTCCATGCGCGGCATCTCGATGTCCAGCAGCATCAGGTCGGGCACGCGCTCTTCCAGCAGCTCCAGCGCCTCGACGCCGTCGCGCGCGGCGGCGACCTCGAAGTTGTGGCGCTCCAGCACGCGGCCGGTGACCTTGCGCATGGTCAGCGAATCGTCGACCACCATCACCAGCGGCGCATGGCGCTGGCTGGTGACCACGGTCGCCTCCACCGCCTGCTGCGGCTGGGCCAGGTGGCGACGCACCAGCGGCGCGACGTCCAGGATCACCACCACGTTGCCTTCGCCGGTGATGGTGGCGCCGTAGATGCCCGGTACCGAGGCGATCTGCAGGCCCACCGGCTTGACCACGATTTCGCGGTTGCCCAGCACCTGGTCGATCGCCACCGCCGCGCGCAGGTCGCCCGAGCGCACCAGCAGCAACGGGATCTCGTTCTGGCCTTCGGCCTTGGCTGCGGCCTGGCCGACCAGGGTGCCCAGGTTGTACAGGGTGAAGTCTTCGCCGTTGTAGTGGTAACCGCTCTGCCCGGATTCGAAGCGCTCGCGGGAAATGCGGCCGATACCGCTGACCGATGCCACCGGCACCGCGTAGGTGGTCTCGCCGATGCGGACGAACACCGCCTGGGTGACCGCCAGCGTCTGCGGCAGGCGCAGGGTGAAGGTGGCGCCGTGGCCACGCTCGGAATGGATGTCCACCGAGCCGCCAAGCTGGCGTACTTCGTTGCGCACCACGTCCATGCCCACGCCACGGCCGGCCAGCTGGCTGACCTGCTCGCTGGTGCTGAAGCCCGAGGCGAAGATCATCTGGTCCAGCTGGCTGTCGTCGATCTGCTCCTCGGCGCCCAGCAGGCCACGCTGCTCGGCGCGACGGCGGATCGCCGCGCGGTCCAGGCCGGCGCCGTCATCGGCCACTTCCAGCACGATTTCCGACCCTTCGCGGCGCAGGCGCAGGGCAATCTCGCCTTCCTCGACCTTGCCGGCCCGGGCACGTGCGGCCGGTTCTTCCAGGCCATGCGCAACCGAGTTGCGCAGCATGTGCTCCAGCGGCGCGACCATGCGGTCGAGCACGTTGCGGTCCAGTTCGCCGTGCGTGCCTTCCAGCTTCAGGTGCACCTGCTTGCCGGTGTCGTGCGCGGCCTGGCGGACCACGCGACGCAGGCGCGGCACCAGGCCGTCGAACGGCACCATGCGCGCGCGCATCAGGCCGTCCTGCAGTTCCGAGCTCACGCGTGACTGCTGCTGCAGCAGCGTGTCGTAGTTGCGCGACAGCTCGTCGAGCACGCCCTGCAGGCCGCCCAAGTCGGCCGCCGATTCGTTCAGCGCACGGCTGAGCTGCTGCAGCGTCGAGAAACGGTCCAGTTCCAGCGGGTCGAAGGTCTGGTCGGCCTGTTCGTGCTCGCGGCGGTAGCGGGCGACGATCTGGGCTTCGGTTTCCAGGTCCAGGCGGCGCAGCTGGTCGCGCAGACGCGCGTTGGTGCGGTCCAGTTCGGCCATGGCGCCACGGAAGGCACCGAGCTGCTGCTCCAGGCGCGAGCGGTAGATCGCCACTTCGCCGGCGTGGTTGACCAGGCTGTCGAGCAGGTCCGCGCGCACGCGCACCTGTTCCTGGCCACGCGGGGCACCGTCTTCCTCGGCGGCCTGCTCGTCGATCACCGGTGCCGACAACGGCACCGCGGCTGCCAGCGGCTGCGGCTGCACCTCGTCCGTCACCGGCATCGGGGCGGACGCGTCCAGCGCCGGTGCCTCGACCGGTGCCGGTGCCGCTTCGGCGCGGCCATCGGTACGGGCTTCGAACGCGCCGATCAGGTCCAGCGGCATCTGCACCGCGTGGTGATCACCGGTATGCACCAGCAGCTGGTGCAGGCGGTCGAAGCCCCGCTCCAGCAGCGTGACGTCGCCGCGGGTCATCTCGGTGCGGTTGGCCGCCACCGCTTCCAGCAGCGATTCGATGCCGTGGCCAAGGTCGCCAATGGCATTGATGCCGGCCATGCGCGCACCACCCTTGAGGGTGTGCAGGTCGCGCTGCAGGCCCGCCAGTGCTTCGCGGTCCTCCGGCGTCGAGCGCAGCTCGTGCAGCAGGCCATCGCAGTGGTCGAGCAGGTCCTTGCCTTCCTCGACGAAGATGTCGACCAGCTCGCGGTCCAGCTCGTTGAAGTCCAGCGGGCCGACCACCAGTTCGGCCAGCACCGGCTCGGACACCACCACCGGCTGGTCTTCCGGCAACGGGGCGGTCAGTGGCGCCAGTTCGATCCTGGCAGCCATGCCCGGCACATCGACCGGCACGTCGGCAACAGGTTCAGCCGGCGCCGTGATTTCGTCGCCCTGCCCGGCCACATCGGCAGCCGGCGTGTCGACCTCTTCCGCGTCCACGACCGGGTCGATTGCGACCTCGGCGCCTGCGGTGGCGGCGGCGTCGCGTTCCACGACGACGGCAACCGGCACGTCGACCGCGGCGTCTTCCAGCGCCGGTGCGACTGCGGCTTCAGCCGCTGCGTCTTGCAGCGGCGCGTCTTCGGCGACGTTACCAGTGTCTTCCAGCCGCATTTCGCTGGGCGCGGACACATCGGCATCCTCGACACCGGCCGTCGCTTCGTCCACGGCGGCGTCCGTCGCTGCGACGTCGGAGGCAGTTTCCTCGACGTCGACGACAACCGCTTCCGGCAGTGCATCCACGTCGTTCCCGACCGCGACAGCACCTTCGGCATCGACATCTTGCAGGGCAGCTTCCGAGGCCGGCACCGTTTCGCTATCCGCCAGCGGTGCGAGCTCGGCAGACAAGTCCTCGACCTCGTCCACCTGCGCCGCGAACTCCGACACCTGCACGTCGGCGTCGGCGTCGGCAACAAGGTCGGCGTCCTGCACCGACGGGGCTTCGAATTCGCTCGGCGTGGCCTCGTCGGGCACGGACGGCTCCAGCGCGTTCGCCTCACGGGCCGGAACAACCTCCTCGGCTGGCGTGTCCTTGCGGAACGCCGCGGCCGCGACGCCCGCAACCGCTGCGCCGGCCGTCGCCAGCCAGGCGAACGGTGACGATGTCCCCGAAGCCGCCGGAGACTCAACCGCTTCCTGCGCGGACGGCACTTCGGCCGCTTCTGCGGGTTCCTGGCGGACGTCGTCGGCGAAGGCAACCGGTGCCTCATCGATCGGTGCCCGCTGTGCGGCTTCATCCACGTCGGCGTGGGAATTCTGCTGCGCAGTATCGGCTGCATCGACAACATTCAACGCGGCGGCAACCGCGTCCGTCGTGGTCGTCGGCTCGACGGCCATCTCCGCTTCGGTGGACGACAGGTCCACAGGCGATTCGATGGCCTGTCCGGCATCCGTCTGCACATCCTGCACCGGCACGGCGCCCGGCGTGCCTTCCAGCAGCGAGGCATCCAGGTACGCCGACAAGTCTTCGGCCATGGACAGTTCCGGGGTGGACGGTTCCACCGCGCCGGTTTCCTCGACGGCTGCGGGGTCGGCGTCGTCCAGCGACAACTCGTCCTCGGCCGGCATCGGCGGCCACTTGGCATCCGGCAATGCATCGACCAGCGCCTGCAGGCGTTCGGCCACACCCGGGAATGCCGGGATACGGGGCGCCTGGTCGCGCAGTGCGTTGATGGTGGTGTCGATGGCCGCTGCCATCTGCGACAGCGCCTGTACACCGACCGCGCCCGGCACGATGCCGGCCGCCAGCGAGCGCTTGACGAAGGATTCGGCTGGCGAGGTGATGCTGGTGATCACCGGCACGTCGGTCATCGCGAACGCACCGCTCATGGTGTGCACGGCGCGCAGCAGGTCTTCGTTGACCGGCTGCGGTGCTTCGTTCGACTGTGCCAGCCAGCGATTGACCGTTTCCAGGTGCACGCTGACCTCGGCTTCGAGGATCTCGCGCAGCACGCTGTCCACCGAGGCCGGGGTGCCTTCCGCCTCGACGGCGGCCACCGCCATCGGCTCGGCCACGATCGCCTCGGCGACCGGCGCGGGTGCCGGAGCAGGCGCAGCACTCGGCGTCTGGTAGAACGCTTCCTCGCCCGCGGCGACGCGGTCGGCCACATCCTGCATGCCCAGCAGGTCCGAATGCAGGCTGCCGGCGCCGCGCAGCGCGGCATTGAGCTCCGGCAGCACGTCATAGGCCTGGTTGACCATGGCGACCACGGCCGGGCTGGCCGGGCGACTGCCGTCCAGCACGCGGTTGAGCATGCCTTCGATCTTCCAGCTGAACTCGCCCAAGGTGCGTGCGCCAACCAGGCGACCACTGCCCTTGAGGGTATGGAACACGCGGCGCACCGGGCGCAGCCGCTCCATGTTGCCCGGCGCAGCGCGCCAGGCCGTCAACAGGTGCCCCAAGTTGACCAGTTCTTCGTCGAACTCCTCGATGAAGACATCGCGGATGTCTTGGTCGATGTCATCACCACCATCGATGAACCCGCCATCGAGCGTGGCGAACGACACCGGTGCACGCGCGGCAGGTGCGGCGGCCGCAGCCGCGGCCTCCACCAGCTCCGGCACGCGTGCCGGTTCCGGCGCGGCCGGGCGTGCGAACGGATCGAACGCGTCGGCGGCGGCATTGAGCTCGGCCATGAAGGCGGCAGCCTCGGCATCGGCCACTTCCACCGCTTCGGGCACCTGTTGGGCGACCACGACCGACGGCTCCTCGGCCGGTGCCACCGGTGTGGCAGCATCGGCGGCTTCGGTCGGCTGTTGCAGGAGCGGCGCTTCCTCCAGCTGCCAGTCAGCCGGTGCGTCGATCGCGGCGGGTTCGACGGGCGACGCTGCTTCCAGCGTGACTGCCTCGTCCAGCTCCGGCGCGAAGAAGCCGTCGGCGACGGTCACGTCCTGCACCGCGGCCGGCTCGACGCGCGCAGACGCATCGTCCAGCTCCAGCAGGCTGCTGTCGAAGGTGAAGACCGTCGATGCCGCAGCCTCGGGCACGACCTCCTCGGAGGCCACCGGGTCGAAAGCCTGGAATGCGGTGGGTGCGATGTCCGTGGCCGGTGCATCGTCACGCTCTTCCAGCACGATCGGCGCCACGACATCGTCGTTGCCCACCGGCTGCGTGTATTCGGCCGCGACCGGGTCGAACACCGACGCATCCGCAGTGACGGCCGGTTCGGCCGGCACCTCGAACGGCCCGGCGACATTCGGCACCGACGGCAGTTCGTTCAACGTGGGCTTGGCATGGATGGCCGCGCCGAACAGCAATGGATAGGCCGGCGTTGGCGTGGCAGCGGCAGCGGCAGCGGCAGGCACGATCTCCGGCAGCGGCGGCGGAACCGTCGCGGCAACCGGCTCCTGTACCGGGGGCTCGGCCTGCGGAGCGGCTTCCTCGACGATGACCGGCGTTTCCTGCACCGGTTCCAGGTCCCACCGCGGCGTCTCGACCGGCGGCTCGGCCGCTGCCGGGGCCTCGACGAGCGCAACCGGGGCAGCTTCCGCCATGGCAGGTGCGTCCATCGTGACGGCGGCGGCCATGCCGGCCGGCGCGTCGACGGTCAATGCCGGGATCGGCCAGTAATGCAGTGCTTCCAGGCTGCTGCGGGTGATGTCGAGGATGTCCTCGCGGCCCGAGCGGCGGTCACGCAGCGCTTCGAGGTAGTACTCCAGGCTGGCCATGGCGTCGGCCAGGGTATCCAACTGGCGGCCACCGGGAATGCGGCGGCGTCCGATCAGTTCGGATTCGATGTACTGGCGCACGGCCAGCAGGTAGTCGGCCGGCTGCGGCAGTTCCAGCATGCGCAGCGCGCCGGCGACCTCGCCGAGCAGGCGCGGCACTTCGGCCAGGCGCTCGTGGTCCCAGTTGGTCTCGATGAAGGCGACGAACGATTCCCGCGCGGCGGTGAAGTTGGCGATGGCTTCGTGCGCCAGCACCTCCACCGTGCGCCGGGTTTCCACCGCAGCCGCGTCGTCCTCGCCTTCGGCATTCGCGCCGAGGTGGGCGACCTGGTCGTCCAGCGAGGCGTCCACGTACAGCAGCGAGCCGGCGATATCCAGCAACAGGTTGTCGTCGATGCCACGGTTGCCGGCGACCACCTCGGCCAGCGCGTCGCGCTGCTTGGCGACGATGCCGCGGGCAACGCCCAGGCCCATCACGCCCAGCGTGTCGGACACCGCACGCAGTTCGTCGACCTGGGTCTGCAGGTCGGCCGCGTTGCCACCGGTGCGCACGTGCAGGTCCAGCGCATCCTTGATGCGCATCAGGTCTTCCTTGACCGCGTTGCCGACCGTGTCGAGCAGTTCGCGGTTGCGGCCACGCAGGCTGCCGCGGGCATGTTCCAGTTCGGCCGGGCTGGCGTCGCTGGCATCGGGGTTGAACGCGAACAGCACGCTCTCGTTGATGCCTTCGGCACCACGCGCGGCGCGGATCTCGTTGAGCAGCGGCAGCAGCACGATCGGGATGTCGCGGTGGCCGTTCTGCAGGCGCTCCAGGTAGTCCGGCAACAGCACGGTGCCGCGCATCAGCGTGGCACAGGCTTCCTCGCGCTCGGGCACGGCGCCGTCGCGCACCGCGTTGGCCAGCAGCTCCAGCTCCTCGGCCACCATCGCCGGGGCGTACAGCTCGACCATGCGCAGCGTGCCCTGCACCTGGTGCAGGTAGCCGGCGCAGAAACGCATGCGGCTGGTGTCGCTCGGGTCTTCAACGAACTGCTCGACCTCGTTGCGCACCTGGCGCAGGGTCTCGTCCAGCTCCGGCTTGACCCAGCCCAGCGCCGCGTGGCTCATGGCATCGCGCAAGGTACTCATCGCACTCCCCTGTACAGCAGCGATCGCATGGCGAGGTTCTGGCCCTGCTTCGCGGTATGGCAATACTTCATCTGCTGGTTCCCTTCATCCCCGACCAGTCAGCCCGTTCAAGCCGGCAGCTTGAAGTCGGCCACCGAACGCCGCAGCTCGGCCGCCAGCTGGTTCAGCTGGCCCAGCGAATCGGCGGTCTGCCCCGCACCGTGCGAGGTCTGGCCGGTAATCTGCCGGATCACGCCCATGGTCTGGGTGATGTCGGTAGCGGCTGCGGCCTGCTGGTTGGCGGCGACGGAGATGCTCTTGATGAGGTTGTTCAGCGCGTTGGACACGCGTTCGATTTCGGTCAGCGCGGTACCGGCGTCCTCGGCCAGGCGCGCACCGGACACCACTTCGGCGGTGGTCTGCTCCATCGAGGTGACCGCTTCGTTGGTATCGGCCTGAATCGCCTGGACCAGGCCTTCGATTCGACGGGTCGCGCCGGAGGTACGTTCTGCCAGGCGCTGCACTTCGTCGGCCACGACCGCGAAGCCGCGGCCCGCTTCACCGGCCGACGCTGCCTGCACGGCCGCGTTCAATGCCAGGATGTTGGTCTGCTCGGAAATATCGTTGATCAGTTCCACGATCGAGCCGATTTCCTGCGAGGACTCGCCCAGCCGCTTGATGCGCTTGGAGGTTTCCTGGATCTGGTCGCGGATCTGGTCCATGCCCTGGATGGTCTGGCGCACCACGCCGGCACCCTCGGTCGCGATGACCACCGAGCGCTGTGCCACTTCGGCCGACTCGCTGGAGTTGCGCGACACCTGTTCAATGGAGGTCGCGATTTCGCCGATGCGGTCCGAGGCGCTGGTGATCTCGTCGGCCTGGTGGCCGGCCGCTTCTGCCAGCTGCATGGCGGTGGCCTGGGTTTCCTGCGCCGACACCGCCACCTTGCTGGAGATGTCGTTGATGGTGGTCACCAGGTGGCGCAGTTCGTCCACGGCGTAGTTGATTGCGTCGGCGATGGCGCCGGTCATGTCCTCGGTCACCGAGGCCTTCACCGTCAGGTCACCTTCACCGAGCGAGCTGATTTCGTCCAGCAGCCGCATGATCGCCTGCTGGTTGCGGCTGTTGAACTCCACCTGCGTCTGGTAGCGGGTTTCCTGTTCGCGCGAACGGCTGCGCACGGTGCTCCAGACGAACATGATGATCGACAGCACCGACAGGCCGCCGAACACCACGCTCCACCAGAAGTTCGGGAAGATGCGGGTATCACGGGTCGAGCCGAAGGCCGAGAACGCGTCGAACAGCCTGCGGCTGCTCTCCAGCATCTTGTCCGAGCCGGTGGTCAGCGCGGTGGCCGAGGACTGTGCGGCGAACAGGTTGCGCGAGCTGGCCAGGATGGCGTCGGCGTCCTTCTTCATCTTCGCCCACTGGTTGGCCGACTGCTCCAGCGCCACCTGTGCATCGGCGCTGCGCACCGCGGTGATGCCCATTTCCTGGTTGCCGTGGCGCAGGCCTTCCAGCACCTGCGAGAACACCACCATGTCGCGCGCAAGCGCGTCGCCGGCGCCACTGGCGCCCGGGCCACCGGCGCGGATTTCGGTCACGCGGCGGGCCATCGTGCCGGCCACCACGACCTGCTGCAGGCCGTTGTACACCTGCGAGGACTGCGCGCCACCGGCGGTCATTTCGCGTACCACCTCGTTCAACTGCGCCTGCAGCTGCGGCACCGCGCCGACGAAGCTGTCGGCGTTGCCGGCCAGCGCCATGATCGCCGGCTCACTGGCCACGATCTGTTCGGCGTTCTTGGACAGCGGCTTCCAGGTGTCGACCAGGTTGGCCAGCGGGCGGGACACGCCGGCCTCGGTGCCGAAGCGGCCCTGCAGCTCGCTCACGGTGCCTTCGATCTTGCTGCGGGTGTCCTTGAACGCGGCATACGCCGTGCGGCTGCCGCCCACGGCGTCGCGGCCCTGGTTGGCCAGCTGCTGTGACAGCACCTGCAGGTCGGCGGCACCGGTACTGGCGCCTGCCAGGCGGCTGCCCTGCCACGTTGCCACGCCGGTGTTGGCGCCGAAGACGATCATCGACAGCACCAGCAGGCCCAACCAGAAGTTGGTGCCCACGTTGCCCAGCTTGCCGGCCCTGGTGGATTCAGGAGCAGTACTCATCGTTCGACCTCGATATCAATGCGATGAAGCAGGCACGCCAATCAGGCGGCGGCCTGCCGGAATTCAGGAGTGCGGGAAAGCAACGACAGCGAAAACACGCCCCAGTCGCGCCCCTCGTCGTGGAAGGCACGCTCGACGAAGTGGGCATAGCGGCCCTGGGCGATGTCACCGGCCGGCACCTGCATGTGCTGCTCGAAGCTGCGCTGGCCGTACAACTCGTCGATGACCAGCGCCACGTCGCCGCCGGCCTGGCGCATGATCAGCACGCGCTGGCCTTCCTGCGGCGCGGTACGCTCGCCTTCGAGGAAATTCTTCAGGTCCACCACCGGGAACAGGTTGCCGCGCAGGTTGCCCACGCCCAGCAGCCACGGCTGCGCGCCGGGCACCAGGGTGATCGGCGGCATCGGCACGATTTCGACCACTTCGCGGAAGTCGGACACCAGGTGGCGCGTGCCGATGCGGAAGCCCACCCCGCGCCAGACATCCTGTGAGAAGCGCCGCTCGGGCAACTGCACCGCGTGCGCCAGGCTGCGCCGTTCGTAAGCTTCAAGGATGTCGAAGGGAGAACGCATCAACCCACCAATTTGTTGATCCGCGCGATCAGGTCATCCTCACGCGGCGGCTTGACGATGTAGTCGGTCGCACCCTGGCGCATGCCCCAGGCCTTGTCCGTTTCCATGCTCTTGGTGCTGACGATCAGCACCGGGATATCGCGGGTGGCCTCGTCACGCGACATCGCGCGCGTGGCCTGGAAACCGCTCATGCCCGGCAGCACCACGTCCATCAACACCAGTTGCGGCCCCTGGCTGCGTGCGATCTGCAGCCCTTCCTCGGCGTTGTCCGCCGACAATACTTCGTGGCCGGCCTTGACCAGCCATTGCGTAAACACCGCCCGGTCGGTCGGTGAGTCTTCGATCAACAGAATTCGAGCCATTTTGCCTTACCCCCTGGTCAGGCGTTGACGTATGTGCGGATGGCACCCAGTAGTTCGTCGCGGGTAAATGGCTTGGTGAGGTACTGCTCGGAGCCGACGATGCGGCCGCGTGCCTTGTCGAACAGGCCATCCTTGGACGAGAGCATGATCACCGGCGTCGACTTGAACAGCTGGTTGCCCTTGATCAGGGCACAGGTCTGATACCCGTCCAGACGCGGCATCATGATGTCGACGAAGATGATCTGTGGCTGCTGGTCGGCGATCTTGGCCAATGCCTCGAAGCCATCGGTCGCGGTAACGACCTCGCAGCCTTCACGTTTCAGAAGTGTTTCGGCGGTACGCCGGATGGTCTTCGAGTCATCGATCACCATCACCCTCAGTCCTGCGAGTTCCCCACCCGCAGCCATTTCTTCAACCATTTCCTGTTTCCCCGAACGCGCGGCCTGCATCGACGATGCCGCCGCGAAAGCGCATCTATATCCCAGCCCACGCGGCTGCTGTCAAGCAATGTCCACGGGAACAGGCCGGACATCCTTCACATGTGACGTACTTCTCATTTATGGCGCAAGTCCATTCAGGCTCCCCCGCCCCGTCCCGCGCTGGGCGCACCTGCCACGAACGGCTACCATCACCGTCTGAATTGCCGGATTGGACCCATGCCTTTAGACGTCATCGTGGTGATGGACCCCATCGCCCACATCAAGATCGCCAAGGACACCACCTTCGCGATGCTGCTGGAAGCCCAGCGCCGTGGCCACCGCCTGCACTACGTCCGCCCGGGCGGCCTGTCCCTGCACGGGGGCGTGGCCATGGCCGAGGTGGCGCCGCTGCAGGTCCGCGACGACAAGGCCGGCTGGTTCACCCTGGGTGCCTTCGCGCCGCTGGCGTTCGGCCCCGGCCAGATCGTGCTGATGCGCAAGGACCCGCCGTTCGACGGCGAGTACCTGTACGACACCCTCGTCCTGGGCATCGCCCAGCAGGCCGGCGCGCTGGTGGTCAACGACCCGCAGGGCCTGCGCGACTTCAACGAGAAGCTGGCCGCGCTGTTGTTCCCGCAGTGCTGCCCGCCGACCCTGGTCAGCCGCAGCGCCGCCGAGCTGAAGGCCTTCGTGCTTGAACACGGCCAGGCAGTGCTCAAGCCGCTGGATGGCATGGGCGGCCGCTCGATCTTCCGTAGCGGCACGGGCGATCCGAACCTGAACGTGATCCTGGAAACGCTGACCGAAGGCGGCCACAAACTGGCCCTGGCGCAGCGCTTCATCCCCGACATCAGCGCCGGCGACAAGCGCATCCTGCTGGTCGATGGCGAACCGGTGGACTACTGCCTGGCGCGCATCCCGCAGGGCGACGAGTTCCGCGGCAACCTGGCCGCCGGTGGCCGCGGCGAAGGCCGCCCGCTGAGCGAGCGCGACCGCTGGATCGCCGCCCAGGTCGGCCCGGAGATGAAGCGCCGTGGCATGCGCTTCGTGGGCCTGGACGTGATCGGCGACTACCTGACCGAGGTCAACGTCACCAGCCCCACCTGCGTGCGCGAGCTGGACGCCCAGTTCGGCCTGAACATCGCCGGGCAGCTGTTCGACGTCATCGAGGCCGGCCTGACGCAATGAGTTCCACCGCCGCCGGCCTGCCCGCCTCGTCACGCGTTACCGAACAGCAACGACTGACCGCCACGCTGGTGCTGTCCACGCTGGTGCATGGGTTGCTGATCCTGGGCGTGGGCTTCGCGGTCAGCGACAACGCGCCACTGGTGCCGACGCTGGACGTGATCTTCAGCCAGACCAGCACGCCACTGACGCCCAAGCAGGCCGACTTCCTCGCCCAGGCCAACCAGCAGGGCGGCGGCGACCATGACAAGGCACAGCGTCCGCGCGACAGCCAGGCCGGCGTGGTGCCGCAGAACCAGGACGGGTTGGCCCCGGTGCCGCTGCAGGCGCAGTCGGCCGCCGCGCCGCCTCCGCCGGAAGCACGGGTGATCACCAGCGTGCACGGCCAGGACCGCGTCGCCGATGCGCAGTCGCGGCCCCTGCCCGACCGCCCCGATGCCAATGCGCCGATGACCGCCCGCGAGCAGCGCGACGCGGAGATGGCGCGCCTAGCCGCCGAGGTGCACCTGCGCTCGGAGCAATATGCCAAGCGGCCGAACCGCAAGTTCGTCTCGGCCAGCACCCGCGAGTACGCCTACGCGAACTACCTGCGCGCCTGGGTGGACCGCGCCGAGCGCGTGGGCAACCTCAACTACCCCGACGAAGCACGCCGGCGCCGGCTGGGTGGCCAGGTGGTGATCACGGTGGGCGTGCGCCGCGACGGCAGCGTGGAAAGCAGCCGGGTGCTGCGCAGCAGCGGCGTGCCGCTGCTCGATGCCACCGCCCTGCGCGTGATCGAACTGGCGCAGCCATTCCCGGCGCTGCCACGGACCGAGGATGACATCGACATCCTGCAGGTCACCCGCACCTGGGTATTCCTGCCCGGTGGCGAGCTGCGCGACGACCGCTGAGGCGGTGACGGCGGGGATTCCATCCCTGCCTGTGGAGTTCTGCCTGCGGCCCGCTCAGCGCCTGGAATCGCGCAGCGCCTGCTGCTCGACCAGGGTCAGGGCGACGTTGTCGCGCAGGTAGGCCGGCTGCACCCGTTCCGGGGCGATGCCTTCGCCACGAGCCAGCATCGGCACCGCGATCTTCAGCACGTCCGCCGCATGCGGCAGCGCCGCCGGGTCCTGCGTGAGCAGACGCCCGGCCAGCCGCGCCGCCAGCACGCCTTCCAGCGCCCCCAGGCCGGTGCCGACCGCGGACCAGGCCGAAGCATCGTCCGGCAGCTCATACGCCTCCGGGGCCACCAGCACTTCCTGCCCGTCCAGCAGCAGCCCACCCTCCGCATCACGCAGGTAACGCGCGGCGTAGATCTCGCCCATGCGGGCGTCGATGCTGGCCAGTACCCGTGGCGCATCAGCCGGTGCGCGCAACGCCAGCGTCTGCAGCGTGGATACCGGCAGCAACGGGCGGTCCAGCGCCAACGCGATGCCCTGGGCGATGGCGATGCCCAGGCGCACGCCGGTGAAGGCGCCGGGACCACGGCTGAGTGCGATGCCATCGAGCTGGCTGCGGGCAACGCCGGCCTCGGCGAGCAACTGCTCGGCCCACGGCAGGCACAGTTCGGCATGCCGGCGCGGCGCGACCTCGAAACGCTCCAGCACCTGCCCATCCACATGCAGGGCGACGGAACAGGCTTCGGTGGCGGTTTCAAAGGCGAGCAGCTTCATGGCGATACGTTCACGACAGGGAAAATGGCGGCACGGCAGGATCCGCGACGGCGTCAGGCACACCCGCGGCGATGGTCGCGGCGGCATCGGTTTCAGGCGAAGGGCCCCATTGTCGCGCAAAGAAGGCCTGCACATCGGCCAGTTCGCGCGTCCGCCGGAACGGTGGCAGCGAATCCAGGAACACCCGGCCGTAGCCCTTGGACAACAGGCGCGGGTCGCACAGCACCAGCACGCCGCGATCGGTCTCGCTGCGGATCAGCCGTCCTACGCCCTGCTTGAGCGCGATCACCGCCTGCGGCAGCTGTTCGTCGCGGAACGGATTACCGCCCTCGCGCCGGATCGCGTCCAGCCGCGCCTCGAACACCGGGTCGTCCGGCGCGGCGAACGGCAGTTTGTCGATGACCACCACGCTGAGTGCATCGCCGACCACGTCCACGCCTTCGCGGAAGCTGGCCGAGCCCAGCAACACACCGTTGCCGGAGTCACGGAAACGCTGCAGCAGGCTGGCGCGCGGTGCCTCGCCCTGCACGAACAGCGGCCATGGCCCGTCGCGCAACGCCTCGGCGGCCTCGCGCAACGCGCGATGCGAAGCGAACAGCAGGAACGCCCGCCCCTGCGAGGCCTCCAGCACCGGCCGCAGCGCGGCGATCAGCGCCGTGCCATAGCCGCGCGCGGCCGGATCGGGCAGGTGCTGGGGCAGATAGCACAGTGCCTGCTGCGGCCAATCGAACGGGCTGGGCTGGACCAGCGTGTCCGGGTCATCCAGCCCCAGCCGCTTGGCCAGGTGATCGAAGCCGCCGTCCACGGTCAACGTGGCCGAGGTGAACACCCACGCCGCCATCGAGCGCTCGCGGTGCTCGCGCAACGGGCCGGACACATCCATCGGCGTGCGCTGGCAGCGGAACCCCCGTGGGGTCAGCTCGTACCAGAGCACGTCGTTGCCATCGTCGACGCCGGCGGCGTCATGCTCGTCGGCCTCGAAATCGAACAGCGGCAGGTCCTCGCCCAGCCAGCGCGCCAGCCGTGACACGGCTTCCTGCGCGCGCGCATGGCAGGCATCCAGGCCCGGCGAGGCCTCGCGCACCAACGCCAGCGCATCGCGCAGCTGCGCCAGTGCGGCGCTGACCGCATCGAAGCCGTCGGCCACTTCCGGCTGGGCCATCGCCCGCCAGCGGGTGCCGCGCGGCGGCAGTTTTTCCATCGCCTCGCGCAGCGCGCGCAGCGCCAGCTCCAGCGTCGCCACCGGTTGCTGCAGGGTGGCCTGCGCGCCGGCGACGCTGCGGCATTCGGCCAGGCAGTCGCGGGCCAGCTCCTGCCACGGGCGCATGCCGAAGCCTTCGCCGAAGAAATTGGTGGCCAGTTCCGGCAGCTGGTGCGCCTCATCGATGATGAACGCCTGCGCGCCAGGCAGGATTTCGCCGAAGCCTTCCTGCTTGAGCGCCAGGTCGGCCAGCAGCAGGTGATGGTTGACCACCACCAGGTCGGCCTCCTGTGCGCGCTGGCGGGCCCGCACCACGAAGCAATCGCTCCAGAACGGGCAATCGGTGCCCAGGCAGTTGTCGACGGTGGAGGTGACCATCGGCAGCAGCGGCGAATCGTCAGCCAGGCCATCGAGCTCGGCGATGTCGCCGTACTGCGTGCGCCCGGACCAGGTCACGATGCGCTGGAATTGCGCCACCTGCTCCGGCGTGCTGAAGCGCGGCTCGCCACGCGCCTGGTCCAGGCGATAGCGGCATAGGTAATTGGCGCGTCCCTTCAGCAACGCCGCACGATGGCCGACCCCCAGCGCGGCGCGCACGCGCGGCAGGTCGCGGTGGTACAGCTGGTCCTGCAACGCGCGGGTACCGGTGGAAACGATGGTCTTCAGGCCCGACAGCAGCGCCGGCACCAGGTAGGCGAAGGTCTTGCCGGTGCCGGTCCCCGCTTCGGCCAGCAGTACGTCGCGCTGCTGCAGCGTCTCGGCGATGGCACCGGTCAGGCGCAACTGGGCCGGGCGCGGCACGAAGGCATCCAGCGCGCGGGCGAGCGCGCCGCCTTCGCTGAGGGCTTCACAGCTGGCGGTGGCGAGGGAGGACATGGCCTTGGCGCGGAGAACCGGTGTCGGGGAACGGGAGGGCGGTGGACGAGACGACCGTTCGAGGGAACCCGGTGCACGGGTCCTGCCGGCCACTCAGCGTCGCGGCATCGCTGCCCGCGTCCCGGGCGCGGTCAGAACCGCTTGATCCCCGGCACCGTGCAGCCTTCGATCTGCGCGTGCGCGGACACCGCGTTCTCCTTCTCGGCGCGGGCCAGGCGCGACTGCTCGATGGTCGCCCAATGCCGGCGGCACAACGGGCCGGTACGCGAACCCAGGTCCACGGCCTTTTTGGCCAGGGTCTCCGCGCGCGCCCAGTCGGCCTGCAGCAGCGCCACTTCGGCACGTTCCTGCAGGATGCCCGGGTCATTGTCGACCAGCATCAGCGCCTGGTTCAGGTCCTCGGCGGCACCGGCCAGGTCACCGGCCTTGCGCTTGGCGATGGCGTTCTCGCGCAGGTCATCGACCTGGGCGTCGCGCAGCGGCTGCACCGACAACTCGGTGTCATCGACGCCGGCGATGGCCTCCACCGCGGCCAGGCGCTGGGCCGGCGTGGTGGTGTCCTGCACGACCGGTGGCGACGGCGGCGTGCTCACGCAGGCCGCCAGCAGCAGGGAGGCCGCCGTAGCGGCCAGCGCGAAACGAAGAGCAGAAGAAACGTTCATGCCCGGCATTATCGCGCAGGCGTCTCGGAAGCGGGCGTGGAGGCCGGTTCAGGCGCCTTGCGGTCCAGCCCGAACCAGCTGCGCCAGCCACCGCCTTCGCTGCCACCCTCGCCGGCATCCGGCACGGCCTCGGCCGGCGGGCTGCACGGCGCATACGCCGGCGCGAAGCCGACCACGAACGGGAAGCGGCGTGCGCCCGGGCAACCTTCGTCGGTGGCGTTGTTGCCGTTGGCATCCACGTACTGCCAGTCCAGCCCCTTGTTGTTCACGCGCAGCGGCTTGCTCGGCAGGTTGCGGAAGATGCCCGACCACACCCGCATCGCGCCGGAGGCACCGAACAGGCCGGTCTGTTCGTTCTGGTCGTTGCCCATCCAGATCACCGCAAGGTGGTCGCCGGTGTAGCCGGCGTACCAGCTGTCGCGGCCATCGTTGGAGGTGCCGGTCTTGCCGGCCGCCTGCAGGTGCGACAGGCCCTCGGCGTTGAGCCGGGCGGCGGTGCCACTGGCCACCACCTGCTGCAGGCCCACGCTGATCAGGTTGGCGGCGATGGAATCGCCCTCCTGCGCCGGCGCCGGGCTCTTGTCGTAACGCTTGAGCAGCTTGCCCTGCGCATCGACCACGCCACGCACCGCGTGCAACGGCTGGATTTCACCACCGGAGGCCAGGAACTGGTACAGCTGGGTCATGCCGTATGGGCTCTGGTCGGTCGAGCCCAGGATCACCGCCGGGTTGGCCTCGGCCTTGAGCCCGGCCAGCACGTTGATCAGGTGGGTCAGCCGCTCCGGGCCGACCTGCATGCCCACGCGCACCGTGGCCTGGTTGTAGGAGCGCGCCAGTGCATCGATCAGCCGGACCGTGCCATGGCTGCGGTTGTCGGCGTTGCCTGGGGTCCAGTTGCGGCCCCGGCTGAGGTTGACCGTCACCGGCGTGTCCTCGACCCAGGTCGCCAGCGAGAAGCGGTCCGGCTGGGCCAGCGCCAGCAGATAGACGAACGGCTTGAGCAGCGAGCCGACCGGGCGCTGCGCCTCGATGGCGCGGTTGAAGCCCGGCTCGGACACGTCGCGGCTGCCCACCACCGCCAGCACGTCGCCGTTGTGCACGTCGGTCAGCACCAGCCCGGTCTGCAGTTCGGGGCGGCGCTTGTTCTCCAGTGCCTTGATGGTGTGCTGCACCGCCCCTTCGGCGTAGGCCTGGGCGGACGGCGACATGCCGGTGAACACGTTCAGGCCGGCGCCCTGCAGCACGCTTTCCGGGTAGTCGTTGCCCAGCTGGCGGCGCACCAGGTCGATGTAGGCCGGGAAGCGGTTGGCCGCGGCGATGCCCGGCGTCTTGGACACGCCCAGCGGTGCCTTCAGTGCGCGCTGGTACTCGGCATCGTCGATCAGCTTGTTCTCGTGCAGCTTGCCGAGCACGAAGTTGCGGCGGTCCAGCGCGTTGTCCGGGTTGCGCCGCGGGTCGTAGTACGACGGCCCCTTGACCAGGCCGATCAACAACGCCACCTGCTCGGTGGTCAGCGAATTGAGGTCGCGCCCGAACCAGAACTCCGCGCCCGACGCCACGCCGTGGATGGCCTGCTTGCCACGCTGGCCCAGGTAGACCTGGTTGAGGTAGGCCTCCAGGATGGTGGCCTTGTCGTAGCGCGCCTCCATGATCAGCGCGTACAGCACTTCATTGAACTTGCGGGTCAGCGTCTGTTCCTTGCCGATCCCGAGCAGGCCACTGCGCGCCAGCTGCTGGGTCAGCGTGCTGGCGCCCTGGCGCGTTTCACCGCCCGAACGCACGGCCACCCACACCGCGCGCACGATGCCGCTGATGTCGATGCCGTGGTGATGGGCGAAGTCCTTGTCTTCCACCGCCTGCAGGCCGGTGACCAGCAGCTCGGGGGTCTCGGAGATCCGCACCAGGCGGCGCTCCTCCTGCTTCTGGCCATAGAGCGTGGCGATGCGCGCCGGGTCCAGCCGCGCCGCCTTCAGCCCCTTGCGGTCGGCCGCGTCACGCAGCGAAGCCACCTGCCCGCCAGACACCACCACCTCGACCTGGCGCGGCGCGATCCGGCCATCCACGTCGATGTAACCGCGGCTGGAAATGCGGAAGCTGCCGCCCTGCACGCGGTAGGTGCCGGGGCTGCTGCCGGTGCCGTCATCACGGTAGCCGGAGGCCGCCAGCTCGGTCTTGAGCGTGGCCGCGTTCATCGCCACGCCCGGGCTGAGCACCAACGGCCGCGCGTAGACACGGGTCGGGATCTGCCAGCGCAGTTCACCGAAACGCTGGGTGACCTGGTTGTTCAGGTAGATCGTGTAGGGGGCCAGGAAGCCCAATCCCAGGGCGACGGCGGCCATGCCCCAGGTGATCAGGCGGCTGCGCCACGGCGGACTGCTGTCGTCGGTATCGTCGTCGAACTCGTCGGAATCGTAGCGTGGCGGCACGGGGATGCGAGAATGTGAGTTGCAATGAGTCTAACGCAGCCATGCCCCGGGGCGCGGTCGCGGGCCCTTCCCTGCTTAAGCTGGAGTTCCACCGGAATGTCGATGTCGCTGGCCGATGCGCGCTACCACCTCAAACGCATCGTCGGCCTGATCCGCCGCGGGCTGGCCAGCCTGCGTACCCGCGGCTGGCGCGCCACCCTGCACCGGGTCGGCGTGCATACCCGCCGCCAGCCGCCGCCGCAGCGCGCGCCGCTGTTCTTCCCGGAAGCCGCCCCGTTCGCACCGTTCGCACCGTTCAGCGTGCCGGCCAGCGAACAGCCGCGCGCCAGCATCGTGATCCCGGTCTACAACCACTGCGCCCACACCCTGGCCTGCCTGCGCGCGCTGGCCGCGCATCCGCCGGCGGCCAGCTGCGAGATCCTGGTGGTCGACGACGGCAGCAGCGACGAAACCGCCACCTGGATGCCGCAGGTGCAGGGCCTGCGCTACCACCTGCGTGAACGCAACGGCGGCTTCATCGCCGCCTGCAACGACGGCCTGCGCCTGAGTCGCGGCGACTACGTGGTGCTGCTCAACAACGACACCGTTCCCCAGCCCGGCTGGCTGGATGCGCTACTGGATACCTTCGCCCGGGTTCCCGAAGCCGGCCTGGTCGGCGCGCAGCTGCTGTACCCCGATGGCCGCCTGCAGGAGTCCGGTGGCGTGGTGTTCGACGATGGCAGCTGCTGGAGCTACGGCCGCTTCGAGTCGCCGGAGGATCCCCGCTATGCCAGCCTGCGCGACGCCGACTACTGCTCCGGTGCGGCGCTGGCGGTGCCGCGTGCACTGTTCGAACAGCTTGGCGGGCTGGATGCCCGCTACGCGCCGGCGTATTACGAGGACACCGACCTGGCCTTCAAGGTGCGCGCCGCCGGCCGGCGCGTGCTGGTCCAGCCGGCCAGCCGCGTGGTGCACGACGAAGGCACCAGCAATGGCACCGATACCGGCAGCGGGGTCAAGGCCTACCAGGTACGCAACCAGCAGGTGTTCGCCGACAAGTGGCGCGATGCCCTGCGCCGGCAGCTGCCGGTCGGCAGCGTGCCCGGCCCGGCGCTGCTGCACCGGGACCAGCGCCAGATCCTGGTCCTGGACGAATCCATGCCGCACCCGGACCGTGACTCGGCGTCACTGCGCCAGGTCAACCTGATCCGCATGCTGCTCGCGCAGGGCGCGCACGTGGTGTTCGTGCCCACCCGCGGCGAGCATGCCGGCGGCGCCACCGAAGCCTTGCAGGCGATGGGCGTGGAAGTCTGGCACGCACCGTTCCTGGGCGGCATCGGCAGTTGGCTGCGTGACAACGGCAAGCGCTTCGCGGTGGTGATGATGGTGCGCTACCACGTCGCCAACGAATGCCTGGCGCTGGTCCGCGAATTCGCGCCGCAGGCGCGCACCGTGTTCGATACCGTCGACCTGCACTACCTGCGCGAGCGCCGCGGCGCCGAAGTGGCCGGCGACGCCAGCCTGCTGCGTGGCGCCGAGCGTACCCGCGCCAGCGAGCTGGCGATCATGGCCGCCACCGACATCACCCTGCTGGTCAGTGCCGCCGAACAGGAGCAGCTACGCGTGGACGCGCCGCAGGTCCGGGTCGAACTGGTGTCCAACCTGCATGAAGTGGCCGGCCACGGCCTGCCGTACGCGCAGCGCCACGACCTGGTGTTCGTCGGTGGCTTCCGCCACCCGCCGAACCTGGACGCGATGCAGTGGTTCATCGGCGAGGTGTTCCCGCGGATCCGCGTACAGCTGCCCGATGTCCGCTTCCACTGCATCGGTGCGGACGTGCCCGAGGCCATCCAGGCGCTGGCCGCCGCCTGCCCCGGCGTGATCGTGCACGGCTACGTACCGGACGTGGTGCCGTACATGGAACAGGCCCGCCTCGCGGTGGCACCGCTGCGCTATGGCGCCGGGGTCAAGGGCAAGGTCAACCTGAGCATGGCCCACGGCCAGCCGGTGGTCGCCACCAGCTGCGGCGTGGAGGGCATGTTCCTGCGCGATGGCCAGGACGTGCGCGTGGCCGATGAGGCGCAGGCTTTCGCCGATGCGGTGGTGCAGCTGTATGCCGATCCGGTGCTGTGGCAGCGCCTGTCCGACAACGGCCTGCACAACATCGCCCGGCACTTCTCGATGGAGGCCGCCCAGGCGGCGGTCACGCGGGTGTTCTTCGACTGACGCCGCCCTGCGCGGCTCAGGGCCCCGGACCGGCCGAGCGCACGCGTTCGGCGAACGCGTGGATTTCCGGCGTGCCCGGGTCGATCTGGCGCGCCTGCTGCAGGGCCTGCGCGGCGAACGCGGTGTCGCCCATGCCCAGCCGCTCGCTGCCAACGGCCAGCCAGCGCTGGGCCAGGCGCCGATGCGCGGGGGCCAGCGCCGGGTCGCTCGGCGCCAACGCCTGCCAGGCATCCAGGCAGGTGCGCGCGGCACGCAGGCGATTGCCGCGCAGGTTGTCTTCCATGCACTGCCGGGCCGCCGGCTGGATCCGGGCAGCGGCGCGCCGCACCCGCGCATCCTGCGGCGCCAGCGCCTGCGCTGCCTTGAACCGGTCATAGGCGCTGCTGCCCGGTGGCAACAGCCACTGCTCGCGCGCCTCGGCTTCCTGCAACTGCACGAGCAGGCGCTTCAGGCGCCGCTCGCGCTCGGCGTTGGACAAGGGGGTTTCCATCGACTGGCGTGCGTCGCGCGCACGCTGCACCGCCTGCTCGGCGGCGGCCACCTCGGTGCTGTCCGGGGCCAGCGCGCGGGCCTGCGCCAGCGCCGCCTCGGCCTGCCCGAAGTGGAAGTCGGAAGCCAGGCGCGTGGCCTCCTGTGCCTGTGCCACGGCGATGCGCTGCAGGCCACGGCGCGCGGCCGCGTCCTCGCCCACCGCCAGCACCTTCTGGAACGATTCGGCGGCCTGCGCCAACCGTCCACGCGCCAGTTCGCGCTCGCCCTGCCGGGCGCGCTGTTCCAACGCCGCATTGAGCGCCGCCTTGGCCGCCGGCAGTTCGGCATGGCCGGGGTCATAACGCTCCACCCGCTGCAGCAGCGCCGCCGCGTCGGCCAGCCGTCCTTCGTTGGCATCACCCGAGGCCCGTGCCAACAGGTCGGACAACGCGTCGTCGCGTCCTTCCAGCGCCTGCATGCGGTCCGGCTGCACCGCCAGCACGCGCTGGTACAGCGGCAGCGCGCTGTCCGGCCCGTCGTCCAGGCTGCCAGCCAGGTGCGCGGCCTCCGCATCGCGCAGCAACTGCTCCACGCCGTCCTGCTCGCGGCTGCCATGCTGCAGCGCGCGCTCGATCTGCTCGATCTCGGCCGAAGGCGCCTGCAGTTGCCGTGCCAGCTCCAGCGACGTACGTGCCGCGGCCAACTGGCCGGCACCCATCTGCCGGCGTGCCTGCGCCAACGCCGCCTGGCCGGTCTGCACCAAGGCGTCCTGCACGTCGCGCCGGTCCGGGTCCAGGGCCGCCGCCGCGGCGAACAGTTCGCGGGCCCCATCGCCATCCGGGGCGGTCAGCCGCCCCTGCGCCAGGGCACGGCGACCGTCATCGAGCAACTGCTGGATGCGTGTTTCCGGCCAGAACCAATCGGCCAACGGCTGCCGCAGCAGGGTCAACAGCAACGCCAACGCCGCCACGCCCAGGCCGATCGAGCGCCACGCACGCGGACTGTTCCAGCCACGCGCGACCCACCAACGGCCATACAGCCGCAGCGTGTCGCCGAGCGTTTCCAGTCCCTGCCTGCAGCGGTGCCGCCAATTCTCCATGCGTTCCAGCATACCTGTCGGGGCATGACGGCCATCCTGCCGTGCCCTGCCGTGTTTTCCCGTGAGGCGCGCACCTGCCCGCTGCCGGACAGGGCGCGCGGCATCATCCCAAGCGGCGCACGTCGTCCACGCCCGGCAGTGCATCCAGCTTGCCCAGCAAGGTGGAGAGCTGGCCGTAGTCGCTGACCTTCAGGCGCAGGCGCAACTGCACCCGGCCACTTTCGCGCAGGTTGTCGCTGTTGATCTCGGTGACGTAGGCGTCTTCCTGGGCGATCAGGTTGGTGATGTCCTTGAGCAGCCAGCGCCGGTCGACCGCACGCACCATCACGTCCACCTCGTAGCCGGAGCCGGTGCGCCCCCACTCCACCGGCAGCACCCGCTCCGGGTGCGCGGCGGCCAGCCGGGCCAGCGCGACGCAGTCGGCCCGGTGCACGGTGACGCCGCGGGTGCGGGTGATGTAGCCCTGGATCGGTTCGCCGGCCACCGGCTGGCAGCAGCGCGCCAGCTGCACCAGCAGGTTGCCCACACCCTGCACGGTGAAATCGGACTTGCCGGTGCTGCCGCGTCGCGCGGTGGGACGCGGCAACGGCGGCGGCGCGGCCGGTGCCTGCGCCGCCTTCTCCGCTTCCAGCAGCGCGCGGCTGACCTGGTTGGGGCCGGTGTCGCCGAGCGCGACCTGGATGTACAGGTCATCCACGCTCTCGGCGTGGAAGCGCCGCACCACGGTCGCCAGGTCGGCCTGCTGCAGGCCGAGCCGCTTGAGTTCGCGGTCCAGCAGGTCGCGGCCGGCCTGCACGTTGCGCGCACGGTCCAGCTTGTGGAACCACGAGCGCACCTTCTCGCGCGAGCGGTTGCTGGCCAGGAAGCCGTTGGCCGGCAACAGCCAGTCGCGACGGGGATCGGCCTCCTTGCCGGTCAGGATCTCGACCCGGTCGCCACTGCGCAGGTGGTAGGTCAACGGCACGATGCGGCCGTTGATCTTCGCCCCGCGGCAACGGTGCCCGACCATCGTGTGCACGTGGTAGGCGAAGTCCAGCGGCGTCGCCCCGGCCGGCAGGTCCATCACCTCGCCCTTGGGGCTCAGCGCGTAGACGCGGTCCTCGACCAGTTCGGCATCCAGCGCGCCGGCCAGGTCCTCCGGCGCGGCCGGGTCCTGGGCCTGCTCCAGCAGCTGGCGCATCCAGGTGATCTTGCGGTCGAACGCCTTCTCCGCGCCCTTGCCGCCCTCCTTGTACTTCCAGTGCGCGGCCACGCCCAGTTCGGCCTGGGCATGCATTTCATGGGTACGGATCTGGACTTCGATCGTGCGCCCCTCCGGGCCGATCACCGCGGTATGCAGCGAGCGGTAGTCGTTGGCCTTGGGCCGGGCGATGTAGTCGTCGAACTCGCTGGGGATGGGCGTCCACAGCGCATGCACCACGCCCAGCGTGGCGTAGCAGGCGGCCACGTCGTCGACCATCACCCGCACCGCGCGCAGGTCGTAGAGCTGCTCGAAGGCCAGGTGCTTCTTCTGCATCTTCCGCCAGATGCTGTAGATGTGCTTCGGGCGGCCACTGACCTCGGCGGGGATGCCCTGTTCGGCCAGGGCACCGGACAGCTTGCGCTTCACTGCTTCGACGTAGCGCTCGCGCGCGATGCGCGTCTCGTCCACTTCGCGGGCGATGTGGCGGTAGGTTTCCGGGTCCAGGAAACGGAACGCCAGGTCTTCCAGTTCCCATTTCAACTGCCAGATGCCCAACCGGTTGGCCAGCGGCGCATGGATGTCGCGGGTCAGCTGGGCCAGTGCGCGGCGCTGTTCGTCGGGCAGCTTGTCGGCCGCGCGCATGCAGGCCAGTTGCCGCGACAGCAGGATCGGCACCACGCGCAGGTCATGGATGATCGACAGCAGCAGGCGGCGCAGGCCCTCGGAGTTGCGCCCGGCGTCGCGCCCGGCATGCAGCGCCCACACCTGGTCGGCGGCGTCCTGGCCATCAAGCAGGCCGGTGACCGCCGCGGCCATGCCGCCCAGCGGCAGCTCGGCCGCGCGCGCGCGCAGGCCCGGCAGGTCGAACAGCAGCGCGGCGATGATCACGCTCTCGTCGGCGGACAGCAGCGCCAGCGAATCCAGGGTGTCGGCCAACACCGGCCAGGGCAGGCGCGGCGCGTGCGCCACGTCGGGCTGCTGCCAGCACGACAACAGGGCCTGCCGCAGCGGTTCGGACAGGGCGCGGGTGGAAGGACGCTGCAGCAGCGTATCCAGGCCAGGGGAGGAAGAACGGTTCACAGCAGTCAATTGCAGGTGGATGCCCCTACACTAGCGCCCAACTGCCGCCGGGAACAACGTTCATGAAGCTGCCTCGCCTTGCCGTCCTCGCCGCCTTCACCGCGCTTTCACTGTCGCCGCTGCTGCCGGCCCATGCCCAGCGCGTGGTCCATGGCGACCTGCAGCAGCAGATGTCGCCCGCCGAGTTCAAGGCCGCCGGCCTGGACAAGCTCAATGCCGAGGAGCTGGCGGCACTGAACAACTGGTTGCAGGGCAAGGTGGAACAGGCCGCCAGCGTTGCCAGCGCCGCGGTGGAACAGGCCCGCGAGGAAGGGCGCCAGGAAGTGATCGTGAAGAACCGCGGCTTCTTCGATTTCGGTAGCCGCGACCCGATCGTGGCCAAGCTGGAAGGCGAATTCCGTGGCTTCGGCAAGGGCCGCCAGTACACGCTCGACAACGGCCAGGTCTGGGAGCAGACCGACGAGGCCAGCGTCTCCGGCGTGCGCCGTGACATGCCCACGGTGGAGATCACCCCAGGGCTGATGAACGTCTGGTACCTGCGCGTGGAAGGTCTGAACACCCGCGCCAAGGTCCGCCGGACCAAGTGACCGACGCCGCGGCACCGCCCCTCCCAGCGACCCCACCTGCCATGCCCAACACGATCCTGCTGCCCCTGTTGCTGTTGCTGTTGCTTCCTGCCGGCGCGCATGCGCAGGTCTACAAATGCAAGGGCAAATCGGGGGAGACGATGTACTCCGAGCATCCCTGCGACGCCCGCGCCGAGCCGATGAAGCTGCGCGAGGACCGCATCGCGTCGACGGCTGCCGGCACCGGTACCGAGCCACCCGGCCAGCCCCCGACGGAGGCCGCGCCGGCGGCGACCGCCGATGCCGGCACCAGCGCCGATGGGGAGGCCAACCGCGCCGCCGAACGTGCCTGCATCGCCACGGCCACGGCATCGATCTACGGCTCGTCCAACGACCGCGTCGGCACCCTGCAGCAGCAGATGGCCATGCTCAACGACCAGCTGGCCGCGGCCACCACCGCCGAGCGCAGCCAGGCCCTGCGCGGGCGCATGGCCACGTTCCGCCAGGCCATCACCCGCGAACACGCCAACGCACAGAGCCAGCTCAACACTGCGCGCCGCGCCTGCGCCGAGCAGCACCGCCCGGCGGCGGTGCCGGCCCGCTGAGGGGTCAGCCGCGCAACGCGGCGACCCGCTGCGCCAGCTTCTTGGCGGAGATCCCCGAGCGGAAGCCCAGTTCCTGCGCGAACAGCGATACCCGCAGCTCCTCGATGTCCCAGCGCAACGCCGCCCATTCGGCACGCGCGGCGCGGCCCTGCAACCGCGCCTCATCCAGCGCGTCGACGAACGGCTTGAGCTCCAGCATGCGTGCCTGGTCACGCGGCGGGTCACGCTTGGCGCGTTCGGCGCGCAGCAGCATGGCCTTGAGGTAACGCGGGAACTGGGCCAGCGCATCGGCCGGCGTTTCACGCAGGAAGCCGGCATGCACCAGCCCTGCCAACTGCGCCTCCATGTCGTCCAGGTTGCCGCGCGCCCAGCCCATCAGCGGTGCTTCCAGCTGTGGCTTGAGCTCACCGACCAGGCCCAGGATGGTCTCGGCCAGCTTGAGCCGTGTCATCGCCTCGCCGAACAACTGCCTGCCGGCCTCGCTGCGGCGCTGCTCGAACGCCTCCGGTGTGCGGATCCCGGCCAGGCCATCGGCCAGTACCGCGTTCATCGCCGCATCCACCAGGTCGCCGCGCAGGCGCTCCTGCGACTCGATGGCCGCGTACAACAGGCCGGTCTTGGGCGAGACCGGCAATTGCTTGCGGGCCTGTTTGACCTTGTCGGCCAGGCCGATTTCCAGCAGCCGGCGTACACCCAGCGGATGCGCCAGCGCCGCCTCGTTGCGGTCGGCGAAGATGCGCAGCGCGGCGGCATCACCGGTGTCCACCAACGCCGGATAGGCGGGCACGCCGGCCTCGCCCGGGACCTGCCCGGGGATCGCTGCCGACGGGAACTCGCGCAGGCCTTCGGCCGCCAGCGCCTGCCCGGCGCGCGCGGCAAACGCACTGCCGGCACGTTCGCCGAAGCGCGCACGCAGCGCCTCCAGGTCGCGCGACATGGCCAGCAGCCTGGCTCCCTTCCCGTTCGCCGAGACCTCCTTGCCCGGTGCATTGCCCCTGCCCGGTTCAGCGCCGCGCGACGGCGCCGCCTCGAACAGGCGCAGGTTCATCCGCAAGTGCGGCTCCAGGGCATCCACCTCGAAATCGGTGGCCGCCACCGTCGCCCCGGTGGTCTTGCTCAGGAAGCGCGCCAGCTCGCCACGGATGTCATCGGCCGAAGGCTGCGGCCAGGCCTCGAAGAAGGCCCGGCCGAAGTCCGGCGCCGGCACGTAGTTGCGGCGCATCGCCTTGGGCAAGGTACGGATCATGGCACTGGCCTTGTCGGCGACGAAGCCCGGTGCCAGCCACGACAGCCGCGCCGGGTCCAGCGCATTGAGCAGGTGCAATGGCACGTCCAGGGTCACGCCGTCATCCTCGGCACCGGGCTCGAAGCGGTAATGCATCGCCAGGCGTGCGTCGCCCAGCGCGAAGTACTTCGGGTAGCGGTCTTCCTCGCTGCCTTCGCCCGGCAGCAGGTCGGTCAACGACCACTGCAGCGTGCGACGCTGCTCCGGCGGCAACGCCTGCCACCAGCCGTCGAGCAGGCTGGCCGAATGGATATGCGGCGGCACCCGATCCAGGTACCAGCGTGTCTGCCAATCCTCGTCGGCGACGATGCCGGCACGGCGCAGCTTGGCTTCTTCCTCGCGCGCCTGCTCCAGCACCTTGATGTTGTCGGCGACGAAGCCGGCGCGCGTGTTGATCTCGCCGGTCACCAGCGCCTGCCGCACGAAGATGTCGTGCGCCTCGCCCGGGTTGATCTTGCCGTAATGCACGGGCTTCTTCGGTGCCAGCACCAGGCCGAACAGGCTGATCTGCTCCGACGCCAGCACCTGTCCCTGCGCGCGCGACCAATGCGGATCGAAGTGTTTGCGCGCCAGCAGGTGGGGAATCTCGGCGATCACCCAGTCCGGCTCGATCGACGCATTGGTCAGGCCCCAGACGCGCTGGGTGTCGAGCAGCGTGGCACTGAGCACCCACGGCGGCGGCCGCTTGGCCAGCGCCGACCCCGGGAACAGGTGGAAACGGCGCTGTCGTGGCGCCTGGAAATCACCCTTGTCGGTGCGATGCCCGACCTGGGTCGGGAGGCCGGCCAGGATCGCGCGGTGCAGGGCCTGGTAGGCGGCCACGCGCACCTTCTCCGGGATACCTGGCGCGGTGTCGGACTCGGCGTTCCCCCTGCCCTGCGCACGGGGCGTGCCGGTGGCAGCCGGGTCCGGCTTGCCCTCGCGCGCCAGGCGCGCGGCCTTGTGCAGCTCGCCACGCGTGGCCTTGCGCTTGGCCTCGGCATCGCCGCCGGCCGGCACCGCGACCGGTGCGGCCAGCAGCGCCCTGCCGAAGGCATCGCCCTCGTTGACCGACCAACCGAGCTCCTCGCACAGCAGGCGCAGCTGGCGGTGCAGCTCGCGCCATTCGCGCATGCGCAGGAAGCCCAGGAAATGACGTCCGCACCAGTCGCGCAGCTTGGACTGGGTGAGATCTTCATGTGCGATGCGATAGGCCTCCCACAGGCGCAGGATGCCGATGAACTCCGAACGGCCGTCGGCGAACTGCGCATGCGCGTTGTCGGCCGCCTCGCGGGCTTCCGGCGGACGCTCGCGCGGGTCCTGGATGCCCAGGAATGCGGCGATCACCAGCATCTCGCGCAGGCAACCGCCCTTCTGTGCGGCCACCAGCATGCGCGCCAGCTTCACGTCCACCGGCAGGCGGGCCATCTGCCGGCCAATCGCGGTCAGCTTGCGCTCCGCATCGATGGCGCCCAGCTCGGCCAGCTGTTGCCAGCCGTCGGCCACCGCGCGCTCGTCGGGGGCTTCCAGGAACGGGAATTCATCGATCTGGCCCAGGCCCAGCTGCAACATGCGCAGGATCACGCCGGCCAGCGAGGAGCGCCGGATCTCCGGGTCGGTGAACTCCGCGCGCGACTGGAAATCGGCTTCGGAATACAGCCGGTAACAGATGCCTTCGGAGATGCGGCCGCAGCGGCCCTTGCGCTGGTTGGCGCTGGCCTGCGACACCGGCTCGATGTGCAGGCGGTCCAGCTTCTGGCGCGGGCTGTAGCGTTTGACGCGGGCAAGGCCGGGGTCGATCACGTAACGGATGCGCGGCACCGTCAGCGAGGTCTCGGCCACGTTGGTGGTCAGCACGATGCGGCGCTTCGGGCCCGGGTTGAACACCCGGTCCTGGTCCTTGGCCGAGAGCCGCGCATACAGCGGCAGCACTTCGGTCTCGCGGTACTTGCGGCGCTCCAGCGCCTGGTGCGCGTCACGGATCTCGCGCTCGCCGGGCAGGAACACCAGCACGTCGCCACGCGCGTCGCTGCGGGTGATCTCGTCCACCGCAGCGACGATGGCGTCGTTGACCGACACCGGGTCCGAATCCGCGTCCTCGCGGCGGCCGCGCGCGCCGGCCGGGCGCATTTCCTCGCCGTTGGCTGCCGCCTCGTCCAGTGCGCGGTAGCGCACTTCCACCGGGTAGGTCCGGCCCTCGACGTTGACCACCGGTGCATCGTCGAAGTGGCGCGAGAAACGCTCGGTGTCGATGGTGGCCGAGGTGACGATCAGCTTCAGGTCCGGGCGCTTGCGCAGCAGCTGCTTCAGGTAGCCCAGCAGGAAATCGATGTTGAGGCTGCGTTCGTGCGCCTCGTCGATGATCAGCGTGTCGTAGCGCGACAGCCAGCGGTCGGAGGCAATCTCGGCCAGCAGGATGCCGTCGGTCATGAACTTGATGCGGCTGTCCTCGCCGACCTTGTCGGTGAAGCGCACCTGGTAACCCACCACCGAACCCAGCTCGGTCTGTAGTTCCTCGGCCACGCGCGCGGCCACCGCCCGGGCGGCGATGCGGCGTGGCTGGGTGCAACCGATCATGCCGGCCTGGCCACGGCCGGCGGCCAGGCACAGCTTCGGCAGCTGGGTGGTCTTGCCCGAACCGGTTTCACCGGCGATCACCACCACCTGGTGCGCGCGGATCAGCGCGGTGATCCGGTCGGCTTCACGCGCGATTGGCAGCGCATCGTCCATGGTGATGGAAACCGGCTGCGCGGCCCGCTGCCTGCGCTGCGCCTGCGAGCGTTCCAACAGCTGCAACAGCGCCTGCTCGGCGGCCGCATCGGCCGGCTTGCCCTGCCAGCGTGACCACAGGCCCAGCAGGCGGCCGCGGTCGCGGCTCATCGCCCCGTCAATGGCCTTGCGGGCGTCGCGCAGGCGGATGGCAGTCTGATTTTCGATAGCGCTCATCAATCGTTCAACGTGAAAACTTGAAATACCGGTACGGTTACCGGAGCGGTATTGTGAAGCCATTCAACCCGCCAAGGAGTAAAGCGTCATGGCCAAAACCAAGCACAGCAGCAAATCCGAAGCCGGCAAGAAGAAGCTCGCCGCGGCCGCACCGTCGGCCCCGGGGGTGGATATCGGGATCAAGGACAGCGATCGCAAGAAGGTGGCCGACGGCCTTTCACACTTCCTGGCCGATGCCTACACCCTTTACCTGAAGACCCACAACTTCCACTGGAACGTCACCGGGTCGATGTTCAACTCGCTGCACAACATGTTCATGGACCAGTACACCGAGCAATGGAACGCGTTGGACGAGATCGCCGAGCGCATCCGTGCGCTGGGCTTCAACGCACCCGGTTCCTACCGTGAATTCGTGACCCTGACCTCCATCGCCGAGGAGCCCGGCCTGACCGATGCCCCGGATTGGCGCGAAATGGTCCAGCAGCTGGTCTCCGGCAACGAAGCGGTCTGCCGCACCGCGCGCAAGGTACTGGAACAGGCCGGCAAGGCCAATGATGCGCCCAGCGAGGACCTGCTGACCCAGCGCCTGCAGATCCACGAAAAGTACGCCTGGATGCTGCGTTCGCTGCTGCAGTAAGCGTTGCAGGGCTGCCTCCCCTCGCGTGGACGAGGCAGGTTCGAGCCGGGGAAGCAGCGCTTACCCCACCCCGGCCCTCCCCTTCGCTGCGCGAAAGGGAGGGGGAAGAACGGGTTCGCTGCGTTCGGCGATTTCGCTGGCTTCTGCCAGGTTGCGTGAACACCCCCTCCCTTTCGCGCAGCGAAGGGGAGGGCCGGGGTGGGGTGCTGCCTGCGCACCGCCGCCAACCGCCCTACGCGCCCCGGCATCGTCTCCCCTGCGCGAAAGCCACATAACCGACACCCGGCCAGTCCACGCCAGCAGGTAAACTAGCGCGATGCCCCAGAGTCACGCGCAAGAACTGCTTTCCAGCGTTTTCGGTTACGACAGTTTCCGCGGCGACCAGCAGGCCATCGTCGAACATGTTGCCAGCGGCAATGACGCGCTGGTGCTGATGCCCACCGGCGGCGGCAAATCCCTCTGTTTCCAGATCCCGGCATTGCTGCGCGATGGCTGCGGCATCGTCATCTCGCCCCTGATCGCGCTGATGCAGGACCAGGTGGAAGCGCTGCGCCAGGCCGGCGTGCGTGCCGAGTTCCTGAACTCCACGCTGGATGCCGAGACGGCCGCACGGGTCGAGCGCGAACTGCTCGACGGCGAGCTGGAGCTGCTCTACGTCGCCCCCGAACGGCTGCTCACCGGCCGCTTCCTGTCGCTGCTCGGACGCAGCCGGGTCGCCCTGTTCGCCATCGACGAGGCCCATTGCGTGTCGCAATGGGGCCATGACTTCCGCCCGGAATACCGGCAGCTGACCGTGCTGCACGAGCGTTGGCCGCAGGTGCCGCGCATCGCGCTGACCGCCACCGCCGACCCGCCGACCCAGCGCGAGATCGCCGAACGCCTGGACCTGGCGCAGGCGCGCCACTTCGTCAGTTCCTTCGACCGTCCCAACATCCGCTACACCGTGGTGCAGAAGGACAACGCCAAGCGCCAGCTGCTGGATTTCCTGAAGGCGCACCGCGGCGAAGCCGGCATCGTCTACTGCATGTCCCGGCGCAAGGTCGAGGAAACCGCGCAGTTCCTGTGCAACGAAGGCCTGCAGGCCCTGCCCTACCACGCCGGCATGCCGGCGGAAGTGCGTGCGGCCAACCAGCGCCGCTTCCTGCACGAGGACGGCATCGTGATGTGCGCCACCATCGCCTTCGGCATGGGCATCGACAAGCCGGACGTGCGCTTCGTCGCGCATACCGACCTGCCCAAGTCGATGGAAGGCTATTACCAGGAGACTGGCCGCGCCGGCCGTGACGGTGAGGCCGCCGAGGCGTGGCTGTGCTACGGGCTCGGCGACGTGGTGCTGCTCAAGCAGATGATCGAGCAGTCAGAGGCCAGTGAGGAGCGCAAGCAGCTGGAGCGCGCCAAGCTCGACCACCTGCTCGGCTACTGCGAATCCATGCAGTGCCGCCGCCAGGTGCTGCTGGCCGGTTTCGGCGAGACCTACCCCAAGCCCTGCGGCAACTGCGACAACTGCCTGACCCCGCCGGCTGCATGGGATGCCACCGTGCCGGCGCAGAAGGCATTGAGCTGCGTGTACCGCAGCGGCCAGCGCTTCGGCGTGGGCCACCTGATCGACATCCTGCGCGGCAGCGACAACGAGCGCATGCGCCAGCTCGGCCACGACAAGCTCAGCACCTACGGGATCGGCAGCGACCTGGATGCGCGCAGCTGGCGCAGCGTGTTCCGCCAGCTGGTCGCGGCCAGCCTGCTGGAAGTCGACCCCGAGGCGCACGGCGGGCTGCGCCTGACCGACGCCAGCCGCGACGTGCTCAAGGGCCGTCGCCAGCTGATGATGCGCCGCGAGAGCCCGGTGGCGCGCGAACGCGAACGTGGCGGCCAGCGCAGCGGCCTGCCGGTGCAGGCCGGGGACCTGGCCCTGTTCAATGCCCTGCGCGGGCTGCGCGCGGAACTGGCGCGCGAGCAGAACGTGCCGGCCTTCGTCATCTTCCACGACAGCACGCTGCGCAACATCGCCGAGCAACGGCCGACCAGCATCGACGCGCTGGGCCGGGTCGGCGGCATCGGTGGCAGCAAGCTGGCCCGTTATGGCCAGCGGTTGGTGGACATCGTGCGCGAGCAGGGCTGAGCCGTCAGCCGCGTCCACCGCGGGCCAGCAACAGCAGCCCTTCGACCTTGCGCCGGTCCGGCGAACCATCGACCTGCATGCGGCTCAGCACCGGGGCCACCTTGTCCAGCTCGGCCAGCGCCTTGCCGGCATGGCCGAACTGCAGCTGCGTTTCCGCCAGTGCGATGCGGTTCTGCAGGGTCTCCATCTTGTCCTGCCCGTACACGCTGATCGACAGTCCCAACGCCGCATCACGCAGGGCCAGCGCGGATTTCCCGTCACCGCGCCGCGCGGCCAGGTCCGCGCGCACCTGCAGCAACTGCAGCGACAGCATCGGCGTTGCCTGCGCGCCAATGGGCTCCAGCAACGCGTTGGCCTGCTCCAGTTCGTTCTGGCGGACATGCCAGGCGATGCGGTACAGCCGCACTTCCTGCCGCCCGGGTGCATCGGCTGGCAGCGCGGCGGCCATCCCAAGGTCGGCGTGCTTGAGGTGGGTTCCGGCCGCCTCCATCCGCCCCTGCCGCATCAGCAACCGCCCCAGCCCGCTTTCGGCGCGCATCGTCACCGGCGCCTGCGCCCCGAGCTGGTCGCGGCGGATTTCCCAGGCGCGTTGATACATCTGCTCCGCCGCATCCAGGTCACCGCGCTGCTCGTGCAGGGTGCCGTAGTTGAACAATCCCATCGAGTAGCGCACCGACGCTTCGCCATCGATGATCGCGCTCAGCCGTTGCCGTGCCCGGAACTGCTCCTCGGCCGCGGTGAAGTTGCCCATGTCCTGGTACAGGTCGGCCAGGGCCTCGTGCTGCACGAGCACGAAGCTGTTCTCGGCGCCATACAGTGCGATGGCCTGGTGCATGCCGGCCTGCAGCAATGGCAGTGCCTGCGCGTAGTCGCCCTGCTCGCGCAGGATCTGCGCCAGCCGGGTTTCCGCGGCCAGCGCCAGGCTGGTGCGCCGGCCATGCAGGCTGTCGATCACCTGCCGGAAGTGACGCGCGGCGTCCTGCGTGCGCCCCCAGCGCAGGTACATCAGGCCGGTGTTGTAGACCAGCTCGTGCAGCTGCGCCTCGTCATCGGTGCCGGACAGCCCCGCATAGGCCGCGCGCGCCTGCTTGAACGCCACTTCCGCACGGTCGAACAGCTGCTGGTTGGTATAGGCCAACGCACGCGCCGCCAGCAGGCGTGCCTTCACTTCCGACGTCGCCGCGCCATCGACCAGCGCCAGGCCGCGCTCGGCCAGTTGCTGCCCCTTGGCACCGTCACCTTCATTCGTCCTCAGCGTGGACAGGCTGGCCAGCACCGACGCGGCATCCTCGCGGCGGTTCACATCCGTGCGCATGAACCCTTCGTACGCCCGCTGCAGCAACCGCTCCGCCTGCAGCGGCACCCCCGAGTTCTGGTAGGCCGCACCCAGCACCGCCTGCATCCGCGCACGCTCCACCGGCGCTTCGCGCAGCTCGTTGTCCACCTGCAATGCCGCACGATCCAGCAGCTGGCGTGCGGTCAGTTCCTCCTCCCCCCGCTCGGTGCGCAGGAACGGGTCGGCCGTCTCGAACACGCCCACCATGAACTTGCTGACCTGGCGGGCGACGGCGGCCTCCTCCTGCGCCTGCCGGCGGGTCTGCACCAGGCCGATCACGAACGCCAGCAGCAGCACCAGCAAGCCGCTGGCCGCTGCCACGCCCTGCCAGTTGCGGCGCAACGCCTTGCGCACGCGGTACAGGCGATCAGCACGACGGGCCTGCAGCGGCTGCTGTTCCAGGTAGCGACGCACATCGCCCATCAACGCCTCGGCGGTACGGTAGCGCTCGCCGACATCCAGCGCGCAGGCACGCCGGACGATGGCATCCAGGTCACCGCGCAGGCGCCGGCGCCACGGCAACTCCGCCGGCGCATGCTCGCTGGGCAATGGCACCGGCACGTCCACGTCACCGGGCTCGCGCAGACAGGGCCGGGTCGATACCAGCTCCAGCAGCATCACGCCCAGGCTGTACACATCACCGGCGGCACCGACCATTTGCCCGCGGATCAACTCCGGGCTGGCATACGACGGCGTGCAATAGCCCGAATCCCGCTCCTGGCGCACCTCGCTGAGCATCCGCGCCAGGCCGAAATCCAGCAGCACCGGCTGCCCGTCGCCCTGCACCAGCACGTTGCTCGGCTTGAGGTCGCAATGCAGCACCAGCCGTTCGTGCGCGGACTGCACGATGCCGCAGATGTCCAGGAACAGCGCCAGCCGCGCAGGGAGGTCCAGTTGCTGTTCGCTGCACCATTGGTCCACCGGCTTGCCGTCGATGTACTCCATCACCAGGTACGGATGGCCATCGGGCGTGGTGCCGCCGTCGTACAGCCGCGCCACGTGCGCCAACTGCAGGTCGGCCAGCACCTGCCGCTCGATCGCCAGCCGCTCCACTTCCATGCCGCCGGGCAAGCCGTGCAGCAGCTTGATCGCGACCACCCGCTGGTACACGCCGTCGGCACGCTCGGCCTTGAACACCGTGCCCATGCCCCCCTGGGCGACGCGCTCGATCAGCCGCCACGGTCCCAGCCGGTCACCGATGCCGAACTCCGGGGCCATCGCCCGGGCCAGCGCGATGTCCAGGCGGTTGCTGACCCGGCTGAGCCCCACCGTCTGCGCACCCAGCAGCTGCAGCACCTCCTCCCGCACCTGCGGGTCATCGCAACGCTCGGCCAACGCGGCGGGCCACTGCTCACGCGGCAGCTCACACACCGCATCGAACAGTTCCCGTACCCGCTGCCAGCGCTCCTTCACCCTGCCCCCGGCGTGCGCGGTTTCAGCGCAGTTCCCGGTTCAACCACGCCCGCGCGAAACGCAGGTCGCGGTCCACCGTCGGCACCGAGACATCCAGCACCAATGCGATCTCGTCCCGGCTCATGCCGCCGAAATAGGTCAGCTCGATGGTGCTGGCCGCACGCGGCTCCAGCTCGGCCAGCTTGTTCAGCGCCTGGTGCAGGGCCAGCACGTCATGGCCGATGGTGTCCTCATCGCTCATGTCCTGCGCATGCGAAAGCGTGAGCTGCTCGGCGTTGCCACCGCGCTTGTCGGCAGAGCGCGCGCGCAGGTGGTCGACCAGCACCGAGCGCATCTTCAGCGCGGCAATGGCGATGAAATGGGTACGGTCCTGGTAGTCGGCGTCGCTGCCAAGCAGGCGCATCAGTGACTCGTTGACCAGCGCGGCCGGTTGCAGCGTGCCGTTGGTCTGGTTGGACAGGCGGCTGCGCGCGATCTGCATCAGGTCCGCATACAGCGCCTGGAACAGGTGCTCACGCGCATCCAGGTCGCCTTCGCGCCAGCGATGCAGCAATAGCGTGATCTGTCTGTCCAAACGTGCCCCCGGGCCGCCATCGGTGTCGCCATCCGCCTGCCGTGGGCGCCGGATGCCAAGCCGCATGGTAGGCCGAGCGCTCATCCACTGCCAGCCATCGCCGGCATCCCGATAGCGCGCGTCGTCCCCCGGCGGCAGGTGAGGCAGGTATCCAGCGCCGTCCGTCGATGACCTTGGGCACCGTGAAACATGGCCATTGACAGCCCCTCGGGCAGACAGGAATCCTCGCCAGCTTGCGCCGAGCTGGCGCTTCAACGGCAAACCACCATGGGCCAGGGAGTGATACAGGGAATGTTGGGACGAAACCTACTGGTCGGGACGGCGCTGGCCGGATGCCTGCTGGCAGGCGCAGCACAGGCGCAGGGCTTTGAACCGCACACACACAAGGGGCCCCGGCACGGCGTGCCGAACGAGGTCGCGGTACTGGGTACCGCCCATCTGGCAGGGCTGCCGGACACGTTCGACCCCGCATCGCTCGCCGGCCTGCTCGACCGCTTGGCCAACTGGCAGCCACGGGCCATCGCCATCGAGGCCGTCTCGGGCCTGCAGTGCGACATGCTGAGCCGCCAGCCCTCCCGCTACGCACTGACGATGCACGACTATTGCCCCGACGTCTCGGCCGCGGCCAAGGCCACCGGGCTCGACATACCGGCCGCGAACGCGGCGGCGGAAACCCTGCTGGCCACATGGCCCGCGCAGCCGACGGCAATGCAGCGCCGCCGCTTGGCGGCCACGTTCCTGGCTGCCGGCGAGCGCGATTCCGCGCTCGTCCAGTGGCTGCGGCTTCCCGCCGCCGAACGGCACGCCGGCGACGGCCTGGACGAGGAACTGGTGAACGCACTGGAAGCCCTGCGTGCCAGCCGCAATGAAAACACGGTCATTGCCGCCACACTCGCCGCACGCCTGGGCCACGAGCGGCTCTGGCCGATGGATGACCACAGTTCCGACCGCTACGGGCCCGATCCCAAGGCCTACGTGGCAGCCATCCGCAAGGCCTGGGACAACCCCGCCAACGCGCGCCGGTCGGCGATGTTCGGAGGCATCGAAGCGCAGATCGACACACCGGAAAAGGCGCTGGCGCTGTATCGCCACTACAACGGTCCGGAGATGGCGCCGATCGCCTTCGAGGGCGACTACGGCGCTGCCCTGGAGGAACCCTCGCCGCAAGGCTATGGCCGCCTCTACGTGACCTCGTGGGAAACCCGCAACCTGCGCATGGCGGCCAACATCCGCGACCTGATGGGACCGACGCCGGGCATGCGCACGCTGGTGATCGTCGGCGCCTCGCACAAGGCCTACCTGGACACCTACCTGGACCAGATGCACGACGTGCGCATCGTCGATGTGCCGACGCTGCTGAAGTAACCGCGCATCCACCGCCGCCTCACCGCCGGGATGGCGGACAGGCACCGAACGGAAAACGCACCGCCATGCGGTGCCTTTTCCGTTCTGCAACCAGGACGAAGTGAAGTTGCGAAAAACTGCCGATTGCGGAAATAAAAAAGGGCTCCGGAATCTCCGGAACCCTTGGCAATGCTGGTGGGCCGTGAAGGATTCGAACCTTCGACCAAAAGATCAAGAAATTCGATGCCTCAACTGGGAACGAGAGCCCGAGATCCTCCCAGCTTCTTGAATTGCAGTGAAAGCGCCCACTACAGCGAGCTACGGGCAGGGCCTGCTTGTGCGTCACTCGCATTAGGTCGTTTCACGCATTTTCTTTCCAATCTCTATTTGCATGCGTTGACGCGGCATGATGGCCACGCACGGCCACCAAAAACCATCTGTTTTAAATCCGATCTACAACGAAAGAGCAGTTGCGCCTGCAGGACGGGAGGCACCGTCCTGCGATACGGATATTGATCGACAGGTTAATGATTCACTACCAGTGGCCTGCAAGGTTGGTTCGAATTCTGGAAATTTGAGTGCATGTACTGGTTGTTCGGGTCTTCCTTAACCTGCCGTTTTGCCAGCGCGATGAAGCAAGCTTGGCTTGAACGAATTGTCAGGCTGCATTCCGCCCGAAATCAACAGTTCGCAGTGGGTAGAATGCCGCGCCTTTATTACCCTTGGAGATCGGGATTCATGCGATTGAAAGCAGTCTCATACCTTGTGCTCGCCGCCGTACTGACCAGTCCGGTGCTGACTTATGCCGCAAATTTCTCCGACCTGAAAGTCGTCCAGGAGGCCGCCCAGACCGGCATGTGGACAATGGTCACCACGGGAACCCTCACAGACGGAAGAACCGTCCCGCCCCGAAGCGAGACCGTCTGCGCCACCAAACAGGAGGTGATCGAGAGTTTCAGCAACCCCTTCATGTGGGACACGAGGACGGGTGAAGAAGATCGCGACTGCCCTACCGTTCTCACTGAAAATACGTCAACAGTGGGTGTAGCAACCATGAGCTGCAAGGCGATAACAATAGCGTTTCCCGGGCAGCCTCTTTCCATTCCCGCCACAGAGCTCAGCACCGAGTTCAAGCGGACCAGTAGGGAAACGTGGACAATCAAGACCGGTAATGTGCTTACCAATATCACCTACCACGGCGCAGCAACCGCAGGGTGTGTGGTAAACCGCTGAGCCCCTGAAGTGTAATGAACAACCGGTTGCGGCCCAAAGCGCCGTAGCAGGTGATCAGAGCCTGTTCCAGGCCGGCGGACGCCGTGCTTGCCTTGCCGGTCCGCGGTAGGTGCCAGCCCAGCAATTGCCGGATGTGGCAGTCGATCACCGGCGCCAGTCTGTACCCGCCCCATACAGGCAAAGGTCTATGGCCCAGCACCGATCCAGAGGTTCGGCTCAAGATGCCCTGGCCTCGATCCGTCGGCGCTGCCCCACGGCCCGCTTGCGAACCTGCCCCCCTTGCGCTGGAAGATCCGCCGCACCGCGTTCTTATTCATGTCTAGCAGCGCCGCAGCCGTGCGATAGCCAAACGACGGTTCTACTTTGATCATTTCCTTGATCGGCGTAGCCAACTCGGTCGACCTTCGCCAGCGCTCGGGGGGGGCTTGTAGCACGTCGTGCGGCGGGCTACTTCAAACCAACGGCACAGTTTGGTCAGCGATATCGCGAGCCGAGCTGATGCTATGACACAGGGTCCGGAGCGAGGCCGTGTTCGGCCCCCTGGCACGGCGATGACGGCAGCGACATCACCCACTGGAGACTGCCTCCTGACGGGCCGGAAGACATCGGCGCATATGGCCGACTCGGCACCACGACGAAGTCGTCCCATCTTGTTCCCCGAGAACCCTCCGTGCGCGGATGCGCGACGAATGGAAGCCGGCGATGTAGCCCAGCGAATGTAGGCACCAAGTAGGCACCACACGAAAAAGGCACCGCGATGCGGTGCCTTTTCTGATTTCTAACTGCTTGATTTGCTTGGTGGGCCGTGAAGGATTCGAACCTTCGACCAAAAGATTAAAAGTCTTCTGCTCTACCGACTGAGCTAACGGCCCAAACAAAGACCCGGCCGTAGCCGGGGTGCGCATTCTAGCGCAAGAAGCAGCAAACCGGAAATCAGGCGTAGTGCGTGGGGTCGGCCAGGCCGGCGGCGGCGAAGCCGTCCGCACGCAGGCGGCAGGCGTCGCAATGGCCGCAGGCTCGGCCGTTCATGTCGGCCTGGTAGCAGGACACGGTCAGCCCGAAGTCCACGCCCAGGCGCTGTCCTTCGGCGGCGATCTGCGCCTTGCTCAGGTACTGCAGCGGCGCGTGCACGACGATGCCCGCCCCTTCCACGCCGGCCTTGGTGGCCAGGTTGGCAAGCGCCTGGAAGGCGGCCACGAACTCGGGCCGGCAGTCCGGGTAGCCGGAGTAATCCACGGCGTTCACGCCGCAGAAGATGTCGTTGGCGCCCAGGACCTCGGCCCAGCCAAGCGCCAGCGACAGCATGATGGTGTTGCGCGCTGGCACGTAGGTCACCGGGATGCCGGCACCACCGGCCTCGGGGACGTCGATGTCGTCGGTCAGCGCCGAACCGCCGATGCTGCGCAGGTCGACGTCGACCACCTTGTGCCCGGCCACGCCCAGCGCGGCCGAGACCCGCTTGGCCGCTTCCAGTTCCGAGGTATGCCGCTGGCCATAGCGCACGCTCAGCGCGTACACCTCGAAGCCCTGTTCCTGGGCGATGGCGACGACGGCGGCCGAGTCCATGCCGCCGGAAAGAAGCACGACTGCTTTCTTCTTCATGTGTTGATCCGGTTGGGGGAGGAATGCCAGCACGCTGTCCCGCGCCGGGGTTGAAGCCATGAACGACGTGCGGGCCTCAGCGCCCGGGCTCGTCGTTCCAGAGGATCTTGTGCAACTGCATCTGGAAACGCACCGGCAGGCGGTCGGCGACGATCCAGTCGGCCAGCTCGCGGGCGCTGACCTGCGACTTGCTGGGCGAGAAGAACACCGTGCAGCGCGCCGGCAGGCCATGCTCGGCCACCATCGCACGCGCCCATTCGTAGTCGCCGCGGCTGCAGATCACGAACTTGAGCTGGTCGCGCGCGGTCAGCAGCGGCAGGTTCTCCAGCCGGTTGCGCGCCACCTCGCCCGAATCCGGGGTCTTCAGGTCGACCACGCGCGACACCCGCGCATCCACCGCGGCGATGTCCAGCGCGCCGGAGGTTTCCAGCGAGACATCCAGCCCGGCGTCGCACAGCTTCTGCAGCAGGATCAGGCAGCGCTTCTGCGCCAGCGGCTCGCCGCCGGTCACGCAGACGTGGCGCACGCCCTGCTGGAGCACCTCGGCGACGATGGCGTCGATGTCCCACCACTCGCCGCCATGGAAGGCGTATTCGGTGTCGCAGTACAGGCAGCGCAGCGGGCAACCGGTCAGGCGCACGAACACCGTCGGCCAGCCGGCGGTATCGGCTTCGCCCTGGAGGGACAGGAAGATTTCAGTGATCTTCAATCGCGGCAACGGCGACTGCACGATCTCGCTGGGGACAGCGGCGGCGGGAGAATTCATGGCTGCTCAACCGCCCCGCGACGACGCGGTGGCGGCTCCAATCAACGCAGTTGCTGGCCGAGCCGGATCGACTGCAGACGATCCTGGGCGGTGCGGGCCGCATCACTGCCGGGAAAACGGGAAATCACCTGCTCCAGCGTCTGCTGCGCCTGGGCGGCATTTCCCTGACCGTATTGCGAAAGACCCAGCTTCAGCAGGCCACCGGCGGCCTTGTCGTGGGTCGGATAGCGGGCCACGAGATCATTGAACTCGGACTCGGCCATCTTGAAATTGCGGGTGGCGTAATAGCTCTCGCCCAGCCAGTACAGCGCGTTGGGCGTGTAGGCCGCATTCGGGTACAGCTCCAGGAAGCTCTGGAACAGCTGCGCCGAATCGTCGTAGTTGCCGGCCTTCAGGGCATCGAACGCCACGTTGTAGGCGGCGCGCTCATCGCCTGCAGCCGCCAGGCTGCTGGCATCGCCGCGCACGGTCGGCGCACGTTCGCTGCCGGTTGCCGCTGCCGGTTTGGTGGCCGGAGCGGCCGGGACTGCCGAGACCGGCTCCGCACCCGCGGCCGCCGGTGCACCGCCCTCAAGGCGGTTCAACCGACCATCGAGGTCGAGGTACTGGTCGCGGTTGCGCTGCTTCAGCTGTTCGTTCTCGTGCTGGAGCTGCTCGATCGTGCCCTGCAGTGCCTGCATCTCCGTGCGGAGCTGCTGCAGCTGGTTGAGCATGTCGGTGTTGGCCTGGCTGTTGTTGACCTGCTGCTCGAGCACGCCGACGCGGTCAGCCAGACTTGCACGCTGCGCGTACGCGGGCGCGGCAGCCACGAGGGCTGCCGCAACCGCGAGCATCAGTCGATTGATGCCGATACGCATCGATTACTGCGCGGTGTAGACGATTTCGACGCGACGGTTCTGCGACCAGCAGGACTCGTTCGACTCGGTGCAGACCGGACGCTCTTCACCGTAGGACACGACGGTCAGCTGCGAAGCCGAGCCACCGTTGGCCTGCAGCGCCGAGTTGACGGCGTTGCCACGACGCTCACCCAGGGCCTGGTTGTAGGCGCGGCTGCCGCGTTCGTCGGTGTTGCCCTGCAGGGTGATGCGCGAGGACGGACGGTCACGCAGGTACTTGGCGTGGCAAGCCATGATCTGCTGGAACTCCGACTTCACTTCTTCCTTGTCCAGGTCGAAGTAGACAACGCGCTGACGCAGGCAGGCATCGGTGTCCAGATCGCCCGGGCCGTACAGGCCGGAGGTGGACGGAGCGGTCGGCTGGGTCACACCCGCGCCGTTGTCGACCGGCGGAGCCGGCTGTTCCTTGACCTTCTTCGAGCAGCCGGCAAGCGCGGCTACGGACAGCAGCGAAACGAGCAAAACGCGAGTGGACTTGTTCATGGCGATACCTGGAGGCTCCTGGGCCAATGTTGGGTTTAATGCGAGTGGGATATTAACATTTTATCAACGGGCGGTGCGGTATGGCCCCCAAGCCGGCTCACGAACATCACCGTCGGCCAGGACCAGCCGCTGGCGGACGCGGCCGTCAGCGGACACCTCGTACAGAACACCTCGGCCACCCTCACGGGCGGCGTACAGCACCATGCTCGCGTTGGGCGCGAAGCTGGGAGATTCATCCAGCGAGCCCACCGACAGCGTGCTCCAGCGCGCAGCGCCCAGGCTGCTGTCCATCAGGGCGATCTTGTAGCTGCTGCCACTGCCCTGGGCGGTGACGATCTTCTTGCCATCGTAGGACACGCTGGCCTTGGCGTTGTAGTTGCCCTGGAAGGTCACGCGGCTGGCGCTGCCGCCACTGGCCGAGACCTGGTAGATCTGCGGGCGGCCACCACGGTCGGAAGTGAAGTAGACCGAGCTGCCGTCGGCGGCCCAGGTCGGCTCGGTGTCGATGCCGAAATGGTTGGTGAGCTGGGTCAGCTGCTTGCTGCCCAGGTCCATCACGTAGATCTCCGGGTTGCCGCTGCGCGACAGCGACAGCGCCAGGCGGCGGCCATCGGGGGAGAACGACGGGGCGCTGTTGATGCCGCGGAAGCTGGTCAGCAGCTCACGCGCACCGGTGGCGATGTCCTGCACGTAGATCGAGGAGTTGCCGCGCTCGAAGCTCACGTAGGCCAGCTTGCGGCCGTCCGGGCTCCAGCTCGGCGACAACAGCGGCTCGGCCGAACGCACGATGGTCTGCGGGTTGAAGCCGTCCGAATCGGCCACCATCAGCGCGTAGCGCATGTTCGCGCCGCTGCCGCTGGCGGTGATGTAGGCGATGCGGGTCCAGAACGCGCCGCGCACGCCGGTGATCTTCTCGTAGATGGCGTCGGCCATCTGGTGGGCGACGTCGCGCATGGCATTGGAGCGGGCGGTCATCGCCAGGCCGAGCGTGCGCTCGCCCTTGGCCACGTCGAACAGCTCGTACTCCACGCGGTAGGCACCGGCGCCGGCGTCCAGCACGCGGCCGACCACCAGGTAGTCCTGCTTGAGCGCGCGCCAGGTCGGGTACTGGACTTCGCTGCCGCGGGTCGGGCGCTCCACGATCTGCGCCTCCGGCAGGCTGCGGAACTGGCCGGAGCGGTCCAGGTCGGCGCGCACCACGGCCGCGACGTCGGTCGACGGCGCCCCGGCCGTGCCCTGGTACGGCATCGGCACCACGGTGATCGGCGTGGCCGACGGATTGCCGCCGACGATATTGATTTCCAGTGCCCCCTGCTGGGCCATTGCCACGAACGGCAACAACAGGACAGTAAGGGCGACCAGCCAGCGTGAGGGTTTCTTCATGAGGCGCTCAGCAGTACGGAAAGGCAGGAGGGATAGCAGCAAGCGGATGAACAGTTTCGCAATCATTAACGAAGATAGTGTGAAGCGCCCTTGAATCTGAATGGCATGACGGTTTCATCCGAAATCATGCCCGGAAACAACGGGCGCGCACGTTCGTCGCGCTCAGTCCTGTGCGGTGAAGGTGAACATCAGCTCACGCCGGAACACCGACTCGAAACCACGGAACGGGAGCGGCTGGGCGCGCAGCACGGCACGCTCGATCGAGTCGCGCGCGGCCGCATCCATCGAGCAGCCCGACTGCACCTGGGCACTGACCACCTCCCCGCCCGGCAGCTGCCGGATCAGGATGCGGCAGCGGGTACCGTTGGGCACGTTGTCCGGCTTGTTCCATTGGGTGACGACGGCCTGCTGGATGGCGGCGGCGTACTTGGCGGTCAGGTCATCGCTGGTGCCGCCCTGCCCCGGCGTCGCCGGCGTCTGGCCGCCGGTGTTGCTGGAGGCCGCCGGCGCGCTGGTAGCGGCGCGGGCACGGGCATCGGCCACCTGGCGCAGGCGCTGTTCGGCCTGCCGGGCCTCGCGCTCGGCCTGCTCGCGCCGGCGCCGCAACTCGGCGATCTTCTGCTGGCGCTCCTGCTCGGCCTGGGTCTCGTTGGCGCGGCGCTGCTCGTCGGCCAGCTTCTTCTGGCGGTCGGCCTCTTCCTGCTGGCGGGCCAGGCGCGCCTTCTGCTCGGCCTCTTCCACGCGCTTGCGCTCGGTCAGGTCGATCTGTTCCTGGCGGCGCTTGGCTTCCTGCTCCTGGCGGGCCTTTTCCTCGGAGATGGCCAGCGCGCTGACCCGCTCCTGGTCCACCTTGTCAGGCTGGGCCACGCGCTCCTGCGCATTGTGCTGCTGCGGGCTGAGCGCATCCTGCGGCCGGGGCTCGGGAAGCGGCTGCGGCGGGGTCACGGTGTCTTCAGGCACCGGCTCCGGGGGTACTTCCTCGACCGGCTCGGGCAGGTCGGGCAGCTTTTCCGAGGCGCGCAGCGCCTGCCGGGCGGCGGTGGCCTCGGCGGCGGACAGCTCCAGGCTGGCTTCCACCGCCGGATCCCCGGCGGCAGCCTCGGTGTCGCGCGAGGGCGACCACAGCCAGGCGACGATGAACACCGCCGCCACCAGCAGGTGGACCAGCAGCGCCAGCGCGACCGGCCGGCCCCAGTCGTCGCGGTGATCGTGCGGCGGTGGCAGTGCGTCAGCGTGCATCGGTCGCCAGACCCACCTTCTCGATCTTCGCGGCCTTGATCACGTCCATCGCGGCCACGACCTTTTCATAGGCCACGGTCTTGTCGGCGGCCACGATCACGCGCAGGTTCTTGTCCTGCGAGGCCAGCGCGCCGAGCTGTGCCTGCAGCGCACCGCTGTCCATCGCCTGCGGCTCCTTGGCCTCGGGCAGCTTGAGGCTGAGCTGGCCGTCGGCACGGACCGAGACGATCACCGGGTCCTGCTTGCTTTCCAGGGCCTTGGCGGTGGAACTGGGCAGGTCGACTTCGAAACTGAGCGTCAGCAGCGGCGCGGTCACCATGAAGATGATCAGCAGCACGAGCATCACGTCGATGTACGGCACGACGTTGATCTCGGACTTGAGCTTGCGGCGCTTGCGGCGGGGAATGGCGGCAGTCATGTATGGGTGCTCCTGCGGGTCAGAGTGAAGTGCGGGCGCACTTACTCGTCACCGCCGGCCTGGCGCTGCAGGATCGAGCTGAACTCTTCGGCGAAGGTTTCATAACGCACCGACAGCCGCTCGACGCGGGTGGTGAAGCGGTTGTAGGCCCACACCGCCGGGATCGCCACGAACAGGCCGATGGCGGTGGCGAACAGCGCTTCGGAGATGCCCGGGGCGACCGAGGCGATGCCGGCCTGCTCACCGCTGCTGATCATGTCGTGCATGGTCACCATGATGCCGAACACCGTGCCGACCAGGCCCACGTACGGGGCGGTCGAGCCGATGTTGGCGAGCAGTTCCAGGTTGCGTTCCAGGCCGTCCACTTCGCGGGCGAAGGTGGTGCGCATGGCGCGCTGGGCGCCCTCCAGCTGGGTGCGGCCGTCCAGGCCACGGCGGCCATGCAGGCGGGTGTACTCGCGGAAGCCGGATTCGAAGATCGATTCCAGGCCGTCCACCTGGCGGTTGCGGTCGGTGGCCGAGGCATACAGCTTGCCCAGGTCGGCGCCAGACCAGAAACGGTTCTCGAAATCGTCGGCCGAGCGGTCGGCGGCCTTGAACACGCGCGCCTTGCGGAAAATGATCACCCAGCTGATGAACGAGCCGGCCAGCAGCAGCAACACGATCAGCTTGACCGGGATGCTGGCCTTGATCATCAGGTCCAGGTAATTGATGCCACCGCCATGGCTGGCCTGTGCCACGGTCTGCGCGGCAGCGGCACTTACATCGGCCGGCAACGCCTCGGTCACGGTGGCCTGCAGGGCCAGAAGCAAAGCGATCATCCGATCTTCCTCAGTCTTACTTACGCGTGTTTGGTTTGTAGGGGGTGGAGCGTTGCGTACAGCGTGTCATCAATGGCTTGTGGCTTGAAATCGCGGGCGCCAACCGCTGCCAGGCGGACCTGCGAGGTGACCAGCACCTCCTCGCCCCGCATCACCGACTGTTCCATCAGCAGGCTGGCCCGACGGCATTGCACCAGTTCCACCGTGACGGACAGGGCATCGTCGAGCTTGGCCGGCTTGAGGAAATCCAGCGTCATGGCGCGGACCACGAACACCTGGCCGTCACCGCTGCGCATGGCTTCCTGGCCGTAGCCCAGGGCGCGCATCCATTCGGTGCGTGCCCGTTCCATGAAGGCCACGTAGCGGGCGTGGTACACCACGCCACCGGCGTCGGTATCTTCCCAGTAAATGCGTGTCGGCCAACTGAACCGGGCCTCACTCATCGGATTGCTCCGCGAACAGGTCGGCCGGCGCGGCCTTCGGCTTGAGCCCCATGTGCCGGTACGCCTTGTGCGTGGCCATGCGGCCGCGCGCGGTGCGCACCAGGAAGCCCTGCTGGATCAGGTAGGGCTCGACCACGTCCTCCAGCGTGCCCCGCTCCTCGGACAACGCCGCGGCCAACGACTCGATGCCGACCGGGCCACCGTCGAAGTACTCCACCATGGTGCGCAGCAGGCGCCGGTCGAGCTCGTCGAAGCCTTCCGGGTCGACCTTGAGCATCTGCATCGCGGCCTGCGCCACGGCATGGTCGATGTGGCCGTTGGCCTTGACCTGGGCATAGTCGCGCACGCGGCGCAGCAGGCGGTTGGCGATGCGCGGGGTGCCGCGCGAGCGGCGGGCGATCTCACCGGCGCCTTCGGCGTCGCAGTCGATGCCCAGGATGCCGGCCGAACGCCGCACGATGCGGGTCAGCTCCTCGGCCGAGTAGAACTCCAGCCGTTGCACGATGCCGAAGCGGTCGCGCAGCGGCGCGGTCAGCAGGCCGGCGCGGGTGGTGGCGCCGATCAGGGTGAACGGCGGCAGGTCGAGCTTGATCGAGCGGGCCGCGGGGCCTTCGCCGATCATGATGTCGATCTGGAAATCCTCCATCGCCGGGTACAGCACTTCCTCGACCACGGGCGAGAGGCGGTGGATCTCGTCGATGAACAACACGTCGTGCGGCTGCAGGTTGGTCAGCAGCGCGGCCAGGTCGCCGGCCTTCTCGATCACCGGGCCGGAGGTCACCCGCAGGCTCACCCCCAGCTCATTGGCGATGACATGGCTCAGCGTGGTCTTGCCCAGGCCCGGCGGCCCGAAGATCAGCACGTGGTCCAGCGCCTCGCGGCGTGACTTGGCGGCCTGGATGTAGATGTCCAGCTGCTCGCGCACCGGTGCCTGGCCGAGATAGTCGGCCAGGCTGCGGGGACGGATGCTGGCGTCGGCCGCCTCGTCCTCACGGGTAGCGCCGGCGCCGATGATGCGGTCGTCAGTCATCGGACTATGGTACGTCCTGAAACGCCTGAATAGGAACGAAAAGCTGGCAAAAACGCCGCCCGGCGCCGGCCACCCGCCGGCCGGGCGGCGCTGCCCCGGCGGTCAGATCTCAACCTGCGCCCCCAGCTCCACCAGCCGGTTGCCCGGGATCCGGAAGAAGCCGGTGGCCGGGGCGGCGTTGCGGTGCATGAAGGCGAACAGCTTGTCGCGCCAGATCGGCATGCCGCGGTTGGCGCTGGCCACGATGGTCTCGCGGCTGGCGAAGAAGGTGGTGTCCATCGGGTCGAAGTAGATGCCGCCGTGGTCACACGAGCGCATCAGCGCCAGTGGCACGTCCGGGGTCTCCATGAAGCCGAAGCGGATGTAGATGCGGTGGAAGTCATCGCCGACCGATTCGATCTTCAGGCGCTGGCCTTCCTGTGCGTACGGCACCGGCAGAGTTTCCACGTGCAGGAACACGTTGCGCTCGTGCAGCACCTTGTTGTGCTTGAGGTTGTGCATCAGCGCATGCGGCACCACGGCCGGGTCGGCGGTGAGGAAGATCGCCGTGCCCGGCACCCGCACCGGCGGGGCCAGCATCAAGCCCGGCAGGAAGCTGTCCAGGCGGATGCCGTCCTTGCGGATCTCGTCGCGCAGCAGTTCACGGCCACGGCGCCAGGTGCGCATCATGGTGAACAGCACCAGGCCCAGCACCACCGGGAACCATGCGCCCTGCAGCAGCTTGGCGCCGTTGGCGACCACGAAGCACAGGTCGATGATGAAGAACACCACGCACAGGGCGAGGATGCCATGGTGCGCGCGCGGCCACAGCGCGCGCGCGACCAGCGCCAGCAGCAGGGTATCGATCAGCATGGTGGCCGACACCGAGATGCCGTAGGCCACGGCCAGGTTGCTGGAACTCTGGAAGGCCAGCACCAGCCCGAACACCAGCGCCGCCAGGCCCCAGTTGATGCCCGGGATGTAGATCTGGCCGATGGTGTCGTGCGAGGTATGCAGGATGCGCATGCGCGGGATGTAGCCCAGCTGCATGGCCTGGCGCGACACCGAGAACGCACCGGTGATCACCGACTGGCTGGCGATCACCGCCGCCATCGTGGCCAGGATGATCATCGGGTACAGCGCCCACTGCGGCACCGCCTCGAAGAACGGGTTGGCCACCGCGTCCGGGCGCTCCAGCACCAGCGCGCCCTGCCCCAGGTAGTTCAGCACCAGGCACGGCAGCACGAAGAAATACCAGGCATGGCGGATCGGCGGCACGCCGAAATGGCCCATGTCCGCATACAGCGCCTCGCCACCGGTGACCGCCAGCACCACCGCGCCGAAGATGAAGATGCCGTGCCAGCCATGCTCCATGAAGAAGCGCGCGGCCCACATCGGATTGAACGCCTTGAGCACCTCCGGCGTGCCGATCACGTTGTAGATGCCGATGGCCGCCAGCGCCAGGAACCAGATGATCATCACCGGCCCGAACACCTTGCCGACCTTCTCCGTGCCGAAACGCTGCGCGGCGAACACCGCCGCCAGCACCACCAGGGTGATCGGCACCACGAAGTGGCCCAGCCCCGGCGCGGCCACCTTCAGGCCCTCCACCGCGCCCAGCACCGAGATGGCCGGGGTGATCACGCCGTCGCCGAAGAACAGCGAGGCGCCGAAGATGCCGAGGATGCCGACCACGTAGGCCGTGCGCGAGCCATTGCGCAGGGTGCGCTGGGCCAGCGCCATCAGCGCCATGATGCCGCCCTCGCCGTCGTTGTCGGCGCGCATGATGATGGTCACGTACTTGAGCGTGACCACCATGTTCAGCGCCCAGAACGCCAGCGACAGCACGCCCAGCACGGTGTCGTGGTCACTGTTGAGCCCGTAGTGCGGCGAGAACGCCTCCTTCAGGGTGTACAGCGGGCTGGTGCCGATGTCGCCGAACACCACGCCGATGGCACCGATGACCAGTGCCAGGCCACCGGCGGCGCCGTGGCCGCCCGTGTGAGCGTGGGATTCAGACGGGGAAGAAGCGTGGGACATGGCGTTCTCGATATGGCGTCATGCGGCCGTGGATGAAGGGTTCAGCGCAACGCCGATTGCAGCGCCTTGCGGATCACCGTGGCGACATCGTCGCCCTCGGCTGCCGCATCGCGCGCCATCTTGGCCGCCTCGGCCGGTTTATAGCCCAGTTGCTGCAAAGCCACCGTCGCCTCGGAGACCGGGTCGGCGGCCAGCTGGCCGGCGATGGGCGCACCGCCGCCGGAAAAGTGGGCGGCACGGTCGCGCAGCTCCACCACCATGCGCTCGGCGGTCTTCTTGCCGATGCCGGGGATGCGGGTCAGCGCGGTGATGTCGCCGGCCTGGATCAGCCGCGCGAACTCGTCCACGCTCACCCCGGACAGCACCGCCAGCGCGATCTTGGCGCCGATGCCGGTGACCTTTTGCACGTCGCGGAACAGCCGCCGCTCGCCCTCGCGCAGGAAGCCGTACAGCGACACGCTGTCCTCCTTCTGCGCGTAATGGGTGTACAGCACGACCTCGCGGCCCACCTCGGGCAGGTCGTAGAAGGTGCTCATCGGCGCTTCCAGCTCATAGCCGACGCCGTTGACGTCGATCATCAGCCACGGCGGTGCCTTGTAGGCCAGGATGCCGCGCAGTCGTCCGATCATGGGGCAGCCCTCCGGGCGGGAAAACGGGAAACAGGCAACGGCGCATGATGGACCACGGCGTCGACGGCGATGTGATAACCGGAACAGCAAGCACCGTCACTGCCGGCACCCCGCTCCCCCTGTCCTGTTTTCAGATTCACTTTCGACTCCAAGCCTTGCGCACGTCCACGCCCAGCCGGTTGGCGGTGGCGCGCACGTGCGCGTGGGTGATGGCCACCGCCAGCGCATCGGCGGCGTCGGCCTGCAATTTGGTGTGCAGGTTGAGCATCAGCCCGACCATGTGCTGTACCTGCTGCTTCTCGGCGCCACCGCGGCCGACCACGGCCAGCTTGATCTCGGTGGCGGCGTACTCGCTGACCGGCAGGTCACGCATCACCACCGCGCACAGCGCCGCGCCGCGTGCCTGGCCGAGCTTGAGCGCCGAGTCGGCGTTCTTGGCCATGAACACGCGCTCGATCGCCACTTCCTGTGGCTGGTACTCCTCGATCAGCGCGTGCAGCCCCTGCACCAGCAGCTTGAGCCGCTGCGGGAAGTCGGCCGCGCCCAGCAGCACCAGCGGGCAATGGTGGACATGCCGCGCCTTGCCGCTGGCATCGATGTCGATGATGCCGACGCCGGTACGTTGCGAGCCGGGGTCGATGCCGAGGATGCGGGTCATGGGGATGCCTGTGGAAGAAAGACGGCGCGCAGCATCGCAGGGCGCCGTCTCACCTGCCGGGACGGGATCAGCCTTCCAGGCTGGCCTGGTCCACGTTGGAGTACACGTCCTGCACGTCGTCCAGGTCTTCCAGCATGTCCAGCAGCTTCTTGACCTGCAGCACCGTGTCGCCTTCCACGGCGATGTCGTTCTCGGCGCGGAAGGTGATCTCGGCGTGGTCGGGCACCAGCCCGGCCGCTTCCATCGCTTCCTTCACCGCCTGGAACGATTCCGGCGCGGTGATGACGTCGATGGAGCCGTCGTCCGGGTAGACCACGATGTCGTCGGCACCGGCCTCGATGGCCGACTCGGTGGTCTTTTCCTCGTCGGCGCCCGGCGCATAGGTCAGCACGCCCAGGCGCTTGAACATGAATGCCACCGAGCCTTCCGTGCCCAGGTTGCCGCCGCACTTGCTGAAGGCATGGCGCACGTCGGCCACGGTGCGCACGCGGTTGTCGGTCAGGCAGTCGACGATGACCGCCACGCCGCCCGGGGCATAGCCTTCGTAACGGATTTCCTCGTACTCGACGCCTTCCAGCTCACCGGTGGCCTTCTTGATGGCGCGTTCGATCACGTCCTTGGACATGTTGGCGGCCAGGCCCTTGTCCATGGCCACGCGCAGCCGCGGGTTGTTGTTGGGGTCGCCTCCACCGCCGCGAGCGGCAACGCCGATCTCACGGATGATCTTGGTGAAAATCTTGCCGCGCTTCGCGTCAGACGCGTTTTTGCGGGCTTCGATGGAAGGACCTCTACCCATGGGATTTACCGTACATCTGTCAGGAACAGGGGGCGAATTCTACCTGATCCCCTCGCCGCGGCCGTCATCCGGCGTAACGCGCCGCCTCGCTGGGGAAGCGCCCCTGGCGCAGGAAGGCCGCCGTCATGGCCACCACCTCGGCCGAGAGCACCATCCCGGTGTGGCTGACCGGCACCACGCAATGGTCGGTCAGGCCCGGCAGGCGGGTTTCCTCCAGCCCGACGGTCCCGTCCGAGTCGCCTTGCAGGGCGCCCATCAGGGTGCCCAGGCCGTGGGCGACGTTGCCGGCGACCAGGCCCACTTCCGCGCGGCCATGCCATTCCGGCAGGCCATGCAGCAGCAGGCTGCCGCTGCGGCCCAATGCCTTGGACCAGCCATGCTCGGCCAACGCGCGGGCGGTGCCGCTGCCGCACAGCGGCGAGCCCAGGCAGACCACGCGGGGAACGTCGAGATCGGGCGCCTGGCGCAGCGCCTCCAGCGCCACCAACCCGCCCAGGCTGTGCCCGACCAGGTGGATCGGGCCGCTGCCCCGCAGCCGCTCCACCAGCGACGGCACCGCGATGTCGGGGCCGCCGAAGACGCTGGGATAGCCGAACAGGTCAACCCGGAAGCCCTGCTGGCGCAGGCGCAGCGCCAAGGGCATCAGCCAGGATCGGGGGTTCCAGATGCCATGCAGCAACAGCACACGCGGCTGGCGCGAAGAAGAATGCGACATGGAGGCAGTCTGGACGAAGTTCCGGGGAGCGCCAAGCGGTGGTGGTTGCCGGTGAGGATGGGCGGGGCCTGCTTCTGGCCAATCCCGATGCGTTCAGCCCAACGTGCGGCGCAGGATGAACTCCTTGTCGCGCACCTGGCCCACCGGGAACTCGTAACTGCCCACCGGCACGAACCCCTGCCGGCCGTAGAAGCGCTGCGCGCCGAGGTTCTCCGACCACACGCCGATCCACAGCGCCTGCCCGCCCCGCGCCTGCAGCCATTGCAGTGCTTCGGCGAACAACTGCCCGCCGCGGCCGCCGTTCTGGTGCTCGCGCAGCACGTACAGGCGCTTCAACTCGCCGTCACCGGGCTGCACGTCGGCGTGCGGCAGGCCACAGGGGCCGGCGAAGGCAAAGCCCACCGCTTGCCCGTCCACTTCCAGCAACCAGGCTGCGTAGTCGCCCGATGCCAGCTGCTGGCGCTGCCCGTCCACCGGATAGGCAGTGGCCAGGTAATCGGCCAGGTCCTGCGGCGGGTACAGGTGGCCGAAGGTCTCCACGAAGGTACGTTCGGCCAGCGCGCACAACAGCGCGGCATCGTCGGGGGTGGCGCGGCGGATGTTCATCAGGTCAGGAGTGGAAAAGATAGGAGGGGGAACCACAGCACGGCGCCCTCATCCGCCCTCCGGGCACCTTCTCCCGCGAACGGGAGAAGGGAGCGGTATTCTCGCGCCTCGTTGATCCGACTCAGTCCTTGGTCTTTGGGCGGACCTGGATGTGCACTTCGGCCAGCTGCACGTCGGCGATCGGCGACGGGGCGTCGGTCATCAGGCACTGCGCGCCGGTGGTCTTCGGGAACGGGATCACGTCACGGATGGACTCGGTGCCGGCCATCAGCGCGGCGATGCGGTCGATGCCGAAGGCGATGCCGCCGTGCGGCGGCGCGCCGTAGTTCAGCGCGTCGAGCAGGAAGCCGAACTTGGCGCGGGCCTCTTCGGCACCGATGCCCAGCAGCTCGAACACCGCGCTCTGCATCTCCGGGCGGTGGATACGGATCGAGCCACCACCGATCTCGTTGCCGTTGAGCACCATGTCGTAACCGCGCGAGACGGCGGTCCGGGCATTGGCGCGCAGGTCGGCCACGTCGTCCACCGCCGGGGCGGTGAAGGGGTGATGCAGGGCGACGTAACGCTGTTCTTCCTCGTCCCATTCGAACATCGGGAAGTCGGTGACCCACAGCGGGCGCCAGCCCTCGGCCACGCGGCCAAAGTCCCTACCGGCCTTCAGGCGCAGCGCGCCCATGAAGTCGGACACCTTGTTGTAGCCACCGGCGCCGAAGAACACGATGTCACCGTTGCCGGCACCGACGTGCTTGAGCAGCGCGGCGAAGGCGTCCTCGGCGAAGAACTTCTGGATCGGCGAGCTGACCTCGCCGTTGTCGGCGATCTTGATGTAGGCCAGGCCCTTGGCGCCGTACTTGGCGGCGTGGGCGGCGTATTCGTCGATCTGCTTGCGGCTGAGCGTGGCACCACCGGGGATGCGCAGCGCGGCCACGCGGCCGTCGGCGTCATTGGCCGCGGCGGTGAACACGGCGAATTCGCTGCCCTTGACCAGCTCGGCCACGTCGACCAGCTCCAGGTCGATGCGCAGGTCCGGCTTGTCCGAGCCGTAGCGGCGCATCGCCTCGGCCCAGGTCATGCGCGGGAACTGGGCGTCGAGCTCGACGTCGACCACTTCCTTGAAGATCGAGCGGATCATATCCTCGACGAAGTCCTGCACGTCGCGCTCGCGCACGAAGGCGAACTCCATGTCCAGCTGGGTGAACTCCAGCTGGCGGTCGGCACGCAGGGCCTCGTCACGGAAGCAGCGGGCGATCTGGTAGTAGCGGTCGAAGCCGGCCACCATCAGGATCTGCTTGAACAGCTGCGGGCTCTGCGGCAGGGCATAGAACTCGCCCGGGTGCATGCGCGCCGGCACCAGGAAGTCGCGTGCGCCTTCCGGGGTGGCCTTGGTCAGGATCGGGGTCTCGATGTCCTGGAAGCCGCGCACGTCCAGGTGGCGGCGCAGCGCCTGCACCAGCTTGATGCGGGTGCGCTGCATGCGCTGCATCTCCGGACGGCGCAGGTCCAGGTAGCGGTACTTCAGGCGGGTGTCCTCGCCCGGGTTCTCATGGGCGTGGAACGGCAGCGGCGCGGCCTTGTTGAGGACGGTGATGGCGGTGGCGATCACCTCCACCTTGCCGGTGCGCATCTTGTCGTTGACCGCATGGCGGGCGCGCACCACGCCTTCGACCTGCAGCACGTCCTCGTAGCCCAGCGACGCGGCCACGGCGAACACCTCGGCGTTGTCGATCTCCACCGTCACCTGCACGATGCCCTCGTGATCGCGAAGATCGATGAAGCAGACGCCGCCCTGGTTACGGGCCACGTCGGTCCAGCCGGCGAGGGTCACGGTTTGGCCGATCAGGGTCTCATCGACCAGGCCGCAGAAATGGGTACGCATGGAAAACTCCGCAGGGGGACGCCGGCGCGGAAGCGCGCCGGTCAGCCCCGTATTTTGCGGCCGACGGCAGGCCGGGGCAAATCCGCCATTCAGTCACATGGGCTTAAGCGGGCTTGCCCCTATAGTTCCGCCACCTAAACCTGAACAGGGATGACGCCATGCATCGCCACCTTCTGCTCACCAGCCTGACCGCCCTGATGCCCCTGGCACTGCTCGCCGCGCCGGCCCACGCCCAGTCCTATGGCTACGACGGCGACACCATCCGCTGCGAGAGCAACAGCAACCGCCAACGGACCTGCGTGACCGGCTGGCGCGGCGCCACCGTGGTCCGCCAGCTCTCCGACACGCGCTGCGTCGAGGGCCGCAACTGGGGCATCAACAACGGCACCATCTGGGTCAGCGGCGGTTGCCGCGCCGAATTCGCCGAAAGCCGCGGCAACTGGGGCGGCGGCGGTGGCTGGGGCGGTGGTGGCAACCCCGGCAACAGCGGCACCATCCGCTGCGACAGCAATGACAACCGCCAGCGCGTCTGCAACACCGGCTGGCGCCGCAGCGTGCTGGTCCGCCAGCTGTCCAAGAGCCAGTGCGTGGAAGGCCGCAGTTGGGGCAGCAGCAACGGCAACGTGTGGGTGAGCAATGGCTGCCGGGCCGAGTTCGCCGAGGGCCGTGGCGGCAACTGGGGCGGCGGTGGTGGTGGCAACTGGGAAGGCAACGCCGGCACGATCCGCTGCGAAAGCAACTCCAGCCGCCAGCAGGTCTGCCGCACCGGCTGGCGCAGCGCCACGCTGGTGCGCCAGCTCTCCGATACCCGCTGCATCGAAGGCCGCAACTGGGGCAGCAACAACGGTTCGATATGGGTCAACGGCGGCTGCCGCGCCGAGTTCGCCGAGGGCCGTGGTGGCGGTTGGGGCGGCGGCGGTGGCGGTGGCTGGGGCGGTGGCAGCAACTACGTCGTCGAATGCGCCAGCGATGGCAACCGCATGCGCTCGTGCGCATGGGAGCGCCGCGCCGGCCGGCCGGTGGTGGTCCAGCAGTTGTCCAGCTCGCCCTGCATCGAAGGTCGCAGCTGGGGCTACAACGGCAACAGCCTGTGGGTGAACAACGGCTGCCGGGCCCGCTTCGGCGCCCGCTGAACCCGCGCCTGCCGCGGACGGAAACATGGAAAGGGCGCCGTTAGGCGCCCTTTTCCGTCGTGTCGCTGCCCCACGGCGGTGGCGGCGGCGTGATCGGACGACTCAGGTCGAATTCAACCTGGAACAGGCGTCCGTCCGGCCGTGACAGCTCGTAGAGGAAGCGGCGGCCGGGCTCGATCTCCATCGCCCAGGTGTTCTGCAGCGATGCGGCCATGCCCTCGGCGCTGAACATCGCCACCGATGCGGCATCCACCGGGAACTGCTGGCGCACGGCGGTGCCGGCGGCGACCGTGTCGCCGCCATAGTGGGTCACCGCATCCGGCGTGCCGTCTTCGTGGCGATGGTCGTGCTTCAGGCGCAGGCCGTCCCGCTGGCGGGTCAGCACCCAGGTTCGCGAGCGGTCCCCGCCGACATGGAACGGCACCCGCAGTTCGCTGGCCGGCGCATCGCAGCCCCGCACGTGCATGACCAGCGCCTTGCCTTCGAACGGATCCGGGGTGGCTGACGCCGGCACGTTGCGGACCACGCGCCCGGCAAAGGCCTGGCCGCAATGCGTGGCCACGGCGGCCATGAAGCGGTCGGCGGGGGCGGCATCGTCCGCCAGGGCTGGCAGGACGGGAAGCGCTGCAACCAGCAGCAGGCAGGAAAGGAGACGACGGGATGGACGGTTCATGCCCCGACCCTAGCCGTTGCCCCCCTGCCGCGGCAAGCCGCGGTCAGGGCGCCTGCGCCGGCAAGCCCCACGGCGGCGGTGGCAACGCCACCGGCCGGCGCAGATCGAACTCCACCCGGAACACCCGCCCGTCCGGCCGCGACAACTGGTAGCTGAAGCGTTGCCCCGGCTGCACGTCCACCGTCCAGTGGTTCTCCAGCGACGCCGGCAGGCCGATCCGCCGGAACATCGCGATCGACGGCGCGTCCACCGCGAACGCCTGCCGCCGCGCGCTCCCCGGCGGCAACGACAGGCCGCCGAAGTCACTGACCTCATCCGGGCTGCCATCCGCGCGCCACTGGTAGTGACGCAGCCTTAGGCCCTGTGCGACGCGGGTGAACACCCAGGTCCGGGAATGGTCATCGCCCACGTGCAGGGGCAAGCGCACCTCCTGCCCGCCGCGCGTGCATTCGGCGACATGCAGCACCGGTGGCTTGCCCTCGAAGGGGTCGGGCACGCTGGACGCCGGCTCGTTGACCGTCACCCGCCCGGCGAAGGCCTGCCCGCAATGGCTCGCCAACGCCTGCATGAAGGCGGCGGCGGAGCGCGAGTCCTCGTCACGGGCCGTGCAGGCGCTCGTCAGCAGCACCACTGCGCCCAGCGCTACGAACAGGGGGTTCCGTTGCATGCCCGCGACCCTAGCCACGCACGCGGCACCCGGCAATCGGACTGCGGCGCGATCATGGGGCACACCCGCGCAGGAGGCCAGTTGGACTGGCCGATCCTAGCCGGCCGCGCACCCCGACCCCGCCAGCAGCGACTGTGCACGCCGGCGAAGCGTGCTGGCCGGCAGCAACTCGCGTTCCACCGCCGTCCAGGCGATGCGCGCTTGTTCCTGTGCCGCCCTGCACTGCCCCGCCGCGGCCTGCGCGTCGGCCAGACGGACCCGCTGCTGCGCCGTCTCCACCGAATCGCGGCCGACCTGGCTTTCATACAGGCCCACCAGTTGCTGCAGGGTCTGCGCCGCGGCAGCGGCATCACCGGCCTTGCGTTGCCGCTCGGCCAGCACCGACAGGTAGCGCCGCTCCACACGGATGTCATTGCCCTGCAGCTGTGCCTTGATCGCCGCCAGCGACTGATCGGCGCCGGCAAGGTCACCTTCGGCCACCAGCAACTGCACCCAGATCGCCTCGGCCAGCAGCCGGCGCGGATGCTCGGCCGCCACCTGCCGTGCCCAGCCCGCGCGTGCATGGGCGATCAATGACCTCGCCTGCTGCAACTGCCCTTCCTCGACCAGCAGGCGTGCCAGGTTGGCCTCCACGATCCACACCGGCGGCACGTCATCGCCCACGGTCGCGCGGCGGATGGCCAGGCTGCGCCGGAACAGCGCATCGGCGCTGGCCGCGTCACCGCGCGCCTGCTCCAGCCCGGCCAGATTGTTGAGCGTGATCCCGGCATCCATGGTCTGCGCCACGTCCAGCCGCACGTACTGGTCCAGGCCCTGCCGGTACTCGGAGGCGGCTTCGGCGTAACGCCCCAGGTCCTGCAGCACGGCGGCGCGTTCGTTGTGGATCGAAGCAACGTTGTCGTTGACCTCGCCGAACAGGTGCCGGGCCAGCACCAGTACTTCACCGCTGACGTCGAAGGCTTCCTGGTAACGGCCCTGGGCGGCGATGGCGCGCATCAGCACGTATTGCCCCGACCACCACTCGAAGGTCCGCGTGCCCCACGGGCGGCGCAGCTCGGCCGCATGGCGCAGCATCTTCTCGGCCGGTACGTAGTCGCCCTTCTCGATGTACATCAGCGCCTTGTTCTGGTTCACCGTGGCGATCCGCAGCGGGCTGCTTCCGAGCGCGTGGTGCATGGTCAATGCCTGGTCGAATGCCTGCTCGGATTCATCGAAGCGACGCTGTATGTTCAACGCCAGCCCCAGCGAGTTGTAGGCCTGCGCGATGCGCAGCTGGCCGGGACGCGGGGCATCCAGTGCCAGCGACTGGCGGGCGAACTGCTCGGATTCCTTGCCGCGCTGCGCGTTGGCCAACAAGGTGGACAGCTCGTTGAGCGACACGGCGGTGATGTCGCGGCTGCTCGCCCCCGCCGCGGCGAGTACCGGGATGGCATCCCGGTACAACGCTTCGGCGCGCTTGACCTGGCCGATGTTCTGGAAAGCCTGGGCCAGCACTGACTGCAGCCGGGCCTTGATCACCGGCGAGGTCCATTGCTGCTGGTCGATGCGTGCCTGGCTGGCCTCGAGCACCTCGCGCGCGGTGACGTCATTGCTGCCCCGCAGCTCTCCCTTGCGGGGGTTGGCGGCATCGAACGAGGAGACCAGGAAGTCGCTGACCTCCTGGGCGACGCGCGCCTCCTGCTCGGCGCGCGCACGCGCCTGGTCCAGCCGCCAGACGAACCAGGCAACCAGCAGCAACACCACCAGCAGCATGCCGGCGCCTTTCCAGTAGCGCCGAAACCAGCGCCCGGTGCGATACAGCCGCCCGCCATTGCGCGCCTGCACCGGCCGATGCTGCTGGTAACGGGTGATGTCGGCGGCCATCGCTTCCACCGACGGATAGCGCTGCTCGGGCGACACCGCGCCGGCGCGGACGACGATGGCGTCCAGGTCACCGCGCAACGCCTTCGGCCACGGGCAATCGGCACCGGCGACCCGGCTGGGGGAGGCCACCGGCTGGCCGGCGTCGAGCGCGCCGCGTCGCCCGCCCTTGCCGGCCAGCAGCTCCAGCAACAGGCAGCCGAGGCTGAACACATCACCGGCCACCCCGACCGACTGCCCGGACTGCAGCTCCGGTGCCGCGTAGGCCGGGGTGAAGAACTGCCCGCGGCCTGCATCCTGTTCCTCCTCCAACAGGCGCGAGACACCGAAGTCCAGCAGCACCGGCTCGCCGTCGGCGCGCACCAGGATGTTGGCGGGCTTGAGGTCGCAATGCAGTACCAGGCGCGCATGCGCGGCCTGCACGGCGCTGCAGATCTTCAGGAACAGGGTCAGGCGCTGCTGCAGGTCCAGCTGCTTCCGGTTGCAGTACACGTCCAGCGGCTCGCCGCGCACGTACTCCATCACCAGGTAGGGCTGGCCCGCCGGCGTGCTGCCACCGTCGTACAAGCGCGCGATGTTGGGATGCTGCAGGCTGGCCAGGATGCGCCGCTCCGCTGCCAGCCGCTCGGCCACGCGCGCACCCGGCGCGCCCTGCAGGAACTTGATCGCCACTTCCTGGACGTACAACTCATCGGCGCGCTCGGCGCGGAACACGATGCCCATGCCACCGCTGGCCAGCCGCTCGCGCAGGCGCCAGGGGCCGATGCGGTCACCTTCGGCCAGCTCCGACGCGATCACCGCACCGAGCAACTGCTCCAGTGGCTCGCGTGCGCTGCTCAACTCGCGCGTCTGCGCGTGCAGCAGTTCCAGCGCCTCGGCGATCACTTCCGGATCGCCACTCAGGCGCGCGAGTTCGGCCCGCCACTGCGACGGTTCCATCTCGCACACCGCATCGAACAACGCCCGCACCTGCTGCCAGCTGTTCCGTTCCATCGCCATCCCCCAGGGCTGCGTCGTCCGGGCGACGAGGCATGCCGGCAGCGATCATAACGGGACGTTCGGCGTGATCAGGCGTCTCTTACGGCGGCCCGTTCGGTTCCGGGCATTGCGTCGGGCTCTCTTACGGCGTCGTCGTGCAACGCGTGATCGGCGCCGGGGTCGGACTCGTTCTGCAACGGGTCCACGTCCAGCGGGCGGCGGAACACCAACGACGGCAGCAGCGTGGTCAGCGCCGCGTACAGCAGCAGTGCACCAAACAATACTGCTGGAATGGCGAAGCGCTCGCGCATGATCGCGGCCAGCACCAGGGTGAAGATCAGCGTCGGTGACAGTGCCAACGCCACCCGCAGGCTGGAACGGAAACTCTCGCCGAACATCAGCCGGCGCTGCAGCCAGACCACGCCGATGCGCAACGGCAGCACCACCAGCGTGATCACCAGCCCCAGCCCCAGCGCCTCGAAGCTCAGGGCTTCGCTCGGTACCTTGGTGCCGGCATTGAAGAAGTAGAACGGCACGAAGAACGAGGCGAACAGGCGCAGCGCATGCAGGTTTTCATGCGAGGCCAGCGACGGCATGCGCTGCTGCAGCAGGCGAGCCACCAGCCCGGCGATGAAGGCGCCCACCAGGTAATACACGCCCAGCGAATAGGTGATGTAGGCCGCGAGCATGCCCACCATCACCAGCAGCGAGAACTCCGAGCCGGGTGCATGCGGCGCCACCCAGCGCCCCAGGGCGATGAACAGCAACGGCAGGCCGACCATCATCGCGATCAGGGCCAGGCTGGACAGCCCCATGTGCAGCGGATCCCCGGCCTGCAGCACGACGAACAGCGCCGCCAGCGCCAGCAGTTCACCGGCAATGGCCTTGCTGCTCACCCAGAACCGTTCGGCCTCGTCCAGCCCCAGCTGCGACAGCGAATCCATGATGAAGCCGGTCGACGGCGTCAGCAGCGCCAGCGCCAGCAGGGCCGCGGCCTGCCACGGGAGGCCGGCGTAATGCCAGGCCAGCCAGGCCACGCCGGTGAGCGTGGCGCTGCGGATCACCAGATGCGCCAACAGCGGCCACATGCCCTTGCGCAGGTCCGCCAGGTCGACCTCCAGGCCGGCGAACAGGAACAGCGAGGAGATGCCCAGCGTGGCCAGCAGGCTGACCACCGGGTCGTGCGCGCTGTTGCCCAGCCACAGCATCGCGGCGATGCCGAACACCAGGCAGCTCAGCGGGGCGGGAATGCTGAAACGCTGCAGCGCGCGCGGGATCACCAGCAACGCGAAGATCAGCAGCAGGTAGATGAGTTCCTTGCTCATGGGAGCCTTTTGATTGCGACCGGATGCGCGGGCTGCGCGCACCGGCCACTGCCCCCGCGACGAACCCGTCAGCGCAGGCGGGCGCCAGCAAGCTCCCCCACGCGACGCAGGATGCCATTGCGGCCGTCATCGTCCAGTGCAGAACCCTGCAGGTAGCTGGCCAGGATCCACGGTGAACCGCCCGCGGCCGGCCACAGCACGGCGATGTCGTTGGTGGTGTCCCTGCCGTTGCTGCCCGTCTTGTCCCCGACCCGCCAGCCTTCGGGCAGGCCGGCCCGCAGGCGGGCATCGCCGGTTTCGTTGTCGATCAGCCAGTCGGCCAGCTGCTGGCGCGCAGCGGCACCGAGCGCATCACCGAGCACGAACCGCTGCAGGTTGCCGGCCATCGCCGCCGGGCTGGTGGTGTCACGCGGGTCGTCCGGTGCGAAGCGGTTGGCTTCCGGCTCGTAGCGCGCGGTGACGGTCACCGCATCGCCCTGCGCGCGCAGGAACGCGGTCAGCCCGGCCGGTTCGCCGACCAACGGCAGCAACAGGTTGGCCGCCGCGTTGTCGCTGACGATCATCGTGGTCCGGCACAGGTCGCGCACGGTCATGTCCTTGCCGACATGGCGCTCGGTGCCCGGCGAGTTGCTGAGGATGTCCTGCGCGCGCACCGGCACGCGCCGGTCCAGCGACAGCTGCCCCTGGTCGGCGGCATGCAGCACCGCCGCCGACAACAGGAACTTGAAGGTGCTGCACATCGGGAAGCGCTCATCCATGCGGTGACCGATACGCACGCCGCTGTCCGGATTCCACAGGCATACGCCGAGCCGGCCGCCACTGAGCGCCTCCAGCGCCGCGAAGTCATCGCCCGCCGGCGTCACGCCGGCGCCCGCCCCAAGGCGCGCCAGCGCAGGCATGGCCACGCTGCTGAGCAGGGCGGCACCTCCGAACTTCAGGAATTGGCGGCGGGCAAGCATGCGGAGGCTCCTTGGCAATGGGTGGCCGTGAGTATTGGAAACCCACCCCCTCGCCACCAGCGCGAATAATCAGCGGGAGCCATTAGATAAATTTGTGGCAATCACCCAAAACGGATCGCGGGAAGCGGAATAATGCCCCGGTCCATCATCACGCGTTATGGCTGCCATGATCCGCCCCCAGCTCCCGCTCAATGCCCTGCGTGCCTTCGAGGCGGCGGCCCGGCACCTCAACTTCACCCGTGCGGCGCTGGAACTGTGCGTCAGCCAGGCCGCGTTGAGCCACCAGATCCGGACACTGGAGGACCGCCTGCAGGTCAGCCTGTTCCATCGCCTGCCGCGTGGGGTGGCACTGACCGACGAGGGCGCGGCGCTGTACCCGGTGCTGACCGAGGCCTTCGACCGCATGGCGATCGCACTGGACCGCTTCGTCGGCGGTCGCTTCCGCGAAGTACTGACGGTGGGCGTGGTCGGCACCTTCGCCACCGGCTGGCTGCTGCCGCGACTGGTCGATTTCGAGGCCGCGCATCCGGACATCGAACTGCGCGTGCAGACCCACAACAACCGCATCGATCTGGCTGGCGAAGGCCTGGATTTCGCGATCCGCTTCGGCGACGGCGACTGGCAGGGCCAGGACTGCACGGCCATCGTCGATGCCCCGTTCGCACCGGCCTGCGCCCCGGCGCTGGCACGCCGGCTCAAGCGTGCGCGCGACCTGGCCAACGTACCGTTGCTGCGTTCGTACCGTGGCGATGAGTGGCCGCGCTGGTTGCAGGCGGCCGGTGTCAGTGGCGTGGAAGCCCGCGGGCCGATGTTCGACTCTTCGCTGACGCTGGCCAGCGCGGCCGCGGCGGGGACCGGCGTGGCCTTGCTGCCGCTGCGCATGTTCGAGCAGGAACTGGCCGAGGGGCGGCTGGTGCAACCGTTCGCGCAGACACTGGCGCTCGGGCGTTACTGGTTGACGCGGCTGCGCTCGCGCGAGGAGCGGGAGGCGATGAAGCGGTTCCGGTTGTGGTTGGTGGGGCAGGAAGGGGGTTAGGCCGGTGGCTGGCCTTGGGCGGCGTGACGGGAGCAAAAGCAGGAAGCGGGGAACGGGAGCAGAAGCGACCCCTCCCCAGCCCTCCCCTTGGCTGCGCCAAAGGGAGGGGGCAAGAGCGGGCTTGGCGGCGCGCTGCCAGATCGCATGAACCGCCCCCTCCCTTTGGCGCAGCCAAGGGGAGGGCTGGGGAGGGGTCGGCTTTGGCTTTGGCTTTGGCTTTGGCTGTTGCAGTTGCCGGGAATGCCTTTATTCCAGCACTCTCGGCGTCGCGGCCCAGCCCGCACCTGCCGCGTCAGTCGCCCAGCAGTTCCATCCAGGCGGCCTCGGCTTGTTCGAGCTGCTGCGCCAACACCTCGCGTTCGCCGCCGAGCTTGCCCATCTTCGCCGCATCGGCGTAGTTGGCCGGGTCGGCGAGCTGGCGGTCGACGTCGGCCAACGATGCGCCCAACTGCTCCACCTTCTTCTCGGCCGCTTCCAGCTTGTGCGGGTTGACCGGCTTCTTCGCCGTCGCCGGCTTGGCCGGGGCCACCTGCTGCACCGGGGCCGGTGCAGGTGCCTTCTCGACGCGGTCGGACTTGTTGCGTGAGCCCTGCGCGCTGGCACGGGTACGCAGCCATGCGGCGTACTCGTCCAGGTCACCGGCGAACGGCTCGACCACGCCGTCGGCCACGCGCCAGAAGGTGTCGCAGACCAGGCCGATCAGGTGGCGGTCGTGCGAGACCATCACGATCGCGCCTTCGAAGATGCTCAGCGCTTCGGCCAGCGCCTCGCGCATTTCCAGGTCCAGGTGGTTGGTCGGCTCGTCGAGCAGCAGCACGTTGGGCTGCTGCCAGGCGATCAGCGCCAGCGCCAGGCGTGCACGTTCACCGCCGGAGAACCCGTCCACCGGCTCGAAGGCGCGGTCACCCGGGAAATTCCACTTGCCCAGGAAGTCGCGGAAGTTCTGGTTCACGCCGTCCGGGTCGATATCGCGGAAGTGGTCCATCGGCGTGGCCCCTTCGCGCAGCGACTCGACCGTGTGCTGGGCGAAGTAGCCGATCTTCATGTCCGGGTGCGCGCTGCGCTCGCCGGCCAGCGGCGACAGGTCGCCCACCAGGGTCTTCACCAGCGTGGTCTTGCCGGCGCCGTTCGGCCCGAGCAGGCCCACGCGCTGGCCGGCCTCCAGGCCGAAACCCACGTCCTTCAGGATCACCGCATCGTCGCCATAGCCGGCGTTGACGTGGTTCAGGCGGATCAGTGAGAACGGCAGCTTGGCCGGCTCGGAGAACTCGATGCGGAACTCGCGCTCGGCGCGCACCGCCTCGGTGCCGGCCATCTTGGCCAGGCGCTTCATGCGGCTCTGCGCCTGGGTGGCCTTGCTGGCCTGCGCCTTGAAGCGGTCGATGAAGCTCTGCAGGTGGGCCCGCTCGGCCTGTTCCTTCTCGTGCGCGATCTGCTGCTGGCGCAGGTGCTCGGCGCGCTGGCGCTCGAAGTCGGTGTAACCGCCCACGTACAGCTTGGCGCTGCCGCCATGCAGGTGCAGGGTGTGGGTGGCCACGTTGTCCAGGAACTCGCGGTCATGCGAGATCAGCAGCAGCGTGCCCGGGTACTTGAGCAGCCACTGCTCCAGCCAGTACACCGCGTCCAGGTCCAGGTGGTTGGTGGGTTCGTCGAGCAGCAGCAGATCGCTGGGCATCATCAGCGCGCGGGCCAGGTTCAGGCGTGCGCGCCAGCCACCGGAGAACGCCGCCACCGGACGGTTGTGGGTCTCGGCCGGGAAGCCCAGGCCGTGCAGCAGCTTGCCGGCGCGTGCCTCCGCGTCATAGGCGCCCAGCTCGGCCATCTTCTGGTGGGCATTGGCCACCGCTTCCCAGTCCTCGCGCTCGGCGGCGGCCGCTTCCTCGGCCAGCACCGCGGCCACCACGTCATCGCCACCCAGCACGAAGTCGATGGCCCGGTCGGGCAGCGCCGGGGTTTCCTGCGCCACGTCGGCGATGCGGATCTTGCCCGGCAGCGACACGTCGCCCTTGTCGGCTTCCAGCTCGCCGCGCACGGCGGCAAACAGGCTGGATTTGCCGGCACCGTTGCGGCCCACCACACCGACGCGGTAGCCGGCATGCAGGGTGAGGTCGACGTTGGACAACAGCAGGCGCTCGCCCCGGCGGAGGGCGAAATTACGAAGGGCAATCATGAGGGGGTCCGTTATAACGAAAAGGAATGTAGACGTAAGGAACATTCCTGCGACGCGATTCTAGCGTTAACGAATACTTGACTCACTTCCCATTGCCGCATTGCACCCTTCCGCGCGCATGGGGAACCGGTACTTGCCCGGTCAGATGTCTGTCACCCGATCCAATATTGCTTTCAAAAGCAACGATTTAGACGCGGCGAAACGGTTTGACACGAGGTAAATTTTTGGTTAATCCGTTAATGGCGCACCGCAGAGATCCGCGAAACGCATCACCTTTCGCCCGGCGCCGCCCCCACAATCGGAGCTGCAATCTGATGAACCGCAAGTCCAGTACGCTCGCCATCGCCGTCGCAATCGCCCTGTCCACCCCGGCCCTGCCCGCCCTCGCCCAGTCCGGTGCCCAGACCCTGGACACCGTGATCGTCACCGGTACCCGCGTGGCCGACCGCACCGTCGCCGAGTCGCAATCGCCCATCGACATCATCACCCCCGAGGCCCTGCAGTCCACCGGCACCTCGGAGCTGGCCACCGCGCTGTCGCGCGCCCTGCCCTCGCTGAACTTCCCGCGCCCGGCGCTGACCGACGGCACCAGCGGCATCCGCCCGGCGCAGCTGCGCGGCCTGTCCCCGGACCAGGTGCTGGTGCTGGTCAACGGCAAGCGCCGCCACACCTCGGCGCAGATCAACGTCAACGGCACCATCGGCCGTGGTTCCTCGGCGGTGGACATCAACGCCATCCCGATCGCCGCCATCGAGCGCGTGGAAGTGCTGCGTGACGGCGCCTCGGCCCAATATGGCTCCGACGCCATCGCCGGCGTGGTCAACATCGTGCTCAAGGGCAGTGGCAGCGGCGGCAGCCTGGCGGTGGACTACGGCCAGTATTCGGCCGGCGATGGCAACAAGTACCAGCTCTCCGGCGACGCCGGCATCGGCTTCGCCGACGACCGCGGCAGCCTGCACGTGGCCGGCCAGGTCAGCCAGCAGGACGAGAGCAACCGCGCCGGCCCGTACCAGGGCACCTCGCCGAACACCGGCAACTTCCCGGACATCGGCGAGAAGACCTTCGTCGTCGGCGACCCCCGCGTGGATGCCACCGCGGTGTCGGCCAACCTCACCTTCAATTTCAGCGACAACGTCACCGGCTACGCCAACGCGCTGCTGAGCAACCGCGACATCACATCCTTCGCGTTCTACCGCTCGCCCAACCACAACAACCAGGGCGCGCTGCTGGCGCAGGTGTACCCGAACGGCTTCACGCCGCAGATCAACCAGTACTCCCGGGACCGCTCGATCGTGGCCGGCGTCAAGGGCAGCACCGAAGGCGGCTTCAGCTGGGACGTGAGCGCCAACCATGGCGAGAACACGCTGGATTTCCACACCCGCAACAGCATCAACTACACCTACGGCCCGGGCAGCCAGACCAGCTTCTACGACGGCCGCCTGGAGTACAGCCAGGACATCCTCAACGCCGACTTCACCCAGGCGCTGGACTGGGGCCTGGCGTACCCGGTGACGCTGTCCTTCGGCGCTGAGTACCGCAAGGAAAAGTGGAAGCAGCTGCCGGGCGAGGCGGCGTCCTACAACGATGGCGGCCTGGGCATCCCGGGCTCGCTGTTCGGCGCGCAGGGCTTCGGCGGCTTCACCCCGAACAACGAAGTGGACGCCGACCGCCACAACTACGCGGTCTACGCGGGCCTTGAAGCCGACCTCACCGACAAGTTCTCCGCCGGCCTGACCGGCCGCTACGAGGACTACTCCGACTTCGGCGACAAGTTCTCCGGCAAGCTGTCCGCGCGCTATGCCTTCACCGACAAGGTCGCGCTGCGCGCCACCGCCTCCACCGGTTTCCGCGCGCCGTCGCTGGCCCAGCAGAGCTACCAGGCGGTGACCAGCTCGATCACCGACGGCGTGTTCTACGAGAAGGGCACGTTCCCGGCCAACAGTGCCGCGGCGCGGGCGCTGGGCTCGGCGCCGTTGAAGGCCGAGTCGTCCACGTCCTACAGCGCCGGCCTGGTGCTGCAGCCGGTGGACCGCCTGTACGTGACCGTGGATGCCTACCAGATCGACATCGACGACCGCATCATCCTGTCCTCCAACATCAACAGCACCCCGGCCGCGCAGGCGCTGCTGTCCGGCCTGGGCCTGCCGCAGGTCACCCAGTTCGCCTACTTCACCAACGGCCTGGACACCCGCACCCGCGGCGTGGACGTCGTCTCCAGCTATACCGTGCCGTTCAGCACCAGCAGCCTGGAGCTGACCGCCGCCTACAGCTACAACGAGACCGAGGTGAAGAAGTTCGCCGCCTCGCCGGCCGCCTTCGCGGCGCTGGGCATCACCCAGTCACTGATCGGCCGCGACGAGATCGGTCGCATCGAGGACAGCTTCCCGCGTGACAAGGCGATCCTGAGCGGCACCTGGCGCTCGGACCGCTGGGAGCTGGGCCTGGCAGCCACCCGCCACGGCAGCTTCACGGTGCGCAACTCGGCCAGTGCCGCCCGCGACCAGACCTACGATGCCAAGTGGATCGTGGACGCCTCGGCCAGCTTCAAGCCGAGCGAGAACTGGAAGCTCACCGTCGGTGCGGACAACCTGCTGGACGAGTACCCGGACCGCGTCGAGAACCTGGTGAACTCCACCTACGGGATGATGCCGTACAGCAACTACTCGCCGTTCGGCTTCAACGGCGCCTATGTCTACGGCCGCATCAGCTACCGCTGGTAAGGACGCCCCCCCGCGTCGTGAAAGGAAGGTGCCCCGGGAGACCGGGGCATTTTCCTTTGTGGGCGACGGGGCTCATCCTTCCACCCGCGCAACAAAGAAAATCCAGATTTTTCATCCACTTTGCCGCATGAAAAGCAATGCGGCCTTTAGAATCGAGGCATCCCCCACCCGACCCCGCGAGCCCTGATGCACCATGACACCGCCCTGATCAACATGATCGCCATCGGCCTGGGCCTCGCCTTCGTGCTGGGCGCCCTGGCCAACAAGGTGCGGCTGTCACCGCTGGTTGGCTATCTGATCGCAGGTGTCATCGTCGGCCCGTTCACCCCCGGCTTCGTCGCCGACCAGGCGCTGGCCAACCAGCTGGCCGAGATCGGCGTGATGCTGCTGATGTTCGGGGTGGGCCTGCACTTCTCGCTGAAGGACCTGATGGAGGTCAAGACGATCGCCATCCCCGGTGCGATCGGCCAGATCCTGGTCGCCACCCTGCTCGGCTGGGGCGTGGCCACGCTGATGGGCTGGCCGGTGCTGCACGGGGTGATCTTCGGCTTCTCGCTGGCCACCGCCTCCACCGTGGTACTGCTGCGCGCCATGGAGGAACGCCGCCTGCTGGAAACCACGCGCGGCAAGATCGCGGTGGGCTGGCTGATCGTGGAAGACCTGGCCTGCGTGCTGGCCCTGGTGATGATGCCGGTGATCGCCGAGGTGTTCGGCCCGGAGGCCAGCGGCAAGAGCCCCTCGCTGATGGGGCTGCTCGGCTCGATCGGCTGGACGTTCGTGCAGTTGGGCCTGTTCGTGGTGGTGATGCTGGTGGTCGGGCGCCGGGTCATCCCGTGGGTGCTGGAGAAGGTCGCCGGCACCGGTTCGCGCGAACTGTTCACCCTGAGCGTGCTGGCCATCGCGCTGGGCGTGGCCTTCGGTGCCGCGGCGCTGTTCGGCGTGTCGTTCGCGCTGGGCGCGTTCTTCGCCGGCATGATGCTCAACGAGTCCGAGCTCAGCCACAAGGCCGCGCACGACTCGCTGCCGTTGCGCGATGCCTTCGCGGTGCTGTTCTTCATCTCGGTGGGCATGCTGTTCAACCCGATGATCATCGTCGAGCACCCCTGGCAGGTGCTGGCCACCGTGCTGATCATCATGTTCGGCAAGTCGGCCGCCGCGTTCTTCATCGTGCGCGCATTCGGCCATTCCAAGGGCACCGCGCTGACCATTTCCGCCTCGCTGGCGCAGATCGGCGAGTTCGCCTTCATCATCGCCGGGCTCGGCGTGGCGCTGAAGATCCTGCCGCCGGAAGGCCAATCGCTGGTACTGGCCGGCGCGCTGGTCTCGATCATGCTCAACCCGCTGGTGTTCGGCCTGCTCGACCGCTGGCAGGCACGCCACAAGGAAACCACGCCGGTGCCGGAAGTACCGGACATCCCGCCGGGGCCGTCGCTGGACCTGCACGACCATGCCATCGTCATCGGCTATGGCCGCGTCGGCAGCGAGCTGGCGCAGGTGCTGCGCGACCGCGGCGTGCCGGTGCTGGTGATCGACGACAACCGCGAGCACGTCGAGCGTGCGCATGCGGCCGGCATCCCCGGCATCCGTGGCAGTGCGGCGGCCGACCGCGTGCTGGCCGAAGCCCATCCCGAGCGCGCCAAGATCGCCGTGCTGGCGATCCCGCAGCCGCTGGAATCGGGCGAGGCACTGGCCAAGCTGCGCGCGATCAACCCCAACCTGACCCTGCTGGCACGCGCGCACAGCGACGCCGAAGTCCGCCACCTGCTCGAGCACGGCGCCGATGGCACGGTGATGGCCGAGCGCGAGCTGGCCTACTCGCTGGCGGAGATGATCCTGTCCACCCCGCCCTATCGCAGCCTGCGCCCCGGCGCGGCGGCCACGCTCGGCGCCTGACCCAGCGCCAGCAGGGCGATGGAACGTCGGTGTACCGGGTGAGCCCGGGCCTGCGTTCACGACCCAAGCCGTAGGAGACACAAGCGACCTCGGTCGCGAAGCTGGCTGCCCATACTGCGATGGAAGCGCTGCAACTGCAGCCACGCGGCGGCCCGTTGCATCCTCGGCTTCGCGGCCAAGGCCGCTCCTGCTACCGCTTTCAACCCGTCAGCGGCAGGTGGATGTCGGCGCGCAGGATCGCCTCGGGAGTGTGCTCCGGGTCATCCAGAAAGTGGTAATGCAGCGGCACATCGCGCAGCGCATGACCACTGGCCGGCAACCACTCCGCCAGCAACCGGTCGGTTGCCTCCTCAAGCCCGGAATAGCTGCCGACATGGCGCAGTCGCGCCCATTGACCACCGCCCATGCGTCGCAGCTGCAGCGGCTCGGGCAGGGCGGGGATCGTCGCGTCCAGGGCAAGCGCGCAGTCGAAGCGCAACGCTTCGGCCGGCAGTTCGCGGTGGTCGTCCACCGGGATACCAATCAGCTGCTGCAACTGCTCGACCAGCCCCTGCTCCGCCGCCCAGCCGAACAGCAGGCCGAACGCACCGTCCAGGTCGTCGAACGCCCCCTGTGCACGCATCGCAACCACTTCGAACGGCTCCAGCGTCACCACCTCCACGCTCAGCGGTGCCGCCGCTGCGGTGGATCCGCTGGCGGGCCGGGAGAGCCCGGCGACATGCCGCTCCAGCAGGCCCGGGTCAGCACGCAGTTCGGTGGGGCTGGCATTCAACGTTTCGCGCAGCACCCGCGCCAGTGCCTGCGGGGTGTCATAACCGGCCAGCAATGCGATCTCGGTGACGCTGGCATCGCTTCGGCCAAGACGCTGCAGGGTCTTGAGCAGGCGTAGCCGCTGCACCGTGCGACCGATGGTCTCACCGGTCAGCGCCCGGTAGACGCGGTGGAAATGGAACGGCGAGTAATGCGCCACCGCCGCCAGCGCTTCCAGGTCCGGCAGCGGGCCACCGTCGTTGACCGCCTGCTGCAGGCAGGCAACCACGCGATCGAGCCGGGGCAAATGGGAGACGGCCTGCGTTTTCATGATCGAACTCCGTTGAAGGTGGTCCCATTCCAGCAGCCGTGCTCAGCGCCGGCGTTTCCGATCTTGCGCAATCGGCACCGCACCCGGGATGCCGGCCAGATGCGCCTCCAGCAACGCGATGGCCTGCTTCACCTTGGCCGGCTGGCATTGACGATGGGGGGTAACCGCCCACACCGGCAGCGGCGGCACCTCCCACCCCGGCAACAGGCGCTGCAGCGTGCCATTGGCCAACTGCGCGCTCACGTCCAGGCAGGTCAGCACCGCCACGCCCAGGCCGGCCATGCACAACTGGCGGACCGCCGGCTGGTTCTGGCTGACGATGCGCGGATGCGCCGGCACCAGGCACTCCTGGCCGCTGGCCGGATGCCGCCAGACCAGCCCCGGCACCTGCGCCAACCCCAGCCAATCACCGGCCGGCACCTGCAGTGGATCGGTCGGCATGCCATGGGCCTGCAACCACTGCGGCGCGGCGCAGGGCCAGCGCTGCAGGGTGCCGATGCGCTGCGCCATCCAGTCGCTGTCCGGCAGCTGGCCGAAGCGCAGGGCCACGTCGATGCGCGCCTGCAGCAGGTCGGTCCAGCCATCGTCGAAGTACAGGTGCACGCGCAGCTGCGGGTTGTCGTGCAGCCACTGGCCCAGCGCCGGGCCAATCTGGTCGGCCATGCCCAGCGGGGCGGACACCCTCAGTTCGCCGACCGGCTCCTGCCGGGCCGCCGACAATTCCGCCTCGGCCTCGCCGGCCGCATCCAGCAGGCGCGCGCAGGCCGCGTAATAGCGGCTGCCGACATCGGTCAGCGCCAACCGCCGCGTGGAGCGGTGCAGCAGCGGTACCCCGGCTTCACGCTCAAGCACGCGCAACTGCTGGCTGACCGCCGAGGTACTCATCCCCAGCGAGCGCGCCGCCGCACTCAACGAACCGTGCTGCACTACCCGGGCGAACAGGGCCATGCGTTTCAAACTGTCCATCGGCCACCTCCTTGCCGCCCATTGTGAAGCATGGCTTCAAGGTGGTTGTGGATTTTTGCGACTGCCACCGGCCCGGCTCCGGGAGGACACTGTCGCCAGACCCACACAACACCAGGTACCCACCATGAAAGTCGCATTGATCGGCGCCACCGGTTTCGTCGGCCAGGCCCTGCTGGAAGAACTGCTGGCCCGTGGCCATGACGTCACCGCATTGGCCCGCCATCCGGAGAAGCTGGCCGCCCACCCGCACCTGCGCACGGTCAAGGCCGACGCCCAGGACGCCGCCCAGGTCCAGGCTGCGGTGGCCGGCAACGATGCCGTCATCAGCGCCTTCAACGCCGGCTGGAGCAACCCGGACATCTACCGGGATTTCATGAGCGGCACCCGCGCCATCGTCGCCGGCACCAAGGCCGCCGGCGTGAAGCGCTACATTGTGATCGGCGGCGCCGGCAGCCTGTACGCACCGGACGGCACGCAGCTGGTGGATTCGCCGAACTTCCCGGCCGCGATCTTCGATGGCGCCAACGCCGCGCGTGATGCGCTCAACGAGCTGCAGCAGGAAACCACGCTGGACTGGACCCAGCTCAGCCCGCCGGTAGCCTTCCACGGCGGCGGCCCGACCGAACGCACCGGCCGCTATCGCGTCGGCGGCGACACCCCGCTGAACACCGGCGACGGCGTCGGCACCATCAGCCCCGCCGACCTGGCCCTGGCGGTGGTTGACGAACTGGAGACACCGAAGCACGTGGGCAAGCGGTTCACGATTGCGTGGTGATTGCGTCGCGAAAGCGGCCCTCACCCCAACCCCTCTCCCGCTGGCGGGAGAGGGGCTCGGATCATGAGGGCTTGCAGCGTACCGGCCCCTCTCCCGCCAGCGGGAGAGGGGTTGGGGTGAGGGAGACCCCGGAACACACGTCCACACCCGGCCCACGTCGCGGGCACGTCAGGGCACGTCAGGGCACGTCAGGGCATGGTGGGCGCTCTCCGCCCCTGTTCGACGAATGCCTTGAAGCCCGGCCGAACCTCGCCTTCCTGACCGCCGGTCGGCCGAATCCGTCGCCACAGGTCTTCCTCGATCAGGCTCGCCCGGAACCGTTGCTCGTCGGAGAGCACCACATCGACCATGTAGGCCTGCGTCAATCCTGCCTGATCGCCGGCCCGCGCCTGCAACCCGTAATAGGCACGAGCCAACGCCATGTCACGCTGATCCTTCATCGTGAAGGCAATGTCGCCGGCCATCTTCAGCGCGTACACCGAGCCCGACGCCGCGCTGGCATCGAGCATGGCAAACACCTGCTCGCGCGGTGCGCCCCTGCGCGCCAGATGATAGGCATAGAAGGCAAGTGCTGCTGGATCGCCGCGCTCGGACAACTCCTGCAACGTTACCAAGGGGAGGCCGAGCAGATGGCGTTCGACATCCGGCCCAGGAAAGCCACGGGCGCCCAACCAACGCGCATCCTCTGCACTGGCAGCCACACCTGGATCCTGGGGATTCCAGCGGAAGCCGTACTCGCGCGAATCAAAGCCAGCCGATGGCAGGGCACGCGGCACGGTCGGCACGACCTCCACCGGCGGCACACGCAGTGACGACGCATCATCAACCGCGACAGCCGACGCGCCTGATGGTGCGCGCGCATCCAGCACGCCCGCCGGACCAGGTACGGCAGACCTGCGAATCAGATGAAATGCCACGGCCACCAGGACCAACACCAACACCAACATCGCCGCCTTGCCCGCCGGAATCCTCATCCTGGAGATACCCCCTGTCGCTTTCGATCAGCAGATAGCACCGGACGGCCAAATCGGTCAAATCAATCACCATCCTGCGGGGAGGCGGCTACGTTCCAGCCATCTGCACCGATGTTTGCCAAGCAACGGGCGCTCCGTCTGCGTTCATGGGCAAGACCTGTCTTGCCGCAGGCGGACGACGCCAGTGCGTCGCCCGCCCTCACACCCCGCCTTACGCTTGGGCCAACGCCTGCTCCAGGTCAGCCAGCAGGTCGTCGATGTGCTCGATGCCGATCGACAGCCGCACCGTATCCAGGGTCACGCCGGCCTTCTCCAGCTCGGCTTCGTCCAACTGGCGGTGCGTGGTCGAGGCCGGATGGGTCGCCAGCGACTTGGCATCGCCCAGGTTCACCAGGCGGGTGAACAACTGCAGCGCGTCGAGGAACCGGGCCCCCGCCTCGCGGCCTCCCGGCAGACCGAAGGTCAGCACGCCCGAGCCATGGCCGCGCAGGTACTTCTGCACCAACGCACGCTCCGGGTGATCCGGCAGCGCGGCGTAGTTCACCCAGGCAACCTTGGCGTGCTTCTGCAGGTAGGCCGCCACTGCCAGCGCATTGCTGTTGATGCGGTCCATGCGCAACGCCAGCGTCTCGATGCCCTGCAGGATCTGGAACGCATTGAACGGCGAGATCGCCGCACCGGTGTTGCGCAGCGGCACCACGCGGGCGCGGCCGATGTAGGCCGCCGGCCCCAGCGCTTCGGTATAGACCACGCCGTGGTAGCTCACGTCCGGCGTGTTGAGCCGGGGGAAACGCTGCTTGTGCTCGGCCCACGGGAAGCGGCCTGAATCCACGATCGCGCCACCCAGACTGGTGCCATGCCCGCCAAGGTATTTGGTCAGCGAATGCACCACGATGTCCGCGCCGAAATCGAACGAACGCTGCAGGTACGGCGTGGCCACGGTGTTGTCGACGATCACCGGCACGCCGTGCGCGTGCGCGATCTTCGCGATAGCCTCGATGTCGGTGATGTTGCCGCGCGGGTTGCCGATCGATTCGACGAACACCGCCTTGGTGCGCTCGTCGATCAGTGCCGCGAAGGCCTGCGGATCTCGGTAGTCGGCGAAGCGGGTCTGGATGCCGAACTGCGGCAGCGTGTGCGCGAACAGGTTGTAGGTGCCGCCGTACAGCGCACTGGAGGCCAGGATGTTGTCACCGGCCTCGGCGATGGTCTGGATCGCATAGGTGATGGCGGCCTGGCCGGAAGCCAGCGCCAGCGCTCCCACGCCCCCTTCCAGCGCAGCGATGCGCTTTTCCAGCACATCGGTGGTGGGGTTCATGATGCGGGTGTAGATGTTGCCCGCGACCTTCAGGTCGAACAGGTCGGCACCGTGCTGGGTGTCGTCGAAGGCGTAGGCCACCGTCTGGTAGATCGGCACCGCCACCGCGCGGGTGGTCGGGTCGGGCGAATAGCCGCCATGCACGGCGATGGTTTCAGGCTTCCACTGCGGGTCGGTCATCGGGGCGCTCACACCGGGAGAGGGCCGCTGACAGTAGCCCAACACCGCCGCGCGGGCGGCGACGGTTGCAGTGGTTACTTGTGAGGTAATGGCATGAGCTGATGCGCTTTGCTTTTAAAGCTGCCCTCACCCCAACCCCTCTCCCGCACGCGGGAGAGGGGCTCGTTTACGACGAGATGAAACGCTGCCTGCAATCACGCTTTCAAAGCCCCTCTCCCGCCCGCGGGAGAGGGGCTGGGGTGAGGGGCAGCACTTCACACTCAGCCCTTGCGGAATTGCAGCTGCCCCGCCCCGCCGGCTTCCACCTCGATGGTGTCGCCGCTGTCGAACTCGCCGGCCAATATCTTCTGCGCCAACGGATTCTCCAACTGCGCCTGAATCGCACGCTTGAGCGGACGCGCGCCGTAGATCGGGTCGAAACCCACGTTGCCCAGCAGGTCGAACGCCGAATCGGATACTTCCAGCCTCAGGCCACGCTCGGCCAGGCGCTTCTCCAGACCACGCATCTGGATGCGCGCGATCTGCTTGATCTGCTGCTTGTCCAGCGGATGGAACACCACGATGTCATCCAGGCGGTTGATGAACTCCGGACGGAAGTGCGCCTGCACCACGCCCATCACCGCCGCCTTCATCTGCGTGTAGGCCTCCGGGCTGTCGTCGCCGCTCATGTCCTGGATCTGGTGCGAGCCCAGGTTCGAGGTCATCACGATGACGGTGTTGCGGAAGTCCACGGTGCGGCCCTGGCCGTCGGTCAGGCGACCGTCGTCCAGCACCTGCAACAGGATGTTGAACACATCCGGGTGCGCCTTCTCCACCTCGTCCAGCAGGATCACGCTGTACGGGCGCCTGCGTACTGCTTCGGTCAGGTAACCACCTTCCTCGTAGCCGACGTAGCCGGGGGGCGCACCGATCAGGCGCGACACGCTGTGCTTCTCCATGAACTCGCTCATGTCGATGCGCACCATCGCGTCGGATGAATCGAACAGGAAGTCGGCCAGCGCCTTGGTCAGCTCGGTCTTGCCCACGCCGGTCGGGCCCAGGAACAGGAACGAACCACTCGGGCGGTTCGGGTCGGACAGCCCCGCGCGCGAACGACGCACCGCGTCGGACACCACGCGGATCGCCTCTTCCTGGCCAACCACGCGGTTGTGCAGCATGTCTTCCATGCGCAGCAGCTTGTCGCGCTCGCCCTCCAGCATCTTGCTGACCGGAATGCCGGTCCAGCGCGAGACCACCTCGGCGATCTCCTCGTCGGTGACCTTGTCCTGCACCAGCTTGAAGTCCTTGCGCTCCATTTCCTGCGCGGCCTGCAGCTGCTTTTCCAGGTTGGGCAGCACGCCGTACTGGATCTCGCTCATCTTGGCGAAATCCTGCCGGCGCTGCGCGGCCTCCAGGTCGAGCTTGGCCTTCTCCACCTGCTCCTTGATCTTGGTCGCGCCCTGCAATGCGGCCTTCTCCGACTTCCAGATTTCATTGAGGTCGGAGAACTCGCGTTCCAGCGTGTCGATGTCGGTTTCCAGGTCGGCCAGGCGCTTGCGCGAGGCGTCGTCCTTCTCCTTCTTCAGCATCTCGCGCTGGATCTTGAGCTGGATCAGGCGCCGCTCCAGGCGGTCCAGCTCCTCCGGCTTGGAATCGATCTCCATGCGGATGCGCGAGGCCGCCTCGTCCATCAGGTCGATGGCCTTGTCCGGCAGCTGGCGGTCGGTGATGTAACGGTTGGACAGCGTGGCCGCGGCAACGATGGCCGGGTCGGTGATCTCCACGCCATGGTGCACGGCGTAGCGCTCCTTCAGGCCGCGCAGGATGGCGATGGTGTCCTCGACCGTGGGCTCGCCCACCAGCACCTTCTGGAAGCGGCGCTCCAGCGCGGCGTCCTTCTCGATGTACTGGCGGTACTCGTCCAGCGTGGTCGCGCCGATGCAATGCAGCTCGCCGCGCGCCAGCGCCGGCTTGAGCATGTTGCCCGCATCCATCGCGCCATCGGCCTTGCCGGCACCGACCATGGTGTGCAGCTCGTCGATGAACAGGATGATCTGGCCTTCGTTCTTGGCCAGGTCGTTGAGCACGCCCTTCAGGCGCTCCTCGAACTCACCGCGGAACTTGGCACCGGCGATCAGCGCGCCCATGTCCAGCGACAGCACGCGCTTGCCGCGCAGGCCTTCGGGCACTTCGTCATTGATGATGCGCTGGGCCAGGCCTTCGACGATGGCGGTCTTGCCCACGCCGGGCTCGCCGATCAGCACCGGGTTGTTCTTGGTCCGGCGCTGCAGCACCTGGATGGTGCGGCGGATTTCCTCGTCGCGGCCGATCACCGGGTCGAGCTTGCCGCTCTCCGCGCGCGCGGTCAGGTCGATGGTGTACTTCTCCAGCGCCTGGCGCTGTTCCTCGGCGTTCTCGCTCTGCACGGTCTCGCCGCCGCGCAGCTTGTCGATGGCGGCCTCGATCTTCTTCTTGTCGGCGCCGGCCGCACGCAGCGCCATGCCGGCCGCGCCACCGTCGTCGACGGCGGCCAGCAGGAACCACTCGCTGGCGATGAACTGGTCGTTGTGCTGCTGGGCCAGCTTGTCGGTGGTGTTGAGCAGGCGGCTCAGGTCATTGCCCATCGACAGGTTGCCGGCCTGGCCGGACACCTTGGGCAGCGCCTCCAGCGACTCGGCCAGCCGCTCGCGCAATACCGGCACGTTGACGCCGGCCTGGGCCAGCAACGGCCGGCTGCTGCCGCCGGGCTGGTCGAGCAACGCGCTGAGCACGTGCACCGGTTCGATGATGTTGTTGTCGCGACCGACCGCCAGGGACTGCGCGTCGGACAGCGCCTTCTGGAAGTTGGAGGTGAGCTTGTCCATCCGCATGGGTCTTCTTCCTCGAATAAAGGGGGCCAGCGTCGCTGGCGATACTGGTTCAGATGCGGTTGCAACGGTGTGATTCAAGGGTGACGACTACCCCCTGTTCAGCCATTGCCTGCTTCCCGTCCAGTATCGCCAGCCGATCTGGCCCGACCTTGATCCAGCGCAAACCCGGCATGGCTCAGCCGCGCGTGACCGCCACGCGGATGGCCTGCAGCTGTTGCTTCACCGCCTTGCGCTGGCCGGCATCCAGCCGCAGCAGCGCTTTCTGCCCCACCGACAGCGACTGCAGCGCCGGGTCGACGAAGCGGTATTTGCCCTTGCCATCCGGCGCCAGCGCCAGCGGGCCCGAGGGCTCCGGGGTCTGCAGCAGGTGGTCGATCACCGCCACCAGACGGTCGTTGAAGTGCCCATCGGGATGCCCTATGTCGCGGTAGGCCTGCTGCACCAGCGGATAGAAGCGCACGTAGGCCGTCGCCAGGGACTGCGCATCGGCCTGGGTGAAAGCCTTCACCCAGGGCGCGTAACGCTCGGCGTTGGCCGCAGCCAATTGCTCGACACCGTCGCTGCCCTGTGCCACCTGCAGGCTGCCCGGCATCGGTTGCAGGGCCATCGCCGAGGCCGGCAGGCTGGGCTGGGTGAGGTTGTCCACGTGCACCACCCACCGCTGGATCAGGTGCTCGCGCAGCAGCACCGCCAGTACATCGGCGGGGAACACCCCTGCCAGCGCCTGCCAGGCGCCGGCATCACTGTCCGCCAGGGCCGGCAGGGCGGGATCGGCCGCCACGTCGGTATCCAGCGGATAACGGGGCGACGTCGGCCCCGTGGCGGGAGCAGGTGACGGCACCGACGAGGGGTCAGCAGGTCCATCCAGCGGTGGGGGTGCCGTGGCGGCGGGCGCTGCCGGCCGCAAACGGGCCAGGTCATCCTTGAACAGCCAACCGCCGACACCACCGATCGCCACCACGCCCAACACCACCCAGGGCCACACCGCACTGCGCTTTTCCATCACATCCACCTTGCTTGCATGTGAAGGTGTGACCGGCGCAACGCCGGAGGGTTCCCCCCGGCGCCACCGCGCGTGTTCAGCGCGGCTTCTGCAGCGACATCAAGCCGATCACCGTGGCCAGCACCGCGTAGGCGGCGGCGACCTGCAGGGTGATCGCCTGGCGCAGCCCTTCCAGCTGCCATGGCAGGTAGATGCCGCCGCGCGGATCGGTGGAATGGATCACCCCGAACGCACTGAGCACCGCGGCCACCAGCAGCAGCGTCACCGCCACGCCCGGGCGACGCTCGATCAAGGCCACCAAGGCCGCCGCCCACAGCATCGCGGTGATGATGAAACCGTTGCCCAGCACCTGCAGCGTGGCCACGTCCGACAGCCCATGCCCGTCCACCGCCGCATACAGCGCGGCGGCGGCCTCCGGCGCCACCCAGGTGCCGAACTTGATGTTGATCAGGTACGCGATGGCCGGCAGGAACGCCAGCGCCACCGCGATCACATGCTCGCGCTTGGTCTGCTGGAAGGCCTGCACCGTGATGTCCAGGCCGACGAACACGATGATCGGCGCCAGCACCGCCACCGGCAGCCACTGCACCAGCCCGGCGACCACGCCGAGCATGCCGCCGATGCCGATGAACAACCCGGTCAGCAGCGTGTAACCACTGCGCGCGCCCAACCGCTTGTAGGCAGGCTGGCCGATGTAGGGCGTGGTCTGCGCCACGCCGCCGCAGACGCCGGCCACCAGCGTGGCAATCGCCTCGACCAGCAGCACGTCGCGGGTGCGGTAGTCGTCACCGGCCGCGCGGGCGCTTTCGGCGACGTTGATGCCGCCCACCACCATCAACAGGCCGAACGGCAGCAGCAGCGACAGGTACGGCACGGTCAGCGGCAGGCCATCGACGAAGCCCAGCGACGGCAGCGGCAGCGCCACCGCCAGCGAGATCGCCGGCGGCCACTGGAAGCCGGTCAGCACACCGGCCGAACCCAGCCCGTAGTACAGCACCACGCCGACCAGCAGCGCGAACAGCACCCCCGGCAGGCGCAGCGGCACCACGCCGCGGGCGACCAGCACGTACAGCAGCACGCCCAGCGTGACCAGGCCGACCAGCGGCTGGCGCAGGCTTTCGATCAGCGGCAGGAAGCCAAGCAGGGTCAGCGCGGCGCCACCGATCGAACCGAGCAGGGCCGCCCGTGGCACGTGCCGGGTCACCGCATCACCGACGAAGGACAGCACCAGCTTGAGCAGGCCCATCACCACCAGCGAGGCCATGCCCAGCTTCCAGGTCAGCAGGGCCGCCGCGGTCGGGTCCAGGCCCTGCTGCTTGAAGCCGGCGAAGGCCGGGCCCAGCACCAGCAGCGCCATGCCGATGCTGGTCGGTGCATCCAGGCCCAGCGGCATCGCGGTGACGTCATCGCGGCCGCTGCGCGCGGCCAGCCGGTGCGCCATCAGCGTGTACATCAGGTTGCCGATCAGCACGCCCAGCGCGGTGCCCGGGAACATGCGGCCGAACACCACCTCGGCGGGGAACTGGAAGATGCCAACCAGCGCCATCGCGATGAAGCCGAGGATGGACAGGTTGTCGACCACCAGGCCGAAGAAGCCGTTGAGGTCGCCGGGCACGAACCAGCGGGCACGTGCGGTGGGGGAATGCGGGGAATTCATGCGGGAGTTCGTCAGCAGGGCCGGCCTGGATCAGCCGGCGGAAGGGGGAAAGGAAACACGTGGCTCATTCCGGGTCGGGCACTTTCACCCAGCCCAGGATCGGACCGCGCGCGGGATTGTGGTAGCGCACCTGCAACCAGCCATCGGCCTCGTCCAGCAACTCGACGCGGTCGCCCTTGACCAGGTAGCGCCGGGTGGCGGTGTCACCGGCGCGGCTGTAGAGCGGCAGGCGGGCCGGCACCACCGACGCACCCCAGCCTTTCATCGGCACGTCGGCCAGCGGCGGGTCGAACGCGTTCCACAGCGCGCGCTCCAGGCGCTTGCCCGAGGCATCCCAGGTACTCCAGACCACCAGGATGCCCATGTCTTCCGCACTGTCCAGGGACAGCGCCCGGGACATGCCACTGGTCTCGACCAGTGCGCCGCGCATCGAGCGGTACAGGTAAAGCCGGTCACCCTGGTAACGGTATACGTCGCTGTACCACATCGGCCCGCTGCGACAACTGCTGCTCAGCGTGCGCGAGGCCGGATCCGGGGACAGCGTCCACAGGCCTTCGCAGCTGACCTCCGGCCCGGTGGGTGCGGCCAGCGCGCGGAACCTGCCACTGTCCGGCTGGTACAGGTACACGGTGAAGGACTCATTGACCTGGCCCAGCGTCGCGCTGGTGGCCAGATCCTGGTAGCCGTCGAAGTTGTAGTCCGCATGGCCCAACCGCGTGCCCCCGTCTTCCTCATCGGTGGCCGCCGGCAGCAGCTGCCGCGCCGATGACCGATCGGTGCCGACCTCGACGGTGCCCTCCCCTGTCAGCCGCGCATGGGCAATCACGCCGGCGGTGACCTCGAAGCGGATCTCGCTGTCATCGGCCAGCGCCGGCGGCGCCAGCAGCATCCCTGCGGCAATCAGCATGCCGTAGGCGGCGCAGCGGCGGGAGGCGGGGGTATGTGGCGTCATCAGGTGACTCGTCGAAAGGCGGACCAGCGCGCAGGCTAGCCGATCCGGCACCGATCAGAACGACACCTCGACCGGCTGACGTGCCCACAGCACCGACTGGTGGTGGGTGGCCTGCTTCCACGCCAGGCGGATGGCCTCGATGTCGTTGCGCCGCTGCGGGGTGTCCTCGTGCAGGATCACCAGCACCTTGGTGCTCAGCCGGTTCGGCTCCGGCGCCCCGCGGAACAGCCACTGGCCATAGGCGTCGAACACGGTCAGGCCATCGGGGAACCGCGGCGTCACTTCCTTGTCCAGGAACGCGCGCCATTGCGCCTGGCTGATCACGTCGGTCTGCTCCCGCCGGGACGGGCCGGCTTCCTCGCCCACCCCGAAATACAGCTCGCTGCGTAGCCAACCGCCGGCCTCGGCCGGGCGCTGTGCATCGCCATGCAGCGCGGCGGTGGCCGGCTCGGTGACCGGCGGTGCGGCGATGGCGCTGGTGGCAAGGCCCAGCAACAGGGGGAGAACAACGGCGTGCAACTTCATGGAAAACCTCCGGACAGGGCAACACGGTGGCATCCATCGCACCGCAGGGGATATCACGGACGGTCATCAGCTCATGGCATCCAGGGCTTGCAACCGGCCGCGCGTTAACGCCAAGATAATATATCGCTTCATCCGGATGGATGTAAGTGCAATACCTCTCCCCCCTTCGTTCTACCCGGAGTTTCCATGTCCCGCCCCACCTCGGCCCCGCTCGGCCTGGCCATCGCGCTGGCGCTGTCTTCCCCCGCCTTTGCCCAGGAAGCCGCGCCGAACAGCGCCACCACCCTGGACACGGTGATCGTCACCGGTACCCGCGCGGTGGACCGCACCGTGCTCGAATCCACCTCGCCGGTGGACGTGCTCAGCGCCGAGGACCTCCGCAAGGCCGGCGTGGTCAATGGCGAGCTGGGCAGCGCACTGCAGGCGCTGCTGCCGTCGTTCAACTTCCCGCGCCAGTCCAACTCCGGCGGTGCCGACCACGTGCGCGCCGCGCAGTTGCGCGGCTTGTCGCCGGACCAGGTGCTGGTGCTGGTCAACGGCAAACGCCGCCACAACAGCGCGCTGGTCAACACCGACAGCAAGATCGGCAAGGGCACCACCCCGGTCGACTTCAACGCCATCCCGGTCAGCGCGATCAAGCGCATCGAGGTGCTGCGTGACGGCGCCGGCGCGCTGTACGGCTCGGACGCGGTGGCCGGCGTGATCAACGTGATCCTGGACGACGCCCCGGAAGGCGGCGCCATCGAAGCCAGCTTCGGTGCGCACCACACCGACCTCAAGCCGATCAACCGCACCCTGACCGACGGCCAGGCCAGCTTCTTCAGCGCCAAGGTCGGCACCGCACTCACCGATGACGGTGGCTTCCTGCGCGTGGGCCTGGAGTACAAGAATCGCGAAGCCACCAACCGGGCCGGCTTCGACCAGATCCCGCCGTGGGAAGCACAGACCCCGGACAACCTGGCCCTGGCCGGCAAGCGCAACTACGCGCTGGGCGACGGCGCCAGCAAGGACATCAACGCCTGGTTCAATACCGAGATCCCGTTCGGCGAGACCTCCAGGGCCTATGCCTTCGGCACCTACAACCAGCGCGATACCGAAGGCGCCAACTACTTCCGCTACCCGGACGGCGAGGCCAACTGGAAGGCGCTCTACCCGAACGGCTACCGCCCGGTCTCCGAAGGCGAGAACCTGGACGTGCAGCTGGTCGGTGGCGCCCGTGGCCAATGGGGTGAGTGGAACTACGACGCCAGCGTCGACCACGGCCGCAATGAATTCACCTACCGCCTGCGCGACTCGCTCAATGCCTCGCTCGGCCCGACCAGCCCGACCCGCTTCAAGACCGGCGACTTCAGCTTCGAGCAGACCGTGGCCAACCTGGACCTGGGCCGCATCTTCGTGCGCGAGAACGACAGCCACAGCCTCGGCTTCGGCATCGAAGGCCGCCACGAGCGCTACGAGACCGGCGCCGGCGACCCGGCCAGCTATGCGGCCGGCCCGTACACCGACCGCCCCACCGGCTCGCAGGCCGGCGGCGGGCTGACCCCGCAGGACGAAGCCAACCTGTCGCGCGACGTGTTCAGCGCCTACACCAGCCTGTCCTCCACCTTCGGCGAGAAGTTCTCCACCGACATCGCCGCCCGCTACGAGCACTACCAGGACTTCGGCGGCGAACTGACCGGCAAGCTCGGTGCGCGTTACGCGTTCGCCCCGGCGTTCGCGCTGCGCGGTGCCATCTCCAACAACTTCCACGCGCCGTCGCTGAGCCAGATCGGCTACGAGTCCACCTCCACCGGTTACACCGCCGGCGGCCAGCTGGTGCAGGGCCGCCTGCTGTCGGTCAACAACCCGATCGCCCGCGCGCTCGGCGCCACCGACCTGAAGCCGGAGAAGTCGATCAACTACAGCCTGGGCTTCACCAGCCAGATCGGCAGCCACTTCGACCTGTCGCTGGACCTGTTCCAGATCGACATCGACGACCGCATCGCGCTGTCGGAGAGCATCACCGGTGACGCGTTGACCACCTTCGTGCAGCAGCAGTTCGGCATCAGCGGACTGGAAAGCGCGCATTACTTCGTCAATGCCGCCGACACCCGCACGCGCGGCGCAGAGTTCGTCGCCAACTGGCGGCAATCGCTGGGCGATGGCGAGCTGCTGCTGACCGGCACCTGGAGCTACGCCAAGACCGAGCTGAAGAACGTGGTGGCCACGCCGTCGCAGCTGCTCGCGCTGGACCCGGAGTACGTGCTGTTCGGCGTGGAGGAAAGCAACACGCTGACCGACGCCGCCCCGCGCACCCGTGCGCAGCTGGCCGGCAGCTGGGCCAATGACCGCTGGTCGCTGAGCAGCCGCGTGAGCCGGCACGGCAGCGCCACGCGCGTGTTCGACTTCGGGGGCGGCTACGAGCCAACGCAGACCTACCGCGCCGAATGGCAGCTGGATGCGGAAGTGGAATACCGCATCACCCCGAAGTGGAGCGTGGCCATCGGCGGGCAGAACCTGACCGACAACTACCCGGACAAGTCCAACCAGGACATCTACTACTTCGGCAACCTGCCCTACGACGTGCTCTCGCCGATCGGCAGCAATGGCGCGTACTACTACGGCCGCGTGCGGTACACGTTCTGATCCACGGATGCAGGCGGGGATGCAATCCCCGCCTGCATCCGGCCGTGCGGTGTGCACTGCCTGATCGTCGGGCCGGGGCGCCTTTGGCAGGTTGGGGTGAAATTCCAGCCCCTCGGGCTGCACACCTGATTACCTCCTCCTAACATCCGTTGCGGCATAGTGGCCGCATGCTCGAAGAACTCCAGCGGCCGGCCCCACCGGCGCTGACGGACAACGACGCGCTGTTCCTCGATGTCGACGGCACCCTGGTCGCCTTTGCCGACCATCCTGAAAAGGTGGTGCCCGCCGACGACCTCCCGCACCTGCTCGCCGTGAACGCACAACGCCTGCACGGCGCGGTGGCACTGGTCAGCGGCCGCCCCATCGCACAGCTGGACCAGCTGCTGTCCCCGTTGCGCCTGCCCGCCGCCGGCCTGCACGGCACACAGCTGCGCTCCACCGCCGATGCCGAAGTTGTCGGCGGCGACACCGCGCAATGGCTGCATGCCCTGCACCAGCAGGCGATGCGGCTGGCCCATCAACACCCCGGCATGCTGGTCGAACACAAGGGCAGCGCGCTGGCCCTGCATTGGCGTACCGCGCCACAGGCGGCCGGCGCCATCGTCGCCTTTGCCCAGGCCCAGGTGGCGCAGCTGCCAGGCGTCCGCCTGCAGCCTGGCAACCAGGTCATCGAGTTCGTCAGCGCCGACCACGACAAGGGTGGAGCGGTGCTTGCGTTGATGCGTACCCCGACGTTCGAAGGACGTCGCCCGATCTTCGTCGGCGACGATCTCACCGACGAAGCCGGCTTCGCCGCCGCCATGCGCCAGGGCGGGCATGGCGTGCTGGTCGGCAACCGCACCACCAGCCACGCACGCTACGGGCTGGCCGACGTCGCCGCCGTGCACGAGTGGTTGCGCGGCGCCCTGCCGTAGATCCTGCGGCCCCCATGGCGCCTGGGCGCCATCCACAACAGGAGCAAGTCATGCAACGGGCCGATCTGGACCTGGCCGTCATTGGCAACGGAAGTTTTGGCGCGCTGATCGACAAGCGGGCGCGCATCGTCTGGAGCTGCCTGCCCGCCTTCGATGGCGACCCCGCGTTCTGTGCGCTGCTCAGCCCGCGCGACCATGACGGCGGCGACTTCGCGGTGGAGCTGGAAGACTTCGCCGACAGCGAACAACACTACTTCACCAACACCGCCATCCTGCGCACGGTGTTGCGTGACACCCAGGGAGGGGCGATCGAGGTGATCGACTTCGCGCCACGCTGGAAACGCCATGGTCGCCTGTACCGCCCCCCCAGCGTGATCCGGCGCATCCGCCCGCTGTCCGGCAGCCCGCGCATCCGCATCCGGGCGCGTCCCTTGGCCGATTGGGGCGCACGCACGCCCGAATCCACCTGGGGCAGCAACCACCTGCGCTGGTTGTTGCCCGGTTTCACCCTGCGCCTGACCACCGATGTGCCGGTGCGCTTCATCCGCGAAGGCACCGCGTTCGCGCTGACCCAGCCGGTGGACCTGGTGCTGGGCGTGGATGAAACCCTGCAGCGCAGCCTGGCCGGTTACGCGCAGGATGCCTTCCAGCGCACGGCCGAGTACTGGCGTGAATGGGTGCGCTACCTCTCCGTCCCGCTGGAATGGCAGGACGCGGTGATCCGCAGCGCCATCACCCTGAAACTGTGCCAGTACGAGGACAGCGGCGCGATCATCGCGGCCATGACCACCTCGATCCCGGAGGCGCCCGGCAGCGCGCGCAACTGGGACTACCGCTACTGCTGGCTGCGCGATGCCGCCTTCGTGGTGCGCGCGCTCAACCGGCTGGGTGCCACCCGCACGATGGAGGGCTTCCTGCACTACATCTTCAACCTGGCCACCAGCGACGGCAGCCTGCAGCCGTTGTACGGCATCGGCATGGAAGAGAAGCTCGACGAGAGCGAGGTGCCCTCGCTGGCCGGCTACCGCGGCATGGGGCCGGTGCGCCGCGGCAACCTGGCCTGGGTGCAGAAACAGCACGACGTGTATGGCTCGGTGGTCCTGGCCTCCACCCAGCTGTTCTTCGACCAGCGCCTGGAAGCCCCCGGCGATGCGGACACCTTTGCCCGCCTGGAACCGCTCGGCGAGCGCGCTTATGCCCTGCACGACGTCCCCGACGCCGGGCTGTGGGAGTTCCGTGGCAGGACCTCGGTGCACACCTACACCTCGGCGATGTGCTGGGCCGCCTGCGACCGCCTGGCCAAGATCGCCTCGCGCGTGCAGTTGCCCGAACGCGCCCTGCTCTGGCGCCAGCGGGCCGATGCGATCCACCAGCGCGTCATCGAACGTGGCTGGAACGCGCGCCTTGGGCATTTCACCGATGCCTGGGACGGCCAGCACCTGGATGCCTCGCTGCTGCTGTTGGCCGACATCGGCTTCATCGATGCCCTGGACCCGCGCTACGTCGCCACCGTCGAGGCCATCGGCCGCGAGCTGCGCCATGGCAACGCGCTGTACCGCTACATCGCCCCGGATGACTTCGGTGCACCGGAGACCAGTTTCACCATCTGCACGTTCTGGTACATCGACGCACTGGCCGCGATCGGTCGCGTGGCCGAGGCACGCGACCTGTTCGAAAGCGTGCTGGCGCGCCGCAACCACGTCGGCCTGCTGTCCGAGGACCTGGCCTTCGACGACGGCGAGCAATGGGGCAACTTCCCGCAGACGTATTCGCACGTTGGCCTGATCACCGCCGCCATGCGCCTGTCGCGACCGTGGCAGGACGCGTCGTGAGCCGTCTGGTGGTGGTGTCCAACCGGGTGGCGATGCCCGGCGAATCCCGTGCCGGCGGGTTGGCCGTCGGCCTGCTGGCCGCGTTGAAGGAACGCGGCGGCATGTGGTTCGGCTGGAGCGGGCGCAGCGTCAACGAGGACAGCGGCACCCTGCGCGAGCAGGGCGAGGGCAACATCCGCTTCGTGACGATGGACCTGTCCAGACCCGACCTGGACAACTACTACAACGGCTTCTCCAACCGCGCCCTGTGGCCGCTGCTGCACTTCCGCCTGGACCTGGTGGACTACGACCGCCGCAAGCGCGAAGGCTACTGGAAGGTCAACGCCCTGTTCGCCGACAGGCTCGCGCCACTGCTGCGCGAGGACGACACCGTGTGGATCCATGACTACCACCTGATCCCGTTGGCGGCGATGCTGCGCGAACGCGGCATCGGTTGCCGCATCGGCTTCTTCCTGCACGTGCCGGTGCCCTCGGCGGACCTGATCCAGGCCCTGCCCGACCACCGCAACCTGTTCTCCACGCTGTACGCCTACGACCTGCTGGGCTTCCAGACCCGCCGCGACGTCGACCGCTTCCAGTCCTATGCGCGCCTGTTCGGCGGCGGCACGCTGGTGGACAGCGAGTGGATCCAGGCGCCGGACGGGCGGCGCATCCGCACCTCGGCATTCCCGATCGGCATCGATACCGCCCATATCGCGCGACAGGCGCACGGTGCCACCCGCAACAACGCGGTGCGCGCCCTGCGCCGCAGCCTGCAGTTCCGCAAGCTGGCCATCGGCGTGGACCGCCTGGACTACTCCAAGGGGTTGCCCGAGCGCTTCCATGGCTTCGAGCACTACCTGGACCGCTACCCGCAACAGAAGGGCTCGATGACTTTCCTGCAGATCGCACCGGTCTCGCGCGGCAGCGTCACCGAGTACCGCAAGCTGCGCACCGACCTGGAGCGCCTGGCCGGCCACATCAATGGCAGCCACGCCGAAGCCGACTGGACCCCCCTGCGCTACGTCAACCAGAACTACGCGCACAGCACGCTGACCGGCTTCTACCGCGAGGCCGCGGTGGGATTGGTGACCCCCCTGCGCGACGGCATGAACCTGGTGGCCAAGGAGTACGTGGCATCGCAGGACCCGGAGAATCCCGGCGTGCTGGTGCTGTCACTGCTGGCGGGCGCGGCGGACGAGCTGAAGCAGGCACTGCTGGTCAACCCGCATGACCTGGACGGCGTGGCCGATGCGATCGCCGCAGCCGCCAACATGCCATTGGCCGAACGCATCGAGCGTTGGCAGCTGATGATGCAGCACCTGCGTGAGTACGACATCAATCGCTGGCGCCGCGACTACCTGCAGGCACTGGAAACACCGCCTTCACTCCAACCCCTCTCCCGCATGCGGGAGAGGGGCTCGGATTGCGTCGGTTCGTCATGAGTTAGCCCCTCTCCCGCATGCGGGAGAGGGGTTGGGGTGAGGGGCCGTGCGGGCAAAACGCTGGCATCAGCCACCGCATCCCCGGCGTCAATCCAGGAACCGTGCCCGCTGCTGCGGCGTCGGCAGGTAACAGCTGTCATGCCGCCCGAACCAGCGGTAGCGGTTGCGCGCCAACCACCGGTAGGCACGGTCCCGCAAGGATCCGGGCAGCCAGCGCGCGATCCCCGCGAGCTTCCACACGCCGCCAAGGCCGCTGACCACGCGCACGATCGCATCGGTATCCGTGTAGGCCACGCCGTCCTCCACCAGCAGGAACGACAGCGGGTCATCCGGGTCCAGCCCGTGCGCCAGCAACAGCGCACGGCCCTGCACCCCCTGCATCGCCGCGAAGCGGTAACGCCCCCGGCGGTCGAAGCGCAGCAGGAAGCGCACCCAGCGGCTGCACAGCGCGCACACCCCGTCGAACACGATCACCGGCGCCTCGCCGCTCATGCCGCCCCGTCCTCCGGCAGCAACCAGCCTTCGTAGCGGATCAACCGCCCGATCAGCGGCATCGAGACATCCACCAGGAACTCATAACGCCCGTGTCGCTCGCGTTCACGGCAGTACACCTGGCCGAACCAGCGGGTGGGCAGGGGCAACAGGCCAAACGCCCAGGCGCGCTCGGCCCGCCACAGGATCTGGCCCTCCTCCTCGCGCAGGCCGAAGCGGAACCGCACCGCCCCCAGCTGCTCGAACAGCCCACCACCCTGTTGCCATAGGCGCGATTCCATCCGGGCGGGCCCGAACCGCCGGTTCCAGCGTTCCCCGGCCGCATCCACCACGAACTCCACGCTGACCGGCACGCTGGCACTGGGCGGAAGGCGCGCCAGCCAGGCGCAGGGCGCCACCAGCCAATGGGTGCCGCGCAGCACCTCGCCTTGCCCGCTCCAGCATTGCCGGCCGCGCACCGAATGCAGCGCGCGTACCTGCGGGGGCAGCTGTCCGAACCCCGGGCCAAGCACCTGCTCGAACAGCGGCCTGCTCATGGGTCCATCCACACCAGGGTGGCGATGCGGCCGCTGCGGCGGTCGCGCCGGTGCGAGAACCAGCGTTGCGGGTCGGCGATGGTGCACTGGTCACCGCCATGGATATCGGCCGGGTCCATGCCCGCGGCCTGCAGCCGCTGGCGTGCCAGTGCGTACAGGTCCACCCGCCAATGCCCGGGACGGGTCGGCGTGAACGCCGCTTCGGCCGCGGCCGAATGGGCGAGGAAGGCCTCGCGCACATCCGCCCCGATCTCGTAATGGGCCGGCCCGGCGGCCGGCCCCAACCAGGCGATGACCGCGCTGGCCGGGGTCCGCATCGCCGCCAGGGTGTTCTCCAGCATGCCGTCGGCCAACCCGCGCCACCCCGCATGCGCAGCGGCCACTTCGCCCCCGGCCCGCGCCGCAAACACCACCGGCAGGCAGTCGGCGGTCAGGATCGCCAGCACCACGCCGGGGACCGAGGTCACCGCCGCATCGGCCACCGGTTCGGCATCAATGCCCTGTGCCTGCGGCGGCGCCTGGAAACGCAGCACGCCGGTGCCGTGCACCTGCCGCAGCCAGTGCGGCGCCGAGGGCAGACCCGCCAGTTGCTGCAACTGGTCACGGTTGCACTGCACCTGGGCCGGGTCGTCGCCCTCGGCGGCGCTGCGGTTGCCCAGGTTGAAGTGGTCGAACGGCGGCTGCGAGCCCCCCGCGCCGTGGCGCCGGGTGGTGAAGGCATGCACCCCGGCCGGGGCCGGCCAGTCGGCGGCCAGGGCAGGCAGCGCGTCGTTCATCACCAGCGGTCTCGCTCGCGTTCGGCGAAGGCCTTGGAGTCCTCGCGCAGCGCCTTCATCAGCGCCAGCAGGTCCGCCGGCACCGGGGCGGTGTTGCTGATCGTCTCGCCGGTGATCGGGTGCTGGAACTCCAGCGTTTCGGCGTGCAGGGCCTGGCGCTTGAACCCGCGCAGCTGGGCGACCAGTTCGTCGCTGGCGCCCTTGGGCAGCTTCAGCGACCCGCCGTACAGCGGGTCACCGACGATGGCGTGCTTGATGTGCGCCATGTGCACGCGGATCTGGTGGGTGCGGCCGGTCTCCAGGCGGCACTCCAGCGCGGTATGGCCGCGGAAGCGCTCGCGCAGGCGGTAATGGGTGACCGCGTCCTTGCCGTCCTCGCGCACGCCCATGCGCAGGCGGTCGCGCGGGTGGCGGTCGATCGCCGCGTCCACGGTGCCGCCGGCGACCAGCGCCCCGACCACCACGGCCAGGTACTGGCGGTGGACCTCGCGGGCGGACAGCTGTTCCACCAGCGCGGTCTGCGCCTGCACGGTACGGGCCACCATCATGATGCCGCTGGTGTCCTTGTCCAGGCGGTGGACCACGCCGGCACGCGGCACCTTGGCGATCTCCGGGTCACGGAACAGCAGCGCGTTGACCAGGGTGCCGGTCGGGTTGCCGGCGCCCGGGTGGACCACCAGCCCGGCCGGCTTGTCGATCACGTAGACATGCTCGTCCTCGTACAGGATCGACAGCGGGATGTCCTCCGGCTGCGCGTTGACCTCGGTGTCGAGCACCGCATTCAGGGAAACCGACTCCCCGCCCCGGACCGGGTCGCGGGGCCGGGCCGGCTCCCCGTCCATCAGCACCGCACCGGTCTTGATCCACTCGGTCAGGCGGGAACGGGAGAATTCGGGGAAAAGCTCGGCCACGACGGCGTCGAAGCGGCGGCCGGCGGCGGTATCGGGCACCAGCGCCTGGCGCTGGGTCGGGGAGGTGTTCTCGGACATGTCAAAGGCCAACTGAAAGACGAAATCGGGGGTCCTGACAGCAACAGTCATTCGCAGGACAGGCCACTAGGCTATCATCGACACCTCGTATTCCTGCCGCGTCCCGCCCTGACCCATGATCCGACGCTCTTTGCTGTCCGCGCCCGTCCGCCTCACCGCCCTGCTGCTGGTCCTGGTTTTCGTCGCCACCGGCTGCCACCGCGGCGACAAGAAAAAGGACGCCGATGAAGGCGCGCCTGTCGAGCAGCTCTACGAAAAGAGCCACAAGCTGATGGAAGGCGGCAACTGGTCCGGCGCCGAAACCAGCTTCAAGCGCCTGATCGCCCAGTACCCGTACGGCCCGTACACCGAGCAGGCGATGATCGAAAGCGCCTATGCCCAGTACAAGGCCGGCAAGAACGATGACGCCGTGTCGAGCATCGACCGCTTCATCCGCACCTACCCGACCCACCGCAACATCGCCTACCTGTACTACCTGCGCGGCCTGGCCAACGGCAACCGCGACACGGTGTTCCTGCGCCGCGTGTGGTCGCTGGACCCGAGCCGCCGTGACCTGTCCACCCCGCGCCAGGCCTACGCCGACTTCACCATCGTCACCGAGCGCTACCCGAACAGCCGCTACGCGGCCGATGCGCGCCAGCGCATGATCGAGCTGCGCGACGTGTTCGCCCAGCACGAGCTGGACAATGCCCTGTACTACGCCCGCCGCGGCGCCTGGGTCTCGGCCGCCGGCCGCGCCAACTACCTGCTGGAAACCTACCCGCAGAGCGCCTTCCAGTACGACGCCGTGGCGGTGCTGGGCGAGTCTTACACCCACATCGGCAACAAGACCCTGGCCGACGACGCCCGCCGCGTGCTGGAGCTGAACCAGCCCGACCACCCGTGGCTGACCGGCGACTGGCCGAAGTACCCGTGGATGATCCGCAAGCTCAACCCGTTCGCCGGCGAGAAGTCGGTGGCCACCGGCCAGAGCAATGCGACGATGAGCCGCCGAAAGTAAGCAGCCAGCGCATGCGAATACGAAAAGGGGCCTTCGGGCCCCTTTCCCGTTGGGGGCCAACGACGCCCCTGCCCTGCCGAGACCCGGATGACGCGATGCCCGGGATGTACGCAACCTGGGCAGATTCCATGCCGCAAGCCGTAGCAGCCCCGGCGATTCCCCCATCTCCCCAGCGCGCAGGCGGGGAGGCAATCCCAGCCCGTCCCGCAACACCCCCTGCTCCAGCACTGGCGAACACGGCTTCGGCCACGCACCGCCCTGGATGTTCCGGTCGACAAAAAAGGCGGCCCCGTCACCGGGACCGCCCACATTGCACCCTCAGTCGCGCCGACCTCAGAAGTTCTGCGTGTAACGCACGTACAGCTGGCGGCCGTAGCCGTTGTACAGATAGTTGTTGAAGTTGGTCGGCGAGTACGCCACGTCGTACACCGGCGCCTTGTTGGTCAGGTTGCGGGCACCCAGCGAGATCGTTGCATTCCACGGGGCCTGGTAGTTGAGCTGCAGGTCATGGGTGATGTAAGCGCCGCTGCAGCGCTTCACGTAGCCCTCGCTCTTCAGCTCCGAGCAGCTGTAGTCACCTTCGTAGTAGTCGACGTAGTAGCCCGGCTCATAGCCGATCATGTTCATGGTCCACGCCACGCTCCAGTCGCCGCGCTCCCAGCGGGTGTTGAGGTTGGCACGCCACTCCGGGTAACCGCTGGTGCCGACGTACTCGTCCGAGCCGTAACGGCTGTCGACCTTGTAGCTGTGGGTCCAGGAACCCTGCAGGGTCGAGGTCAGCCTGCCCCAGTCGTCCAGGTCGAACTGGGTGCGGATGTTCAGGTCGATGCCGTCGGTCTTGACCAACCCTTCATTGCCATAGCCGGCATACACCGCCTGGATCGAACCGTCGCTGTTGCGCACGACCGACAGGTTGTCCGGCAGGTACTGGCCAAGGGCGGTGCGGTTGATCACCGTCTGCGCGGAGTACCACTTGATCTGGTTCTTGATCTCGGTGTTCCAGTAGTCCAGCGTGATGTTGGCCCACGAGAACGGGTCGTACACCACGCCGAAGCTGAATTGCTTGGAGGTCTCGGCCTTCAGGTCCGGATTGGCCACGTGGTAGCCATTGATCTGGATCGAACTGGACGCGGCCAGGCCGTAGGCCAGTGCCGTGGCCTCGTCGGTCACCGAGTCGGCCGAGAACGCATCCTGCTGGTTCAGCGCCTGCAGCGTCGGCGCGCGGAAGCCCTTGCCATACGAGGTGCGGAAGGTCAGGTTGTGCAGCGGCTGGAAGCGCAGCGACAGCTTCGGCGAGGTGGAATCACCGAAGTCGGAGTAGTGGTCGTAACGAACGGCCAGGTCTGCCGAGAAGTTGTCGAAGATCGGCAGGCTCCACTCGGCGAAGCCCGAGGTCAGGTTGCGCTCGCCCCATGCCGAATTGCCGGACGAACCGCCCACGTTGCCGGCCGCCGACTGCTGGTCATAGATGTCCGCATAGTCATGCTTGCTGTACTCACCGCCCACCGCCAGCGAGGAAACGCCACCCGGCAGCGTGAACAGGTCGGTGGTCAACTGCGCGTTGAACTCCTTCTGCTTGTAGAAGGTGTTGCGGCCGATCGTGGTGCTGATGGCATCGAGCACCTCCTGGGAGTTGGCGTACGGGTCGAAGGCGTTGTATTGGCCGCTTTCGAAGTACTGCTCGGCCACCGGGATGTTGACGTAGTTGTAGCCGGTCACGGTCGCACGCGCCTCATTGCTGCGCACGCCGAAGTCGACGCTGGTGCTGTCGGTCAGCTGGCCATGCAGGCTCAGGTTGACGTCGTAGCTGTTCTCGTCGGTGTAGGTATAGCGTTTGTCCAAGGCGGCAAAGCGGTGCTTGATGTAGGCATCCTGCCCGGTGGTGTTGTTCGGGCTGTCGGCGCTGACGAAGATGCTTTCGGGCACGGGCGCGTAGACGCTGGTGCTGTTCTTGCGGTTCACGTAGATGTCGGCGTTGATGGTCCAGGCATCGCTGAGCGCGTACTCCGAGCGCAGGAACAGGTTCTTGTTCTTGATGCTGGCGGTGTCGGCCATGTCGCCGACATAGTTGTACAGGCAGCTGGTACGGCCGGTGCTGCTGGTGCTCTCGTAGAAGTTGGTGCCCGAGCAGCCACCCGGCACCACGCTGCTGCCGTTGGTGTAGAGGTTCGAGCCGGCAACCCGGTTGCCATTGGCATCGGTCAGCACGTTGAGGTAGTTGTTCGAGTACGACGAACCGGCGACCGTGTCCGACCACGGGTAGTCGGATACATAGCTGATCTTCTGGTCGGTGTAGGAAATGCCGCCCATCACCGAGCCACGCTCACCCGCCGCGCCGAACAGCACCGAGGCCTCGGATGCATCGCCACCGTACTTGTTGTCGGTCGCGCCGGCGCTGACCTGGAAGCCTTCATAGTTCTTGCGGGTGATGACATTGACCACGCCGCCGATCGCGTCGGCACCGTAGATGGCCGAGGCGCCATCGGTCAGGATCTCGATGCGCTCCACTGCCGCCGCCGGGATCGAGCTCAAGTCCTGGCCCTCACCGGTCAGCGGCGACACCGCGGCACGCCGGCCATCGATCAGGATCAGCGTGCGGCCTTCGCCCAAGCCGCGCAGGCTCAGGCCGGCGAACGACTGGGCGGAGCTGCCGGAACTGGGCACGAAGGAGCCGAAGGAGTTGAAGCTGGAGTTCTGCAGGATGTCGGCCACCGTTGCCCTGCCGCTCACCTCGATGTCCTGGCGGCCGATCACGGTTACCGGCAATGCACCTTCCACATCTGCACGCTTGATGCGCGAGCCGGTGATCTCGATGCGATCCAGGGTGGTCGCATTCGTACTACTGCTGGCTGCCTCCTGCGCCGCGACCGTACCGCTGAGGGACAAGCCAATGGCGACAACCAGCGCACCACGGCGAAGACCGGAGTTTGTCTTGATATTCATTATTTACGTGTTCCAGATGAAGAAGGACACGTCCTGATCGCTCAGAACCGTTTTGATCGGCCCGTGCATGACAGCGTCATTGCACCGGCCTGACGGAAAATTAACGATCCGATATCGCTGCTGTTTTTCAATTGATGGCAGTGCCGTGCCAGCTTCGTGTCATGCAGTGCGCCGACCGGCCATCACCCGACACGGCCCGTCGTCCCGCGTCATCACTGACACGCTTCGCCATGCCTCCCCGGCAGGCCACGCGCACCTTCAGATGACGCAAAAAAAATTCGCCACCGCGCGGGGCGGTGGCAAAGGAGAGAGATGACTTGATGTTTTCTTGTGGGCCTAGGGTGCCAATCCAGGATGCCAACGGTTTGACGCGAGATCGCACCGACCGGCACGCCCCACGGCGGGCGACATCCAACGCCCACGAAGTCGACACACATCGACACGCATCGGCATTTCCGTCTCCACGGAAACAGCAAAGGGGCCTTTCGGCCCCTTTGCTGTTCGCGCAACACCTTGCCTCAGCCGCGATAGCCGTTGGTGATCGGGTAGCGCCGCTCACGGCCAAAGGCACGTCGCGACACCTTCGGCCCCGGCGCGGCCTGGTGCCGCTTCCATTCGCTGATGCGCACCAGCCTGAGCACCCGCTCCACCACCTCGGGCGCATACCCGGCGGCGATGATGTCCTGGCGCGACTGTTCCTGGTCGATGTAGCGGTACAGGATGCCGTCCAGCACGTCATAGGCCGGCAACGAATCCTGGTCGGTCTGGTTCTCGCGCAGTTCGGCCGAGGGCGCGCGGGCGATGACCGCCGGGGGGATCACCGGCGCACCGCCGACGGTGTTGCGCCACTTGGACAGGCCGTAGACCTCGGTCTTGTACAGGTCCTTCAGCGGCGCGTAGCCGCCGCACATGTCGCCGTAGATGGTGGCGTAGCCCACCGCGTACTCGCTCTTGTTGCCGGTGGTCAGCAGCAGGCCCCCAAACTTGTTGGACAGCGCCATCAGGATCACGCCACGGCTGCGCGACTGCAGGTTCTCCTCGGTGACATCGGCTGCCTGCCCTTCGAACATCGCCGACAGCGACTGCATCAACCCCTGGAATGCCGGCTCGATCGGCACCGTCTCCAGCTTCACGCCCAGCGCACGGCACTGCTCCACCGCCAGGTCATTGGACAGCTCGGCCGTGTAGCGCGACGGCAGGCTGACCGCGGTGACGTTGTCCGCGCCCAGCGCGTCCACCGCCATCGCCAGCACCAGCGCCGAGTCGATGCCGCCGGACAGGCCCAGCCACACCTTGCCGAAGCCATTCTTGCGGCAGTAGTCCTGGATGCCACGCGTCACCGCCCGCCACGCCAGCGCATCCATGCTTTCATCGCCGTCGTCGATCCAGCGCAACGGCATGAAGCTGCGCGCCTGGACGTTGTACTCGACCACCAGCATTTCCTCGGCGAACGCTACCGCCGCCGGGTGCACCGTGCCATCACCGTCGGCGACCACCGAAGCACCGTCGAACACCACCGCGTCCTGGCCACCAATGGTGTTGAGGTAGGCGATGCCCACGCCCGATGCCGCGCAGCGCTCGGCCAGCAGCGCATCGCGCTGGGCATGCTTGCCGCGCTCGTACGGCGAGGCATTGGGCACCAGCACCAGCTGGGCACCGGCGGCCACCGTGCCGGCCAGCGGCTCGGGGAACCACAGGTCCTCGCAGATCACCAGGCCGACCTGCACGCCGTTGACCTGCACCACGCAGTTGCCGCCATCCGGATCGACATCGAAGTAGCGGCGCTCATCGAACACCGCGTAGTTGGGCAGCTCACGCTTGCGGTAGGTGGTCTCCACGGCACCATCGCGCAGCACGCTGGCCGCGTTGTAGACCACTGCGCCGGCGCTCTGCGGCCAACCGACCACCGCCACGATGCCGGTCGCCTCGGTGGCGATGCGGGCGATGGCCTGCTCGCAGTCATCCAGGAAGCCGGGGCGCAGCAGCAGGTCTTCCGGCGGATAGCCGCTGACCGCCAACTCGGGGAACAGCACCACGTCCGCGCCGTATTCGTCACGCGCCTCGTGCATCAGCTCGATGATGCGGCCGGTATTGCCGGCCACGTCGCCGACCGGGAAGTCGAACTGGGCCAGGGCGATGCGTAGCGATTGGGACATATCAACAACCTTCTGCTTGGCCCCGCACCCTGCGGGGGCTTGGTTCGATCGACAACGCCTGCAGGATGCTCTCGCAGACCGCGGCGGTGTTGCTCAGGGCTTCATTATTCCAGAACCGCAGCACGCGGTAGCCGTGCCCCCTCAGGAAGGCTTCACGTGCCGGATCGCTGGGATCACCGGCATGCTGTCCGCCATCCAGTTCAATGACCAGCCGCCGCGCCAGGCAGGCGAAGTCGACCACGTAGGGGCCGATGGGATGCTGGCGACGGAACTTGAAGCCGGCCAGGCGATCGGCACGCAGGTGGTACCAGAGTCGTTGCTCGGCGTCGGTCATCCGTTGCCGCAAGGCCCTGGCGCAGCCGGTCTTGGCGCCTTTTCGCATGTCCTTCGCTCCTTCCATCGGAAGGAGGAAGGTCCCGCGCGGGGACGGCGGGGAAAATCAGGCATATGGAGGGATAAGGCTCGGAAAGCTGCCCTCACCCCTACCCCTCTCCCGCAGGCGGGAGAGGGGAAAGCAACCGCAGGAGCGCACGGCCTTGGCTCCGGCCTTGGCTCCGGCCTTGGCTCCGGCCTTGGCTCCGGCCTTGGCTCCGGCCTTGGCTCTGGCTCTGGCTCTGGCTTCGGCTCTGGCTTCGGCTCTGGCTTCGGCATCGGCTTCGGCCTTCGCCTTGGCTCTCCCCTCTCCCGCCCGCGGGAGAGGGGTAGGGGTGAGGGCAGCTCTTCACGCTCGGCACAAAAGAGAAGGCCGCCCCACGGGGCGGCCTTCTCGACACATCACCGGCGGTCAGCGCTTACTTGACCAGCTTGGCGATGGCAGCGCCCAGGTCGCCCGGCGAACGCACGGTGACGACGCCAGCCGCTTCCATCGCGGCGAACTTGCCTTCCGCAGTGCCCTTGCCGCCCGAGGCGATCGCACCGGCATGGCCCATGCGCTTGCCGGCCGGCGCCGAGGCGCCGGCGATGAAGCCGACGACCGGCTTCTTCACGTGGGCCTTGATGTATTCCGCACCGGCTTCTTCGGCGTCGCCGCCGATTTCGCCAACCATGATGATGCCTTCGGTCTGCGGGTCTTCGTTGAACAGCTTCAGGCAGTCGACGAAGTTCAGGCCGTTGATCGGGTCACCACCGATGCCGATGCAGGTGGACTGGCCCAGGCCGACTTCGGTGGTCTGCTTGACCGCTTCATAGGTCAGGGTGCCCGAACGCGACACGATGCCGATCTTGCCCGGCTTGTGGATGTGGCCCGGCATGATGCCGATCTTGCACTCACCCGGGGTGATGACGCCCGGGCAGTTCGGCCCGATCAGCACGGTATCCGGGTGCGAGCCCTTCAGCACGTTGTCCACGCGCAGCATGTCCAGCACCGGGATGCCCTCGGTGATGCAGACGATGACCTTGATGCCGGCAGCAGCGGCTTCCAGGATGGCGTCGGCAGCGAACGGCGGCGGGACGTAGATGACCGACGCGTCAGCGCCGGTGGCCTGCACGGCATCGGCCACGGTGTTGAACACCGGCAGGTCGATGTGGGTGGTGCCGCCCTTGCCCGGGGTGACGCCGCCGACGACCTGGGTGCCGTACTCGATCATCTGGGTGGCGTGGAAGGTGCCCTGCTGGCCGGTGAAGCCCTGCACGATCACCTTGGTGTTCTTGTTAATCAAAACAGACATGGGAATTCCTTGGTGTCGGGATCAGGCGGCGTTCTTGACAGCTTCAACGACCTTCTTGGCGCCGTCGTTGATGTTGTCAGCCGGGATGATGGCCATGCCGCTGTCACGCAGCAGCTGCTTGCCTTCTTCCACGTTGGTGCCTTCCAGGCGCACCACGACCGGAACCTTGACGCCCACTTCCTTGACCGCGGCGATGATGCCCTCGGCGATCATGTCGCAGCGGACGATGCCACCGAAGATGTTGACGAAGATGCCTTCGACCTTGTCCGAGGACAGGATCAGCTTGAACGCCTCGATCACGCGCTGCTTGTTGGCGCCGCCGCCCACGTCCAGGAAGTTCGCCGGCTCGCCGCCGTTGAGCTTGATGACGTCCATGGTGGCCATGGCCAGGCCGGCGCCGTTCACCATGCAGCCGATGTTGCCGTCCATGGTGACGTAGTTGATGTCCAGCTCCGAAGCGGTCACTTCGGTTTCGTCTTCCTGGGACTTGTCGCGCATGGCGACCAGCTCCTTGTGACGGAAGGCGGCGTTGTCGTCGCTGTTGAACTTGCCGTCCAGCGCGTACAGGTTGCCGTCGTCCAGGATGGCCAGCGGGTTGATCTCAACCAGCGCCAGGTCCTTTTCGTTGAAGATGCGGTACAGGTTCACCATGATGCTGGCGAACTGGCCGGCCTGCTTGGCGGTCAGGCCCATCTTGAAGCCGATGTCACGGCCGTGGTAACCCTGCACGCCCTCGACGAAGTCCACGTTCAGGGTGTGGATCTTGTCCGGGGTTTCGGCGGCAACCTGCTCGATCTCCATGCCGCCTTCCGAGGAAGCAATGAAGCTGATGGTGCGGGTGCCACGATCGACCAGCACCGACAGGTACAGTTCCTTGACGATCTCACCGGCGGTGGTCACCAGCACCAGGTTGATCGGCAGCTCGACGCCGGCGGTCTGGTAGGTGGCCATCTTGGTGCCGAGCATCTTGGCTGCAGCGGCCTTCACGTCTTCGACGGTCTTGCAGAACTTGACGCCGCCGGCCTTGCCGCGGCCGCCTGCGTGGATCTGCGCCTTGACCATCCAGGGGCCCTGGCCCAGCGACTGGGCGACGGCAACCGCCTCGTCCGGGGTAGCCGCGACTTTGCCGGCCGGAACCGGGATACCGTATTCGGCAAGCAGCTGTTTTGACTGGTACTCGTGGAAATTCATGCGTCACCGTGGGAATAGGAACGACCGCACGCATCTCCTCGGGCCCCACGGAGGGGCGCCAGCATGGACCGCGGCGGGCCCACTATTGTGGCCGAGCCAGCGCCGGGGCGCAAAGAAGTCTGTACAAATCGCCAAGACCGGCACGCTTTCCCATGCATTTTCAGCCACTTGCCGCAACTGTCCGGCGCCTGTGAAAACACCCGGAACCGGCCCGCCGGCACCTATACTTGCCCGAGCCCGTCTGCAGATAGGAGTTCCGGCTTGGCCCCCAGCCCTTCGCTGATCGACCGCATCGAGTCGATCCCGCGCCGCGAACTGTACTTCTTCGCCCTGTACCGCCTGCTGGTCGCCTCGCTGCTGTGCGCCCTGGTGTTCAGCCCGCTGAGCATGATGGTCGGGGAGGCCCACCATGTCGGGCTGGCGCAGTGGGTGTCGGCGATTTACCTGCTGGTATCGGCCGGGCTGCTGTTCTGGGGCCGCAACGAGCGCTGGCTGCAGACCATCGTGTTCTGGAGCGTGCTGGCCGACATCGTCGCGGCGGTGCTGCTCAGCCATGCGCTGCCCGGCTCCAGCGCCGGCATCTCGATGTCGCTGCTGTTCAACATCGCCGCCGCCGGCCTGCTGCTGCCGCTGTCACGCGCGATGCTGGTGGCACTGCTGGCCAGCGGCGCCAGCGTGCTGGAGTTCGGCTGGACCTACCTGGAAGGCGTCGACAACAGCCGTACCCTGGCCGAACTGGCCATGTTCGTGACCAGCTACCTGTCGCTGGCCTTCATCTGCTACCAGATCGGCAACCGCACCCGGCGCACCCAGCAACTGGCCGACCAGCGCGGCGCGGAGGTAGCCAACCTGTTCGAGGTCAACGAGCTGATCATCCGGCGCATGCGCACCGGCGTGCTGGTGGTCGACATCGATGGTCGCATTACTCTGGCCAACGAGGCGGCCACCGCCCTGCTTGGCGACCTGGAAGGCACCCTGGCCACCGAGCGCGTCACCCTGGCCAGCGCCTCGCCGGAACTGGCCCGGCGCCTGCAGCGCTGGCGCGGCGGTTGGCAGGAAGAAGAGGTGGCCCTGCAACTGGCACCGGAACAGGCCGAAGTCCTGCCCCGCTTCGCCCGGCTGCTGGCCGACAGCGACATGACCCTGGTGTTCCTGGACGACACCTCGGTCGTCTCCAAGCGTGCCGAATCGCTCACCCTGTCCACGCTGGGCCGGTTCTCCGCCAGCCTGGCCCACGAGATCCGCAACCCGTTGGCGGCCATCAACTACGCCACCCAGCTGCTGGAGGAATCCAACGACCTGGGCGATGCCGACCGCCGCCTGCTGCAGATCATCCACCAGCAGTGCCAGCGCACCAACGGCATCGTGGAAAGCGTGCTGGCCCTGGCCCGGCGCGAACGGGCCAACCCGGAGAACCTGGACCTGGTCACCTTTGTCCGGCGCTTCGTGCTGGAGTACCGGCAGAGCCTGTCGCTGGAAACCGACAGCCTGGAGGCGGTGATCCGCGAGCCCAGCGTGCCGGCGCTGATGGACTCGCGCCACCTGCACCAGGTACTGACCGCGCTGGTCCACAATGCGCTCAAGTATGGTCGCATGGCCGAGGAGCCCGCCCGCGTCCGCATCCGCGTGGCCTCCGGCGAGCGACACGCGGTGATCGACGTCATGGACCGCGGCCCCGGGATTCCCGACGCCATCGCCGCCCAGCTGTTCCGCCCCTTCTATACGACCTCCGAGCACGGCACCGGCCTGGGCCTGTACATCGCGCGCGAGCTGTGCCGGGCCAACCAGGCCCAGCTGGACTATGTCTCCGTCCCCGCGGGCGGGGCCTGCTTCCGCCTGACCCTGTCCGTCCCCAAGGCCGCATTCAATCGCGACCTGGGTTGAAAAAGCGCAAACCGTGCGTCGAATGTTTGGCGCAGGCCCCTCGCCTCGGCTATCGTTTCGCCCATGAATGCGACACATAGCGCCCTGATCGTCGATGACGAACGCGACATCCGCGAACTGCTGGTTCTGACCCTGGGCCGGATGGGCCTGCGCATCAGTACCGCGGCCAACCTGGCCGAAGCGCGGGAGCTGCTGGCCAGCAATCCGTTCGACCTGTGCCTGACCGACATGCGCCTGCCCGACGGCAACGGCATCGAGCTGGTCGCCGAGATCACCCGTGATTACCCGCGCACCCCGGTCGCCATGATCACCGCCTTCGGCAGCATGGACCTGGCGGTGGAAGCACTGAAGGCCGGCGCCTTCGACTTCGTCAGCAAGCCGGTGGACATCAACGTGCTGCGCGGGCTGGTCCGCCATGCGATCGAACTGAACAATGCCGCCCGGCCGAGCACGCCGCCGCCGCCGGAGAACGCCACGCGCCTGCTCGGTGGCTCCACTGCCATGGACGAGCTGCGCGCCACCATCGCCAAGGTCGCGCGCAGCCAGGCGCCGGTCTACATCCTCGGTGAATCCGGCGTCGGCAAGGAGCTGGTGGCCCGCACCATCCACGACCAGGGCGCGCGCGCAGCCGGCCCGTTCATCCCCGTCAACTGTGGCGCCATCCCCGGCGAGCTGATGGAGAGCGAGTTCTTCGGCCATCGCAAGGGCAGCTTCACCGGCGCCCATGCCGACAAGCCCGGCCTGTTCCAGGCGGCCAATGGCGGCACCCTGTTCCTGGACGAAGTGGCCGAACTACCGCTGCAGATGCAGGTCAAGCTGCTGCGCGCCATCCAGGAGAAGTCGGTCCGCCCGGTGGGTGCCTCCACCGAAGTTCCGGTGGACGTGCGCATCCTGTCGGCCACCCACAAGGACCTCGGGGCGCTGGTGCAGGATGGCCGCTTCCGCCATGACCTGTACTACCGCATCAACGTGATCGAGCTGCGGGTACCACCGCTGCGCGAGCGGCGCGGTGACCTGCCGCAGCTGGCCGGTGCGATCCTCGACCGGCTGGCCCGTTCCCAGAACCAGAAGCCACCGGTGCTGTCGCCCTCGGCGCTGGATGCCCTGGCCGGCTACTCCTTCCCCGGCAACGTACGCGAGCTGGAAAACATCCTCGAGCGCGCCCTGGCCCTGGCCGACGGCGACACCATCGACGCCAGCGACCTGCGCCTGCCCGCGCCCAAGCCGGCCAGCGTGCTGCAGCCCGAAGGCCCTGGCGCGGGCGCCGCGGTCACGGAAGAGGCGGTCATCGACATCGATCCCTCCGGTGCCGCCCTGCCCTCCTACATCGAGCAGATGGAGCGCGCGGCGATCCAGAAGGCACTGGAAGAGAACCGCTGGAACAAGACCAGGACCGCCGCCCAGCTCGGCATCACCTTCCGTGCCCTGCGTTACAAGCTGAAGAAGCTGGGCATGGAGTAAGCACGCTCCGTGCCGGGCAGCGCCCGGCACCACCGACAGCAGAACGCCGGGCAGTGCCCGGCGTTCTGCTGTACGACAGGCAGCAAGCAGCCGCCGATCAATCCTTGGTGACGCGGTTGATCTCGGCCAGGCTGGTCACGCCCTGCGCGGCCTTGAGCAAGGCCGACTGGCGCAGGTCGTTGACCCCGATCTTCTGTGCAGCGTCGGCGATGTCCATGGCGTTGCCACCCTGCAGCACGATCGCGGCGATCTCGTCGGTCATCGGCATCACCTGGTAGATGCCGGTACGGCCCTTGTAACCTTCCGTGCACTCATCGCAGCCCACCGGCTCGAACAGCTGGATGCCCTCGTCCAACTGCTTCTGGGTGAAGCCTTCGGCCAACAGCGCGTTCTCCGGCAGGTGCGCCGGACGCTTGCAGTTGGAGCACAACCGGCGGGCCAGGCGCTGTGCGATGACCAGCGTCACCGACGAGGTGATGTTGTACGGCGCGATGCCCATGTTCATCAGGCGCGCGATGGTCTGCGGGGCATCGTTGGTATGCAGCGTGGACAGCACCATGTGGCCGGTCTGCGCGGCCTTGATGGCAATCTCCGCGGTTTCAAGGTCACGGATTTCGCCGACCATGATGATGTCCGGGTCCTGTCGCAGGAACGAGCGCAGCGCCGCGGCGAAGGTCATGCCGCGCTTGTTGTTCTGCTGCACCTGGTTCACGCCCGGCAGGCGGATTTCCACCGGATCCTCGGCGGTGGAGATGTTGCGGGTATCGTCATTGAGGATGCCCAGCGCGGTGTACAACGACACCGTCTTGCCCGAGCCGGTCGGGCCGGTGACCAGCACCATGCCATACGGCTTGTGGATGGCCTCCATGAACAACTGTTGCTGGACCGGCTCGTAGCCCAGTTTGTCGATGCCCAGCTTGGCGGCGCTGCCGTCCAGGATACGCAGCACGATCTTTTCGCCGAACAGGGTCGGCAGCGTGCTGACACGGAAGTCGATCTGCTTGGTCTTGGACAGGTTGAGCTTGATACGGCCGTCCTGCGGCACCCGCTTTTCGGCGATGTCCAGCTGCGACATCACCTTCAGGCGTGCCGCGATGCGCTGGTTCAACTTCACCGGCGCCTTGGCCACGGTCTTGAGCAGGCCATCGATGCGGAAGCGCACGCGGTAATCGTCTTCATAGGGCTCGAAGTGGATGTCCGAGGCACCCTTGCGGATCGCATCCACCAGCACCTTGTTGACGAACTTGACCACAGGCGTGTCGTCACCCTTGGCGTCGATGCCCGAATCACCGCCCCCCCCCAGATCCTCCTCGCCGCCGGCAACCTCCAGGTCACCCATGCCCTCCTCATCGCCACTGCCCAGGCTGTCCCCCAAGGCGTCATTGCTGGCCAGCCACAGGTCCAGCGTCCGGCGGATCTGGTCCTCATCGACAAGGATGGGCTCCACCACCAGATTGGTGTGGAACTTGATCTCGTCCAGCGGCTGGGTCGGGTTGCTGGTACCCACGAACAACTTGCCGCCGCGCCTGAACAGCGGCAGCACCTGGTGTTTGCGCAGCAACTCCTCGCTGACCAGCTTCATCGCGTTCTGGCTGGCGTCGAAGATCGACACGTCCATGAGCGGCATGCCGAACTCCATGGCGTTGGCCGCCGCCATGTTCGCCGCACTGACCAGCTTCTTCTCCGAGAGCCATTGACTCAGCGGCACCTTGGCATCGGCCGCCTGGGCCATGGCCGTTCGGGCAACCGCCTCCTCCAACGCCCCGTCCTGGACCAGGCGCCGGGCAATGCCCGTGATTCCGACGAGATTGGCAGTGATTGCAGCGTTCATGATCTTCCCCTGGGCCGGACCCCAACCTAGGCAATTGTACGCATGCCAGCCCCCCAGGCTAGCGCCCGCGTCGGGCACATCCCGCTCGCCCTCCGGCGTTGCCGACCTCCCCCCTTCCTCACCAACCCGGCTACTATTGCCGCGGGGAGAACTACCGGTAAACGCACGTGTCAGAACTGAGCATCATCCTGCCCGCCAAGAACGAGGCCGAGGGGCTGCGGCGCACCCTGCCCGCGCTGCAGGCAGCGTATCCAACGGCAGAGATCATCGTGGTCAACGATGGTTCCACCGACGAGACCGCGATCATCGGCACCCAACTCGGTGCAAAAGTGCTGACCAGCCCCTACTCGATGGGCAACGGTGCCGCGATCAAGCGCGGCGCGCGCGCCGCCACCGGGGGGATCCTGGTGTTCATGGATGCCGACGGCCAACACAGCGCCGAACACATCGCGCGACTGTTGGCCAAGCTGGACGAAGGCTATGACATGGTCGTGGGCGCCCGCGACAGCGACGGCCAGGCCAACTTCCACCGCGGTCTGGCCAACGCGTTCTACAACACGCTGGCCAGCCATATGACTGGCCATCGGATCGATGACCTGACCTCCGGCTTCCGCGCGGTCCGCGCCGAACGCTTCCGCGAGTTCCTGCACCTGCTACCCAATGGCTTCAGCTACCCGACCACCAGCACGATGGCCTTTTTTCGTAGCGCCTACCCGGTGGCCTACGTGCCGATCCCGGTCGCCAAGCGGGTCGGCAATGGCAGTCATATCCGCCCACTCAAGGACGGCATACGTTTTCTGCTGATCATTTTCAAGATCGCGACGCTGTACTCGCCGATGAAGTTGTTTGCACCGATCGCCGTTGGCTTCTTCGCTATCGGGCTTGGCTATTACGGCTACACGTTTGCCACCACGCATCGCCTGACCAATATGAGCACGTTGCTGTTCAGCGCTGCTGTCATCATTTTCCTGATCGGGCTGATTTCAGAGCAGATCACCAATCTGACATACAGACGCGATTCCTGACCAAACCGCGATCTACCATCGAATCCATGCAAAGTAGCAAAGCACCTGCTGCCACAAGGTATTCCGAGCGAACGGGGATCGTCGCACCAGCCGATGGCTGGAGTCCTCCGATACGCTACCTCCTTCGACGCGCGCGCATCCTCCAACTGATACGCGACATACCCCCCGGCAGCCTTCTGGAAATCGGCTGTGGTTCTGGCGCCCTCCTGTGCGACCTGAGCCGACAAGGCCACTCTGCCCAAGGCTTGGAGACATCTTTCCAAGCCCGTCATATGGCAATACGTCTTGCCGAACTCTGCAAGACCACTTACTCAATCTCGCCAGAACCGCTACGCGAGTGGGCTGGTCATTTCAACACCATCTGTGCTTTTGATGTACTGGAACACATCGAGGATGATGCTCGAGCCCTACAGGAATGGTCCCGATGGCTCGCACCAAGTGGAAAGTTGATCTTGTCTGTCCCTGCGCATCGCTCCCGCTTTGGCGCGGGAGATGTATGGGCTGGGCATTGGCGCCGATATGACCGCAAAGACCTGAAGGAACTCCTCAGTTCGAACGGCTATGCCATTGAGCATTTCGAATGCTATGGCTTTCCACTGGCAAACATGACGGAGTTGGTCGGCAATCTCGTCTACAGCAAGAAGCTGAAGCAAAGGGATACGCAATCCAAAGCGCAGGCTTCCGCGGCCAGCGGCGTGGACAGAAGCGACTACGTCCAGCTCAGTGATTGGATCACTTCTTTGCCTGGCCAGTTCATGATCGCCACCGGTTCAGCCATGCAAACCATTTCGAGGAACCTCGACTGGGGAAGTGGGTACCTGGTCATGGCGAGGCGCGCGTGAAAGCTCATCTAAAAGCGGTGGGCTTGATAGTGGCCATGGCGCTGTTCGGCTACTTCGTCTGGTTTTGCTGGCACAACCTCGATCTCAGCACACTCGCCTCGGCCCTCGAAAACCCCAGAACGCTGCTTGCACTTGCTGCCGCCGTTTTCTGCTATATGGCCATATATCCCGTGACAGGGCTGGCTTGGCGGCGGCTTCTGCTTGCCCAAGGCGTAGAACAGCCAACCCATCGACTGACATTGCTGCTCGGCATCGCGCAGTTGGCCAAATACGTCCCAGGCAATGTCATGCAGCATGCCTATCGCGCAACACTGGCACTGAAGCATGGCGTCCCGCTACGACCCTATACCCTGAGCGTTCTCCACGAGACGATACTCGCCGCTGCGGCTAGCATCCTGGTCGGAGCGACCCTATTCCTCCCCGAAATACGGCAAGGCAGGTTAACCGGCTACGGCTGGCTGTTGACCATTGCCTGCGCCGGCAGTTGTGCCGCAATCGCCATATTCTGCTTCAAACCCAATTTTCTCGACAGCAATGCAGCGCCATCAACAAGGCTTCAACGTCTACTGAAAACAACCGGGAGCCTCCCTGGCCCCACCATCACGCTCATGACATTGACCGCCTACTGCTTCAACTATCTGAGCATAGGGCTGGGACTGTGGCTGCTTGCTCGAACACTGGGCTTGTCCGACGCCATTGACTATCGCCAGGCAACCTCTGCCTTTGCCCTGTCATGGATCCTCGGATTTCTGGCACCGGGAACGCCGGCCGGCATGGGAGCACGGGAAGGAATCATGGTAATGCTACTGGGAAGTGACGGCGACAGCGGTCAGCTGGCCCTTTTTGTCCTGCTGAGTCGGGCCACAACCATTGCGGGCGACCTGGCAACCTTTCTTTTTTCCAGCATCATCTACAGCCTTGAAAGCAGCAAAAACCCATGATGAAAATTGAACTCGAACCCAGTGGCGAGCGCGTCATGGAAAACATGTACAAGCGCTCGCTCGGCGCCTACACCATTTATATGATGCATATTGCAAGCTACCGCTTCGTCGAAAAGATATGCACAGGAAGAAGAGTCCTGGATTACGGCTGCGGCTCAGGCTATGGATCGAAGCTCATCTCCAAAATTGCAGATGAAGTGGTAGGTGTAGACGTATCACCCGAAGCAATTCAATACGCGGGCGATAATTATCGCAACGATAATCTATCCTTCCACCAGATCGATCCTGGCTCACAACTTCCGTTTCCTGACGGGCATTTCGATGTCATCCTTTCCTTTCAGGTAATCGAACATGTGAGTGACGACGACAGCTACCTGCGCGAAGCCCGACGCCTATTAGGGCAAGGTGGAATCCTCGTCACCATCACCCCGGACAGGCAACATCGGCTTTTAGCCGGACAGAAGCCATGGAACCGATGGCATCTGCGCGAGTACAGTCAGGAGATGCTTGTCACATTGATATCCCGACATTTTGCTATCCGTCGCAACTTGAAGATGGGTGCAGAGTGGAACGTCGCGGCGACTGAGATGGTCAGGTACAGGAAGACAAAATGGCTCTGCTTGCCGGTCACGCTCCCGTTCATCCCTGAAAGCGTCCGCAGGTTCTCACTTGATCTAATTCACAGGATCACGGGCATGCTGAAATCCCCCTCAAGCGCCCTCCACAAGGAGTACGGCTTTGACGAATCGGCATTCATTATTTCCGACAAGCCCCCGAATCCAATGAATCTCATCATCGTCGCCCAGGCCGAAGATGCCAGCCAAGCACTGTAAGAGACAGCTATTTGTTGCAGGTGCCGGTCTGCGTGGCACCGGGTATCCCAATGCCTGGAATACGATCGAATTGATCCGCCAACAGAACCTCGCCGAGGTCATCGATTACAGCCAGTGGCTCCCAGAGGGCACCCAGCTTTGGAAGATCACGGAGAAAGGAACCACCAGGGCTGGACTGTTCCTTGCGGGACTCCTTTTCCGAAATGCATTTTCACTATTAAGACTCGTGTTTCGCTCGCCCGCTCGCTCCCTCACGTATGTACCCTACCCTGGAATCATCTTTCTCTGGCTCTCATCATGGATTCCCGAAAGGTGGAGGCCACTGTGCATATGCGACGCCTACATCACGCTTTGGGATACGATCTATCAGGATCGGAACCTTGGGCACAAGGAGAGCAAATTATCGCGCGCACTGCTCTGCATTGAAGCACGAGCCCTGCGTACGGCACACCGCATAGTCACCGACACCTGCTCGAATGCCGCCCACATTGCCGATCTTTTCAAGGCACCTCGTACACGACTGTTTGCATTCCCTCTGGCGATTCCTGCGCCATTCACCCATTCTTCCAAACCGTCCAACCCATCTGATACGAAGCACCTGAAAGTCCTTTTCATTGGCACTTTCGTCCCACTGCAGGGCACCACAGTCATTGCCGAAGCCATACATGCCCTACGCAACAAAACGCATATTGGGTTCACAATCATCGGCAATGGCCAGGATGCAGAAGCGACCAGCAAATGGCTTGAGAAATGCCCCTCGGCCACATGGATACGCGACTGGCAGCCAGAGGAAGTGCTAGAACATCACATGGCCACCGCCGATATCTGCCTTGGAATTTTCGGTGGCGACGGCAAGGCTTCGCGCGTACTTCCTTTCAAACTGTATATGGCATTGGCCGGCGGAAAGGCCATCATCACCCAGGACACCTATGGAACGCCCTGCGGCACCCCCGCCATACCTGCACTGACATGCACGCCGACTCCAGAAGGGCTTGCAGAGGCGATCGTGAATCTATCCGAGGACGAGCCACTCCGCCGTGAGCTGCAATCAAAAGCCCGCGCATATTATGAAGCGCATCTATCCAGCCCCCGTCTTGCAGAACACTGGCAGACACTTCTGACCCGTTCTTCAGCGCCCTGATCGATCAGGGCGCAATGTTCTCGGCTTTCGCTCTTGCCAACACGAAATCCGCCTGCACGACATGCCCGTCCTTACGCAAGCCTTCCGCCATTCGCGTCACGTATCCCGGGTGCCCCTTGGACTGTTCCACGGCAATGGCCAGCAATCGCATTTCCAGGTCAGGATCATGCCGATAGTCGCGCGCATGTGCTGCGACCTGCACATAGCTGTAGGGAGGCATCACCACCTTGTCGAACATCAGCAAGAATGCGTCCCCCAAGGCCGCATCATCCAACGCCACACCCTTCAAACGATTATTCAATAGCCCGAACAGCGCCCCCGTTGTTTCCGGAGTAATCGGTCGATTGCGCAGACGCTCATGCAAGCGGGACCACCACTGCGGGTTCACCGGCAGGCCACGGCCGGCATGCATGAGAATCAGTGACTGCTCTGCCAGGATACTGGCATTGGGCAATTGGGATTCACGCTCGAACTCGCGAACCGCGAAACTGAAAAATGGCGAATCCGCCGAGCCATCTGCCATTTCGTAGTAGCGCACTCCAAGCTCGTGCGCCGCGCGAGGCGACTGCGGATTGATGGCTGCCAATTCGGTGGACAACAGCAATCCTTCCCCCCATACCGCCGAGCGCACAGCCCCCAGGAAACCGACCCCGGCAACCACAGCCACAATGGCGGCCACCTTGATGGCAGGCCCATCCTTTACAGGCAAGCGACGAACCAGGTCTGCAAGAGCCAGCAGAACACCCAGCAGGGCGAAGTAGTTGCGGTGTTCGAACACCAACTCAAGCGCAATGACATTGCTGGTGATCAGGTGGGCCGCAAAAAACCACAGCACGCCCAACGCGAACAACGGCGCCCGACGCCGCAGCAGGAACGCCAACAGCAACAAGCCCAGCAGCAACAGTCCGCCCCAGAGCGTCGACAACGGCGACAGCAACGCCTGGGACGCCTGCATATCGTCGTAATAGAACGTCATCGTGCCCGGCAGTGGCAGCACCATCTGCCCCAGGTACAACGGCAGCACCCGCAACTGGGTCAACACCCGCTCCAGTGCGCCGAAGTCGCGAATCGCATAGGCCTCTGCGGCGGCATAGTGCGGCACGACCACACATGCAAACAGGATTGCCGCCACGGCAACGCCGGCCCCATACCCCCAGCGCCAGAATCGACGCTGGCCCAGCGTCGCGCCCCCAAACTGCAGCAGAGTCAGCTCAAGCGCCAGCGTATAGGCAGGCAACAGCAAGGCCGTCTCCTTGCTGCCCAGCGCGAGCAGCAGCAGTGGAACGCAAGCCAGCAACCAAGGCCAGCCACACCGCCCTTCGATCTGCATCGCCCGCCCCCGCAGATAAGCCAGCAAGGCCATCAGCACGAAGGTCAACGACAGCATCTCCATCCGCTGCACGACGTATAGGACAGTGGACACCTGCAGCGGATGCGTAGCCCATAGCAGGGCAATTACCCACGCAGAGGGACGCAGCCACGAACGGACGCCCGCAAGTTTCAGCAAGCGCGCGCACAACAGGTACACCAGCATCGCATTGACGAGATGCACCAATAGGCTACCGAACTTCCACCCCCAAGGACTCAGTCCGCCCAGCATATGGTTCAAGCCAAAGCTCGCCATTGCCAGTTGCCGACCGGTGCCGCCGGGGTCAAAACTTGTGGCGGCACGCCAAAGGGCGGACCAATCCCCTGCGGCAACATGGATACGCGTGTTGTCCACCAACGCAGGAAAGTCGTCAAACAAAAATGGACCCGACAAACCAGGCCAGTACACCAAGCCAGCAAGAAACACCAGCAGCAGGTATGCCGCCCGACGCCCTCCGAGTCCTGCACCCTCCAAAGGCCAAGCCCGCATCATCGAAAGGCCCCCCTCCACTACTTACAGCGTTGCTCTATCCATGCCAACAAGATCACTGACATCCAGAAGGCCAGAGACCTGAAGGAATAGATGCATCGACCTTGCATACCCATTCACCGGACGCGCTACGCGCCAACTCAATACTTTTCCCCGCGATCTGAGGATTCCCTTTCAGCGTGCAGCGGATAAATCCAGAGTCACCCGGCGCCATAGTCATCGCACAACGTGCCGTACTGGCATTCAGACCGATGTCAGCCAAGGAGAAGGTATCCACGCTTTCCACCAGGACAAATGCCTCGAAGCCTGTTTGCCCCGATCGAATTTCCGCCAGTCCGGCTGTAAGTTGAGACTTGGCAACATAGTTCTGATATGCGGGCAGCGCGATCGCAGCCAAGATGGCGATGATCGCAACGACGATCATCAACTCAATTAAAGTAAAACCGTGTTGTTTTTTCATTCCACCTTCCCCAACAGGCGGTACAAAAAGAAAGGGGCGTTTCCGCCCCTTTCATTCAAATTCCTACAACGCAAATTACGGGGCAGCGCAACCAGCCGGCAGGTACTTTGCATCGACACCCGAAGTGCAGTCCCAAGCGCCGGAAGCCGTGCGGGTCAGAACAACATCCTGACCAGCAACCTTCGGATTGCCCTTCAGCGCGCACGTGATGGACTGACCCTGCTCGTCTTCCCAAGCACCACCCGGGGTGATAGTGCAACGCGCCGTGCTGGCGGCAAGACCCAGATCATCATTCGTGGCATCACCGGTCTTGGTACCCGACTGGATGCCCTCTTCAAACGCGGTGATACCACCGCGGATGTCGGCCAGGCCCGCAGTGACCTGCGACTTGGCGACGTAGTTCTGGTAAGCCGGCAGCGCGATGGCGGCCAGGATGGCGATGATCGCGACAACAATCATCAGTTCGATCAGCGTGAAACCCTGCTGCTTCTTCATGGATACATCCCCTAGAGGTTTGTGATTGTGTTGAACAAGAGTGAACGCCGCACAGGCGACCCCACCCCCTGCGGGGTAATACAAAGCAGGTTGCGTGCCAACTCCACGGCACTCCCCAACTCCCCGCCGGCAATGATGGCATTTGATTCCAGGAATGGAAGCCCCTCCCTGCCACATCTGCCAATCAATGCCCAAAGTGACAAAATTTGTCACTTCCAGACCCGCCATCAACGACCAGCCGTCACAACATCGATTCCCATAGGATGCCAGCGCGCCAAGAAGCCGCTACCATGCGACTGTTAGCCCGGCCTGGGGATGGTCCGGGCGGGGAGCCCATACCGATGTCCGCTACTCGAAGCGCGTTAAAGAACGAGCCGATCGCCCGCAACACCTCGCAATTGCAACCCTTCGTCTGGGAGGGTACCGACAAGCGCGGCGTCAAGATGAAGGGCGAGCAGACGGCCAAGAACGTCAACATCCTGCGTGCCGAGCTGCGCCGCCAGGGCATCACGCCCACCGTGGTCAAGCCCAAGCCGAAGCCCTTGTTCGGTGCGGCAGGCTCCAAGATCACCGCCAAGGACATCGCGTTCTTCAGCCGCCAGATGGCGACCATGATGAAGTCCGGCGTTCCCATCGTCAGCGCCCTGGAGATCATCGGCGAGGGGCAGAAGAACCCGCGCATGAAGAACATGGTCGGCCAGGTCCGTGCCGACATCGAGGGCGGCTCCTCGCTGTATGAAGCCATCAGCAAGCACCCCGTTCAGTTTGACGAGCTGTACCGCAACCTGGTCAAGGCGGGCGAAGGTGCCGGCGTACTGGAAACCGTGCTGGACACCATCGCCAACTACAAAGAGAACATCGAAGCACTCAAGGGCAAGATCAAGAAGGCCCTGTTCTATCCCGCCATGGTCGTGGCCGTCGCCCTGCTGGTGAGCTCCATCCTGCTGGTGTGGGTGGTCCCGCAGTTCGAGGATGTGTTCAAGGGCTTCGGCGCCGAACTCCCCGCCTTCACCCAGATGATCGTCGGGCTGTCGCGGTTCATGGTGGCGTGGTGGTGGTTGATGCTGCTCGTCGCCGCAGGCTCCATCATCGGCTTCATCTTTGCCTACAAGCGCTCGCTGGGCATGCAGCACGCAATGGACAGGCTGACACTCAAGGTGCCGGTCATTGGCCAGATCATGCACAACAGCTCGATCGCCCGCTTCGCCCGCACGACCGGCGTGACCTTCAAGGCAGGCGTGCCGCTGGTGGAGGCACTGGGCATCGTCGCCGGCGCGACCGGCAATTCGGTCTATGAAAAGGCCGTGCTGCGCATGCGCGATGACGTCGCCGTGGGCTATCCGGTCAACATGGCCATGAAGCAGGTGAACCTATTCCCGCACATGGTGGTGCAGATGACCGCCATCGGCGAGGAAGCCGGTGCCCTGGATGCCATGCTGTTCAAGGTCGCCGAGTACTACGAGCAGGAAGTGAACAATGCCGTCGATGCCCTCAGCAGCTTGATCGAACCGATGATCATGGTCTTCATCGGCACCATCGTCGGCGGCATGGTCATCGGCATGTACCTTCCTATCTTCAAACTGGCGTCCGTGGTTTAAGCGATGGCATTTCTCGACCAGCATCCCGGCCTCGGCTACCCCGCCGCGGTCGGCCTGGGACTGCTGATCGGCAGCTTCCTCAATGTGGTGATCCTGCGCCTGCCCAAGCGGCTGGAGTGGCAGTGGCGGCGCGACGCGCGCGAGATCCTCGAGCAGCCGGACATCTACGAGCCGCCGCCGCCGGGAATCGTGGTCGAGCCGTCGCACTGCCCGCATTGCAAGCACAAGCTAAGCTGGTACGAGAACATCCCGCTGTTCAGCTGGCTGGTCCAGCGCGGCAAGTGCCGCCATTGCCAGGCCCCCATTTCGCTGCAGTATCCGCTGGTGGAGCTGGTCACGGCGCTGCTGGTGCTGGCCAGCGTCTGGCAGTTCGGCTTCGGCTGGCAGGGCTTCGGCGCGATCGTGCTGAGCTGCTTCCTGGTGGCACTGTCCGGCATCGACCTGCGCACGCAACTGCTTCCGGACCAGCTCACCCTGCCCCTGATGTGGCTCGGCCTGATCGGCAGCATGGACAACCTGTACATGCCCGCCAAACCCGCGCTGATCGGTGCCGCGGTGGGCTACCTGTCGCTCTGGACGGTGTGGTGGCTGTTCAAGCAGCTCACCGGCAAGGAAGGCATGGGCCACGGCGACTTCAAGCTGTTGGCGGCGCTGGGCGCCTGGTGCGGCGTGAAGGGCATCCTGCCGATCATCCTGCTGTCCTCGCTGGTGGGCGCCATCATCGGTTCGATCTGGCTGTACTCCAAGGGCCGTGACAAGGCCACGCCGATTCCGTTTGGCCCCTACCTGGCCATCGCCGGCTGGCTGGTCTTCATGTGGGGCGACCAGTTGATTGGCGGTTACCTGCGACTGTCCGGCCTGCAGCAGTAAGACCACTGTCCATGCGGATGCGGGGACGAGGCCGCGTGGCCACCCCGCTCAACCGAGCCCGTCTGCAATGAGCGATTTCACCATTGGCCTCACCGGCGGGATTGCCTCGGGCAAGAGCGAGGTCAGCCGGCGCTTCGAAGCACTGGGCATCGTCGTCGCCGATGCCGACGTGGCCGCGCGCGACGTCGTGGCCCCCGGCAGCCCCGCCCTGGCACGGATCGTCGAACGTTTCGGCGTCGATATCGTCCAGGCCGACGGCACCCTGGACCGCGCCCTGCTGCGCCAGCGTGTATTTGCCAACGACGATGAGCGGCGTGCGCTCGAAGCCATCACCCACCCCGCCATCCGCCGGCGCATGATGGACATCTGCGCCGCCGCACCGGGGCCCTATGTGATTGCTGCCATCCCGTTGCTGACGGAGGTCGGAGGCCGTGCCGCCTATCCGTGGCTGGACCGCATCCTCGTCGTGGACACCCCCGTCGCGCTCCAGCATGCGCGGCTGTTGCGACGTGACAACATCAACGCCGAACTGGCGGATCGCATGATCCAGGCACAGGCCACGCGCGAACAGCGCCTGGCGCTGGCCGATGACGTCATCCTCAATGATGGGCATCCCGATGCGCTGCAGGCGCAGGTCGAGGCACTGGACCAGCGCTACCGCGAGCTGGCCAGCAAACGGTAACGGCCAACCCGCGCCTGATCAGGCCGCGGAGAAACGCAACGTGGCGATCACGCCGCGTTCGCTACCCGGGCGGATATCCACCCGCCAACCGTACAACGCGCACAGGCGACTGACGATCGACAAGCCAATGCCCCCGCCCTGCGAATGACCGGCATGGGTGCCACGATAACCGCGCTGGAACAGGCTCGCGGCGTCCTCCTCGCTCAGCCCCGGTCCGGAGTCGATCACCTCCACCGCATCAAGCACCACCCGTACCAGCACCTGCCCCTCCTGGGTGTACTTCACGGCGTTACCGATCAGGTTGCCCAGCGCGACAGAAAGTGCCGATTCCGGCGCATCAACCACCAGCCCACGCTCCCCTTCCAGTGCCAGCACCAGCGGTTTGCCACCCAGCTGCGCGCGATGCGCATCCAGCAACTGCTCGGCCACCTTGGCCACATTGCTGTTGCCATGGCCACGCTCGTTGCGTGACAGCAGCAACAGCGAACCGATCAGGTCGGTGCATTGTTGTTCGGCACGCTGGATGCGCTGCAGGCGTTGCAGCACCTTTTCATCGAGCCCCGGGCGCGCGAGCAGCAACTCGGTTGCACCGCGGATGACCGCCAACGGGGTACGCAACTCATGGCTGACGTCGGCGTTGAACTCACGGTCGCGCTGGACCACCTCGGTCAATCGCGTCGAGTAATCATCCAGGGCCTCGGCCAACTGGCCGACTTCGTCGTCCGGGAAGCGCGGCGCCAACGGCTCGGGATGCTTGTTGTCACCCCGGTAGGCGCGCAGGCGGGCCGCCAGATCCGACACCGGGCGCATGACGCGCGAGGCAGACCACCACCCAAGCACCAGGCTGAGCACGGTGAACAGCACGACAGTGACGATCAACAGCCGCAACAGTTTGCTCGCTGCCTCCGCTGCGTCCGTAACGTCATAGCGGATCAGACTGGTGAACGGCGTCCCTTTCGGATCCACGCCTTTACGGATCGCGACCTTGTACACGTGCCAGCTACCGTCGGGCGCTTGCTGCCGGATGTCATGAACACCGTCAGCCAGGTCACGGTAGAGCGGATCAACCTTGTACGCGTTGCTCGGGCTCCATGTCCGCGCATCGAACATCAGGAAGAACACCGCTTCTCCTGGATTGGTTTCAACCTGGGAGACCAGATTGTTGACCTCGCGCTGGAGTGTTCGCTCGATCAGCTGATTCTCTACCCTGGAACGCAGGTTCCAAGCCGCAGCCGCGAACAGCGCGGTCAGGCAGAAGCCCAACAGCACGAATGAAAGGATGATGCGGCTACGCAGGCGGCGGCGATAACGCCCCCGCTTGCGTGTCGGCCCAGGCGCAACGTCCTCAGACATCGGCAACGGCGATGCGGTATCCAATGCCATGGCGGGTCTGGATCATCGGTGCGGCGAACGGCTTGTCCACCACCGCGCGCAGCCCGTGGATATGCACGCGCAGGGAATCCGAATCCGGCAACTCCTCGCCCCATACCCGGGTTTCCAGTTCCTGGCGGGTGACCACGGCCGGCGAGGCTTCCATCAATGCCTGCAGGATCTTCAACGCGGTGGGATTGAGCTGCAACAGCTTGCCCTGACGGCGCACTTCCAGCGTGTCCAGGTTGTATTCCAGATCGCCCACTTCCAGCACGCGCGTGTGCGCGCCCTTGCCACGCCGCGACAAGGCGTTGAGACGGACCTCGACTTCCTGCAGCGCGAACGGCTTGATCAGGTAGTCATCGGCACCGGAGTCGAACCCGGCCAGCTTGTTGTCCAGCGAGTCGCGTGCGGTCAGCATCAGCACCGGCGTCTGCTTGCGCGCGTCGTTGCGCAGCTTGCGGCAGACCTCGATGCCGTCCATGCCCGGCAGGTTGAGATCGAGCACGATCGCGTCGAAATCATGCACCACGGCCAGATGCAGGCCGGTGACGCCATCGGCCGCGAAATCCACCGTATGACCGCGATCTTCCAGGTAGTCACCCAGATTCGCCGCGATGTCGCTGTTATCTTCGATTACGAGAATGCGCACGTGTGCGGGTACCTTTGTCTTGAAAGCACAGGGAGCTTTCCCCGGCAGGAAATGGATTACATCACAGCAAGTATTAACTTCTCACAATGATGGCTTGCTGCCGGTAACAGCCCCCTCCAGACATGCCGGCTTCAGTTGCCTACCTTGACGTCCTTTCCGCCCTGCAGGGATTCCACCGCGCGCCGTGAATCATTCCTGATGCGCTCGCGCTGCGCGACGGTAACGCACTGGGTGGTCGCCATCGTGGAGCCCAGCGTCTTTTCACGCCGGCAGATCTGACGGCTGTCCTCGCGCGCCTTGGCCAGGACGGTGTTGACGAGCTCGTGGTCGCCCAGCACCTGGGCGCGGGCATCGGAAGGCAGCAGGTCGAGACTTCCCTCACCCACGACCGCAGCGATGCGATCCAGTGCGGCCAGTACCCGTTCCCGATCCGGGGCTGAAATCTCGCTGTATACCTCCCCCGCCTGCAGCTCCTGCCGCACCTTCGCCTGCTGCACCTGGAAGGGCTGCGCCGATTGCAGGGCAGGCTCCTGCTTGGCCGCGGATGCAACGGCGGGCAACGCAAACAGCACCATCAAGATCACGTTCTTCAGCATGTTCATCCTCTCCTTGGTCGCAACACTCTATCGCCGTAGCAACCTCACAACAACAGGAGAAAATACCCAATAAAAACAAGGCCCTGGCGAAAACCGCCAGGGCCTGAAAAATTCCCGATCACCGGACCCACTGAGGAGGGCTGGGTACAGTGGAAGCAGGCTAGAACCAAGCGGATTAAAGGGTTGTTAAAACCATGCAAACAAATTGCAGGTGCCCGTCAGCGCTTGAGATTTGCGACGTAATCGATCATCCGCCCGGCGACATCACCGCCGGAAACCGACTCGATGCCCTCCAGCCCGGGGGTCGAATTGACCTCCAGCACCAGCGGCCCGCGCCTGGAACGGATCAGGTCCACGCCCGCGATGCCGAGCCCCAGCGCCCTGGCCGAGCGCACCGCCACCTGCTGCTCGGCCTTGCTGGCCTGCACCGGCTCGGCGGTGCCACCGGCGTGCAGGTTGGAGCGGAAGTCGCCCTCCTGGGCCTGGCGGCGCATGGTCGCCACGACCTGGTCGCCGACCACCAGGCAGCGCAGGTCCGCGCCCTGCGCTTCGGCGATGAACTCCTGCATCAGGAAGTTGGCATACAGCCCGCGCAGGGCCTCGACCGTGCCCTTGGAGGCGCTGAGCTTCTCGGTGAGGATCACGCCGCGGCCCTGGGTGCCCTCGCTGAGCTTCACCACGTGCGGCGGCGGCCCCAGCATCGACAGCAGGTCGTCGGTATCGTCCGGGTTGTCGCCGAACACCGTCACCGGCATGTCGATGCCCTTGGCCGCCAGCAGCTGATGCGCGCGCAGCTTGTCACGCGCGCGCAGGATGGCGTCGGACGGGTTCGGGGTGCGTGCCCCCATCATCTCGAACTGGCGCAGCACCGCCGTGCCATAGCGGGTGATGGAGGCACCGATGCGCGGGATCACCGCATCGAAGCCTGACAGCGGCTTGCCCTTGTAATGCATGTCGAAGCCGCCGGCGGTGATGCGCATGTAGCAGCGCAGCGGGTCAAGGATGCGGACGGTGTGCCCACGCGCACGCGCAGCCTCGACCAGTCGACGGGTCGAATAGAGTTTGGTGTTGCGGGAGAGGATGGCCAGTTTCATCGCAGGGCCTGCATGGAAGGCGTGGCACTTCCCACCCGCCCTTGCGTGATGCCTCAGGCCCATTGCGGCGCCTGGAAAATGGAGCGGGTGAAGGGAATCGAACCCTCGTCGTAAGCTTGGGAAGCTTCTGCTCTACCATTGAGCTACACCCGCGCGGCGTGGCAAGTCTATGCGCCCCTGCCCTCGCAGCGCAACGGTCAATGCGACACGGGCAGGCCGGCTGGCAAAACAAAGGCGGTGCCGCCGGGGCGGCACCGCCTTCCATTCACGGCATCCGTGGATCAGAAGCTGCCGCTGAAGCTGGCGAACACGGTCATGTCACGTGCCGACTTCTGCAGCGTGGTGGTGCTCATGCCGATGTTGCTGTTCAGGCCCCACAGGTTGACCCGGGCACCCAGCACGACGGTGGCGTAATCACGATCAAACGCCAGGCCCGGCACCTTGTAGGTGCCCACGTCGGCCATCGTCTGCAGCCACGCGCTGGCCTGCTTGCCCTTCTCGAACTCGTGGTCGTAGGTAGCCTGCACGTACGGGCGGAAGTTGCCGCCGTCGTAGCGCGCCTGCCAACCGATGCGGCCGACGGTCGAGTCGGCGTCCTGATCGCCATAGCCCAGCGCGGTGGCGCTGGCGTTGCTTTCGGTGTAACCGTCGAGCTTGACCTTCTGCCAGATCACCGCCGCGACCGGGCCATGACGGAAGCCGCCTTCCTGGCCGAAGTCATAGCCGGTGTTGACCGCTGCCGTCAGGTTGCTGCCGTCCGGCGAGCCCTTGTGCTCACGGGTGGCCGGGCCGAGCTGGACCTTGCGGGTCACGTCGTAGCCCAACCAGCTGTAGCTGAGCTGGCCGTTCACCCAGACCTTGTCGCCGTACCAGCCGGCGAACAGGCCCAGCGTGGTGTCGTCCTGGGTGAAGTCGCCCTTGCTGTTGCCGAAATCGGCGTCCATCCGGCCAAAGCCGGCGAAGCCGCCGAGGACGATGCCGTCGCGGGCCCAGTCGACGCCGAACAGGCCGGCCGGTGCCATGCCGTCATACAGGTCGGCGTGTGCATACCGCTGCATGTCGCCACGCAGGTTGCCCCACCAGCTCAGGCCATCGGCCGGGCGACCGGCCAGGTGCGCGCCGACCTGGTCGGCACGGGCACGACCGGTGGTCTGCGCCGAGTGGGTCAGCACCTGCTGCAGGCGCGGGGCTTCGATCACCGAGATGGCGTACTGGCCCATGATCTGGTGGGCGGCGGTGCTCGGATGCACGCCGTCGGCGAACACGTAGGTGTTGGCCGCGTTCGGGGCGACCGTGGTCAGCGGGCTGCAGGTCAGCGACGAGACGGACGTGCAGGCCATGCCCGAGACGTTGGTGAACCCGTAGGTGCCCGGGTCGGCGACGATTTCCTGCAGGATGCTGAAGGTATCCACCGGGATCACCTGCAGGCCGGCCTGCTTGAGCCCACCGAACAGGGCATCGTTGTAGGCCTTGGCCAGCGCGGTGCCCTGTGCCATGCCGACCGGACCGCCCGCTCGGGAGGCCGGGGTGAGGCCGATGTCCGGCAGGTTCATCACCATCACGTACTGTGCGCCGGCGGCCTTGAGCGTGCCGACGATGCCGACTTCGTCAGCGACGGCGGCTCCGATGATGGCCTGCGCCTGGGCCGGGGCATCCTGGACGGCGAACAGGTCATTGGCACCGCCCCACACGCTGTACAGGGCGTTCGGATCGGCCTTGCCACCGTTGGCGGCCAGGTAACGGGTCATCTGGCTCTTGAGCGAGGCCACCGGCAGCGCCGGCGTACCCGGGGCCAGGGTGACGCTGCTGTCCACGCCGACGCGCGCGCCACCGATGGCGTAGTTGTCGCCGGTCTGGCCATTGCCGTTGGGGCTGGCATCGGTGCCGAAGTGGTCTGCCACGTAATCCGACCAGACCCAGCCCGGGTTGGTGGTGAAGCGGCCGACGACCGCCGCACTCGGATCCAGTTGCACCAGCACCGGCCGGAAATTGCCGGTGTCGGTCAGGCTGTCACCGAAGAACACCGTCTTGGAGAACGGGGACTGCGCCATGGCCGGTGCAGCGGCCAAGGCAATGGCGACGGCGATGGCCGAGCGCAGCGGGCGGGAGAAGAGGTTCATGGAATGCTCCGTACTGGGGGTAAGCGGCGCATACGCTGCCGCACGTTGTTAGTTTTTCATTCCCTCGTAACAGTCTCACGCTGCGCTGCCGCATGCGGCTGGGCTTTTGCGACGGCTCTGGCGAAAATGGCCGCATGAACATCCAGCTCAATGGCCAGGCCCGCCCCCTTTCCCACCCCCTCACCGTGCTCGAACTGCTGGCCGATGAAGGCCTGGCCGAGCGCCGGGTCGCCGTCGAGGTCAACGGCCAGATCGTGCCGCGCAGCCGGCATGGCGAGCACCTCGTGCAGGACGGCGACCTGGTCGAGATCGTTCACGCACTGGGTGGTGGTTGAGCCAGCCGCCCACGGTCAGGAGCGGCCTCGGCCGCGAAGCCGACGACCGCGGGGCCGCCGCCTTCGGGCGGTTCCGCATGCAGCACTCCGCGAGGCCCGGCCATCAGCGGTTTCGCGGCCAAGGCCGCTCCTGCCGGGGCTGATGGGTGATAATTCGGCAATGAACGCAAATGCTCCCTCCGATTCGCTGGTCATCGCCGGCAAGACGTATTCCTCCCGGCTGCTGACCGGCACCGGAAAGTTCAAGGATCTGGAAGAAACCCGCCTGGCCACCGAGGCCGCTGGCGCCCAGATCGTCACCGTGGCCATCCGCCGCACCAACATTGGCCAGAACCCCGGCGAGCCCAACCTGCTCGACGTGCTGCCGCCGGACCGCTACGCCATCCTGCCCAACACCGCCGGCTGCTACACCGCCGAAGATGCCGTGCGTACCTGCCGCCTGGCGCGTGAGCTGCTCGACGGCCACAACCTGACCAAGCTGGAAGTGCTGGGCGACCAGAAGACCCTGTACCCGGACGTGATGGCCACCCTCAAGGCGGCCGAGCAACTGGTCAAGGACGGCTTCGACGTGATGGTCTACACCTCCGATGACCCGATCCTGGCCAAGCGCCTGGAGGAGATCGGCTGCGCCGCGGTGATGCCGCTGGCCGCGCCGATCGGCTCGGGACTGGGCATCCAGAACAAGTACAACCTGATCGAGATCATCGAGAACGCCAAGGTGCCGATCATCGTTGATGCCGGCGTCGGCACCGCGTCCGATGCGGCCATCGCGATGGAACTGGGCTGCGACGGCGTGCTGATGAACACCGCCATCGCCGGCGCCCGCAACCCGGTGCTGATGGCCAGCGCCATGCGCAAGGCCGTGGAAGCCGGGCGCGAAGCGTTCCTGGCCGGCCGTATTCCGCGCAAGCGTTATGCCAGCGCCTCCTCGCCGGTGGAAGGGTTGATCGCCTGATGACCAACCCCTTTGACAGCGCGGGCTCCAAGGCACCGCCCAAGCCCTTCACCGTGACCGAAGGCCGCCGCGAAGTACGCAGCTTCGTGCTGCGCCAGGGCCGCTTCACCCCGGCCCAGCAGCGCGCGTTCGACGAGCGCTGGCCGCGTTTCGGCATCGACTTCAACGGCGAACCGCGTGATCTGGACGCCACTTTCGGCCGCGTCGCGCCCAAGGTGCTGGAAATCGGCTTCGGCAACGGTGCCGCGCTGCGTTACGCCGCGCAGTTCGACCCGTCCAAGGACTACATAGGCATCGAGGTGCACGCCCCCGGCGTGGGGCGCCTGCTCAACGCACTGGCCGACGACGGCGCCGACCACGTCAAGCTCTACCACCACGACGCGGTGGAAGTGCTGGAGAAGGAAATCGCCGACGGCGCGCTGGACGAAATCCGCATCTACTTCCCGGACCCGTGGCACAAGAAGCGCCACAACAAGCGCCGCCTCGTGCAGCCGGCCTTCGCCGCGCTGCTGGTGCGCAAGCTGCGCCCGGGTGGCCTGCTGCACTGTGCCACCGACTGGGCCGACTACGCCGAGCAGATGTGGGACGTGCTCGACGCCACCGAAGGCCTGGCCAACCGCGCCGGCCCACGCGGCAGCGTGCCGCGCCCGGACTGGCGCCCGCAGACCCACTTCGAGACCCGTGGCCAGAAGCTCGGCCATGGCGTCTGGGATCTGCTCTACGACCGCGCCTGACCGGGACTGCTGAAGGAACCGCCGCCGCATGGATACCGCGCTGACGCTGACGACCGACATGAAGCTCGTGCTCGGGCTGGTCGGCTTCACGATGGCGATGTTCCTGTTCGAGCGCATCCGCGCCGACGTGGTCGCGCTGGTGGTGATGGTGGTGCTCGGCGTGACCGGGTTGATCGCACCGGAAGAAATCTTCGGCGGTTTCTCCGGTAACGCGGTGATGAGCATCATCGCCACCACCATCCTCGGCGCCGGGCTGGACCGCACCGGCGCGTTGAACCGGCTGGCCGGCTGGCTGCTGCGGCGCTCGCACGGCGTCGAGAAACGCCTGCTGCTGCTGACCACCGCCACCGCTGGCCTGAACTCCTCGTTCATGCAGAACCCCTCGGTGATGGCGTTGTACCTGCCGGTGGCCTCGCGGCTTGCATCGCGCACGACGCTGACCCTCAAGCGCCTGCTGTTGCCGATATCCGCCGCCATCGTGATGGGCGGCGCGCTGACCATGGTCGGCAACTCGCCGCTGATCCTGCTCAACGACCTGTTGATGTCGGCCAACAACAACCTGCCCTCCGGCACCGCGACGATCGAGCCCTTGCGGATGTTCGCGCCGCTGCCGATCGGCGTGGCGCTGGTGATCGCCTCGCTGGCCTATTTCCACTTCTATGGCAGCCGCAAGCTCCGGGAGGAGGAAGGCAGCGAAGGCGACGATGCGCAGGCGCCGGCACGCACCGAGAGCTACTTCGCCAAGGCCTACGGCATCGAGGGCGACGTGTTCGAGTTGCTGGTCACCGCCGAGAGCCCGCTGGTCGGCATGACCGTCAGCGATGCCGAGAACCTGTTCGATGCACCGTTGCTGCTGGCCCTTAAGACCGGCGACGACACCCGCCTGGCACCACCGGCGGACATGCGCATCTGGGTGGGCAGCGTGATCGGCGCGATGGGGCCGCGGCAGCAGGTATCGGATTTCGCGCAGAACCAGTTCCTGCGCATGTCCTCGCGCCTGAAGCAGCTGGGCGACCTGTTCAACCCGGCGCGCGCCGGCATCTCCGAGGCCGTGGTACCACCGACCTCGCGGGTGATCGGCAAGACCGCCGGCGAGCTGCGCCTGCGCAAGGAGCGTGGCATCAGCCTGCTGGCGATCAACCGCGACAAGCAGGTCATCCGCGAGGACGTGCGCAACACGCCGTTGCGCGCCGGTGACATGCTGGTCTTCCACAGCATCTGGCAGGACCTCGCCACCGCCGCGGGCAGCCGTGACTTCGTGGTGGTCACCGACTACCCCAAGGGCGAGCAGCGTCCGCACAAGTTCAAGATCGCCATGGCGATCTTCGCCATCACCATCATCATCGCGTTGACCTCGCACCTGCCGGTGGCGTTGACCCTGCTCATGGGCGTGGCCGGCATGCTGCTGACCGGCGTGCTGCGCATGGACGAGGCCTACGCGGCGATCAACTGGAAGACCATCTTCATGATGGCCGGGCTGATCCCGCTGGGCTGGGCGATGGACAGCAGCGGCGCGGCGGCCTGGATCGCCGGCCACACCATCGACAAGCTGCCTACCGGCATCCCGGTCTGGGCGCTGGAACTGGCGCTGGCCCTGCTGACCACCGCATTCTCGCTGGTGATCAGCCATGTCGGCGCCACCATCGTCATGGTGCCCATCGCGGTGAACCTGGCGCTGGCGGCCGGCGGCAACCCCACCGCGTTCGCGCTGATCGTGGCGTTGTCGGCGTCCAACAACCTGATGACCGCCTCCAACCCGGTGATCTCGATGGCGATGGGCCCGGCCAAGTACACCCCGCGTGAGATGTGGCGCGTCGGCGGGCCGCTGTCGTTGCTCTACACGATCATCGTGGTGGTGATGATCAACCTTATGTTCTGAAGCGACGTGCGACCGTCCAGGCGCTCCTGGCGGGGAAGCAACCGAATGGCTCCGTCCGTAGGAGCACGGCTGGCGCAGCACGTGCCATCGTCAATCACGATGCGGAACTGGCATTCCTGCCTGCAGGCCAGCAATTCAATACGTGTGTGACAAGCGCCGACGGACTTGGCCACTTACACCACTTCTACGCACCGGCCAACAGCACCCGTCCGTCACGCACTTCAACGGGTACCGCGCGCAGCGAATCGCCCTTGCACGGGCCGGCCACGCAGAGGCCGCCCTCCAGTTCGAACGAAGCCCCGTGCACGGCGCACACCAGGTGTCCCTCGCGGCTCTTGAGGAACTGCCCCGGCGCCCAGTCCAGCGCGCGACCGGCATGCGGACAGACGTTCAACCAGGCACGCACCTGCGCGCCATCGCGGTACAGCACCAGGGTTTCGGCATCCTCTTGCAGGGTGGCGGTCACCGCGTGGAAGCCGCCATCGGGCAGGTCATCGAGTTTTGCCAATTCAGTTTCGGGCGAGGATACGGAAGACATCTGGAACACCGGCGCGATTCGAACCGCGATTGTCGCACGCAGCCATCCGGACCATGACCAAGCTGACCGGAACCATTGTCCTGATGACATATTCAGGCAAGAATTAACGACAACTTCACGCATTGCCCCGCATCGCCGCCGATACTCGCCGGCAGCCAAACGGTCACACCCCTTTCATGCGCATCCGTTACGTCCAGTTCTCCAAGCTCCGCAACCTGTTCGAGCCGCGCAAGCCGCGCAACCCGCTCGTACGGATTGCACTCGGCCTGCTGGGCCTGGCCATCCTGGCGGTGCTGGTCGTGGCCGGCGTGTTTGTCGGTGCCGCGATGATCCTCGGCGGAATCGCCTGGAAGCTGTTGGCAGCACGCAAGCGCCGCAACGCCGGCAAGGCTGACCCGTCGGTGGTCGACGCCGAATACCGCGTGGTGCGCAAGGCCGCACTGCCGCACAGCACCGGCGCCTGAGTTCCCGGCCCCCGCTGCAGCGCTTGGCCGGGCACAACTCCGCTAGACTTTCGCGTCGTTTCACCTGGACGCGAACCATGACTGATCTGATCCCCACCCCGACCCTGCCCCGTGTACCGGTGGCCGGCGGCAGTACGTTCCCGGTGCACCGCATCTATTGCGTGGGCCGCAACTTCGCCGACCATGCGCGCGAGATGGGGGCCACGCCCGCCGCACCGAGCGACCGCGGGCAGCCGATGTTCTTCATGAAGCCGGCCGATGCCATCGTCACCGGCGATGCCGAAGTGCCCTATCCGCCCGCCACCGCCGACCTGCACCACGAGGTGGAGCTGGTCGTGGCGCTGGGCAGGGATGCACCGGCCGGCGTGCTGCCGGTCGACGCCGCGCTGGCGCTGGTGGCCGCCTATGGCGTGGGCCTGGACCTGACCCGTCGTGACCTGCAGGCCGCGGCCAAGGCCAAGGGCGGGCCCTGGGACATCGCCAAGGGGTTCGATCATTCGGCGCCGGTCAGCACGCTGGTGCCGGCCGACCAGGTGGGCCCGCTGGAAGCGGTGCGCCTGTCGCTGGAGATCAACGGCCAGGTGCGCCAGCAATCCACCCTGGACCAGATGATCTGGAACGTTCCTGAGATCCTGCACGAGCTGTCCAAGCTGTACGCACTGCGTGCAGGCGACCTGGTGTTCATGGGTACGCCGGCCGGCGTGGCGGCACTGCACAAGGGCGACCGCTTCGATGCACGGCTGGGCGACATCGCCCGCTGCCAGGGCGTGATCGCCTGACGACATCCGATGGAGTAGGCTGCGCCAGCTCCCCCATCCGTACGAACAGGAGAACTTCATGGGAATGATTAGCGAGTTCAAGGAATTCGCCATGCGCGGCAACGTCATCGACCTGGCGGTCGGTGTCGTGATCGGCGGCGCGTTCGGCAAGATCGTCACCTCGCTGGTGGACAAGGTGATCATGCCGCCGATCGGCTGGCTGATCGGCAACGTCGACTTCTCGGCGCTGGCCTGGACCCTGGCCCCCGCCAAGATCGGTGCCGACGGCAAGGAGATCCCGGCGGTGGTGATCGGCTACGGTGATTTCATCAACACCCTGATCCAGTTCATCATCGTCGCCTTCGCCATCTTCATGCTGGTCAAGGTGGTCAACCGGCTCTCGCGCAAGAAGGAAGAGGCCCCGGCGGCACCGGCCGAGCCGTCCGAGGAAGTGCTGTTGCTGCGCGAGATCCGCGACAGCCTCAACAAGCGCTGAGGCGCCCCGGGGCGTTGATGCAACGGCCGGAAGGACTTCCTTCCGGCCGTTTTCGTCTGCGCCGATCAGAAGGTCAGCATCGCCGAGAACTGGGGGCTGACGAACGACGCGCTGTTGCGTCCGCCCGGCAGCGACAGCTCGGCTCCGAGCAGGAAGCCCACCCGATCGCTGTGGATGTACTCGATGGCCGGTGCCGCGCTGAAACTGCGGCTGCGCGGGTCGGCGCGACGCTGCCCCTGGACGCAGCGCCCCTGCGCAGGGGCATGGCACCCCTGCAACACCGCGCGCCCGTCGCGCGAGGCGGTGACATCCAATGCCAGTGCCCAATCCGGGCTGAGGCTGTATTCGAACCCCACCGCGGCGCTGGTGTTGCTGCCGTGGTGCATCGCGCCGCGGAAGGCATGCCCGGTACCAAACACGCTGGTTCCCTCCACATCGACGCGGCCAGGCGACGGACTCCAGCCCACCTGCCAGCGCCAACGCAGCGTGTGGCCGCTGGACATCGGCAACCATTGCTGGCCCACCAGGGAAAGGGCGGTGCGCCTTGCGCCGTTGCCACGCCCATTGAGCGCATTGCCGCCAAGCTCGTCGTAACTGCCCGTGGCCAGCGTCTGGCTCACCTGGGTACTGATGACCATGTCACCCGTCGAAGCCGCCCGTGGGCGCAGCACGTAGTTGAGCTTGAGCGTGCTGTCGCCGAAGCGCAGCCCATCGGCGCGCTGCTGGCCGATGCGTGCCCGTCCGGCACTGAGCGAGAGCTGCCCGGTGAGCCGCTCATTGATGCCATAACCGGCCAGCAGGCTCAGCTGCAGGTCGCTGCCGTGCTCGCCCATCCCGAAGCGATTGCCCTGACTGTCGTAGTACCCGCGCTGGCGCGTGTTGATCAGATAGGGCTGCAGATAGAAATGCCCGGGCGTGTAGGCCGCCGGGTTGGAGGTGATCAGTGGCCCGGTGAAACGGGCCGGGTGGACCTCCTGCCGTGACTCCTCGGCCAGCGCCATCGCCGGTATCAGGGCCATCGAGAACAACGGGGCTGCCATCCTGTGCTGCCACTTCATGCTTGCTCCAGCTACGTGCTCATCCACCCCATCGGTGGTCGCGTAGGCTCGCCCGCGGACATGGCGCGGCGCAGCGGGAAAACTCCTGAAGTCTGGCTCATCCGCATCTGCGTAGCGAACGTTCTGGGCAGCGGTTCACATCGTGACGCTCCAACTGCGCCAGGCAGTGCCGCCATCCCCCCCAACCGGCACATTCGGTGGCCGGAGCACGCTGCTAAAGTCAGTGATTCTTTACTTCGGAGCGGAACCCATGCGTCGCACTGCCCTCGCCCTTGCCACCTTGCTGTTGTGCGCCACGGCCGGCGCGACGAACGCACCCGCCCCGACCCGCATCCCCGATGCGGCGATCAGCACCGCCGCGCAGCTGCGCGAACAGGCGCTGGCCGACACCACCGGCTGGCAGGTGGTGGAGTCGTTGACCACCGAAGTCGGGCCGCGCATGGCCGGCAGCGAAGCCGATGCGCGTGCCGTGGAATGGGCCAAGGCCAAGTTCAAGGCGCTGGGTTTCGACAAGGTGTGGACCGAGCCGGTGACCTTCCCGAAGTGGGAACGCCGCAGCGAGCACGCATCGGTGCTGGGCGCCCATCCGCAGCCGCTGACCATCACTGCCCTGGGCGGCAGCCCGGCCGGAACGGTCGAAGCCGAAGTAGTGCGCTTCGAAGGCCTGGATGCCCTGAAGGCCGCACCGGAAGGTTCGCTGGCGGGCAAGATCGCCTACGTCGACTTCACCATGAACCGCAGCCGCAGTGGCGAGGACTACGGCATCGGCGGCACCGTGCGCAGCCGTGGCCCGTCCGAGGCCATCCGCAAGGGCGCGATCGGCTACATCATGCGTTCGGCCGGCACCGATTCGCACCGCATGCCGCATACCGGTATCACCCGCTTCGATGAAGGCCTGACGCCGGTACCGTCGGCCGCGCTGTCCGGCCCGGATGCAGACCAGCTCAACCGGCTGGTCGCGCGCGGCGCCACCCGCATCCGCATCGCGCTGGATTGCGGCTGGGATGGCAGCTACACCTCGCAGAACGTGATCGGCGAGATCACCGGCCGCAGCCTGCCCAAGGAAGTGGTGGTGATCGGCGGTCACCTGGATTCGTGGGACCTGGGCACCGGCGCGATCGATGACGGCGCAGGCGTCGGCATCACCATGGCGGCGGGCCACCTGATCGGCCAGCTCAAGCAGGCGCCCAAGCGCACCATCCGCGTCATCGCCTTCGCCAACGAGGAACAGGGGCTGCACGGCGGCAAGGCCTACGCTGCCGCGCGCGTGCAGGCCGGCGAGATCGTGCAGCAGCACATCGCGGCCGAAAGCGACTTCGGCGCGGGCCGCATCTATGCGTTCAACACCGGCTCGGGCAATGCCGAGGGCTCGCGCGAGGCGACCCGCCAGATCGCCGAAGCGCTGGCACCGCTGGGCATCGAGTACCAGCCGGGCAAGGGCGGTCCGGGCCCGGATGTCGGCCCGCTGGCGGCCAAGGGCGGCGCCTGGGCATGGCTGGCGCAGGACGGGACCGACTATTTCGACCTGCACCACACCCCGGACGACACCCTGGACAAGATCGACCCGAAGGCGCTGGCGCAGAACGTGGCCGCATACACCGTGTTCGCCTACCTGGCCGCCGAATCGGAAGGCAGCTTCGGCAGCGAGGCCAAGGACGTGGTGCCGCCGCGCGAGTGATCGCCCGGGCCGTGACCGGAAAGGCGCCGCAAGGCGCCTTTCCGTTGCACGTGGTGCCGAGCCGCGCCCGGTGGGGCTAATTCCCGCATGGCCTCAGTGGAGCGTGATTCCGCTCTACCGTGAACGACAAAGGCGCCGACGGCGCCTTTGTCGTTCAACACGCATCGAACCGATCACGCCTTGGCGTGACGGCTGCACCAGCTGGACAGGAACACTGCGGTAGCCGAGGCCACGTTGAGGCTTTCCACCGCGCCGGTGCCGGGGATGGACAGGCGCAGGTCACAGCCCTGCGCGAAATCGCGGTCCATGCCTTCGCCTTCGGCACCCATCACGTAGACCATGCGCGCCGGCAGCGCCGTGGTGAACAGGTTCTCGCCCCCCTCGACCAGCGTGGCCGCCAACCCGAAACCGGCGCCACGCAGCTGCGCCAGCGCCTGCGGCAGGGCCGGCAGGCGGACCAGCTGCACCGCCTCGGCGCCGCCTTCGGCAACGCGTGCCGCCGCACCGGACAACGCCAGCGTGGATTCGGCCGGCAGCAGGATCGCCGACACACCGAAATGCGCCGCCGAACGCAGGATCGCGCCAAAGTTGTGCGGGTTGCCCACGCCATCCAACCACAGGGCCAGTGCCGGGCCGTCGGCCAACGTGCCCAGCCACGCCGCCAGCGCAAGCGGCTCCTGCCGCACCACGTCGGCGACGACGCCTTCGTGGTGGGTGGTGGCGGCGAGCTTGTTCAGGTCACCATCGCCCACCACGCGGTAGCCGACGCGGTTGGCCACACACCATTTCAGCACCGGCTGCAGCCGCGGGATCATGTCCTCGGCCAGGTACAGCTTGCGCAACGCCTGCGGACGGCGGGCGAACATGGCCTGCACGGCGTTGAAGCCATACAGGCGCAGCTCGTCGCTGCCACGCACCGGCGGGCCACCGGCCCCTGCGCCATCGCGCGGGCTGGCCGGCAACGGGGTCGCGCGCGGCGGGCGGGAGGACGGGCGTCGGTTGTTCCAGGGGTTGCTCACTGCTTGAGTACTCGCTTACTTGTTGGTGCGCCAGAAGTCGGCGTTCTTGATGCCCAGTGCATCCGGGTTGAAGACCGGGTCCAGGCCCTGCTTCTTCTGCCGCTCGTAGTCGGTCAGCGCCAGCATCGCCGGCTTCTGCAGGATCAGGATCGCGATCACGTTCAACCAGGCCATCAGGCCGACGCCGATGTCGCCCAGCGCCCACGCCATCTTGGCGTTGTGGAAGGCGCCGAACACCACCATGCCCATGATGCCCAGGCGCAGCACCAGCGTGGCCGCCGGATGTGTGCGGTTGCTGCCGGCCAGGTAGGTCAGGTTGGTTTCGGCCATGTAGTAGTAGGCCATGATGGTGGTGAAGGCGAAGAAGAACAGCGCCAGCGCCACGAAACCCGCGCCCCAGCCCGGCATCACCGACTCCACTGCGGCCTGGGTGAACAAGGCACCTTCGGACGGGGCCACGCCGGGCACGCCGGTGACGATGGCCTCCAGCTTCTGCACCCCGTCGACGGTGACTTCGCGGAACACGTTGTACATGCCGGTGGACAGCACCAGGAACGCGGTCGAGGTGCACACCAGCATGGTGTCGAAATAGATGGCGAAGGCCTGCACGTAACCCTGCTTGGCCGGGTGCGAGACCTCGGCGGCGGCGGCGGCGTGCGGGCCGGTGCCCTGGCCGGCCTCATTGGCGTAGATGCCGCGCTTGACGCCCCAGGCGATAGCCTGGCCGATGATGCCGCCGAACGCCGCGTGCGCACCGAAGGCGCTGGAGAAGATGTCGGCGAACATCGTCGGCACCTTGCTGGCGTTGAGCATCATCACCACGATGGCCATCAGGATGAAGCCCAGCGCCATGAACGGCACCACCACCTCGGCGAAGCTGGCGATGCGCTTGACGCCACCGAAGATGATCACGCCCAGCAGCACCGCCACGGCGATGCCGATCCACAGCTTCATGCTGCTGGCGCCGCCCATCGAGGCACAGGCATCGGCCCCTGAGCACATCACCGCCACCGCGCTGTCGGCGATGGCATTGGCCTGCACGCCCGGCAGCAGGAAGCCTGCGGCCACGACCGTAGCCAGCGCGAAGGCGGCCGCATACCACTTCAGGCCCATGGCCTTCTCGATGTAGTACGCCGGGCCGCCACGGTAGCGGCCTTCGCCGTCCTTGACCTTGTAGATCTGGGCCAGCGTCGACTCGACGTAGGAGGTGGAGGCGCCCAGGAAGCCCATCACCCACATCCAGAAGATCGCGCCGGGACCGCCGTAGGCGATGGCGGTGGCCACGCCGGCGATGTTGCCGATGCCCATGCGCCCGGCCATCGACATGGCCAGCGCCTGGAAGGAGGACACGCCGGCTTCGGACTTCTGGCCGCGTACGGTCAGCCGGCACATTTCCGCGAAGCCACGGATCTGCATGAAACGGGTACGGAGGGTGAACCACAGACCTGCGCCCAGACACATGAAGATCAGGGCGTTGCTCCAGATGATGCCGTTGATGTATTCGACGATGGATTCCACGTAGTTCCCCGGAAAGCTGAAAGTGATCAAGCCCCGGGCCCCGGGACCGACCGATTCTTCCACGATTGAGCCGTGCTGTGCACGCCTATCGGGCCAATTGCGGCAAACTCCCAAGCCGGGAGCCGCAACGCATGTCATACCGCTGGCCATCCCTGGACACCGATCGACGGTCGGTGCCTTACTCGGCGCATCCCTGCTTGAACATCCCCCAGGCTGCGGCAGCCCCCTTGCCGCCGCGGCCCGGATCATCACCGGGCGGTGCGGACACCGCCCCATTCATGCCTGACGCCGCTCGGCTCAGGCATGCCCGCCCACCGGCGGGGTCTGGCGCTCCTGCCGTTCCAGCTCGTTGGCCACGGTCTCCGGCGACTGCGTGTACGGGGCCAGCAGCGCGTAGAACGCCGGCACCACGAACAGCGACAGGAACGTGGACACGGTGACACCGAAGATGACCACGATGCCGATGGTGGCGCGGCTGGCCGAACCCGGCCCGCCGGCGAGCACCAGCGGGATGGCACCGACCACGGTGGCGATGGAGGTCATCAGGATCGGGCGCAGGCGCACCACCGACGATTCGACGATGGCCTGGTGCACGTTGCGTCCCTCGTCGCGCAGCTGGTTGGCGAACTCCACGATCAGGATGCCGTTCTTGGCCGCCAGGCCCACCAGCATCACGATGCCGATCTGGCTGAACAGGTTGAGCGTGCCGCCGCTGATGTACAGGCCAAGGAACGCGCCGAGCACGCCCAGCGGCACCGTCAGCATGATCACCAGCGGGTGGATGAAGCTCTCGAACTGCGCGGCCAGCACCAGGTACACCACCAGCAAGGCCATGCCGAAGGTCAGCAACACCGCACTGCCGGTGCTCTGGTACTCGCGCGACTCGCCCTTCCAGTCGATCTGCGCGTACTCCGGCAGTTCCTCGCGCGCCACGTCCTGTACCCAGGCAATGGTCTCGCCCAGCGTGTGGCCCGGGGCGACGTTGGCGCTGATGGTGATCGCGCGCAGGCGGTTGAAGCGGTTGAGGCTGCCGGCCTCGGCCACTTCGCTGAGCGTGACCAGGTTGGACAGCGGTACCAGTTCGCCGGAGCGTGCCCGCACCTGGATGGCCGACAGGTCCGCCGGCGAGGTACGTCCCTCGCGGCCGGCCTGCACCAGCACGTCGTACTCCTCGCCGTTGTCCACGAACGTGGTGACGCGGCGCGAGCCCATCATGGTTTCCAGCGCGCGGCCGATGGCGGTGACCGAGATGCCCAGGTCGGCCGCGCGCTGGCGGTCGATGTTCACGCGCATCTGCGGGCGGGTTTCCTTGTAGTCGGAGTCGGCACCGACCAGCCCGGGGTAATCGGCCATGCGCGCCAGCAGGCGGTCACGCCACTGCGCGATCTCCGCGTACTCCGGGCCGCCAAGCACGATCTGGAACGGCTGGCCCATGCTGCGCACCAGGCCGCCGCCGACCATCGTGCGCACGCGCACGCCGCTCAAGCCGTTGAGTTCCTTCTGCAGGTCATTGGCCACGTCGCTGGTGGCCTCGTGGCGGTCGCGCCACGGCTGCAGGAACACGCTGATGCGGCCGGTGTGCATTTCCTCGCTGTTGCCCCAGCCGCCGGGCACGCGCGGGTTGGCGCGCACGATGGGCTCTTCCGGGCCGACAAAGCGCGAGACGATCTGCTCCACCTGCTGCACCTGGCCGACGGTGTAGTCGTAGCCGGCGCCTTCCGGGCCGTCGATCATGATCTGGAACGAGCCGCGGTCCTCGGCCGGCGCCAGCTCCGAGGGCAACAGCTTGAACAGGCCCCAGCTGGCACCCAGCGCGGCCAGCATCACCACGCCGAAGATCCAGGTGCGCTGCACGTGGCGATCCAGCACCCGGCCATACGCGGCCGAGACGCGCTCCAGCTCGCGGTTGACGAAGCGGTTGATGCGGCCGGGCTTCTGCTCGCTGTGCGGCTTGAGCAGCTTGGAGGCCATCATCGGCGTCAGCGTCAGCGCGACGAAGGCCGACAACGCCACCGCCGCGGCCAGCGCCACCGCCAGTTCGCGGAACAGGCGGCCGGTGTTGCCTTCCAGGAAGCCCACCGGCAGGAACACCGCCACCAGCACCGCGGTGGTGGCGATCACCGCGAACGCCACCTGCGCGGTGCCACGCCGCGCGGCCACCAGCGGCGGCTCGCCCAGGTCGATGCGGCGCTGCACGTTCTCCACCACCACGATGGCGTCATCCACCACCAGGCCGATGCACAGCACCAGCGCCAGCAGGGTGAACAGGTTGATCGAGAAGCCGAATGCGAACAACGCGATGAACGCCGCCACCAGGCAGACCGGCACGGTCACCGCGGGAATCAGGGCCGCGCGCAGGCTGCCCAGGAACAGCCAGATCACCGCCAGCACCAGCAGCATCGCCTCGACCAGCGTCCAGTACACGCGCTCGACCGCCGCCTCGATGAAGGTGGTGTTGTCGAAGGCGACGAAGATCTGGGTGCCCTTGGGCAGGGTCTGGGCGATGCGCTCGGCCTCGGCGCGGGTGGCGCGGGCCACGTCCAGCGCGTTGGCGGTGGAGGTCTTGACGATGCCCAGGCCGATGCCCGGCTCGCCATTGCTGCGGTAGTACGCGCGGCGCTCGGACGAGGCCAGCTCGACCTTGGCCACGTCGCCCAGGCGCACCACGTAGCCATCGTTGCCCTTGCCCAGCGGGATGCTGGCGAAGTCGGCCGGCGCGACATAGCTGCGCTCCACGCGCAGGGTGAAGTCGCGGTCGGCCGACTCGATGCGGCCGGCCGGCAGTTCGACGTTCTCGTTGCGCAGCGCGGTTTCCACCTCGTTGACGGTCAGCCCGCGCGCGGCCAACTGGTCGCGGTCCAGCCAGATCCGCATCGCATAGCGCTGGCGGCCACCGATGCGCACCTGTGCCACGCCGTCGATGCTGGAGAAGCGGTCCACCACGTAGCGCTCGGCGTAGTCGCTGAGCTCCAGCGTATCCATCGCCGAGGAGGCCATGTTGAACCAGATGATGGGGTCGGCGTCGCTCTCGACCTTGGCGATCTCCGGCGGGCGCGCTTCCTCGGGCATGCGGTCGGCGACCCGGCTGACCGCGTCGCGCACGTCGTTGGCGGCAGCCTCGATGTCGCGGTTGGCGGTGAACTCGATGCTGACCGAGGCACGCCCGTTGGTGCTGCGTGCATTGATCGTATCGATGCCTTCGATGCCGGCCAGCGCGTCTTCCAGCACCTGGGTGACACGGCTTTCGATCACGGCCGCCGAGGCGCCGGTGTAGTCCACCGACACCGACACGATGGGCGGGTCGATGGCCGGCAACTCGCGCAGGGTCAGGCGGTTGAATGACATCACGCCCAGCACCACCAGCAGCAGGCTCATCACCACGGCCAGCACCGGCCGCTTGATCGAAAGATCGGAAAGCTTCATCCGGCCTTCGCCCCGGTGGCCGCGGCCGGCGCCGCCTTGGCCGGCCGCCGGGCATCCTCAACTCGGATGCCCGGGCGCAGCTTGCCGGTGCCATCGACGACGATGCGCTCGCCGGCCTTCAGGCCCTCGGTGATCTCGACCACGCCGGCGCGGCGGGTGCCGGTCCGCACGTCAACCCGCTCGACGCTGGCATCGTCCTTGACCCGGTACACGAACGAATCCCGTCCGACCTGCACCACCGCGATCTCGGGAATGACCAGCGCCTGCCGCTCGGGGCGGAACACCCGCACGTCCAGCAGCATGCCCGGCCGCAGCGCGTGGTCGGCGTTGACGAAATCGGCACGCACGGTGACCGCGCGGCTGCCCGGGTCCACGCGCGCATCGACGGTACTCACCTCGCCATCGAAGCTGCGCCCCGGGTAGGCGACGCTGCTGCCGGTGACCTTGTCGCCCGGCTGGAGCGACGCCAGTTCGGCCTCCGGCACCTGGAAATCGACGTGCACGCGCGAGATGTCATCCAGCGTGGCGATGGCGGTGGTCGGGGTGACCAGCGAGCCCGGGCTGACCTGGCGGATGCCCAGTACCCCGGCGAATGGCGCCCGTACCTGGCGGTCGGTGATGTCCGCGCGCATCTGCCGCACGCGCGCCTCGGCGGCGTCACGGATGGACTTCTGGGTGTCCAGGGTGGAATGCGCGACCAGCTGCTGGGCGGCCAGCTCACGCTGGCGCAGGTACAGCCGGTCGGCTTCGGCGAAGGTCGCCTGGGCCTGGGCCAGCGCTGCCTGCTGGGCATCGCCGCGCAGGGTGACCAGCGGGGTACCGGTCGTCACCTGCTGGCCGCTTTCGAAATGCACCTTGTCGATGATCTCGCTGACCTTGGCGGTGACGATGATCGACTCGCGCGCCTTGGCGGTGCCGATGGCCTGCAGCGTGTCATTCCAGGCCGAAGGCTGCACCACCTGGAGGGTGACCGGCACGGCATCGCCGGCCTGGCGTGGCGTTTCAGCGCCCTTGCGGTTACAACCGGCCAGGGCCAGTGCCAGGACAGTGGCCCCAGCCACGGTGAAGGCAGAACGCCGCAACATACACAATCCCGTCATTTACACGATCCAGCAGTCTAGCGGCCGCCGGTTACGGTGATATGTGCCGTTAGGGGGGGAACGGGGGCTTTGGCTTTGGCTTTGGCTTTGGCTTTGGCTTTGGCTTTGGCTGTTGCTGTTGCTGTTACTGTTGCTGTTGCTGTTACTGTTGCTGTTACTGTTGCTGTTACTGTTGCTGTTGCTGTTGCTGTTGCTGTTGCTGTTGCTGTTACTGTTACTGTTGCTGTTGCTGTTGCTGTTGCTGTTGCTGTTGCTGTTGCTGTTGCTGTTCCCTTCTCCCGTCCACGGGAGAAGGTGGTGCGCAGCACCGGATGAGGGCTGCCTTTCACCTTCCCCCGAAAGGCCAACGGGCACCCGCCCTCCTCCGCCCTTCGGCCGGTTTCCCCCATGAATGGGAGAAGGCACGGCAGGCAGCCCTACCTGCCTGCCCGCGCCCTGTTGAGCCGCCGCCTCATCCCTGCTCCAGCGCCTTCAACACCTGCTCGACCATGGCCGGCACGCTCTCACGGTCCGCCCGCAGATGCAGCTCCGGCGCCACCGGCGCTTCATAGGGCGAATCGATGCCGGTGAAGTTGGGGATCTGCCCGGCACGCGCCTTGCGGTACAGGCCCTTCACGTCACGTGCTTCGGCCACTTCCAGCGGTACGTCGACGAACACCTCGATGAACTCGCCCGGCTCGAAACGCTCGCGCGCCATCTGCCGCTCGGCCCGGAACGGGGAGATGAAGCTGACCAGCACCACCAGCCCGGCATCGGCCATCAGCCGCGCCACCTCGGCCACCCGGCGGATGTTCTCCACGCGGTCCTCGTCGGTGAAGCCCAGGTCGCGGTTGAGCCCGTGGCGGACATTGTCGCCATCGAGCAGGAAGGTATGCCGGCCCTGCGCGTGCAGGCGTTTCTCCACCTGGTTGGCGACGGTGGACTTGCCGGCCCCGGACAGGCCGGTGAACCACAGCACCCTGGGCTGCTGGCCCTTGATGCGGGCCCGCGCGGCCTTGTCCACGTCCAGGTGCTGCCAATGCACGTTGCCGGCGCGGCGCAGCGCGAAGTCCAGCGTACCGGCGGCCACGGTCGCATTGCTCTGCCGGTCGATCAGGATGAAGCCGCCCAGCGCGCGGTTCTGCGCGTAGGCCGCGAAAGCCACCGGCTCATCCAGCGACAGGTTGCAGAAGCCCACCTCGTTGAGCTCCAGCCGCTTGGCAGCCAGGTGCTCCTGCGTGTTCACGTCCACGCGGTGCTTGATCTCGCTGATGCTGGCGGCCACGGTGCGGCTGCCGATCTGCAGCCAGTACGGGCGCCCCGGCAGCAACGCGGCATCATCCATCCACAGCACGTGGGCGGCGAACTGGTCGGCCACCTCCGGCGGATCGTCGGCGGCGGCGATCACGTCGCCACGGCTGACATCCACCTCGTCGGTCAACGTCAGCGTCACCGCCTGCCCGGCGGTGGCGACGTCGAGCGGGCCGTCCGGGCCAAGCACCTGCCGGACCGTGGAGCGGCGTGCCGACGGCAACACCACCACCGCATCGCCCGCACGTACCTGCCCGGCGGCCACGGTGCCGGCAAAGCCGCGGAAATCCTGGTTGGGCCGGTTGACCCATTGCACCGGCAGGCGCAGCCCACTGGCGGCATCACGGTCTTCCAGCACGAGCGTGTCCAGGTGCTCCAGCAGGCTCGGGCCGTCGTACCACGGCGTCAGCGCCGAACGCACGGACAGGTTCTGCCCTTCCAGCGCCGACAGCGGGATGGCCTGCACCTGGGCAATGCCCAACTGCGTGGCCAGCGCCTGGTAGTCCTGCACGATGCGTGCGAACACGTCGGCGTCGTAGTCCACCAGGTCCATCTTGTTGACCGCCAGCACCACATGGGCGATGCCGAGCAGCGAGATGATGTAGCTGTGCCGGCGGGTCTGCGCCAGCAGGCCCTTGCGCGCATCCACCAGCACCACCGCCACGTCGGCGGTGGACGCACCGGTGGCCATGTTGCGGGTGTACTGCTCATGCCCCGGGCAGTCGGCGACGATGTACTTCCGGGCGTCGGTATCGAAGTAGCGGTAGGCCACGTCGATGGTGATGCCCTGCTCGCGCTCGGCAGCCAGGCCATCGAGCAGCAGCGCGTAGTCGATGCGCTCGCCCTGCGTGCCATGGCGCCGGCTGTCGGCTTCCAGCGCGGCCAGCTGGTCATCGAACAGGCGCTTGCTTTCGTACAGCAGGCGACCGATCAGCGTGCTCTTGCCGTCGTCGACGCTGCCGCAGGTGATGAAGCGCAGCAGCGGCTTGGATTCGTGCTGTTGCAGGTACGTGGAGATATCGGAAGAAGTGGTGACCGCGCTCATCAGAAATAGCCCTCCAGCTTCTTCTTCTCCATCGAGGCAGACTGGTCGTGGTCGATCAGGCGCCCCTGTCGTTCGGAGCTGGTGGACACCAGCATCTCGGCGATGATCTTTTCCAGCGTGTCCGCTTCCGACTCGATCGCACCGGTCAGCGGATAGCAACCCAGCGTGCGGAAACGCACCTTGCGCAGCTGCGGCACTTCACCCGGCTGCAATGGCAGGCGGTCGTCGTCGACCATGATCAGGCTGCCGTCGCGCTCGACCACCGGTCGTTCGGCGGCGAAGTACAACGGCACCACCGGGATGTTCTCGCGGTAGATGTAGAGCCAGATGTCCAGCTCGGTCCAGTTCGACAGCGGGAACACGCGCACGCTCTCGCCCGGGTGGATGCGGGCGTTGTACAGGTTCCACAGCTCCGGGCGCTGGTTCTTCGGGTCCCAGCGGTGGCGGTCGTTGCGGAAGGAGAACACGCGCTCCTTGGCACGCGACTTCTCCTCGTCGCGGCGGGCGCCGCCGATGGCCGCGTCGAACTTCCACTTGTCCAGCGCCTGCTTCAGGCCCTGGGTCTTCATCACGTCGGTATGCACGCTGGGCCCGTGCGTCACCGGTCCGATGTCCTGGGCGATGCCGTCGGGGTTGATATGCACCCGCAGCTCGGTGCCGGTCTCGGCCACGCGCCGGTCGCGGAAGGCGATCATCTCGCGGAACTTCCAGCGGGTGTCCACGTGCAGCAGCGGGATCGGCGGCACGCCGGGCGCGAACGCCTTCATCAGCAGGTGCAGCAGCACCGAGCTGTCCTTGCCCACCGAGTACAGCAGCACCGGGTTGTCGAAGGCCGCGGCGACTTCCCGCAGGATGTGGATGCTCTCGGCTTCCAGCCGATCGAGGTGGGACAGGGATCTGTTGGCGGTCATCACGAGGTGGTCGGCAGAGGCAACGCCCGGTCTGGGCTACACAGTACCCGGACAGGGCCCGGGCTGGATGGCGAGTGTGGGGCCCGACTCACATACGACTGAAATAAACGCAGGGCATGAAGCGATAACCGCTCATCCTTTCTGGCAAACGAAACATTTACCTAGCATCGGTCATCCCATATCAGACCGGACTGGACATGACCGCCGCCGCCATCGTGCCTCCCAGCCCCTTGCCCGAAGACCGCAGGGTCCTGCTGACGCGACTGGTGGAGGGGCTGGATGGCAACAGCCTGTGGTGGCTGTCCGGCTTCGCCGCGGGGCTGGCCCAGGGCCACCCGCCGCCGTCGCTGGCGGTGATCCCCGGCGGACAGCCCGCCGCCCAACCGGCAGCAGCACGCCTGACGGTGGTCTATGGCAGCCAGACCGGCAATGCGCGCCGCGCCGCCGAGCAACTGGCGGCCGAGGTCGAGGCCGCCGGCCTGCCGGTGCGCCTGCTGCGCGCCGACGCCTATCCCGCCCGCGAACTGGCCAACGAGCGCCTGCTCTACGTCGTCATCAGCACGCAGGGCGAAGGCGACCCGCCGGACGATGCGATCGGCCTGGTCGAATTCATCGTCGGCAAGCGCGCACCCAGGCTGCCCGAACTCAAGTACGCGGTCCTGGGCCTGGGCGACTCCAGCTACGCCGAGTTCTGCGGCATCGCCCGCAAGCTGGACAACCGCCTGGCCGAACTCGGCGCCCAACGCCTGCAGCCGGCCGGTGAAGCCGACCTGGACATCGACGCGGTGGCCACGCCCTGGCGTGTCCAGGCCCTGGCCGATGCCCGCACCACCCTCGGTGAAGCCGCCAGCCCGGCACCGAGCAACGTCACCCCGCTGCGCCATGCCAGCGCCTACAACGCACAACACCCGTTCAGCGCCGAGCTGCTGGCGCGCCAGGTCATCAGCGGCCGTGATTTCAAGGGACCGGCCTATGCCCGCTACGGCAGTGCCGACAAGCGCGTGCATCACGTCGAACTGTCGCTGGAAGGCAGCGGCCTGCACTACGAGCCCGGCGACGCGCTGGGCATCGTCCACCGCAATCCGCAGGCGCTGGTCCAGGACGTGCTGGCCGCCACCGGCCTGGACGGCGACACGGCCGTGGCCCTTGACGGCCAGGCCCGTCCGCTGTCGCAGTGGCTGGCCGAACACCGTGAGCTGACCCGCATCTCGCGTCCGCTGCTGGCCACCGTGGCCGAGCGCAATGCGCACCCGGAGCTGGGGCGGCTGCTCGAACCCGAGCACAAGGCCGAACTGGCGCGCGTGTTCGACGACCACCAACTGGTCGACGTGCTGCGCCGCTGGCCGGCGGACTGGAGCGCCGAGGCGCTGGTCGGCACCCTGCGCCCGGCCGCGCATCGCCTGTACTCGATCGCCTCCAGCCGCAAGCGGGTGGGCGAGGAAGTGCATCTCACTGTCGACGAACTGCGCTACGACGCCCACGGCGCGGCGCACGTGGGCGCGGCCAGCAGCTTCCTGGCCGCACTGGAGGAAGGCGCGCAGGTGCCGGTCTTCGTCGAGGCCAATGAACGCTTCCGCGTTCCGGCCGACGGCAGCCGCGACATCATCATGATCGGCCCGGGTACCGGCGTGGCGCCATTCCGTGCCTTCGTGCAGGAGCGCGCCGAGGTCGGCGCCGGCGGCCGCAACTGGCTGTTCTTCGGCGCCCGCCACTTCAACACCGACTTCCTCTACCAGGCCGAGTGGCAGGACGCGCTGCGCCGCAAGGAACTGCATCGCCTGGACCTGGCCTTCTCGCGTGACCAGGCCGACAAGGTCTACGTGCAGCAGCGCCTGCGCACCCGCGGCCGCGACCTGTACGACTGGCTGCAGAACGGCGCGCACCTGTACGTGTGCGGTGCGATCGGCATGGGCAAGGACGTGCACGCCGCGCTGCTGGACGTGGTCCGCGAACACGGCGGGCTGGATGAAGACGGCGCGCGCGAGTACCTCACGCGACTGCACACGGAAGGACGCTATGGCCGGGATGTGTACTGACGGTTGAGCCGCGATGCGCGGCGATGCGGATTTCGCGCCGGAAGGCGCCCCACCCCCTGTTCTGGCATAGCGAAAGAAGATGAGCACCCATTCCGTCGAATCGATCAAGGCCGAAAGCAACCGCCTGCGCGGCTCCCTGCTGGAAAGCCTGGCCGACCCGGTCACCGGCGCCTTGCGCGAGGACGACCAGACCCTGATCAAGTACCACGGCAGCTACCAGCAGGACGACCGTGACGTGCGCGACGAGCGCCGCCGGCAGAAGCTGGAGCCGGCCTACCAGTTCATGATCCGCACCCGCACCCCGGGCGGGGTGATCACCCCGGCGCAATGGCTCAAGCTCGACGCCATCGCCACCCGCTTCGGCAATCACTCGCTGCGCATCACCACCCGCCAGGCGTTCCAGTTCCATGGCGTGATCAAGCGCGAGCTCAAGGCCACCATGCAGGCCATCAACGCGGCGTTGATCGACACCCTGGCCGCCTGCGGTGACGTCAACCGCAACGTGCTGGTCGCCGCCAACCCGCTGCTGTCCAGCGCGCACGCCACCCTGTACGCCGACGCCGCGCGCACCTCCGAACACCTGCTGCCCAACACCCGCGCGTACTACGAGATCTGGCTGGACGAGGAACGCGTGGCGGGCAGCGGCAGCGAGGAGGAGCCGATCTACGGCGAGCGGTACCTGCCGCGCAAGTTCAAGATCGGCTTCGCCCTGCCACCGGTCAACGACGTGGACGTGTTCGCCAACGACCTGGGGTTCATCGGCGTGCTCGACGATGCCGGCACGCTGCTCGGCTACGACGTCAGCATCGGCGGCGGCATGGGGGCGACCCACGGCGATGCCGAGACCTACCCGCGCCTGGCCAACATCGCAGGCTTCATCCCGCGCGACGCCCTGCTCGATGTCGCCACTGCGGTGGTCACCACCCAGCGCGACCTCGGCAACCGCGACCTGCGCAAGCGCGCCCGCTTCAAGTACACCATCGACGACCACGGCCTGGACACCGTGATCGCCGAGATCCAGCGCCGCGCCGGCATCACCTTCCAGCCGCGCCGCTCGCTGCCGTTCGCGCACAACGGCGACCGCTATGGCTGGAACGAGGGCGAGGATGGCCGCTGGCACCTGACCCTGTCGCTGCCGGCCGGCCGCATCACCGACCTGCCCGGCGCGCCGCATCTGACCGCGCTGCGTGAGATCGCGCGCCTCCACGCCGGCGAGTTCCGCATGACCGGCAACCAGAACCTGGTCATCGCCGGCGTCCCCGCCGCACAGCGCGCGCAGATCGATGCGCTGGTGCGCAGCGCCGGGCTGGATGCCGGCAACCAGGCCCCCACCGCGCTGGCACGCGCCGCCATGGCCTGCGTCGCCCTGCCCACCTGCGGGCTGGCCATGGCCGAGGCCGAGCGCTACCTGCCCGACTTCAGCGCCAAGCTGCAGCCGCTGCTGGAACAGCACGGCCTGGCCGAAGCGCCGATCCTGCTGCGCATCTCCGGCTGCCCGAATGGCTGCTCGCGCCCGTACCTGGGCGAGATCGCCCTGGTCGGCAAGGCACCGGGCCGCTACAACCTGATGCTCGGCGCCGACCATCGCGGCCAACGGCTGAACACCCTGTACCGCGAGAACATCACCGAGCCGGACATCCTGTCCGCGCTGGAGCCGTTGTTCGCCCGCTACGCCGGCGAGCGCACGGCGGACGAGGGCTTCGGCGACTTCCTGCACCGCGCCGGCATCGTCGACCTGCCGACCTACCCCACCCACCGCCAGATTCCCGTGGAACTGCACGCATGAGCGCCCTGCCCCGATCCTCGAACGATGCCATCGTCACCCCGCCGTTGCCGGCTGACCTGGGCCCGCTCAACGCCGAACTGGAGGCCCTGGACGCCGTCTCGCGCGTGCGCTGGGCGCTGCAGCATGCCCCCGGCACGCACGTGCTGTCGTCCAGCTTCGGCGCGCAGTCGGCGGTGACGCTGCACCTGCTCAGCAGCCAGCATCCGGACGTGCCGGTGATCCTGATCGACACCGGCTACCTGTTCCCGGAAACCTACCGCTTCGCCGACGAGCTGACCGACCGGCTCAACCTCAACCTCAAGGTCTACCGCCCGCTGGTCAGCCGCGCCTGGATGGAAGCCCGCCATGGCCGCCTGTGGGAACAGGGCGTGGTCGGCATCGAGCAGTACAACAACCTGCGCAAGGTCGAGCCGATGAAGCGCGCGCTCGACGACCTGCAGGTCGGCACCTGGTTCACCGGCCTGCGCCGCAGCCAGTCGGCCAGCCGCGCCGGCACCCCGGTGCTGCAGCGGCGGGGCGAGCGCTACAAGGTCAACCCGATCGCCGACTGGAGCGACCGCGACGTGTGGAAGTACCTCAAGCAGCACGACCTGCCCTACCACCCGCTGTGGGAACAGGGGTACGTGTCGATCGGCGACTTCCACACCACCCGCCGCTGGGAGCCGGGCATGCGCGAGGAGGACACCCGTTTCTTCGGCTTGAAGCGTGAGTGCGGATTGCACGAGGAAATCTGATCCGCGTCGCGATGCGCCCTGCGTGGCGCGACACCCGTCAAGGCGGTGATGGTCAACGCGGCACGGGCTTGGCGGCCGAGGCCGCTGCTGCCTGCGTTGCCCCCTCCCTTCCGCGCGGCAGAGGGAAAGGCCAGGGCGGGGGCTTCAGCCCTCGGCCTGCACCTGTTCCCAGAACGAGAGCAGCTCACGCAACGCGGGAGTACCCTGCCCGGCTTCGGCGACGTCCTCCTGCAGCAGCTCCGCTTCACGCAGCCACTGCTGGTTGCTCAATTTCTGCAGCACGCTGCCCTCGGCATGGCTGCTGCCCATGTGCCACTGGCTGAAGTACAACTGGTCGACGTGCCCATCGTGCAGCACGCGCACGTTCACGTGCATGGTCGAGGCCATGATGCGCTCGTAGACCCGGGCCACGCCCTCCTGGCTGCCTTCGAAGTACTGGAAGAACTGCTGCCCGTCGTACAGCAGCACGCCGGTCACACCGGCCAGTTGGTTGTGCGCCCGCGCATCCACCAGCAGATGATCGATGTCGGCCGGCGTCAGCCCGGCAACAGCGGTACTTGCATATGCCACCGCGCGATACGTCATGTCCGTGGAAAGCTCCGAGCCAATGCCCGCCGAGCATGCCATAGCGCCCCCACCACCGCGAGCGGTGGTGGGGGGCACTGTCCTCAGTACCGGTAGTCCAGCTTCAGCCACGCGGCACGGCCCGGCTCGTTGATCCGCACCGGGTCGGCCGGGAAGCCGAAGTCGGCACTGCCGGCCAGGTTCAGGTGCTCGGCGTAGGCGCGGTCGAACACGTTGTCCACGCCGACGCTGGCGCGCAGGTGGTCGCTGATGCGGTACGCAGCGTTGAGCGAAAGCGTGGCAAACCCGGCCGTCGGCCCAAGGTCACGCGCGATCACGTTGCCTTCGTCGGTAGCCACCCGGTTCTGCCGGTGCACGCCCCGCAGCAGGCCACCGACCGACCAGCGGTCATGCTCGTAGGAGGCGTTCAGGCGTGCCTCCAGCGGCGGGATCTGCGGCAACGGCCGGTCTTCGCTGCGGTTCTCGCCCCAGGCGTAGGCCAGCGTGCCGCCCAGTTTCCAGCCCGGCGCGGGCCGCCACTCCAGCCCCGCTTCACCGCCGGCGATCCGCGCCTCGACATTGGAGGCCTGCGTGGTGCTGCCCATCATGCCGCCGCTGCGGTAGGCGAACAGGATGTAGTCCAGCAGGCGCCCGGCATAGGCCGATACCCAGGCATCCAGGCGTTCGCTGCGGAACTGCAAGCCCAGATCCAGCTGGGTGGTCTTCTCCGGCCGCACGCCGCTGAAGGCATTGGGGCTGTCCGTCGGCCCGCTGTTGGCGGAGAACAGCTCCCAGTAGTCGGGCATGCGTTCGCTGCGGCCCACGCCGGCATACCAGGTCCAGGCCTGGCCATGGTCGCGCTCGTAGCGCAGGAAGCCGCTGCCCAGGGTTTCGTCACGGCGTTGGCCGGCGGTCGGGTTGGGCATGTTCATCATGCCGGTCGTGGCCCGGCGGTCCTTGACCTGCGCCGTGTCCACGCGCAGCCCGCTGACCCAACGCTGCGCGGTACCTTCGCCAAAGGTCAGCTCGGTGAACACGCCCTGGTTGCTGAAGTCCGCATCGCGCGTCCACGCCGCCTGCCGCCAGGTGCCGCGGCCCATGCCGTTGCGGCTGCGATGGCGGCTGTCCTGCGCGTCCACGCCGGCAACGATGGCCACGTCCTGCCAACGCCATTCGCTGCTGACCCGGCCACCGGTGGTGCGCCGTTCGACGTTGGAGGCCATCGGCATCGGCATGCTGCTGTGCGGGTTCGGCGTGCGCAGCGTGTAGTTGTCCATCAGGTGGTCGGCGTTGTTGTAGTACAGGTTGGCCTGCAGCTTGTCCCAGGCGCCGGGCAGGTTGTCCTTCTCGAAGCGTAGCCCGTAACTGTCGCGCCTGAAGCCGGCGCCATCCATGCCGCGGCCGGCATAGCGGGCGACCGCATCGCCGGTGCCGGCACTGAGTTCGACCACGGTGTCGGCATCGGGCGTCCAGCCGATGGCGGCATCGGCATTCCACTTGCGCCAGCGCGACGGCACCAACGCGCCGTTGCCGTCGCGGTAGTCGTCCGATTCGGAGCGGTTGCCGTTGATGCGCACATAGCCCGGCGTGCTGCCAAAGGTGGCGTCGAGCATCTGGTCATTGCGGTTGTTGGAGCCGCCCAGCGCGCTGGCCTTCAACGCCATGCCCGGCGCATCGAAGCGCGGGGTTTCACGCTCGAAGCGCACCGTGCCGGCCGAAGCCCCGGCCCCCCAGCGCACGCTCTGTGGGCCCTTGATCACGGTCAGCAGGTCGTAGGTTTCCGGGGCGATGTAGGACAGCGGGTTGTCCATGCGCGAGGGACACGCGCCGATCAGGTTGCCGTCGTTGCTGAGGATGTTCAGCCGCGAGCCGCCCATGCCGCGCAGCACCGGGTCGCCATTGGTGCCGCCGTTGCGGATCGCCGAAAAGCCCGGAACGGTCTTGAGGTAGTCGGCACCGTCACTGGCCGGCACCGGTTGCCGCGGCCGGCGCGGGTCGGTCACCCATTGCAGCGGCGAGGACGGCGCGGCGGCGGTGACCACCAGCGTATCCAGGGTCTTGTCCGGGTCACGCGCCTGGGCGTATCCCGGCGGTGAAAACAGCGCCATGCAGATGCAGGCAGACAGGCACGCCGGTGCACCCGGCATACGGGAAAGGGAAATCATGCAGTTCTCCAATACGACACAGCCGCGCCCTGCCCGATGGCAGCGCGCGACGAAGGAAAGAGGGGATGTCGTTCAGGAGAACAGCGGCGGGCCACGCACCGGGTGCGCGGGCCAGCGCAGGCTGGGCGGCAGTTGGATGCTGCGTGGTGAGGCCGGCGCAAGCCGGTACAACAACGGGGCCAGTACCAGCAGCACCGCCAACCATGGCAGCAACCGCGAGGCCATGGTGCAGTAGTCGCATGCCTCGCCGTGCGCGGCATGCGGATCGGGCGGCGCCTTGGCCGGCGTTGCGGCCGGCGCATGCCCGGCCAGGTGATGCGCATGCGCTGCATCGGTCATCGCCGCATGGCCAGCCTGCGCCCCCGGCAGGGTCATCGCACGGGTGTGCTGGGCGTGTCCGGCCTGCACCCAGCGACTGACCACCGGCGCCAACGCCATCAACAGCGTGGCGGCCAGGGCCAGATACAGCAGCAGGGTTTGAAAACGGGCCGTGCGCATGACCCGGGCATTCTATCGGCGCAGGCCAGGATTACCGGTTCAGCGCAGGTGCGACCGTTTGCCGCACGAGCGCCACCTGCGCCGGCCTCACCGCACCCATCCCAGCCGCATGGCTTGTGCTTTCACCGCCGCCGCACAAGCCGGTGCCGCCGCCTGCAGCAGCAGGTGCGGGCCCTGCATGTCCAGGCAGGTGCAATCCGCCACGTTGCGTGTGATCAACCGCCCTGCGCCCGCGGCGAGCAGGCGGTCACCGCTCGCCCGCAGGTAGACCACCGGCACCGGGATGCGTTGCAGCAGCCCGACCACATCCACCCGCATCGCCAGCCCGGCACGATGGCGCAGGACCTGCGGGCTGACCTGCCGCAATGCCCGCCGCAACGCACGGTCCAGCGCAGGCGAACTCCAGCGTCCCAGCAACCACCAGCGCAGTACCGCCAATGGCACGCCGTGCACCGGTGCAACACGGGTGATCGGGGCCAACAGCCGCGACAACGGCACCGGCGCACGCGCGAACGTGGTCGACAGGACCAGCCCGCGCAGGTTGGCGGGCGGATCGGCGGCGATGGCGATCGCCAACGGGCCGGAGAAGGATTCCCCCAGCAACACGAACGGCGCTTGGTCGGGCAGAGCCGCACGGACCCACCGTTCCAGTGATGGGTAATCCAACACGGCGTCGGCGGGATAGGCCATCACCTGCACCGTGGCAAAGGTGGTGCCCAGCGCTGCGATGAAGTCCTCGTGCATTGTTCCCGTACCGTCCAGGCCGGGAAGGATCACAAGCCGGGTCACGCGCACCTCGATGGGAGTTTCGAGGAGGATACGCTGCATGCAGGTGCCGGGGACGCCGATCAGTTCACCGCGATCGCATGCCGCACCTTGAGGGCGCCGTAGCAGAGGTCGCAGACGATGGCCATGTCGTTGAATGCGGCGAAGGCCTCGGTCAGGCCGCGTTCCTGCTGGAACTTTTCCTCGCAGCGATGGCACCAGGCCTGCAGGTTGTTGGGGTCGCTGCTGTTCTCGATGAAACCGGTGGGTGCCCCTTCGGCCCGCAGCATGTGCTGGCAGACCACCGCCGACACCCGCTGCCCATGCGGGCCGCAGTTCACCATGAGGGGTTCGTTCTCGTCCATGTGGGTTCGGCTCCTTGCTGAAAGGGGAAGCACTGCATCACTTCTCCGGCAATGGTTCCAGATAAGCCAACGACAGGGACCGGAAGGACGCCCTTCATGAAGGTAGGCCAACGGCGTGGACGGACCGCAGCCCGTTTGCGCCCCTTGCTTTGGCGCAAACAGGGAGAAGATCCGGAACAGGCACCGTCCCGCCTTCGCGGCGGAAGCCGCGCCTGCCGCCAGCTCAGCTGGTGATCGTCTGGGTCAACGATTCCCAGGTCGGCGGCTTGGGCCAGTTGGCCTCCTGGTTGCCGTCCAGCACGCGACGCAGGTCGCGCTTGTCGATCTGCGGGGCGAGCACGTGCATCAGTTCCAGTGCGTAGTCGCGCAGCACGCGGTCGCGCGGCAACACTGCCCAGGCAATGCACTCGGGGATCGCGGCCGGTGCCGGCCAGGCGCGCAGGTCAGTGTCGTTGCCGCTGACCGCCATTTCCGCCAGCAGGCCAACGCCCAGGCCTGCACGTACGTAAGTCTTGATCAGGTCCGCATCCAGCGCAGTCAGCGCCAGGTCCGGCTCCAGCTCGCGCGAGGCAAAGGCGCGTCGCAACGACGAACTCGGCCGTTTGGAGGATTCATAGCTGATCAACGGGTAGTCGGCCAATGCCGTCAGGTCCGGCACCGTGCCGGCCCGGTCCAGCGGATGGCCCTTGGGCACCAGCACCAGGCGACGCCAGCGGTACAGCGGCACCGCGATGCCGGTGGTGGGCTCGCTGCCGGCGGTGCTGATTACCGCGATGTCGGCATCGCCCTGGCTGAGCAGGTCCAGCGCATCGCTTTCGGCCGCCTGCTGCAGGTGCACGCTGACCTGCGGGTAGGCCTGCTTGATGCGCGCCACCGCCGGCGGCAACACGAAGCGCGCCTGCGTGTGGGTGGTGGTCAGGATCAACTGGCCATGGCTCTCGCGACGCTGGTTGGCCGCGTAGGTGCGGATGTTGTTGGCCTCGGCCAGCACCGCACGCGAACGGCTGATCACTTCCTCGCCGGCCGGGGTCACCGATTCCAGGCTGCGCCCCTTGCGCACGAACAACAGGAAACCCAGCTCGTCCTCCAGCTGCTTGAGCTGCTTGGACAAGCCCGGCTGCGTGGCATGCACGCGCGTGGCCGCGAGCGTGATGTTGAGCTCGGCGTCGGCAATGGCGACGAGGTAGCGCAGTTGGGTCAGGGTCATCGCAGCAGGACAGGGAGAGGCGAAGGTGAGGCAACCGACTGTAGGTTAAATCCCACGAACAGCTTTATAACCAAAAGAGATAAGCAAGGCGACGCAAGTCATTTCCGGCCCATCGAGGGCAACGCTACGGTCAGCGGCCTCTCCCTACGATACCGCGCCACTGCCTTGGACGCCCCCCTGTTCCCGCTGTTTGCCGACCTCTCCGGTCGCGCCGTGTTGGTGGTGGGCGGCGGCGCGGTGGCCGAACGCAAGGTGTTGGCGCTGCTGCATGCCGGTGCCCGCCCGCGGGTGGGTGCCCCGGAACTGACGCCGCGCCTGCGGGAGCTGGCCGATGCCGGCCGCCTGCAGTGGCTGCAGGGCAGCTTCGAGGACGCCTGGCTGGGCAAGGACATCTGGCTGGTCGTGGCGGCCACCGACGATATCCCGACCAACCGCGCCGTCGCCGCCGCCGCAGGGGCACAGCGACTGTTCGTGAACGTGGTCGACGATGCCCGCCTGTCCAGTTTCCACGTGCCGGCGGTGGTCGAGCGCGGGCCACTGCAGATCGCCATTTCCAGCGGCGGTGCCGCACCGATGGTGGCCCGCCACGTGCGCCGCCAGCTGGAGCAGTTGTTCGACGGTGCCTGGGGCCAGCTGGTGGAGCTGGTTGGCCGCCACCGGCGCAGCATCCGCAGCCGTTTCCCGGAGCTGGGCGCACGCCGCCAGTTCTTCGACCGGCTGATCGAGAGCCCCCTGCTCGGCCTGCTGCGGCGTCGCCAGGACGGCGCGGCCGATGCCCTGCTGTCCGAGGCCATCGCCGGCACGGTCGCTCCGGCCCAGGGCTCGGTAGTGCTGGTCGGCGCGGGCTCGGGCGACCCCGGGCTGCTCACGCTGGGGGCACTGCGCGCGCTCAACCAGGCCGACGTGATCCTCTACGACCGCCTGGTCAGCATCGAAGTACTGCAGTTGGCACGTCGCGATGCCGAGTACATCGAGGTCGGCAAGTCGGCCAAGGGCCACAGCACCGCGCAGCAGGACATCCATGCGCTGATGTTGGAGCACACCCGCGCCGGCCGCCGCGTGGTGCGCCTCAAGGGCGGGGACGCCTTCGTGTTCGGCCGCGGCGGCGAGGAACTGCAGTTCCTGCGTGCGCATGGCGTGCCTTATGAGGTCGTGCCCGGCATCACCGCCGCCCTGGCCTGCGCCGCGTACGCCGGCATTCCGTTGACCCACCGCGACCACGCCCAGCAGCTGCGCCTGGTCACCGCGCACTGCAAGGACTCGATGGACACGCTGGATTGGCCGGAACTGGCCAAGGCCCGGCAGACCCTGGTGTTCTACATGGGCGTCGGGGCGCTGGAACAGATCCAGGCACGCCTGCTCGCTGCCGGACTGGCCGCCGGCACGCCGTTCGCGCTGATCGAGAACGGCTCGCGCCGCGAGCAGCGGGTGATCACCGGCCCGCTGCATGCCCTGCCCGAAACCGCCCGGCAACACCAGGTGCAATCGCCCGCACTGCTGGTGCTCGGCGAGGTGGCGGCGTTGGCCGACGAGCTGCACTGGTTCGGGGCCGCGCCGTTGCACGGCAGGACCACCCCGCCCTCACCTTCCACAAAGACGCCGCCGACGACACTGGCCGACGCCGCCTGACCCCTCTTCCCTGGAGAACCCCATGGCCATCTACAACAGCATTCTGGACACCATCGGCAATACCCCGGTAGTCAAACTCAACCGCCTGGCGCCGGCCGGCGTGGATGTGTACGTCAAGGTCGAGTCGTTCAACCCGGGAGGCTCGGTCAAGGACCGCCTGGCCCTGGCCATCATCCTGGACGCCGAGAAGAAGGGCCTGATCAAGCCCGGCGACACCATCGTCGAGGCAACCTCGGGCAACACCGGCGTGGCACTGGCCATGGTCGCCGCCGCACGCGGCTACAAGTTCGTCGCCACGATGGTGGAAACCTTCTCGGTCGAGCGCCGCAAGCTGATGCGCGCCTATGGCGCCAAGGTCATCCTGACCCCGGCCGCCGAGCGTGGCAGCGGCATGGTGCGCAAGGCAAGGGAACTGGCCGAGCAGCACGGCTGGTTCCTGGCCAGCCAGTTCGCCAATCCGGCCAACCCGGCCTTCCACCGCCAGACCACCGCTGCCGAGATCCTGCGTGACTTCGCCGGCAAGCGGCTGGACTACTTCGTCAGCGGCTGGGGCACCGGCGGCACCCTGACCGGCGTTGGCGAAGTGCTGAAACTGGCCCGCCCGGAGACCCGCATCATCGCCACCGAGCCGGCCGGCGCCGCGCTGCTGGCCGGCAAGGACTTCACCCCGCACAAGATCCAGGGCTGGACCCCGGACTTCGTGCCGGAGGTGCTCAACCGCGAGGTCTACGACGCGCTCTACTCGGTGCAGGACGAGCGCGCCATCGAGATCGCGCGCCGCCTGGCCGCCGAGGAAGGCATCTTCGTCGGCATCTCCTCCGGCGCCACGGTGGCCACCGCGCTGGAAGTGGCGGCCAAGGCCGAAGCCGGCTCGGTGGTGCTGGCGGTGGCCCCGGATACCGGCGAGCGTTACTTCTCCACCCCGCTGTTCGCCGACGTCAACGATGGCTCGGACGACGACTGGCTGGCCGGTCTGCCGTAACCGCCATTACTGGATGCATCCGTCGAAGGCCGCCTCCGGGCGGCCTTCGTGTTTGCCGCCCGCGACGTGAAGACGAATCGCGCCCGATGAGACGGGACCGGTGCAGACTGGCCACGGGCAGGTCGCCCGGGTGTGCCGTCACACTTTTCTCATACAGGGAGCGGGAAGATCACAGCCATGAGCATCGAAGTCTGGCAGGGCGACATCACCGAACTGGCTGTTGACGCCATCGTCAACGCGGCCAACGAAACCCTGCTTGGCGGCGGCGGTGTGGACGGGGCCATCCATCGCGCGGCAGGCCCGGGCCTGCTGGCCGAGTGCGAGCGCCTGCCGGAACTGCGGCTGGGCGTGCGCTGCCCGACCGGCGAGGTCCGCGCCACCGACGGCTACAACCTGCCGGCCCGCCATGTGTTCCACGCGGTCGGCCCGGTGTGGCGCGACGGCCGTTATGACGAGGCCGCGCTGCTGGCCAACTGCTATTGGCAGTCGCTGCGCCTGGCCGAACAGATGGGGCTGGAATCGATCGCATTCCCGGCCATCAGCTGCGGGGTGTACGGCTACCCGCTGCACCAGGCCGCGACCATCGCCGTCACCGAAACCATGACCTGGCAGAAGAGCCACCCGCACCCGCTGCGCATCATCCTGGTGGCGTACAACGCGGCGGCCTTCAAGATCTACCAGCAGGCGCTGGCCAGGGAAGGCCTGAGCAGCGAGCCGGCGGCACCGCCGCTGGTGCCACTGGTCGGGCTGGCGGCCGGCTGAGGCCGTCCCTTCGGTTCAGGAACGGCCCTTCCCCTGCCTGCGGCACAGGGAGGCGACGGTCATGCGCCGTCGAGGATTCCGGGCAGGCCGGGACTGCATCCCGGCCTGCCGATCAGATCTGGCCGCCGGTACCGTAGACCCACGCATCGAAGAACGGCTGCAGTGATCGCCCTGCCGCCGCTTCCATCGCCTGCTGGAAATCCCGGGTCACCACCGAGCGCCCGTCATTGGCCTGGGTATAGGCACGCAGCCCCTGCCAGAACACCGCCTCGCCCAGTTCGCCGCGCAGGCGATGCAGCACGTAGGCGCCCTTCTGGTAGACCACTGCGCGGTCATCGGCGCTGGGCCTGTTCCAGTCCGGATACACCAGTGCGCGGTCCGCCCCGCTCTCGCGCAGCGTGCCGATGCGTGCTTCCCAACGCGCCACCGTCTGCTGGTACGCCGCCTCGCCCTGCGCATGCTGCAGCCACGCGGCGGTCATGAAGTTGGCCATGCCTTCGTTGAGCCAGAAGTGCTCCCAGCCCGCGCAGGTCACCCGGTTGCCCCACCACTGGTGGGCCGCCTCATGGGCCAGCAGGCCCTGCCGGCCCGGGTCGTCCAGCAGCTCCTTGCCATAGGCTTCGGACAGCAGCGACAGCCCCGCCAGTTCCTGGCCGATCGTGCGCGCCACCAAGGCCTGATGATAGTCGCCGTTGTAGGCCAGTCCGGCGCGTGCGGCGAAGAAGTCGAGCATGTCACCGGTGGCGGCGAACACCTGCGCCAGCTCGGCGTCGGTGCGGTCCACCGAATAGAAGTGCAGGTCGATGCTCCCGTGGCGCTGCTGCACGTGCCGGTACGGGCCGGCGGCGAAACCATAGACATAACCCGGCATCGGCGTGCGCAGCCGCCAACGGCGCTCGATGCGGCCATCGTCGAGCAGGCGGGACGGCATCACCTCGCCCACCGCGGTGGCCTGCACGGTGCCTGGCAGGCGCAGGGCAAGGTCCAGCGTGGCTCGTGCATCCGGCGCATCCAGCGAGGGCATCCATTGGCTGGTGGAGAAGACCGTGTAGGCCTCGTTGCGGGCGGGTGCGAACTCCAGCCCGAACGGTGGCTTGCCGTGGTAGCGCAAGGCCACGCTGGACGTTTCACCCGGTGCCAGTGGCGCGGGCAAGGTGATGCGCAGCTTGCCTTCGCCCTGCGTGAAGTCCAGCGAAGCCTCGTCCTGGCGTACCGCCGCAATCTGCAAGGCGCCGCTGTCCAGCTCCAGCTGCTGCAACGGGGTGTCACCGGCGCGGAAGCGCACGACCTGTTCGCCCTGGATTTCACCGGCGGCGATGTCCAGGTCCAGCATGGTCTGGTAATGCAGCACCTGGAAGTTCCGCTCCGCCGCGATGCCGGACAGCGGCAACCACAGGGCCAGTGCCAACCATAACCGGTGCTGTTTTCCTTCGCGCATGTGCTGCTGCCTTGTTCGGGAAGCAGCGATTGTAGTGGGCGGGTTGCTTCTGGGGCTTCTCCCTCCCCGGCTCTCCCCTTGGCTGCGCCAATGGGAGGGGGCCCAAAGCGAGTGCTGCGATGACCTGACAGATCGTACTAGACCGCCCCCTCCCTTTGGCGCGGCCAAGGGGAGGGCTGGGGAGGGGTAAGCCCTTCCTTCCAAAGAGCAGAAACGAAAACGCCGGCACAAGGCCGGCGTTCCCGATCAATCACAGCCGATGGCGATCAGCCGTTCCACTTGCCCAGCGCCGCCTGGCCGTTTTCCTTGGCGCGCTCGAACACGGTCTTCTGTGCTGCGGCGTAGTTGCCCTTCATGTCCTTGGCCCACAGCTTCAGCGCGGCCTGCTGCATGGCGCGGCCGTAGGAGAAGCTCAGCGGCCACGGCAGGTTGCCCAGCTGGTTCATGGCGTTGAGGTGCGCGGTGGACTGCTCGTCGCTCTGGCCACCGGACAGGAACACGATGCCCGGCATGATGGCCGGCACGGTCGACTTCAGGCACATCACGGTCGACTCGGCCACTTCCTCCACGTCCACCTGCTCGTCGCAGGTCTTGCCCGGGATGACCATCGATGCCTTCAGGATGGTGCCTTCCAGCACCACGTTCTGCTGGTACAGCGCATCGAACAGCGAGCGCAGGGTGGCTTCGGTGACTTCGTAGCAGGTCTCGATGTCGTGGTCGCCGTCCATGATCACTTCCGGCTCGACCATCGGCACCAGGCCGCATTCCTGGCACAGGGCGGCATAACGGGCCAGCGCGTGGGCGTTGGACTCGATGCAGGTGCCCGACGGCATGCTTTCGCCGATGTTGATGACCGCACGCCACTTGGCGAAGCGGGCGCCGAGCTTGTAGTACTCCTGCAGGCGCTCGCGCAGGCCGTCCAGGCCTTCGGTGACCAGCTCGCCCGGGCAGCCGGCCAGCGGGTGCGCGCCCTTGTCGACCTTGATGCCCGGGATCATGCCGTTGTCGGCCATGTACTTGGCGAACGGCACGCCGTCCTTGGTCGACTGGCGGATGGTTTCGTCGTACAGGATCGCGCCGGAGATGTGCTCGTTGAGCTTCGGCGTGGTCAGCAGCAGCTCGCGATAGGCACGGCGGTTCTCTTCCGTGTTCTCGATGCCGACGCTGGCAAAGCGCTTGGCAATCGTGCCGGTGGATTCGTCGATGGCGATGATGCCCTTGCCCGGTGCGACCATTGCCTGGGCGGTTTCAGCCAGCAGTTCGATGCTCATTGAGTTTCCTGTAACAGGGGTGCGGGAAAACCCGGATTATAGCCCGGCCCGCTCGCGAGCTGTCCGCCCGCAAGGTCTGGAACCGGTTTCAATCCGCCCTGTCAGGACAAATCTTGTCCGCCCCGATCAGCTTCCTGACCGGGGCGTTGTCTCACGCCCGCGCGATCAGAGTTCGCCCAGGCCGCTGGCGCGACCGTCCGCACCCACTTCGAGCAGGCGCAGCGTGTTGGTGGCGCCGTGGGTTTCCATGTGCTCACCACTGGTGAACACCACGCGGTCACCGGCTTCCAGCTGTCCGGCCTCGACCAGCAGGCGGATGCTGCCACGCGCGGCTTCGCGCGGGGTCAGGCCACGGCTGTCGAAGTTGATCGGGAACACATCGCGCATCAGCGCCATCTGGCGACGCGCACCGTCATGGCGGGTGACCGCGTAGATCGGCGCCTTGGCACGGAAGCGCGACAGGTAACGCGCGGTGCCACCGGATTCGGTCATCGCCACGATGGCGCGCACGCCCACGTGCTGGGACAGGAACATGGTGGCCATGGCGATGGCCTGGTCGGCACGCTCCAGGTTGCGCGGCGAGGCGTTGAAGTCGGTTTCGGTCTGGAACTGGCGTTCGGCGCCCAGGCAGATGCGGGCCATCGCCTCGACCGCCTTGACCGGGTAGGCACCGGCCGCGGTTTCGGCCGACAGCATCACCGCATCGGTGCCGTCGATGACCGAGTTGGCCACGTCCAGCACTTCGGCGCGGGTCGGGATCGGGCTTTCCACCATCGACTGCAGCATCTGCGTGGCGGTGATCACCACTTTATTCTGCGCCAGCGAGGCCTTGATGATCTTCTTCTGCAGGCCCGGCAGCTCGGCATCGCCGATTTCCACGCCCAGGTCGCCGCGGGCCACCATCACCACGTCGCTGGCCTCGACGATCTCCTCCAGGTTCTCGATGGCTTCGGTGCGCTCGATCTTGGACACCAGCGCCGCGTCACAGCCATGCTGCTGGGCGATCGCGCGTGCGTCGTTCATGTCCTGCGCATTGCGGCAGAACGAGACGGCGATGAAGTCCACGCCGATCTTGGCGACGATGCCGATCAGTTCCTTGTCACGCTCGGTCAGCGCGCCCAGCGACAGGCCGCCGCCCTGCTTGTTCAGGCCCTTGCGGTCGGACAACACGCCATCGTTGAGCACGGTGTTGATGATGCGCTCGCCCTGCACTTCGACCACCTGCAGCTGCATCAGGCCGTCATCAAGCAGCAGGACGTCACCCGGGCCCACGTCCTGCGGCAGCCCCAGGTAGCTCACGCCCACCTGGCTGGCATCGCCGGACGGCGCGCTGCTGCTGGCGATCAGGTCGAAGCGGTCGCCCGCCTTGAGCGTGACCTTGCCTTCGGCAAAGCGTTCGATGCGGATCTTCGGGCCCGGCAGGTCGGCCAGGATGCCCACTTCCACGCCCACGCGCTGCGCGGCGGCGCGGACCTCGGCGGCACGCTTGGCCTGGCCGGACGGATCACCGTGGGAGAAGTTCAGGCGGACCACGTTGACGCCAGCGCGGAACAGCTCATCCAGTACCCCTGGCGCGTCGGTCGCAGGGCCGAGGGTGGCAAGAATCTTGGTGCGGCGCTGACGTTCAAGCATTGTGCGAAGTCTCCCTATCGAAGCCGCCGAAAGTAGCACATCCATTGCATGACAACGATGTCGCATACGATTTCATAAGACACTTTCTGCACTGTCCCAAAGACAGCTGGGACAGCCTGTCTGGACATACCGTACGGTATGACAACGCGGGTCCCATCGCTGTCCCGAACTGCATGCACCGGGAACATGATGGCGCAATGATGCGGCGATGTCCGGGCCGCTGCGTGACGGAGAAGGGACATCCTCACCGGACAGACGGGACAGGCTGCGCCGTGCCCGCGGGCGGAACGCAACGCCCCGGGGCAACCCTGCCCTGAAATGCACAGGCCCCGCGAAGCGGGGCCTGTGCGTTCGTTCAACCGTGCAGTACCGCAGCCAGTTCGTCCGGCGTCTCCGCCAATCGCCCTGCCCCGGCGGCGAGCAGTTCCTCACGGCCGCCGAACCCCCACAGCACACCGACATTGCGCATGCCGTGGTGACGCGCGCCTTCGATGTCCATGCGGCGGTCACCGATCATCCAGCATTGCGCCGGCGGCAATGACAGCCGCTGCAGGGCCTCGGCGATCAACTGCGGCTTGTCGCTGCGCGAGCCGTCCGGCGTGGCACCGATGACGTCCTCGAAGCAACCGCCAAACGGCAGGTGCTCGATGATGCGCTGGGCATGCGGTTCGTTCTTGGCGGTGACCACGGCCAGGCGATGCCCGGCCGCGTGCAGGCCCTGCACGACCTCACCGATACCGGCGTAGATATCGTGCTCCTGCCAGCCAAGCACTTCGAAGCGCTCGCGGTACAGCTCCACCGCCTGCTCCACGCGCTGCGCATCGTTGAACAGCGGGCCGAAGCTGGTGCGCAGCGACGGGCCGATCCACTTGCGCAGCGCGGCCTCCGGCGGCACCGGTTGCTGCATCTTCTCCAGTGCGTAGGCCACGCAGCGGGTGATCCCGACGGCCGAATCAATCAGCGTGCCGTCCAGATCGAAGAAGAACACATCCCGGCTCACTGGCCGCGGGCCTCCAGCGCGGCCACCGCCGGCAGGGTCTTGCCTTCCAGGAACTCCAGGAACGCGCCGCCGCCGGTGGAGATGTAGCTCACTTCCTTTGCGATGCCGTACTTGTCCACGGCGGCCAGGGTGTCACCACCGCCGGCGATGGAGAATGCCTGCGAGCTGGCGATGGCGCGGGCCAGTGCCTCGGTGCCCTTGCCGAACGCGTCGAACTCGAACACGCCAACCGGGCCGTTCCAGACCACGGTGCCGGCCTTGGCGATCAGTGCGGCGTACTGCTCGGCGGTCTTCGGGCCGATGTCCAGGATCATGTCGTCGGCACCCACCGCATCGACCGCCTTGACCGTGGCCGGCGCGTCGGCGGCGAACGCCGGTGCGACCACCACGTCGACCGGCAGCGGGATTTCGGCGCCGCGCGCCTTGGCCGCGGCGTCGATGTTGCGCGCGGTGTCGAGCAGATCGTTCTCGACCAGCGACTTGCCCACGCCATGGCCTTCGGCCGCGATGAAGGTGTTGGCGATGCCACCACCAACGATCAGCTGGTCCACCTTGCTCACCAGGCTGGACAGCAGCTCCAGCTTGGTCGACACCTTGGAACCGGCGACGATGGCCAGCAGCGGACGGGCCGGGTTGGCCAACGCCTTGTCCAGCGCATCCAGCTCGGCCATCAACAGCGGGCCACCGGCGGCAACCGGTGCGAAGCGGATCACGCCATGCGTGGACGCCTGCGCACGGTGCGCGGTGCCGAAGGCATCCATCACGAACACGTCGCACAGTGCGGCGTACTTCTTCGACAGCGCTTCGTCGTCCTTGCCCTCGCCCACGTTCATGCGGCAGTTTTCCAGCAGCACGATCTTGCCCGGCGCCACATCCACGCCGTCCACCCAGTCCTTGACCAGCGGCACGTCCACGCCCAGCAGTTCGGATAGCCGCGTGGCGACCGGTGCCAGCGAATCGGCCTGGCTCCACACGCCTTCCTTCGGGCGACCCAGGTGCGAGGTGACCAGCACCGCGGCGCCCTTTTCCAGCGCCAGCTTCAGCGTCGGCAGCGAGGCAGTGATGCGCTGCTCGGAGGTGATCCTGCCGTTCTCGTCGATCGGCACGTTCAGATCCTGGCGGATCAGGACACGCTTGCCGGAAAGATCGAGGTCGGTCATGCGAACGATGGACATGGCAGTATCTGCTCCGCAGGGGGTAGGAAACCCCCATTTTCGCCCGCCCCGGCAACCGGGGCAAACCCGGGGTTCGTTCCGATGCAGATACCGCTGCCCCAACCTGAACTGCAAAGCAGCCGCCTGCGCCTGCGCGAGGTCCGCCAGGACGATGCCGCGGCGCTGTACGACATCCATTCCGACCCGGTGGTGATGCGCTACTGGAGCTACCCGGCCTGGACCGAACTGGCACAGGCCGAGCAGAAAGTGGCCGACATCCTGAGCCAACGGCGCGAGCAGGAAATACTGATCTGGGCGATCGCGGACAAGGCGAGCGACCAGTTGATCGGCACCGCCGTTGCCTTCGCGCTGAACCGCGACCAGGGCCGCGCCGAGATCGGCTACAGCCTGCGCCGTGACCGGCAGGGGCAAGGGCTGGCAGTGGAAGCGATGCGGCTGATCGTGCCCTACCTGTTCGATGTGCTTGAACTGCGGCGGCTGGAAGCGGACATCGACCCACGCAACGCAGCCTCGTGCTGGCTGGTGGAGAAGCTTGGCTTCGTGCGCGAAGGCGTGCTGCGCGAGCGCTGGCACGTCAACGGCGAGATCACTGATACGGCGCTGTATGGGCTACTGGAACGGGACTTCAGGCGCGGGGAATGACCCGCAACGCGCCGATGCGATGCTTCATACCGCTGCGGTTGCTGCGGGAGTGGAGCCTACCCCTCCCCAGCCCTCCCCTTGGCTGCGCCAAAGGGAGGGGGCGGTTCCGCGTGAGCTGTCGGGTCGCAGCACTGTCCGGCCACAGCAGAAGCCGCTCCTGGCCCCTCCCTTTGGCGCAGCCAAGGGGAGGGTTGGGGAGGGGTAGCCTTCAGAAGCAAAAGCCCTGCGATCCAGCAAACCGGCAAGCGCCACCTCTCACTGCTTTCCGGCCTGACCACTGCGGATCAGGCTGAGCGCGAACCCGGCCACCACCAACGCCCCCAACACCAGCACGGCCCATAGCACGAGGTTCTTCCAGTCGCGCGGCGTCTGAGCCGGCTGGTACGCCGCGTCACCTGCACGCTGCGCCTGCGCCCCCAGGCTTGCCGCAGCCGGTTGCCACTGCTGGCCGTTGCGTGCGCGCAGCGCATCCAGCATCGGGTCGAGCGCGGCCTGCGCCTGGCCCACGTTCGCGCTGCCCGCCACCAGCAGGTACGGCGCCCTGCCCTGCGCCAGGAACATCACGCTGCCCGGGCGGTAGCCCAATCGCAGCTCCGGGGCCTGCGCCGGCTCCGAACCGGGCTCTGCCTGCAGGCGCCATTCGCGGTCCGTAACCGTCCCGGAGGTCTCCAACGGGGCCGAGCGCTGCTGCTGGCCGCCTTCGCTCAGGTTCCACGCATTCCAGCCCTGGGTCAGGGTCTGCCAGTGCGGGGTCTGGCCGTCCGAGCCGGTGCGGTCCAGATCGCGACTGGAAACCGTCCAGCTCACCGCACTGTTGGCCGGCATCACCACATCCAGCCGCTGCACCGGCAGGCGTCCCTTGAGCGTGTACAGATAGCCGTCACGGGCGTTGCCACCGGATTGCGCCTGCAGGACCTGCCATTGCCAGTCGCCGGCGTCGACCATGTCGGCCATTTCACCGCGCAGGCCGCGCAGGGCCGGCGCACCGTGCCGCTGCAGTGGCACCAGCCGCAGGTAGCGCAGGCCGCTCTCGACCTTGATGGTGGTGTTGCGCAGGGCTCGGCCCTGGTTGTTCAACTGCACCAGCCGCACCTGCGGATCCAGCACCTGCCAGCCGCGCAGGTCATCGCTGCCTTCCAGGCGGTAGCCCAGGTCGAGCGTTGCCGAGGGGTCCGCCCAATCAACCTGCAATGCACGCAGCTTGCCGGCGTCCTTGTCCAGGTCCACCAACCACACCGGATCGGCACTACCCGCTTCTCCGGCCCGCGCTACCGAGTTGCGGATAGACAACACCTTGCCGCCGCCGTCCCGCTCGACCACCACGCTCAGGTCATCATCCGCCGTCGCTGCGGACACCGGCAGCGCGAACCAGGACAACTCCACCGTGCGCAGCGGTGCGGACAGCGGCATGGCCGCTGCGTACACCGCGCTGGCCACCGGCTTGCCATCGGCATCGAGCACGCGTACATCGCGCAGGTCGCGCCAGTGCGCGGCGGCATACACGGAGGCATCCAGCGGTACCCGGTATGCGCCCGCGTCCGGCTGGGACAACTGCAACGGCCATTGCCGGGCGAAATCGTCGGCAGCCTGCGCGCCCATCGGCAACAGGGCCAGCCACAGCAGACGCTTGATCATGCGGATACTTCCTCGTTGTTGTTCGTCGCTGCCGCGCGTCGCGGCGGTGCCGGGGCCAGCCAGCCCACCAGGGTGCACAGCAGGCCATAGGCGATGAACGCGCCAATGCCCAGCAGGTCGCCGAGGTTGCCACGATCGACCAGCAGCAGCTTGGCCAGCACCACGCCCATCAGGATCGCACCGGCCAGCCACAGCCCCCATTGCCCGCGCCGCGAGCCGGATACCCAGCCCAACACGCCCAGCAGGCTCCACACCACGGTCAGGCTGGTCTGCGCCAGCTGGGTGCCGAGCAGACGATCACTCCACGGCTCACCGCCCCACTGATGCACGGCGCGCAGGGTCATCACCGTCACCAGCACCAACGCGGCGACGGCCATCCCCACCAGCTGCGCCGGCGGCGCATGTCCGTCATGGCCCTGCCACACGCGCATGGCGACCAGCACCAGCACTGCGACCTCGGCCAGTTCCAACGGATTGAACAGTACGATCCAGGGCAGCGGCGCGGCGTTGCCGGCGCTGGCCAGCGAGCCCAGCCACCACAGGCCAAGCACGCCGAACACCGCCGCCTGCAATGCCAGGCGGTAGCGATCGAAAGCCTCGCCCAACGGTTGCGCCAGCCAGCTCCAGCGACGCATCGACACCAGGCCGAGCAGCAACCAGGGCGATGCCAGCAGCAGCCCGACCCAGCCTTCGGCCAGCGTGAAACGCTCGCCGATGTGCCAGGCCAGCAGCGACAGCACGGTCGGCCACAACAGCCACCACGCCAACTGCGCCAGGCCCGCGATCACGCCGCTGCCGGCACGCAGGCACAACAGGCTGCGGATGCCGAGCACCGCGAACGCCAGCCAGGCCCAGAGCCCGTACCCGGCAAACGGCTGGCCGTAGTTGTCGACCTGCAGGAATGCCAACGGGAACGCGACCACCAGGCATCCCAGCGTGGTCAACGACAACAGCAGGGCCGGCGCACGCCGCTGTACTTCGGCGGCCAGCCAACCGGTCACGCCGAACACCAGCAAGGCCACGTGCAGACGGCTGCTCCACGCCACATGCTGGTCGTTCTCGTGGAGCAGGTTGCCCAGCCACCAGAGCAGGCCCCAGCCGTAGGCAGCGATGGCCACCGGCAGGCGGCCTGCACCGCGGTACAACCAGGCGGTGGCCAAGCCAGCCAGCGCGATCAGCAACGCCCCCATGAAGGTCGCGTTGGCAATGGCCAGGGTGCCATAGCCATAGGCATTACCCGCACCGATGAGCAGCGCGCCGCCGGCCAGCACCTGCAGGCCGATACCGGTCCAGCGCGCGAGCCTGCGCTCCTGCATGAGCCCCAGCCACACCAGGCCGGCCCCCTCCAGCGCGAACACCGAAGCGGTGACGCGCGCTGACAAGGCCAGCGGCACCGCCAACGTCGCAAAACCCACCGCCAGGATCGCGTAACCGCGCGCCAGCACGTCCAGGCGCTCCTTGTGGATCAGCGCCTTGGCCAGCAGCGCATACACCACCGCAACGCCCAGCGCGCACAACGCCAGCGGCATGCGCTCGCCCTGCAGCAACCCTGCCTGCAGCGAGAACGCGATCAACGGCGTGCCGAACAACAGGCAACCATCGATGCGCGCGCTGCCCGGCGTGCTTGCCTTGCGTGCATACAGCAAGGGCAGCAGCAGGTAGAACACGAAGAACAGCACCAGAAACGGCTGGGTGCTGTTGAACTTGGCCGGTGCGTACTGCAGCACGCCCCACAGCGTGCCGATGCCCCAGGTGAAGGCGAAGCCCAGCAGGTTGAGGATGCGCCAGGGGCGTACCCAGGCGATGGCGAAGATGCCGGCGTTGAGCAGCGCGTAGTACGAGAACAGGCCCACGTGGTTGCCACTGTTGCTGGACAGCCAGATCGGCGCCATGAATCCGGCCAGCACCCCCAGGATGGCGAGCGTACGCGACTCCTGCAGCACCGCCATCACCGACAGCCCGGCGATCAACACCACGCTGATCAGGAACGCGGGCACCGCATCGATGAAGCCGTAGATCTTGAACGCCGCAAACACGGTCAACAGCAATATCCCGATGCTGCCCCCCTGCAGCGCCAGGGCGAATGTCCGGTGGCTTTCACGCTTGCGCCAGGCGAAGACCAGCCCGGCCAGGGCCGCCACACTGACCGCCACCAGGCGCATCTGCGCGGAGATGCTCACCCAGCCCTGGTCACTGGCGTACTTGAGCAACGCCGCGACACCGGCCAGCAACACCAGCATGCCCACCTTGACCGGCACATTGCCGCTGGTGAACCACTGGCGGACACGTTCGATGCCACGTTCGATGAAATTGGGCCCGGAGGGCGCGGCCGGCGCGCGTCTCGGCTCCGGGGTTGGTTCCGGGATCGGCTCCACCGGTGCCGCAGACACGCGGACCGGCTCCGGCAAGGGCGGTGGTGCGGGAGCCGCCGACGTTACGTCGACCGGCGGCGCTGCCACGGCCGGCGCTTCGGGGATGGCCTCCGGCGGCTGCGTGGCAGGCTCCTCGAATGCGTCGGGTTGCATCCAGCCGTAGGGCCGCTCTGCCTCGCTGGCGGACGCCGGCCCCTGCGCGGCCAATGCCGCCTCCAGCGCCGCGACCCTGCGCTTGAGCGAGGACACCGACACCAGCGCGATCAACAGCAGCACCGGCATCGCCAGCACCACGATCAGCAGCAGGATCCCGAACAACCACAGTATCTCTTCCATTACCGTCCTTGTACCCCGTCAGGTGCCGCACCACCTTAATCACGCGCTTGGGAAACGCAAGCCGTCACGCGACCACTTCACGCGCAGATAACATCCCTCAGGTCGCCGCAGCCACCGCCTCCCGGGCATCGAAGTCGCAGCGCGCCGCATCCATCGTCTCCCGGTGTTCATCGGCCCAGTGCAGCAGCGCATCCACCGGCTGCAACAGTGAACGCCCCAGGGCGGTCAAGGCGTAGTCCACCTGCGGCGGCACGGTGGGATGCACCGTGCGGCTGACCAGGCCATCGCGTTCCAGCGCCTTCAAGGTACGCGCCAGCATCCGCGGCGAGATGCCCTGCAGCTCGCGGCGCAATGCGTTGAAACGCAGCGCCTGCGCCCGCAGGGCGATCACCGCCAGCAGGCTCCAGCGCTCACCGACCCGTTCCAGCAGCAGGCGCATCTGTTGGCAGTACGCCGCCCCCTGCTCGCGACCGCGCACGGTATCACCGGTGTGAGTAGCTGCCATCAACGTGCCTCCTTGTGCCGCCGAACCGTGCGCCCCATCAATAGACCATGCCGATGGCTCGGCCGCCAAGTACGCCGGGCCCCGCGTCCCGCATCCGCGTAAAGGAGTTCCCATGTCCGACCTGATCCTCCGCAACGAGCCGCTCGGCCGGCCCTGGCCCGGCACCGACCCGTTCCTGTTCTGCATGCACCACCTGGATCACTACCCTGCGGCCACCGCCGAGCAGGGCGTGGACATGCGCCAGCTCGGCGGGCGTGAACTGGGCCAGGACTTCAGTGGCAAGGACGGCTGGAGCATGTACCACGGCGTCACCGTGCCCGGTTTCCCGGCCCACCCGCATCGCGGCTTCGAGACCGTCACCATGGTGCCGCAGGGGCTGGTCGACCACGCCGACTCGCTCGGTGCCACCGCGCGCTATGGCGACGGCGACGTGCAGTGGCTCACCACCGGCCGCGGCGTGCAGCACTCGGAGATGTTCCCGCTGCGCGAGCGCGGGCAACCCAACCCGCTGGACCTCTACCAGATCTGGTTGAACCTGCCGCCGCGCAACAAGATGACCGACCCGGAGTTCGTGATGCTGTGGGGCGAACAGATCCCGTGGTACCGCCATGAAGGTGCGGCGGTCAAGGTCGTGGCTGGCCGCTACCAGCCGCAGGAGTCGGCGCAGGCCGCCATCGTGCCGCTGGCGCCGGCGCGCAACTCCTGGGCTGCCAACCCGGACGCCGACGTCGCCATCTGGCAGATCCTGCTGCAGCCGGGAGCGACCTTGACCCTGCCAGCCGCGACCGGCACCGGCACCCGGCGCACGCTGTATGTGCACGGCGGCCAGCAGCTGGAGGTGGATGGCAGCCCCGTGGCCAGCCCCCGCCTGCTGGAAGTCGCCGCCGATGCCACGCTGCCCCTGCACAACACCGGTACCGAACAGGTCCGGATCCTGCTGCTGCAGGGCGTACCGATCGGTGAACCGGTAGCGGCTTATGGCCCGTTCGTGATGAACACCGCCGAGGAGATCGAACAGGCCCGCCGCGACTATGGGCGCACCCAGTTCGGCGGCTGGCCGTGGCCCAGCTACGGCCCGGTACATCCGGCTGGACAGGGACGCTTTGCCAGGTACCCCGGCAGCGACACCATCGATACACCACCGACCGCCTGATCCCGGCAGCAAGGCACCCTCGCCCGGGCCGGCACGGTGCATTCCCCGCGACGGCGACCATTGATCGACGGCAAAAAGAAAGGGCGCCCTCAAGGCGCCCTTTCCGCATCCACGCAGCGTGCCGGTCAGGCAGCAACCACGCGCACCATTTCCAGGCACTTGTTGGAGTAGCCCCACTCGTTGTCGTACCAGCTGACCAGCTTGACGAAGGTGGAATCCAGCGCGATGCCGGCGTCGGCGTCGAACACCGAGGTGTGGGTCTCGCCACGGAAATCGGTGGCGACCACCTTGTCTTCGGTGTAGCCCAGGATGCCCTTCAGCGCGCCTTCGCTCTGTGCCTTCACTTCGGCGCAGATTTCGGCGTAGGTGGCTTCCTTTTCCAGCTCGACGGTCAGATCGACCACCGACACGTCCGAGGTCGGCACACGGAAGCTCATGCCGGTGAGCTTCTTGTTCAGTTCCGGAATCACCACGCCGACAGCCTTGGCTGCACCGGTGGAGGACGGAATGATGTTTTCCAGGATGCCGCGGCCGCCGCGCCAGTCCTTGTTGGACGGGCCGTCAACGGTCTTCTGGGTGGCGGTAGCCGCATGCACGGTGGTCATCAGGCCGCGCTTGATGCCCCACTTGTCGTTGATGACCTTGGCCAGCGGGGCCAGGCAGTTGGTGGTGCACGAGGCGTTGGAGATGATGGCCTGGCCGGCGTAGGTCTTGTCGTTGACGCCGAACACGAACATCGGCGTATCGTCCTTGGACGGGGCCGACAGGATCACCTTCTTGGCGCCCGCATCAATGTGCTTCTGCGCGCTGACCTTGTCCAGGAACAGGCCGGTGGATTCGATGACGACATCGACGCCGACTTCGTCCCACTTCAGGTTGGACGGATCGCGTTCCTGGGTCAGGCGGATCTTCTTGCCGTTGACCAGCAGGTCCTTGCCGTCGACCGCAACGTCAGCCTTGAAACGGCCATGCACCGAGTCGTACTTGAGCATGTAGGCCAGGTAATCCGGCTCGAGCAGATCGTTGATGGCCACGATCTCGATGTCGTTGCCGAAGTTCAGCACTGCCGAACGCAGCACGTTGCGCCCGATGCGACCGAAACCGTTGATGCCGACCTTGATTGCCATGTTCACAAGCTCCTGCAGCCGCAAGCCCGTTGCGGCGGGGGTTGAAAGGGGCCGCCATTCTAACAGGTGCGGCCCCCCGGCCGTGGCGCTGCGGGGAGCGCGGCCAGATGACCGCCAGCTGAGTGCAAACGGCTGTTTGATCAGGATCAAAGCGCCTCGGCGGTGCGCCCCGGACACTGGCGCCACCTCCACCACGTAACGGAATTACAACATGCGCAAGACCTCCGCCCTGTTGCTCTCCGGCCTGGCCGCCGCCATGGCCCTGGCCGCCGCTCCCGCCATGGCCCAGTCCAAGGGTGACTGGACGCTGGGCGTCGGCGTGCACGCCGTCGACCCGAAGTCCGATGCCGGTGACCTCAACGGCGCCGCCCTGGGCCTGGGCGCCCTGCCGACCAAGGTCGACAGCAGCGTCCGCCCGACCGTCACCTTCGAGTACTTCGTCGCCGACAACGTGGGCATCGAAGTGCTGGGCGCCCTGCCGTTCAAGCACGAAATCAGCATCGACGGCGTCGGCAAGGTCGGCGAGACCAAGCAGCTGCCGCCGGTCGTCTCGCTGCAGTACCACTTCGCCAACAGCAGCAAGGTCACCCCGTTCGTCGGCCTGGGCGTGAACTACACCAAGTTCTTCAGCACCGACAGCAAGGGTGCCCTGGCCGGCACCAAGCTGAAGCTGGAGGACTCCTGGGGCCTGGCCGCGCACGCGGGCCTGGACTTCGCGTTGAGCGAGAAGGGCGCGCTGCGCGTGGACCTGCGCTGGGCCGACATCGACTCCAAGGTCAAGGTCAACGGCAACACGCTGGGGACCGCCAAGGTCGACCCGCTGGTCTACGGCATGGCCTACGTCTTCAAGTTCTGAGCCACGCCGGAACCTGCCGTACCCACGCCCTCCCGGCCTCGCCGGGAGGGCGTTCTGCCATGAACGGCATGCTGCCCGGCCATCGGCTGCCGCTAGAATGCGCCGATGAACAAGCCGTACCGACTCTCCGTTTCCCTCCTGGCTGTCGCCTTCACCGCCCTGCTGCCCGGCCACGCCCTTGCATGGGGCGCACAAGGCCATCGACTGGTCGCGCGCGTGGCCGAAACCCGCCTGGACCCGCAGGCCAGGGCCGAGGTGGATCGCCTGCTGGCCACCGAACCCGGCGCCACGCTGTCCAGCATCGCCCCGTGGGCCGATGACCTGCGTTCGCAGGACCCCGGCCTGGGCCGCCGCTCGGCCGGCTGGCACTACATCAACATGGCCGAGGAAGGCTGCGACTACGACCCGCCCAAGCACTGCCCGAACGGCAACTGCGTGGTCGAAGCACTCAAGGCGCAGGCGCAGATCCTGGCCGACCCGAGCAAGTCCGACGCCGAGCGCCTGCAGGCGCTGAAGTTCGTCGTGCACCTGGCCGGCGACGTGCACCAGCCCATGCATGCCGGCTACGGCCATGACCGCGGTGGCAACACCTACCAGTTGCAGTTCAACGGACGCGGCACCAACCTGCATTCGGTGTGGGACAGCGGCATGTTCTACCCGCTGCAGTTGAACGACGACCAGTTCCTGGAACGGCTTGAAGCCCTGCCCGCCCCGCGTGACGTCGGGCGCCCGCAACTGCAGCGCGATGCCACGCGCTGGGCCGAGCAGTCCTGCAGGCTGGCCACCCGCAAGGGCGTGTACCCGGACACCCGCAAGGTCGGCGAGGAGTACGCCGCCACCTGGCGCCCCGTGGCCGAAGCGCAGGTCCGCCTGGCCGGCGAACGCCTGGCGGCCCTGTTGAACGACCTGCTCGACAGGAACTGATCACCAGTGCCCGTTCCCCGGCGGCCGCCCGCCGCCGGGAGCATCGCCTCAGCGCACGCCCGACTGGCTGCGCACCACCGTCCTGCCTTCGATCACCTCAAAGGTGAAGGCATAGGCCAACGTCACCGGCACTTCCTCGATGCGCGTCGCGCCGCTGCAATCATCCGCCGCACGCGGCGATACACCGGCAGGAAAATGGCACCGTGCCGCCGGCACGAACGTCCACTGCGCAGTGGCGGCCTGGGCCGCTTGCAACAACCTCTGGTTGGCGGGATCGGCACCCGCCGCGCAGGCCGAATGGCCCAGCAATGGCTCACTGCGCTGCACCTGTCCAGTGGCATCCAGGATCACCTGCACGCACACCGTGGTGGCCGGCAGCGACGGTTGCTGCGGCAGCTGCGGCGACGGCACCTGCACCGGCCGGGGCATGCGGAAGCCCTCGCTCGCCGCCAGCGTATAGGCATTGACCGACCCACCTGCCGCGCCGCTTTCCGGTACCAGCAGCCGCCGGTCGACGCTGTAGCTCGACGCTTCACGTTCCTGGACGACCGCGTGGCCAGCACAGCCGGACAGCACCAGCGCCAGTACGGCACCTCTCCCCCCGCGCATGCTCAGCCCTCCGTCGCGTCGTCGGTGTGGGTCACCTCTTCGTCGAGGTCAAACCAGATCGGCACGCGCACCTTGCCGGCAACCGCCAGCCCGTCCCGGCGCGCCGGGGTGAAGCGCCATTGCCGAGCGGCGGCGATCGAGGCCGCATCGAATACGCCTTGCGGTTGCGACTGCACCACCGTGACGTCCGTGGCCTTGCCATCGGCCGCCACCTCGATCTCCAGCACGACCTTGCCACTGATGCCCTGATGCATCGCTTCCAGCGGATAGGAGGGCGGCGCCTGCTGCTTGCTGATCACCACCACCTCGGCATCCCTGGCCCTCGCCACCGGAGAAGCGCGCATTTCCAGCGCCCATACCGAACGGCCGTCCGGCGTGGAGACCTGGATGCCAACGGGCACCTCGGCGTTCATCAACAGCATCGGCGAGGACACCAGCACGCCATCGGCCTTCAGGCTCCCGCTCAGGCGCAGCAACTTCCCCTCCGGTTGCAGGGTGAATTCACCGATCCAACCCACGCCCTTCTCCGAGGTCATGCGGAATGAGAACGGCTGTCCCAGTGGCTGGCGCAGTTCAAAGGTCTGCCGCGTGCCATCGAGCGTGGCGGTCACCACCACGCCATACAACGACAGCGGCGCCGCCTCCGTGCTGCGCGCCGGCTGTGCCGCCCATGCCGCGTACCCCAGGCCCGAGGACAACAGTGCCGATACCACCAGCATCGTCGCCCATTGCTTCTTTCCGGGTACAGGTCGCTTCAGCATGGCAATGCGCTCCTTCAATGGATGGTGGTCGTGCCAATGGCAACCCACAGGCAACGGGGACAACGCCAGCCCGGTTTTCAGCATGGCGTTGCCATAGCTGCGCCGTGCGCCACGGCTGCCGGCGATGACGCGCTCGTCGCAGGAAAACTCCTGGTCCTCGCGGCAGCGCCGCACCGCCAGTGGCAACAGCGGGTTGAACCAGTACAGGCAGCGCAGCGCGGCCCACAATGCGTTGATGAGGATGTCGCCGCGGCGCAGGTGCACCTGCTCATGGCGGACCACCAGCTGCTGTTCAAACCGCTCGTAACGGCGCTCGAAGTCCGCCGGCAGCACGATGCGCGGCCGCAGCACGCCCATCGCCGCCGGCAGGCCGATGGCCCCCTGCGCCTGCCACAGGCCGTCACCGCGGCGCTCGACCGGCCCAAGCCCACGCAGGAAGCGCCGCTGCTGCACCCACAGCCCGGCCGCCATGCACAGCGCACCGGCGGCCCACGCGAGCAACCACGCAACCGGACCAAGCGCCGCCTGGGCCGGCACCGCCAGCACCTGGGTGACCGGCCCCACCATCGCCGCTGGCAGCATCGGCGTTGCCACGACCTGCGGCGCAGGCAGCAGCACCGCCCCCAACGCCACCGGCACCGCCAGCCACAGCAGATACGCCGCGCTGGCCCCGAGCCAGCGGCGCACCGGTCCGCGCAATGCCAGCACCAGCAGCATCGCCGCGCTGCTGGACAGCGTGGTCTTCAGCAGCACCTGCAGCAGCTCAACGCTGTTCATCGTCCAACTCCTCCAGCAGGCGGCGCAGTTCGGCCACGTCCTCGGTGCTGAGCTTGCGGTGCTGGCTGAAATGCGCGACCAGCGGCGCGACGCGACCATCGAACAGGCGATCGATCAGGCTGCGGCTTTCTTCCAGCACCCATGCATCGCGCTGCACCAGCGGCGAGTACAGGTAACGCCGCCCCTCTTTCTCGGCGGCGATGGCGCCCTTGTTGAGCAGGCGGTTGAGCAGTGTCTTCACCGTGGCTTCGGCCCAGTCGTTGCCACCGGGCAGGCGCGCCATCACCTCATCTGCCGAGAGCGGGTGGTCACCCCACAGCACCTGCATCACCACTGCTTCGGCCTCGCTGATCCGGATCATCGTTTACGCCTGTAAATTTTATGCGATTACACGAGTAAACGAATCCCCTGTCAAGCGTCCACAGGGGGATTCAGGCCCTGCGTGCTGTAATGCAGCCGACTTCGCAGGAACCGTGCCCATGCCGCAACACCTGACCGATCTGGATGCTGCCGTCGACTGGCTGCTGGCCCGTGTCGACGGCCCCCTGCGCATCGCCGCACCGCTGGCATTGGGCAAACCACATCGCCTGCTCAACCAGCTCTATGCGCGCATCGAGAACGATGCAGCGCGCCCGCTGCAGCTGTACACCGCGTTGTCGTTGAATCCGCCGATGGCCAAGGGCGATGGGCTGGAGGCGCGCTTCATGCGCCCGTTCGTCGAGCGCCACTTCGGCACGGATTTCCCGCGCCTGGCCTACGCCGACGCGATCGGCCGCGACGCCCTGCCCGCCCATGTGCAGGTAGAGGAGTTCTACATGCAGTCCGGCGCCCTGCTCGGTTCGCGGCAGGCCCAGTGCGGCTACACCAGCCTCAACTACACCCATGCCGCCGATGCGGTGGCACAGCGCGCACCGCATGTCATCGTGCAGAAGGTGGCCTTCCGCGAAGGCAACCGGCGGCTGTCGCTGTCCTGCAACAACGACATCACCCAGGACACGCTGGACGCCATCGCCCGTCGCGGCCTGCCGCGCCCCCTGCTCATCGCCGAAGTGGACCCGCAACTGCCCTGGCTGGGCGGCAGCGCCACGGTGGCCCCGGACTTCTTCGACCTGGTGGTGGTCCCGCCGGGGCCGTATCCGCAACTGTTCGGGTTGCCACGACAACCGGTGAGCGATGCCGACTACGCCATCGGCCTGTACGCCAGTGCCCTGGTGCGCGACGGCGGCACCCTGCAGATCGGCATTGGCACCCTGGCCGACGCGCTCAGCCATGCACTGGTCCTGCGGCATACCGACAACGCACGCTACCGGGCCATCATCAACGCACTGGACCCGTCACTGGCCACGCACCCGCTGGTACGCGAAGCCGGAGGCCTGGAACCGTTCGAGGTCGGTCTGTATGGCTGCAGCGAGATGCTCAACGAGGGCTTCCGCGTACTGGTGCAACGTGGCGTGATCCGGCGCAAGGTGCATGAGGACCTGACATTGATGCAGCGCCTGGCCAATGGCAGCGCCTACACCGCCGACCATGCGACCCTCGCGGCGGAAGGCGAGTACCTGCACGGTGCCTTCTACCTCGGCTCGCCGGAGTTCTACGACTGGCTTCGGTACCTGCCCGAAGAGGAGTGCCGGGCGATCGGCATGCGCCGCATCAGTGAGATCAACCAGCTCTATGGCGGCAATGAGGCACTGGAACAGCTGCAGCGCCGCGACGCGCGCTTCTTCAACTCCTGCATGATGGCCACCGCCCTGGGGGCAGCAGTGTCCGACGCGCTGGAGGACGGCCGCGTGGTATCCGGCGTGGGCGGCCAGTACAACTTCGTGGCGATGGCCCACGCGCTGCCGGACGCGCGCAGCGTGCTGATGTTCCGCGCCGTCCGCGAGGAGGCCGGGAAGCCGGCCTCCAACGTGCGCTGGAACTATGGGCACACCACCATCCCACGTCATCTGCGCGACGTGTTCGTCAACGAGTACGGCATCGCCGACCTCCGCCATCGCACCGACGAAGACTGCGTGATCGCCATGGCAGGCATCACGGATGCGGCGTTCCAACCCGCACTGCTCGAACAGGCCAAGGCCAGCGGCAAGCTGGCCACGGACTTCACCGCGCCGCCATCGTGGCGGCGCAATCGTGGCGATACCTTCGCCGCGGTGCTGGCGCCGTTCCGCGCCGATGGTAGCCTGCCGGACTATCCGTTGGGCAGCGATTTCACCGCCATCGAACAGGACCTGCTGCGCGCATTGACCTGGCTCAAGGCCAACACCGCCACGCCGTTGGCCAAGCTGCGCACCGTCATGGCAGCGATGGCCCAGGCCACCGGCGACAACGATGCGATGTACCTGCAGCGGATGGGATTGGGCACGCCCGGCACACTCGGCGACCGACTCAACGCACGACTGCTGCGGCTGGGACTGGCCCGCACGCTGCACGCAGGTTGATGCCACGCGGTACCGTTGGGCGAGTACCGTCGCTGCCTGCATCCCGGTGAGCAGAAGCGCAACATCATCGTCCCGGGACAGGCCATTCCAGACGTTTCTCATGGCATTGGCATGCCCGCAGGCATTCCATGGAAGTCGTGGCGCCGCCCCGTCGGTGGCCTCACCTGTACCGGATGCCCCATGCCCACATCATCGTGACCCGACACCCGGGCATGCAGGTCGCCGGCAATCCGCAGGCCCTCATCCCGCCCTGCGCCTGCGGGGCGCGATGAAGGCGCATATCACGCAAGGAGATCCGCCATGTCCCTCGGCATCGAGAAGACCGTCGCATCCGGCATCAACGCTATCGACACGCTCATTTCCTACCGTCAGTGGAGCCTGGACGCGAGCCGCACCATTACCTGGACCATCACCCAGGCCGATGCGGTCTTCTCCAGCGACCCCTACGGCATCCGCGGCGAGCTGCCCTACTTCCGCGCGATTGATGACGCCGCCGACATCGCGGTCATCAACCAGGCGATGGCGGTCTACAGCAGCATCCTGGACATCAACTTCCAGTATGTGGATGAACGTACCGAGGGAGAGGCGGTGATCCGTTTCAATGCATATGCCGCCCCCCTCGGCGAGTACGGTGCGGGTGGCTGGGCCTATGGCCCCTACAGCCACGCCTGGGGCGGTGATGTCTGGGTTTCGTGGTATGCCGGCTACAACATGGGCTTCACCCTGCATGAAATGGGCCATGTGCTCGGACTCGATCATCCCGGACACATCACCGGCCTGCACGTTCCTGGGTTCACCACGCTGCAGACCGTCATGTCTTATACCAGTGGTCAGCCAACCATGATGGCAGATGCCGCCGGCAACTACATCGGCCAAGCCAGCACCGACAGCCTTGGCATCTACGACATCGCCGCATTGCAGTATCTGTACGGCGCCAACATGACGCACAACAATACCGACACGGTCTATGCCTTCAGCCCCGATACCGGCTTCTACACCACGCTATGGGATGGCGGCGGCACCGACACGCTGGACCTTTCCGCATACTCGCTGGGCGCGCAGATCAACCTTGCCGAAGGCAGTTACAGCTCCATCACCTATGCCACGCCCGCCGGCGTCAGCTCGCCCCATTTGTATACGGGCAAGGACTGCATCGGTATCGCCTATGGCACCGTCATTGAGAATGCGATCGGTACGCGCGGCAACGACCTGATCCACGGCAATGCCGCCAACAACGCGCTGCATGGCGGTGACGGCAATGACACCCTGTATGGGCATGACGGCAACGATCTGCTGGTCGGCGGCGCCGGCAACGACATCCTGGATGGCGGCACCGGTGCGGACCGCATGATCGGCGGTGCCGGCAATGACGTCTACTACGTGGACAACATCAATGATGTTGTCGTCGAAGATGTGAATGGCGGCGTAGATACCATCTACCTCTCGATCAACAACAACGACACCCGGAAGTACGCCAATGTCGAGAACTTCCATCTGGTCGACACGGGTTCGGCTCGCAGCCTGACCGGCAATGTCCTGAACAACACCCTGACCGGAACCTCGGTCAAGGACTGCCTGATGGGTTATGACGGAAATGACACCCTCATCGGCGGCAAGGGCAATGACGTGCTGTATGGAGGACGCGGCAGCGACACCTTCATCTTCAATCGCGGCGATGGCAGGGACACCCTCATGCCCGGTGAGTTCGATCCCGGTGATGTGGATACGCTCCGTTTCCAGAAGAACATCGCCGCCAACCAGCTCTGGTTCGAACGTGTCCGCGGCACCAACAACCTCTCCGTCCGGATCATCGGCACCTCCGACGCCGTCACTGTTTCCAACTATTTCATCCAAAAGGACGCCATCCTTGACCGGGTGCAGGATTCCGCCGGACGTGTACTCGACATCGCCGGCATCGACCGGCTGGTGCAGGGCATGGCCGCGTTCTCGCCCCCTCCCCTGGGCCAGACCACGCTTCCGGCGAACCAGCAGCAGGCGTTGGCACCGGTGTTGGCCGCCGCCTGGGCCTGACCACCGCATCGACGACGATCACTGTTCAACCGTAGTCCAGACACTTCCCATGGCCGGGTATTGCCCGGCCGCTTTATCCATGGAAGGCAGCATCACATGCGCGACAGCCGTCGTGTCACGGACCCTGCGTCCGTCGCACCACCGTGCAGCCGCGCAACTCCATGATGCGTCTGACAGGAAGGCAATGTGACCCCGCCGCACCCCGCTCCACCGTCCGACAGTGGCCTGGCCTGCCTGGTGACGCTGGCGAGGTTTCACCAGATCCCCTCAAACGCCGAGCAGCTGCGCCACGACTTCGGCGAAGGAGATACGCCGCTGGACATGCCTGCCTTGCTGCAGGCTGCCCGCGCCCTGGGACTGCGCACCCGGCGACTCACAGCATCCGTCGAACGATTGTCGCGCATGCCGCTTCCGGCGATCGGCATGGATACCCGGCATGGATGCTTCATCCTCGCCCGCGCCGACGAGGACAAGGTACTGATCCAGCGCCCGGGCGCCGAGCAGCCGGAGGTGATGTCACTGGCAGCCCTGCGGACGTACTGGTCTGGCACCTTGATCCTGCTGCAACCCCGGGGTGCCAACGGCCGAGTCACGCAGCGCTTCGGCCTGCGTTGGTTCCTGCCTGCCCTGCACAGGCACCGCGGCATCCTGCTCGAAGTGCTTGCCGCCAGCCTGTTCCTGCAGGTCTTCGCGCTGATAACACCGCTGTTCTTCCAGGTGGTGATGGACAAGGTGCTCGCGCACCAGGGCCTGTCCACCCTCAACGTGCTGATGTTCGGCCTGCTCGCGGTGGTGGTGTTCGAAAGCGTGCTCAGCGGGCTGCGCGGCTATGTCTCGGCGCACACCGCCAGCCGCATTGATGTCACGCTGGGCTCACGCCTGTACCGGCACCTCGTCCATCTGCCGCTGGCCTACTTCCAGGCACGCCGGGTCGGTGACTCGGTGGCACGGGTGCGCGAGCTGGAGAACATCCGCAGCTTCCTCACCGGCAGCAGCATCACCCTGGTGATCGATGTGCTGTTCTGTGCGGTCTTCCTGGCGGTCATGTTGATGTACAGCCCTGTCCTGACGCTCGTCGTCATCGGATCACTGCCACTCTACCTGCTGCTGGCGCTGACCATCACGCCGCTGCTGCGCACGCAGCTGCATGAAACCTTTGGTCGCGGCGCGGAGAACCAGGCGTTCCTGGTCGAATCCCTGACCGGCATCACCACGCTCAAGGCACTGGCCGTCGAACCCCAGGCCAGGCGCCGCTGGGACACGCAGCTGGCGGCCTACGTAGGCGCCAGCTTCCGGACCCAGGTGCTGTCGACCCTGGCCAACGAATCGGCCGGCCTGATCGGCAAGCTGGTGACCGTCCTGACCCTGTGGCTGGGCGCTCGACAGGTCATTGATGGCCATCTGTCCGTCGGCCAACTGATCGCCTTCAACATGCTCGCCGGGCGCATCGCCCAGCCGGTCATGCGGTTAGCGCAGCTCTGGCCGAACTTCCAGCAGACCCGTCTGTCGATGCAACGGTTGGGGGACATCCTCGACACACCGACCGAATCGGCGGCGACCGGGCGCAACGTGCTGCCGGCCCTGCGTGGCGGCGTTGAGTTCCATCAGGTGCATTTCCGCTACCGTCCCGATGGTCCAGCCGCATTGCAGGGCTTCAGCCTGCAGGTCGCCCCCGGCGAGGTGATCGGCATCGTCGGCAGCTCCGGCTCGGGCAAGAGCACCCTGGCGCGCCTGCTGCAACGCCTGCATGTCCCGGAACAGGGGCGCATCACCGTCGATGGCATTGACCTGGCCTTGACCGAGGCCAGCTCGCTGCGCCGTCAGATGGGCGTGGTCCTCCAGGAAAACATGCTGTTCCACCGCAGCATCCGCGACAACATCGCGCTGGCCGACCCTGGTGCATCACTGGATACCGTCATCCACGCGGCACGACTTGCCGGCGCACATGACTTCATCCTCGACCTTCCCGAAGGCTACGACACCGTGGTCGGTGAGCAAGGTGCTTCGTTGTCCGGCGGCCAGCGCCAACGCGTGGCCATCGCCCGCGCCCTGCTGCGCAATCCCCGCATCCTGATCTTCGATGAGGCCACCAGCGCACTGGACTACGAGTCCGAACGGCTGATCCAGGCCAACATGCGCCAGATCTGCGCCGGCCGCACCGTGCTGATCATCGCCCATCGCCTATCGACCGTGCGCAATGCCGATCGCATCATCGTCCTGGAACGCGGGCGGCTGGTCGAGCAAGGCAACCCTGCGCAGCTGCTGGCCACGCCGGACAGTCGCTACGCCCAGTTGCACCGGATGCAGCAGGGATGACTCACGCAGCATGAAGCCGTATACCGTCCTTCGTCACCGGCTGCATGTTCTGCTGCAGCACTTCCTGGCTCGTCGCCACGCGCGCAACCAGCGGGCGGACCTGGCTTTCCTTCCTGCCGTCCAGGCCCTGCAGGAGACGCCGATCCACCCCGCCCCGCGCTGCATCCAGTGGCTGATCATGGCCTTCGCATTGAGTGCCCTGGCCTGGTCGATGTTCGCACGCCTGGACGTGGTGGCCATCGCCGAGGGCCGCATCGTCTCCAGCGACCAAAGCAAGCTCATCCAGTCGCATGAAGTAGCGGTGGTGAAAGCCATTCATGCCCACGACGGCCAGACGGTGCAGGCCGGTGACGTACTGATCGAGCTCGACGCCAGCCAGACCACGGCTGACAAGGATCGGCTCAGCAATGACCGCGATGACGCGCAATTGGACGCCGCACGCGCACGCATCCTGCTCGAAGCCATCGACCAGCAGCACCCACCGGCCGATATCACCTCGCTGCTCCCGCAGGCAACCCCGGAACAACGCTCGGCGGCCAATGCCTGGCTGCAGAGTCAGTACCACGAACTGCGCAGCGAGCTGGCCCAGAGTGAAGCGGTGATCACCCGCCGCAGCGCGGAGATCCGCGCCGCGCAGGTATCGGCCAATGCATTGGCGCAGATGCTGCCCATGACCCAGCGCATCACCGCCGACTACGCCAAGCTTGCCGGTGAAGGCCTGGTCTCCAAGCACCACTACCTGAGCAAGCAACAGGAGCAACTGGAGCAGGAGCGCCAGCTGGCCGAGCGCCGCAGCCATATCGTCGAGCTCAACGCCTCGCACCAGGAGGCGCTTGAACGCCACCGCAGCACGCTCTCCCGGTACCGCCGCAGCGTGCACGACCTGCTGAACCAGAACGAGCGCCGCACCACCACCTTGCAGCAGGAACTGATCAAGGCCGAACGGCGCGACATGCTGACCCGCCTGACCGCCCCCGTGGACGGCACCGTGCAGCAACTGTCCGTGCATACCGCCGGCGGCGTGGTGACCGCGGCACAACCCCTGATGGTCATCGTCCCCAGCAACCAGCCGCTGGAAGTCGAGGCGCGCCTGCATAACCGTGATGTCGGCTTCGTGCGTGCCGGCCAAGCAGTGTCAGTGAAGGTGGAGACCTTCAACTTCACCCGCTACGGCATCCTGCACGGCACCGTGCTCAACGTCTCGCGCGATGCCATCGACGACGCCCGGCAGGGACCGCTGTACAGCCTGCGCATCGCCCTGCACGAAAGCCATGTGCGGGTAGGCCAGGAGAACGTACCGCTGGCACCGGGCATGTCCATCCGGGCCGAAGTGCGTACCGACCGGCAACGGGTGATCGACTACTTCCTCAGCCCGTTCAAGCGGCACGCCAGCGAAAGCCTGCGCGAGCGCTGAACGGCATTGAAGCTACGGGGTCACCAACTCACCAGCACGCCCGTCACCGGAGGGTTCACCCCTTGCCGCGGCGCCTGCCGCGATAGATCAGGAACGGCCAGAACGCAGCCATCGCGCCACCCAGCACGCTGACAAGCAGGCGCCGCAGCAAGCTGACATCGCTGCTCCATGCCATGCCGATCTGCATCAGGCCAAACACGATCATCGGCCCACCGATGAACACCAGGGCGAACGCGCGCATGCGGCTGCTGGCGGCCGGCTCCTGCAACTTGCCGATGACGTCGGTAGTGGCGAAATGGATCTGCAGCGGATCTGTGGTCGAACGTATCTGCACGTCAGCCACGTCCTGACGCGCCTGGACCGGCTGGTTCAGATCGATTTCGCGCGCGGTGGGTCCCAACAGTTGGTCGATGTTGGTGCGTCCCACCAGTTCCTTCCGTTTGTCATCCATGCGTTGTTGTCCGTGTCATCGCCCAAGCCAAGCATGACAGGCCCCTGCCGTCGCCGCACCCTGCCACTCGGTCGTCCAGGCGATCGAGGCGGCCTGGAGGCGTCTGGCAGGCCCCACGTCCGCGTATTGCATCGGTCCGGCAGGCAGCACATCACCACCGCGTCGCATCGCGCTTGCCATTTATCCGCCTTTGATCCTGCACCTGCTGCGGCCCCGAACCCCACTCACTACCCGGAAGGATTCATGGGGCGCTTCGACTCCCCCTGCAGGGGCAGCGGAAGCAACGACGACGCAAAGGAGGAAGGCTTGGAAGTACGCGGCCATCCCTGCGCGTGGCGCTGCAGGGCTGCAGATACGCAAAGGCCGGGTTTCCCCGGCCTTTGCTCCACCTCAGCTACAGCGTCGCTCAGTTCGCGACCTGCGCCTTGGCGGCGGCCACCACCGCGTCGACGGTGATGCCGAAGTGCTGGTACAGCTTGTCCGCCGGGGCCGAGGCACCGAAGGTATCCAGGCCAACCACCGCACCGTCCAGGCCCACGTACTGGCGCCAGAAACCGGTGACACCGGCTTCCACCGCCACACGTGCGCGCACCGCGTTCGGCAGTACCGATTCACGGTAGGCCGCGTCCTGGCGGTCGAACACGTTGGTCGACGGCATCGACACCACGCGGGCCTTGAGGCCGGCCGCTTCCAGCTCGGCCTTGGCGGCCATGGCCAGGCCCACTTCCGAACCGGTGCCGATCAGGATCACGTCCGGGGTATCGGCGGCATCGGCGAGCACGTAGCCACCCCGCTCGATCTGCTGGACCTGCTCGGCACTGCGCTGCTGCGGGGCCAGGTTCTGGCGGCTGAAGATCAGGCAGCTCGGGCCGTCCTTGCGCACGATGGCCGCCTTCCAGCTGACCGCCGATTCGGCGGCATCGCACGGGCGCCACACATCGTTGTTGGGGATGTAACGCAGCGAGGACACGTGCTCGACCGGCTGGTGGGTCGGGCCATCCTCGCCCAGGCCGATGGAGTCATGGGTGAACACGTGGATGACGTGCGCCGGGATCAGCGCGCTCATGCGCAGCGCGTTGCGCGCGTAGTCGCTGAACACCAGGAAGGTGGCGTCGAACGGCAGGAAGCCACCGTGCAGAGCCAGACCGTTGGCGATGGCGCTCATGCCGAACTCACGCACGCCATAGTGCACGTAGTTCGCCTGCGGGTCTTCGCCGACCACGGTGTGTGCGCCCTTCCACAGGGTCAGGTTGGAACCGGCCAGGTCGGCCGAGCCACCGATGATTTCCGGCAGCAGCGGCGCGAAGGCCTGGATCGCATTCTGCGAGGCCTTGCGCGAGGCAATGTTCGGCGCTTCAGCCTGCACCTGGGCGATGTAGGCATCGGCCTTGGCGATGAAGTCGTCCGGCAGCTCACCGTGCGAACGGCGGGTCAGCTCTTCGGCCTGTTCCGGGAACTGCGCAGCGTACTTGTCGAACAGCTGCTCCCACTCGGCCTGGCGCAGCGTGCCGGTACCGCCTGCACGCCAGCCGGCGTAGATGGCTTCCGGGATTTCGAACGGGCCATACGGCCAGTCCAGTGCCTTGCGGGTGGCTTCCAGTTCGTCCTTGCCCAGCGGTGCGCCGTGGCTGGATTCCTGGCCGGCCTTGTTCGGCGAGCCGAAGCCAATGGTGGTCTTGCAGCAGATCAGGGTCGGCTTGTCGAACTGCGACAGCGCCGCATCGATACCGGCCTTGATGCTTTCCGGATCGTGGCCGTCCACGTCGCGCACCACGTTCCAGCCGTAGGCCTCGAAACGTTCCGGGGTGTTGTCGGTGAACCAGCCTTCGACTTCACCGTCGATGGAGATGTTGTTGTCGTCCCAGAAGCAGACCAGCTTGCCCAGGCCCCAGGTGCCGGCCAGCGAAGCGGCTTCGTGCGAGATGCCTTCCATCAGACAGCCATCGCCCATGAACACCCAGGTGCGGTGGTCGACGACTTCGAATTCCGGGCGGTTGTAGCGCTGCGCCAGCAGCTTCTCAGCCAGCGCGAAGCCCACGGCATTGGCGAAACCCTGGCCCAGCGGACCGGTGGTGGTTTCCACGCCCGGGGTTTCGTGACGCTCCGGGTGGCCGGCGGTCCTGCTGCCCAGCTGGCGGAAGGCCTTGAGCTGCTCGATCGGCAGGTCGTAGCCGCTCAGGTGCAGCAGCGCGTACTGCAGCATCGAGCCGTGGCCGTTGGACAGCACGAAGCGGTCACGGTTGAACCACTTCGGGTTGTTCGGGTTGTGGCGGAGATAGTCGTTCCAAAGCACTTCGGCGATATCGGCCATGCCCATCGGCATGCCGGGGTGACCGGACTTGGCGGCTTCGACTGCATCGGCGGCGAGGAAACGAATGGCATTCGCCAACTGGCGGCGGGTGGGCTGCGTCATGGTTCGTCGGAATCGGGAGGCTCCCGCGGAACTGCGGGCGGCCTATTGTCCCACAAGCCACCGCCCGGATCAGGCCGCATTCCCTGCCTTCACGCATCGCAAAGCACCTGCCCATGGCAAGACGGCCACCCTGTTCAGGATGGCCGTCATCTGGATGCCATGGGTGCCCGCTCAGCCTTGCGGCGGCGGCGCCGGCTCGGTCCCGTCCTGGCTCTCGCCACGCGCCACCAGGGTGGTCAGGGCCAGGTCGCCGGTCACGTTGAGCGCGGTGCGGCACATGTCCAGGAAGTGGTTCACGCCCAGGATCAGGCCGATGCCGACCGGGTTGACCCCGACCATGGCACAGATCAGCGCCACCACCGGCAGCGAACCGGACGGCACACCGGCGGTGCCGATGCCGCCCAGGATGCAGACCACCATCACCATGAACTGCTGGCCGATGCTCAGGTCCACGCCGAAGAACTGCGCCAGGAAGATCACCGTCACGCCCTCGAACAGCGCCGTGCCGTTCTGGTTGGCGGTGGCTCCGACGGTCAGCACGAAGCGCGAGACCTTGTGCGGCAGGCCCATCTGGTCGGCCACGCGCATCGCGGTCGGCAGGGTTGCATTGGACGAGGCCGTGGAGAACGCCATCAGCGTCGCTTCCTGGGTTTCACGGAAGAACGCCATCGGTGAACGGCCGGCCAGCTTCACCGCAACGCCATAGCTGATGAACATGTGCACGGCCAACGCCAGCACTACCACGCCCACATAGGCCCCGAGCTTGACCAGCAGGCCGAAGCCGAAGATGGCCGCCAGATTGAACATGAAGCAGGCCACCGCGTACGGGGCCAGGCGGATGACCAGGTTGATCAGGGTCATCGAGATTTCGAACAGGCCCTCGATCGCCTTGCGCAGCGTTGCCACCTTCTCCGCCGGCGACAGCACCATGCCCACGCCCAGCATCAGCGCGAAGAACATCAGCGACAGGATCTTGCCGTTGTCGGAGGCGGCCTCCAGCACGTTGTTCGGCACGATCGACAGCAGCATTTCCATGCCCTTGGGCTGGGAGCCGACACCGGCCACGATCTCCTTGCTGCGCTCGGCGTTCTCGGCCAGCAGCTGCGCGGCGACGCTCGGATCGACACCGGCGCCAGGCTTGAGCAGGTTGACCAGCACCAGGCCGATCAGCACTGCCAGGCCCGACAGCACGATGGTGTAAGCCAGCGACTTCCAGCCGATGCGGCCGAGCGAGCGGATGTCGCCCATCTCGGACACGCCCATCACCAGCGCCGAGAAGATCAGCGGCACGATCAGCATGAAAATCAGGCTCAGGAACAGGCCCGACACCGGCGTGGTGAGGTACGAGGTCACCCAATGCACCCATTCCGCACCCGGCGATACCAGGTGCACGATCAGGCCCAACAACAGGCCAACACCGAAGCCAATCCCGATTTTCCAGTGGAACGGCAGCTTGCCGGCAGTTGTTGGGTTGGTCATACGCGGATTCCCCTTGGTCAGTGAAGCAGCTTAGCAGACGCCTCCACGGCGCCTTTTCAGCTTTGTCCCGGATAGAGAGGGTCCAGGAGCGGTTTTTCCGCCACTTTGCCGGCATCGCGCCAACGCGGTCCCGCACGGAAGGCCTCGCGCAGCTGTGCCCTGGCTTGGCTGACATCGCCCTCGCCTGCCCAGCGCGCCCGTTGCATCCGCTCCAGCGCCTGGCGTTGCCCGGCGTCGCCAAGGCGGACCAGCACCGCATCCAGGTCCCGCACACCGGCCATCGCCGCGAGGATCTGCACCACTTCGTCCAGGCCACCGGCATCCAACGCACGCCGCAGGTCGGCCTGGCTGTAGGCGGGCGCGGCAGTGCCGGTCGTTCCGGACACGCCCGGGCGCCGCTCCCGCACCGGTGCGTCGCGACGGCGCGACAGCCCCCAGATCAGCGTCACCAGCCACAGCAGCGCGAAACCCGCCGCCAGCGCCGGCCACAACCAGTCACGCTGACCGGCCGCCGCCAGTGCCAGGTCCGTGCCCTTCAGCGCCGGCGAACCGACCGCCGCCTGCGCCACCGGCGGGGGCTGCACGCCACCGCTGCCCTGCTCGACCTGCAACTGCAGGTCCGGCAACGCGGTCACCTGCGCCTGGCCGGCCCGCACGTCCCACCACCCCAGCCTGATGCCCGGCACCGTCAACGGGCCGGTCTGCTGTGGCACCACCGAGTAACGGCGGGTCAACTTCAACTGCGGGCTGCCGCCGACGAAGCTCTCGTCGTACTGCGGCGGCTCGGCGAACACCTGCGCGGCATCGCCCAGCGATGGCACCGGCAGGTCCGGGAACTGCGCCTTGGTCACGCCGGTAGCAGTGGCCTCGACCACGATGTTGGCCGCTTCACCGGTACGAGCGCTGTTGGGTGCCGTGGTGTAACGCAGCTGCAGGCTCTTCAGCGGCAACCACGGTTGCGATGCATTGGCCGGGACCGCCCGGACCTGCAGGGTCTGGTCCGGGGCACGTGCGCTGAGCTGGCCACTGTCGCGGCCGAGGAAATCATCGAAGAACCCACCCACGCCCTGCCCGCTGAAGCGCGCGCCGGGCACCTGCAACGCCCCGCTGCGCTCGGGCACCAGCATGAAGCGGCGTTCGACCACGTTGTAGCGACGTCCGCCGATATCGCGGGTGGAGGTGGCATCCTCGCCCACGCGTTGCAACGAGGCACCGGCCGGGGTGTCGAGTACCAGCTCGCCGGACGCCAGCTGCGTGGCGAAGTACAGCCGCACCACCACGCCCACTGTCTGCTGCACGTAGGGCTGGGTGTCGTCCACGGTGGTCTCGACGAAGGCCAGCGCGTTGCTGTCACGGGTGGCCAGCGGTGCCTGCGCGACCACTAGCCGCAATGGCGCGGTCTGCGCATTGCCCACCCGCAGCGCCGGGATCTGCAGCTCGCCATTGCGGCGTGGCGACAACGCGACCGAGAACAACGCACTGCTGCTGACCGTTCCGTTGCTCATCTGCATCTGGCGGTTGGTGTTCTGCCGGCTCAGGTCGAACTCGGCCCGCAACGGGCCGTAGTCCGGCTGTCCGGACTGGTCGGTCTCGATGTTGAGGATGACCGTTTCCCCCAGGCTGATGCTTTCGCGGTCCAGCCAGGCGCGGGTCTGTGCCTGTGCCATGCCCATGCACGTGAGCAGCAGCCACAGTGCCATCCAACCCCTGCAGCAGAGGCGCCCGATCTTCGTCTTCATCGCTGTTCCCGCATCCGTCGCTCGTACTCGAGCTGGAATTTCGCCTTCAACAGATTGCCAGGCTCATCCGGCACGCGCTGCATCCAGGCGTCCAGCGCCTGCTGGCGCTCGCGCTGCTCCGGCGTCATCGCCGCGCGCGCCGCCGCGGCGGCACGCTCACCTTCACGCACAGCGTCGGCCTGCTGGCGCATCGCCTGGGCCATGCGCTCGCGCTGCGCCGCATCGGCCTGCTGCTGCGCGCCGCCGTTCTCCGCATCCAGCGGCGGCTGCGGTTGCGCCTGGCCGCTGCCGCCCTGGTCCCGCCGTTGCTGGCCGTCCCTTCCCTGCTGTCCCTGCCGGGAGCCATCCTGCGGCTGTTGTTGATCGGACGGTGATTGCCGCCCCTGCCCTTGCTGTTGTGAGCGAGGGTCATTGCCATTCTGCTGCGATTGCTGCCCGGGGTTGCCCTGCTGCTGTTGCCCGGATTGCTGCTGCCCCGACTGTTGTTGTCCTGACTGTTGTTGTCCTGACTGCTGTTGTCCGGATTGCTGCTGCCCTTGCCGGTTCTGTTGATTCGGCTTGCCCTGCTGGCCTTGTTGACCCTGCTGGCCACGCCGTTTGCGCGCTGCATCCACCGCCTGGCGGTTGGCCACCGCATCCGGCATCCCCGGATGCAACTGCAGGGCGCGGTCATAGGCCTTGATTGCATCGTCGTACTTGCCCTGTCGGGCCAGTGCATTGCCCAGGTTGTACCACCCCTGGTCGGTGTCGATGCCTTCGAAGCGCTTCTGCGCCGTACCGAAATCACCCGCGCGATAGGCATCCACGCCATCGTTCAAGCGCTGGTGCTGGCGCTGGTCGGCACGCTGCCACAGGGTGCCCGGCTCGACGGCCGCGCGTACCGGCGTGGCTGCATGCGCCGGCTGCAGCGTCGGCAGCAGCAGGCACAGCACGACCGCCGAAGCTCCCTGGCGCGGACGCCGGAATGCCAGTACCCCCAGCAACAGCAGCGGCAGCAACAACCAGTAGCCTTCGTCCTGCCAGGAGGTTCCCTGCGGCACCTGCCCGCGTTCGGCCTTGCCCACCTGCGGTTCCAACACATCCAACGCCTGCAGGTCCGCATCCGTGGGCGCGATGCGCCGGTAGCTGCCGCCACCGGCGGCGGCCAACGCACGCAGCGAGGTCTCTTCCAGGTGCGCGTGTTCGATCTCGCCGCGCACGTCACGGTAGGACGCGCCCTGCAGGCTGCCCAGGCCCAGTACCGACACCCGGTACCCCGCCGCCCGCAGCGGTGCTGCCGCGGCCAGCGCAGCGCCGTCGGCATGATCGGTGAGCACCAGCACGTCGCCCTGGCGGGCCCCGGACTGCTTCAGCAACGTGCCGGCCCAGGCCAATGCCTTGTCCAGCTTCTGTCCATCCACCGGCATCACTTCCGGCGTCAATGCGTCCAGGAACAGGGCGACATTGGCAGCGTCATCGGTCAACGGCGCCACCGTGAACGGCTCCCATGCATACGCCACCAGCGCCACCTCGCCTCCCTTGCGCTCACGCAGCAGGGTGGCCAGCTTGGCCCGCGCCTGCAACAGGCGCGAGGGCGGCAGGTCGGGCGTGCGGATGCTGCTGGACAGGTCCAGCAGGATCACCAGCGGTGTCTTCGATTCCCACAGCGGCTGTTCCACCTGGCGCCAGCTCGGGCCTGCCAGTGCCAGCACTGCCAGCAACAGCCCAAGCAGCAATGCCAGCGTTCCCCAGCCGCCACCCCGCGCCTTGCCGCCGGTGGTCACATGCGGCAACAGGTGCGGATCCACGGCGTCATGCCAACGCGCGTGGCGACGGCGGCGGTACCATCGCGCCAGCATCGCCAGTGGCAGCAACAACAGGGCCCACAACCAATCCGGGCGGACGAAGTGCAGTGCGTCGAGCAGGTTCATGCGCGCAGCCCCCGCCAGGCCAGGCCCAACACGCCCAGCACCAGCGCACAGGCCAACGGCCACGGATAACGTTCGATGCGCGGGCGCACCGCGGGGCCCACGCTCTTGATCGGCTCCAACCGGTCCAGTTCGGCATAGATGCCAGCCAGTTCATCGGTATCGCGTGCGCGGAAGAAACGGCCGCCGGTTTCGCTCGCCACCTGGGTCAAGGTGGCTTCATCGACCTGGTCGTCGCCGCCAGCCAGTTGCACGCCGAACAACGACATCCCGCCGGTACCACCAAACGCCACCGTGTAGACGCGGACCCCTTCGGCCTTGGCCAGCTCGGCAGCCTTCAACGGCTCGAGCACGCCGGCGGTGTTGACGCCATCGGTCAGCACGATCAACACCCGCTGTCCTTCGGGCTGTTCGCGCAGGCGCTTGACCGCCAGCCCGATCGCATCGCCCAACGCCGTCTCACGACCGGCCAGGCCGACCACGCTGTCACGCAGCTGCTCGCGCACGGTGGCGCGATCGGCCGTCAGCGGCGTCAACGCATAGGCCTGCTGGCCGAACACCACCAGGCCGATCCGGTCACCTTCGCGGCGGTCCAGGAAGTCGGCCAGCACCGCCTTCGCGGCGGTCAGGCGATCAACCACGCGTCCACCCAGTTGCATGTCCGCTTCGCTCATGCTGCCGGACAGGTCCACCGCCAGCATCATCTGCCGCCCCTCGCGCGGCGGCTCGACCGGCTCACCCAACTGCTGCGGACGCGCGGCAGCCGCACACAGGCACAGCCATGCCAGCCACAACAGCACGCCGGCAAACCACGCTCCGGCACTGGACGAGGACGCCTGCAACTGCAACCGGGCCGGGTCATACGGCACCCGCAGCGCAGGAGCCTGGCTGTCGCGCAGCGGCCACCAGCGCATCAGCACCGGCAAGGGCAGCAACAGCCAAAGCCAGGGCCATGCGAACGGCGGCAACCATCCGGCGACCAGATCGAGCCACTGCTGCATCAGCGTTTCCCTTCCATCAGTTCCAGGAAACGCGCGCGGGCAAGGGCACGTACCTGCTCCACGCCCTGTACGTCCACCTGCGGGCGGTATGCCCCCTCCAGCAGGAGGCGGCCCTCGCCGTCACTGAACTCCCGCCCCTGACGGCCATCCAGGAACCTCAGCCAGGCTTCGCCCTGCAACTGTGCGGCGCGGGTATCCGCGCGGCGCGCGGCGCGGCGCAACAGGTCCGATATCGCCGCCAGACGTACCGGCCCCTCCAGCGCGGCGGCGACCTGTCCATCGAACAGGGCCAGCCAGCGCCGGCGGCGGCGACGGCGCAGCCACAACAGCCCGGCCACGACCACGGTCACGACCAGAACCACACCAATGACCATCCACCAGCCCGGCGGAAGTGGCCACCAGGACGGCGCGGCGGGAAGATGCACGTCCCGCAACGGCAGTTTCGCGGCCATCAGTACGCTCCCTGTGCGCTGGCACCCAGCCATGCGTCGCTGGCCTGGTCCGACGCCAGCGGCGTTACCCGCACGCGTCGCCCCGGCAGCTGCCGCAGCAATGTCTCCATCGGCCCGACCAACGCCCCATGCCATGACTGGCGCACGCCTTCGGCAGCCAGGTCGAAACGCATCCGTCCCGCCGGCGTGGCGACTGGCAACAGGCAATGGGGCGGATCGGTTTCCAGTCGGTCCACCAACAGGATCAACTGGACCTCCACATGCATCGACAGCGCCGACCATACCGCTGCCGGTACCGCCAGGGCGCTGGCCGGGTCAGCCAGGACGACGGCCCGTGCCCCCGGGTGCAGGACGCGCGCGGCGCGCTCCAACGCCAATTGCAGCCCCGCGTCGTCGGCGGGCGGCTCGGCGTACCAGCGCACCAGCGCATCCAGCACGCGCAACACACCGCGCGTGCCACCGGCGGGCGGAACCAGGGGTTGCTGCCGGGCACCACGCAACGCTGCAAGCCGGTCACCGTCGCGCATGGCCGACCACGCCGCGACAGCGCCGGCACGCGCCGCCTGCACCGACTTGAAGCGCACGCGGGTACCGAAATACAAGGCCGCCGACGTATCGGCGATCACCAACGTCACCCGTTCGCGCTCGGTCTGGAACGTCTTGGTATGGGTGGCATCGGTGCGCGCGGTCAGTTTCCAGTCGATATGACGGGCATCGTCTCCGGCCACGTACTCGCGCGACTCGGCGTACTCCATGCCACGCCCGCGCATGCTCGATGCCGCGCGGCCGCTGACCGCATAGCGACCGCGCCGCGCCTGCCGCCCCTGCACGCCGGCCTGGCGCAGGGCGATCAGCTCCGGCAGCGTCGGGCGCAGGCCGGCGCCAATCGCCGGCTCCCGTGTGGATTCCCTCGCCGGAGCGCTCATCGCCCGCCCCCGCTCAGGATGCCCGGACCATGGGCGCATCGATCCTGTCCATCACCTGCGGCCATGGCTCAGGGCAACGGCACGCTGTCGAGCAGCGCGGCGACCAGGCGCTCGCCATCCCAGCCTTCGGCAGCAGCCTCGTAGCTGGGCAGCACACGGTGGCGCAGCACGTCCGGGGCAACCGCGCGGATATCGTCCGGAGTGACGAAGTCGCGGCCAGCCAGCCACGCCCGGGCCCGGGCGCAACGCTCCAGGGCAATGGAACCGCGCGGGCTGGCACCCCAAGCGATGCGCCGCGCCAACGCCGCGTCATACGCACTGGCATCGCGCGAGGCCAGCACCAGCGCCACCAGGTAGCGTTCCAGCTGCGGCGCCATGTGCAATTCCAACACCGCACGGCGTGCCTGCTCGATCTTCTCCAGCGACAGCTTGCGCGCAGGTGCGGCCTTGGGCTGCATCGCCTGCAGGGCGCGCTCCCGCGCCAGGCGCAGGATCTCGGTCTCGGCGCTGGCATCGGGGTACCCGATGCGCACATGCATCAGGAAACGGTCCAGCTGCGCCTCCGGCAGCGGGAACGTACCTTCCTGCTCGATTGGATTCTGGGTCGCCATGACCAGGAACACCTGCGGCAGCGCATAGGTGTTGCGACCCACGGTCACCTGCCGCTCGCCCATGGCCTCCAGCAGCGCCGACTGCACCTTGGCCGGCGCGCGGTTGATCTCGTCGGCCAGCAGGATGGGATGGAAGATCGGCCCGGCCTGGAATTCGAAACGCCCTTCCTGGGCGCGCCAGATATCGGTACCGGTCAGGTCGGCCGGCAGCAGGTCCGGGGTGAACTGGATACGCGCGAAGCTGGCATCCACGCGCGAGGCCAAGGCCCGGATCGCGGTGGTCTTGGCCAGGCCCGGCGCGCCCTCCACCAACAGGTGGCCGTCGGCCAGCAGCGCGATCAACAGGCGGTCGATCAGCAGTGACTGGCCGACGATCTCGGCGGCCAGTGCATCGCGCAGCGCGGTGAATTCCTCGTGCAGGGCGCTGGTCACGACCGCTGCGGTGGTCTCGTTGGGCAATTCGGGAGGCAGGTTCATAGGCGCAGTTTGACTGATCCGGCGTGAAATGGTTCCAACAATGGCCAACAACGAAAAAGGGCCGCTTGCGCGGCCCCTTTCCCAAGTGCGGTGAAGATCAGTTCGCGGCCTTGGCCACGCGCAGGATCTTCGGCGTCACGAACACCAGCAATTCAGCCTTGGCCTTGCTGCTGCCGCGCTTCTTGAACAGGTTGCCCAGGAACGGGATATCGCCCAGGAACGGCACCTTGCTCACGCTGCTACGGTCGGTGAACTCGTACACACCACCAATCACGACGGTCTGACCATCATCCACCAGCACTGCCGTGTTGATCTCGCGGCGGTTGATGATCGGCACATTGCCGAAGTTGGTGACCTCCATGTATTCGTCAACTTCGTCCTTCTTGACGTTCATGTTGAGGAATACGCGGTTGTCGTTGGTGATGGTCGGGGTCACCTTCAGTTCCAGCAGCACTTCCTTGAACTGCACGTTGGCCGTGGCAGCACTACCACCAGTGCCACCACTGATGGTGACATAGCCAATTTCCTTACCCTGCTTGATCACGCCTTCACGTTGGTTGGCGGTGACGATGCGCGGGTTGGAAATGATCTCGCCACGCCCTTCCTCCTGCAGTGCAGACAGTTCCAGATCGAGGTTGAAGTTGGCACCCAGCAAGGTGTAGGCCAGGCTCGGACCCGCACCATTGGCGGAGGTGAACGTACCTGCCGGGAGGTTCACGTTCAGCCCGCGACCGGCATTGCCGTTGCCGCTGGCCGAGCTGCCGATGGTGGCGGTGTTGTCACCGTTGTTATAGCTGTGCTTGCCGCCGATACCGAACTTCGCACCCAGGTCACGTGCAAACGTATCCGAAGCAATGACGATGCGGCCTTCGATCAGGACCTGATCCACCGGACGGTCAATCACGGCGATCAGCTCACGCATCTGCGCGACCTTCTTCGGGATGTCGCTGATCATCAGGGTGTTGGTGCGCTCATCGGCCACCAGGCGACCACGCGGCGACAGGAAGCCATTCTCCTGCGATCCGCCACCCGAACCGCCCTCACCGCCGTTCGATCCACCGATCCCCTTGGCCTCGGTCAAGGCTTTGAAGATGGCCTCGGCGCTGTGGTAGTTGATCTGTACGTAATCGGTGATCAGGTTTTCCCGATTCTCGATTGCGATACGCGCGTCTTCCTTGTCCTGCTCGAACTTGGCCAGCTCCGGCTGCGGCGCCACCCAGACCACGCCGCCATCACGACGCTTGTCCAGGCCCTTGGCGCGCAGGACGATGTCCAGCGCCTGGTCCCACGGCACGTTGACCAACCGCAGGGTCACATTGCCCTGCACGGTGTCCGAGGCGACCACGTTGAGGTTGGACTCCTCGGCGATCAGCTGCAGGACCGTGCGCACCGGCACGTCCTGGAAGTTGAAGGTCACCGGACGGCCGCTGTAGCCGCGTGCCGCCACGGTCGCCGCCGCCTGCGCCACGGTCCTGGAAGTCACCGCACCGGTGGCGACATCCTCCTTGCGCGGCGTGATCTCGACCACGTACTCGTTGCCGGTCTGGTAGGCCAGCGATTCATACGGACCGTTCGTGCTCAGCACCAACTGCGAGCCATGCCCGGAGGGCTTGGCATCGATGCGCTGGACCGGTGTCGCGAAGTCGGTGACGTTGAGCGGACGCTGTAGCTCGGCCGGCAGTACCGCATTGCCGACGTCCACCACCACGTTGCCGCCCTGGTTACGCAGGTCCGGGCTGGCCCCCTGTCCGTCGAACTGCAGGATCAGCCGGCCCGCGCCGTCATCGCCCCGCTTGAAATCGATCTTGGTCACGGAAACCGCGGACGTCGCCTGCTGCATGCCGGTGGCCGTGCCACCTGCTGCCACCGGCGGCGTGGCCGCGAATGAAGAGCCGCACACCGCAGCCAACGCCACTCCCAGGGCGCAGACGCGGACCAGTGCATGGCGCCGGATGGGACGCAGGCTCAGGGCTTTGGTAAAAGTCATCGTGCTATCCCCTAATCAATCAACGATCGTCCAGTGCGAGCGAGGCTGGACGTTCCAGCCAACCGCCCGCACCGTCCGGCACCAGTTCAATCAGTTCAATCCCGTCTTCGCGCACCGCCGTGACACGGCCATCGCTCTGGCCCATGTACACCCCCGGGCGCACGCGATAGGTGACCTTGTCCGGCCCCATCACCAGGGCAACGATGCCGCTGCCGCCGCCGATGGTGCCGACCATGTCGAGACTGTCCAGCGGATACGCCTCCAGCGGTTCCTTGCGACGGTCCGGATCCGGGCGCAACTGGTTGCCACCATCGGCGGACACCCACGCGTCGCTGAACGGATCGCGCAAGCCCTGCGCGGCGTACTCAAACGTTTCGAACTGCTGCATCACCGGCAGCGGCTCCAGCGGCTCGGCAGGACGTGCGCGCACGTCGGCCACCCACTTCTTGAGATTCGGCGCTTCACCGGGCGTGCTGCTGATGCCACGGGCGCACCCGGCCAAAGCCAGCACGCACATCGCGCCGAGCACGAAGGAAGAAACTCTGCTCATCGCTTGGATCCCCCCTTGCGCTTGCCCTTCTCGGCCTCGGCAGCCAGACGCTCCTGCTCCTCCAACTCGGAGTCATCCAGATAGCGGTAGGTCTTCACCGTCCCCGACAGCTCCAGCGCACCACCTGCAGTTATCACACCATTGCCACCCTTGGGCTTCAGGTTGATGTCGTGCATGGTCAGGATCACCACGCGCGGCAACGAGGCCACGCCACTGACGAAGGCACCGAACTGGTGGTAGCTACCGACCAGGCGCAAGGCGATCGGCTTCTCGGCGTAGAACTCCTTCAGCGATTCCGCGCCCGGCTGGAACAACTCGTTGTTCAGGCCGCTGGACAGCGCGGTCTGCGACACGTCGATGATCAGGTCCGGCATCTCGGTCTTGCTGGGCAACTGGCGCAACATCTGCTGCAGCACCTGTTCCATCTGCGCCAACTGCTGCTTCAGCGGCTCGAGATTGGCAGCGCGCTGCTGCTCCTTCTCGAAGTCGCTGCGCAGGCTGGTCTCCTTGCTTTCCAGCCCTGCCAGCTCCTCGCGTTGGCCCTTGATGACCAGCAGATAGGCAAGGATCAGGATCAGCAGCGTCAGCAGTGCGCAGAACACCATCTTCGCGTTGCGCGGCCAACTGCCGATGTTGTTGAAATCCAGATCTTTGGCGTTGAACTTCTTGCTCACGAGCGGGCCTCCTTCGGAGCGGGGGCAGACGCCGGTGCGGCCTCGGCCTTCGGCGCGTCCGCCGCCGGTGCGGCAGCCGGCGCGGGTGCGGTCGCCGGTGCGTCGGTCACCGCCGGGGCCGGGGCGGCAGGCGCAACCTCGCCCGCGCCTTCACCCGTCTGGCCCGGAGTGGTCTCACCCGGTGCCGGCAGCTTCACGCGCAGCGTGAACACGTAGGGCAGCGACTTGACGTTGACGGCAACGCCATTGCTCCCGCTCTGTTGTGCACGTGCCTCGATGATCGACAGTTCCGGATTGGTCATCCAACCCGAGCCCTCCAGATTGCGCATGTAGGTACTGACGCGCGCATTCGACTGGGTGCGGCCTTCCAGGGTCAGGGTGTCCCCTTCCTGCTTCAACGCGGTCAGCACCACGCCGTCCGGAATCGTGCGCACCAGCGAATCGAACAGGTGCACCATCTGCGAACGCTTGCCCTGCAGCTCCTCGATCACCGCCTTGCGGGCCAGCAATCGCGCTTTCTGCTTGTCCAGCCGCTCGATTTCCTTGTTCTGCTCCTTGACCTTGGTGATCTCGGCCTGAAGGAACGCATTACGCTCGTTCTGCCCACTGATCTGCTGGCTGTGGTAGAACCACAACAGGCCGGACAGGAACACGCCAGCAAGCGCGGCAAAGCCGAGCATGCTGTAGAACTCACGCTGCCGTTGCTTGCGGCGCTCCTCGCGCCACGGCAGAAGATTGATCCGCGCCATCAGTCGAACCCCCTCATGGCCAGACCGGTTGCGATCATCAGCGCAGGTGCGTCCTGGGCCAGTGCGTGTGCCTGCACCTTCGGGCCCAGGGTCATCTGCGACAGCGGGTTGGCCACCGACGTCGCAACGCCCAGTTGCTCTTCAACCATCGTCGGCAGGCCCGGCAACGCGGCACAACCGCCGGCCAGGACCACATGATCGACGCGGTTGAACTCGCTGCCGGCATAGAAGAACTGCAACAGGCGGCTGATCTGCTGCACCGTCGCTTCCTTGAACGGCTCCAGCACCTCGACCTCGTAGCTTTCCGGCAAGCCGCCCTGGCGCTTGGCCAGACCGGCTTCCTCGTAGCTCAGCCCGTAGCGGCGCATCACCTCATCGGTCAGCTGCTTGCCGCCGAAGACCTGCTCGCGGCTGTACAGGCTGCGGCCGCTGCGCAACACGTTGAGGGTGGTCATGGTCGCGCCGATGTCCACCAGGGCCACCACCGCGTCACTGCCCACCGCCAACTCACTGGCCACCAACGCATACGCGTTCTCGATGGCGAAGGCCTCCACGTCCATGACCTTGGCGGTCAGGCCGCCAAGTTCAAGCGCGGACTGGCGCAGCTCGACGTTCTCCGAGCGCGACGCGGCCAGCAGCACCTGCACCATCTCGGGATTGTTGGGCACCGCGCCGATCACCTCGAAATCGAGGTTCACTTCGTCGATCGGGTACGGAATGTAGTTCACCGCCTCCAGCTCGACCTGTGCCTCCAGCTCGTCCTCGTCCAGGTCGGCCGGCATCGGGATCACCTTGGTGATCACGGCCGAACCGGCCACGGCAGCCGCGGCGCTCTTGGCCTTGCTGCCTGAACGGGCGACGGCGCGACGAATGGCTTCGCCAACCGCCTCGACTTCGACGATGTTCTTCTCGACCACCGCATTCGGCGGAAGAGGTTCCACGGCGTAGTGTTCCACGCGGAAACGATTACCGCTGCGGGAAAGCTGTAGCAGCTTCACCGCAGTAGAACTGATGTCGACGCCAATGATTGGCGCCTGACTTTTTGGGATAAGCCCCACGGATTCTCCCCTGCCGACGGGCACTTGGACGCAAGTGTTGCGTCCGCGCATTAATAACGGATTTTTCTGAAATGGCAACCATCCCGGGCACGAGACGCGATCCGCATCACACGCTCCGAAGACCCCCTTTGCACTCCCCAAGGATCCGGCCCCAGCCGTTCCCCTGCGTAATCTATACTCTGCGGCCACAAAAACCGCAATTGGGACCTTTGGATGGCACGTTTCCGTCGCTGGCTGCGCTGGCTGCTGGCCCTGTTCGTCGCCTTCGCCCTGATCGGGGCGATCGCCGCCGGAGCGCTCTATTACGTTGTCTCCTCCAAGCTGCCCGACGTCCAGTCGCTGCGTGACGTCGAGCTCCAAGAGCCGATGTATGTCTATGACAGCGAAGGGAAATTGATGGCGGTCTTCGGTGAGACCCGGCGCTATCCCATCCAGATGAAGGACGTCCCCGAGCGCCTGAAGCAGGCGTTCCTGGCCACCGAGGACGCCCGCTTCTACCAGCATGACGGCGTCGACTACAAAGGCGTGGGCCGCGCGATCTGGCTGCTGGCCACCACCGACGCCAAGCGCGTGCCCGGCGGCTCGACCATCACCCAGCAGGTCGCCCGCCAGTTCTTCCTGAGCTCGGAGTACAGCTACACCCGCAAGCTGGCCGAGATCCTGCTGGCCCGCAAGATCGAAAGCGAGCTGAGCAAGGACGAGATCTTCGAGCTTTACCTGAACAAGAGCTTCTTCGGCAATCGCGCCTATGGCATCGGTGCCGCGGCCGAGTACTACTACGGCAAGAAGCTCAACGAACTGGACCTGGATGAGATGGCCTCGCTGGCCGGCATCCCCAAGTTCCCGTCCAGCGGCAACCCGATCAGCAACCCCGAGCGCGCGCGCCAGCGCCGTGACAACTACGTGCTGCAGCGCATGGCCGAGTTGCACTTCATCAGCCAGGCCGAAGCCGACGCGGCCAAGGCCGTGCCGATGCATGCCGCCCCGCATGAGCCGCCGGTGGAGGTCTACGCGCCCTACGTGGCCGAAATGGTCCGCCAGGAGATGATCGCCAAGTACGGCGGCGACGTGCTCAACAAGGGCTACCACGTCACCACGACCATCAATGGCACCTGGCAGGAAGCGGCCAACATCGCCGTGCGCGATGGCCTGATGCTGTATGACCATCGCCACGGCTGGCACGGCGTCGAGCAGCATTTCGATGTCGCCGCCGATGCCGATGCCGCCACCCTCGCCCGCCAGATCGCCGGCATTCCGGCCCAGGCCGGCCTGCTGCCGGCGGTGGTCTCGGCCACGCATGCCGACGGCGGCATCAGCGTGGTGCTGGCCGACCGCACCGAACTGACCCTGCCGGCAGCCGCCAGCCGCTGGACCAACCGCACCCCGGCCAAGCTGGCCACCCGCGGCGACCTGATCCGCGTGCGCGCGGGCAGCAAGGAAGGCGAGTGGCTGATCGACCAGCTCCCGCGCGGCCAGGCCGCACTGGTGTCGCTGGACGCCGAGAGCGGCGCGCTGCGCGCTCTGGTCGGTGGCTTCAGCTTCGCCGGCAACAAGTTCAACCGCGCCACCCAAGCCCGTCGCCAGCCCGGCTCGAGCTTCAAGCCGTTCATCTACGCCGCCTCGTTCGACAAGGGCTTCAACCCGGCCTCGATCGTGCTCGACGCACCGGTGGTGTTCCGCGACCGCCGCGGCAAGACCTGGCAGCCGCAGAACGACGGCGGCGGCTTCCGTGGCCCGATGCGCCTGCGCGAGGCACTGGTGCAGTCGCGCAACCTGGTCTCGGTGCGCCTGCTCGACAGCATCGGCGTGGACTATGCGCGCAAGTACATCAGCGAGTTCGGCTTCCAGGAAGCCGAGCTGCCGCCGAACCTGTCGATGTCGCTGGGCACGGCCTCGGTGACGCCGCTGTCGGTGGCGCGCGGCTACGCCGTGTTCGCCAACGGTGGCTCGCGCGTGGATACCTGGGTGATCGATGAGATCAAGGACCGCGACGGCACCGTGATCTTCAAGGAGAACCCGGCCATGGCCTGCCGCGGCTGCGGCGGCCTCTCCGGCCCGGGCGCCGCGCCGGTCGCGCAGGTGGTGGACGGCTTCAATTTCGGTGCCGAAGCCGCCCCTACCCCCGCCCCGAAACCCGACAGCGCCACGCCCGACGCGGTCCAACCGCCGAAGCCGGTCAACCCGGATGCACGCACCGCGCCGCGCGCCATCGACGAGCGCACCGCCTACCAGCTGGTATCGATGATGCGTGACGTGGTCCAGCGCGGTACCGGCACCGCGGCCAAGGTCCTGGGCCGCGAGGACGTCGGCGGCAAGACCGGCTCGACCAACGACCACCGCGACGCCTGGTTCTCCGGCTTCGGTGGCCCCTTCGCCACCACCGTGTGGGTGGGCCGCGATGACTTCCGCTCGCTGGGGTACCGCGAGTACGGTGGCAAGGCCGCCCTGCCGATCTGGATCGACTACATGCGCGTGGCCCTGAAGGATGCGCCGATCGCGCGCAACGACCCCCCGTCGGGCATGGTGCAGGCCACGCTCAACGGCGCCACCGAATGGGTCAAGAACGAGGACCTGGACCGCATGCAGGAGTTCGACTTCGAGCAGCAGGACCAGAGCGCCGACGACGCCGCGTTCGACATCTTCTGACGCATTGCCGCAGGCGGCGGGACGCACACCCCGCCGCCTGCCTACAATCGGGCCGCACCCACCGGGAGGAGCCCGCGATGCCGTCATCCCCACAGAGCGCCCAGCGCAACGCACGTGGCCGCCAGCGGATCGCCCAGGAAGCCGCGCGCCTGATCGCCGAGAGCGGCATCCAGGACTTCGAACACGCACGCCGCAAGGCCGCCAGCCGGCTTGGCATCCACGAAGAAGCGCTGTGGCCACGCCTGGCCGATGTCGAACAGGCGCTGCGCGAGCACCAGCGCCTGTTCGCCTCCACCACCCAGCCGGGCGCGCTGCGGCAACGGCGTGCATCGGCGCTGCAGGCGATGCAGTTCCTGCAGGCGTTCCAGCCGCGCCTGGCCGGCCCGGTGCTGACCGGCCTGGCCGGTGACAGCAGCCCGGTCATCCTGCACCTGCACTGCGACGACGCCGAGGCCGTGCAGCACTTCCTGCATGACCAGCAGATTCCCGCCGAGGCACGCGCGTGGCCGCTGCAGCTGGCCGGGCATGCCTCGCGCCAGCATTACCCGGGCTGGGAGTTCGCAGCTGATGGGATTGCCTTCGAGCTGGTGATCCTGCCCGAGGACGCGGTGCGGCAACCGCCAGTATCCAGCGATGACGGCAAACCCCTGCCGCGTGCCACGCTGGCCCAGCTGCGCCAGCTGCTGGCCGACGAGTAGGAGCGCCCTGGGGCGCAGAACCGGAAACCTGCCGGCGCCGGTAATCCCGCGCTCGAGGAACGCCTGGTTCCCGGCAGTGCGTGGGCGGATGCCGTTCCTGCTTCGCCGCTGAAGCCGCTCCTACCGGGACCCCTCGTTGTAGAAGCGCCCGCGGGCGCGAAGCTGGAACGCCCGGCACCCCGGAACACAAAGGCCCCGCATTGCGGGGCCTTTGTCGTCATGGTGCGGCGCATTGCTGCGCCGGTGCCATTACTTGTAGTCGCGCACGTCGTGGCCGGTGTAGACCTGGCGCGGACGGCCGATCTTCATTTCCGGGTCGACCTGCTGTTCCAGCCAATGCGACACCCAGCCGGCGGTGCGGCCGAGGGCGAACATGACGGTGAACATCTCGGTCGGGATCTGCAGCGCCTTGTAGATGATGCCGCTGTAGAAATCGACGTTCGGGTACAGCTTGCGGGCGACGAAGTACTCGTCCTGCAGCGCGGCCTGTTCCAGCTTGACGGCCACGTCCAGCAGCGGATCCTGCACGCCCAGCTGCTTGAGCACCTTGCTGGTCATCTCGCCGATGACCTTGGCGCGCGGGTCGAAGTTCTTGTAGACGCGGTGGCCGAAGCCCATCAGGCGGAAGCCGGAGGTCTTGTCCTTGGCCTTGACCACGGCGGACTCGACGTTATCGGCGGTGCCGATCTCTTCCAGCATCTTCAGCACGGCTTCGTTGGCGCCGCCGTGTGCCGGGCCCCACAGCGCGGTGACGCCAGCGGCGACCGAGGCGTACGGGTTGGCGCCGGTGGAACCGACCAGACGCACGGTCGAGGTCGAGGCGTTCTGCTCATGGTCGGCGTGCAGGATGAACAGCAGGTCCAGCGCCTTGACCACGTCCTGGTTCAGGTCGTACTTGCCATCGGCCGACTCGAAGGTCTGCTTCAGGAAGCGGCTGACGTAATCCAGCGAGGTGTCCGGGGTGTTGGCCGGCAGGCCCTTGCCATGGCGGTAGATCAGGGCCGACAGGGTCGGCACCTTGGCGATCAGGCGCACGGCGGCCTGGCGGCGCTGCTCGGCGTCGGCCAGGTCCAGCGAGTCGTGGTACTTGGCCGAGAGCTGCGCGATCGAGGCAGCCAGGATCGCCATCGGATGTGCATCCTTGGCGAAGCTGCCGATCAGCGTGTTGATCGAGGCGTCAACGCCGGCTTCGGCGGTGAGTTCGGCTTCGAAGGCCTTCAGCTGGGCGGCGTCCGGGCGCTCGCCATTGATCAGCAGGTAGGCGACTTCGACGAAGCTGGACTTCTCGGCCAGCTGTTCGATCGGGTAACCGCGGTACAGCAGCACGCCATTGTCGCCATCGATGTAGGTGATGGCCGACTTGCAGCTGGCGGTGGCGGTGTAGCCCGAGTCGTAGGTGAAGAGACCGGTTTCCTTGGTCAGCTTCGAGATATCGACACAGTTATTGCCCAGAACGGGTTTGACGACAGGCAGAACGACCGACTTGTCGCCGGCGTTGAGCGTGACCTGATCAAGATCGGACACAGTGTGCGCTCCTCAAGTGGAAGGCGCCGACCATGGATCAGAGAGGTGACCGTGGCCAGACGCGTGAAGGAAATCCGCAGCTTTTCATGCTGTTTCCGGCTGCGGTTGCCACTATTATCGCACAGCAGCAATTCCAGATTGCGCAGACGAAAGTCTTATAGCAGCCCCGGCAATGCGACACAGCGTTATCGGCAATGTCAGTCGGATTGAGCATCGGTTCAGCAAGCTGCAGACAGCACAAAACATCGGCCACGCAATGCGCGGCCGATGTTTGTGTGCGTACAACAACAACCAGATTAGCGGGCGTAGCGCTTCTGGAACTTGTCGATACGACCGCTGGTGTCGATGACCTTGTGCTTGCCCGTGTAGAACGGGTGCGAGGCCGAGGAAATTTCGACCTTGATCAGCGGGTAATCTTCACCATCTTCCCACTTGACCGTCTCCTTGGAGGACATGGTCGAACGGGTCAGGAACTTGAAGTCGGAGGTGACGTCGTGGAAAACGACGTTGTGGTAATCGGGATGGATATCGGCCTTCATGGGCTCGCACCGTGTGGGCTGGTGGTCAAGAGCGGCATTATAGTCCCGGCTTGCCTCGGGAGCAAGCCGGGAATTCAACCCGGGCTTCAGGCGCCCAGGGCGCGCTGCACCTGGGCTTCGAACCGGGCCTGGTCGTAGCCGACCAGCAAGGTGGTGTTGTCCGGCGCGCCGGTCTGGCGGTTCCAGTCCACCACGGTCGCACCGCGGGTCCGCGCACCGGTCAGCTCGATCGACAGCGGGCGCTGCTCGAGCTGCGTGGCGCCGTCGGGCTGCAGCGCCCATGCCATGGCCAGGGCATCGGCGGCATACCAGTGCTCGCCGCGGCTGTCTTCCGACCACAGACGCGTCTTGCGCGAGATCAGCTCATAGAAGCGCGCCTTGTCCGAATCGGCGGCCAGCCACGTCTCCACGCTCCGGTGCAGCATGCCGTGGGCGATCGTGGCTTCCCAGTCGGCCACTTCGATATGCGGGAAGCTGGTGAACACGATGTGCGCCGCTTCCGGATCGAAGGCGATGTTGAACTCGGCCACCGGGGTGATGTTGCCGTGGCCATTGATGGCACCGCCCATCACCAGGAAGCGTTTCACGCGCTGCGGCAGGGTCGGGTCCAGCTTCAGCGCCAGCGCGATGTTGGTCAGCGGGCCCAGCGCCACCAGCAGCAGCTCGCCGGCGTACTGGTGCGACAGGCGCAGGATCGCCAGCGCGGCATGCTCGGCCTGGACCTGGCATGCGGCATGCGGCAGGTCGACGTCGCCAAAACCATCGCGGCCATGCACGTGGGCGGCGTCCTCGGCCGGGTAGACCAGCGGGTCGGGCGTGCCGGCAAACACCGGCACGTCTTCACGGCCGGCCACTTCGCATAGCTTCAACGCATTGCGCACGGTGTACTCGAGCCCGACGTTGCCGGCCGCTACCGTCAGACCGATCACCTCGTGGCGTTCGTCGGCAAAGGCCATCAACAGCGCCAGCGCGTCGTCCACACCCGGATCGGTATCAATCAGCAACGGTATCTTCTTGCTCATCTTCTGCTTCACTTTGGTTGGCAATGGAGTCTGTCATCTCCTCCATGACAGGGGAAGCACGCGATCAGGCCGATGCGTAGCGCACCGCGCCACCGATCCAGCGCCGGACCACCCGGTCGGCCAGGTCCGGCGACTGCGCCAGCAGGCGCTCGGCCAGGTCGTGAACCGCCGGCAACATGCCCGCATCACGCGCCAGGTCGGCCACGCGGAACGCGGCCAGGCCGGTCTGGCGGGTGCCCAGCAGTTCGCCGGGACCGCGCAGCTCCAGGTCCTTCTCGGCGATCAGGAAGCCGTCGGCGGTGTGGCGCATGGTTTCCAGCCGTTCGCGCGCCATGTTCGACAGCGGCGCCTGGTACATCAGCACGCAGCTGGAGGCGGTGGCCCCGCGCCCCACCCGCCCGCGCAGCTGGTGCAACTGGGCCAGGCCCAGCCGCTCGGCGTTCTCGATGATCATCAGCGAGGCATTGGGCACGTCCACGCCGACCTCGATCACGGTGGTGGCCACCAACAGGTCGGTCCCGGCGGACTTGAAGGCACGCATGGCCGCCTGCTTCTCGGCCGCCTTCATGCGCCCGTGCACCAGCCCGATGCGCAGTTCCGGCAACTGCGCCGACAGCGCCTCGAAGGTGGCCTGCGCGGCAGTGGCAACGACCTCGTCGCTTTCGTCGATCAACGTGCACACCCAATACACCTGGCGCCCCTGCTGGCAGGCGACACGGATGCGCTCGACCAGTTCGGGACGACGTTCGGCGCTGATCACGATGGTCTGCACCGGCGTGCGCCCGGGGGGCAGCTCGTCGATGGCCGAGACATCCAGGTCCGAATACGCGGCCATGGCCAGCGTGCGCGGGATGGGGGTGGCGGTCATCACCAGCTGGTGCGGCACGACGCCGGCGCTGGCGCCCTTGTCGCGCAGGGCCAGGCGCTGGTGCACGCCGAAGCGGTGCTGCTCGTCGACGATGGCCAGCGCCAGGTCGTTGAACACCACGTTGTCCTGCATCAATGCATGCGTGCCGACCACCACCTGCGCGTGCCCGGAGGCGACGTCCTCCAGCACCTTGTTGCGCGCCTTGCCGGTGACCTTGCCGGCCAGCCACGCGACGCGCACGCCCAACGGCTCCAGCCAGCCACGCAGGTTGGCCAGATGCTGTTCGGCAAGCAACTCGGTCGGCGCGGCCAGCGCCACCTGCTTGCCGCGCTCGACCGCCAACATCGCCGCCAGCGCGGCGACCACGGTCTTGCCCGAACCGACATCGCCCTGCACCAGCCGCAACATCGGGTGGGCCCGCGCCAGATCCTTGCGGATCTCGTCGAACACGCGCTGCTGGGCACCGGTCAGCTTGAACGGCAAGGCGTCGAGCAAAGCCTTGACCAGCCCATCACGGCCACGCAGCGACGGCGCGCGATGCTGCTGCAGGGCGATGCGCTGGCGGCGCAGGCTCAGGTGATGGGCCAGCAGTTCCTCCATCGCCAGGCGACGCTGCGCCGGATGCGTCCCGGCGGCCAGCGCGGCGATGTCGGCCGTGGCCGGCGGGCGGTGCATGGTCAGCAGGGCGTCACGTAGCGATGGCAGGTTCAGGCCGGCCAGCAGATCGGCCGGCAGCAGTTCCAGCCGTGCCTCCTCCGGCAGGCGATCCAGCGCCTGCCCGATCAGCTTGCGCAGGCTGGCCGGACCGATGCCTTCCACCGCCGGATACACCGGGTCCAGCGCTTCGCCCAGCCCGGCCTCCTCGGCGTCGCCGAGTACCCGATAGCTGGGATGGACGATTTCCAGCCCGTGCTGCCCGGGGCGCGGCGTGCCATAGCAACGCAGCCGCGTACCGACGCTGAACTGCGCCACCTGCGCGGCGCGGAAATGGAAGAAGCGCAGCACCAGCGTGCCGCCGGAATCATCGCCGATGGCCACGCGCAGCATCGGCCGGTAGCGGAAACCACGCTCCACCGCCTCCACCCTGCCCTCCACCTGCGCGGCCAGGCCCGCCTTCAACGCGCGGATCGGCAGCAGCGTGGTGCGGTCCTCGTAGCGCAGCGGCAGGTGCAGCCACAGGTCCTGCAGCGTGGTCAGCCCCCGCGCCTCCAGCTTGGCGGCCACCCGCGGTCCGACGCCGGCAAGGCGACTGAGCGGTTCGGTGGACAGGTCAAGGGATACGGCGTCACGACGGGCAGACATGTGACAAGGATGCCGTCATGTGCCCAAAACAGAAACCCCGGCCGCGGTGGGCGCCGGGGTTTCCTTCCCCTTGCAGCGTTGGAAGTCCGAGGTGAAAGGTGGGATGAGGGCTGTGTCTGGGCGCCTTCGGGGGACCTGCCTGTCCCCCTGCCCTCATCCCGGCCCTTCTCCCGTGCACGGGAGAAGGGCTTGGAACGCCTAGAACTTCACGGTCATTTCCAGACCGTAGGTGCGCGGATCGGTGATGGTCGCGCCGACCACGCCCAGCGGGCCACGGCCGTAGGTGTTCAGGCCGCGCACGTACTGCTTGTCGAACACGTTGTTGGCGTACACCGCCCAGTTGAAGTGGCCCAGCGGCGAGGTCCAGGCGATGCGTGCATCCGTGCGTTGCCGCGATTGGCCCACGTTGAGCAGCCTGCTGATGCCGCAGTCACCCTGCAGGTCGGAGGCCTCGTTGCAACGCTGTGCGCCGCGGTACGCCTGCCGGACAGAGAAGCGCAGCTGGCCGTTGCCACCGAGATCAGCCTGGTATGCGGCGCCGGCCGAAGCGGTGAAGTGCGGTTCGCCGGTCGGCTCGCCGTCCAGGTCGACACCCTCCGGCGTCACGTAGTTCTTGTACTTGGAGTCGATCCACTCGGCCTGCGCATCCAGGCTGAAGGCATCGGTGACTTTCCAGCGCATGTCGAAGTCCACGCCGGTCGCCTCCAGGTCACCGGTGTCGAAGACGTAGCGCGGGATATCGACCGGGTTGTTCGGGTCCGGGTCGACCAGGCGGATGGCCTGGCGGTTGTCATAGCGGTAGTGGAAGACCGAGGCGTTGTACGAGAAGCGGGCGAAGCTCTGCTTGATGCCCATCTCCAGGTTCCACACGTCCTCGTTCTCGAACGCCGGGCCGATCTGCAGCGCGTTGAAGCCACCGGCCTTGTAGCCCTTGGCCAGCGACGCGAACACCATGGTGTCGTCATTGACGTGGTAGTCGATGACGAAGCGCGGGCTCCAGTCGCTCCAGAGCTTCTTGTCGCGGACCAGCTTGCCCTTGTTGACCATCGCCGGCGCATCGATGAAGGCCATGTCGAAGGTCAGCAGTTCACGGGTGATCGGAACGCCCATCCCGGCCAGCGCCTGGAAGAAGCCCAGCGCCTCCAGCGTGTCCAGCTTGGCCTCCAGGCCGGGCGCGTTGCGCGGTGTGTTGAGCCAGGTGAAGTCCTTCTCGTCGCGCGTGTAGCGCAGGCCGAAGGTCAGGTTGAGGCGGTCGGTGGCCTTCCAGATCACGTCACCGAACACCGCATAGGACGTGGTGTCGAGCGTGTTGAGGAAGCGCTCGTTCCACTTTTCGCCCACCAACGAGATCGGGATGCCGTTCATCTGCGCCAGCATCGAGGTGAAGCCGAACAGGCTGCCGTCGGGCGTGGGGGCGATGCCCATGTTGCGGACGATGTTGTCCACCGCCTCGGTGTTGGTATTGACCTCGCTGGCCTGGCGCGCGTCCTCGTTGAAGTAGCTGGCGCCGGCCACCCAGTCGATGTGGTCGTTGCTGCCGGAGAACTTGAACTCCTGGTAGAAGGTCTCGTTGCTCTCGGTGTTCTTCGAGTCCACGTACAGGTCGGCGCGGTTGGTCCCGTCCTCCTCGGTGTGGTTGGTCGAGTCGTACTTGCGCCAGGAACTGGTCGAGGTGAAATTGCCCCAGGCCAGCGCATGGTCGACGATCAGGGTCACGCCATCGAACGTGCGCCATTCGGCATTGTCGGCATCGCTGTAGGTCTTGACCTTGCGCGGGTCCAGGTAGTCGTTGGGATCCACTGGCACGGTGGGGCGCGCCGGGTAGTCCGGCAGGGCCACGATGCCGGTGGTGACGCGGCCATTCTGGTCCAGGCTTTCATGGTCCCAGGTGATGTAGGCGGTGGTGTTGTCGCCAAAGCGCGACTGCCAGGCCGCGCGCGTGGCCCAGACATTGTCCCCGCCCAGGTCCTTGCCGGTGGCACCGTCCTGGAACCAGCCATCGCTGGTATTGATCAGGGCGTTGAAGCGCAGCGCGGAGTTGTCGCCGGTGGGAATGTTCCACATCGCATCGGCGTACTTCTTGCCGTAGTTGCCGACCCGCACCGTCGCGCGCGCTTCCACGTCGGCCTGTGGCCGGCGGGTGATCAGCGAGATCGCACCGGCGGCGGTGTTGCGGCCGAACAGCGTGCCCTGCGGGCCCTTCAGTACTTCGATGCGCTCCACGTCGACGAACGGCAACAGCACCCCGCCGCCGCGCCCCCCGTACACGCCGTCGACGAAGATGCCCACGGCCGGATCGGTGCCGATGCCGAAATCGTCGGTTTCCACGCCGCGCAGCCGGAACGAAGGCTGGGTCGGCTGTACCGCATCGATCACCAGGCCCGGCACGAAGGCGTCGATGTCACCCAGGTTCTCGGCGGCCACGTCGCTGAGCAGGTTCTGGTCGACCACCTGCAGGGCGATCGGTACGTCCTGGATCTCCTGCTGGCGGCTCTGCGCGGTGACCGTGATCCGGTCCAGCGTGGTCGCCGCGTCCTCCGTCGCCGATTGCGCCATGGCCGTACCGGCCGTCCCCAGCACCACCAGCCCGGCCATCGCCCGCTGCAGCCCTGTCACCAGACTCCTTTGTTTCACTCGCATCGCCTCTCTCCCAGCAGTGGGTGAAACCGACCTCAACCGGCCGGCGGTCCCGTCGTGTTGACCGGCCCCGCGCCGGCCGTCGTATCGCAACTCCCTTCAAGCCCATTGATCCATTGCCGGATCAATGCCAGACCTTCCTTGTGCACCACCGCCCTGCCCAGCTCCGGCATCATCACCGCCGGATCGTCGCTGTCCATGCGGAAGGCGATGATCGAGGCATCGGCATCACCGGGCAGCACGTCATACAACCGGTTGCCGGTGCCCTTGCCGGCGGCGATGGGCTGCTTGCACAGGCCGAGTTTCAGGTGATCGCGGGTGGGCGCGTCCAGCCACAGCCCGGAGGTGATCGCCGGGCCGGTGCGGCTGTGGCAATGCCCGCAGTTCACGTCCAGGTAGGCGCGTGCACGCGCATCCAGCGATGCCTGCGGATCGGTGGCATCGGCGGCCCATGGTGCCTGCGCCGGGGCCGGCGCGCCCTGCAGGTAACCCACCCGTGCCAGGTGCGCCAACTGGTTCTCGCGCCCCCCGGCGTAGTCGAAGTCACGGTTGAGGTTCCGGGCCTTGGGACCGATCGGCAGCAACTTGCGCGACCGGTTGTCGGTGATGTGGCAGCCGCCGCATTGGTTCTGGTCCGGGACCTGGTAGCTCAGCGCCTCGCGCGCGCCGGCCGCGTCCACCAGCTCCAGTTCAACCGTATCGCCGGTGCGCTTGAGCGTGGCAACGGTCTGCTCGCGGTTCCATACATACGGCAACGCCACCCAGCCCTGTTGGCGATGCACCAGCAGCCGCGTTTCGATCAGGCGCACCCTGGACAGGTCCAGCGCCTCACCCTCCAACGAGGACTGCGAGGGCGGCGTACGCGCCACCGCCATGGCGTCAGCGCCGCCCCCTTCCGGCAGCGGGTAGTAGAACGTCTTGCTGAGGATGGTGCCGACCGGAAAATCGAAGGCATTCTCCGGCTGATAGCCGGCGGCCTTTCCTTCCGGCATCCATACCGTGCGCAGCTTGTGTGCGTAATCGCTGAACAACGGGGTGTTCAGGTCATACGGCACCACCCCGTCATTGAGTCGCAGCTTGCCCCCCTCGACCCGCAGCACGTGCCACTGGTCCAGCGTCGCAGGCTGGCCCTCGTCGAAGAAATGCACCGCCGGCTTGCCGCTGCACCCCACCAGGGCCAGCAGTACGCCGATCATCATGCCTACCCGCACACGCATCGCACGCATCGGTCGTCCTCAACCCCGCTTCAGGTCGATTGCCGGCAGGCGCGGCAATTCACAATCGAACGGCTTGAGGTCCTTGCTCGGATTCTTGTAGCCCCCGGGGCCATCGGCGTTGATCACGCCGTTGACGTCGCGCAGGCAGATCTGCGGGCCCATCCGGACCCCGTCGACCACCCGGTTGGCGTTGAAGTAGCCATCCCACAACACGTCCGGGAAGTTGCCGGTCAGGCCGAAGGTGGCGACCTTCAGCGCCTTCAGGTCCAGGCCATCGGGGGAATCACCGCCGCCGGACAGCGTGTTGTTGTGGATGTAGATGCGCTCGGGGTAGGGGTCGAAGCTGGCCGACGCGCTGCTGTCCTTGTAGCCGGTGGAATAGACGCTGGAGACGATGATGTTGGCGGTGGCGTTGTCGCGTATCTCGTTGTCGAACACCTCGATGTCATCGTTGGAATTGATGACCACCCCCGAACCGGCCGGCACGCTGGCCACCGGCGTGCCCTTGGCACCGAAGTTGGCGTGGTTGTTGGCGATGACCTTGTTGTTGAACACGCGGATGTTGGCGCCCTGCTGCGACAGCCCGGGCATGTTGAACACCAGGATGCCGCCGGTGTTGCCGGTGGCCACGTTGTTGTAGACATCGGCGTTGCGGGTGTTCTCCACCTCGATGCCGGCCACGTTCTGCTCGGCGCGGCTGTCGCGCACGATCACCCCGTCGGACTGGCCGACGTAGATGCCCGCATCGGATGCACCGATGGAGATGGTGTTCTCGATCAGCACGTCCTTGGTCAGCACCGGGTAGATGCCGTAGGCACCGTTCTTGGTGCTCGGCCCGCCGGTCCACTGCACCTTGATGCCGCGGATGGTGATGTGCTCGGACTCGCTGATCTTCAGGCCGTCGCCCCTGGAGTCCTCGATGGTGAGGTTCTCGATGGTGAAGTTGTCACCATTGACCAGCAGCCCTTCGGCACCGGCCTTCTGCCCCTTGAAGCTGAGCACGGTCTTGTCCATGCCGGCGCCGCGCAGGGTCACCCCATCGGCGCGCAGGGTCAGGCTGCGCTCGAACTGGTGCCGGCCGGCCGGGATCTCGATCACGTCCCCGGGCTTGGCGTCGAGCAGGCGTTCCTGCAGGCTGGCCGCAAATGCCCCATCGGCGGCGGCCACGGCCGGACCCGGCTCGGCCTGCTTCTGGCAACCGGACGCCAGCACCGCCACTGCGGCTGCCACCGCCCATTTATTGCTGCGCTGCATGATTCGGCCTCCCATACGCCGCCAGATGTTGCCGCAGTCTGGCTTTCAGCCAGTGTTCACGCGAAGGGCAGGAGCGGCATACTTGGGGGGGCAAAGCGGACAAGCTGGAGGGAGCTTCGATGCATCGCAGATCCGGGGACCGGCTGGCCATCGCCGATGTCCCCACCAACATGCTGTGTGGCCTGTTGCTGATGGGCCGCGAACTGGGCGTCAACAGCGAGAGCTGGCTGGCCGGCCTGCGCCTGAGCGTCACGCAGCTGGACGACCCGCGCACGCGCATTTCCTACCGGCAGGCGATCGAGGTCATCCGCCGCGCCCTGCCCACGCTCCCCATCGACGGCGTTGGCCTGGCGATGGGCAGCAGCCAGAACGGCGGCAACTTCGGCCTGCTCGGGCTGGCGATGAAGACCGCGCGCACTTTCGGCGATGCGGTGCGCATCGGCCTGGACTACCAGCGCAACCTGGGCCCATTGATGACATTGAGCCTGCATGAGCACGATGCCCAGACCCTGGCACTGGTGGCCACCGCGCCGGAGGAATCACATGACCTGTTGCCATTCCTGTGCGAGGAGTTGTTCTCCAGCGTGCTGATGCTGGGCCGTGAACTGGCCGGCGAGCGCTTCAGTCCGCTCTGGATGGAGCTGGGTTATCCCGCGCCCGGCTACGCGGCCCAGTACGCAACGCTGTTCCGCTGCGAGGTCCGCTTCGAGCAGGCGCGGCATGCGGTGTTGCTCGACCGGCGCTGGATGGACCTGCCTTTCGCCAGCTACAACCCGGTGACCTCGCAGCAGGCCCTGGCGTTGTGCCATGGCCAGCTCGCCAGCCTGTCGATGCGCGGCGAGACCACTGCGGCGGTGGAGCGGCTGCTGCGCCCGCAGTTGCGGGACAACCCGCAGATGAGCGATGTGGCCCTGGCCCTGCACCTGAGCGAACGCACGTTGCGCCGGCAGTTGGCCGAGGAGGAAACCTCCTTCAGCGAGGTACACGACCGCATCCGCACCGAACGGGCCCTGGAACTGCTGCAGGATCCCGAACTGGGCATCGCCGCGATCGGCAACCAGCTCGGCTTCAACGACGCGCGTGAGTTCCGTCGCGCCTTCAAGCGTTGGACCGGGCAGACGCCGAGCCAGACCCGGCGTCCCCTGGCCTGAGGGCCTGCAGGCAGGCCCCCGCTGGCCGCTGGATTACTCCAGCACCATGATGGCGTCGACTTCGAACGCGGCGCCCTTCGGCAGGCCCGACACTTCGATGGTCGAACGGGCCGGGAACGGCGCCTGGAAGTACTCCTGCATCACCGCGTTGACCTTGGCGAACTCGCCCAGGTCGGTCAGGTACAGGCCCAGGCGCACCATCTTGTCCAGCGAACCGCCGGCTTCCTCGGCCACGGCCTTGAGGTTGTCGAACGCACGACGGGCCTGTGCGGTCACGTCGCCGGCGACGATGTCACCGGTGGCCGGGTCCAGCGGGATCTGGCCGGAGAAGTAGACGGTGTTGCCGGCACGCACGGCCTGCGAGTACGGGCCGATGGCGGCCGGGGCGTTGGCGGTGTTGATGATCTGGCGGGACATGGGCAGCTCCACATGGGAAAAAGGTCGGCCATTGTACCGTCGGCCCATGACGGCCCAGTCATCACCCGCGCAATGGCCGGTTCATGCACATGGACAATTCTTCACCACACGTTGCAGAGCCTTGCAGCGCAAGGGCCGTGCACGCTTATCCACAGGTTCCACCCGGGGTGCCGCACACGCGTTGTGGAAAAAAGCCGCTCCGGCCCGCATCCGCCGCGCGTGGCACGGTGCTACCGGTGGGTGGGATGCCGCGCAGGCGGGGGTGGAGCCCCCTGGCCAAACCAATTTGACGCGCGATGCTGAGGACACCGGGATTGCGTCCCTGCCTATGGCGTCGCCTGGCTGGACAAATTTTCACCACACGTTGCGAAGCCTTGGGACACAAGGGCTGCGCACCCTTATCCACAAGTTCTCCGTGCAGTGCCGCACACCGGTTGTGGAAAAGCGGTTCGGGCCTGCATTCGCCACGCACGGCTTGGCGCTACCGGCGCATGGTGACCACGCAGGCCAGGCTGGACAAATCTTCACCACACGTTGCGAAGCGTTGGGGCACAAGGGCTGCGCGCCCTTATCCACAAGTTCTCCGTGCAGTGCCGCACACCGGTTGTGGAAAAGCGCTTCCGGCCTGCATTCGCCAATGCATGACCCGGCGCTACCGGCACATGAGGGCTGCATGGAAGGGATGCGCTCCCCGCCACGCTTGCCCAGGCCAAGCGCCGACTACTGCCGGCGCACCGCCTGCACCACCTGCAACCGACGCAGGCGACGCATCACTTCGGCCAGGTGGTTGCGGTCACGGACCTGGATGTTGAAGCACAGCACCGCCGCGTTGAAGTCGCGGTCCAGGTAATCCACGCGCTCGATGTTGGAGTGGCTCTGCGCGATGGCTGCGGCCAGCTGCGCCAGCACGCCGGTGCCGTTCTCCACTTCCACCACCAGCGCGGTGTCGTAGTCGCCCACCACGTTGGTGTCCCAGCCGATCGGCACCCAGCGCTCGGGCGACTTGCGCAGCTCGGCCAGGTTCGGACAGTCCAGCCGGTGCACCACGATGCCCTTGCCGGCGGTGTGGTAACCCATGATGTCGTCGCCCGGGATCGGCTGGCAGCAGCCGGCAAAGCTGACCACGCCACGCTCGCTGCCGTTGATCAGGATCTTCTCCTGGCGGCGGCTCGGCGCATTGCCACCGCGCAGCTCGGCGTAGGACATCAGTGCCTGCGCGGCCTGGGTGGGCATCCAGTTGCCCAGCGCCACGTCGGCCAGGAAAGCCTCCAGGCGCGGATAACGCTGTTCTGCCAGGAACGCATCCAGGCGGCCCTTGGGCAGGCGCTCGATCGAGCTGTCCATCGCTTCCAGCGCGCGGTCGAGCATGCTGTGCCCCAGCTGCACCGCGTCCTCGTGCTCGAGCTGCTTGAGCTGGTGGCGGATGGCGGTGCGTGCCTTGCTGCTGACCACGAATTCCAGCCATTGCGGCTTGGGCGAGGCCGAGCGCGCGGTGATGATCTCCACCGTCTGCCCGCTGACCAGGCGCGTGCGCAGTGGCACCAGTTTCTTGTCCACGCGCGAAGCCACCGCGCGGTTGCCCACGTCGGTATGCACCGCATAGGCGAAGTCCAGCGCGGTGGAGTTGCGCGGCAGCGCCAGGATCTTGCCCTTGGGCGTGAACAGGTAGACCTCGTCCGGGAACAGGTCGACCTTGACGTTGTCCAGGAACTCCAGCGACGAACCGGCGGTGCGCTGGGAGTCGATCAGCTCCACGATCCACGCGTGCGCGCGGCTCTGCGCGCTGTTGGGGCTGTCGCCACCGAACTTGTAGGTCCAGTGCGCGGCCACGCCGCGCTCGGCGATCAGGTCCATCTCCTCGGTGCGGATCTGTACCTCGATCGGCGAGCCGTACGGCCCGAACAGCACGGTGTGCAGCGATTGGTAGCCGTTGGCCTTGGGGATGGCGATGAAGTCGCGGAAGCGCCCGTCCAGCGGCTTGAACGCGGCATGCACCGCGCCCAGCGCGTGGTAACAGTTGGGCACGTTGCGCACGACCAGGCGGAAGCCGAACACGTCCATCACCTGGTCGAAGGTTTTGTTCTCCTCGCGCATCTTGGTGTAGATGCTCCAGGGCGTCTTGATGCGGCTGATCAGGCGGTGCTCCAGCCCTTCGCGCGCCAGCCGCTGCGACAGCTGCACCTCCACCTGCGCCATCGCCTCGCGGCGGACCACCGGCTGGCTGCGGATGTGCTTTTCGATGATGGCGTGACGCCACGGGTACAGCGCGCGGAAGCCCAGGTTCTGCAGCTCGGACTTGATCAGGTTCATGCCCAGGCGCTGGGCGATGGGCGCGTAGATGTCCAGCGTCTCGGTGGCGATGCGGCGGCGCGCCTCGGCACTCTGCGCGCCCAGGGTGCGCATGTTGTGCAGGCGGTCGGCCAGCTTGATCATGATCACGCGCAGGTCGCGCGACATCGCCAGCAGCATCTTGCGGAAGCTCTCGGCAGCCGCTTCCTGGCGGTCGCGGAACTTGAGCTTGTCCAGCTTGGTGACGCCGTCCACCAGGTCGGCCACGGCCTGCCCGAACTCACCGGCCAGTTCCGCGGCGGTGAGCGGAGTGTCCTCGATGGTGTCGTGCAGGATCGCGGCGATCAGCGTTTCCACGTCCAGGCCGAGCTCGGCCAGGATGCGCGCGACGGCGACCGGATGGGTGATGTAGGGCTCGCCGGACTTGCGGGTCTGGCCCGCGTGCGCGGTCGCGCCCACTTCCCAGGCGCGACGCAGCAACGGCAGCTGCTCGGCGGGCAGGTAGCTGGCTGCGCGTTCGAGTTGGAGTACGTAGTCAGGTACCGCCCCGCCCGCGGGCGTGGCTACCTGGGCGGAAGGGCCTGGGTTCATGGCGGAAGACTATGCCAGCAGGCGATCTTCGGCAAACCCGGAATGCAGAACAGCCCGCACGGGGCGGGCTGTCCGATGTACTGCAGCGATGCGCTTGATCGAGCCGATCAATCGTCGTTCTTGGACATGTCTTCGTCGGCGACCACTTCGGCGGCGGCCCACTCCAGCGCTTCGCGCTCGACGCGCTCACGCTCGGCCTTCTCGACTTCCTCGATCAGCTCGTTGTCGATACGGCGGGCGGCGATTTCGCGCAGCGCCAGCACGGTCGGCTTGTCCTCGGTCTCGCTGTTGTCGATCGTCGCCTGGACACCATTGGCCAGCTGACGGGCGCGCTTGGACGCCATGATGACCAGCTCGAAACGGTTGTTAACGACTTCCAGGCAATCTTCTACGGTGATGCGGGCCATGCGGGCTCCCGGCGACCTGCACGGCCGCTCGAACGAATGAGGGAAAGGGGAGCGATTGTAGAGGCCCGGCCGCCCGGAAATCAAGCCGACGGCTGAACAGCCCCTTGTGAATCAATCGCTTGCTCAGTTTTCGGGGGCCAGCAGGGAGGCGATCAGGTCGGCATTTCGCCGCTGCTGGGGCTCCAGCCGCAACCGGCTGGCGGCGAAGATCGCGCACATCTCGCCCACGGCGGTGTCGAAATCCTCGTTGACGATGACGTAGTCGAACTCGTCGTAATGCAGCATCTCCTCGCGGGCGGCGGCCAGACGCTGGGCCATCACCGCCTCGCTGTCCTGGCCGCGCTTGCGCATGCGCTCGTCCAGCGCCTGCCGCGACGGCGGCAGGATGAACACGCTCACTGCCCCCGGCACCTTGTCGCGCACCTGGCGGGCACCCTGCCAGTCGATTTCCAGCAGCACGTCCTTGCCCGCGGCCAGCTGCGGCTCGACCGACTGCCGGGCAGTGCCCTTCCAGTCGCCGTGCACCAGGGCGTGCTCGAAGAAGTCCCCTTCACCGATCATCCGCTCGAACTCGGCGGCGCTGACGAAGTGGTAGTGCTTGCCGTTCTCCTCGCCCGGGCGCATGGCCCGCGAGGTGAAGGAGATGGACAGGGAGATCTGCGGGTCGCGCGCCAGGGTGGCGTTGACGATGCTGCTTTTGCCGGCCCCGGACGGGGCGGCGACGATATAGAGGGTGCCACGCATGGAAGGGTGGGCCAGCGTCGGAATGGCCCGGCATTGTAACGGGACGGGCCGTTTCGTGCCGAACGCGCCCTGCCGTGGAGCCCCGCCATGCCGCGCCGGCGCCTTGCCGGGGACGCCGATACCGGCTGCCGTGCCGAGCAGGGCCCGGCACGGCTGGACCGGCATGTCACTCGATGTTCTGGACCTGCTCGCGGATCTGGTCGATCAACACCTTCAGCTCGACCGAGGCGTTGGAGGTGCGGCTGTCCACCGACTTGGAGCCCATCGTGTTGGACTCGCGGTTGAACTCCTGCAGCAGGAAGTCCAGGCGACGGCCGACCGGCTCGCGCTGGCGCAGGATGCGGCGGATCTCGGCGATGTGGCTGCCCAGCCGGTCCAGCTCCTCGTCCACGTCCAGCTTCTGCAGCCACAGCACCAGTTCCTGCTCGGCGCGGCCCGGGTCCATCGGGTGCGGCAGGTCGGCCAGGCGTGCGGCCAGCTTGGCGCGCTGGCCTTCACGGATCACCGGGATCAGCTCGCGCACCTCGGCGGCGATGCGCTCGATGCTGTCCACGCGCTCGCTGATCGCCGTGGCCAGCTTGTCGCCTTCACGCTCCCGGGCCTGCACGAAGCCATTGATCACCTCGTCCAGCAGCGCCATGGCCTCGGCCTGCAGCGCGGTGGTGTCGGTGGCCTCGGTACGCAGCACGCCCGGGTACTGCAGCAGCTCGGTGAACTCGACCCGCAGGTTCGGGAAGCCCGAATGCAGCCGGACCGCCAGGTCCCCCAGCTGCTTCACCAGCACCTCGTTGACCGTCAGCGAGGTCGCCGCCTCCGGGCTGCGCAGGCGCATGACCAGGTCCAGCTTGCCGCGGCTGATGCGGCCGGAAACGCGCTCGCGCAGCTGCGGCTCCAGCGCGCGCAGTTCCTCGGGCAACCGTACCCCGACTTCGAGGAAACGGTGGTTGACCGAGCGCAGCTCGCAGCCCAGCGTGCCCCAGGGCGTGACGCGTTCGCCGCCGGCATAGGCGGTCATGCTTCGAATCATGTGGAATTCCGGTGCGTTGCAAAGGGCGAATGGTACCCTAGGCGCCCCCGGACGCCGGCCCGTCGGCCGCCCGGACGCCCCATTGAATACCCCTGTCATCCGGACCTTTCATGACCTTTTCCCGTCCCAGCGGCCGCCAGGCCGATCAGCTGCGCACCGTCACCATCGAACGCGCCTTCACCCGCCATGCCGAAGGTTCGGTGCTGGTGAGCTTCGGCGACACCCGCGTGCTGTGCACCGCCAGCGTCGAGAACCGCGTGCCCGGCTTCCTGCGTGGCAAGGGCGAAGGCTGGGTGACCGCCGAGTACGGCATGCTGCCCCGCTCCACCCATACCCGCTCCGACCGCGAAGCGGCACGTGGCAAGCAGGGCGGCCGCACCCTGGAAATCCAGCGCCTGATCGGCCGCACGCTGCGCGCCTGCATCGACCGCAATGCGCTGGGCGAACGCACCATCACCCTGGACTGCGACGTGCTGCAGGCCGATGGCGGCACCCGCACGGCGGCCATCACCGGCGCCTACGTGGCACTGGTGGACGCGGTCAACCTGCTGCTCAAGCGCGGTGACATCAAGCGCAACCCGCTGTTCGGCGCGGTGGCCGCGGTCTCGGTCGGCGTCTACAAGGGCCAACCAGTACTGGACCTGGACTACGCCGAGGACAGCGACTGCGATACCGACATGAATGTCGTGATGAACGACGGCGGCGGCTTCATCGAGCTGCAGGGCACCGCCGAGGGCCATGCCTTCCGCCGTGACGAGCTGGACGCGCTGCTGGTGCTGGCCGAAAAGGGCATCCGCGAATTGTTCGAGGCCCAGCAGGCGGCACTGGCCCAGGCATGAGCCGGCGCATCGCCCTGGTCACGCTGGTGGTGGCCGACTACGACGAGGCCATCGCCTGGTACACCGGCAAGCTGGGCTTCCAGCTGCTGGAGGACATCGACCAGGGCCGCAAGCGCTGGGTGGTGGTCGGGCCGGCTGACGGTAGCTCCGCCGCGCTGTTGCTGGCCCGCGCCAGTGACGCCGAACAGCGCAGCCGCATCGGCAACCAGACCGGTGGCCGGGTCGGCTTTTTCCTGAACACCGACGACTTCCGGCGCGATCACGCCGCCATGACCGAGCGCGGCGTGCAATTCCTCGAGGCCCCGCGCGAGGAGCCCTATGCCACCGTCGCGGTGTTCCGCGACCTGTACGGCAACACCTGGGACTTGTTGGAGCCCAAACAATGAAACTGGTACTGGCCAGCGGCAACGCCGGCAAACTGAAGGAACTGCAGGCCATGCTCGCCGCGCTGCCGCTGCAGATCGTGCCGCAGCGCGAGCTGGGCGTGGATGATGTGCCGGAGACCGGCCTGACCTTCGTCGAGAACGCGCTGATCAAGGCGCGTCACGCCTGCGCGGTGACCGGACTGCCGGCGTTGGCCGACGACTCCGGCCTGATCGTCGATGCACTGGACGGCGCCCCCGGCCTGTACAGCGCGCGCTATGCCGGCAGCCCGACCGACGATGCCGCCAACAATGCCAAGCTGCTCGACGCCCTGCGTGATGTCCCGGCCGAACGCCGCAGCGCCCGCTTCTACGCGGTGATCGTGCTGTTGCGCCACGCCAACGACCCGCAGCCGCTGATCTGCGAAGGCAGCTGGGAAGGCCGCATCATCGATGAACTGCGTGGCACCCACGGCTTCGGCTACAACCCGGTGTTCCTGGATGAGGAACTGGGCCTGACCGCCGCGGAAATGCAGCCGGAGCAGAAGAACGGCCGCAGCCACCGTGCCAAGGCGCTGCAACTGTTGTTGCAGCGTATATCGCAACTTACGTTCGATTAACCACAGAGATCAGGGAATGACGCCACGCTGCTATCGGACCCGCTTGATACTTGTACAGGCGGTCGCCATCTTGGGTGGCGTCAGCGGAGCCATCGCCGGTGGCCTGCAGGCCTATGACGGTGATTATTCCTGGCTGACACTCCCACTATGGTCAATGGCCGGAGTGGTGACGACCATACTGATCTCGGCACCAATCATGTGGCAACGCGTTGTGCTTGATGAGAATGCAGGTCAACTGCGCTATCACAACATTGCAACCGCACATCGGTGGCGCGAGGTGCCGCTATTCGACGTGCTCGAAGTACGCTACGACAACTTTGCGGACAAGCACAAAGGCATGGTTTCCGGCCTTTACCTTTACATGCGCAACGGCAGCCGACCGGCACGTCATCGCCTCATGGACAATGAGATGGGCAGCTATCAAGGTCCTTCGGCGATGTTCCGTGATATCGCCGCTACCGTGCTCCGTGCACAACCGCGCTCGCTGGTTGATTCGATCCTGATCACTCAGCGATAGCGCCCTCCTCCCTTGCACTTCCGATCTTCACAAAGCCGTCCATGTCGCACTCCCACGCCCATTGCCACCACGCGCCCGGTGAATCCTGTTCGGGCGACCACGGCCACGCTGCCGGCCCGCAGCTGGTGCCACCACCGTTGTCGCTGTACGTGCACCTTCCCTGGTGCGTGCGCAAGTGCCCGTACTGCGATTTCAACTCGCACGCGGGCAAGGGCGCGCTGCCGTTCGATGCCTACATCGACGCGCTGATCCGCGACCTGGACCAGGACCTGCCACTGGTCTGGGGCCGGGTGGTCAGCAGCGTGTTCTTCGGCGGCGGCACGCCCAGCCTGTTCCCGCCCGAAGCGATCGATCGTTTCCTGCAGGAGGCCAGCGCACGGCTGCGTTTCGCGCCGAACCTGGAAGTGACGCTGGAGACCAACCCCGGCACCGCCGAGCACGGCCGCTTCGACCGCTACCGCGCGGCCGGCGTGAACCGCATCAGCTTCGGCATCCAGACCTTCAACGATGACGCGCTCAAACGCCTGGGCCGCATCCACGACAGCAACGAGGCCGAGCGCGCGGTGAAGCTGGCCCAGGATGCCGGGTACACCAACTTCAACATCGACCTGATGTACGCGCTGCCGGAGCAGACCCTGGCCCAGGCCGAGCATGACCTGGAGCGCGCCTTCGCGCTGGACCCCACGCACATCTCGCATTACCAGCTGACGCTGGAGCCGAACACGGTGTTCTTCGCCCGGCCGCCGCAGGGCATCCCCGACGAGGACAGTGCCTGGGACATCCAGGAGCACTGCCAGGCACTGCTGGCCCAGGCCGGCTACGGCCAGTACGAGGTCAGCGCCTATGCCCGGCCCGGCTACCAGTGCGCGCACAACCTCAACTACTGGCGCTTTGGCGACTACCTGGGCATCGGTGCCGGTGCCCACGGCAAGATCAGCTCCGGCGCCGGGCAGCACGTGCTGCGCCGCTGGAAGCACAAGCATCCACAGGCCTTCATGGACAGCGCCGGCACCCCGGCCAGCATCGGCGGTGACGACATGATCAGCCCCGAGCGGCTGCCGTTCGAGTACATGCTCAACCTGCTGCGCCTGCACGAAGGCTTCACCCTGCGCGATTTCACGTCCCGCACCGGGCTGCCCGCCGCCGCGCTGCAACCTGCGCTGGCAATCGCCGGCGACCGCGGCTGGCTGGCGATGGAGGGCGACCGCCTGCTCCCGACCGAGCTGGGCCGGCGTTTCACCAACGACGTGGTGGAGCTGTTCCTGCCCTGATCGTAAGAACCAAAGTGGCGAAGCTGTCACCAAAATGATAGAAAGCGCGGTCTAACGGGGGCAGAACACACCACGATGTCAGGGACCGCATCCAGTTCGTCCAGTCAGGCGCCTGCCCGGATCGCAGACGCGCCGGTCCCCGCCCGCGTCCGCCAGTTGCTCGAAGCCGTCTGGCAGGCCGCCGACGACGTCCTGCGCACGCCCCTGCAGCTGTGCATGGTGGAGCTGGAACGTGCGCTGTTCCAGCATGCCGAGAAGGCCCGCAACAGCCAGATCCAGTCGGACATCTACGCCCAGATGCGCACGCTGCGCGAGCAGGCCCCGCAGTTCCCGGGCCTGTTCCTGGATGCCCTGGCCGGGCAGCTGGCCAGCTTCAGGGATGCCCCGCAACCGATCGGCAACACCCAGGCCACGGCGTTCAAGACCATGACCCTGGTCGAGGACACCGACATCGACCGCGACATCGTGCTGCACGAGATGGCCCGCCGCGAAGGGACCCGCGGCATCACCGCCCTGCAGCTGCTCGGGCAGCGCTTCGCGGTGCTCGCCGCGCAACCGGCCTTCGACATCGAGCGGCTACCCACCGGCCCGTATGCGCTGTGCCGCGCCCTGCGCGAGGCCGGCGAGCGGCTGCAGCTCAACCTGGAAAGCCAGCTGGCGCTGTACCAGGTGTTCGAACGCCAGGTCATGGACCGCCATACCGAGCTGGCCGACCGCCTCAACATCCTGTTCGCGCGCGAAGGCGTGCTGCCCGGGCTGGTCTACCGCCCGTACCTGGTCCGCCCCTCCGCGCCGCGCGGCAACGCCCCCGCCGGCAGGGACACCGGCAACGGCCTGGGCCCGGGCAGCCGTTCGGCCGGACAGGGCCCGCTGACCAGCTGGCAGGGCCAGGCCCCGGCGGCCTCCTGGGCCAGCAGCCTGTCGCAGGAACTGCAGCTGCCGGGCGGCCTCGCCGGTGCCGCCGCCGGCGCTGCCTCGGCGCCTGCGGTGTCCGGTGCGGGCACTGGTGGCGGCTCCGATGCCGCCGCTCCGGCCGGCAACCCGGTGCTGTCGGGCCTGCACAACCTGCTGGATGCCGCTCGCCATGGCGTGGCCGGCGGCGCGGCCGGTTCCGCCAGCGCGGCGCCATCGGCCCTGGCGACCGGCGGCAGCACCGAGGGCTCCCATGCCGTGGCCGTGCCGAGCAGCGCCGTGATGGACCTGCTTGGCAAGCTGCAGAGCGCCGCGGCCGGCAACCGCCGCAGCATCGGCGACATCCACGGCGCGCTGCTGTCACAGATCAAGGCCGAACACGGCCCGACCGCGGCACTGTCCTCGCAGGACACCGACACGCTGGACCTGCTGGGCATGCTGTTCACCCAGATCCAGCGCGAGGTGCGCAGCGACGGCCCGGCCACCGGCCTGCTCACCCAGCTGCAGGTGCCGCTGCTGCGCGCGGCCATCAGCGACGCCAGCTTCTTCCAGCGCGACCAGCACCCCGCGCGCGAGCTGCTCAATGCCGTGGCCGAGTCCGGCGCGGTGTGGCTCAGCGACGACGACAGCGACCCGGTACTGCTGCAGAAGCTCAACGAATCGGTCGCCACGGTGGTCAATGACTACCAGGGCGACGAAACCGTCTTCACCGAGGCCAACGAGCGCATCCAGACCCATCTTCGCGCCGCCGCCCGGCGCGCCGAGGTCACCGAGCGCCGCCAGGTCGAGGCCGCGCGCGGCAAGGAGCGGCTGGAGGCCGCCAAGCAGCTGGCCAGCCGCACCATCGAGGACGTCTGCGCCAACAGCAACCCGCCCAAGTTCGTGCAGACCCTGTTGCGCAAGGCATGGTCGGACGTATTGACCCTCACCCTGCTGCGCCAGGGCGAGCAGTCGGAGGAATGGAAGCAGCGCGAGCAGTCCACGCGCCGCATCAGCGAGATCACTGCGCTGAAATCCGGCACCCCGGACATCACCTTCGGCGACGAGATCGAGCAGTCGCTGCAGCAGGTCGGCTACCACCGCGACGAGGCCGGCGCGATTGCCCGCCGCCTGTCCTCGCCCGGCGGCGAGGACGACATCACCTCCAAGACCGAGCTGACCGCCAAGCTCAAGGCGCGCTCGCGCCTGGGCGAGGCCGGCGACCGTGACGAGGACGAGGAGCGCCGCCGCAAGGAACAGCCCGAGCGCACCCCGGCCGAGGAAACCCATTACCGGCAGCTGCGCACCCTGCCCTTCGGCACCTGGTTCGAGTTCGTGGTCAACCAGCAGGGTGACAGCCGCCGCCAGCGCCTGTCCTGGTACAGCCTGATCACCGACAACGCCCTGTTCGTGAACCAGCGCGGCCAGAAGATCGCCGAGCTCTCGCTCGATGCGATGGCCCGGCTGATGGCCAAGGGCCAGTTGCGCATGGTCACCGAGGACCGCGGCCGCCTGATCGACCGCGCCTGGCAGGCCACCCTGCGTACCCTGCGTTCGCTGGCCGGCAAGGCCCCTGCCGCTGCGGAGGAAAACGCATGATCACCGAAACCCGCCGCGCTCCCCGCATGCCGGTGCCGGAACTGGTGCCGGTCCGCGACATGATGACCGACGGCGTGATCGGCCGACTCAGCAACATCTCCGAAAGCGGCATGCTGCTGATCGCCTCCGGCCCGCTGCAGGACGACGCGCTCTACCAGCTGCAGTTCACCATTCCCGACGGGCGCGGCGGCCAGCACCAGATCGATGCCGGCGTGCACCTGCTCTGGCGCGAGCCGGCGCACGCCCCGGAACAATCCTGGGCCGGATTCCGCTTCCTGACCATGGACAAGGCCCAGCGCGAACAGCTGGTGCACTGGATCGAAAGCAACCTGCCGAAGGCCTGAGTGACGAAAACGGCACAGCAGCCGTGGGCCGATTGCGGCAGAATCGTGGCCCCGCATCACGTCATCCAAGCGAGCCACCGCGATGAACCAGCACGATCCCGCCGCCCTGTATTCCGACCATCTGGGCGTGCTCATGCGCCGCGCCGATGAGGCACTGGCGCGCGGCGGCTTCGATCACCTGGTCGTCCCCAGCGGCACCCTGCACTACCAGGCCTTCGACGACCGCGACTACCCGTACGCGGTGAACCCGTTGTTCAAGACCTGGCTGCCGCAGACCCGGCTGCCCTGCAGCTGGCTGGTGTACACCCCCGGCAAGCGGCCGACGCTGGTGTTCTACCAGCCCTTCGACTATTGGCACGTGGTCCCGGACGCCCCCAGCGGCTGGTGGGTCGAGCACTTCGACATCCACATCATCCGCAAGCCGGAGGACGCGCTGCCGCTGCTGCCCAGGGACCCGGCCCGCTGCGCGATCATCGGCGAAGCGCAGAGCGCGCTGGGCGGCTTCGTGCCGAACAACCCGGAAGCGGTGATCCATTACCTGGACTGGTACCGCGCCTACAAGACCCCCTACGAAGCCGCGCTGATGCGCCAGGCCCAGGTACTTGCCGTGCGCGGCCACAAGGCCGCCGAGGCCGCGTTCCGCGCCGGCGCCAGCGAATTCGGCATCCACATGGCCTACTGCAGTGCGGTCGGCCAGGACAGCAACGAACTGCCCTACGGCAACATCGTCGCGCTCAATGAGCATGCCGCGGTGTTGCACTACACCGAGCTGGGCCGCGTCGCCCCGCAGCCGCTGCGCAGCTTCCTGATCGATGCCGGTGCCTCCGCGCATGGCTACGCCAGTGACATCACACGCACCTACGCCGCCGCCGGCCATGACGAATTCCAGGCCTTGATCGATGCCGTCGACGCCGCGCAGCGGAAGATGTGCGCGGCCGTGCGCAACGGCTTCGACTACAAGCAACTGCATGTGGATGCACACCTGTCGCTGATGGGCATCCTGAAGGACTTCGGCGTCATCAACGTCTCACCGGAAGCCGCACTGGCCACCGGCGTCAGCGCCGCGTTCTTCCCGCATGGCATCGGCCACCTGATCGGCGCCCAGGTACATGACGTGGCCGGTTTCGCCGCCGGCGACCACGGCGGCCGCGTCGAGCGTCCGGCCGGCCACCCTTACCTGCGCATGACCCGTGTGCTGGCGCCGGGCATGGTGGTGACCATCGAGCCGGGGCTGTACTTCATCGACATGCTGCTGGACGAGGTGAAGCAGGCCGGCAACGCAGCCAGCGTGAACTGGGAGCGCGTGGACTTCTTCCGCCCCTACGGTGGCATCCGCATCGAGGACGAGGTGCTGTGCACCGAGGGCGAGGCCGACAACCTGACCCGCCCGGTGTTCGCCGCCGCCTGATCGGTCACGGCAGCGATGCCGTCCACCGCAGGGACAGGAAGCGCCGCGATCGCGGCGCTTCCTTTTTCACCTGAACGAGGCGCCGACGTCTGCCCTCATCTTCGACGACGGGGCGCGCCAGGCAGGCCCGCCGCCCACCCTCACTCGCGTCCCACGCCCAGCAGCCACAGGTAACTGGCCGCCGACCAGCTGAAGTTGCGCGCCTGGTAGCCCTTGCCGGTGGTCGGGTCGTAGTTCTCGTACATCGGCGCCTGCGCATCCAGCCCCTCGGCATTCAACAGCAGGCGTGCGGTCAGCTGGTCGGCCTCGCGCACGTGGCCATGGCGGCGCAGGGCTTCGACTCCGAATCGCGCCTGGTCCAGCCACAGCGGCCCGCGCCAGTAGCCCTTGATCGGCGAGAAGCGCGGATCATCGGCCGCCAGCGTGGGCAGCGGCATCGGCGTGGCGAAACGCTTCGGATCCAGCATCGTGGCGATCACCCCACGCGCCTGTGCATCACTGGCCAGCCCCGCCCACAACGGCGTCCAGCCCTCCGAGCCGAACACCCGGATATGCGCACCACTGCCCAGCCGCGCATCGAAGAACCAGCCCGCCTCGGCATCGTGGAAGCGCGCACCGATGCGCTGCTTCATCGCCTCGGCATCACGCAGCCAGGCATCGCGTTCGTCCGGCTTGCCCAGCACGCCGGCCAATGCCGCCAGGTCCAGCTTCTCGCGATAGAGATAGGCGTTGAGGTCGACCGACTCCTGGTCCAGCGACCAGGCGTTCTCGCCGTTGCGCAGCATCTTCGCGTCATCGAAGCGCACCGCGTTGTCCATGCCGCTTTCCCACGCGGCGGCCAGGCGGGTGCCATCGGTGGCACCGAATTCGGCCAGGCCGTTGTGGTCGTGGTCGCGCTCGGCGAACCACCAATGGTGATAGCGCACCAGCTTGTCGTACATCTCGGCGACGAAACCGGCATCGCCGGTGGCGCGGTGGATTTCCAGCGTCGCCCAGGCAGCCAGCGGCGGCTTGGTGTTGCGCCAGTTGTTCTCCTTCGCATCGAGGTAGACGCTGTCGGCGACCATGCCGTTGGCGGCCTGGTAGTCGAACATCGCGCGCATCTGGTCGCGCGCCAGGTCCGGCGCGAAATGGGCCAGCGCGATCGCGTGCTTCCACGAATCCCATGCCCAGAAACCGTTGAAGTAATCGGCCGAGTAGGAGGGAATCACCCCGTCGTGGCGCAGGTCGCCGCGCGCCGCGCGCCAGTTGCCGATCAGGGTCTGCACGGCCTTCAGCGCGATGCGCTGCGCGGTCGCATCCGGCACGCCCGGCACGCGGCTGGGCTTGATCGCCTGCAGGTAGCCGTTCCAGCGCGCGCGGTTGCGTGACCAGGCGGCATCGGCGTCGACCTCGACGGCCGGTCCCGGCCCTGCCGACAACTGCTGTTCCAGCACCAGCACCAGTGGCTTCGCCGCCTCCAGCTGCACCGGCTGGCTCGACGCGAAGACGACCTGGTTGCGCGCCTGCCGTGGCAGCAGCTGCACCACGTCCTGGTGCAGGCGGGTCAGCACGGTATCGGCGCTGCCGGCGAACGTCTGCGTCACCGCACCGGAATGCAGCACGAGCCGATCCCCCGGCGCCAGCATCGCTTCGTTCTCCACCGCCACGTCCAACGCGCGCGAGGTCGACGATTCCAGCTCGATGCGCACCAGCGCGCGCTGCGCATCGGCGAAGAACAGGGTCTGCCGCAGTTGCAGGCCCTGGCCCTGGAAATGGCGCTGCAGGTAGCCCGGCCCGGCATGACTGCCGACTTCGCGCAGCGTGATCACCGCGCCGCCTCCGGGCGGGGCCAGCGTCACCTGCGCGAGCCGCCGTCCCGCCCAGCGCCCGGCACCGATGCTGTGGACGAAGGGCCCGGAGAAACCACTGCCGGCGTCGCTGGCAAGCGGCAGGCTGTAGCCATGCCAGGCGCCGGCATCGAAGAAGATGTTGAAGCCGCGGTCGGCCGCACTGGCCGGCGTGCCATGCATGTCCAGCACATCGACGGCGGCATCGGCCACCGGCGGTGCCGCAACGGCTGGCCCGGAAAGTGCAAGGATCAATGCCGCGGCCAGCAGCCGGCGCAGGTGTGTGGTGGCACTCATCGGTTGTCCCCCGTGGATCGAACCGGGGAGTCTAAGCGTTCGACCACGCAGGCGGCAGCGACGGCTTCCGCAACTTCGCAGGGCCATGCTCCCCATGGCCCTGGCGCGGCCTCACCGTCGCGCCATGAACGCTTCGATCTCCTCGGCGCTGCGCTCCAGCGCACCGGTCAGCACGTGGTGCCCCGCTGCGGTGATCAGCACATCGTCCTCGATGCGGATGCCGATGCCGCGCCAGCGCGGCTCCACGTCGCGATCGTCCGGCGAGATGTACAGGCCCGGCTCGATCGTGAACACCATGCCCGGTTCCAGCAGGCGCGACTCGCCGGCCACCCGGTAGTCGCCCACGTCGTGCACGTCCAGCCCCAGCCAGTGCCCGGTCTTGTGCCGGTAGAAGCGCTGGTAATGGCGCTCGATGATGTTCTCTTCCAGGTCGCCCTTGAGCAGCCCCAGCCGCAGCAGCCCCTCGGTCAGCACCTCCACCGCGGCCAGGTGGCCTTCCTCGTAGGCGACGCCCGGCCGCGCCTGCTCCAGCGCCGCCGCCTGCGCGGACAGCACCAGCTCGTGCAGCAGGCGCTGCTCCGTGCTGAAGCGGCCGTTGACCGGGAACGTGCGGGTGATGTCGCTGGCGTAACCGCGGAACTCGGCGCCGGCGTCGATCAGCACCAGGTCGCCCTCGCGGCTGCCGCCGTTGTTGTCGCGGTAGTGCAGCACGCAGCCGTTGGCACCGGCACCGACGATGCTGCTGTACGCCGGCCACGCATCACTGGCGCGGAACTCGCGTTCCAGCTCGGCCTGCAGTTCGTACTCGTGGATGCCCGGGCGGGCGACGCGCATCGCGGCACGGTGGGCCCGCACGCTGATGTCCGCCGCGGTCTGCATCAACGCGATCTCGTCGTCGGACTTGTACAGGCGTTGCTCGTGCAACAGGTGGCCCAGTTCCAGGAATTCGTGCGGCGGCTGCGCGCCGTGCCGCACCTGCGAGCGCACCCGGTTCACCCAACCGATCAGCTTCAGGTCGAAGTCCGCGTCGCGGCCAAAGTGGTAGTACACCCGCGAGCGGCCTTCCAGCAGGCCCGGCAGGATTTCGTCCAGGTCCTCGATGGGATAGGCGTCGTCCATCCCGTAGCGCGATACCGCGCCGTCCTGGCCGGCACGCGGGCCGTCCCACGCTTCGCGGTCCGGATCGCGCTCGCGGCAGAACAGGATGCTCTCGCCGTGGCGACGCCCCGGGATCAGCACCAGCACCGCCTCCGGCTCCTGGAACCCGCTCAGGTACCAGAAGTCCGAATCCTGCCGGTACGGATAGAACGTATCGTGGCTGCGCACGCGCTCGGGGGCGGCGGGCAGCACCAGGATGGCGTCATCGCCGGCCGCTTCCATCAGCTGGCGACGGCGGCGGGCATACTCGGCGGGGGTGATCCCGGACAGGCGCTTCATGCCGCTCCTCAGTTCAGGCGCTGGCGGTGCCGCGAGCCCATCACGCAGTCGCCGTGCAGCAGCAGCGCCGCCACGCGCACGAACTCCTCGATCTCGGCCAGCGCGTCCTCGTCCTCGTCGGCGCTGTCGAACTGGTCACTGGAGGACTGCGCAAGGCGCGCGAGGTCCTGCAGGGCCTCTTCACCTTCCTCGCTCAGCGCCGGGCGCTTGCCCGAGGCCAGGCCAAAACCGCCCAGGAACGCGCGGCACCATTCGAACAGGGCATCGGTGCGCACCTGCAGCGGGGCCGAGGCGTCGGCCAGGACCAGCTCGAAGGCGAAGTCGCGGTCTTCCAGCTGCGCCACGGTGGCCTGTCGCAACCGGTCCAGCACGCTGCCCGGCTCCGGTGCCGGCAGGTTGTCGTCGGCCAGCACCTTGGCCGGCCAGTCCGGCAGGTCATCACCGCCGGCGGCAAGCCAGCCGGCCAGCGCGCCGTGGAGTTCGGCCGGGGAAGCACCCAGGCCCAGCGACTGGCTGGCCTGGAGGATGTCGTTGACGACAGGAAGATCGGTCATGTCACGGGTCTGTAAAGCGGGAAAAGGATCGCCACCACGCCGTGCGCGGCAGCTGCTGCACAGTGTAGCAACCACGCGGTGTTGCCCTCCTTGACCGGCCCCTGCCTGCATGCCTATCGTGCCGACCATGGATGCCTTCGATCCCGCCGGCCAACTGGTCGCCCTCGCCGCCCGCCTCGAGCTGCTGCTCGAGCGCAACCAGCGGCTGGCCGACGAGAACCGCAGCCTGCGCCAGCAGCAGGAGCAGCTGATCGCCGAGCGCTCGCAGTTGCTGACCAAGAACGAACAGGCCCGCTCGCGGGTGGAAGCCATGATCACCCGCCTCAAGTCGCTGGAGCAGCACACGTGAGCCAGAACGAGCCGGTCAGCGTCCGCCTCCTTGACCGTGAATACACCGTCGGCGTGGAGCCGGACGAACGCGACAGCCTTGCCGCCGCCGCGCGCATGCTCGACCAGAAGATGCGCGAGATCCGCGGCAGCAACCGCATGGCGGCGGTCGACCGCGTGGCGGTGCTGGCCGCGCTCAACCTGGCCCATGAACTGCAGCAGGTGCGCGACGAGCAGGCCGCCCAGCAGCAGCGTTTCCAAAGCGCGCTGAACGATCTGAACCGGCGCCTGGACATCGCCATCGACAACGCCCGTTGAACAGTCTGAGCGGCTAAGCCAGATGAACTCGCCGGACGGGCAAAAAGACTGCCCCCGCGCACGCAACCCCGCTATACTGGCCCCGCGTTCTCTGCTGTGAACGACGGCGTGTGCAAACATTCGCCTTGTCCCTTAATGACGACCACGGGGGCGCGACGGAGCCGGGTGTGCAAGTCCGCCTTGTAGCGGGAAGCCCGATGGCCCCCCAACGCTCCCACTTGAACCCCGGGTTCAAGGTCGTTTCGCACGCATCGTCACCGCGGAGAATGCAATATTCCAGAACGGCGCCCAATGGGCGCCGTTCTTTTTTGTCCTTCCCCCTGCGGGAGAAGGTGCCCGGAGGGCGGATGAGGGGGCGGCAAAGCCCGGTGAGACCAGCTGCATGAGGCTGCGCCATTGCCCTCTCCCCAACCCCTCTCCCGCCTGCGGGAGAGGGGCTTTGCGGCCGGATTCCGATACCCTGTGTCGATGACTGACGATCCTCGCCAACGGCTGCGCCAACAGCTGCGCCAGCGCCGCCGTGATATTCCCGCCGCCGACCGCATCGCCGCCGCCGAAGCCCTGGCCGCGCACCTGCTTGCCCTGCCCTTTGCCCACGCCAGCGGCCATGTCGCCGGCTACTGGGCGATGGATGGGGAAATCGCGCTGCACCGCTGGCAGATGCAGTTGCCGCCGCAGCAGACCTACTGCCTGCCGGTACTGCACGGCAAACGGCTGCGCTTCGCGCCGTGGCGGCCCGGGCAGCCACTGGTCAGCAACCGCTATGGCATTCCCGAGCCCGCCGTGGACCCTTCCACGGCGTTGCACCCGGAGGAAATGGCGCTGGTCGTTGCGCCGCTGGTGGGCTTTGATCCGCATGGACGGCGGCTGGGGATGGGGGGCGGCTGGTATGATCGCAGCTTCGCATTCCGGCAGCGCCAGGCCGCGCCGCCGTGGTTGGTCGGGGTTGGTTTTTCCGCCCAGCAGGTGCCGTCGCTGCCGGTCGAGGACTGGGACGTGGCGGTCGATGCGATCTGTACCGAGCAGGCCACTCTCTACCCGGAACCGTTGAACGCATGACCGCCCGCAAGCGCTACTGGCTGATGAAGTCCGAACCGGACGCCTTTTCCATCGATGACCTGCAGCGCGTGGGCACCGAACCGTGGAATGGCGTGCGCAACTACCAGGCGCGCAATTTCATGCGCGATGGGATGAAGGTCGGCGACGGCATCCTGTTCTACCACTCCAATACCAAGGTGCCGGGTATCGTCGGCCTGGCCACGGTGGCCAGCGAGGCCTACCCGGACGACACCCAGTTCGACCCCAAATCCGATTACCACGACCCCAAGAGCACGCGCGAGGAACCGCGCTGGATGCTGGTGGACGTGGCCTTCGAGCGCAAGCTGGCGCAGGTGATCGCGCTGGACGAGATCAAGCTGCATGCCGACGAACTGGGCGAAGGCTTTCCGCTGACCGCCAAGGGCAACAGGCTGTCGGTGTTCCCGGTCACCGCCGCGCAGTGGAAGCGCCTGCTGTCGCTGGAAAAGAAATCAAGCTGACCCCGTAGGAGCGGCCTCGGCCGCGAAGCATGCGCTGTTCCCGCTGCGGGTATGCATGCAAGCGTTGGCGACACCGGCTTCGCGGGCAAGCCCGCTCCTACCCGCTCCACGCATTCCTCCAACTCCATCGAGTCCCACCATGTCCGAAGCCAAGCGCCTGGCCGCCGAAAAAGCCATCGAGTACGTCCAGAAGGGAATGATCGTCGGTGTCGGTACCGGCTCCACCGTCGCCTACTTCATCGAGGCACTGGCCCGCATCAAGGACCAGATCGAAGGCGCGGTATCCAGCTCGGACCAGAGCACCGCCCTGCTCAAGGGCCACGGCATCGAGGTGCTGGACCTGAACCACACCGGCGGCCTGTCGCTGTACGTGGACGGCGCCGACGAGTGCGACGGCAACAAGAACCTGATCAAGGGCGGCGGCGCCGCGCTGACCCGCGAGAAGATCATCGCCGAGGCCAGCAAGCAGTTCGTCTGCATCGTCGACCCGAGCAAGCAGGTCAAGGTGCTGGGCAAGTTCCCGCTGCCGGTGGAAGTGATCCCGATGGCACGCAGCCTGGTCGCCCGCGAGATCATGGCCCTGACCGGCGGCCAGCCGGTGTGGCGCGACGGCGTGGTCACCGACAACGGCAACCTGATCCTGGACATCCACAACCTGTCCATCACCGATCCGGTCAAGCTGGAACAGCAGCTCAACCAGATCCCGGGCGTGGTCACCGTGGGCCTGTTCGCGCGCCGGCCGGCCGACGTGGTGATCGTCGGCGGCGAACCGCCGCAGGTGCTTTGACCTGATGCGGGGCCCGGGGACAGGCCACGGCCGTCCCTCGCCCCGCACCGCCCCTCACTTCTTCCCGACAGAGCCTTCCATGTCCCTATTGCGCTCCCTGTTGCTGCTCTCCCTGCTGACCCTCGCCGGCTGCGCCAGCGCCGATGGCAAGCATTGGGTGGAACTGGCCGGTACCCGTTACCAGGTGGAACTGGCCCAGAACGATGAAACCCGCGCCCGCGGCCTGATGTTCCGCGACCAGATGGATACCGGCAGCGGCATGCTGTTCATCCATGACTTCGAGGAACCACAGGCGTACTGGATGAAGAACACCCGCATCCCGCTGGACATCCTGTACTTCGACAGCCAGCGCCGCCTGGTCAGCCAGCAGCGCGACGTGCCGCCGTGCTCGGCCGGCGACATGTGCCCGCCCTACCCCAGCTTCAAGCCGGCCCGCTACGTGCTGGAGCTGAATGCAGGCCAGGCTGCCCGGTTGAAGCTGGAGGATGGCGCCGAGCTGACCTTCGGCCCGGGCATCCCCAAGGCGGATTGAACCGTCCCGGCGCCCGGCCTTGAACCGGCCGGGCTTTGCCCGCAGTCTTGGGGCATGTCTGATACACGCATCACCCTTCCGCACTGGGACGAGCTGGCCACCTTGGCCGACGACGCCCTGCCACTGCTGCCGACCGCGCTGCTGATTGCCCGCGACGAGTATCCCGAGCTGGATCCGGCCGCCTACGAGCGCCTGCTGCAGGCCCATGCCGACCACCTGCGCGTGGAGGTGGACGCCACCCGCGAGTGGCCGCTGAAGATCGCCGCCATCAACCACCACCTGTTCAACGAGGTGGGCTACAGCGGCAACAACGACGAGTACTACGACCCGCGCAACAGCTACCTCAACGAGGTGTTCGAGCGGCGCCTGGGCAACCCGATCTCCTTGGCGATGGTGCAGATCGAGGTCGCGCGCCGGCTGGGCCTGCCGCTGGAAGGCATTTCCTTCCCCGGCCATTTCCTGGTGCGGCTGCCGGTGGATGACGGCGTGCTGATCATGGACCCGTTCAACGGCGGTCGCCCGCTCGGCGTGGATGAACTGCGCGAGCGGGCACGCACCAACCTGGGCGGGCAGGCACCGGACGACAGCGTGCTGGCGCAGATCCTGGACCCGGCCCCGCACCGCGCGATCCTGATGCGCATGCTGCGCAACCTGTACGGCGTGTACGCCGAGCGCGGGGAATGGGACCGCGCCGCGCGCAGTGCCGACCGCGTCCTCAAGCTGGCCCCCGAACAGGCCGATGCGGTACGCGACCGTGGCCTGGCCTACCTGCAGCTGGAACACCTGGCCGGCGCCCGCGCCGACCTGGCGCGCTACCTGAAGATGGAACCGGAGGCCAGTGACGCGGCCAGCATCCGCGACCGCCTGGTCGAGCTGGGTGGCGAGCGCCCCAAACTGCATTGATCCCGCAGGAGCGGCCTCGGCCGCGAAGCCGGTACCGCCCCGGAGCTGCAAGCAACGCCAACCCTCCCGAGGAGGTTACCTGCGACCGGCAGGCCCGCGCCTGCCGTCACCGGAGCCACCGCCGGCTCCGCGGCCAAGGCCGCTCCTGCCGGGGCTCAGTCCAGCTCGACCATCTCGAAGTCGTCCTTGGTCACGCCGCAGTCCGGGCAGGTCCAGGTGTCGGGCACGTCCTCCCAGCGCGTGCCCGGGGCGATGCCCTCTTCCGGCAGCCCATCGGCCTCGCGGTAGATGAAACCGCAGACGACGCACATCCAGTTGCGGAAGGTGGAGGCCGTGGCATCAGACATCGGGGATAATCGCTGCAATGAGAAACGGCGTTGATTGTCACACTCCCGCCGCCGTACCGGTAGCCATCATGTCCCCTGCTTCTCCCGCCGCCCGCGGCGTGTACCTGATCACCCCCGACGAAACCGACAGCGCGCGCCTGCTCGCGCGCGTGCAGCCACTGCTGGCCGGCACCACCTGGCTGCAGTACCGCAACAAGGCGGTGGATGGCCCGACCCGGCTGGCCCAGGCCACGGCATTGCAGGCGCTGTGCAGCGCGGCCGGGGTGCCGCTGATCATCAACGACGATGCGGCGCTGGCGCAGCAGGTCGGTGCCGCCGGCGTGCACCTGGGCGAGGACGATGGCGACATCGCCGCGGCCCGCGCCCTGCTCGGGCCGCAGGCCATCATCGGCGCCTCCTGCTACGACGAACTGGCCCTGGCCGAACGTGCCGTGCAGGCCGGGGCCAGCTACGTCGCCTTCGGCGCATTCTTCCCCAGCCGCAGCAAGGTCACTCCCCGCCGCGCCAGCACCGACCTGCTGCGACAAAGCGCCGCACTGGGCGTGCCGCGGGTGGCGATCGGTGGGCTGACCCCGGACAATGCAAGGCCCGTTGTCGAAGCCGGTGCGGACCTGCTCGCGATCATCAGCGGCGTGTTCGCCGAGGACGATCCGGTGGCTGCGTTGCAGGCGTACCGGCGCTGTTTCCACACTGATTGAATTCACCTGACAGCTGAAAGGCACGGCTTTTCCCTTCTCCCGTCGGCGGGAGAAGGTGCCCCGAAGGGGCGGATGAGGGGAGTTTTTTGCGTTTGTTCGCTGGAAGCCCCCCTCACCCCCCCCCCTCTCCCGCAAGCGGGAGAGGGGCTTTGAATCCGCGCGCTTCAACGCTGTTGGAACCTTACAGAGGAGTTACCCATGAACCACGCCCAATCCCACGCCCTGTTCGCGCGCGCCCAGACGCTGCTGCCAGGTGGCGTCAACTCGCCGGTGCGCGCGTTCAAGTCGGTCGGCGGTGAGCCATTCTTCGTGGAGCGTGCCGATGGTGCGTACCTGCATGACGTCGATGGCAACCGCTACATCGACTACGTCGGCTCGTGGGGCCCGATGATCGTCGGCCACAACCACCCGGCCGTGCGCCAGGCGGTGAAGAAGGCGATCGACAACGGGCTGTCGTTCGGCGCGCCGTGTGCGGCCGAAGTGACCATGGCCGAGACCATCACCGCGCTGGTGCCGTCGTGCGAGATGGTGCGCATGGTCAACTCCGGCACCGAAGCCACCTTGTCGGCCATTCGACTGGCGCGTGGCGCCACCGGCCGCAACAAGATCGTGAAGTTCGAGGGCTGCTACCACGGCCATGGCGATTCGTTCCTGGTCAAGGCCGGCAGCGGCATGCTGACCCTGGGCGTGCCGACCTCACCGGGCGTGCCGGCCGGGCTGAGCGAACTCACCCTCACCCTGCCCTACAACGATTTCGAGGCGGCCACCACGCTGTTCGAACAGCAGGGCACGGACATCGCCGGCCTGATCATCGAACCGGTGGTCGGCAACGCCAACTGCATCCCACCGCGCGATGGCTACCTGCAGCACCTGCGCGCACTGTGTACGCAGTACGGCGCGCTGCTGATCTTCGACGAAGTGATGACCGGCTTCCGCGTCGCCCTGGGCGGTGCGCAGGCGCATTACGGCATCACCCCGGACCTGACCACCTTCGGCAAGATCATCGGCGGCGGCATGCCGGTGGGCGCGTATGGCGGCCGTCGCGAATTGTTGTCGCAGATCGCCCCGGCCGGCCCGATCTACCAGGCCGGCACGCTCAGCGGCAATCCGGTGGCGATGGCGGCTGGTTTGGCGATGTTGCAGCTGATCCAGGAACCCGGTTTCCATGACCGTCTCACTGCGGCCACCGCCAAGCTGTGCGATGGGCTGGAAGCGGCTGCGCGCGATGCCGGTGTTTCGGTCACCACCAATCGCGTCGGCGCGATGTTCGGCCTGTTCTTCACCGATGAGAAGGTGGAAACGTATGCGCAGGCCACTGCCTGCGACATCCCGGCGTTCAACCGCTTCTTCCACGCGATGCTGGAGCGTGGTGTATTCCTGGCACCGTCGGCGTACGAAGCCGGCTTCCTGTCCAGCGCGCACGATGATGCGGTGATCGAAGCCACGCTGGTTGCAGCGCGCGAGGCGTTCAAGGTGGTGGCGGCGGGCTGAGCCTGCGGCACGATCTGCAGATGGAAAGGCGAAAGCCCTCCCTCATCCGCCCTTCGGGCACCTTCTCCCGCGTGCGGGAGAAGGGCTTGGTCTATCGCGAACTGAAATCGTGCAGCATCCCTGGCGCTCACGCTGACCCCATCCCTTCTCCCGTCTACGGGAGAAGGTGCCCGCAGGGCGGATGAGGGCCCCTCCACGTGTGCTGCTACCACAGCCCGCTCAGACGAAAACGAGCTTGCCCTTCATCAGTCCCCAATGCCCCGGGAACGAGCAGAAGAAGGTGTAGTCCTCCCCGCGCGTCAATTTGCTGGTCGCAAAGCGCACCCGGGTGGTCTGGCCACCACCGATCACCGGCGTGAACGCGATCACCCGCGCATCGTTCTTCGGCAGGTAGCTGTCGGCCAACGTCGCGCGCATGCCGGCCGTGGCCACCGGCTGGAAGTCCGGCGTACGGGTCAGCACCCAGTTGTGGCCCATCGCCGTGGCGCCCAGCTTGCCGGTGTGGCGCAGGGTCAGGTCGACCTGGGTGCAATCGGCGGCAACACGGATTTCCGGCAACGAGAACTGCATGCGGTCATTGCCCTCGATGGTCACCGCACAGGTGCGGGCCATGGCGGGTGCGGCGGGCAACAGGACCGCAAGGGCCAACAGCAGGGAAAATCGCTTCAAGCACAACTCCGTGAATACGTGGATTGCGGTGATTCTAGGCAAGCTGCGCGGATGGCACCTGCGACGGGATGTCGCAGGGATGCAGGAACCGGCGCGCGCGTCGATACTTCCCCTCCATCCTGCCTGCCCCCGCCTTGATGTCTGCTCCCCATGCACTGCTGCTCGACTTCGATGGCCTGCTGGCCGACTACGACCACCGTCGGTTCCTGCAGGTGCTGGCAACCGCCGCGGGCGTCGAATCACCGCAACTGGATGCCGTGCTGCGCGGACAATCGTTGGAACTTGCCCATGCCCGCGGTGCATTGGCCGGCGGGGCATTGCTGGAGGCGCTGAACGATGCACTGGGCAGCACGCTGCAGGCCAAGGACTGGCTGGCCGCACGCCGAGCGGCGAGCACGCCGCGGCGTGACTGCATTGCCCTGCTCGGTCGCATTCCAGGCCACGTGCGCGTTGCGGTCCTGACCAACAATGGCGCGCTGACGTTGCCGCTCATCGCGCAACTGCTGCCGGACATCCAGGTGCTGGGCAGCGCCCAGCTAGGTATGCGCAAGCCTGATCCCGCCGCCTATCAAGCCGCCTGCGACGTGCTCGGCTGCCCGCCGTCGCGCACGTTGTTCGTGGATCACCTGTTCCGCAACGTGCAGGGCGCGCGTGCGGCAGGCCTGCTGGCCGATACCGCCTATCACGCGCAGTCGTTGCGGCGGCTGTTGCGGCGCCACCGCCTGCTCTGAACGGCATCGCTGGCTGATCGCGCCGGCCACCGCCGGCGCGATCCTGCGCATCACGGCAAGGGCGTCCCGCTACCGCTACCGGACGCCGTACACGTCGCCGCGTCGCCATGGCAGCGACGACGTGCGCCATCGCCGACGCCGAGCTCATCGCCTTCGCCGAACATCGGCACGCTGGCACCCTGCTGGCCGAACCGCACCTGCAGGCCAATGCTATTGCTGCGCATCGCATTGCGGCCCTGCTCGTGCCCGAGCAGCAGCGAGAACATCCAGCCGCTGTCCAGCTGCAGGTCCATCCCCGCCCCCAGCGCCAGCATGTCGTCGTTGTAGCTGCGCATCGCCAGCACGTAATCGGTGCCCTGCGGCCGCTGCACGTAGTTCATCGCGACATCACCGCGGTTCTCCAATGCGCTGCGGTACTCGATGCTCCAGTACGGACGCCAGTTCAGCCGCTCGCGCTTGAAGCTCAGGCTGCCTTCCAGGCCCACCGCCAAGGCACTGTTGTCCACGCGCTGGCGGCCGTAAGCCAGGTCGTAGACACCCAGCCCGTGCTCGCGGTAGCCGTCCAGCGTGGCGCGATGGCCGTCATAGCGGCCATAGCCGGTCAGGGTCATGCCGGCCGTGTTGCGGTGCTCATAACCAACCGTCAACGAACCAAACCACTGGTCGCCCTTGCGCGACGCCTGCGCGCTGGCGTTGACCGGCTCGCTCCAGCGGGTCAGGTCGAAGTCCAGCTGGCCATTGGCCAGCAGGCCATCCACGAACAGGTGCTCGCCCAGCCGCCACAGACCGTAGGCCGCCAGCGAACGCTGGTCGGCATCGACCTTGGATGGCGTGCCGTCGAAGTCGGTGCCCTGCCTGCCCCAGCTGCCGGCCATGCCGAGCAGCAGGTTCTCACCCACGGCGCGATCCGCACCCAGCGTGATGCCGCCGGTATCGAAGTCGAAGCCACCGCTGGCACGCCCGTTGCGGCCAACCTTGCCGAACGTGGCAGTGCCCGCCAGCCACAATCCCCAGCCCTGCGGCAGGGCCGGCAGCGCCGCCTCCGCCGCCTGGCCGACCGGCAGGGTCAGGCCCGAGGACTGCTGGCTGCCCGCATAGGCCAGCGCGAAGTTGAAGTTGCTGGCGTTGGTACCGCTGCGTACCTGGCGCAGGCGCGCGCGGATGTTGTCTCCCTGCACCTGGGCAAAGCGCACGCTGGCATCGACCTGCGCCTGCAAGCCACCACTGACCTGCCCGTCATGGGTCGGATCGGGGCGAGCATTGACGGTCAGCTGCAGCTGCACCGTGGCCGCGGCGAAGTTGCTGGTCGCCGCCTGGGTCGCCACCAGCACGGTGGTGCCCTCACCGACCAGGGTGACGGTACGCCCGCTGATCGTGGCCACCGCCGGGTTGCTGCTGGCATAGCTGAAGGCGCCGGGGCTGCTGCTGTGCGGTGCCGGCAGTTCGAAGGCATCCTCGCCCTGGGTCCGGGTCAGGTCGCCCAGCCAGGACAGCTGCGGCGTCCCCACCGCGATGTTCACGTCCAGCCGGACCTGCTTGGCCGCCTGGTACATCGCGTTGCCGGCCTGGTCGGCGGTCAGCCCGCAGGTGCCGGCAGCGAGCATCGTCACCGTCGTCCCGCTGACCGTGCACACCGCCGGCGTGCTGGAGGCGAAGCTGACCGGGTTGCCCGAACCGCCCCCGTTGGCGCCCAGGGTGAAGCTGCCGCCCTGCACGTAGACCGGTTCGGCCGGCGTGGCGACGAAGGCGGAGATCACCTGCACGCCGGCCTGCACCTGGAAGTGATAGGCCTGCACACCGGTGAAGCCGTTCGCGTCGGTGACCTGCACGCTGAAGTCGTAGTTTCCGGCCGCGCTGGGCTCACCTTCGATGCGGCCGGACTCGAGCAGCGTCAGGCCCGGCGGCAACGCGCCGCTGGACAGACTGAAGCGGTACGGGGGGGTCCCCCCGCTGGCACCGAGCTGCTGCTGGTAGCCCACGTCGGCGGTGGCCGGCGGCAGTGCCGGGTCCAGCTGCAGGCTGGGCGCTGCCACCACCAGCGTGTAGTGGCGGGTCACGGAGAACGGTCCGGCGCCGGTGCTGCTGTCGGTGACGGTGATGTCAAAGCCAAAGCTGCCCGCGCCGGTCGGCACGCCGGACAACTCACCATCGGCCGACAGGACCAGGCCGGTAGGCAATGTGCTGGCCGCATAGGTGTACGGCGCTGTACCGCCACTGGCGGTCACGCGCTGCGTGTAGGCGTTGGACGCGGTGGCCGCTGCCAGGCTGGTCGGGCCCAGTTCCAGGGGCGGCACGCTCACGGTCAGGCTGACCCGCGCCGGCGCGGAGGTCCCGCCGGGGCCGGTGGCGACATAGGTGAAGGTGTCCGGGCCCGAATAACCGGGTGCCGGCACGTAGCTGACCACATCGCCGGCGATGCTGGCGGTGCCGTGCTGCGGTGCGGTGGCGATGGCGATCGCGGCGTGCACGCCGGTGATCGAGGACGCCAGATCGATCGGTGTACCCGGGCTCTGATACGGCACCATCACCGCCCTGTCCACAGCAACCGGCGCGGCGGGGGTGGCGACGGTCAGGCTTACCGTGGCGATGTTGGACGTGCCACCGGTCCCGGTGGCCGTAAAGGTGAAGCTGTCCGTGCCGAAGTAGCCGGCCGTGGGCGTGTAGGTCACCACATCGCCAGCGACGCTGGTGGTGCCATGTGCCGCCGCGCTGCCGATCGCGATGCTGTGGTGCGTGCCGGTGATCGCGCCGGAGAGGTCGATCGCCGTGCCGGTGCTGTTGTACGGCACCGTGACGCCGGTCGTGTCCGCGGCCACCGGCTTGTCGATGAAGGTGTAGGTGGCGTTGCTGGTACTGGCCTGGCCGTTCACCGCGACGGTCACCGCAACCGGGCCGCTGCCGACCGCCGGCGCGGTAACCGTCAGCGAGGTGGCCGACGCTGCCGTGACGGTGCCGTTGCCGGCGCCGCCGAAACTGACCAGGTTGTTGCCCGGCGTCGTGCTGAAACCGGTGCCACTGATCGTGACCACCTGGCTGACCGGACCGGCATTGGGCGAGATGGTGCTGACCGTCGGCACGACGGCGAAGCTGTTGCCGATCGTCGACTGCGTGGTCGGATAGCCGCTGGGCGTGAACGCGCCCAGCACGAACCCCATGGCGGAACCCGCCGTGGCCCCGTTGTAACCGAAGGTGACGGTGCAGCTGCCCGCCGGCACCACCACGTTGGTGAGCTGCACGGTGTTCATGCTCGGCACCGATGCGGCGCCGACCGTGCAGCTCCCCCCCGGCATCGCCGGAATCCGCGAGACGAGCACCGGCGACGTAAGCAGCACGCTGAAGGCGGGGCTGCTCGATGCGTTCGGATTGGTGAGGGTGATCGTGACCTGTCCGGCCGCGCCGACGCCGATCTGACCGGGTGAGAAATCGACCGCTGCGGCGATGCCGCCGGCCGCACCGATGTTGATGCTGTGCTGGGCCTGCACGGCCGCGTTCCAGTTGCTGTCGCCCGCCTGGTTGGCGTTGATCACGCAGGTGCCGACAGCGGTGAAGGTCAGCGTGCCGCCCGAAAGCACGCAGCCACTGCTGCCTGCAGCCAGCGACACCGTCGGCGTCAATCCCGAACTTGCCACCGCGGTCACGCTGACGGGCGCCCCGCCCACCTGCGCCAGACTGGGCAGCGATGGCATGAAGCCGACCGTCTGGTTGCCCTTGGTGATCGTCACGCTGACGATCGCGCCGACCGCGATGACGGACGGAGCCTGGCTGTCGGTGACCCGGAGCTGATAGGCGAAGCTGCCGGCGACGGTCGGCGTGCCCGACACCAGTCCGGTCGACATGTTGAGCGAGGTGCCCGGCACCAATGCGCCGGCGTTCAGCGCATGGGTATAGGGCGCGACACCGCCGGTTGCCACGTTGTTCTGGCTGTAGCTTTCCCCTACGCGGGTCACAGGCGCCGCGCCGGAGTTGAGCAGCAGGTTCGCCGGCGTCACCGTGAAGCTCCGCACGACGTCAGCCGCAGGGGCCCAGCTGGCATCACCGCCCTGGCTGGCGGTGATCGAACAGGTGCCCACCTGCAGCAGGGTCACCGAGCTGCCGCCGACCGAGCAGACCCCCGGCGTGGTCGAGGTGAAGCCAACCGTAAGGCCCGAGGATGCGGTGGCCGACAGGACCAGCGAGGCGGCACTGAGCGAGGCGTTGGGCAGCGCATTGAACGTGATCGTCTGGCTGCCCTGGGCCACGCTGATGCTGTAGGACTGCACCCGGCTGTAAGGGCCGCCACTGCCGGCGGAGGAGCCATCGGTCACGGTGATGTCGAAGTTGTAGGTTCCGGCGACGGTCGGCGTACCCGACAGCGTGCCGTCCGCCAGGGTCAGGCCCGGCGGAACCGCGCCGGACGTGCGCGCATACACGTAGGGCGTGGTGCCGCCGTTGGCGGTGAAGGTCTGCGAATAGGCGACACCGGCAGCGCCACCCGGCAACGCGCCGGACGCCGGCGACAGGCTCAGCACCGGCGCGGCGATCGTCAGCGACAGCGCGCCGGTGGTCTGCGAGAAGGGCCCGATGCCGAGCGTGCTGTCGGTCACCGTGGCGGTGAAGTTGAAGGTACCGCTGGCCGCCGGCGTGCCACTGATCGTGCAGTCGGTGTTGAGCTGGGTGCCCGCGGGCAGCGCGCCCGTGGCCAACAGGTTCGAGCAGTTGTAGGGCGCCCTGCCACCGGACGTGCTGATCTGCACGCCCGACAGCGCGACGCCCCGTGTCCCGTTGCCGATCAACGTCGAGGACAGCACCGGGTTGCTGACCGGCACGGTGACCGTGGCCGGAGCGGAGGTACCACTCGAGTTGGTCGCGGTGAAGGTGAAGCTGTCATTGCCGCGGAAGCCGATCGGCGCGAAGTACATCACCAGCCCCGCCGGATCGACCGCCACCGAGCCCCCCTGCGCGGTGGTGGTGGAGCCGACGGCATAGTTTGTCGGCGCGTGGGTGGCATGGCCGGCCAGGCTGAGCGGCACGCCGCTGGCGTTGTAGGTCACCGCCGCGGACGTGAACGAACTTGCGACCGGTACGTCCAGGTAGCTGTACTGGTTCGCGCCACTGGTCGCACTGGTACCGCCCGGTGTGGTCACCGTGACGTGATAGTTGCCGACCAGGTTGGCCGGCGCGGTGGCGGTGATCTGTGTGTTGCTGTTGATGGTGTAGCTGGCAGCGGCCCCACCAAACCACACCGCACCGGTTCCCGGAGCGGCAGCGAAACCGCTGCCGATGATGGTCACCGTGGTGCCGCCGACGCTTGGCCCGGAGGCGGGCGACACCGTGGTCACCGTGGGCGCGGCGACATACGTGTACATGTTCGCGGTAGCGGGCGCGCTGGCGCCACCCGGCGTGCTCACCCTGATGTTGTAGGTACCGGGCGCATTGGCTGGCGCGATGGCGGTGATCTGCGTGTTGCTGTTGATGATGTAGATGGCAGTGGCACCACCAAACTGCACCGCGCCCGTTGCCGGCGCGGCAGAGAAACCGGTACCGGTGAGGATCACCGTGTCACCGCCAACGGTCGGACCGGCGGTGGAGGACACCGCGGTCACGGTCGGCGCGGGCACATACGTGTACTGGTCCCCGAAGTGGGTCGTGCTGGTGCCGTTGGGCGTGGTGACGGTGATGTCGTAGGTGCCCGCTGCGTTCGCCGGGGAGGTGGCGTTGATCGACGTGTCGCTGTTGATGACATAGCCGGCCGTGCTGGCCCCGAATTTCACCGCCCCGGTCAGGTTGGCAGCAGCGAAGCCGCTGCCCACGATGCTCACCGTCATGCCGCCCCCCGTCGGCCCCGCATTGGGCGCCACCGACTGGATCACCGGCAGCGACATCACCGAAATGGTGAACGCCTTCTCGTGAGTGGCGTTCTGCGAATTGGTGCTGCGGACGCGGACGCTCTTCTGCGTCCCTGGGGTGAACGTCGATGGACTGTTGGCCAGCAGGCTGTTGCCGGAGATCTGGAAAGCCGGGTTGTCGGTGTCACCCGCCCCCGCCACCAGCGTGTACGTGAAGGTCTCGCCCACCCCCGCATCACTGGTGGAGAACGTTCCCACCGTCGCATTGAAGCCGCCTCCGACGCCCACGGACTGGTTGCTGAGCTGGATGTCGGTGGGCACGGCATGGGCCAGCTGCGGGACGCACAGCAGCAGCGCCAATACCAGCGCGACGCACCCTCCCGTCAGCCCATGCGCGCGGCCATATGCATGGCGGGCCGATTCCGGCTGCCATGCCGCCAACCAACGCGCAACCGTTCCGCTCCCTGCCAAGAGCCGACTCGCCTGATGCATACAATTTCCCCCTGTTGACAACCACACCCGAAGACGGCCCACCCAGCGGGTGCCCGACCATGAGAACGCTCTTATCCAATCAACCGTAGAAACCGGGGAAATCCAATCACGCTCCTCCCGGGGGAGCGGAAGCTGCCAGCGGCATGCCCCATCGGCTCGAATCCGCCAAGCCAGCCAATACATCGGCCTGACCCGGCCGCACTGTAGTGCATCCGGGTTCTCGCCATTGCCTGCCCAACCGAGCCCCCCCCGCTCGTAAGTGGGCAAGAAAAAGGCAGGGTGCATCGCACCCTGCCCTCACTCAACGTGGCTGCACCCGGTCGCCCGGTCGCCCTCAGCGCCCCGCCATGTAGGCCGCAATCGCCTCACGCACGCGCTTGAGGCCTTCGGCGACTTCCTCGTCGGTGATGTTCAACGCCGGCACGAAGCGCAGCACGCTGGTGCCGGCCTGCAGGATCAGCACCTGCTTCTCGGCGGCCAGGTCCAGCAGCGCGCCGATGTCGGCCACGTACTCGGGCTTGAGCACCGCACCGATCATCAGGCCCATGCCGCGCACCTGCTCGAACACGCCGAATTCTTCGCCGATGGCTTCCAGCCCGGCCTTCAGCGCGGCCGACTGGCGCACCACGTTGGCCTTGATCTCGTCGGAGGACAGCTTGCGCAGCGCCACACGGGCGACCGCCGCGGCCAGCGGGTTGCCGCCGAAGGTGCTGCCGTGCGCGCCCACGCCCATCACCTCGGCCACCTTCGGGCCGGCCAGCATCGCGCCGACCGGGAAGCCACAGCCCAGCGCCTTGGCCAGGGTGACGATGTCCGGGGTGACGCCCCAGTTCCAATGCGCGAACAGTTCACCGGTGCGGCCCATGCCGACCTGGATCTCGTCCAGCACCAGCAGTGCGTCGTGCTGGTCGCACAGCTCGCGGGCGCGGCGCATGAACTCGGCGCTGGCCGGCATCACGCCGCCTTCGCCCTGCACCGGCTCGAACATCACCGCGGCCACGTCGCCGCCGGCCATCGCCGCTTCCAGCGCGGCCACGTCGTTGAAGTCCACGTAACGGAAGCCGCCGGGCAGCGGCTCATAGCCTTCCTGGTACTTGGGCTGGGCGGTGGCGGTCACCGTGGCCAGGGTGCGGCCATGGAAGCTGCCACGGAAAGTGACGATGAAGCGCTTGTCCGGCGCACGGCCCTGCGCGGTGGCCCACTTGCGCACCAGCTTGATCGCCACTTCGTTGGCCTCGGCGCCGGAATTGCACAGGAACACGCGCTTGGCAAAACGCGAGGCCTCCACCAGCTCCTGCGCCAGGTGCAGCGGCGGCTCGCTGTAGAACATGTTGCTGGTGTGCCAGAGCTTGTCGGCCTGCGCGAACAGGGCCGCCTTCAGGTCGGCGTCGTTGTGGCCCAGGCTGCACACCGCGATGCCGGCCGCCAGGTCGATGAACTCCCGCCCCTGCGTATCCCAGACCCGCGCGCCCTGGCCACGCTCCAGCACCAGCTGGCGCGGACGGTAGACCGGAAGGTAGTAGTTGGACAGGGACAACAGCGGTTCAGCGGCGGCAGTCATGGCGTTCCGGAGGGGTGGGTGTGAAAGCCGCATTGTCCCCCATTCCACGGGCTGCGGCACAATGTACGGATGCGCCTGTTTTCTGCCCCCCAACTGAACCCCGCCAGCGAGTCCGGCTGGCGCCGCCGCTGGTTCGACATCATCCACCGCACCGACACCCCGCCTTCGCGCCGGTTCGACCTGCTGCTGGTCTGGGCCATCCTGGCCAGCGTGCTGGTGGTGATGGTCGACAGCGTGCAACGCATCCACGTTGCCTGGGCCAGCTGGTTCTACGTGGTCGAGTGGGGGTTCACCCTGCTGTTCACCGCCGAATACGTGCTGCGCCTGCTGGTGGTGCGGCGGCCGCTGCGCTATGCGTTCAGCATCTGGGGGATCATCGACCTGCTGGCGATCCTGCCCTCGTACATCTCCTTCTTCGTGCCCGGCGCGCAGAGCCTGCTGGTGGTGCGCGTGCTGCGCCTGCTGCGGGTGTTCCGCATCCTCAAGCTGACCCGCTACATCGAGGAAAGCGGCGTGCTGATGCTGGCGTTGTGGCGCAGCCGGCGCAAGATCCTGCTGTTCCTGTCGATGGTGGTCACCATCGCGATCATCGCCGGCGCCCTGATGTACGTGATCGAGGGGCCGGCCTACGGCTTCAGCAACATCCCGACCAGCATGTACTGGGCGGTGGTGACGATGGCGACGGTGGGTTTCGGCGACATCGTCCCGCACACCACGCTCGGCCGCTTCATCACCTCGGCGTTGATCCTGGTCGGTTACAGCATCCTGGCCGTGCCGACCGGCATCTACACCGCCGAACTGGCCGGCACCATGCTGCGCGAGCGTCGCCAGGACACCCGCGGCTGCGTGGTCTGCGGCCATGAGGGCCACGAGGCCAAGGCCCACTACTGCAACCGCTGCGGGCATGAGCTGCCCGAGCCGCTGGAGCCCTGAGCGCCTACCATGCTTCGCGGCCGAGGCCACCCCTGCGAGGGGATCCTGAAACCGTTGGTAGGAGCGCCTTCAGGCGCGAAGCCGACGCTCCCTCCCACGCACCGCTTTCCATGTGCGTGGACAGCCCGTCGGCTTCACGGCCGAGGCCGCGCCTGCGGGTTGCTCAGTCGAGGAACAGGTCCGGCAACAGCGGCCTGGACGGGTCCACCGCATAGCCGGACAGGTCGGTGACACCGGCCTCGCCCAGCACTTCATCATCGATCAGGAACTTCCCGCTCAAGCCCGCCGCCGGGCGGGTCAGCACTGCGTGCGCGGCATCGGCCAGGATCTCCGGGCGGCGGCAGCCGGCCGGGTCCACGCCGGGAATCATGTTGATCGCGTCGGTGGCGATGATGGTGCGCGGCCACAGCGCGTTGACCGCCACGCCCTGCGGGCCGAACTCACCGGCCAGGCCCAGGGTGACGAAGCTCATGCCCATCTTGGCCAGCGTGTAGGCGGTATGCGGCGCCCACCACTTCGGGTCCAGGCTCGGCGGCGGCGCAAGCGTCAGGATATGCGGGTTCGGGGCCTTGAGCAGGTGCGGCAAGCAGGCCTGCGCGCACAGGAAACTGCCGCGTGCGTTGACCTGCTGCATCAGATCGAAGCGCTTCATCGGCGTGTCCAGCGCACCGCGCAGCCAGATCGCCGAGGCGTTGTTGACGAGGATGTCGATGCCACCAAAGGCATCCACGGTGGCGGCCACCGCCGCGTTGACCTGGTCCTCCTCGCGGATGTCGCACTTCAGCGCCAGCCCCTGGCCACCGGCGGCAGTCACCGCCTCGGCGGCGCTGTGGATGGTGCCCGGCAGCTTGGGGTTGGGCACCGCCGACTTGGCGGCGATGGCCACGTTGGCACCGTCGCGCGCAGCACGCAGTGCAATGGCCAAGCCGATGCCCCGCGAGGCGCCGGTGATGAAAAGGGTCTTGCCTTGCAGGCTGCTCATGCGCACTCCAACGGGTAGGAAACCTCCCGCATTATGCCGGTGCATCACGCCTGCGGTTCGACACTTTGCGTTCATGCACCATGCCGATACTGGTGCGGCATTCTCCCCCGAGATCCAATGATGAAAACGCTGTACCGCACCACCCCGCTGCTGCTCGTGCTCGCCCTTGCCGCCTGCCAGAACCGGCAATCGGCCGGCGAAGTCCCGCCGGTGGTGCACGATGTCACCGCACACACCACCGGGCTGGGCAGCACCGGCGGCAAGCTGGACGCCAGCGCGGTGTGGAATGGGTCGCTTGATGCCTGCCGCAACGCTGCAACCGCCAGCGATACCTGCCTGATCGACACCCTGCGCAAGGGCGGCGCCTCGGCCGCCGCACTCACCGCCGCGCGCAATCTGGCCGCGCAGGACAATCCGGGATATGTCAGCGCCTGGCAGAGCGTGGAAGGCGTGGGCGTGGCGACGCTGGAGTTCCCGTTCCGCGCCAACACCAACGAAGGCACCTGGCTGGTCGACGCCAGCGGCCGGACCGTCGACGTGGACCGGGACGTGCTGGACGACAACACCCGCAGCCTGCCTGAATACAAGGCGTTCATCGCCGGGCACCCGGACGCGGTCCCGTTCGCGCCGGCCATCGCCAGCGGCAGCGATGCACTGCCCGACGGCGGCGTGCGCCTGCGTTACCGCACGCCGCTGCGCAGCTGCCACGCCTGTGCCGACGAGGGCATGCTGACCATCGGCTACGACTTCGACGCCAAGCGGAATTTCAGGGGCAGGCAGTTGGTCGAGCTGCGCTGAGTCCCTTCCGGGCACCGGTGCCGGCCACGCCGGCCGGTGCCCCGTCCCGCGCTGCGGCTCAAGGCTTTGGTCCCTGCCCTTCGTTGTCTTCCCAGTGCAGGATGCGCCGGGTGACGAAGCGGTACACCGGCTTGCCGGTGGCGAACCACAGTTCGCGCACCCAGGAGTGGCGCTTGAGCAGCCGCCGCTCCACCGGCGTCAACGCCGCGCCGCAATACATGCGCTTGTGCTTGAGCAGGTGGCGCAGGTCCTCGCGGGCCAGCAGCCGCATCCAGCGCGAGCGCGGGTTGCCGCAGACCGCCAGCTGGAAGTCGATCAACGCCGGCGAACCATCCTCGCGCACCAGCCAGTTGGCCTCCTTGGCCAGGTCGTTGTGGGCGATGCCCTGGCGGTGCACGCGCTGCAGCAGGCGCCGCGCGGCGCGGAAATAGGCCAGGTCACCTCGGGGCGGGCGCTGGTACATGGCCGCCCCCTCCATGTAGCTGCGGTCCAGCCAGCGGCCGTCCCAGCCGAGCAGGCGCGGCGTGGCCTCCATGCCATCCAGCCTGGCCAACGCCCGCGCCTCGCGCCGGGCCAGCCACCAGGCCGGCAGGCGCAGCCACGGCGGCGTGGCCCCGAGGTCACGGCGGACAAAGCGGCCGTGCTCCCCGTCGACCAGCAGGATACGGCCGAAACTGTCGGCTTTCAGCGTAATGAAGGTGTCAGGCGAAGAGTCCAGCATGCCCCCATTCTAGTGGCCTGCCGGGCTTTCATTCACCGACACGGCAGGTGAACGACCCGCCGCCACGCCAATGGAACCTGCAACGGAAGCAGCGGTCTGAACGGGCCCTGCCACTATAATCGCCCGATGAATTCTTCCTGGATCGACGCCACGCTCGCGTGGATCGCCGCTCATCCGGTTTTGGCCGGTGCCGCGATTTTCGCCATCGCCTTCTGTGACTCGGTAATCATCCTCGGCACCATCGTGCCGGCGTTGCCGCTGATGATCGCGGTGGGCGTGCTCATCGGCATGGGCGAGCTGTCCGGACCGTACGCGATCGCCTGCGCCACGCTGGGCGCGTTCGCCGCCGATGGCCTGAGCTACTGGGTCGGCCGTCGCTGGGGCGACCGGTTGCGCGGCGTCTGGCCGGTCAGCCGCTACCCGCAGCTGCTTGACCGCGGCGAGCTGATGTTCCGCCGCAACGCCTTCAAGAGCATCCTGGTGGCGCGCTACGTGGGCGCGATCCGCCCGTTCGTGCCAGCCATCGCCGGCATGGCGAACATGCCCTTCCGCAACTACCTCAAGGCCAGCGGCATCGCCTGCCTGTCCTGGGCGGTGCTGTTCCTGCTGCCCGGCTGGGCACTGGGCCAGGCCTACGACGCGGTGGCGGCGGTCGCCGGCAGCCTGTTCCTGGTGCTGGCCCTGCTCGGCGCGATGCTGGGCCTGGTCTGGGCCATCGTGCTGTACAGCTACCGCTGGTCGGCCGCGCGCATGGACGGTTGGCTGGCGCGCGTGCTGGCCTGGTCGCAGCGCCACCCGCAGTTGCTGGGCCGTTCGCTGACCGACCTGTTCGACCCCAAGCGGCGTGAATCGGTGCCGCTGGCGATGCTCGCCCTGATGCTGCTGCTGCTCGGCTGGGGCTGGTTCGTGCTGCTGATGGTGGTGGTCGCGCATGGCGAACCGCTGGCGCTGGACCTGGCCGTGCACAAGCTGATGCTGGCCCTGCGCAACCCGCTGGCCGACTATCCGATGGCCGCGCTGGCCTCGCTGGGCGACTGGCAGGTACTGCTGCCGGCCATCGGCGCGGCCATGGGCTACCTGGCCTGGCGCCGGCGCTGGATGGCGGTGGTGCATTGGCTGGCGGCGCTGGCCTTCGGCCTGGCCCTGACCAAGCTGCTGGGCGCCACGGTGGACGTGGTCCGCCCGCCCTCGGCCAGCAGTGGCTTCGGCTTCCCGTCGGTGGCGGTGACCATGGCCACGATCACCTTCGGCTTCTTCGCCGTGCTGATCGGCCGTGAGCTGCCCGGCCGCACCCGCGTCTGGCCGTACCTGCTCTCCGGCGTGGTCGTCACCGCGATTGGCTTTGCCCGCATCTACCTGGGCGCACACTGGCTCAGCGACGTCATCGGCGGCATGTTGTTCGGCATCTTCTGGCTGTTGTTGCTGGGCGTGGCCTACCGCCGCCGCTTCAACCGTTCGTTCTGGGTCAAGCCGGTGGCCTGGCTGTTCTATGGCGTGTTCGTGCTGGCCGGCTTCTGGTATGCACCGCGCAACGTGCCGGCCAAACTGGCCAAGTTCGAGCCGGTGGCCGCCGCGCCGCAATCGATGGTGTCAACGCATTGGTGGCAGGACGGCTGGCGCGAGCTGCCGGCCCGTCGCAACGAGTTCGATGACGACCAGCGCTGGCCGCTGGATGTGCAGGTCGCCGGCCCGTTGGCACCCCTGCAGCAGCAGCTGGAGCGCAAGGGCTGGACCGTGCAGCCGCAGGCCGGCTGGCAGCAGGCGCTGGCGATGCTGGAGCAGAAAGCCTCGCCGCAGGACGTGCCGGTGCTGCCGGCCACCCTGGACAGCAACGTCGAGGCACTGCTGTTGCTGCACCCGGGCACGCGACCGGACGAGGTCTATGCGCTGCGGCTGTGGCCTTCGGCCGTACGCCTGGAGCCGGGGCAAGCCCAGGTCTGGCTGGGCAGCGCGCAGACGCTGCGCTTCCAGCGCCACCTGAAGCTGTTCGGCATGTGGCGCCCGCTGCGCGGCGTGGATCCCGCGCTGGATACGCTCAAGCAGTCGCTCGACGGCATGCCCAACCAGCAGCAGGTGCAGCCGGAAACCGGCCTGCCGTTGCTGATGATCCGCAGCCAGGAAACACCGGCGCCGTAACAGCGGTGATGCCCGCGGCGCCGGATCCGGCAACGTGGATGGAGCTCCTGGCGGTGGATGGAGCTCCTGGCGGAGGTCAGAGATCCTGTTCCTGCGGGATGTCGAAGCCGGGGATCCATTCGAGCAGGCGCTCCAGGCGCCGGTGCGGATCGTCTTCGTGCAGCAGCATCACCCGCTGCTGCTCCTGCAACGGCAGCAATTCGGCCAGCCGCCAGCCTACCCAGGCCGCCTGGTCGAACTGTGCCGGGCCGGCCGAGGCGTACTCGCCGCCCGCCTGTTCAAGAATGCGTTCGAGCAGGATGCCGAGCAGCGCATGCTCCGGCTGCAGTTCATCGTCGCTGTCACGCTCGCGCCATTCCACCTCGGCCACGACCAGGCCGTTGTCACGCACGCGCGTCTGCCGCACGTGGAAGCGGCGACCGCCACGCAGGCGCAGCACCAGGACGCCATCGGCACCCACGTCGAAATCCTCGACCAGGGCTTCCACGCCCCACGCGGCGGGCGTTGCCGGCGTGCCGACCTCCTCGCCCTCCAGGATCAGACAGACGCCGAACGTGCCGCCCTTGCGCCCGCATTCGCGTACCAGGTCCAGGTAACGCGCCTCGAACACGCGCAACCCCAGCGAGGCACCCGGCAACAGCGTCGAATGCAATGGAAACAGCGGCAGGCTTTGCGTGGCAGTCATCGGCAACAGAAACGGCGGACCGGGGCTGATGGTACCCCAGCCCGCCGTGGGCCATCGTCGCAGGCGCCGGCAGGACGCCGTCAGAAGTTGTACTTCACGTGCGTGTGCACGCGGTTCATGTCGCCCCTCTCGCCGTTCTCCAGGCGACGCTGCGCATGGCTCAGCTCCACGCCCAGGTCCAGCTTGGGGAATGGCGAGTAGATCAGGTTGGCGCGCACCGACTGTGCCTTGTCGGTGACTTCATAGCCGGTCCAGGCCGTGTCGTTGTCGAGCACGGCGACCGAATAGACCAGGTTGCCGCGCAGCTTGGGCGAGAACGCATGGCGCCACGCGGCGAAGCCACCGTAGCCGTCCATCGCGTGCAGGCGTCCTTCCTCATCCAGCACGGTGTCGCTGCCCAGCGCGAAGCCGAGGTAACGGCCCACGCCGGCACCGCCGCTGACCATGTAACGCAGGTCGTCATTGGCCCCCATGTTGAACTTGCCCGACACGCTCAGGGCACCGCCGCTTTCGTTGTGCCCGTCGTAGCGGAAGTTGCGCAGCAGCGCGGCAACGGTGAAGTGGCCCCAATCACCGCGGGTGAGCCAGCGCGCGGTCAGGTCCGGCATCACGTCGGTGCTGCTGTTGATGCGCGCGCCCTTGCCGCCGAACGGGGTGATCGTGGTCTGCGGGTTCTCCGCCGAGAACGACCACGCGCCGCGGGTGTAACGCAGCTGTGCCTGACGCGAGAAGATGGTGCCTTCCGACGGACCGGTGAAGTCCACCGTGTCCGGCAGCGCCGCCACGTCCTGGAAGTTGGACCAGGTCTGGCCGGCCAGCCAGTTGTTCCAGCTCACGTAGGCCTGGCGCAGGGTGAGCGCGTAGGTGTTGGTGATGACCTCGTTGCCGGCGAAGGCGTTGCTGCCACCGCCGTACATGTCCGCCTCGATGTAGGCCTTGAGCTTGTCGCCGCGCTCGGTGGTGGTATCGGCACCGAGCCAGAAGCGCGAGAACTGTGCATGCACGTCGGTATAGCTGGCGCTGCGCCCCTTGCCATCGACCGCCACCGGCGTGGCACCGGGGAAGTAGAACAGGCGCCCGGCCGAGCCGTCGGCGATCTCACCGTCACTGGTACGAGTGTACATCGAATCGAGCTTGATGAAACCGCCGAAGGAGAACTTCGTGCCTGGCATCGCGTTGGGCATCACGACGGCCGGCGCCGCCGGTGCGGCAACGCGGGTGGCGTCGAGCGTTGTCGCCGTCGGCGCCGTAGCGGCATTGGCATTGGCATTGGCAGCATCACGCTGCTGGTAGGCCTGCAGCATGTCGCGCATCTGCTGCATCTCCTGCTCCAACTGCGCCATGCGTGCCTCCATGGCCTGCGCATCCATGGCCTGCGCCAGCGCGCTCAGCGGCATCGCCGCCAGTACCGCCGTGGTGGCCAGGGCGGCCAGTTTCTTGTTACCGATCATCGTTTTCCCCTCCCAGGGCAACAGGACACCGTTCCGGCGCCCGGTGGGCCGCCGGTCATGAAGAACGTCGTTTTCTTGCCATGGCCGTCCGGGCAGACCGAACGGCGTTCAGCGCGTCATTCCCGCCTGCGCGGGAGTGACGTGATACGGGCAGGCAGGCGTGGCTGACGCCTCAACGGCTGCCCGGCCTTCGGGCCCTCACACAAACCGCATCGCCGTCGTACCCATGCCATCGGCGCGTACCAGCACGTTGTCACCAGCAGCCACCGCAACCGCTGCGGTGATCGCGCCGGACAGCACCACGCTGCCGGCCGGCAGCGCCTGGCCGCGCTCGGCCAGCATGTTGACCAGCATCGCCACCGCCTCGGCCGGATTGCCGAGCACCGCGGCGCCGGCGCCGACCTCGACCACCTGGCCGTTCTTCTCCATCACCACGCCGAGCGTCTCCAGGTCCAGGCCCTGCACCGCCGTCGGGCGCGAGCCCAGCACGTAGCGCGCGGCCGAGGTGTTGTCGGCGATCACGCTGGGCAGGTCGAAACGGAAATTCTCGTAGCGTGAGTCGATCAGCTCGATGGCCGGCACCACGTAATCGGTGGCCGCCATTACCTGGGCGACGTCGCACCCGGGCCCGGTCAGGTCCTCGCGCATGACGAAGGCGATCTCGGCCTCCACCTTCGGGTGGATCAGGCGCGCGGTGTCGACCACCGCGCCGTCGTCCACGGCATTGTCAGCGCCGAGGAAGCCGTAGATCGGCGTGTCCACGCCCATCTGCTGCATCTTCGGCTTCGAGGTCAGGCCCATCTTCATGCCGACGATGCGTATGCCAGCTGCCTGCTTGATACCGCGCAGGCATTCCTGGATGTCGTACGCCGCGTTGACGTCGATCTGCGGATGCGCATCGGTGATACGGGTCACCTCGCGCACTTCCTGCTCGGCGGCCAGCAACTGCAGGGCGCAGTTTTCGATGATGGAGCGATCCAGCGTCATGCCTGTGCCTCCTGCGGCTGTTCGCCGCGCGCACGCAGCATGTCCAGTGCGACGTCCACGATCATGTCTTCCTGGCCGCCGACCATGCGGCGCTTGCCCAGCTCGACCAGGATGTCGGCGGTCTTCAGGCCAAAGCGCTGCGATGCGATTTCCGCGTGGCGCAGGAAGCTCGAATAGACGCCGGCATAACCCAGCGCCAGGGTTTCGCGGTCCACCCGCACCGGGCGGTCCTGCAGCGGACGCACGATGTCGTCAGCCGCATCCATCAGCGTGTACAGCGCGCAGCCGTGGTTCCAGCCCATGCGCTCGGCCGCGGCGATGAACACCTCCAACGGTGCATTGCCGGCGCCGGCGCCCATGCCGGCCAGGCTGGCGTCGATGCGGATCGCACCCGCTTCGACCGCGGCAATGGAATTAGCCACGCCCAGCGACAGGTTGTGGTGTGCATGAATGCCGATCTGGGTGTCCGGCAGCAGTGCCTCGCGCAGCGCGCCGACCCGGTCACGCACATCATTCATGTTCAATGCGCCACCGGAATCGACCACGTACACGCAGGACGCGCCGTAGCTCTCCATCTTCTTCGCTTCGATGGCCAGCGCCTGCGGCGTGGTCATGTGACTCATCATCAGGAAGCCGACCGCATCCATGCCAAGCGCATTGGCCGCTTCGATGTGCTGGCGCGAGATGTCAGCCTCGGTGCAGTGCGTGGCAACGCGCACGATGCGCGCGCCGGCGGCATGGGCGTTCTTCAGGTCATGCACGGTGCCGATGCCCGGCAGCAGCAGCGTGGCGATCTTCGCGTGCGAGACCGATTCGGCGGCGGCCTCGATCCACTCGATGTCGCTGTGCGCGCCGAAGCCGTAGTTGAACGAGGCCCCCTGCAGGCCGTCGCCATGGGCGACCTCGATCGAATCGACCCGGGCCTGGTCCAGCGCGGTGGCGATCGCGCGCACCTGTTCCAGGCTGTAGCGATGGCGCACGGCGTGCGAGCCGTCACGCAGGGTGACGTCGGAGATGTAGAGCTTGTTGGCGGTCATGTTCATGTCCTCACGCCGCTGCACGCGCGGCCAGCACCGAGGCGGCCATGCGCTCCCCGGTGGCCAGCGCGGCCGACGTCATGATGTCCAGGTTGCCGGCATAGGCCGGCAGGTAGTGCGCGGCACCTTCCACTTCCAGGAAGATCGAGGTCTTCAGGCCGGTGCTCGGGCCCACGCCCGGCACGTTGACCGGCTCCTCGATGACCTCGAACTGCACCTGCTGCTTGAGCCGGTAGCCCGGCACGTAGGCGGCCACGCGCGCGGCCATCCCGGTGACGGCCGCTTCGATGAGGGCGGTGTCGACCACCTCGCTGAGCACGTACACGGTGTCGCGCATCAGCAGCGGCGGCTCGGCCGGGTTGAGCACGATGATGGCCTTGCCGACCTGCGCGCCGCCCACGCTCTCGATCGCGCGCGAGGTGGTCTCGGTGAATTCGTCGATGTTGGCACGCGTGCCCGGGCCGGCACTCTTGCTGGAGATGCTGGCCACGATCTCGGCGTAGGCGACCTTGGCCACCGACGCCACCGCCGCCACCATCGGGATGGTGGCCTGGCCACCGCAGGTGACCATGTTGACGTTGGCCGCCTCGATGTTGTCCTCCAGGTTCACGGTCGGCACGCAGTACGGCCCGATCGCCGCGGGCGTCAGGTCAACCACGCGGATGCCCGGCTTGGCCGCGCGCAGCTGCGCGTCGTTGGCCACGTGCGCCGAGGCCGAGGTCGCATCGAACACGATGTCGATGTCGGCGAACAGGTCCGATTCGATCAACCCGGCCACGCCGCTGGAAATGGTCGCCACGCCCATGCGCGCCGCACGCGCCAGGCCGTCGGACGCCGGGTCGATGCCGACCAGTGCCGCCATCTGCAATTGCTTGCCGTGGCGCAGGATCTTGATCATCAGGTCGGTGCCGATGTTGCCGGGACCGATGATGGCCGCTTTCAGGGTCATGCAGAACTCCTGTCGTTCAAGGTGGGGGAGGAAGCAGGCGTCATGCAAAGCGGATCTCGGCGCAGCCCAGCGCGCCGACGCGCACGCGCATGTGGTCACCGGCGCTCACCGGGATCAGCGGCACCAGCGCGCCGGACAGAATCACCTCGCCCGCCTTCAGCGGCGTGCCGAGACGGCCGAGCGTGTTGGCCAGCCACGCCACGCAGTTGACCGGCGAGCCCAGTGCGGCGGCACCGGCGCCGGTGGCCACCAGCTCGCCGTTCTTCTCCACCACCATACCCAGCGTGCCCAGGTCCAGGTTCTTCGGTGGAACCCTCAGTTCGCCGAGCACGTAGGCCGCGGCCGAGGCGTTGTCGGCCACGGTGTCGGTGATGCCGATGCGCCAGTCGCGGATGCGCGAATCGACGATCTCGAAGCACACCGACAAGGACTCGGTGGCGGCGAGCACGTCGTGGTGGGTGATGCCCGGCCCGACCAGGTCACGCTTGAGGTGGAAGGCAATCTCGCCCTCGGCACGTGGCGCGATCATGCCGGCGGTGGACAACACGCCACCGTTGGCGACCTGCATGCGATCGGTGAGGAAGCCGAAGTCCGGCTGGTCCACCTTCAGCATGCGCTGCACCGCCACCGAGGTGGCGCCGATCTTCTTGCCGACCACGCGCTCGCCATCGGCAAGGCGGCGCGCCAGCAGGTCGTTGGAGATGGCATAGGCATCGCCCAACGACAACCCGGCGATGCGCTCGCTCAGCGGCTCCACCGCCACGCCGCTGCGCAGCGCGGCGTGCAGTTCGGCACCGTGCCGCGCGATGGCGTCGGCACCCAGGGACACAGCACTCATGCCTTCACTTCCTTCGCATCGCTCTTGAGCACGTCGCCGACCGCGAAACGCTGCGGCGGCACTTCGTTGACCATCACCCGGATCGCACTCATCGGCGCCTCCAGCTCGGCATTCGCCACCTGCGCCACGGCGCGGATGAAACGCTGCACTTTCTCTTCGTCACGACCCTGTACCAGGGTCACCTGGATGATCGGCATGGGGTTACTCCTGCGGTTGCAATCAGGTCAGCTCGGCGCCCTTGGTCTCGGGCAGGAACAGCAGCACGATCACCGCGGCCAGCCCGAAGAACCCGGCAGTGGCCATCAGTCCGCTGGCCACGCCGTAGCTGTTGGCCAGGAACCCGATCAGCGCCGGTGCGATGGCGGCGATGGCCCGTCCGCCGTTGTAGACGAAGCCCTGCGCGGTGGCGCGCACGGTGGTCGGGAACATCTCGGCGAAGGTCGGCGCGAAGCCGCTGTAGAAGCCGGTGCCAAAGTAGGCCACGACGATGCCGAACGCCATCAGCGCCATCGGCGACTTGATCATCACGAACACCGGCACCGTCAGCGCCGAGCACACGAAGAACAGCATGAAGGCCTTCTTGCGGCCGATCGCGTCGGCGATGTAGCCGAAGGTGACGAAGCCGAATGCCGCACCCACCTGCATGATCACGATCCAGATCGTCGACTTGACCATGTCCAGGCCCGGGCCGCCGTCGGCGACCGGCGTGGCCAGGTAGGTCGGGATCCAGGTGAACAAGCCCCAGTAGCCGCACATCGCCGCGGTGACGAAGGCCAGGCCGACCAGGGTGCTGCGCGCATGCGCGCCGAACAGCTGGCCCATGGTCTGGCCGAAGCTCAACCGCTGCGCCTGGTTGACCCAGATCTCCGGCTCCTTGACGTGGCGGCGCACGTAGAACGCCAGCAGCGCCGGCAGCAGGCCGACCACGAACACCCAGCGCCAACCCAGCGTCGGCACCACCAGCGCGGCGACGATCGCCGCGGCGGCGTAGCCGGAGGCGAACGCACTCTGGATCCAGGCCAGGATCTTGCCGCGGTGCTGTGCCGGCCAGCTTTCGCTCACCAGCGCCGAACCTGCGGACCACTCACCACCGACGCCCAGGCCGACGATGATCCGGAACAGCATCAGCTGGCCGAGCGTGTCGGACAGGCCGCACAGCGCGGTGCCGATCGAGTAGCAGATGATGCTCAGCATCATCGACTTGGCGCGGCCCATGCGGTCGGCCAGGTAGCCGAACACCAGCCCGCCGAACGCGGTGGCCAGCAACGTGGCCGACATCACCATGCCGGCCTGCGACTTGTCGAAACCCAGGTCCGCACTGACGTGCTTGAGCACCATCGCGAACAGCATCAGGTCCATCACATCCAGCATCCAGCCCAGGTAGGCCGAACGGAACGTGCCCCACTGCTGCTTGCTGGCCCCCTGCCACCAGCGGCCGCTGCTGGCGGCCGGTACCTCTTGGATCGTTGAACCACGCTGCGCCATTGGCTTCCCCTCCGGAATCTTGGCTGATACGAAAGTATCGGTGAACGATACTGCGAGCACAAAGTAACTCACTTTTCTCGAAAATGGAACATGACAAACGTTTTCATCTCGATATACGATACCGACGTCGTAACAAACGCGAGATTCCGATGTCCGAGCTGATCCTCCGCCTCCACGAAGACCACCTGCCGGCCGGCTGCCCGCCGGTCTATCTGCCCGCCGGCCCCCGTGCGCTGTATGTGCGCGAAGGTGGCCTGATGGTTGAGTCCCCACAGGACGCACAGTCCCTTGACCCGGCCCAGGCGCGGGTGGGCCAGGAGCCGCTGACCCTGCTCAGCGGCGAGCAGGACACCGTGCTGTGGCGCTGGGATCTGGCCGATGCGCGCCAGCCAGCGGGCGCCCTGCCCTCGGCCCCGGCCACCCGCAGCGAGCTCAAGCTGGAAGCGCCGATCACGCTGGATGCGCGCTTTGAGTGGCTGATGCGTTGCGATCGCGTTGATTTCCCGAAGGGCGGCGTTGCCCTCACCCACGTCCACCAGGGCCCGGGCATCCGCATCTGCGACTACGGCAGGATCAGCATCGAGACGCTGGGCCAGCGCCACGACCACCCGGCCGGCCACGCCTGGTTCGAGCTGGGCCATGCACCGGTGCTGGCACCGACCACCGAGGACGAGGAAACCCGCTTCATCCGCTGTTTCCTGCTGCCGCGCCAGCTCAAGGGACGCAGTTCGATCCGCTACGTGCGCCCGGAGGACGCCGCCGCGCAGAAGACCCAGCGGTACAAGGTTTTCGCAGAGCGATACATCGACCTGCCATAATCGGCACATGGGTGCGGCGTCCCGAGGCCGCGTCCACCCCGCCACCGCCGAACAGGTAGCCGATGCCCCGCAACACCGCGCCCGACAACAAGGATTTGCCCCATGCCGCCCCCGGCGTGGACGCCCAGGACGACACCGCCGAGCAGGGCCTGCCTACCGCCATTGTTTCGCTGAAGGTGATCGAGGCCCTGGCCTCGGCCCCGAACGGGCTGGGCGTCACCCGCCTGGCGCAGCTGCTCGGCATGCCCAAGGCGCGCGTGCACCGGCACCTGAGCGTGCTGCGCGAGCATGGCTACGTCGACCAGGACCCGGACACCAACCAGTACCGCGTCGGCTGGCAGATGTTCCTGCTGGGTCGTGCCTGCACCAGCCGCTTCGACGTGATGAGCCTGGCCAAGCCGATCCTGGAACACCTGCGTGACCAGGTCGGCCAGACCGTGGTGATCTCCACGTTCTCCGACAACGAAGTGGTGGTGATCGACCTGCTGCGCGGCACCGCGCCGGTGGAAATCAGCCTGCGCCCCGGTACCCGCTTCCATCACAACAGTGTGGCGCAGGGCAAGATCGCCCTGGCCTACGGTGCGGAGAAGCTGCGCCGCGCCTATCTGGCGCAGGCGCTGCCGGCCAGCACCCGGCACACCATCGTCGACCCCGACCGGCTCGCCGCCGAGATCGAGCTGGTGCGCAGGCGCGGCTGGGCCGATGCGCCGGAAGAGCTGTACATCGGCATCAATGCGCTGGCCGCACCACTGATGCAGGCCAATGGCGAATTGTTCGGCACGCTGGCCATCGTCGGCTCCATCCACTACCTGCCCAGCACGCCGGACCCGGCGCACGTGCAGGCGCTGCTGGAAGCGGCCGCGCAGATTTCGGCAGCGATGGGCTACAACGGCAAACCAACCCGCTGAAGCCCCCACCACTGTTTTTCAAGGCGCGCGGCGGTTGCAGGAGCGGCGTACGCCGCGAAGCTGACAATGGCCAACGCTGCACAGAAATCTGCAATTGCTGGGCACGTGCGTGACCGATGCCGCCCCGACATCGCAGCTGAAACCGCTTCTACAAAAGAAGCCGCTCCCTCGTAGGAGCGGCCTTGGCCGCGAAGCTGGTGATACCCAGACAATGGCACCAACCGCAATCCCAGGATTGCCAACCTCATGCCGCATCCACCGGTACCGGCTTCGCGGCGTACGCCGCTCCTGCATTGAACCGCGCGATATCAGCCGTTCTGCAGTTGCGCCAGGAACCGGCGCGGCGCGCCGTCGAAGCCACCGTTGGACATGAACACCACGTGGTCGCCGTCGCCTGCCACGCGCCCCAACTGCGCCAGCAATGCATCGGTATCGGCCACCGCCTGCGCCTCACCGCGTACTGCGGCGATCACCTTGGCCGCATCCCAAGGCAGCTCGGGGCGCGCCAGGAACACCACCGCATCGGCGATATCCAGCGACGGCGCCAGGGCGTCCGCGTGCGCGCCCAGCCGCATCGAATTGCTGCGCGGTTCCATCGCCACCACGATGCGCGCAGCGCCAACCTTGGCGCGCAGGCCTTCCAGCGTGGTGTGGATCGCGGTGGGGTGATGGGCGAAATCATCGTAGATGGTGACCCCGTGCGCCTGTCCGATCACTTCCATGCGTCGCTTGACGCTGTGGAAGCGCGCCAACGCCGGCGCGACAGCGGCCACGTCCACGCCCACCGCATGCGCGGCGGCCAGTGCGGCAAGCCCGTTGAGCACGTTGTGGCGGCCCAGCAGCGGCCATTCCACCGTCGCCACCGCCACGCCACGGTGCAGTACCGTGAATGCGCTGCCATCCTGGTTGACCAGGCGCGCGCTCCATTCCAGCGCGGGATCGAAGCCGAACCGCTCCACCGGCGTCCAGCAGCCCATCGCCAGCACCTCGGCCAGGCGGGCATCCTCGCCGTTGACGATCAACCGCCCATTGCCGGGCACGGTGCGCACCAGGTGGTGGAACTGGCGCTGGATCGCCGCCACGTCCGGGAAGATGTCGGCGTGGTCGAACTCCAGGTTGTTGAGGATCGCCACCCGCGGACGGTAGTGGACGAACTTGCTGCGCTTGTCGAAGAAGGCGGTGTCGTACTCGTCGGCCTCCACCACGAACAGCGGTCGATCCGAAAGCGCCGACGCGTTGCTCCCTTCCCCCTCCGGGGGAAGGTGGTGCGCAGCGCCGGATGGGGGTACGGCATCACTCCCCGCCCGGGGAAGCTCGCGCCCCAACCGCGCCGACACCCCGAAATCCTCCGCTACGCCGCCAATCAGGAAGCCCGGCGCGCGCCCGGCGGCCTGCAGCAGGAACGACAGGATGGTGGTGGTGGTGGTCTTGCCGTGGGTGCCGGCCACCGCCAGCGTGTCGCGGCCAGGCAGCACGTTCTCGGCCAGCCACTGCGCCCCGGAGGTGTAGCGCCGGCCCGCATCCAGTACCGCTTCGACCGCCGGGTTGCCGCGCGAGAGCGCATTGCCGACCACGACCTCGTCGCAATCCCCTGCGATATTGCCGGGCAGATAGCCCTGCGACAGCGTGATGCCCAGCGTTTCCAGCTGGGTGGACATCGGCGGGTAGACCGCCTGGTCGCTGCCTTCCACCTGATGACCGAGTTCGCGTGCCAAGGCGGCCACGCCGCCCATGAAAGTGCCGGCAATGCCGAGGATATGGATCTTGCTCATCCGCCGATTGTCGCCGATGCGCTTGCGAACGGGTATCTGCGTAGGAGATACCGAAGCGTATGTAAGGGAATCCCCGATACCGTCACATCGGCTTCATCCGCACAATACATGACGCCAGCCGCAGTATCCCTCAGGTCCTACTCCCCAAGAGGCCATCCCCAGGGAGCTCATGCTGCGGGGCTCTGAGCAAGCTCATCTGCTGGCCCCTGCAAACGGAAACGCCCGGATCCTCACGGATCCGGGCGTTTCTGTATGGGCGCACCGCGGCGGCGGGGCCCTGCGGCTGCGGCGGCAGGCGCCGCAGCCACCTGGGTCAGCGCTTGATCGCGGCCAGGATGCGGGCCAGCACTTCGTCCAGCGCACCCACGCCGTCGACGCGGGCCAGGGTGCCCTTGGCAGCGTAGAAGTCGATCACCGGCGCGGTGGAATCGTTGTAGACCTGCAGGCGCTGGCGCACCGATTCCGGGTTGTCGTCGGCGCGGCCCTGCTCCTTGGCGCGGCCAGCGATGCGCTCGACCAGCAGCTCGGTCGGCACGTCCAGCTGCACGATCGCGTCCAGCGGCTGGTTCAGCCTGGCCAGCAGTTCACCCAGCGCATTGGCCTGGGCCACGTTGCGCGGGTAGCCGTCGAGGATGAAGCCCTTGGCGGTGTCGGCCTGGGACAGGCGCGATTCCAGCATGCCCAGCAGGATGTCGTCGGACACCAGGTTGCCGGCGTCCATCACGGCCTTGGCCTGCTTGCCCAGCTCCGTGCCGGCGGCCACTTCGGCGCGCAGCAGGTCACCGGTGGAAATGTGCGGAACCTGCAGTTGTTCCTTCAGGCTCGTCGCCTGCGTGCCCTTGCCCGAACCGGGCGGTCCCAACAGAACCAATCGCATTCCTGACTCCCATATGTTTGAGGAAACGGGACGGACAGCGGCGTTAGACTCCATGGGCCGATTCACGCTGCACCGCAATATGTGCAGCTTACCGCATCCGGCCAATGTCCCGGAATGTCCCCCGTCCAGAGAGTATCCACCATGTCCCAAGGCACCCTGCTGTACGCCCAGTCCGGCGGCGTCACCGCCGTCATCAACGCCACCGCCTCTGCCGTCATCAGCGAAGCAAGGGCAAGGAAAATCAAGGTGTTGGCAGCGCGCAACGGCATCCTGGGCGCGTTGCGCGAAGAGCTGATCGACACCTCGAAGGAGTCGGCGGCCAGCATCGCCGCGCTCGCCCATACGCCGGGCGGTGCATTTGGATCGTGCCGCTACAAGCTCAAATCGCTGGAGGCCGACCGCGCCAGGTACGAGCGCCTGCTGGAGGTGTTCAAGGCGCATGACGTGCGCTGGTTCCTCTACAACGGCGGCAATGATTCGGCCGATACCGCGCTGAAGGTGTCGCAGCTGGCCAAGGAGTACGGCTACCCGCTCACCTGCGTGGGCGTACCCAAGACCATCGACAACGACCTGGCCGTGACCGACACCTGCCCGGGCTTCGGCTCGGCGGCCAAGTACACCGCGGTATCGGTGCGCGAGGCGGCGCTGGACGTGGCGGCGATGGCCGAGACCTCCACCCGCGTGTTCATCTACGAAGCCATGGGCCGCCACGCCGGCTGGCTGGCCGCAGCCGCCGGGCTGGCCGGCGAGAGCACCGACGACGCGCCGCACATCATCCTGCTGCCCGAGCGCGCCTACGACGAAGCCACCTTCCTGGCCAAGGTGAAGCAGGTGGTGGCCAAGGTGGGCTACTGCGTGGTGGTGGCCAGCGAAGGCATCCACACCGCCGATGGCCAGTTCGTCGCCGATGCCGGCGGTGCCAAGGATTCGTTCGGGCACACCCAGCTGGGCGGCGTCGCCTCGTACCTGGCGGGGCGGGTCAAGGCCGAGCTCGGCTACAAGGTGCACTGGACCCTGCCCGACTACCTGCAGCGTTCGGCCCGCCACATCGCCTCCAGGACCGACTGGGAGCAGGCACAGGCGGTCGGCAAGGCCGCGGTGCAGTTCGCGCTGAAGGGACAGAACTCGGTGATGCCGGTGATCGTGCGCACCGCCGACGCGCCGTACCGCTGGAAGATCGAGGCCGCGCCGCTGTCCAAGGTGGCCAACCACGAGAAGAAGATGCCGGCCGGCTTCATCCGCAAGGACGGCTTCGGCATCACCGAGAAGGCACGCCGCTACCTGCAGCCGCTGATCCGTGGCGAAGCACCGCCGCCTTACGGCCGCGATGGACTGCCCAAGTACGTGACGCTGAAGAACGTGGCCGTCGCGAAGAAGCTGCCGGGCTGGGAAGGCTGATCACGATGTATCCGCGCCTGGGCCTGTGGGCGTTGCTGGTGCTGCCGGCGTGGTGGGCGCAGCCGGCATCGGCCTACACGCCGCAGGACGGCGACATCGTGTTCCATACCTCGGCCTCGCGCCAAAGCGTGGCGGTGCAGGCCGCCACGCATTCGCCGTACAGCCACATGGGCATCGTGCTGTTGCGCGGCGGTGCCCCATACGTGCTGGAAGCCGTGCAGCCGGTGCGCTACACGCCACTGCAGGCCTGGCTGGACCGTGGCAGGCACGGCCACTATGTGATCAAGCGGCCCGCCACGCCTCTGGACGCCAACGCCAAGGCTCGCCTGCATGCCGCGGCCACGCCCTATCTCGGCAAGCCTTACGACCTCACTTTCGAGTGGTCCGACCAGCGCATCTACTGCTCGGAGCTGGTGTGGAAGCTGTACCGCGATGCCGCCGGCATCGGCCTGGCACCGCTGGCGCGGCTGGACAGCTTCGACCTGCAGGCACCGGCCGTGCAGGCCAAGCTGCGCGAACGCTATGGCGCGAACATCCCACGGGGCGAACCGGTGATTTCGCCGGCGGCCATCTTCGCCTCGCCCCTGCTGGTCACCGTGGACCAGCGCTGAGGCCCGGGCGTCCCGCCGGTTGAAACCGATGGGCGCCCTTCAACGCGTTCAGCGCGTGCAGGCGGCGCCTTCCATCGACAACCTGGCCGAGTACGCCGGCAGCGCCGCCAAACGGCCCGCTGCGGCCTGGGCCTTGGCATCCTCCAGGTAGACCCGGTTCTGGCCCTGGCCATCCAGCGTCACGCGCTGCCCGGCCGGCTTGCGCCAGACCTCGATCAACGCCTGCTGCGTGCCGCAGGCCGCCGAGGGCACGCGCACCACTTCGTTGAGCTTCCAGCCGGCCGCCTCGCTCGGCGTGACCTTGCCCGCATCCAGGAACACCGCGCGGGCCTGGCACTGTGGGCTGGTACGCACCAGCTGCAGGTCATAGGGCTGCGCCGCGGTGCCGGTGAAGCGGCCTTCGATGCGGGTACAGGCTTCGGGAATCTGGCGCACGGTATGCACCGCACCCACCGCCTGCGCCGCGGCCGCCGGCCGCTCGATCTCCGGCGTGGGCAACGCAGCCAACGCGGTCAGGGGCAGCAGGGCCAGCAACACGGGGGCGATGGCTTTCATCGGGCAACTCCACAAGACGGACGCCGCACGTTGCCACTGTCGCGCTGAACGGGCAGGCAAACGCGGCCATGGCTGGCGGCGGAGACAGCTGGCAGTCATACTCGGCCGGCCTCAGGAGTGTTTGAACACAGCGACACGTACCACAGCCGCAGCGCGGCCCGGGTCTGTTCCAGTGCTTCGATCTACCCGGCGTGTCCCCGCTTCATCCACAGCTGGATGGCATCCACCAACGCTGGAGGGGTCATGCTCGAACAGTACGGTCTTGTGCTCTCGCTGGTCTGCGCCGCCGTCGCCATCATCTACGGCATCATCTCGGCCCAATGGGTACTGCGGCAGCCTGCCGGCAATGCCCGCATGCAGGAAATCGCCGCCGCCATCCAGGAAGGCGCGCGGGCCTACCTCAACCGCCAGTACCTGACCATCGCCATCGCCGGCGTGGTGCTGTTCGTGCTGGTCGGCTTCTTCCTCAGCTGGTACACCGCCATTGGCTTCGCGGTGGGCGCGGTGTTGTCCGGCGCGGCCGGCTACATCGGCATGAACGTGTCGGTGCGCGCCAACGTGCGTACCGCCGAGGCCGCACGCAACGGCATGAGCGCGGCGATGGACGTGGCGTTCCGCGGCGGCGCGATCACCGGCATGCTGGTGGTCGGGCTGGGCCTGCTCGGCGTGGCCGGCTACTACCTGATCCTGCAGCGGCTGGGCCTGAGCCAGGCCGACAACCTGCATGCACTGGTCGGGCTGGCGTTCGGCAGTTCGCTGATCTCGATCTTCGCGCGACTGGGCGGTGGCATCTTCACCAAGGGCGCCGACGTGGGTGCGGACCTGGTCGGCAAGGTCGAGGCCGGCATCCCCGAGGACGACCCGCGCAACCCGGCGGTGATCGCCGACAACGTCGGCGACAACGTCGGCGACTGCGCCGGCATGGCCGCCGACCTGTTCGAGACCTACGCAGTGACGGTGATCGCCACGATGCTGCTCGGCGGGCTGATGGTGGCCGAGGTCGGGCGCAATGCGGTGCTGTACCCGCTGGTGCTGGGCGGTGTGTCGATCATCGCCTCGATCATCGGCGCGTTCTTCGTCAAGGTGAAGTCCGGCGGCTCGATCATGGGCGCGCTGTACAAGGGCGTGATCGTCTCCGGCGTGCTGGCCGCCATCGCCTTCTGGCCGGTGACCACGCAGCTGATGGCCGATTCCCGCCATGGCGCCACCAACCTGTACCTGTGCGCGCTGATCGGGCTGGTGCTGACCGGTTTGATCGTGTGGATCACCGAGTACTACACCGGCACCCAGTACAAGCCGGTGCAGCACGTGGCGCAGGCCTCGACCACCGGCCATGGCACCAACATCATCGCCGGCCTCGGCGTATCGATGAAGTCGACCGCGCTGCCGGTGATCGCCGTGTGCGCGGCGATCTGGGGCGCCTTCCACTTCGGCGGTCTGTACGGCATCGCCATCGCCGCCACCGCGATGCTGTCGATGGCCGGCATGATCGTCGCGCTCGATGCCTACGGGCCGATCACCGACAACGCCGGCGGCATCGCCGAGATGGCCGAGCTTCCCGCCGACATCCGCGACATCACCGACCCGCTGGACGCGGTGGGCAACACCACCAAGGCGGTGACCAAGGGCTATGCGATCGGTTCGGCGGCACTGGCCGCGCTGGTGCTGTTCGCCGACTACACGCACAACCTGCAGGCCGCGCATCCAACCGAGGTGTTCACCTTCGACCTGTCCGACCACACGGTGATCATCGGCCTGCTGATCGGCGGCCTGATCCCCTACCTGTTCGGCGCGATGGCGATGGAGGCGGTGGGGCGTGCGGCCGGCGCGGTGGTGGAGGAAGTGCGTCGCCAGTTCCGTGACATCCCGGGGATCATGCAGGGCACCGGCAAGCCGCAGTACGACAAGGCGGTGGACATGCTGACCCGCTCGGCGATCAAGGAGATGATCGTGCCCTCACTGCTGCCGGTCGCGGTGCCGGTGGTGGTGGGCCTGCTGCTCGGCCCGAAGGCGCTGGGTGGCCTGCTGATCGGCACCATCGTCACCGGCCTGTTCGTCGCCATCTCGATGACCACCGGCGGCGGCGCCTGGGACAACGCCAAGAAGTACATCGAGGATGGACACTTCGGCGGCAAGGGCAGCGAGGCACACAAGGCGGCGGTGACCGGCGACACCGTCGGTGATCCGTACAAGGACACCGCCGGGCCGGCCATCAACCCCCTCATAAAAATCATCAATATTGTCGCGCTGCTGTTGGTGCCATTGCTGTAGTCGAAGCCGACTGCGCATGGCACCTTCGCCCTTCCCCCGTTCACGGGGGAAGGGAACGGGATGGGGGGCGCCGAAGGCGCAGATCAAGATCATCAACATCGTGGCGCTGTTGCTGGTGCCGTTGCTTTGATGCACATCGCGTGACCGGCGGCGTCACCCTTCCCCCGCCCGGGGGAAGGGTGGCTGGCCTTGCACGCAGGGAGTCCGCCTGGCTTCATTCCAGCGCGGAATCTTCGGTCACACGGTGTGCGGCCCGCTCATCCCGGGTGATCGCGGCGCGGTTCGGCCAGGTGCGCGTCTTCCTGCGGTCGCGGCCGCGACAGCACGTAGGCGGCACTGGCAACGAAGAACAGGCCCACGCCCAACGCCAGCTTCCAGTCCGGGTGGGCGCCGATGAAGAACAGCACATAGCCCAGTGCCATGCCCCCGCCGGCAAAGCACTTGCCCTTGCGGCTGATCGCGCCGTGCTCCTTCCACTGCCGCAGCGGCCCCCCGTAGCGCGGGTGGTTGAGCAGCCAGGCCTCCAAGCGCGGCGAGGAACGCGAGAAACACCACACCGCCAGGATCAGGAAGATCGTGGTCGGCATCACCGGCAGCAAGGCCCCGATGATGCCCAGCGCAACCATCAACCAACCCACGCAGAACCAGAACCAGCGGATCATCGCTGGCTCTCCGGCACGGCGGGCCTGGCCCGGGGGTTGGTCACACGAACTCCTCCTCGACATACCCGCGCACCGTACGGAACGCGGCATTTGCACCTTCGATGGCCTCCGCTTCCTGCCCGGCAGTCAGCGGCACCGCATCCAGTGCCGCGGTGAACTGCCGCCAGTGGCGGGCCGCACCGTCCGGGTGCGCCGCCAGGTGGCTGGCACCGAACCGCGCGCCCAGCCCCAGCTTGGCGGCCATCTTGAACAGAATGGTACCGCCCAGGTTGGAGCCTTCGGCGACATACAGCCACCCCAGTGCGTGCGGCAGGTCGACAGCGGCGGGCAGCGCCGTGGGTGCGGCCGCCGGCAGGCCCTGCTCCAGATCGCCCAGGTCCTGGGCGATCTGCTCCAGCCGGCAACGCTCGGCCAACCCGGGCAGCAGCGCTACCAGCGCCGGCACCGCGTACAGCGCCTGGATGTCACGGTGGAAGCGGTACTGCACGCGCACGAAGCGGGCAAACCGCGCACGGCTGGCGAAGATGTCCTCGGCCATGATCCGCTTGTCCAGCGAATCATGCGTGCCGTGGGTCGCGGCCTTCAGGCGTTGGCTGCGGGTCGGGAAGGCAGGGGTTTCGGTCGTGTTCATGGCGCGCGGAGGGGTAGCGGTGGGGTTCGCCTTCGCCTGCGGCACAGGCGCGGCCTCGCGGGGGAGAAGCCAGGGCCGGAAGATCGGCCGCGCACGGCCGGTAGCCGCCGTTGTCCGGCATTCCAGGCGCCGGGCGATCCTCCTGCCGGCAGGCTGGCAAGCATATCGCAAACGATAATGCTTCCCATGCGCAAATAATCCTTGCCTTTGGTGCGCCGCAATAGCCGTGCGCGTAGAATGGCCCTCTTTTTCAACCAAACACGATTCGGAGTCAGCGCAATGGGCCTGAAACTGGTCTCCCCGGGCAAGAACCCGCCGGAAGAAATCAACGTCATCGTCGAGATCCCGAAGGATTCGGAGCCGGTGAAGTACGAGATGGACAAGGAAAGCGGCGCGATCTTCGTCGACCGCATCCTCTCCACCCCGATGCGCTACCCGTGCAACTACGGCTTCGTGCCGCAGACCCTGTGCGGCGACGGCGACCCGGCCGACGTGCTGGTGGTCCTGCCGCTGCCGCTGGTGCCGGGTTCGGTGGTCCGCTGCCGCCCGGTCGGCGTGCTGAAGATGACCGACGAGGCCGGCAGCGACGAGAAGATCCTCGCCGTGCCGGTGGCCAAGATCTTCAATGGCTACGCCCACGTGGAAGACATCAACCAGGTGTCCAGCCACTGGCTGGAGCGCATCGGCCACTTCTTCGAGCACTACAAGGACCTGGAAAAGGGCAAGTGGGTCAAGATCGAAGGCTGGGGCGACGCCGCCGAAGCCAAGAAGATCCTGGTCGACGCCCACCAGACCTTCCTGGCCAAGCAGGAACAGGAAGGCTGATCCACGCCGCGGGCGGGGCCACGTTCCGGCCCGCCCGCAGCGACTGCGATCACGTTTCTCCGGCGTCGCGCATGACCCGTCGCCAGCGATTCGCTACATTTACAGGCCGGTTGATCCGGCCTGTTTCCGTTCTGCCCGTTCGTCGTAATCGCGTGTTTTGCCAAGGGGAAGTGTCTTGCGAATCCTGTTAGTCGGTGGCGAAGCCACGCTGTCGGCCGAGTTGCTCGAGTACATCGGCGATCTGGGCGACGAGTGGGAGGTGCAGTCGGTCCCCGATGGCAGTGCCGCGATAGTGGCGGTTTCCTCGGCGACCATCGACGCGATCATCGTCGCCCCGACCCTGAACGACCTGTCCCCGGCGACCCTGCTCGGCCAGATCCGCACCCTGCGCCCGGAAACCATCCGCATCGCCCTGATCGAGGGCGGCGAGAACCAGCGCGTGCCGTCGGCCCGCATCATCGGCCTGGCCCACCGCTTCCTGCCGCTGCCGCTGGCCCCGGAAATGCTGCTCGAGGCGCTGACCAGCCTGGAAGAGCTGCGCGAGCTGCTGGACAGCCCGCGCCTGCGTGCGGCCATCGGCCGCATCGAGAAGCTGCCCTCGCCCCCGCACCTGTATCTGAGCCTGATGCATGCGCTGGAGGACGACGACGAGAGCAACGCGGCCGACATCGCCAAGCTGGTCTCGGCCGACCCGGCCATCGCCGCCAAGGTGCTGCAGCTGTCCAACTCGGCATTCTTCAACAACGGCCGCGCGATCTCCGACCTGCGTGGCGCGGTGACGCGGCTGGGCCTGTCCACCCTGCGTGACCTGGTGCTGGCCAGCGAGGTCTTCGCCCTGCCCGGCGCGTCCAGCGCCGAGCGCAACGCGCTGCAGACCCGCGCCCTGCTCGCCTCGCGGCTGGCGGCCAGGATGCTGCCCCAGTCCAGCGCCGAGCTGGGCGCCACCGCCGCGCTGCTGGCCGACATCGGCCAGTTGCTGCCGGGCGTGCGTGACGAACACCTGCCGCTCGAATCCGGCGATGACCGCCCCGGCCACGCCGAGGCCGGCGCCTACCTGCTGGGCCTGTGGGGCCTGCCGATGCCGATCATCGAGGCCGTGGCCTTCCAGCTGCAGCCGCTGCGCTCGAACGTACGCAGCTTCTGGGTCGCCGGTGCCGTGCACGTGGCCACCGCGCTGGCCGCCGGCCGCGAGGTCGACGAACAGTACCTGGCGCGCGTAGGCGTGCTGCCCAAGCTGGAGCAATGGCGCGAGATGGCCGACGGCATGATGGGGCTGACGCTGGAGGCGTGAGTTGCCCCGTTGGTGTGGTGAACGACGGCCGCCGCGTGCGGCCGTTTTCCTTGGGCGTCCGCCGGCAAGCCACCGGCATGCCGGCGTCCACGACAGCCCGCGCCGGATGCGTGCCCCGCGCCGCGCCATCGCAGGCAAAGAAAAAGGGTGGGCCTTGCGGCCCACCCTTTCCTTGTTTCACAGGGCTTCGATGGATCAGAAGCGCTGGGTGTACTTCATGTAGACGAAGCGACCGATGTCGAAGCCACCGTAGTACGAGAAGCTCGAGTTCGGCTGGCTGTACATGACCGGACCTTCGTGGTTGAACACGTTGTTCGCGCCCAGCGAGATGGTGGCATCCCACGGAGCGTTGTAACGCACCTGCACGTCGTGGAAGGTGTTCGAGCCCAGCTGACGGGTCGGCTGTGCCAGCGTGTACGACGAGCTGAAGTCCGGCATGTTGCACTCCGGGCCACCGTCCATGTCGTACGAGCAGGCTTCCTTCATGCCCGAGTAGTAACGCACGCCCCAGTTCACGCCGAAGTTGCCGTAGCTCCAATCGACGTTCAGGTTCGAACGCACGCGGAAGTTGCCCGCCCAACCGGTGGACTGCTCGATCGGGGTTTCGGCTTCGTTGTCGCGCTTGTACTCGAGGTAATCGACGTAGGTGGTCTTCCAGTCGATGACGAAGTTACCGATCGCCAGTTCCGGCAGGCGGTACTTGACGCCCAGGTCGTAACCTGCGGTTTCCTGGTAGCCGCCGTTGATCAGCGTACGGGTCACGTCCACCACCTGGCCATTGGTACGGCCCGAGGTGCCACGGCTGAAGCGGTCACAGGCCGAATCGATGCCCAGCACGTAGCACTGGTTCAGGATCGAGGTCACCGACTCGGCGGCGATCACGTCGTCGATGCGGATCTTCCACCAGTCCAGGCTGACGTCCAGGCCCTGCACGAAGTTCGGGCTGTACACGAAGCCGGCAGTCCAGGTCTTGGAGGTTTCCGGCTTCAGCTCAGCATTGGAACCGGACTCGAAGGCGCTGTAGGACTGGGTGCCCGGGCCGGTCGACAGGGCGCCGCCGGAGGTGATCTGACGGAAGTCAGCACCCAGGCCAGCGGCCTGGCAGGCAGCTGCCACGGACGGGTTGCGCACGGCTGCGCCGAAGCTGCTGTCGCACGGATCGGTGTAGCTGTCGAAGGTCTGCGAGACGCCGCCGTACATGTTGGAGATGTTCGGCGCACGGAAGCCCGTGGCGTAGGTGGCGCGGACCAGCAGGTCGTCGATCGGCTTCCACTTCAGGCCGAACTTCGAGTTGATGGTGTCACCGAAGGTGTTGTAGTCCGAGTAGCGACCCGCCAGGTCCAGGGACAGTTCCTTGGCGAACGCCATGTCGGCCAGGATCGGCACGTTCATTTCGAGGTAGAACTCGTCCAGCTCGTAGTCGCCCTTGGTCGGGGCGCCGGCCAGGCTGGTGCTCAGGCCCGACTGCAGCATCGCGTCCGGGTTGTACTCGCCGCTTTCCTCGCGGTGCTCGTAACCTGCCGCGAAGGCCAGGTCACCGGCCGGCAGGGTGAACAGCGAGCCGGACAGGTTGGCACTCAGCACCTTGGTGGTGTTGGTGTAGGTGTCGTGGCTCGGCAGGAACAGGTAGTCCTGCAGCGCCTTGTTGCCTGCCAGGCCGCCGATGCCGGCTTCGCCGTAGCCCAGCAGCGGGTTCCACGGGGTGCAACCAGCGATCACCTTGGCTTCGGTACCGCAGTAGGCGACGCCGTCCTTGATGAACGACGGGCCGACGGCGTTGGCGACATTCGGCGTGAACAGGTCACCGGTACCGGTCTTGACGCCCTTGTTCTGGTTGTAGACGTAGCCCACGTCCCAGTCGAAGTACTTGTCGGCGAACTCGAACGAGCCTTCCAGGCCTGCGCTGAAGCGGAAGGTCTCCTGCTCGGACTCGGTCTGGCGCGGCATTTCCGAGGTACGACGGATGAAGTGTGCTTCTTCGCCCAGCGGGTTGAAGGCGCTGTCAGCCGACATCGGGGTGTCGAAACGCTCGGACTGGTACGGATAACCGGCGATCTGCGAGGTGGCCGTGCGCTTGGTGTACAGGGCGCTGGCGGTGGCGCGGATGTTTTCGGTCACATCGAAGTTGCCGTTGGCAAAGACCGAACGACGCTTCAGCTTGTTCTGCAGCCACATCTCCGAGCTCGGGTTGCTGTAGTCAGCCAGGCCGAAGTCGTGGAAATCAGCCAGCGTATCGCCAGCCGCGCCCGGGTTCTTGACGTACCAGTTGTCGTTCTGGTCGATCAGCACGCCCTTGTTGGTCGCGGCCGACCAGCCGTTGGCGCCTTCTGCCTCGTTCGGGAACGGGTGCCACTGGCCATTGCCGTAGCGGCTGTAGCGACGGTCCTTGGCGGCAACCGGCTTCTCCGAGCTGTACTCGGCGCCGAAGGTCAGCGAACCGCGTTCACCGGTCTGGCCGTAGACGAAGTTGTAGGTTTCCTTGTCGCCGTCGCCCTGGCCGTACTGGCCGCGGTAGACGCTGGCTTCCAGGCCGTCGAAGTTCTTGCGGGTGATGATGTTGATCACGCCGGCGATGGCGTCGGAGCCGTAGATGGCCGATGCGCCGTCGGTCAGCACTTCAATGCGCTCGACCACCGAGGTCGGGATCGAAGCCAGGTCGGAGTAACCGCCGGTGCTGGTGCCCATGCGCTTGCCGTCGAGCAGCACCAGGGTGCGCTCCGGGCCGAGGTTGCGCAGGTCAACGTACTGGCCACCCACTTCCTCGCCAGAGGTCAGGGCGTCAGCGCGGCTGATGGCCGGCGAACCGGTGGCAGCCAGGTTCTGCACGATGTCGGCGACGCTGGTGAAGCCCTGCTTCTCGATGTCGGCGCGCTGCAGCGCGATGACCGGCTGGGCGGTCTCCATGCTGGCCTGGCGGATGCGCGAACCGGTGACTTCCAGGCGGTCCAGGGTGGTGGTACCGGCGGCGGCGTCCTGAGCGGAAGCGAAGGCAGGCGTCAGGGCAATGGCGATGCCGGCCGGGAGCAAACCCAGCCGCACTGCGGAATTACGAAGCTTCATCAATCTCTCCAAGGAAGCAAATAACAACAACGTTAGTGGTGTGTTAAACACCCCTGAACGTTACGATTGCATCGCCCCGATTGATTTGCGCGAGCCGCCCTTAAACTTTGCCGAATCTGGCCTCAACGCTTCGCGCATGTCGCGGTAGTGCGTGGCCGAGGTGCCGAAGCGGGCGCGGAATGCGCGCGCGAAACTGCAACAGTTGTCAAAGCCACTGGCCGATGCAACTTCGCCGACCATCATGTCGGTATCGCGCAACAGCATCGCGGCACGCTCCAGTCGCAACCGCGCCGACAGCGACTGCGGGCTTTCCTCGTACAGGCTCTGGAAGGTCTTGGACAGGTACCAGCTGGAGAAGTTGGTCAGTTCGGCCAGCTCGCCGATGCGTACCACGCGGTGGCTGTTGCCCTCCAGGTACATGCGCGCACGCTGCATGCGGCCGAACACCTGGCGCTTGCGCATGCGTGAACGGCCGGGGCAACGCTGCACCGTCACCGACAGCTCGCGCTGCAGCGAGGCCAGGTGCAACAGCAGCGGCCGCAGCTGGTGGATGGTGGTACCGGCGCCCTGGGCCTCGCGCCACAGGCGCAACGCCAGCCGCGCCTCGGCATGGCTCATGCGGCCGCGGCCGGTGTAGACGCTGCAGTCGGCCAGCGTGCCCAGCATGCGCAGGGCATCGGCATCCAGGCTCACGCCAATGCACACGCCATCACGGCCGGCCTGGATCAGCGGACGGGACTCCTTCTCGAAGGCAATCCATTCACGTTGGTGCAGACGGAACTTGCCTTCCTTGGACTCCACCCATGCGGTGCCACGCAACTGCATCCATACGGTGAACACGGTCCCGGAGGTCTGCAGGCTGCCCAGCCGCGCGACGCCCACGCAGCTCGGGCGCGGCCCGTCATCGACATGCCTGTCGAACGTCACCGATTGCCCGCGATCCACCCAGGTCACCTGCCGCATGCTGCTCACCATCTGTTTGCCTTCAATGGGCGATGGTTTTGCCAACTCTGGCGGCGAAGGTCAGGAAGATCCTGCGAGATTGCTCCGAAATTATCCGGAAGCGACTTCCGAAAGAATCACGAAGGATGTTTTCCCAGCCACGGCAACCACTTGGCCACGCCCATCAGCCGCCGCGGCGGGCGCCTGGGGACCGGCATCACGCCGATATCGGCGCCGTCGGCGACCGCCAGCGCGACGAAGGCGGCACTGCCATCGGGCGCCAGGCTCAAGCCGTTGCCGGAGCTGTAGCGCACGGCGTCCAGGCACTGGCTGAGCCCGTTGGCACCGGGGTTGATCGCATCCAGCCGGGTGGCGCATCGCGGCCCGATGTTCAGGTACTGCACCGTGCCGTTGTCGGCCACCGCCCAGGTCCGGTAACGCCAGCGCGTCGGCACCTCGCGATTCACCGGCCGGGCACTGCTCAAGGCCAGGCTTGAATCCACCTGCCACAGGCCGGGACTGCCCAAGCGGGTGAACAACACCTGCCCGCCGGTCTTGTCGACCCGCACCTGGGACACGCCCTCCAGCGCCGCCAGGCGCTTCCAGGGTGTCTGCGTGCGATCGAACAGGGCCAGCACCATGCGGTCATTGACGGCACGCTCGACCACCAGCACCGTGCCGGGCTGCCGTCCATAGACGGCCTGCAACGGCTCGTTCGCCGGCACCGGCAACTTGCTCCATTGCCCTTCCTCCGGGATCACCTCGTAGATGCCGGGCAGGCCCTGCGCGTCACGGCCGGTGACCAGCAGATGGCGGGCATCGGCGGACCAATCCATCGGCTGGCGCGCCTCGGGCCGGAAACCATCGATCATCTCCAGCGAATCAGGTGCCTCCAGCCGCGCCCACCACAATGCGAACGCACCGGAACGGTCCGAGGTGAAAGCCAGCTGGCGGCCATCGGGCGACACCATCGGCTGGCCATCGCGACCGGAGGAAGCGAACAACCGCTGCGGCTCGCCGCCAGCCACGCCCAGCGGGAACCGGAACAACCCGTACTGCGGCTGGTCGCGCATGAAGGCCAGGTTGCTGCCCTGGCGCGAGACCGAGGGACTCTGCGCATCGCCGATGCCCAGGTCGCGCAGCAGGCGGGTACCCAGGTCCAGCCCGAACAGGCGCGACTCGCTGTCCACGCGCCGGCCGAACACCATCTCGCTGGAAGTCAGCCACGCCCAACCGCGGATCTCGGCGGCTTCCTCGGTGAGGCGCTCGGCGTTGCTGCCGTCGGCGTCCATCACCCACAGATCGCCCACCTGCGGATTGCGCACGAAACCGATGCGCTTGCCGTCGGGCGAGTAGCGCGGTGCGTAATCAAAGTCGTCACCGGACATCGCATAGGAGAACGACGTCCAACGCCCGGATGCCAGCTCCAGCGTGCGGATACCGCGGCTGGCCTGGCTGCCGGTCATCGATCCGAAGATCAGGCTGCGCCCGTCCGGTGCCCAGTCGAAGCTGAGCATCTCGGTGCCGTCGCAACGGGTCACGCGGCGCGCGGTTCCGCCGGTGGCGGGCATCACCAGTACTTCGCAGCCACCATCAGCGAGAAAGCGCGCGAAGGCGATTTCGCGTCCATCTGGCGACCACGCCGGGAAACGGTCCGAACCGCCTTCCGGCGGCGTGACCAGCTGCACCGGCGTCGCGGTGCCGGTGCTCTGCACCCACAGGCTCGAAAGCCCATCGCTTTCCTTGGCGAACACCACCAGCGCGCCGTCCGGCGACAGGTCCGGATGGGTTTCGAACGCCGACGTCGAGGTGATCAAGCGGTACGGGCGCTCGGGACTGCCCAGCACCCGCGTACCACTGACGGTTTCCTGCGGTGCCGGCGGCTCCGGCTGCTTCCACAGCAGCCAGGCCATCAGCAGCGTGCTGGCCAACAGCAGTATGCCCACGCCACCCAACACGTAGCGCCGCACCACCCGCCGTTGTGCCGACCGCGCCGGAGCCGGCCTGGCGGCAGCCTCGTCCTGCACCGCGGCGACGGGTTCGACGACCGCAGGCTGCGACGCATCATCCGACGCCTCCGCGTCCACCACCGCCGCGTCAGCGTCGGCATCCTCCCAGGCAACCGGCACCAGCAAGCGGTAACCGGTCTTGGAAATCGTCTCGATGTAGGCCACGCCTTCGCCATCGACCGCGGCCGATGCAAACGCCTTGCGCAGCTGGGTGATCGCCTGGGTCAGCACGTCGTTGGTCGGCATGGTGTCCGGCCACACTTCGGCGAACAGCTCATCACGTGTGACCACCTGGCCGGCACGACGTGCCAGCGCCAGCAATACGCCGATGCTCTTGGGGGTAAGTCGCTGCACCTTGCGTGCATCCGGCGGATGCACCTCGCGTGAGGACAACACCACCAGACACTCGCCAATGCGAAGCCGATCACCGGCAGGCTTCTCGTTGTCGATTGTTTGCATCGGGATCAGGGTCAAAGCCGTCTTGGACACCATTCCTGTGTCCGGTTGAACGACCCGGGGGAGAGTCGATCAACCGCCAGATTCCGCAAATGGCTGCAACGGAAAGCGCAAAAGTTCAAACGGGTGCGAATACTACTCTAAGCAAGTTACCGGTGTGCCCCCACATCGACGACATCAGGCTCTCTCTCGCCGACGAATCCACATAATCCGTTACAGAATTCGCGCCGCAAGGCGCGATTTTTTTAACTGGCGTTCAGCCTTTTCGCGCCTTGCTGATGGTCAGCCCGACCAGTCGCGAAACCACCAGAGCCACGTACATCACGCCTGAAAACTGCTCCAGCATCACCAACGCGCGTGCCTGCGGATGCACCGGCGTGACGTCGCTGAGCCCGACCCCGGACAACAAACTGAAGCTCAGATAAAGCAGCTCCACCCAGCTGCGTATTTCCCCCTCGCTGCTGGCGATGAAGCTGCCCGGATACCACTGCTGGCAAACTGAATAGGCGAACGCAAACGCCCATGCCAACAGCGTGAATGTCGCCCCCGCGGCGAACAGTTCGTCACGCGTGACTTCATGGTCCTGCAACATATAGGCGATGAGGCTGCAGGTCGTATAGAAGTACAGCAGGCATTCGAGCACCTGCGAGGTGGTGGTGAACGCATGCCGCTGCAGCACCGCACCGGCCACCGAGAACACCACCGCCGGGATCGCCAGCGTCAACGCCACCCAGATGCCCAGCGGGCTGCGTCGCACGACCCACACCGACAGGCCAAGCACCGCCATGCCAAACGCGTTGAACAGCACGCGGCCGGCGGTCATGTGCTCCATCGCCGGGTACAGCAGCACGCCCAGCAGCTGCACCGCCAGCAGCCACGCCGACGGATGCCGGCGGGCCAACGCCAGCCAGCGCAGGTGCGCGCGTACGCGCAGGCCTTCCGGCCGCGCTCCCTCCGGACCGACGCTCATCAAGGGCGATCCTCAGCGCGCGGCGCGGTACGGGTACTGCGCGAAGATTGCCGCGACCGCCGCATCGATCTGCGCGCCACGCTTGTCCGGAGTGCTGCGGCCCACCGTACCCACCGCCACGCCTTCCCAGACCAGGCGGTTGCGCTGCACGTCGACCACGTCCACGTTGAGCGTGCCCTCGGTGTACTGGTGCACGTCGGTGCGGTCGCGCCAGTACGGCACGGCCACGTAGCCGCGTGCGCGATAGCTGTAGTAGTAGTCGTAGTCCACCTGCGGCATCGTGGTCACCCGCGTCTTGTCCTGCAGATAGGCATTGAGGTTGACCCACAGGTCGGGCTTGGCTTCGTCGAGCACATAGCCACGCGCCTGCATCTGTGCCAGCACCGCCGCACGGATGCGATTGCTGGTGATGGTGGTGTAGCCGTTCTGTTCCAGCGCCAGCGGCGAGTAGAACGCAAAGCTGCGGTAGCGGCCGAAGTCGCCGCTGGGATCGGCCTGGCTGCTGACCCGGGGCGTGCTGGCACAGGCCGCCAGCAGCGAGGACAGCAACAGCACCGTGATGAGCCGGAACGCATTGCGAAGCTTCATGGCGACCTCCCCTGCGATGGACGGCTGCACGCTACCACGACCGCCGCCCCGTCCGCGTCAACCCTGCCCCGGGAAGCCGGCGGGCTCCCCGGGAGCGGAACCGGCGGTCAATCCGGCCGGTACACCTGCGCGCCCTGTTCGCGGAACTGCGCCGACTTCTCGGCCATGCCGGCCTGCAGGGCCTGCGCCGCGTCCATGCCCTGCCCGGCCGCATAGTCGCGCACGTCCTGGGTGATCTTCATCGAGCAGAAATGCGGGCCGCACATCGAGCAGAAGTGGGCCAGCTTGTGCGCGTCCTTGGGCAGGGTCTCGTCGTGGAACTCCTTGGCTTTCTCCGGATCCAGGCCGAGGTGGAACTGGTCCTCCCAACGGAACTCGAAGCGCGCCTTGGACAGCGCGTTGTCGCGCACCTGCGCGCCCGGGTGACCCTTGGCCAGGTCGGCCGCGTGCGTGGCGATCTTGTAGGCCATGATGCCGTCGCGCACGTCCTGGCGGTTGGGCAGGCCCAGGTGCTCCTTGGGCGTCACGTAGCACAGCATCGCCGTGCCGTACCAACCGATCATCGCCGCGCCGATGGCGCTGGTGATGTGGTCGTAGCCCGGCGCGATGTCGGTGGTCAGCGGGCCGAGCGTGTAGAACGGCGCTTCGCCGCACTCGTGCAGCTGCTTGTCCATGTTCTGCTTGATCAGCTGCATCGGCACATGGCCCGGACCTTCGATGATGGTCTGCACGTCGTGCTTCCAGGCGATTTTGGTCAATTCGCCCAGCGCTTCCAGTTCGCCGAACTGCGCCGCGTCGTTGGCATCGGCGATGCAGCCCGGGCGCAGGCCATCACCGAGGCTGAAGGACACGTCATAGGCCTTCATGATCTCGCAGATGTCCTCGAAGTGCGTGTAGAGGAAGTTCTCCTTGTGGTGCGCCAGGCACCACTTGGCCATGATCGAACCACCGCGCGACACGATGCCGGTCACGCGCTTGGCAGTGAGCGGCACATGACGCAGCAGCACACCGGCGTGGATGGTGAAGTAATCCACGCCCTGCTCGGCCTGTTCGATCAGGGTGTCGCGGAAGATCTCCCAGTTGAGTTCTTCGGCGCGACCATCCACCTTTTCCAATGCCTGGTAGATCGGCACGGTACCGATCGGCACCGGGGAATTGCGGATGATCCACTCGCGGGTTTCGTGGATGTGCTTGCCGGTGGACAGGTCCATCACCGTGTCGCCGCCCCAGCGGATCGCCCACACCAGCTTCTCCACTTCCTCGGCGATGCCCGAGGACACCGCGCTGTTGCCGATATTGGCGTTGATCTTGGTCAGGAAGTTGCGACCGATGATCATCGGTTCGCTTTCCGGGTGGTTGATGTTGTTGGGCAGCACGGCGCGCCCACGCGCGATCTCGTCACGCACGAATTCCGGGGTGATGACCTTCTGGATGTCGGCGCCGAAGCTCTGCCCCGGGTGCTGCGCGAGCAGGCCGGAATCACGTACCGCCTCCAACCGCTGGTTCTCGCGGATGGCGACGAACTCCATCTCCGGGGTGATGATGCCGCGGCGCGCGTAGTGCATCTGGGTGACGTTGGCACCGCCAATGGCACGACGCGGTAGCACGCGCGCCGGGAAACGCACGGCATCGAGCCTGGCATTGCCTTCGCGCGAACGCCCGAACGCCGAGCTCAGGCCCGGCAGCTGCCCGGTATCGCCACGCTCCTGGATCCAGCGTGCGCGCAGTGGCGCCAGCCCGGCGGCCAGGTCGATGCGCGCCTGCGGATCGGTGTACGGGCCGGAGGTGTCGTACACCGTGATCGGGGGGTTCTCCTCGCCGCCGAACAACGTGGGCGTGCGCGTCTGTGCGATCTCGCGCATCGGCACCTGCAGGTCGGCCCGCGAACCGGGCACGAAGATCTTGCGCGAGCCGGGGATCGGCTGGGTCACGGATTCGGAGAGTTGCTGGGCCTGCTGCTGCAGGCTGGGCTGGGCGTTCATCGGCATTCGTCCTGGTCGAGCCGCACCGGGAGGTGCGGGCCATGCGAGGGATTCGCATGACGGAACGAAGCGAAGGCGCACGCCGATGGCGGTTGTCCCCTGTGACCGGAACGCATGCCATGGCACACGAAGCTTCCCTACGCCGGTATGAGCCGGATCAGGTTCGAAGGGTATGTCTCAACCGTGGCCCGATGGCCGCGGTACCCCCGCTTCGGGCGGCATTAGACCACAAAGCGGTGACACCTGGCCCGGTGCGCCGCGTCATCGCCTGCTAACGGAATCGTGACGTCCCGTTCAGTAACATCCCGCCCCGGTGCGATGCCCTGCTGGCCGCGCCACGGTGCTCGTCCACCTTTCCCTGCCCGGCCCTGGCGCCGGCCCTCGCTGCAAGCCCCGGCTCGCTCCCCTCAATCGCTCTTGATCGGAGACGCTCCTTCATGGTGTTTCGTGTTTCCATCGCACTGGTCGCCGTACTGGTGCTCCTGGCCGGCATCGCGCCCGGTCCCTTCAACGACGTGGTCCAGGCCACGCTGACGCATGTCGTGCGCGGCGCGGGCTGGATGTACCTGTTGATCGTGTTCCTCACCCTGACCTTCCTGCTGTACCTGGCGTTCGGCCGCTTCGGCAACCTGCGCATCGGCGGCGAGGACGCCGAGCCGGACTTCTCGCGCGCCAGCTGGCTGTCGATGCTGTTCGCCGCCGGCATGGGCATCGGTCTGGTGTTCTGGGGCGCGGCCGAGCCGATCTCGCACTTCGTCACCCCGCCGGAAGGGCTGCCGCCACAAGGCATGGACGCGGCGCGTGCCTCGATGCGCTACGCGTTCTTCCACTGGGGCCTGCACCCGTGGGCGATCTACGCGCTGATCGGGCTGGCGATGGCCTGGTTCCAGTACAACCGCAATGGCCGGGGACTGATCAGCGACATGCTGCAGCCGGTGATCGGCCGCCATCACCGCGGCGCGTTCGGCAAGCTGGTGAACATCGCCGCGGTGGTGGCCACCGCCATCGGCGTCGCCACCACGCTGGGCTTCGGCACCATCCAGATCTCGGCCGGCCTGCAGCGCGTGTTCGGCATCACCGCCGATGTCCCGCTGCAGATGACGGTGATCGCGGTCGCCTTCGTGCTGTACATGATCTCCACCACCAGCGGCGTGGAGCGCGGCATCAAGTGGCTGTCCAACTTCAACCTGGCTCTGGCCGCGCTGCTGTTGGCCGCGGTGCTGGTGCTGGGCCCGACCGGCTTCATCTTCGACACCTTCACCACCACGCTGGGCTCCTACCTCAACCAGCTGGTGACGATGAGCCTGCGCATGTCGCCATTCTCCGGCAGCACCTGGGTGGCCGACTGGACCATCTTCTACTGGGCCTGGTGGATTGCCTGGGCGCCGTTCGTCGGCGCCTTCATCGCGCGGGTGTCACGTGGTCGCAGCGTGCGCGAGTTCGTGGTCGGGGTGGTGCTGGCACCGACCGTGCTCGGCTTCCTGTGGTTCTCGGTGTTCGGTGGCACCGCGCTGTGGTCGCAGCTGTTCGGCCACGCCGACCTGGTGCAGGCGCTGGGCAACGGCTACGAGACGGTGCTGTTCACCCTGTTCGACAGCCTGCCCGGCTCGCTGCTGCTGTCGTGCCTGGCACTGGTGCTGCTGATGATCTTCTTCGTCACCTCGGCCGACTCTGCGGTGCTGGTGTTGGCCAGCATGTCCACCGACGAGGCCGGCGACCCGCCGCTGTCGCGCAAGCTGGTGTGGGGCGTGGCGGTGGCGCTGATCGCCGCGGTGCTGCTGCTGGCCGGCGGGCTGGAAGCGCTGCAGGGCATGATCACCATCGCCGCGTTGCCGTTCGCGCTGCTGATGGTGCTGGTGATGGTGTCGCTGTACCGCGTGCTGGACGCCGAGTCCAACCGCCAGCGGCGGCTGGCGCAGCGCGGACGGCACCTGATCGAGGCCTGGATCGAACGCGAGCAGGCCGCGCAGGAGGATGCACGCGAGGAAGCCGCTCGGAATGTGGGCGGGGATTGAGGCAAGGGCCTTACCCCTCCCCGGCCCTCCCCTTCGCCTGTGGCGAAAGGGAGGGGGCGAAGCAGGAGCAGAAGCGGAGCGCAGGCGACACAGGGAGCTTTCAGCTCTTGGCTCTTAAGCTCCTCCCCCTCCCTTTCGCCGCAGGCGAAGGGCAGGGGCGGGGAGGGGTGCTTCTGCTTCCCCGAACAGCCCAGCTCAGTACCCGGCCGCCTGCCCGTCCTTGCGGCTCTCGGAAGCGCCGTAGTACACGCCGGTTTCGGGGTCCCGCATGATCGCCTGGTAGCCGCCATACGGACCATCGGCGAACGTCACCCGGTGTCCCCTGCGCATCAGGCTGCGCACGGTTTCCCAACTGAAGCCGGTCTCCAGGTTCACTTCCCCACCGTCGCTCATCGCCGTGCCCTGCCCGGTCGGTTCGCTGGAGCCTTCGTGCTGGATGCGCGGCGCATCACCGGCTTCCTGCAGGTTCATGCCGAAGTCCACCAGGTTCATCACGATCTGCGCATGCCCCTGCGGCTGCATCGCCCCGCCCATCACGCCGAAGCTGGCAAACGGCTTGCCGTCCTTGGTGATGAACGCCGGGATGATGGTCTGGAACGGCCGCTTGCCCGGCGCGTAGCCGTTGGGATGGTCCTTCTGCAGCACGAACATCTCGCCGCGATCCTGCAGGATGAAACCCAGCCCCGGCGGGGCCATGCCGCTGCCCATGCCGCGGTAGTTGGACTGGATCAACGACACCATCATGCCGTCGGCATCGGCCACGGTCATGTAGATGGTGTCGCCCTGCTCCAGTTGCTTCGGCGTGCCCGGCTGGGCTTCCTTCAACGCCTTGTCCATCGAGATCAGCGCACGCCGCTGCGCCGCATAGTCCTTGGACACCAGGCGTGCCACCGGTGCCGGCGCGAACGCCGGATCGGCGTAGAAGCGCGCACGGTCGGCGAAAGCCAGTTTCTTGGCCTCGACGAACAGGTGGATATGCTCGGGTGATCCGAACGGGATCTTCGAGAAGTCGTAGCCTTCCAGGATGTTGAGGATCTGCAGCGCGGCGATGCCCTGGCTGTTGGGCGGCAGCTCCCACACGTCGTAACCCCGGTAGTTGCTGCTCACCGGCTCGACCCATTCACCGTGGTGCGCGGCCATGTCCTCGTAGCTGAGGAAACCACCGTTGGCCTTGAAGTAATCGCCGATGGTGCGGGCGATGTCGCCCTTGTAGAACGCATCGCGGCCACCGTCGGCGATCTGCTGCAGGGTGTTGGCCAGGTTCGGGTTGCGCCACATCTCGCCCTTGCGCGGCGCATGGCCATTGACCGTGAACTGCTCGGTGAAGCCGGGGTACTGCGACAGCCGTGGAACCGAGCGGTCCCAGTAGTAGGCGATCACCTCGGCCACCGGATGGCCGTCACGCGCATAGCGGATAGCCGGGGCCAGGTTGTCGGCCATCGGCTTGCGGCCAAAACGCTCGTGCAGCGCGAACCAGCCATCGACCGCACCGGGCACCGATACGGGCAGCGGCCCGGTGGCCGGGATTTCCTTCAACCCGCGGCGCTGCAACTCGGCCAGCGTCAGCGAACGCGGCGAGCGCCCGGAACCGTTGTAGCCGTACAGGCGCTGCGTCTTCGGATCCCAGACGATGGCGAACAGGTCACCGCCCACGCCGTTGCCGGTGGGCTCCATCAGGCCCAGCGCGGCATTGGCGGCGATGGCCGCGTCCACCGCCGAACCGCCGTCCTTCATCACGTCCAGCGCGATCTGGGTGGCCAACGGTTGCGAGGTGGCTGCCATGGCATGCGGCGCGATGACTTCCGAGCGCGTGGCGAATGCGTGACCGGTGACACGGTCGGCGGCGGACGCCGCGCACAACGAGACGGATGAGACCGCCAGGAACAGGATGGGACGCAGCATCGGCGGGCTCCGGAGGAATGGTCCGGCGAAAGTAGCCCACCGCGCTGTCTTACGCACGTCTTACGCCCGCACCGTATCTAGCTCCTCCGAAACAAACCCGTCGCCCTGCATGGCCACGGCGGCATCCGGTTCTTCCAAAAGGGGCTCTTCCAATGCAAATGCGATCCAAGCGCCATCAGGGCGGCTTCACTCTGGTCGAGATGGCCGTGGTCCTGGTCATCATCGGCGTGATCATCGGCGCGGTGATGATCGGCCGCGACGTGCAGCGCAACGCCGAATACACGCGCATCAAGCAGAAGTTCGTCGACCAATGGGTGGTGGCCTACAACAGCTACCACCAGCGCTTCGGTGCTCCGGTGGGTGACAACCAGGCCGCGCCGCGCCTGATGGTCGCCGGCAAGGAGTACGACATCGACATGGCCAACAACACCGCCAGCAAGGGCGCGATCTGCAATGGCTCGGCCTCGACCAAGAGCGACCAGCCGGTGACCGCCGCCTCGCAGGACGGCGACAAGCTGCGCGACTTCATGCGTGGCGCCGGCATCAGCCTGCCGCCGGGCCGCGGCGAGGGCTTCGAGGACCGCTACGTCTACCTGGACACCAACGGCAACCCGCAGGAAATCCAGGTCTGCTTCCAGTGGAACCCGGCCGAGACCGCCTCCGGCGCCGGCAACGTGATGGTCATCTCCGGCCTGACCCCGGACCTGGCCCGCTCGCTGGACCAGATGATCGACGGCAAGCCCGACCCGCAATCCGGCGCGTTCCGCCAGGTGGGTCTGAACAAGCGCAGCGTGGGCAGCAACGCCGACGCCGAGAGCATGGAGTGGAAGGGCAACAACACCAACAAGGCCGGCTCGGCCGGCGCGGCCAACTCCAACGTCGCCGGTGGCGGTGATGACACCGACCAGGTCATCACGCTGGTCGCCCATTACAAGATGAACCAGTAAATCCATGGACATCGCCTCCCTGCTGGGCCGGCTGCGCCGGTCCCGACGTCTCTCCCTGATGATCTTCGCGGTGACGTTGCTGGCACTCGTGGCCACGGCCGTGTGGTTCATCTCCGCACGCAGCAGTCTGGCCCGTGCCTACGACCAGCTCAGCACCCGCAACGAGCTGCTGTCGCAGGCTCGGATGGCCCAGCAGGAGGCGCAACTGAAGGTCGACAACGCCGGCTCCGCCCGCCAGCTGCTGGAGCAGCTGGAAGGGTTGGGGATGGAGCCCACCGGCTGGGGCGAGCGCCTGATCAACCTCAACCAGACCCAGCTCTCGCGCATGGATGCCGACGCCCTGCTGGGCGGCATTGCTCCCAGCCCCGACCGCATCTTCGGTGCGGACGTGTTCGAGCTGTCGGTGACCGACCCGACCGAAGGACTGTTCCACCTGCCCACCACGTTGTCCGACCGCCCGCCGGCGCCGTTGTCGCTGACCCTGCGCGGCAGCTTGCTGTTCCGCACCGTCGGTGGCCCGCTGCCGCCCCAGAGCACGCCGGGAGGCGCGCAGCCATGAGCACGCAGAACATCGTCCAGTTGCCCGGGCGCTGGCTGACCTTCGACCAGGACCGCGTGACCGTCAGCGACACCCGTCCGCGCCTGGAAGGGCCGGCCTGGCTGTTCGCCGAATTCGAAGGAGGCAACAGCGGCGTGATGTCGCTGGAAGGCAGTTCGGCGCACGCCGTCGCGCTGATCGAGAAGCGCCTGCGCGCCGATGGCCTGATCGACGGCGAAGGCAAGATCCTGATCCACAAGAACCGCTCGATGGGCGCGGGCTACCAGACCCTGTTCACGGCGGTGCCGCTGGATACCTGGCAGCAGACCTATGCCTGGGCCGAAGCGCAGCCGGACCATTGCCTGGTGGTGCCGCTCACCTCGCTGATGTGGCGCACGCTCAAGGCCGGCGATGGCCTGGTCGTGCACAGCGGACGGCAGATGAGCGTGCTGGCGCTGCGCAAGCACGACATCATCCACCGCGCCTCGATGGCCTACAGCGAGGACGCCTCGGACCTGTCGATGACCGCCGGCGCGCTGGCCCAGCAGGTGGCCGACGACCTTTCGCGCAACGACGAGGAAAGCGAACCGCTGCAGTTCCGCTGGTGCTCGTTGTTCGTGCCGGCGGCCGAACCGGGCCAGGCCCCGGCCAACCAGCAGCTGGCCGAGATCTTCGCGGTCAACACCGGCTGCCAGGTCAAGCAGGTGCCGATGCAGGTCTACCACGATGCGGAAGGCCAGGCGTGGTCCAGTGGCATCGCGTGGATGGCCGCACAGGCGTCGCCGCGCGATGCGGTCAACCCCACCGCCAGCCGTGCGGCCTACCTGGCCGAATGGGCGCTGCCGCTGGCGTCGGCGGCCTCGCTGCTGATCGCCATCGCGCTCGGCACGCTTGGCACACGCTGGATGCTCGCCGCGCACGACGCCAACGAGCGCAGCGAAACGATCAGCCAGGAGATCGCCTCGCTCGAGGAGCAGGCCCGCCAGCTGTCCGGCAAGGCTGCCATGCCGCCGGGGTTCGATGCCGCCATGCAGTTCGTCAACAAGGCCAAGACCCTCACCGACGGATTGGATCCGGTCACCGGGCTGGAGTCGATACGCCTGGCCGCGCAGGACGAGGTACGCGTCCTGCGCGTGCGCGTGGAACAACCCGCACCGGGGCAGGCCACCGCCGCGCCGCGCACCCTGCGCGTGGACGGCATGGTCGACGCCGACCGCGGCACGCCGGGCATGCAGATCGCCACCTTCGTCGAGCGGTTGCGCCGCGAAGGCTTCGACCCCGAGCCGCTGGATCCGCAGTCCGGCGGTGCCACGCGCGCCGGTGGCGGCGTCTTCTCCTACCTGCTCAAGCGCCCCACCCCGGCCGGCACCGACACCGCCACGGAGCCCACCACGTGAAGAAGAAATACATCGCAATGACGGCCCTGTGCTGCTGGCTGGGGGTCTCCGGCTGGTTGGCCTCGATGGTCGTGGCCAAACCGGCGGTGTTGTTCATGGGCAACAACGCCGAGGAAAGCCCGGAAACCGCACGGCTGCGCGCCTCGATCCAGCGCAACCGGCAGGTGCTGGACATGGCCAGCACGCTGCGCCCGCAACCGCGCTTCGAAAGCGCCGGGCTGATCGCCGTTCCCGAACAGGCCGCGCCCGGCAGCCTGCCCGGCGGCGCAGGCGCCGCCGCTGCCGCCGCGGTGCTGCCGGTCGCGCCTGCGTCCCTGTCACTGGTGGTCACCGCGGGCGGACGCTCCACCGCCGTCATCAATGGCACGCCGGTCCGCCAGGGCTCGCGCCTGGAAGACGGCACCCGGGTGCTCGCCATCGGCAACAACTGGGCGCGCGTGCGTGATGCCGCCGGCAACGTGAGCACGCTGCGCGTGCGCCACATCGGCCAGGCGCCGGACGCCAGCGAGGGCAGCCTGTGAACGCCCACCTCAAGATCGTTGTCGGCGCGGGGGCGGCCATCCTGATCGGCGCCGCGCTCGTGCTGGCACTGCGCAAGGGTGAGCCCGCGGCTCCGCCGGTGCCCGCGCCGGCCGCCGTCGTCGATGCGACACCGGCAGCGCCCACGCCGCCCCCGGCCGATGCCACGCCCGCGCCGTGGGAAACCGGCCCTGCCGTGCCGACGGCGGCGGCACCGGCCACCGCAGCTATGCGCGTGCCGCCCCCGCCGACGTCCCCAGACGCACAGATGCGCACCGCCATCGCGCAGATGGAACGGCAGATGGCGCAGAACGAGGCGCAGGCCCACGCCATGCTGCGCCAGCTGAACACCGCGCAGGCCACCGGCAGCCTGCCGCCGGGAATGAACGTCGAAGCGGCGCGCACCAACATCCAGATCGCGTTGAAGGCGCAGCAGCTGGGCCGCGAGATGGTCGCGCTCAGCCAGCAGCCCGATTCGCCGGCGCGCCAGCAGCGCATGAACCAGATCAGCACCGAACTGATCGCGCTGCGCGAAGGGCTGCGCTACGACGTCAACACGCCTGCCGCGGCGAAGGCCGCGCCCTGACATGCGCAACCTCCGCCGACAACGCGGATTCAACCTGCTCGAGCTGACGGTCGTGGTGGGCGTGCTTGCCCTGCTGACCAGCGCGGCGACGGGCACGTATGAGATGTTCCAGCAGTCCCGCAGCCATACCGCCAGCCGCGCACAACTGGGTCAGGCCCGCCTGGCGCTGCGCGCCTTCACCCTCCGCAACAAGCGCCTGCCCTGCCCGGACAGCAGTCCGCAGGGCGACGCCGGGCGCGAGAACGGTGGGGCCAGTGGCTGCGCCGCGGGACTCACGGTCGGCTGGCTGCCATACGAAAGCCTGGGCCTGGCCCTGCCCGACCGCAACGCGCGCATCCGCTACGCGGTCCACCGCAGCAGCACGGCGGACCTGGCCAGGCCGTCCCCGGCCAGCGCCGAGTTCAGTGACCAGGACGGATCGGGCGGGCTGCTGGCCGCGCTTGCGCGGGCCGCGCAGGCCACGCCCGTCACCGCGTTGCCGTTCTACAAACTGCCCACCGCCAACGCCGCCTACCCGACCGAAACCCCGTCGAGCCCGGACCTTCCCTGCGATGGGGGTGGCGAAACCGTCAACCCTGCCTACGCGCTGATCTCCCCGGGAATGGACATGGACCAGTCCTCGGGCAACGCGCCCGGCTTCGACACGATGAACAACGCCATCGCCCGCGGGACCGCCCTGTGCATGGCGCCGCCGGAACGGCCATCGAGCTTCCGCTACGACGACCAGGTCCTGGCCGAATCCAGCACCACGCTGCTCGGCTGGCTGACCTCCCTTGAACGATAAGCAACCGATCCCGCATACCTCCGAGGCCTTGGAAATGACTAGCTGCCACCGCAGAAACCCCCACCAGCCGCAGTTGCGCCATCTTCCCCGGCTGCTGGCCGGCGGCATCGGCTCGCTGATGCTGGCGGCATGCACCAACATGCCGCCGCGCAGCGTGCAGGACCTGCCACCGGTGGAGCACAAGGCACTGGAACGCACCAGCACCGCGCTGGCCGAAGAGTCGGCCAAGTTCCTCGAGGCCCAGGACAAGCGCCTGGCCAGCCTCGAACACAAGGGCACCCGCACGCCCACCACCACGCCACTGGCGCCGGTCTACGACCCGCTGGAGCACAGCGTGGTCAGCATCAGCATGTTCGATGCCGACGTCGGCCAGCTGCTGTGGGCGCTGGCCGGCGAGCTGAAGATGAACCTGATCGTGGACCCCAGGGTGCTGGAGCAGAAGCAGCGCTCCAGCCTGCAGCTGAGCAATGTCTCCGCGCGCGAGGTGTTCAACCACATCCTCGATGCGTTCGACCTGCATGGCGAACTGCGCGGCGGTGCACTGGTGGTCAGCCAGACCAAGGAACGCATCTTCAACGTGGACATGCTCAACTCGGTGACCTCGCTGGAGCTCAACAGCGGTGGTGACGTGTTCGGAGCCGGCATGCAAGGCGAGGGCGGCGCAGGCCAGTCCCTGCGCGGCTCGCTGTCGATGAGCGGCAGCGTCGGCAAGGACAACGACCCCTACAAGCAACTGGCCGCCGCGCTGGACGTGATCCTGGACGCGGACAAGAGCAAGCAGGCGCCCGCCCCCACCGCACCGGACCAGCCCAAGCCGCCAGCGGTTGCCAGCTACAACCTGGATGCCGGCAGCGGCACCCTGTTCGTGCGCGCCCGCCCCTCGCAGATGCGCGCCGTCGAGCAGCTGATCGAACACAACAAGCAGAAGCTGCGCCGGCAGGTGCTGGTCGAGGCGCAGATCCTGGACGTCTCGCTCAATGACAGCAGCAACTACGGCGTGGACTGGAACCTGCTGCGCGACCGCGTCGCCGGCATCTACGGCGACACCGCCGCCACCATCCTGCCCGATGCCAACACGCCGCTGTCCTACGACGGCCTGACCCGGCTGGGCCAGCAGCCGCGCACCATCACCTTCCCCAACCAGACCCTGGGCTCCAGCCTCGGCCGGGCGATGGGCCTGAGCTACACCACCGACACGTTCTCGGCGGCGGTCAACGTGCTGCGCGGCTTCGGCAACGTCAAGGTGCTGTCCAACCCCAGCGTGCGCGTGCGCAACGGCAGCCCGGCCTACCTGAGCGTGGGCACCAACATCCGCTACGTCACCAAGTCCACCAGCAACTTCTCCAACACCGGCGGAAGCGGCGGCTCCTACAACCAGTCCACCGACATCCAGACCGACTCGCTGTTCTCCGGCGTGGTGATCGGCGTGGCACCGATGATCCACGAGAACGGCAGCGTCGAGCTGCTGGTGCACCCGATGCAGACCGAGGTCGATGCCAGCAGCCTGACCCTGCGCGAGTTCCCCAACGGCAACGCGGTCACGCTGCCGCAGGTCAACGTCAAGGGCATCACCACCACCTTGAACCTGCGCGACGGCGACACCGTGATGCTCGGCGGCCTGATCGACCAGAACGCCTCGCTCGATGACAAGGGCATCCCCGGCCTGTCCGATGTGCCGGTGTTCGGCCGCATGTTCGGCTCGCGTGCCAAGACCCACACCACCCGCGAACTGGTGCTGGTACTGCGGGTGAAAGTGCTGTGAGCCTGATCTACGACGCATTGCGCCAGAACGGCACGGCGTCGCCCCAGGCCACGGCCACGCCGGTAGCACGGGCCCGCGGCGGCGGCCGGCGCACCGGCTACCTCTGGCTGGGCGCGACCGGCAGCGTGCTGCTCGGCTATGCGCTGGTGCATGCGCTCTCCGGCAATGCCACGCCGCCGGTGGCCGCCACCGCGACGCGGGCACCGCTGGCCGCGCCTGCCGCAGCGCCTGCAACAGCATCGGTGACGGTACCGGTTGCGGTCGCAGCGCCGGCACCGGTTGCCGCGACCGCGCCCATCCCCCCTTTGCCGCCACTGGCACCGCGGGCCGCCACCCGCACGTCGGCAGCGCCCGTCGCCGGCAGCGACGTGCCCGCGCCGGCGACGCCCGCCCCACGCCTGGCCACCACGCCGTCCGGACAGGAGGTGGTGCACGTGCAGTCGCAGCAGATGAACATCACCGTCAGCACCCGCCGGCCGGCCCGCGACGCCGGCCCTGCGGCGGACACCACCGCCCGGATTCCCGATGTACTGGCCTTGCTGCAGCGCGCTGTCGCGCAGGGCGACGCCGCGGCCATCGAGCAGCAACTGCAGGCGTTGCGCCAGCTGCTTCCCGCCGACAGCCTGACCCTGCTGCGCAACGAAGCCTGGGTTGCACACAACCGCGGCGACCTGGTCACCGCCGAGGACCGCTACCGGCAGATCCTGTTGCGGGTCCCGGAGGACACTCAGGCCGGGGTCAACCTCGCGCTGCTGGAAGCCGGACGCGGCCAGACCGACGTCGCGCAGGGCCGGCTGCTGCGCCTGGCCGCGGAGAACGGCGACTCCAGCATCATCGCCCAGGCGCTGGCTCAGATCCGCGGAACGCCGCAATGAACCCGGCCACCCGCCAGCACCTGCAGCAGCTGGGCCTGGACCGCTCGCCGTTCCCGCCCACGCCCGACAGCGCCGCTTACTTCCAGACCGATGCGCTGGAGCGCGAGCTGGTCGAGGCCACGCATTGCCTGCGCACGCGCTCGGGCTTCGTGCTGCTCACCGGCGAGGTCGGCACCGGCAAGACCACTTTCCTGCGCCGCCTGATGTCCACGCTGGAACGCGAGGACATGGTGGTGTCGCTGGTGTTCAACACCTACCTGCAGGGCAATGACCTGCTGGCGGCGGTGCTGCGTGACTTCGGCCTGCCCGCCAAGGGCAGTGCCGCGGACAACATCGACCGCCTCAACCGCTTCCTGCTCGAGCGCTGGCAGCGCCAGACCACCTGCGTGCTGCTGATCGACGATGCCCAGAACCTGGACATCGAAAGCCTGGAACTGCTGCGCCTGCTCACCTGCCTGGAGTCGGGGCAGGAGAAGCTGTTGCAGATCGTGCTGGCCGGCCAACCGGAATTGCTGCAGGTCCTGGCGCAACCGGCGATCCGCCAGCTCAGCAGCCGCATCAGCAAACACGCCCAGCTCTGCGCCCTGGCACCCGACCGCACCGGCGAGTACGTGCGGTTCCGGCTGGACAGCGCCGGTGCCGACGGCGCCATCGCGCTCGATGAAGCGGCGATCACCGCCCTGCACCGCGCCAGCAACGGCAACCCACGCCATATCCACCAGATCATGGACCGCTGCCTGTATGGCCTGTATGGCCAGGCCGCCGGTCCACGCCGGATCGATGCCGCGCTGATCCGCACCGCCGCCGCCGAAGCCGGTGTGCAGCGCCGTGCGCGCGCGCGTCGCTACCCGTGGGCACTGGCGGCGTCGCTGGGCGGGCTGCTGGCCGTGGGTGGGCTGGTCCTGTCACTGCGTCCGGGCGACACCCATGCCGAGCCGGCATCGACGGTGGCATCGGCACCGCCCGCAGCGGCCAGCGCCACAACCGCGCCCCCACCGCAGCACTGCCTTGCACGCCTGGGTGACGGCGCACGGCGCCAGGTCCAGGTGCCTTCCGGCGCTGCCCCCTACCTGCGCCAGCACGACGACCTGTGCGTGCAAGCCACCGCGCAGGGCGCACTGGTCACCTTCGTGCCGCGTGTGCCCGACGCCGACCTGCTGCAACAGCAACCCAATACCCGCCTGCAACAGCTGCAGTACCGCCTGCGGCAGCAGGGGCACTACGACGGCCAGCTCGATGGCCGCTTCGGCCCGCTGACGCAGCGGGCGCTGCGCCGCATGCAGCAGCACAACGCCCTGCCGGCAACCGGGACCCCGGATGCACTGACCCTGCACCTGCTGGCCCTTCCCGCCGCGCACGCCGACTCCCCGAACGACATGGATCCTTCCCGCAATGGCCACGGTTGATTCCCGCATCCCCTCCGCCTCCGCCAGCTCCACGCAGGGACTGGTCAGCCTCGAACAGGCCAAGCTCGGCGTGCTGCTCAACGAGCAGGGGCTGCTGGACCCCATCCAGCTGTTGTACGCCCGCCAGAAGAACCTGGTCGAGCAGACCAGCTTCGGCCGCTTGCTGATCCGCCACGGCCTGGCCAATGAATCGGACATCGTGCGCACCCACGCCGGCATGCTCGGCATCGAGTTCACCCAGGTCGAAACCCTGCCGGTGGCCGAGCCGCAGATCCTGGCCATGTTCAACCGCGAGCTGTGCCAGATGCGGCAGTTCCTGCCGCTGCGCCGCGACGGCGAGCAACTGGAGGTGCTGCTCGGCGATGCCGACCCCACCGCGGTGGCGCAGCTCGTGCTGCAACGCTGCGGCCTGCGCTGCCGCTTCCTGCAGGGTGAGTACGGCAAGGTCGCGCGGCTGATCCGGCAAACCTACTACTTCGCGCAGAACCCGATCGAGGCGCTGCTGGAGAAGGAGATCCGCCGCCTCGCCACCGACAACGACCACGCCTACAGCCCGGAGAAGCTGCTGGACTACCTGCTGCACCTGGCCGTGCGCGAGCGCACCACCGACATCCACATTTCCCCGTCCGAGCACAGCCTGCACGTGCTGTTCCGCGTCGATGGCGTGCTGCGCCCGATGTGGGCCATGCCCAACTCGCTCAGCCGCCTGCTGGGCTACATCAAGCTCGCTTCGGAAATGGACATCTCCGAGCAGCGCCGCCCGCAGGACGGCAGCTTCCGCGCCACCGTGCTGGACTCGGCGCTGACGGTGCGCGTGTCCACCCTGATCACCGAATCCGGCGAGCGCATGGTGATGCGCCTGCTGCCCGAGCACAGCGACCTGGCCGGGCTGGAGGAACTGGGTTTCTTCGCCGAGGACGTGGCCCTGCTCGAACGCCTGTTCGCCAAGCCGGCCGGGCTGATCCTGATCACCGGTCCCACCGGCTCGGGCAAGAGTTCCTCGCTGCACGCCGCACTGCGCATGCAGTCGCTGATCGAGCGCAATGTGCTGACCGTCGAGGACCCCATCGAGTACCGCGTGCCCGGTGCCGGCCAGACCGAGGTCAACCGCCGCGCCGGCTACGAGTTCGGCTCGGCCCTGCGCCACTTCCTGCGCCATGACCCGGACGTGATCCTGCTCGGCGAAATGCGCGATGCCGAAACCGCGCAGGCAGCCGTGGAAGCGGCGGCCACCGGCCACCTGGTGCTGTCCACCCTGCACGTCACCACCGTGTTCGGCGTGGTGCCCCGCCTGCGCCCGCTCGGTCTGGAAGCGCAGGTCATCGCCGACAACCTGCTGGCCGTGGTGAACCAGCGCCTGGTCCGCCAGGTCTGTCCGTTCTGTGCCACGGACGTGCCGTTCACCGACAAGGAATGCGCATGGCTGGAGCTGCCCGTGGGCAGCAGCGGCCGGCGTGGCGGCGGTTGCGACCGCTGCCGCGGCAGCGGCTACTACGGGCGCCTGCCGGTCTACGACATCATGGTGGTCGACGAACCGCTGGCCAACGGCATCGCCGATGACGTCAGCCGCGAGACCCTGCGCGGGCTGGCGATGGGCGCCGGCTTCAAGGGCATCGAGCAGGTCGCGCGCGCGCGCGTCATCGCCGGCCAGACCACCAGCGAGGAAGTCCTGCGCGTGGTCGGCGTGGGCCCGGCGTCATGAACGTCTACTACTACCGGCTGCTGCTCTCCAACGGCCGCGTGCGCGCCGGCGTGACCCAGCTGGCCGTCGAGCACGACGCCTCCGCGCGCCTGTGGCTGGAGAAGAACTTCGATGCGGTGGTACTCAAGCTGTATCGCTTCCCCGGCTGGCTGGCCGAGACCCAGCGTTCGCTCACCCACCTGATCAAGCCCAGCATCAAGCCGGTGGAACTGGCCGGCATGCTGCGCGACCTGGCGGTGATGACCAGCAGCGGCATCCCGGTGATGGAGGCGCTGCGTGCGGTGGCCAACGAAATCAGCACCGGCCGCGTGTCCAATCCGGCCCGGCTGGCACGCCGGCTGCTGGACGAACTGGATGCCGGCGCCTCGCTGAGCGATGCATTCGGCCGCTATCCCGACGCCTTCCCGGAAACCGTCCGCAACCTGGTCATGATCGGCGACGAGACCGGCTCCATGGACAGGATGCTGATGGAGGCCGCCGACCACGTCGAGCGCATCTCGCGGATGACCGCCGATACCCGCCAGGCGCTGATCTACCCGGCGTTCGTGTTCTCGGCCATCTTCGCCGCCGGCGGCTTCTGGATCTACTACGTCATTCCCAACCTGTCCGATCTCTTCAAGCAGATGAACGCCAAGCTGCCGCCGCTCACCATCTGGGTGATACGCAGCTCGGAGTGGCTGATCGGGCACATCGTGATGATCCTGGCCGGGCTGGCCGCGCTGGCGTTCGTGCTGTGGGTCACCTGGCGCTACAGCCGGCGCTTCCGCCGCGCCATCCACTACACGCTGCACCGGCTGCCGATCGCCAAGACCATCATGTTCTCCTCCGGCCTGGCCTTCTTCACCGAGTACATGGCGCTGCTGATCCGCGCCGGCGTAGACATGGTCAGCAGCCTGCAGGTGATGGAGCGCGCCATGCGCGACGAGTACTACCGCGACCGCATCATCGCGATCCGGCAGGTCCTGGAGCGCGGCGACCGGGTGTCCTCGGCGATGCGCCAGGTCGGCGGCTTCCCTTCGATGATGGTGCGCATGATCAGCGTCGGCGAGGACACCGGCACGCTGGACAGCCAGTTCTCGCGCCTGTCCGAGGAATACAGCCTGCGCCTGCAGCGCCTGATCACCAACCTGTCGGAAATCATCAAGCCGGTCGTCGTGCTGTTCGGCGGCGGCATGTTCGTCTTCCTGATCGTCGCCCTGCTGCTGCCGGTCTATGACCTGGTGCAGCAGGCGATCACCTCGCCGCAGCTGTAAGGAACCGCGCCACCATGAAACCCATCAACCACAGCCGCGGCTTCACCCTCATGGAGATGTCGGTGGTGCTGGTGATCATCGCGTTGATCCTCGGCGCGGTCACCGTCGGCCGCGACGTCTACCGTGGTGCCGTGGCCGAGCGCATCAGCAGCGAGTTCGTGCAGGGCTGGATCCTGGCCTACGACCGCTACGCCAGCCAGACCGGCCGGGTCCCCGGCGACAACGCGCTCACCGGCATGATCGGCGGTGGCACCGCCGCCACCGCGCTGTGCGGCACTGCGCTGGTCGACGAGATGCTCAAGGCAGGCGTCACCCTGCCCCAGGGAGCGATGGAAGGCCGCCAGGAAACCTACGTCTACCAGGACCGCAACGGCCTGCCGCAGCGCCTGCAGGTCTGCCTGCAGGCCATCACCGACTGGCACGAGCCGATCAGCGCCAGCGGCTACGCCGCCCGTACGCGCAACGTGCTGGTGCTGCATGGGCTCACCCCCGAACTGGCGCAGCAGCTGGACCAGCGCATCGACGGCAAGGTCGACGCGCGCGTTGGCCGGGTGCGCGAGAAGCGCCCGGGCACCGGCAAGGTCGCCGCGCCGACCGAGGATGCCGCCTGGTCGCGCGATGAGACCAGCAACGCCAACACCAGTGCCGATGCCGCCAGTGCCACCGTCATCGCCTACATCAAGATGAGCCAGTAACCGGATATCGCCCGCATGCATACCCCTTCCCGCGATCATCTCCCCATCCTCGGCTGCATCCCCGGCAGCCACCCGCAGCGGGGCTTCAGCCTGCTGCAGGTGATGCTGCTGCTGATGCTGGTCGGCGTGGCCGTCGCCGCCGGCGCGCTGCTGCTCAATGCCCGGCGCCCGGCCGAACAGGCCGTCCAGCAGCAGGAATACCTGCGCTGGGCCGATGATGCGCTGGCCGCCTATGCCGCCGCGCACGCCCGCCTGCCCTGCCCGGCCACGCGTTGGACCGAGGATCCGGCCGCGGTCATCGAGGACTGCAGTGCCGTGGCCGGCACCAGCAATGCGGTCGGCTTCCTGCCCATCGCGTTGTTGCCCGGCGCGCGCGAGATGGGGGCCGGCGCCGCGCCGATCCGCTACTCGGTCTCGCGGGGCGTCACCGGCATCGCCGCCGGCGGCACCAGTGCCCGCCAGCCCGCGCTGTCGGCGACCGGCGATGCGTTCATCCCGCTCGACCCGAGCGGCGAGCCCTTCGAGGACTACGTGGACCCGGCCGAAGGACACGGAAACGGCCTGGACTTCTGCGCCGCGCTGGACCAGAACGCGCTGCCCGGGGCCACCGCGGACACCTACGCCACCAGCACCGACGCCCAGGGCAATGCCCTCAACATCGCCTATGGGCTGGTCGCCGCCGGCCCCGTCGCGGGAACCCAGGGCCGCTTCGACAGCACTGCCTCGGCCGCATTGCCCAGCCCGGCCCGGCCCGGCGACATCGACTACGACGATCGCACCCGCCTGCGGACCTTCGCCTCGCTGGCACCGCTGGTCGGCTGCCGCCAGTACGCGGCGATGGCCGCCGCCGACGCCCCCACCAACGTCTCGCTGCTGTCGATGGAAGTGCTGGCCGGCGCGGTCGCCAACCACGCCACGGTGGCCGACTTCCAGGACACCAACCTGGGCAACGGCGAGGCCCAGGTGCGTGATGCGGCGTTCGCCCAGGCCATGGCCATCACCGGGTTGACCCTGAGCGTGCTCGGCGCGGTCGACATCTTCGACTCGGCGGTCTGGAACGCCATCTCGCTGACCACCTCGGTGATCACCTGCATCGCCTCGCTCGGCACGGTCTGCGTCGGCGTGCCGTTCGACACCGCCGCCGTCATCATCAGTGCCATCGCCATCAGCTACTCCGCCGCCGCGGTGGCGCTGAACTCGGCGGCGCTGGCCCCGATCGGGCTGGCGCTGGATGCCAACGTCAAGGCGCGTGACCGTGCCGCGGCATCGATCAAACCCGCCACCTCGTCCGTCGCCGACGTGCTGGAGACCATGCGCCAGACGCTGTACGGCGGCACCCGCGAGTACTGCAAGCAACGCCTGGACCCGAAGACCAAGCTCCCCGTGCAGAAGAAGGACAGCAACGGCGAGCCGGTGTGGCAGGCCAACGGCGCGCCGGAGTTTGAATGCGACATGGTGACCGAGTACCAGCCCGGCATGGCCGCGCAGATCGACAGCGCCAAGGCGGTCGAGGCCAAGCTGGTTGATGCCGCCGCGGTATACCAGGACAAGCGCATGTCGCACTTCAGCGACACCTGGATCTCCTATCGCATGCACCTGGGCAACTCCGCCGGCAAGTACAAGGAAACCGTATGCGTGGCCGCCACCGGTGGCAGCTACGATTATGTCAACGGCAGCTGCGTCGTGCTGCCCACCGAGAGCCACGTGGGCGGCTACACCTGGGTGACCCGCTTCAAGCCGATCGCCTACCAGGACGCCCGCAGCAAGCGCGATCTGGCCCAGCGGTGGGCCGACATCCAGCGCACGGTGGAAGAGCTGGAAAGCGCCTACCTGCAGAAGGTGGACGCCGTGAAGCAATGGGTGAAGCTGGTCGACAGCGCGCACAAGGACGCCGAGGACATCTGCCGGCAGGCCACCAACGCCGAAAGCCAGCAGGTCTGCCGCAACTCGCGCGACAAGGTGACCTACATGCGCAGCTGCACCTACACGGTCATCAACGACGACGGCAGCACCGCCATCGTCGATGAGATGCACCCGCCCGCCGGCCAGGAGATGAACGAAGGCGCCCAGTGCACGCCCATGCTCGAGCGCGACCGCGACCTGACCAAGGCGGCGCTGGACGACGCCAAGCAGCGGCGCACCAGCGCCAAGTCCAACTACGACAGCCAAAGCTCGCCCTACCTCCAGTACCCGGGCGATTGGAGCAAGGCCATGATGGAGATCGATGACGAGCAATCCACGTTCACCTGGATTTCCGGCACCATCCGCCGCTATGCCGACATGCCGACCGACGGCAGCAATGGCCAGCGCCTGATCGAGGACATCAACTACGACGGTGATTTCCGCTGCGTGCTTGACCCCGGCAGATGCGGCACCGAGAAGAGCACCTATTCCTATGCGCGCGCCTACTCGGACTGGGTGCGTGCAAGGGATGCCGCCGCCGAAGCCACGCGCAACCGCATCGAGAACGAAACCCGCTTCAAGGAACTGGAAGCCCAGTACAACGCGCTGAAGGACATGGCCCCGCCTGGCTCCGTCAAGGACTACAGCATCGCCGTGGGTGCCGGCGCCATCCTCGGCAAGGCCGACACGCGCGGCGCGGTCGGCGCCCGCAAGGCAAGCCCATGAGCGGCCCGTGCGTGCGGCGGCAACGCGGCTTCAGCCTGGTCGAGATCGCCGTGGCCCTGCTCATCGCCGGCCTGGTCAGCGCAGTGGTGTTCACCCTGATCCCGATCGGTGGGCAGGTACTCAAGGCCGACCACGACGAACGCCTGCTCGCGCAGGCCGAACAAGCGCTGCTCGGCCATGCCCGCGCGAAGCTGCACCTGCCGGCGGCCGACAGCGATGGCGACGGGCGCCCCGATCCGGGCAGTACCTCGGGCTGGTTGCCGGTGCGCGAGCTCGGCCTGCCGGGTGACGCGCGCATCCTCTACAGCGCCCATGCCGCGCTGCTGGCGGCACCGGGCAACGTGTATGCACCGCACCTGGCCGGCGCGGAGGTCAGTTCGCCGACCAACGGGTTGGACCTGTGCCTGCACCTGCAGCAGGTCCAGGCCAATGGCACCCCGTTGGCCGGGTTGTCCATGCCGGCGGCCTACGCGCTGGGCATGCCGAACGAACGCGGCCAGGTCGGCGACGCCCAGGCCGCCGCGCGCGCGCTGGCGCTGCCGGGCGCCGCGCCCGTGGCCGGCAGCCTTCCCGGCCTCACGCTGGCCGCCGGCGTCGGCGAGCTGTCCAGCCGGCTGGCCTGCGCCGACCGCCTCGGCCGCGCACAGGGCGCGGCCCAGTCCGCCGCCGCGGCCTACAGCATCGCCGAGGTGGCACAGTTCAACTACCGCTTCCGCAAGTTCGACGTGCGCACCAACGAAGCGCTGCTCAAGGCCGCCGAGACCGGCGTCGCCGCCGCGGCCGCGTCGCTGGCATTCGCGATCTTCGACGAAGCCATCGCGGTGTTCCTGACCACCACCGGCAATTTCGAAACCGGCTTCAAGATCGCGCTGGCGGTGATGGAACACGCCAATGCGCTCGCGTCCGTCGGCTATGCCGTCTTCCTGGTGAAGATGGCCGATGACGACCTCAAGGGCGCGCGCGAGTCCCTGGCCACGGCCAAGGACATCGCCGCCCGTGCCAGCACCCGCAACGACCTGGCCGCGCACGCGCGCGACCAGGCGCTGCAACAGGCCAAGGCCCTGGACATCGCGGGGATCGACAAATGACACACCGGCAGATCCGTGTGCCGCGCCGCCGGCCGGCGGGCTTTTCGCTGATCGAACTGACCATCGCCTTGGTGGTGCTGGGCATCATCGGGGTGTTCCTGGCCCGTTGGCTGATGCAGAGCAACCAGGAGGCCCTGCAGGTCACCCAACGCAGCCTGCTGCAACGCGCCGACGATGCGCTGCTGGCCTACGCCGCCGCCAATCATCACCTGCCGTGCCCGGCCACCGGTGACAGCGGCGTCGGCGACTGCAGCCTCGCCCAGGGCTTCCTGCCCTACCGCGAGTTGGGTTTGCCGGACCAGCGCGCCGCACGGATCGCCTATGGCGTATTCCGCGACAACGCGATGTCCGGCGTGGACCCGGACATCGCCAGCATCGACGCCGACCTCACCCGTGCGGTGGACCGCGCGCCGTCCCTGCAGATGCTCAACAACGCCACCAGCAACAGCGTGGCCGCGCTGGTCAAGCTGCAGGACACCTGCGCCACACACCCGGAAGCGGGCTGCGCGTCGGTGCCGAACCTGCAGGTCAACGGGCTGGACTTCTGCTACGCGCTGCGCAGCGGCATGAACGCCACCGGCAAGGACAGCTTCCTGCACAGCCGGCGCACCGAAGGTGCCGGCAGCGCGGTGCTCGGCAACATCGCCTACGCGCTGGCCACCACCTCGCTGGACGCAGCGGCCCCATCGGACCCGGCGATCGACTCCCCGCGCGCCGGCAGCAACGTCGGCCAGCTGCGCCGGGCGGTCGGCTTCGAACAGTTGTGGAGCCGCCTGCGCTGCGGCGAGGCCACCGGCGCGGCCCTGCACGCGCATGCCAATGCCGCCGTCGCCGCCGCGCTCAACGTGCCGGCGATGGTCGACTACAAGGAGCAGCTCTCCATCATGACCGAGCTCGCCGAGGCCGGGAACAAGAGCGCCGACGCCGACATCGTGCTGGCCACCGGGCAGATCGCCTCGGCGGTCGCCGGCATGTTCGACACCGCCTCGGAGGTCAGCCAGACCAAGTTCGTGTGGACCTGGCGCACCGGCTTCGCCGCCGCCGGCCTGGGCAGCGCGATCGGCGGCGTGGTCGCCGCCGCCGCGATGAAGGGCATCGCCGTATCCAACGTCAACATCGCGCGGACCACCCAGAGCGCCTTCGGCACCGGCCAACCCACCGGCTCGGATGCGGACCAGACGGTCTACGCGCTGGACCAGAAGGCCCCGGTCATCGCCCGCCGGGTGGACCTGGAAGCCCGCCGCGCCGACCTGCTCGGGCTCTCCCCCGGCAAGGCCCAGCATGACGCGGCCGACGCACTGCGCTGAGCCTGCCGGCTGCCACCGGCCTGCCACCGCTGCAACAGGCGAAGGGCGTGCCTGCGCACGCCCTTCACTGCCACCGCGAGGGGAGATCGGGGCATTACCCCAACACTACGCCGCTGATCCGCCCGCGCTCCATCCGCAATCCGGACGTCACCTCGCCGGCCAGCGTGCCCACCCCGTTGGAGATCTGCGCGAGCAGCTGGCGCAGTTCCACGCTGGTGTCCAACCCCAGTTCGGCGCGGAGCATGACTTCGAACCGCTGGTACGCCTTCACCGCCGCCGCCCGCATACCTCCCCCGGCGTGGGCCCGCATCACCCGCTGTGCATGCGCCTCGTTCCACGGGTCGTGCAGGCTCAGCGAACGCGCCATCATCGCCGCGCGCTCCCACTGCTGGCTGGCCAGCAGCTCGTCACAGCACTTCTCCGCCGCGTCGATCAGGCGACCGTCCAGCTCCTGGCGGGTGGTTTCCAGCCAGCTGTGGAAGTCGATGCCGGCGATGTCATCCATCCCGTCGAGGAAGCAGCTCTGCCGCGCCAGCATGTACACGGCCTGGCAGGGCGCCAGCTGCAGCAGGTCGATGTCGAAGCGCACCTGGTCGTCGCGGAACAGCCCCACGCTGCCGCGCTCGATGCGCAGGGCGTCCGGTCCCAGTGCGTTGCTGCAGTAGCGGTTGAGGTTGCTCAGCACCTGGCGCAGGTTGGTCAGCGCGCTGGTTTCGCTCAGCGACGGCCACAGCAGGGCCGCCAGCGCGATGCGCGAATGCTTGCGGTTCGACTCCACCGCTAGGTAGCCCAGCAGTGCCCAGCCCTTGCGGTAGATCAACGGTGCCGGCAACCCGTGGCTGGCGCCCATCAGCTGGACCAGCCCACGTTCGGTCGCCACGTGCGCGCCGCCGCAGGATGCTTCGCACCCGGCGTGCGCCGCCTGTTCCGATACCAATGCCATGATTTCCCCCGGATGGGCCTCAGCCATTGAGCCCCTTACCTGTTAAACCGGCAAAAGCGTCCCGATCCCATCACCCCGGCACGAAAAACGTTCACACGCGCTCGACAAACGTCCGATTCCCGCGCAACGCGGGCGCCGCCAAGCCGCGCCGCGCGTAGGTTTCAACCGCAACCAAGCAGCCGTGGCGGGGCTTGCGCGCCGTTCACCGGCAATCACAACTGCAAGCATTGACAGCGCCGGCGGACGGTGGTTATCTCGACCCCATGCTGCAACGCCACAACGCCACCGCCCACCTGACTTCGACCCCGGCTTCCGCCGCGGCGTCGCTGCTCGTACTCGTACTTATTACCGAGCCAACAGGTGCGGGGCAGACTGGCGCGTAGCAGAAAAACAGCCAGATTCGACTAAAGACCCCGCGCCGACCCCGGTGCGGGGTTTTTCGTTTCCAGCTTCTATTTCATCTGAAACCATGTATCCGACCGATTCCACCATGCACAAACACACCGCCTGCAACGCCCCGTGCGCCGCATCGGCCTGCATGGCGATCGCCCTCCCCGACCCGGCCGCCGCGTCCTGACGCGACGGCCGTTTCTTTTTTCACTGCACGTTTTCTCTTCATCGCAAGGAACCCAAGCACCATGAGCACCAACGAACTGCCCCAGATCAAAATCGCCGTCATCGGTTACGGCAGCCAGGGCCGCGCCCATGCACTGAACCTGCGTGAATCCGGTTACGACGTGGTCGTGGGCCTGCGCGCCGGTGGCCCGACCGAAGCCAAGGCCCAGGCCGACGGCTTCACCGTCAAGGCGCCGGCCGAGGCGGTCAAGGAGGCCGACCTGGTCGCCGTGCTGACCCCGGACATGGTGCAGAAGAAGCTCTACAACGACGTGCTCGCGCCGAACATGAAGCAGGGTGCATGCCTGCTGTTCGCCCATGGCCTGAACGTGCATTTCGGCATGATCGAGCCGCGCGCCGATCTGGACGTGGTGCTGGTCGCGCCGAAGGGCCCGGGTGCGCTGGTCCGTCGCGAGTACGAAATCGGCCGTGGCGTGCCGTGCATCTACGCCGTCTACCAGGACACCAGCGGCAAGGCCGAGCAGTTCGCGCTGGCCTATGCCGCCGGCCTGGGCGGCGCGCGCGCCAACATCATCAAGACCACCTTCAAGGAAGAGACCGAAACCGATCTGTTCGGCGAGCAGGCCGTGCTGTGCGGTGGTGCTTCCTCGCTGGTGCAAGCTGGTTTTGAAACGCTGGTCGAAGCCGGCTACCAGCCCGAGATCGCCTACTACGAAGTGCTGCACGAACTGAAGCTGATCGTGGACCTGTTCTATGAAGGCGGCATCACCCGCATGCTGGAGTTCATCTCCGAGACCGCGCAGTACGGCGACTTCGTCAGCGGCCCGCGCGTGATCGATGCCTCGGTCAAGGCGCGCATGAAGGATGTGCTGACCGACATCCAGAACGGCACCTTCACCCGGAACTGGGAAGCCGAGTACGACGCCGGCCTGCCGAACTACAAGAAGTTCCAGCAGGCCGACAAGGAGCATCCGATCGAGAAGGTCGGCAAGGAACTGCGCGCCAAGATGGTCTGGTTGCAAGGTCAGACCGCGTAATCACGCGGCGGTCCCCCACCCGCTTAACGCAAAGGTCGCTGCATGAACACTTCCACCCACGATGCGCCACGCAACGGCGCACGCTGGCTGACGCAGGCCCTGGAGGCCGAAGGCGTGCAAACGCTGTTCGGCTACCCAGGTGGCACCATCATGCCGTTCTACGACGCACTGGTGGATTCCAGCCTCAAGCACATCCTGGTACGCCATGAGCAGGGCGCGGCGTTGGCCGCCAACGGCTACGCCCGTGCCAGTGGCAAGGTAGGCGTCTGCGTGGCCACCTCCGGCCCGGGGGCGTCCAACCTGGTGACCGGTATCGCCGATGCGATGCTCGACTCGGTGCCGATGGTGTGCCTGACCGGCCAGGTCGGCACGCCACTGTTGGGCACCGATGCGTTCCAGGAACTGGATGTGTTCGGCATGACCATGCCGATCGTCAAGCACAGCTGGCTGGTGCGCAGCGTCGATGAGCTGCCGCACGTGGTGGCCGAGGCATTCCGGGTCGCCCGCGAAGGGCGTCCCGGCCCGGTCCTGATCGACCTGCCCAAGAACGTGCAGCTGGCCGATGCCTCACATCTGCCCGACCACGTGCCGGCGGCGGTCGATCCGGTGCCGGCCCCGGCCGCCGAACGCCTGGCCGAAGCACTGGCCGCCATCGCCCAGGCCGAGAAGCCGGTGATCTACGGCGGCGGCGGTATCGCCCTGGCCGATGCGGTGGAGGATTTCCGCCAGTTCGTCGAGGCCAGCGGCATCCCGACCGTGCTGACCCTGCGTGGACTGGGCGCACTGCCGGCCAACCATCCGCAGTACCTGGGCATGCTGGGCATGCACGGCACCCGCGCGGCCAACATGGCGGTGCAGGAGTCGGACCTGCTGGTCGTGGTCGGTGCACGTTTCGACGACCGCGCCACCGGCAAGCTGGCCGAGTTCGCCCCGTTCGCACGGGTCATCCACCTGGATGCCGATGTCTACGAGATCTCCAAGCTGCGCGGTGCCGACATCCCGGTGCCGGGCAATGTCCGCGACGGCCTGCGCGCCCTGGCCGGCGAACGCGCCCACTGCAACGCCTGGCGGGCCCGCTGCGCCGCCAACCGCGAGAAGTTCACCGCCCGCTACGACGCACCCGGCGAGCAGATCTACGCCCCGCGCCTGCTCAAGCGCCTGAGCGAAGTGGCCCCGCCGGACACCGTGATCGCCTGCGACGTCGGCCAGCACCAGATGTGGGTGGCCCAGCATTGCCGCTTCAACGACCCGCGCAACCACCTGACCTCCGGTGCGCTGGGCACGATGGGCTTCGGCCTGCCGGCGGCGATGGGCGCGCAGTTCGCCTGCCCGGACCGCACCGTGGTGCTGGTCTCCGGCGATGGCAGCTTCATGATGAACGTGCAGGAGCTGGTGACCATCGCCCGCTGCAAGCTGCCGATCAAGATCGTGCTGCTGGACAACTCCTCGCTGGGCATGGTGCGCCAGTGGCAGGAGCTGTTCCATGCCGAGCGCTACAGCGAGATCGACCTGTCCGACAACCCGGACTTCGTCGCGCTGGCGCAGGTGTTCGGCATCCAGGCCAGGCGCATCATCCACCGCAACGACGTCGAGGACGGCCTGGCCGAACTGTTCGACGCCCCCGGCCCGATGCTGCTGCACGTGGCCATCGATGCCCGCGCCAACGTCTGGCCGCTGGTGCCGCCGAACAACGCCAACAGCACCATGCTGGACAGCAACCCCGCCCACGCCAAGGCAACGCAGGAGAGTTCCAATGCAATACCGGCTTGACCTGGTGTTGAAGCCTGCCGAGGGCGCGCTGGTGCGCGTGATCGGCATGGTCGAACGCCGCGGCTTTTCCTTCAGCAACATCGCCGGCAGCCGCAACGCCGACGATGCCGGACGCTGGCACGTGCAGATGGACATCGACGGCACCCGGCCGCCGGAAACCCTGCGCCACCAGCTGGAAAAGGTCTACGACTGCGAATCGGTACGCGTGGTACCGGTCGCCGGTGCCAGCGCATGAACAGCGACGTAGGTGTACGACCGGGGAATCGGGAGCAGGGGCTGCAGGCCCCGCGTGCCAATGCGGCACGGGTACAACGGAGGCGTCTTCTTCAACGCTCCGGCCACGACCTTCACCCCCGGTTCCCCCTTCCCCGTTCCCCGCTCCACGGCCACCTCGATGCCTGATCGTGGCCGCCCCGCCGTAACCGCCGAACCCACGGGCGAGATGCACGTCAGCGTCGCCGACGTGCTGGCCGCGCAGGCACGCCTGCGCCGCTTCCTGCCGCCCACCCCGCTGCACTACGCCGAACGCTTCGGTACCTGGCTCAAGCTCGAGAACCTGCAGCGCACCGGCTCCTACAAGGTCCGTGGCGCGCTGAACGCGATGCTGGCCGCGCTGGAACGCGGTGACGAGCGCCCGGTCATCTGCGCCTCGGCCGGCAACCACGCCCAGGGCGTGGCCTGGGCGTCGTTCCGCCTCGGCGTGCAGGCAATCACGGTGATGCCGCACGGCGCGCCGGATACCAAGATCGCCGGCGTCCAGCATTGGGGCGCCACCGTGCGCCAGCACGGCACCAGCTACGACGAGGCCTATGCCTTCGCCCGCGAGCTGGCCGAACACCATGGCTATCGTTTCCTGTCCGCCTTCGACGACCCGGACGTGATCGCCGGCCAGGGCACGCTGGGCATCGAGCTGGCCCCGCATGCCCCGGACGTGGTGATCGTGCCGATCGGCGGCGGCGGCCTGGCCTCCGGCGTGGCACTGGCGCTGAAGTCACAGGGCGTGCGCATCATCGGCGCGCAGGTCGAGGGCGTGGACTCCATGGCCCGCGCGATCAAGGGCGACGTGCGCGAGATCGCGCCGGTGGCCACGCTGGCCGATGGCGTCAAGGTCAAGATCCCCGGCTTCCTCACCCGCCGCCTGTGCGCCAGCCTGCTCGACGACGTGGTCATCGTGCGCGAGGCCGAACTGCGCGAAACCCTGGTGCGGCTGGCGCTGGAGGAACACGTCATCGCCGAGGGTGCCGGTGCGCTGGCGCTGGCCGCCGGCCGCCGCGTGGCCGGCAAGCGCAAGTGCGCGGTCGTCTCCGGCGGCAACATCGATGCCACCGTGCTGTCCACGCTGCTGTCCGAAGTCCGCCCGCGGCCACCGCGCAAGCCCCGACGGCGCAACGGCGAGCGACTTAGAAGCCGCGCCACCTCGCCCCCGCCACGCACCCTCAAATCCGATTCCCCCCCCATTTCCGTTACCGCTGTCGAGGAGACCCTCTGGTGAATACTCCAACCAACAACACCCCGCGAATTACCATCTTCGACACGACCCTGCGTGACGGCGAACAATCCCCGGGCTGCAGCATGACCCCACCGCAGAAGCTGGTGATGGCGCGCGCCCTGGCCGAGCTGGGCATGGACGTGATCGAGACCGGTTTCCCGGCAAGTTCCCAATCCGACCGCGAGGCGATGGCGCTGATCGGCCGCGACGTCCGCGGCCCGGTGCTGGCGGTGCTGTCGCGCTGCCTGGCCGCCGACATCGAGACCTCGGTCAAGGCGCTGGAGGCGGCGGCGCGTCCGCGCCTGCACCTGTTCCTGTCGACCAGCCCGCTGCACCGCGAGCACAAGCTGCGCATGAGCAAGGAGCAAGTGCTGGAGTCGGTGCACAAGCACGTGACGATGGCCCGCGGCCATGTCGACGACGTGGAGTTCTCGGCCGAGGACGCCACCCGCACCGAACTGGACTTCCTGACCGAAGTCGCCCAGGTCGCCATCGCCGCCGGCGCGCGCACCATCAACCTGCCCGACACGGTCGGCTTCACCACGCCGGACGAAATCCGCGCGATGTTCCAGCACGTGATCGGGCATGCCGCCGGCGCCGACAAGGTGATCTTCAGCGCCCACTGCCACAACGACCTGGGCCTGGCCGTGGCCAACTCGCTGGCCGCCATCGAAGGCGGCGCGCGCCAGGTCGAAGGCTCGATCAACGGCATCGGCGAGCGCGCCGGCAACTGCGCGCTGGAAGAGATCGCGATGGTGCTCAAGGTACGCAATGCCTTCTACAACTTCGACACCGGCTTCGACACCCAGCGCATCGTGCCCACCTCGCAGCTGCTGCAGCGCCTGGTCGGCATGCCGGTCCAGCGCAACAAGGCCATCGTCGGTGCCAATGCGTTCGCGCACGAGTCCGGCATCCACCAGCACGGCATGCTGCGCAACCGCAACACCTACGAAATCATGCGCCCGGAGGACGTGGGCTGGGAGTCCTCGCAGATGGTGCTGGGCCGCCACAGCGGCCGCGCCGCGGTCGAAGCCCGCCTGCGGGCGCTGGGCTACTGGCTGGAGGAGGAAGAACTGAAGCTGGTGTTCGAGCAGTTCAAGGCCTTGTGCGAGCAGCAGCGCGTGGTCACCGACGCCGACCTGCAGACCCTGATGCAGGGCACCTCCAGCAGCGACGGCTACCGCCTGGCCTCGATGACCATCAGCGACGTCGGCAGCCGCGCCAACGCACTGGTGGAGCTGTCCGATCCGGAAGGCAACCGCGTGGCCGAGACCGCACAGGGCGATGGCCCGGTGGATGCGCTGTTCTCGGCGTTGTCGGCCGCCACCGGCATCCAGCTGACCCTGGACAGCTATCACGTGCACAGCGTCGGCATCGGCGCCGATGCGCGCGGCGAAGCCAACCTCAGCGTCCGCCACGAAGGCGAGATCCTGGAAGGCACCGGCACCAGCCGTGACATCATCGAGGCCAGCGCGCTGGCCTGGCTGGATGTCACCAACCGCCTGCTGCGCCAGCGCGAGAGCGCACAGACCCAGGAAGCCGTCAGCGCCTGAGCGCGATGGCCCCTCATAGGCAACGGAACCAGAAAGCAATGAGCTCCGCACCCAAGACCCTGTATGACAAGCTGTGGGACGCGCATGTCGTCGTCCCCGAATCGGACAGCGCGCCGGCCGTGCTGTACATCGACCTGCACCTGATCCACGAAGTCACCTCGCCGCAGGCCTTCACCGAACTGCGCGAGCGCGGCCTGAAGCCGCGCCGCCCGGACCGCACCAAGGCGACGATGGACCACTCCACCCCGACCCTGCCGGCCGGCCCTGACGGCAAACTGCCGTACGCGAGCAAGGCTTCCGAGGCGCAGGTGGAGATGCTGGCCAAGAACTGCGCCGAGTACGGCATCGAGCTGTTCGACCTGGCCTCGGCCAACCGCGGTATCGTCCACGTCATCGCCCCGGAGCAGGGCTTCACCCAGCCGGGCATGACCATCGTCTGCGGCGACAGCCACACCTCCACCCACGGTGCGTTCGGTTCGCTGGCCTTCGGCATCGGCACCAGCGAGGTCGGCCATGTGCTGGCCACGCAGTGCCTGCTGCAGCGCAAGGCAAAGACCATGTCGATCACCGTTGATGGCGCGCTGTCGCCCGGCGTTGGTGCCAAGGACGTGGTGCTGCACATCATCGGCGTGATCGGCGTCAACGGCGGCACCGGCCACGTGCTGGAGTTCCGTGGCTCGGCGATCCGCGCGATGGACATGGAACAGCGCATGACCCTGTGCAACATGTCGATCGAAGCCGGCGCGCGCGCCGGCATGGTCGCACCGGACCAGGTCACGTTCGATTGGGTTGCCAATACCCCGCGTGGCCCGAAGGGCGCCGCCTTCGACAGCGCCGTCGCCCACTGGAAGACCTTGAACAGCGATGCCGGCGCACGCTTCGATGCCGAAGTGCACATCGATGCCGCCGACATCCGCCCGACCCTGACCTGGGGCACGCACCCGGGCACCGCCATCGCCGTGGATGCGCCGATCCCGGCCGCCAACGACGCGGCCGCGCAGAAGGGCCTGGACTACATGAAGTTCGAAGCCGGCCACGCGCTGGCCGGCACGCCGGTGGACGTGGTGTTCGTCGGTTCCTGCACCAACGGCCGCCTGAGCGACATGCGCGAAGTAGCGCAGGTGCTGCGCGGTCGTCGCATCGCCGATGGCGTGCGCATGCTGGTGGTGCCGGGCTCGGAGATCGTCAAGCGCGATGCCGAAGCCGAAGGCATCCACGAGATCGTGCGTGCGGCCGGTGCCGAATGGCGCGAACCGGGCTGCTCGATGTGCATCGCCATGAACGGCGATCTGGTCGCACCGGGCCAGCTGGCGGTGAGCACCAGCAACCGTAATTTCGAAGGTCGCCAGGGTCCGGGCTCACGCACGTTGCTGGCCTCGCCGATGAGCGCGGCCTGGGCTGCGGTGAACGGCCATGTCGCCGACCCGCGTGAACTGTTTGCCAAGGAGGTGGCCTGATGGCCGCACTGACCCGGATCGTTTCGCGCAGCGTGGTGCTGCGCCAGACCAACATCGACACTGACCAGATCATCCCGGCGCGGTTCCTGTCCACCACCGAGCGTGCCGGGCTGGGCAAGAACGCGTTCAACGACTGGCGTTGGCAGGCCGACGGCTCGCCGAACCCGGAGTTCGCCTTCAACCAACCGGAGAATGCAGGCCGCTCGATCCTGCTGGCCGGCCGCAACTTCGGTTGCGGTTCCTCGCGCGAGCATGCGCCGTGGGCGCTGACCGACCTGGGCCTGCGTGCCATCGTCAGCAGCGAGATCGCCGACATCTTCCGTGGCAACTCGCTGAAGAACGGCCTGCTGCCGATCGTGCTGGACGAGGCCGACGTGCAGGAACTGATGCAGCACCCGGACGACGAACTGACCGTCGACGTTGCCGCACGCGAACTGCGCACGTCATCCGGCAAGGCCTATGCGTTCCCGCTGGATGGCTTCTCGCAGACCTGCCTGCTGGAAGGCGTGGACCAGCTGGGCTGGCTGCTGGGCCGCGTGTCGGAAATTGAAGCCTACGAAGCCGCCCGCGCGGCGTGAGCCATAAACCCTTCTCCCTCCTGGAGAAGGTGCCCCGAAGGGGCGGATGAGGGTAAGCGCGAGGACTACTGCGGCCAGACACAACGCGTGGTCCTCCCTACCCAATCCCCAACCCCTCTCCCACAGGGAGAGGGGCTTCAAAAGAACAGCAATCGGAAGCCTTACATGCAAGCCAACATCGTCGTACTGCCGGGTGACGGCATCGGTCCTGAAATCACCGTCGCCGCCGTGGACGTGCTCAAGGCCATCGCCGCCCGTTTCGGCCATAGCTTCACCTTCAGCGAACACGACATCGGCGGCATCGCCATCGACAACCATGGCGAGCCCCTGCCGGCCAGCACGCTGGAAGCCTGCAGCAAGGCCGATGCCGTCCTGCTCGGCGCCGTCGGTGGCCCGAAGTGGTCCGACCCGAACGCCAAGGTGCGCCCGGAACAGGGCCTGCTGGCCATCCGCAAGGCGCTGGGCCTGTACGCCAACCTGCGCCCGGTGCGCACCCATCCGGCCGCACTGAACGCCTCGCCGATCAAGCCCGAACTGCTCACCGACGTGGACTTCATCGTCGTGCGCGAGCTCACCGGCGGCATCTACTTCGGTGACAAGACCCGCGATGCCGACAGCGCCAGCGACCTGTGCCGCTATACCGTGGTCGAGATCGAGCGCGTGCTGCGCAGCGCCTTCCGCCTGGCGCAGCAGCGTCGCGGCAAGCTGACCTCGGTGGACAAGGCCAACGTGCTGGAAACCTCGCGGCTGTGGCGCGATACCGCCGCGCGCATCGGCCGCGAGGAGTTCCCAGACGTCGAACTCGAACACCAGCTGGTCGACTCGATGGCCATGCACCTGATCGCCAAGCCACGCGCCTACGACGTGATCGTCACCGAGAACATGTTCGGGGACATCCTCACCGACGAGGCCTCGATGCTGGCCGGCTCGCTGGGCCTGCTGCCATCGGCCTCGCTGGGCCAGGAAGGCAAGGTCGGCATCTACGAACCCATCCACGGCTCGGCACCGGACATCGCCGGCAAGGGCATCGCCAACCCCTACGCCACCATCCTCAGCGCGGCGATGCTGCTGCGCCATTCGCTCGGGCTGGAGGCCGAAGCGGCGGCGATCGAACAGGCCGTCTCCGCCGCACTGGATGACGGCCACTTCACCGCCGACCTAGCCGCGCAGGGCCAGGCGCTCAGCACCAGCCAGGCCGCCCAGGCCGTGCTTGCCCAACTGCAGTAATGACATCCGGACGCGGCCTTTGGGCCGCGTCTTTTTTTGGCGACCTCTTGTCGCCCGGTGGATAGACAGCCTTTCCCTTATTGGATCCCCGTTTTCGGATCCCCCCATCCTTGAGGAATGCCCTTGAACTACCGTAGCCCCGACGACTTCCTGGCCCACGTGGCCAAGCGCGACCCGCACCAGCCCGAGTTCCTGCAGGCGGTGAAGGAGGTGACCCTCAGCCTGTGGCCGTTCCTGCAGCAGAACCCGAAGTACACCCGCTACGGGTTGCTGGAACGCCTGGTCGAGCCGGAGCGCGTGATCCAGTTCCGCGTCGCCTGGGCCGACGATGCCGGCCAGACCCACGTCAACCGGGCCTGGCGCGTGCAGCACAGCTCGGCGATCGGCCCGTTCAAGGGCGGCATGCGTTTCCACCCGTCGGTGAACCTGTCCATCCTCAAGTTCCTGGCCTTCGAACAGACCTTCAAGAACGCACTGACCACGTTGCCGATGGGCGGCGGCAAGGGCGGCTCGGACTTCGACCCCAAGGGCAAGAGCGACGGCGAGGTGATGCGCTTCTGCCAGGCGCTGATGCTGGAGCTGTACCGCCACCTGGGCCCGGACACCGACGTTCCGGCCGGCGATATCGGCGTGGGCGCGCGCGAGGTCGGCTTCATGGCCGGCATGATGAAGAAGCTCAGCAACGATGCGTCCTGCGTGTTCACCGGCAAGGGCCTGGCCTACGGCGGCAGCTTGATGCGGCCGGAGGCCACCGGTTTCGGCACGGTCTACTTCGTCGAGCAGATGCTGCACCACGCCCGCCGCGAAACGCACGGGGCCAAGGTGCTGATCTCCGGCTCGGGCAACGTCGCCCAGTTCGCGGCGATCAAGGCCGCCGAACTCGGCGCGCGCGTACTGACCTTCTCCGATTCCGGCGGCACGCTGTACGCGCGCGACGGCTTCGACGAAGACGGCCTGCAGGCGGTGATGACCCTGAAGAACGAGCGCCGGGGCCGCCTGTCCGAACTGGCCGACGATGCGCGCTTCGAGTTCCTCGCCGACCGCCGCCCGTGGCATATCCCGGCCGACATCGCCCTGCCCTGCGCCACCCAGAACGAACTGGACGAAACCGATGCGCGCACGCTGGTCAGCAACGGCGTGCTGTGCGTGGCCGAAGGCGCCAACATGCCTTCGACGCTGGAAGCGGTGGACGTGTTCCTGCACGCCGGCACGTTGTACGCGCCGGGCAAGGCCAGCAATGCCGGCGGCGTGGCCACCTCGGGCCTGGAGATGAGCCAGAACGCGCTGCGCCTGTCCTGGCGCCATGCCGACGTGGACGAGCGCCTGCACGTGATCATGAAGGAGATCCACGCCAACTGCGTGCGCCATGGCGTGCGCGCCGATGGCAGCGTCAACTACGTCGACGGCGCCAACATCGCCGGCTTCGTCAAGGTCGCCGACGCGATGCTGGCACAGGGCCTGTACTGAGCCTGCCGCCAACGCCGCGCCGTGCGACACGCACGGCGCCTTGGCCGCAACTCAGTGCGCGACGCGGTTGCGGCCTTCGTGCTTGGCGCGATACAGCTGGCGGTCCGCCGCCGCCAGCAGGGTCCGCACGGTCTGCTGCCCCGGGCCCAGGCTGGCCAGGCCCATGCAGACGGTGATATGCGTGTCCGCGCCCAGTTCCTCCAGGCGCAACCGCGCCAGCTGCATGCGTACCGCCTGCAGCTGTTCGGCCGCGGCCGGCAACGACATGCCGCGCAGCACGATCAGGAACTCCTCGCCGCCATGGCGTGACACGAACTGGTTCTCGCCCAGCTGCAGCTGCAGCAGGCTGGCGACGTCACGCAACACCTGGTCACCGGCCTCATGCCCGTGGCCGTCGTTGATCTGCTTGAAATGGTCGATGTCCAGCAGCGCCACGTGCAGCGGCGCACCGTCGCGCTCGGCCTCACGCATGGCCTGCTGCAGGTAGGCATCACCGGCGCGCCGGTTCGGCAGGCCGGTCAGCACGTCATGCATGGCCATGTGTTCCAACCGCCGCAGCAGGTGATCGCGCTCGGCGTCGGCCTGCTGCAGCGCGCGGTTCTTCTCGCGTAGTTCCTGCGTCCGCGCCGCGATCTCGGTGCTGAGCAGACGTTGCCGGCGGCGGTAGCTGGCCGTGCGCCAGGCCACCAGGACCAGCACCAGCCCGAGCAGCGCGACCACGCCCATCGCCATCACCCACGGCCGCCGCCAGTACGGCGTGGCCACGCTCAGCTGCAGGCGTGCTTCGCCGACGCGGCGCGCATCCTGCCAATCCAGCGGCAGGGTCATCGCCTGCACCCGCAGCTGGTAATTACCCGGGGCCAGGTTGGTGTACACCGCCTCGGTACGCTCGCCGGCCTCGACCCAGTCGGCGTCGAAGCCCTCCAGCCGGTAGCGGTAGCGCATCTTGTCCGGCGCCCGGAACCCCAGCCCCGTGTAGGCGACCTCGATCCGCTCCACTTCCGGCGGCAACGCATAGCGTTCCTGCGGGGCCTGCGGCGTGCCGTCGATCACCACCCCTTCGATCACCACCGGCGACCGGCGCAGGCGGGCGCTGCCGTCCACGCGCAGCGGGTCGATCACCGCCAGCCCTTCGGCGGTGGGAAACATCAGGCGCCCGTCACGGGCGAGCCAACCGGCCGGCGAGGACGCACCGTTGGCCTGGCTGCTCGGCATGCCGTCGGTGTGGTCGATCACATGCACCGCCAACTGGCTGCGCGCCCCCGCCGCCACCCCGACCAGGTCATTGCGGTCGAGCCGGAACACGCCTTGGTTGCTGGGCAACCACAGGTGCCCGCGGCCGTCGTCGATGATGCGGAACACCTTGTCGCGCGGCAGGCCCCTGCGGTGGTCGAACACCTGCACGTCCAGCCCGCGCTTGCGCAGCAGGCCATGGTCGGTGGCGATCCACAGGTCGCCGTTGCCATCGCCGAGGAAATCGAACACGTAACTGGCCGGGAAACCGCTCTGCACCGACCAGCTCTGCAGCTTGCCATCGGCGCCGAGCGAGGCCATGCCGGCATTGGTCCCGATCCACAGCACGCCGCCGGCATCGCGGTACAGCGCATGCACCGCCGCGCCGGGCAGGCCTTCCTCCAGCCCGTACAGGCGGAGGTGACCATCGCGGTAATGGAACAGCCCTTCGGCGCTGCCGATCCACAGCCCGCCATCAGCATCCACGCACAGCGCGCGCACCAGCGGCTGCACCGTGCCCGGCAGCACCACCTGCTGCCGCACCGTGCCATCGGCATCCAGCCGCAGCACGCCATGGTTGTAGGTGCCCGCCCACAGCGTGCCGGGGGCCACCGCCAACGCCAGCACCGAGGCATCGCGACGGGCACCGGGAACCAGCGGGACCCGCCGCGGCTGCCCGCCATCGAGCCGGTCCAGCCCCTCGGAGTGGCCGATCCACACCGTGCCATCGGCGGACTGGATGACCGCGCGGACGTAGTTCGAACCCAGCCCCTCGGTCTCGGTCAGCCCCTGCGCGGCGCCTTCGTCGATCCGGAACAGGCCATCGGTACTTCCGGCCCAGACCAGCCCTTCGCGGTCGATCATCAGCGCCGGGCTGACCTGGCCGGGGATGGCGATGCGCTCGCGCTGGCCTGCGCCGAAGCGTTCCAGCCGTCCGGCCGAGAGGCTCAACCACAGGTCGCCGCCGGCATCGCGGCGCAGCCGCTCCACGCGCTCACCCGGGTACAGGTGCTCGCGCGTGCCATTGCCGCGCAGCCAGCGCACGCCGTCATCGGCCGCGACCAGCCAACCGCCCTTTCCGTCTCCCACCAGGTCACGCACCACCCAGCCGGCGCTGTCCTGCCAGGCCGTTGCCTGACTGCCCCGGAGCTGGAACACGCCACGCTCGGTGGCCACCAGCATCGTGCCGTCGGCCGACTGCGCCAGGGCGGTGATGGTGGCTTCGGGCAGGCCCGGGGACAGGCCGACGTCGCGCAGCTCGCCCTCGGCGGACAACCGCAGCAACCGTTCCTTCGCGCCCACCCACAGGGTGCCGTCGGCGTCGCGCAGCAAGGCGGTGATCGACAGGTGGCGGGCCTGCTCCCCGCCGAGCGCTTCCCAGCGCCCGCGGTGGTAGCGGTACAGGCCGTTGTTGATGGTGCCGAACAGCATGCCGCCGTCGCGGTCGGCCAGCAGGGTGGGCACGCCGGACAGCTCCACGCCCGGGGTGTTCTGGCGGTCGAACACGGTGAAGCTGCGGCCGTTGAAGCGGACCACGCCTTCCCACGTCCCCAGCCAGATGAACCCTTCGTTGTCCTGCGCGACCGCCTGCACCAGGTTGTGCGGCAGCCCCTGCTCCATGTCCCAACCGGCCACGGTGTGGCGCGCGGCCTGCGCCAGCGGCGCGGCCAGCACCGCCAACAGCACCCACAGGCAGCACCCGGCGACCCGCGCGATGGCGCGGGTGACGGGGTTCGGGAAATGGTGAAGCGGTCTGGGCAAACCTGCCTCCCGCAGGTCCTCCCGGCCAGCGGCCGGCCGCTTCAATTTAGCATTCCGGCGTGAGATCCGCCCCTTCCAGGGACGGATCTCCCACCCCTTACTGGGCCGCTTCGTCCGGGCGCACCCGGAACCAGGCCGCGTACAGCGCCGGCAGGAACACCAGGGTCAGCACCGTGCCGACGATCAGCCCGCCCATGATCGCGATCGCCATCGAGCCATAGAAGGCACTGCGCGAGAGCGGGATCATCGCCAGCACCGCGGCCAGCGCGGTCAGCACGATCGGCCGGAAGCGGCGCACGGTGGCGTCGATGATCGCGTGCCAGCGGTCGTGCCCGGCGTCGATGTCCTGCTGGATCTGGTCGATCAGGATCACCGAGTTGCGCATGATCATGCCGGCCAGCGCGATCGTGCCCAGCATCGCCACGAAGCCGAACGGCGCGCGGAAGATCAGCAGGAACAGGGTCGCGCCGATGATGCCCAGCGGTGCGGTGACGAACACCATCGCCGCCCGCGAGAAGCTGCGCAGCTGCAGCATCAGCAGCGTGGCCACCACCACCAGGAACAGCGGCATGCCGGCATTGATCGAGTTCTGGCCACGGGCCGAGTCCTCCACGGTGCCGCCGGTCTCCAGCAGGTAGCCGTCCGGCAGCTCGGCGCGGATGCCTTCCAGCGTCGGCAGCAGCTGCTGCACCACCCCCACCGGCAACATGCTGTCGCCGATGTCGGCGCGCACGGTGACCGTCGGCAGGCGGTCGCGGTGCCAGATGATGCCGTCCTCGAACACCTGCTCCAGGCGCGCCACCTGCGACAGCGACACCGGCTTGCCGCTGCTGGTGGGAATGGCCAGGCTGCCCAGCATCTCCAGGTGCGCACGCTCGTCCTCCGGGCCGCGCAGCAGCATGCCGATCTGGCGGTTGCCTTCACGGTAGGTGCTGACGCTGGTGCCGGACAACGAACTGCTCAGGAACTGCGCCAGCTGCGCGCTGCTCACGCCCAGCGCGCGCGCACGGTCCTGGTCCACGACCAGCCGCACCACCTTGCTCGGCTCGCTCCAGTTGAGGTTGACGTTGGTGGTGTGCGGGTTCTCGCGCACCTTGTCCGCCACCTGCCGGGCAATGGCCTGCACCCGCTCGATGTGCTCGCCGGACACCCGGAACTGCACCGGGTAACCCACCGGCGGGCCGTTCTCCAGGCGGGTGACGCGCATCTGCACGTCGGAGAACTGCGGCACCACCTCCTTGAGCAGCCACTCGCGCACTTCCTCGCGGGCATGCGTGTCTTCGGCCAGCACCACGTACTGGGTGAAGTTGGTGGCCGGCAGCTGCTGGTCCAGCGGCAGGTAGAAGCGCGGCGAACCGGTGCCCACGTAGCCGACGAAGTTGGCGATGCCGGCATGGCCCTTGAGCAGGGCCTCGAACTTCTCGGCCTGGGCCTGGGTGGCGGTCAGCGAGGCCCCTTCGGCCAGCTCGATGTCCACCATCAGCTCCGGCCGGGTCGAATCGGGGAAGAACTGCTGCGGCACGAAGCGGAAGATCACCAGCGAGAACACGAACAGGCCGATGGTGGCGAAGATCACCAGCCAGCGGCGACGCAGGCAGGCGTCGAGGAAACGCCGGAAGCGCTGGTAGAACGCGGTGCCATACGGGTCATGGTCGTGCGTCAGTTCCTTCGGCGCGACCAGGTTGGCCAGCGCCGGGTTGCGGTCGGCCCAACGCTGGCGCAGCGCACGCACGCGGCCGGCGAGGCTGGTCGGCTTGGGCGGCTGCGGGTTGTGCAGGTCCGGCAGCATCTTGTCGCCCAGGTACGGGATGAACAACACCGCGGCCACCCAGGACACCAGCAGGGCGATGGTCACCACCTGGAACAGCGAGCGGGTGTACTCACCGGTGCTCGATGCCGCCGTGGCGATCGGCAGGAAGCCGGCGGCGGTGATCAGGGTGCCGGTCAGCATCGGGAAGGCGGTGGACTCCCAGGCGAAGCTGGCCGCACGCATGCGGTCGTAGCCCTGCTCCATCTTGGTGGCCATCATCTCCACCGCGATGATCGCATCGTCCACCAGCAGGCCCAGCGCCAGCACCAGCGCGCCCAGCGATATCTTGTGCAGGCCGATGTCGAACTGGTGCATCAGGAAGAACGTCATCGCCAGCACCAGCGGGATCGACACCGCCACCACCAGGCCGGTGCGCAGCCCCAGCGAGAAGAAGCTCACCAGCAGCACGATCACCACCGCCTCGGTGAGCACCTTGACGAACTCGCCCACCGAATCCTTCACCGCATGCGGCTGGTCGGACACCTTGCGCAGTTCCATGCCCACCGGCAGGGTCTTCTGCAGGCGCGCGAACTCATCGTCCAGCGCCTTGCCGAGCTTGATGATGTCGCCGCCGTTCTTCATCGCCACCGCGATGCCGATGGCGTCCTCGCCCATGAAGCGCATCTTGGCCGAGGCCGGGTCGGCGAAGCCACGCTTGACCTGGGCGATGTCGCCCAGGCGCACGGTGCGGTCACCGGCGCGGATCGGGAAGTCGCTGATCTCCTGCACCGAGTTGAACTGGCCGGTGATGCGCAGCTGCACGCGGTCGCTGGCGGTCTCGAACCAGCTCGCCGGTGCCATCGCGTTCTGTTCGGACAGCGCCTGCTGGACCTGCTGCATCGACACGCCCAGCGTGGCCAGCTTGGTGTTGGACAGCTCGATCCACACCTTCTCGTCCTGCAGGCCGACCAGGTCGACCTTGCCGACATCGGCCACGCGCTGCAGCTCCAGCTGGATGCGGTCGGCGTAGTCGCGCATCACCGCGTAGTCGAAGCCCTTGCCGGTCAGCGCATAGATGTTGCCGAACGTATCGCCGAACTCGTCATTGAAGAACGGCCCGATCACCTCGGCCGGCAGCTGCGAACGGATGTCGCCCACCTTCTTGCGCACCTGGTAGAACAGCTCCGGCACGTCCTTGGAGGCCATCGCGTCGCGGGCGCTGAAGATCACCTGCGATTCGCCCGGCCGCGAGTACGACTGGATGAACTCGAACTGCCCGGTGTTCATCAGCGCCTTCTCGATCGGCTCGGTCACCTGCCGCGACACCTGCTCGGCGGTGGCGCCCGGCCACGAGGTCTGGATCACCATGGCCTTGAACGTGAACGGCGGGTCCTCGGACTGCCCGAGGTGTTTGTAGGACCAGGTGCCGATGATCGCCAGGGCGATCATCATGAACAGCACCAGCGGGCGGTTGGTCAGTGCCCACTCGGAAAGATTGAAGCGGCGCACGCCTCATTCCCCCTTGTTCGCGGCGGCAGCCGGCGCCGGTGCCAGCACCGGGCGGTTGCTGCGGTCCACGGCCCGCACCACCTGGCCTTCGCGCAGCAGGTGGCCGCCGGCGGCCACCACCCACTCATCGGCGCGCAGCCCCTGCAGCACCGGCACCGACTCGGCGCCGTAGGCACCCAGGGTCACCGCGCGCGACTGCAGTGCGCCGGTGGCCGGGTTGACCACCCACACGCTGGCCTGCTGCGGCTGCTTGCCTGCCTGCACCGCCGACAGCGGCACGCTCAGCGCCGCTCCCTTGCCGTGCCCGATATAGACGCGGGCGCTCTGGCCCAGCTCGACCGAATCCAACGCATCGGCCGCCAGCTGCACGCGCGCAGCGTAGCTGCGGGTCTGCGCATCGGCGCCGGCCGCGATCTCGCGGATGCTGCCGGACAGACGCTTGCCTGCCTGGTTCCACAACTCCACCTCGACCGGCTGGCCGACGCTGAACTCGCGGATGGCGCTTTCCGGCAACGCGATGGCCACTTCGCGGGCGCCGTCGGCGGCCAGGGTGAAGATCGTCTGCCCGGCGGCGACCACCTGCCCGGCCTCGGCCTCGCGCGCGGCGATCATGCCGTCGGCCGGTGCCCGCAGCTGCGCATAGCTGGCCTGGTTGCGGTTGACGTCCAGGTTGGCCCGCGCCGCGTCGGCCTGGCCCTGCGCCGCCTTCAGCGCCGCGGTCTGTGCGTCCAGTGCCGAACGGCTGACCACCTGCTGGGCGGCCAGCACCTCATAGCGGCGGTGCTCGTCGCGGGCCTTCACCAGGTCGGCCTCGGCCGCGGCGTACTGTGCCTGTGCGGCACGGGCCTGCAGCGCGTAGTCGGCGACATCCAGTTCGGCCAGCACCTGGCCCTTCTTCACCCGCTGGCCGGCATCGACCTCACGCCGCAGCAGGTTGCCGGCCACACGGAAGGACAGCGCGGCCTCCTCGCGTGCATGCACTTCGCCGGGATAGGCCGTGACGGTCACGTCCTGCCCGCCGGCCGGTTTGACCACCATTACCGGCAAGGCCGGCACCGCGGCGGTTTCGGTTTTGCCACACGCAGCAAGCACGGCCAGCAACAGGCTGCCGCCAATCCATCGGAGGTTGTTCATGGTGATCAGGGTCGCGAACGCAGGGGGAAGGGAGGCGGCCGGGGTTTCACCGCCATTACTGAACGACGCGGTATAGTATAAATATCGAACCAGCTGGTCTAGTATTCCCTCATGTCTTCCAAATCCTCTGCCACCAACGTCTCCCGGGAGCCTGCGCGCAGCAGTGGGCCGGGCCGTCCGAAAGACCTTGGAAAACGTGCCGCCATCCTCGATGCGGCCAAGGAAATGTTCGTGGAGCTGGGCTTCAACGGCGTCAGCATGGACGGCATCGCCGCCAGTGCCGGCGTATCCAAGCTCACCGTGTACAGCCATTTCGGTGACAAGGAGACCCTGTTCCGCGAGGCCATCCAGGCCAAGTGCGTAGAAATGATGCCCGACGCCCTGTTCGTCACCGACAGCGAAGGCCCGTTGCGCGACCAGCTGCTGGGCATCGGCCATGCGTTCTTCACGCTGATCAGCAGCGACGCGGCCCTGGCCACCCAGCGGATGATGATGAGCCCGGACACCGACGACCGGATCCGGCAGATGTTCTGGGAGGCCGGCCCGGCCCGCACCGAGACCGCGCTGTCGGACTTCCTGGCCGCCCGCGTGGCCCGGGGCGAACTGGACATCCCCGACCCGATCGTCGCCGCGCGCCAGTACTTCTGCATCATCAAGGGCGAGCTGCACTCCCATATGATGTGCGGGCTGTGTGCCGCGCCCGGCCAGCTCGACCAGGATGCCCACGTGGCCGCCAGCGTCGACTTCTTCCTGCGGGCGTATGCACCGCGCTGACACCCACCCCTGCCAAGCTGAACAGACCGTAGGTCCGAATGACTTCCGGCACTGCGGCCGCCCGAGCGGCCACGGCGATGCTTGGCCCGCATCGCGCTCCTAACCGGTAAAATGGCCGGCCCACCGCGCTGGAATGACGAGCTTTCCCATGACGATCAACTACTCCCACGTCCGCGAATTGATGGTTGAACAGCAGATCCGTCCCTGGGACGTGCTGGACATCCGCGTGCTGGACGTGCTGGCCCGCCTGCCGCGCGAGGCCTTCGTGGCCGAGTCGCACCGCGCCCTGGCCTATGCCGACATCGAGCTGCCGCTGGGCCACGGGCAGAAGATGATGAAGCCGGTCATCGAAGGCCGCACCCTGCAGGCACTGGACCTGCAGCCCAGCGACGAAGTGCTGGAAGTGGGCACCGGCAGCGGCTTCCTCAGCGCCTGCCTGGGCGAACTGGCCCGCGAAGTGCTGAGCCTGGAGATCCAGCCGGAGCTGGCTGAACGCGCCCGCCAGAACCTGGACAGCGCCAAGCTGGGCAGCAACGTCCGCATCGAGGTCGCCGACGCCCTGAACTGGGACAGCCAGCGCCAGTTCGACGCCATCTGCATCACCGGTGCGGTAGAAACGGTCCCGACCCACCTGCTCAAGCTGCTGCGCACCGGTGGCCGCCTGTTCGTCATCAAGGGCACCTCCCCGGTGATGGAAGCTGTGCTCGTCAAGGCCGACGGCAGCGTGGAATCGCTGTTCGAAACCGACATCGACTACCTGCAGGGCGCTGCTCCTGCACCGCAATTCCAACTCTGAAACCTTCCAAGGAAGCCGCAATGATCCGCCGATCCCTCACCCTTGCGCTGGCAGTCGCCCTGCTCCCGATGACGGCCCACGCCGCCGACCTGCTGCAGGTCTACGAAATGGCCCGCAATGGTGACCCGCAGTTGTCGGCCGCCGAATCCAACCGCCTGTACACCCAGGAAGGCCAGGTGCAGGCACGCGCGGCACTGCTGCCGCAGATCAACGGCGAGGCATCGCTGGACCGTACCCGTACCAAGGCCGACGGCGTCAGCGGCAGCACCACCAGCAAGACCCGCACCTACGGCGTCAACGGCAGCCAGACCCTGTTCAATTGGGGCCAGTTCGCCGACCTGCGCGCGCAGCGTGACCTGAGCAAGGCCGCCGACTACACCCTGGAATCGGCCAACGACAACCTGATCATCCGCACCGCGACCGCCTACTTCAACGTGCTGGTGGCGATCGAATCGCTGAGCGCGGCCGAGACCAACGAAGCGGCCGGCAAGAAGCAGTTCGACTACGCCGACAAGCGCCTGGAAGTGGGCCTGGCACCGATCACCGACGTGCACGAAGCCCGCGCCCAGTACGACCAGGCGCGCGCCAACACCATCATTGCCCGCAACACGCTGGAAGACGCCTACCAGGCCCTGACCGAACTGACCGGCCAGCCGGTCCGCGACGTGCGCGGCCTGCCGGAAGACTTCCGCCCGGCCATCCCGACCAACCGCGGCAACATCGACCAGCTGGTCACCGACGCCATGTCCCGCAACCCGGACCTGAAGGCCCAGGAACTGCAGGTCAGCGCCGCCGAATCCAGCGTGTCCTCGGCCCGCGCCGGCCACTACCCGACCCTGTCGCTGGGCGGCAGCTGGGGCAAGAGCGCCCGCTGGGGCGACAGCACCGGCGGCAGCTCCAACACCCCGGATGCGACCACCAACTCGATCGGCCTGACCCTGAACGTGCCGATCTTCGCCGGTGGCGCCACCCAGTCGCGCGTGCGCCAGGCCCTGGCCACCCGTGACATCCAGCAGGACACCTACGAGCAGCAGAAGCGCGCCCTGGACCGCAACACCCGCAATGCCTACCAGAACCTGGTCGCCGGCATCAGCGAAGTGGAAGCCCGCCGCCTGGCGGTGGTCTCGGCACAGAGCGCCTACGACGCCTCGCAGGTTGGCCTGGAAGTCGGTACCCGCACCGTGCTGGACGTGGTCCAGAACCAGCGGACCCTGTTCCAGGCGCAGCTGGACTACGCCCAGTCGCGTTACAACTTCCTGCAGGCACGCCTGGCCCTGAGCCAGGCCGTGGGCGACCTGGAGATCGCCGAAGTGCAGGACATCAACCGCCTGCTCACGGTCGATGCCACCGCAAAGCTGCAGGCCCAGTAAACCGTCCTGCAGTACTTGCGAAAAAGCGGGCCATGCCCGCTTTTTTGTTGCCTGCCATCTGCCTCCCCGGCGGTCAGCTGCGCGGTGGCAACTGCGGGGTGATCAGTTCCAGCGTGCGTTCCAGCGCGCCACGCCCGTTGGCGACCAGCGCGCGCCCGGCCTCGATCATGCGCTCACGCTCGACGTCGTTCTCCAGCAACTGCTCCACCGTCGCCCCCACCGCCTGCGCATCGGCGCAGATGCGCAGCGCGCCGGCTTCATCCATGCGTCGGGAGATCTCGGCGAAATTGTGCAGATGCGGCCCGGTGATCGCCGCCACGCCCATCGCCGCCGGCTCCAGCAGGTTGTGGCCGCCGATGGGCTGCAGGCTGCCGCCGACGAAGGCGACCCGCGCGCACGCATAGAACGCCATCAGTTCACCGAGCGTATTGAGCACGAACACCTGCGTGCCGGGTTCCGGCCACTGCTGTGCCTTGCGCGTGGCCACGCGCCAGCCCTGCTCGCGTGCCACCGCTTCCACCTTCGCGAACCGCTCCGGATGCCGTGGCGCCCACAGCAGCAGGGCATCGGGGTGCCGCTCCAGCAGGCGCCTGTGGATATCCACCACGGCCTGCTCTTCGCCTTCATGGGTGCTGGCGGCGATCCACACCGGTCGCGTGTCCGGCACATGCTGGTGGAAGCCTTCCAGCACGGCGGTGGGATCGGGCGGATGGATCTCGAACTTCAGGTTGCCCAGCGCGCGCACCTGTTCCGGCCGCGCGCCCAGCGCGATGAAACGTGCCGCGTCATCGGCGGACTGCGCCGCCACGCAGGTGACCGTGCGCAGGGCCCGCGATACCAGCGCCTTGAGCACGCGGTAGCCCTTCAACGAACGTGCCGACAAGCGCGCGTTAAGGATGTACACCGGAATGCCGCGGTCCCGGCACCCGAACAGCATGTTGGGCCACAACTCGGTTTCCAGGATCAGCGCCAGGCTCGGGCGGAAATGCGCCAGGAAGCGGTTCACGCTGCCCGGCACGTCGTACGGCAGGTAGACATGGTCCACCGCGTCCCCCCACAGCGCACGCACGCGCTGCGACCCGGTGGGGGTGATGGTGGTGATGATCCAGCGGATGTCCGGACGCAGTTCGCGCAGCGCATTGACCACCGGCGCGGCGGCGTTGACCTCGCCCACCGACACCGCATGCAGCCATACCCGCGGTTGCCCGCCGCTTTCCGGGTACGACGCATACCGCTCATCCCAGCGCTTGAAGTACTCGCGCACGCGGAAGCCGCGCCACACCAGGTGGTAGACGGTGATCGGCAGCAACAGGTAAAGCACGGCCGAATACAGGCCACGCAGCAGAAGTTCGACAGGATCCCTACGCATCGGCGAAGGATACGGGAGAACGATGGAAACCAGTGAGGACGCCACGACGATCCGGCTGCAGGCCGATGCCGCAGTCGGCGGCGCGGTCCTGCCGGAACCCACGCCGGCCTGGCATCCGGCGCAGCGAGGATTGCCGGAGATGGCGTTGCCACCTCCGCTCGCCCTGCATTTCCCCCGGTGACTTAGAATTGCCCCATGTCCGATTCACCCACCACCGCCACCCGGCCCTCGTTGCTGCAACCCCGGCACTGGCCGACGTTCGCCTGGCTGGGCATCGCGATGCTCGCGGCACGGCTGCCCTGGACCCTGCAACGCGCACTGGGGCGTGGCCTGGGCTGGCTGGCGCTGCATCTGGCCGGTAGCCGCCGGCGCGCGGCTGAGGTCAACCTCAGGCTGTGCTTCCCGGAGCAGGACGACGCCTGGCGCCAGCGCCTGCTGCGCGACAGCTTCGATGCACTCGGCGTGGGCGTGTTCGAGTTCGCCCGTGCCTGGTGGGGCAGCATCGACCGCATCCGCCCGCAGGTGGAGATCGAGGGCCTGGAGCACCTGCGTGCCCTGCAGGCCGAGGGCCGCGGTGTGCTGCTGGTCTCCGGCCACTTCATGACGCTGGAGATGTGCGGCCGGCTGTTGTGCGACCACGTACCACTGGCCGGCATGTACCGCCGCTACCGCAACCCGGTGATGGAGTGGGCGGTCAAGAGCGGCCGGCTGCGCTATGCCTGCGCGATGTATGCCAACGAGGACATCCGCGCCACCGTTCGCCACCTCAAGAAGGGCGGCTTCCTGTGGTATGCGCCGGACCAGGACATGCGCGGCAAGGATTCGGTGTTCGTGCCGTTCTTCGGCATGCCGGCCTCGACCATCACCGCGACCCATCAGTTCGCGCGCATGACCGGCTGTGCGGTGGTGCCCTACTTCCATCGTCGCGTCGGCAGCCGCTACGTGCTGAAGATCGCCCCGCCGTTGCCGGACTTCCCCACCGATGACGCCGTGGCCGACACCGCCAAGGTCAATGCCGCCATCGAGGACATGGTCCGCGAAGCGCCGGCGCAGTACCTGTGGATCCACCGCCGCTTCAAGCGCCAGCCTGAAGGCCTGAGCAACTTCTACGCGCGCAAGGACTGAGCCCGCGTCGGCGCCTGGCACCCGCGCCGTGGTACATCCCCGGTCACCTGGCCGTGCGCCACCCGCTCCGGCGGCGCGCCAGCCTCACTCCTGTTCGTCGGCCAGCAGTGCGCCGGCATACAGGGCCGCCAGCACCACCAGCACGCCTCCCCAGAACGTGGAATAGAACGCCAGGTGCGTGTTGAGCGGGAACACCGTGGTCGCCAAGGCCAACGCCGCCGGCCGGGCCTGGTCGCGGGCCAGCGGGGAGGCATAGATCCAGGCACGGATGGCCATCGCCGCGCCCGCCATCCACAGCAGCAGGCCGAGAACACCGGTTTCGGCCAGGATCTCCAGCACGATCTGGTGCGCATGCAGGGCCGGGCTGTCGCCCCAGGCCGCGGTCCTCTGCGGTGACGGATCACACTGCGGGTAGGCCCGCCGGAAATCGCGCACGCCCACGCCGTTGAGCGGGTGCTCGCGCACCATGCACAGCGCCGCTCCCCAGATCTGGCTGCGCCCGGACAAGGCCTGGTCCATGCCGCTGGCATCACCGCTCAAGGCCATCTGCGTGCGGGCAAAGCGCTCGCGTACCTGCGACGACCCCAGGCCCAGCGCCACGGTACCGGCCACGCCGGCGAGCACCACCAGTGCCATCCGCTTCGCGCCCAGCAGGCGCCCGCCGGAGAACAGCACGACCAGCGCATAACTGATCCAGGAGGCACGCGAACCGGCCAGCACCAGCACCACGCCGACCAATGCAGCAGCCAGCAACCAGCCCCAGCGCCCCATGCGCTGGCCCACGAAGAACAGCAGGAACGGCGACACCGCCGCCAACACCTGCCCGAACTTCAGGTTGCACGGGCCGAACACGCCCGGCAGGCGATCTGCCGCGGCGATCTCCTGTGCGGTGCACAGGCTGTGTCCACTGATCAGCCACTTGAGCTGGTCCATCGACCAGAACAATGCGCTGGTGCCGAATACGGCCTGCACCAACGCATCCAGCGTCCACGCCGCGGTCACCAGCGCCAGGCCGGTGAAGGTGATCCGTCGCCGTTGCGGCGTGGCCACGGCAATGGCGACCAGCCACATGAACGGCAGGTAGCGCAGCGCGGCGGCTACCTTGCCCCAGGTCCTGCCCGGATCGGCCGCATCGAACGCGGACACCGCCTGGGGCAGCCAGTAGGCCAGGAACAACACGCCGGTCAGCGCCCATGCCGGGATGCTCAGCAACGGCCGGATGCCGCCACGCAGATGCAACTGCACCAACCGCACCGCGGTGAACAATGCCCCCAGCACCAGCACCGCTTCGGCAATCCCAGGCGCCGGCCAGCAGGCGACGAAGGCAATCACCCATGCCGGTGCCCAACGGGCACTGGCACCTGCACCATCAGCGCGTGAGTTCGGCATAGACATCCAGGGTGGCACGCTGCATGGCCTGCAGGGTAAAGGGAATCCGGCCGGGCAATGCCGGCGGTTGCCGCAGCATCTGCAATGCCTGTTGCAGCAGGCCTGCATCGTCACCCAGCGCCACCGCCCCCTCGGGCTGCAGCTGCGCCAGCAGTTCACCGACGCCGCCGTGGGCCCAACCCAGTACCGGTCGACCGACTGACAGCGCCTCAAGCACCGTGCGGCCAAACGCTTCCGGCTTGTCGGACAACTGCAGGACCAGGTCACTGGCCGCGTAGGCCTGTGACATGCGGTCGGTGGCCTCGCTGAAGACCACCTGCCCGGCCACGCCCAGTCGTCCCGCAAGCTGTTCCAGTTCCTGCAGGTAGCTTTCCCGTCCAGGCGCGCGTGCCCCCGGCATCCACAGCAGCGCCTGCACCTGTTGCTGCTTCAGCGCCGCCAGCAGCCCGATGGCGTGCGCATGGCCTTTCAGCCGGGTGCCACGCCCCGGCAGCAGCAGCAAGGGCGCATCGCCGGCCAGCGCCGGGTGCTGGCGTGCCACCTCCAGGCGCGCACGCCGGTCGGCGCGCGGCGTGCGCGGGAACTGGCTGGCGTCGATGCCACGCGGTATCACGCGCAGCTTGCCCGGGTCAGTGGCCGGGTAATGCTGCAGCAGGTAGGCACGCACCGTCTGCGATACGCAGATCACGCGTTCACCGCTGGCCATGATGCCGCTGTAACGGCCCGGTGAATTCAGGCCGTGCATGGTGGTCACCCAATGCGGCCGCTGGGGCGGCTTGATGCCGCGCAAGGCATACCCGCCCAGCCATGCCGGCAGGCGCGAACGCGCATGCACGATGTCCGCGCCGGTTTCCACGAACAGGCGGCGCAGGCTGGCCACGTGCCGCAGGGTCAACAGCGACTTGCGGCCGATATCCAGGGTCAGGTGTTCGGCACCGCTGTCCAGCAGCGGCTGCACCAGCCGGCCGCCGGCCGATACCACGATGGCGCGATGGCCCGCCGCGACCAGCGCGCGGGCGATCTCAAGGGTCGAGCGCTCGACGCCACCGGCGTGCAGCGCCGGCAGCAACTGCACCACGGTCAGGCGGCGCATCGTCCGGTTCAGTCAACCAGCACGAAGACCGAGCCGCAGTACGGGCAGGCGGCTTCGCCGTTGGGTTCCTTGTCGATCGGCAGGTAGACGCGCGGGTGCGAGTTCCACAGCGCCATCTCCGGCGTCGGGCAGCTCAACGGCAGGTCGGCGCGGTGCACGGTGTAGCGCTTCTCGGAGTTGGCGGGTGCGGTGGCGGTATGGCTCATGGCGTCGTTCAGCGAAATCAGGGACCGGCCAATTCTACCAGTGCCACCCCGGTGCCGGACCGCCCGCCGGCGTCTCCCCCGCGCGGCCGTCACCGGCCGTGGCCACCTGCGGTGGTTCCCGGCTCAGCCGGCCGGCCTCCAGGCGCAGCACCCGATCAGCGCCGACGACCGCCCCGGGTCGATGCGCGACGACCAGCCGGGTCAGGCGCAGCTGGCACACGGCCGCGTTGACCTGCTGCTCACCGCACGGATCCAGATGGCTGGTGGCCTCGTCCAGGAACAGCAACCGGGGCTGCCGGTACAAGGCGCGCGCGAGCAGGATCCGTTGCTGCTGGCCCGCGGACAGGGCGTTGCCCCGATCGCCGACCTGCCCGTGGTAGCCCGTTGGCCGGGCGATGATCTCCGCATGCACGGCGGCCAGGCTGGCCGCGACCTCGATCCGCGCCGGGTCCGCATCCGGGTCGAAGAAGCTGATGTTGTCGGCGATGCTGCCACTGAACAGCTGATCCCCCTGCATCACCGCCCCGATGATGCGGCGCAGCTCGTGCCGTCCCAGCGCCTGCAGCGCATGGCCCCCGATGCGGATGCTGCCGCGGGTCGGCGTCAACACACCCAGCATCAGTTTCACCAGCGTGGTCTTGCCGCAGCCCGACGCACCGGTGATCGCCACCGACTCCCCGGCAGCGATGCTGAAACTGCATCCCTCCAGTACCCACGGCGCGTCATCGGCATAGCGGAAGCACAGGTCCTCCACTTCGATCCGGCTGTCCTCGGGCACCGCCACAGGCCCGGGCAGGTCCGGCTCCGGCATGGCCGACACGACCCCTGCCAGGCGTTCACGGTGGAACCGAAGCACGCGCAGCGCCAGCCATTGGTCGACCAGGGCACTCATCCGCGCCATGAACAACTCCCCGTAGGCCAGGACGGCGATCAGCATGCCGGCCGTCAAGGCACCGTCCAGCACCCGCGCGGCCGCGATCCAGATCGAAGCGATGCGTGCCAGGCCGAACAGCAGCTGGCGCGTGCCACGAAAGGCCACGTCGAAATGGGCGAGCCGCGCCTCGTACTGGGCCGCCTCCCAGCGCAGCAGGTCATGACCGTCGCGCCTGCGCGATTCCGCGCCTGCCACCTTCACGCCCTGCATGCCCTGCAGCGTCTCCAGTAGGTACGCCTGCTGGCGGGAATCCGCCACCCACTGCCGCTCGCGATGCATGTGCTGTGACTTCGCAGCCAACAGGCGCACGCTCGCATACAGCACCACCGCCAGCACGGCCACGCCTGCCAGTCCGGGGCTGTACAGCAGCATCAAGCCAAGCAACGGCACCACCAGCAGACCATCGACCAGCCCTTCGAGCGCGCCACTGGCCGCGGTCCGCTGGATCTGGCGCAGCGAGGCCAACCGCGCGACGACGCCGGCCGGGCCGTGTCGCTCGAAGAAGGCCAGGGGCAGCCTCGACAGGTGCGCAAGCACATTGCCGCTCCACTGCTCGCCCAGCCGCGTGCACAGGCGAACCACGGCCACGCTTCGCACCGCATCGATGCCCACCTGCAGCACCAGGGCCAGGCCAAAGCCGAGCGCCAATACCGCGAGCAGGTCGCGGTCGGCCGCGACCAGCACCTGGTCCACCACCCATTGCATCAGCAGTGGCGCCAACAGCACGAACACCTGCAGCGCCAGCGACAACACCAGCACCTGCGCGAGCACCGTTCGCAGGCCGGGGACCGGTCCGGCCAGGCGGCGCAGGCTGATCAAGGCCCCTGTTTCAGGGGACGCCAACATCGCCGCCGGCTCCAATACCAGCGCCGCGCCACCGAAGCAGCCGGAGAGTTCGGACCGCGACATCCGGCGCGTCCCCGCGACCGGGTCCAGCACCGTGGCACGATTGCCCCGCAACTGCTGCAGGACCGCGAAATGACCCCGCTCCCCCTGCAGGATGCAGGGCAGGTCCACGCTGGCCAGTGCGGCGCCAGGCTGCCGTGGCCGTGCATGCAAGCCCAGTTGCCGGCTGGCGTCGACCAGCCCAGCGAGCGTCGCGCCGTTCGCGCAGCCGGGGAAACGTCGCCGCAGCTCCGGCAGTCCGACCGGGCGTCCATGCGCCTTGGCCACCATGGCAAGGGAAGCAAGGCCGCTGTCGGCGGCCTCGGATTGGACAATGGTTTTCATCCGTGGCCGTCCCTGGCCGCTCCTTCGTCGTTACTTGAAATCACCCGCAACGAACACGCTCAGCTGGCTGGGATCCAGGTGCTTGCGGATGGCGGCATTGACCTGCTCGACCGTCAACGCGCGATAGGCCGCATCCCGGTCAATCTCGAACTGCATGGCACGCGCGTAGTACAGGTGGTCGGTGAGCAGGTTGGCCACCGCGCCATCGCTGGCACGCGACTGCTCGCGCACCACCAGCCGTGCATTGACCGCATCACGCAATTCCTGTTCGGTGACCCCATCGGCCACGAGCCGGGCCAGTTCCTCGCGCACCGCGCGCTCGACCTTGTCCATGTTCCCCGGCGCGGCAATTGCCTGCACGGCGATGCTGCCCGCATCGTCACGTCCTTCCCGGCTTTCGTCGGCATGCAGCGCGGCACCCACGCTGTAGCTGAGGCCTTCCTTCTGGCGGATGCGGTCGGCCAGTCGCGCCTTCAGCGGATCGCCACCAAGGATGTTGACGGCGATGTTGAGCGCGGCGAAGTCCGTATCGGCCAGGTTGATCGACAGGTTCTGTCGTGCCAGCAATACCGCATTGGGCTTGTCCGGCGTGGCCAGGCGTTGCTGCATCGCCGCGCGCGGCTGGTAGTGGGTGCTGATCGGCACATAGGCGCGTGGTGCCTTCCAGTCCACGAACAGGGACTGCAGTTGCGCCTTCACCGCCTCGGCGTCGAAGTCGCCGACGATGGCGATTTCGCCCACGCTGGTGCCGTAGAAGTCGCGGTGATAGGCGGCCAGTTCCTGCAGCTTCACCGCATTGAGCCGCTCCAGCGCGGTGTCCAGCGTTTCCACATGCAGCGGATGGCCTTCCGGCCACGGGTCGAAGTAGCGGGCCAACGCCAGCGATGCCACCGCACCGGGTTCCCGGCGCCGTGCTTCGGTCGCGGTGACGGCCTGCAGGCGAAGCTGCTCGAACGGGTCTTCCGGCAGCGCCGGGTTGCGCAGCACGTCCGCGGCCAGGGCCAACGCCTCTGCCAGCGTGTCGCGCCGGCCCGACAGGCGGATCTGCGCACTCTGCATGCCCCCGCTCACCTGTGCCTGGGTCGCCAGCGCATCGAAACGCGCCGCGATCCGGCCCCGGTCCATATGCGTGCTGCCCATCATCAGCATCGAGCCCAGCAGGCTGCCCGCCATGCCGCGGCCGGTCATGGCCTTCTCGTCAGCGAAGCGGAACGTCGCATCCACCGTCACTGTCTGGCCGCGGTTCTTCTTGGGCAGCAGCGAAACCTTGAGCCCCTCGCCCAGGGTGAAGGTCTCGGTGCGTGCCTGGATGTTCTGCGGCGTGGCTTCGAACGCCTCTCCGGCGGCGACCGCTTCACGCCCCATGTAGCCATCGACCAGGCTGGCCACCGCCGGTGCCGGTGGAATCCCGGCGCGATCGACCGTGGTCGTCGGCACGAACCGGCCCAGGGTGCGATTGCTGGGCTTGAGGTAAGCGGCCGCGACGCGGTTGACGTCGGCGGCGCTGACCTTGGCGATCGCATCGCGCTGCACGAACAGCAGCCGCCAGTCACCGGCCGCCTGGTACTCGGAAAGCGCCATCGCCACTGCGTTGACGTCGCTGGCCAGCTTCTCCATCCCGTTGGCGATGCGTTGCCTGGCCGCGGCCACCTCCTCCTCGCTCACCGGACGCGCGGCGACCTGCTCGGCCTGGCGCAGCAACTCGGCCTCGGCCTTGGCCGCGTCACCGGCCTTGGGCAGGACACCGATCAGGGTGAACAGGCCGGGATCGCGCAGGCTTTCCCCGCTGGCAGTGGCGAAGGCCGCCAACTTCGGCTCCATCAGCGCCTTGTACAGCCGCCCGTTCGGGTTGTCGCCCAACACGTTCGCCAGCACCGCCAACGGCGCGCTGTCGGCCTGCGCCAGCGCCGGCACGTGGTAGCTGGCCGCCACCAGCGCCAGGTCACCACTGCGGCGCACGGTGACCTCGCGCTCGCCATCCTGGGCAGGTTCCACCGTATGCAGCACCGGCAGCACGCGGGCGGGCCGCTTCAACGGGCCGAAGTGGGCGGCCACGCGCTGCAGTACCTGGCCCTCGTCGATGCGGCCGGCAACGATCAACAGCGCGTTGTCCGGCTGGTACCAGGCGCGGTAGAACGCCTGCAGGTTGTCGATCGGCACGTTCTCCACGTCCGAGCGTGCACCGATCGGCATGTTGCCGTAGTTGTGCCAGTCGAAGGCCACCGAGCGCATGCGCTTCATCAGCACGCCGACGGGGCTGTTGTCGCCGGCTTCCATCTCGTTGCGGACGACGGTCATCTCGCTGTCCAGGTCGGCCTTGGCCACCCTGGAGTTGACCATCCGGTCAGCCTCCATCGCCAGCACCCACTCCAGCGTTTCATCGCTGGCCGGGAACGAGGCGAAGTAGTTGGTGCGGTCCAGCGAGGTCGTGGCGTTCTTGCTGATGCCGCGCTTCTGCATCTGCCCGGGAATGTCGGGGTTGCGCGCGGTGCCCTTGAACAACAGGTGTTCGAGCAGGTGCGCCATCCCGGTTTCGCCGTAGTTCTCGTGCAGCGAGCCCACGCCGTACACCAGGTTGACCGTCACCGTCGGCTTGCTTGCGTCGGGGAACAGCAACACGCGCAGGCCGTTGTGCAGCTGGTACTGGCAGATCCCCTCCACGCACGGCCCGGCCTCCACCGTCGCCGGCAAGGCCGGGGGCGCCGGCCTGGCCGTCGCAACGCCCACGCCCGCCAAAGAGAGGGCCAGCGCCACTGCACAACGCGAAACTCCGATCATCCATTTCCCCTTGAGTTCATTCCGTCCATTCCTTTCCAGGCCCGATGGCGGGGGAAGCTCCCCGCGCCCGACCTTCCCTGCGCGATCCCGTCGCCGCGCGGCTTCCCTTGCCCATCCCTCTGTGGAGATACCGCATCGGTTGCACGGGCATGTTTCCAGAAACATCCCGATGCGTACACCGTGCAGAGGCCAACACCGCTCATCCTTCCCAGCGTGCTGACATGCCAAGCAGGGGCTCGAACAGCCATTCGAACAGACGACGCCGTTCACCCATGATGTCCGCTTCCAGCGGCATGCCCGGGCGCAGCGGCTCGGGCTTCCCGTAGGCCACGACGTGTTGCCGGGCCAGGCTGACGGTGATCCGGTAGGCGACCTCGCCGCCGCGGCCGGCCGCATCGTCGGGCAACGCGCTCAGGCTGATCCGTTCCACACGGCCGCGCTGGTGCCCGAACTTCTGGTAGGGAAACGCACGGTAGCGCAGCAGCACGTCATCGCCGGGCGCGATGAAGCCGATCACGCGACTGGGAACACGCAGCTCCGCTTCCAGCCGCCCGTCACCGGGCAACAGCACCAGCAGCGGCTGGTTGGCACGCACCGCCTGGCCGGGCTTGACCAGGTGTATCCCCACCGTCCCGGCGACCGCAGCCTTCACCAGCAGTCCATCGGCGGCATCGGCCTGCAGGCGCTCCTGCTCCAGCCGCGCCTGCGCACGCGCATGCCCGGCGTCGTTGGCCCGTGCCTGCGCCGGCATCTCGTCCAGCTCCTGCTGCAGGCGCGCGATCAGCCGCCGTGCACCGCTGGCCTGTCGCTGCAGCGATCGCCACTGCGCGGTATGGTCCAGCAGCGCGGCTTCCTGCTGCTGCAGTTGCAGCTGCCCCACGTATCGCCCTTCTTCAAGCCGGTGCAGGCGCTGCAGCCTGTCGGCGGCGGTGCGGACCTGCTGCTGGCGGACCTGCACCTCGGCCTGGACCAGTTGCAGTTCGTCACGGGCGCGGCGCAGGCGTCGGATCAAGCCCTGCCGCTGCGCCTGCATGCGCCCGTGCCCGGCCAGGCGCTCCTCCTCCAGCCCGCGTTCGCGCTCGCTCAGGTGCGCATCGATGGCGCCCTGTGCATCACCGACGTCCACCGTCGCGCGTGACATGCTCACCAGCGCAAGGCTGCCGCCCGCGCGGACGCGCCCGCCTTCAGCCACGTTCAACCAGGCCACCACGCCGTCGGCCGGAGCGGTCACGGTCAGCATGCCCTGCACCGGGACCAGTTGGCCCTCGACGGTGGAGCGGCAGGTGTAGCTGGCCGAGCACAGGAAAACCAGCACGGCGATGGCGGCGATCATCGCCAGGCCGGCGAGCCCGCCCAGGCGCAACGCCGGCGACGTCCCCGCGCTGGCCGGCATGCGGTCCGGCGGCACCTTCGACGTGACCTCCCGGCATGATGATTGCGGCATGGCTGGCCCCCCGGAAAGCGAGGCGCGAATGTGTCGAAGCGGAGGCCTTCGTTCAAGGCCTCCGCAGGGTCATTTGCACTGGCACCAGACGCCCATTGCCCATGGCACCGGGGACGCGGGCCGGGCGTCAGCCGCGCTGACCCGAAAAGTCAGACTTTCTGACGAAAACCCACTTTTCCTTGCATTGTCTCAATTTCTCACACTTGTTCGCACATTGTATCCCGCTTGCGATATAGTCCCCGGGCACTCACGCAGCAACCTCATGGAGGAGAACCTGGATGCCCAACCAACTGGCTAATCGCATTCGCCGTGCCCGTCGCAGAAAGGGCATGACCCAGGCCGAGCTGGCCGCCCTGCTCAAGGTCAGCCGCAGCGCGGTGGGCAACTGGGAAAGCCCCACCGGGATCATGCCGTGCACTACCCGCATGATCACCATCGCCCTGGTCACCGATGTTTCCTTCGAATGGCTGGCCACCGGCCGTACCGGGCTCGAGGCCGTCCCGGCGAGCCCGCCTCCGGCCGGCATGGAGCTGGTCGACGACCCGCACGAACGCCGCCTGCTGGTGGGCTATCGCACCAGCCGCGCCGCCACCCGCAAGCTGGTCCTGCAGATCGTGGAAGGCCAGCGCGCCTCGCCGCTCTGACCGCCGGGGCCAGCCAGGCTGGCCCCACCTTCCCTCGGAAACGAAGAAAGCCGGCTTGCGCCGGCTTTCTTCGTTGCATCCGGACCCCGCCATCAACCGGCGCGGTCGGCTTCCATCTGCTTGCGGATCTGCGCGTCCACGGCCGCGATCGCGGTCATGTTCAGCACGCGGCGCGAACTGGCGCTGCTGGTCAGGATGTGCACCGGCTTGGAGATGCCCATCAGGATCGGGCCGATCGCCACGCCGTTGGTGAACACGCGCACCAGGTTGTAGGCGATGTTGGCCGCTTCCAGGTTGGGCAGCACGAACAGGTTGGCACGGCCCTTGAGCGTGCTGTTGGGCAGCAGCTTCTCGCGCAGCGCCTCGTCCCAGGCGGTGTCGCCCTGCATCTCGCCGTCCACGTTCAGGCGCGGGTTGCGCTTGAGCAGCTGCTCGCGCACCTGGCGCATCTTCAGCGCGTCCTTGGAATCATGGCTGCCGAAGTTGGAGTGCGACAGCAGCGCGATCTTCGGCTCGATGCCGAACAGCTTCATGCGGTAGGCCGCCTGCAGCGTGGATTCGACGATCTGGTCGACGCTGGGGTCTTCCTGCACGTGGGTATCCACGAAGAAGAACACGCCCTGCGAGTTGATCACGCCGGTCATCGCCGAGGTCGAGCTGACCCGCTGTTCCAGCGGGATCACGCTGCGCACGTAGCCCAGCTTCTTGTGGAAGCGGCCGACCAGGCCGGACAGCATCGCGTCGGCCTCGCCACGGGCCACCATCACCGCCGCGATCAGGGTCGGGCGCGAGCGCATCAGGTTCTTGGCGGCGGCCACGGTGACGCCCTTGCGGCCGGTCATCTCGTGGTAGTACTGCCAGTACTCGTTGAAGCGCGGGTCGTCGTTGATGTTGGTGATCTCCACGTCCACGCCGGGCTTCATGCGCAGGCCCAGGCGTTCGATGCGCGACTCGATCACTTCCGGGCGGCCGATCAGGATCGGCGCGGCGACGCCTTCGTCGATCACGTTCTGCACCGCCTGCAGCACCACTTCTTCCTCGCCCTCGGCGTAGACCACGCGCTGCTTGTCCGAACGGGCACGGTCGTAGACCGGCTTCATGAACAGGCTGGTGCGGTAGACGAACTGGGCCAGCTTCTCGCGGTAGGCCGCCATGTCGGCGATCGGGCGCGTGGCCACGCCCGAATCCATCGCCGCCTGGGCCACCGCCGAGGACAGCTCGACCAGCAGGCGGCGGTCGAACGGGCGCGGGATCACGTAGTCACGGCCGAAGCTGGGGGTATCACCACCATAGGCGGCGCCCATGTCGGACGCCTCCTTGCGGGCCAGCGCGGCGATGGCGCGCACGCAGGCCACCTTCATTTCCTCGTTGATGCCGGTGGCACCGACGTCCAGCGCGCCGCGGAACAGGTACGGGAAGCACAGCGCGTTGTTGACCTGGTTCGGGTAGTCCGAACGGCCGGTGCCCATGATCACGTCCGGGCGCACCGCCTTGGCGTCCTCCGGCAGGATCTCCGGGTACGGGTTGGCCAGCGCGAAGATGACCGGGTTCGGCGCCATGGTGGCGACCATTTCCGGCTTCAGGATGCCGCCGGCCGACAGGCCCAGGAAGATGTCCGCGCCGTCGACGATCTCGGCCAGCGTGCGCTTGTCGGTGTCGCGGGCGTAGCGCGCCTTTTCCGGGTCCAGGTCGGTGCGGCCGGTGTGGATCACGCCTTCGCGGTCGTAGGCCAGGATGTTCTCCGGCTTCAGGCCCAGCTGTACCAGCATGTTGACGCAGGAGATGCCGGCCGCGCCCATGCCGGTGGTGGCCAGCTTGACGTCCTCGATCTTCTTGCCGGTGATGCACATGGCGTTGAGCACGGCGGCGCCGACGATGATCGCGGTGCCGTGCTGGTCGTCGTGGAACACCGGGATGTTCATGCGCTCGCGCAGCTTGCGCTCGACGATGAAGCACTCCGGCGCCTTGATGTCTTCCAGGTTGATGCCGCCGAAGGTCGGCTCCAGCGAGGCGATGATGTCGACCAGCTTGTCCGGGTCGTTCTCGTCCACTTCGATGTCGAACACATCGATGCCGGCGAACTTCTGGAACAGCACGCCCTTGCCTTCCATCACCGGCTTGCCGGCCAGCGGGCCGATGTTGCCCAGGCCCAGCACCGCGGTGCCGTTGCTGATCACCGCGACCAGGTTGCCGCGTGCGGTCAGTTCGCTTGCCTGCGAGGGGTCGGCAACGATGGCTTCACAGGCATGCGCCACGCCCGGCGAGTAGGCCAATGACAGATCCCGCTGGGTCAGCATCGGCTTGGTCGCCACCACCTTGATCTTGCCCGGCGGGGACATGCGGTGGTAATCGAGGGCGGCCTGTTTGAAATCTTCGTTGGACATCGATCTGTTCGGCATGAATGGGCAGAAGGGACTCGGGATGATACCGCGTTGCGCTGTCTGGACCTGTCGCGCAGCTGTCACTGGTCATGCTGCAACCGCACAATCCGGAGGCGTCCGGTGGACATGATCCGAGCATTGCGGGTCGCTGCAATGACAACAGGTGGATCGGGAAAGCACTCGCAGGGCCATACCCTGTCCCGGGCAGGCCCCGCGCCACGCACTGGCAGGCTTGCTCAGCGCACCGCGACCTCGCCCACCGGTTCGGGCGTGGCGCCATCGAGCACCTGGGCAAGGCGTTCGCTGTCCAGTGCACCCTCCCAGCGCGAGACCACCACGGTTGCAACGGCATTTCCGAGGAAATTGGTCAAGGAACGGCATTCGCTCATGAACCGGTCCACGCCCAGGATCAGCGCCATGCCGGCCACCGGCACCTCCGGCACCACGGCCAGGGTGGCCGCCAAGGTGATGAAGCCGGCGCCGGTCACGCCCGCCGCGCCCTTGGAACTGAGCATGGCGACCAGCAGCAGCATGATCTGGTGGCCCAGGGTCAGCTCGGTGTTGGTGGCCTGGGCGATGAACAACGCGGCCAGGGTCATGTAGATGTTGGTGCCATCCAGGTTGAACGAATAGCCGGTCGGCACCACCAGGCCCACCACCGACTTGCTGCAGCCGGCCCGCTCCATCTTCTCCATCAGCGAGGGCAGCGCCGATTCGGAGGAGGACGTGCCCAGCACCAGCAGCAGCTCGGCCTTGAGGTAACGGGCCAGCTTGATCACCGAGAAACCGCACATCCGGGCCACCGTGCCTAGGATGACCACCACGAACAGCAGCGCGGTCAGGTAGAACGAGCCCACCAGCCAGGCCAGGTTGACCAGCGAGCCGATGCCGTACTTGCCGATGGTGAAGGCAATCGCGCCGAACGCGCCGATCGGTGCGGCCTTCATCAGCAGGTGCACCAGCTTGAACACCGGCTCGGTCAGCGCTTCGAGCAGGTTGAGCACCGGGCGGCCCTTCTGCCCGACCATCGCCAGCGAGATGCCGAACAGCACCGCCACGAACAGCACCTGCAGGATGTTGTCGCCGACGAACGGGCTGAGCAGGGTCTTGGGGATGATGTCCATCGCGAAGCCGACCAGGGTCAGCTCATGCGACTTGGCCACGTAGTTGTTGACCTCGGTCTGGTCCAGGTCGGCCGGGTTGATGTTCATGCCGGCGCCGGGCTGCACCACGTGCGCCACCACCATGCCCACCACCAGCGCCAGGGTGGAGAAGAACAGGAAGTAGACCATCGCCTTGGCGAACACCCGGCCGACGCTGCGCAGGTGGGTCATGCCGGCGATGCCGGTGACGATGGTCAGGAAGATCACCGGTGCGATGATCATCTTCACCAGCTTGATGAAAGCATCGCCCAGCGGCTTGAGCTGCGCGCCCCAGGCCGGCTCGAAATGTCCGAGCAGCACGCCCAGGGTGATGGCGACCAGCACCTGGAAGTACAGCTGGCGGTACAGCGGGGTGCGACCACCCGGGGCCGCGACGACATCGGTGGAAACGTGCATGCGACACCTCGAAGGAGAACGGCTTCGAGCGGTGTTGTACGCGCGGGCGGCGGGCACGCCGATAACGCATTGGTACTAGCTAATCCATTGGTATTAGGCCGCTTTTCCCTCCTGGCGACGTTCCGGCACCCGCCTCGACCGCACCCTGCACACCAATCCCAATGGCCACGGGCACTTGCCGCACGTTCCCGCCCGGCGCCCCTGCCGGATGGGCCAGCGGCCGCACGTCAACGTCGCAGATGCCGCGCTGGAGAAACCCGCCGGTCTGCGTGACCATCCGTGCATGCCCTTCCTGCGCCGCCCACGACGACGTGTCCACACCTGGCTGCTGCTGGCCGGCCTGGCCGTGCTCGTCGCCCTGGTCAGCCTGGCGGTGATGCGCCACCTGGAGCGGCGCAGCCTGCAGGCCGACGCGGCGCAGGCGCGCGAACAGCTGCGCCTGAAGGCCGATGCGATGCAGGCATTGATCGAACGCTACGGCGTGTTGCCGGCGGTGCTGGCGCTGGACCCTGACATCCGCGCCGCATTGCTGCGACCGGACGCCCCGGCCGGCGTCTTCGATTCGCTCAACCACAAGCTGGAAGCGGTCAATGGCGCGGCCACCACCTCGACGCTGACCCTGCTCGATCGCAACGGGCTGGCCGTGGCCGCCAGCAACTGGCGCATCCCCGGGTCCAGCAACGTCGGCAACAACTACCGCTTCCGCCCCTATTTCCAGCGCGCCATGCAGGAAGGCAGCGGCACCTTCTACGCCGAGGGCGTGACCACCGCGGTGCCCGGCTACTTCCTGTCCGAGGCAGTCCGCGACGCCCAGGGCGTGCCGGTCGGGGTGGTCGTGGTCAAGGTGGTGCTGCGTCCGCTGGAAGCCAGCTGGGGCGAGATGCCCGAGACCGTGTTCGCCAACGACGGCAATGGCGTGATCTTCCTGTCCAGCCGCCCCACGTGGCGCTACCGGGTGCTGCACCAGCTCGATGCCGCCATCCGTGGCCGGCTGGCCAACACCCGCCAGTACGGGCCAGTGCCGCGCGAGCAGTTGGAGTACCGCCTGATCGAGGACCTCGGCGATGGCGTGCGCCGGGTGCGCCTGCCCGACGCCGGCGACGTCATCTGGATTTCGCAGCCGCTGCCACGCCAGGGCTGGACCCTGAACCTGCTGCGCGCCAGCCACGACAGCCTGGCCACCGCGCGCACCCAGGCCGCGCTGATCGGCGCCGGTCTGCTCGCACTGGCACTGCTCGGCTTCGTGCTGTGGCAACGCCGCCGGCTTGCCCAGCTGCGCGAGCGCAGCCGCGTCGAGCTCGAACGCATGGTCAAGCACCACGCGCAGGAACTGCGCACCGCCCAGGATGGCCTGGTACAGGCCGCGCACGCCGCCGACTACGGCGAAAGCCCGAGCCTGCAGCACCTGCCGCAGGGCGTGTGCGTGGTGGACGCCCAGCTCAACCTGGTGGCGTGGAACCGCCGCTATGTCGAGCTGTTCCGCTTCCCGCCCGGCTTCATCCACGTCGGCCGGCCGATCGCCGATGTCTTCCTGTTCAACGCGCGCCGTGGCCTGCTCGGTCCCGGCCCCATCGATGAGGCCATCGAGCGCCGGCTCAACCACCTGCGCTCGGGCAAGCCGCACATGCATGAGCGCGAACGCAGCGATGGCAGCGTCATCGAGATCCGCGGAAACCCGCTGCCGGACGGCGGCTTCGTCACCAGCTACGCCGACATCACCGCCTACAAGAACGCCGCGCGCGACCTGCGCTCGCTCGCTGATGCACTGACCCAGCGCGTGGACGAGCGTACCCGTGACCTGGCCGGCGCCAAGCGCGAGGCCGAGGATGCCAACCGCTCCAAGACCCGTTTCGTCGCCGCGGCCGTGCACGACCTGCTGCAGCCACTCAACGCCGCGCGCATGTTCCTGTCGGCGCTGCGCGGACGCCTGCCCGACGAGGGCACGCGCCAGATCGCCGAACACATCGACAGCGCATTGACCGCGCAGGACGGCATCCTCAACAGCCTGCTGGACATCTCGCGGCTGGAGTCCGGCGCGCTGGAAACCCGGATCCACGACTTCGCGCTGGACCCGCTGCTGGATGCCCTGGCCAAGGAATTCGGCATCCTGGCCAGCGCGCGCGGGCTGCGGCTGGACTACGTCCGCACCCACGCGGTGGTGCGCTCGGACCGCGCCCTGCTGCGCCGCGTGCTGCAGAACTTCCTGTCCAACGCCATCCGCTACACCCCGCGCGGGCGCATCGTGCTGGGCTGCCGCCGCGAAGGTGAGCGCATCCGCATCGAGGTGCACGACAGCGGTCCGGGTATCGCCGAAGCCCGCCACCGGGAAATCTTCGAGGAATTCCACCGACTGGACGGCAACGACGCCAGCGAGCGCGGCACCGGGCTGGGCCTGGCCATCGTCGAGCGCATCGCACGCCTGCTCGACCACCCGATCCGGCTGCGTTCGGTGCTGGAGCACGGCAGTGTGTTCTCGGTCAGCGTGCCACGCGGCGAACATGCCGGCACCGCCCTGCCCGCTTCCGTCACCGCGGCCGAGGAGCTGCGGGGTGACTCATTGCTGGACGGCTGCCGGGTCTGGTGCGTGGACGACGACCCGCTGGTCAGCCGCGCCACCCACGTGCTGCTGGAACGCTGGGGTTGCCAGGTACTGTTGTCCGGCAATGCCGATGACGCGCTGGCAGCGGCCGAGCCGGGCAGCGCGCCGGACCTGCTGCTGCTCGACGTGCGCCTGGGCGCACTCAGCGGGCCGGAACTGCTGCCGCTGCTGCAGCAGCGCTGGCAGCAGGCCCCGGCGGTGATCCTGTACACCGCCGAACAGGACCCGGCGCTGCGTGCACTCGCCCGCGAGAACGGCTGGCACTTCCTGTCCAAGCAGGCGCGCACCTCGGCGCTGCGCGCCCTGCTGACCCACGCCTGCCAGCGCGCACGCTGAGTCGGTGCTCGTTGCTCAGGCGCCCGCGTCGGGCAGGCCGGGGTCGCCTTCCGGCTCCAGCGCCTTGACCAGCAACGCCGCCTGCGTGCGGCTGTTGCATTCGAGCTTCTTCAGGATCGCGGTGACATGCACCTTGACCGTGTTCTCGGCCAACCCCAGCTCGTAGGCGATCTGCTTGTTGAGCAGGCCATCGGCCACGCATACCAGCACCCGGAACTGCTGCGGGGTCAGCCGGGCCAGGCGCGCGGCCAGCAACGCATCGCGCTCGGAGCGCTCGGCCGCCAGCGGCGGGAAGCAGGTGTCGCCGGCCATCACCGCGGTGACCGCGTTGCGGATGGCCTCCACCGGCGCCGACTTGGGAATGAAGCCGACCGCACCGAACTGCTGCGCGCGCCGGATCACCCGCGGGTGGTCGTTGGAGGAAATGATGATGACCGGGATGTCCGGGCGCTCGCCGCGCAACCACACCAGCGAGGAGAAGCCGCGTGCCCCGGGCATGCTCAGGTCGAGCAGCACCAGGTCCACCTCCGGGTGCTCGTCCAGCGCCTGGGTCAGGGCCGAGGCGCTGGCCACCTCCAGGGTCTGCCCGACCGCCACGCCATCGCGCAGCGCATGCAGCACCGCCGCGCGGAACAGCGGGTGATCATCGGCGACGAGGACCTTGGCCAGGTTCATGCCGCCAGTGTGGCACGCACCCCGGCCGCTCGCCCTACTACCAATGCGTTATTGGCCGCCACGGCCAGGCTGCTATGGTCCGCCTCCCGACCCGGTATCCCCACAGGCACAGCCAGCCTATGCAACGCTCCCGCATCCCGTTGTTGTCCGCCCTGTTGCTGCCGGCCCTCGCACCGGCCGCGCATGCCAGTGATGATGTCAGCATCAAGTTCAGCGGGCGCCTGTACTACGACGTGGCGCGCTTCGACAACGATGACCGCGGCAGCCGCGAGCGTGACAACGATGACCTGCGTGCCGCGTGGCTGGCCGCCTCGGGCAGTTTCCACGGCGTCGACTACAAGTTCGAGGGCGACTTCGCCGGCCAACGCCCGGTGGCGCGCGATGTCTACCTGGCGCGCCGCTTCGGCACCACCACGGTGACGGTGGGCCAGTTCAAGCAGTTCTTCACCCTGGACGACCGCGCCAGCGCCAACCACATTCCGACGCTCGAGCGCAGCTACCTGGCGCAGACGCTGGCCCCGACCTACCGGCTCGGCGTGGGCGCAAACGGTTACCGGGACGGCGTGTTCTGGAGCGGCAGCGCCTACAGCCTGGAAAGCATCGACGCCTGGAAGGTGAAGGGCCGCGGCCTGGGCGGGCGCGCCGGCTACGTGCCGTGGAGCGAGCCTGGCCACGTCCTGCACCTGGCCGCCGCGGTCGCCCGCGAGGACTACGACAATCCCGGCCGCAGCGGCGCGGCGGCCCTGCGCGTGCAGCCGCGCGTGGCCGGCTACTTCGGTGACAACAGCCGCCTGTTGCTGCTCGACTTCCGCAACGGCCGCGACGTGCAGGTCGACAAGTACGGGCTGGAGGCCGCCGGCGTTCACCAGGCCTGGTCCTGGCAGGCCGAGTATGGCGCCGCCCACTACGACGACGGCCAGCAGAAGGCCAGGGTCCGCTCCGGCTACGTGCAGGGCAGCTGGCTGTTGACCGGCGAACCACGCAGCTACGACGCCCGCACCGGTCGCTTCGTGCAGCTCAAGCCTGCCCGGGAGGGCGGCGCCTGGGAGCTGGTGGCACGCTATGACCACATCCAGGGCGAGCAATGGCCCCAGACCCGTCGCGACCAGGCTGCCGATGCCTGGACCGTGGGCGTGAACTGGTATGCGGTCAAGCACCTGCGGGTGATGGTGGACTGGACCGACACCCGCCGCCGTGATGAACTGGCCGCGCGTACCCTGGACCACACCGGCGTGCTCGCCGGGCGCGTGCAACTGGACTTCTGAGCCACGGCCGTCGCCCGCACACTGCTGTAAAGAAAATAATTTTCACACAACCCTTCCTGTGATACACAATAGGCCGCCGCGAATCGGGCGCGCCAGCACGGGGAAAGGACGTTGTCCAAAGAAAATTACTTTCATTCCGAAGCACCCCTGGAAGGCAAGGGCCTGCCTGCCGGAGGTCCGTGGACACCGGCCAGCCTCGCTGCACGGGGCGCGTCGATCCTGGATGAGGACGTCAGCCTGCCCGTGGCGGTGCTGAGCGAACCGGCGCTGCGGCACAACCTGGAATGGATGCGCCGCTTCTGCCTGGCCTATGGCTGCCAGCTGGCGCCGCACGGCAAGACCACGATGAGCCCGGCCCTGTTCCGGATGCAGCTCGACGCCGGTGCGTGGGGCATCACCCTGGCCACCGCCGCGCAGACCGCCAGCGCCTACGCGCACGGCGTGCGCCGCGTGCTGATGGCCAACCAGCTGGTTGGTCGCGGCAACTTCGACCTGATCGCGCAGCTGCAGGCGCAGGACCCGGACTTCTGGTTTGCCTGCGTGGTCGATTCGGCCGACAACGTGGCCGCACTCGGCCGCTATTTCCGCCAACGCGGGCAGACCCTCAAGGTGTTGCTGGAAATCGGCATGGCCGGTGGCCGCACCGGCGTGCGCGACCCGGCCCAGGCGCAGGCGGTGCTGGACGAGATCCGCCGCTGGCCCGATGCGGTGGCGCTGGTCGGCGTGGAGGTCTACGAAGGCGTGGCCAAGGACGAGGCCGGCGTACGCGCCCTGCTGCAGCGCAGCCTGGCGCAGTGGCAGGTGATCGATGCCGACGCCGGCTTCGCGGCCAGCCCGGCCCTGCTCAGTGGCGCCGGCTCGGCCTGGTTCGACGTGGTGGCCGAGGAGTTCTCGGCGCTGTCCGGCCGCCCCGACGCGCAGGTGGTCCTGCGCCCGGGCTGCTACCTGAGCCATGACGTGGGCATCTACCAGCAGGCAATCACCCGCATCCAGGCCAGCAACCCGGTGGCGCGTGACATCGGCAGCAGCCTGCAGCCGGCGCTGCGGCTGTGGGCCTGCGTGCAGTCACGCCCCGAACCCACCCGCGCGATCATCGCGCTGGGCAAGCGCGATGCCGCCTTCGATGCCGGCTTCCCGGTCCCTGCCCTGCACCACCGCCCCGGCGACACCGCGCCCGGCGCCGCCGCCGTGCATTGGCGGATCAGCGCGATGATGGACCAGCACGCCTTCCTCGACGTGCAGGCCGACGACGACCTGCGCGTGGGCGACCTGCTCTGCTTCGACATCTCCCATCCGTGCCTGACCTTCGACAAGTGGCGCCACCTGCTGGTGGTCGATGACGCGCAGCGCGTCGTCGGCGCCGTTTCCACGCAGTTCTGAGTGCCGCCACGGGGGAGCTTGCCTGCATGACCGCTGGAAACCTGCTGTTGCTCTACGCCGGCCTGTCGATCCTGGCATTGATCGTGCTGATCGCCCGCTTCCGGCTCAACCCCTTCATCAGCGTCACCCTGGTCTCGGTGGGCCTGGCCCTGCTGGCCGGCATGCCGGCCCCGGAGATCCTGCCCGCCTACGAGCAGGGCGTGGGCAAGACGCTGGGCCACATCGCGCTGATCGTCGCGCTGGGCACCATGCTCGGCAAGATGATGGCCGAGTCCGGCGGCGCCGAACGCATCGCGCGCACGCTGATCGCCCGCTTCGGCCCGAAGAACGTGCACTGGGCGATGATGCTGATCGCCTTCTGCATCGGCCTGCCGATCTTCTTCGAGGTCGGTTTCGTGCTGCTGATCCCGATCGCGCTCAACGTCGCCCGCCGCACCGGCGTGCCGCTGCTGCTGGTCGGCCTGCCGATGGTGGCCGGGCTGTCGGTGGTGCACGGGCTGGTGCCGCCGCATCCGGCCGCGATGCTGGCCGTGCATGCCTACGGCGCCGACGTCGGCCGCACCGTGTTCTATGCACTGCTGGTCGGCCTGCCCACCGCGGCACTGGCCGGTCCGGTGTTCGCCAGGTTCGTTGCGCCACGGGTAACGCTGCCCGCGCACAATCCGATGGAAGCGGCACTGCTGGACGAAGGCCACAGCCGCATCCCCGATGACCAGTTGCCCGGCTTCGGCATCACCCTGGCCACGCTGCTGCTGCCGGTGCTACTGATGCTGCTCGGCGGCTGGGCCGACCAGATCGCCACGCCCGGCTCGCCACTCAACCACGGCCTGCGCTTCATCGGCCACTCGGTGGTGGCGCTGCTGCTGGCCACCTTGATGAGCTTCATCACCCTGGGCCTGCTGCGCGGCTTCAACCGCGACCAGATCCTGAAGTTCTCGCAGGAGTGCCTGGCCCCGACCGCGGCGATCACGCTGCTGGTCGGCGCCGGCGGCGGCCTCAACGGCATCCTGGTCCACACCGGCGTGGCCAGCGAGATCATCGGCCTGTCACAGCGCTTTGACCTGTCCCCGCTGCTGATGGGCTGGACCATGGCCGCGCTGATGCGCATCGCCACCGGCTCGGCCACGGTCGCCATGACCACGGCATCCGGCATCGTCGCCCCGATCGCCGCGGCGATGGGCTACGCCCACCCGGAACTGCTGGTGCTGGCCACCGGCGCCGGTTCGGTGGTGCTGTCACACGTCAACGACGGCGGCTTCTGGCTGGTCAAGGAATACTTCAACATGAGCGTGGCCCAGACCTTCAAGACCTGGACCGTGCTTGAAACCCTCATCTCCGTCACCGCGCTGCTGCTGGTGATGGCTCTCTCCATGGTGCTTTGAACCATGTCCCAGAACACCTTCGACATCGTCTACGAACTGCGCCAGCGGCTGCATGAGTTCAGCCCGGTGGAAGCCCGCATCGCCAACGCCATCCTCGCCGACGTCGATGCCGCCGCGCAGTACGGCGTCAGCGAACTGGCTGAACGCGCCGAAGTCAGCGCCGCGGCCATCTCACGCTTCGCCAAGGCGCTGGGCTGCGAACACGTGCGCGAACTGCGCGCGCGACTGGCCTCGGCCAGCGCGGTCGGCAAGCGCTTCCTCGAACAGCAGAACGCACCGCCGGTGTCGGCGCTGTACGCGCAGATCTGCGACGACATCCAGGAAAGCCTGCGCCACAACATCGCCAACCTGAAGGAAGACGTGGTGCAGGCGCTGGCCGATGCACTGTGCAGCGCGCGCATGATCCACATCTTCGGTCTGGGCGGCTGTTCCACCGTGTTCGCGCAGGAGCTGCAGAGCCGGCTGGTGCGCTTCGGCCGGCCGGTGTCGGCGTGCAGCGATGCGCTGATGATGAAGATCATCGCCGCCACGCTCGGCCCGGACGACCTGGTGCTGGCCCTGTCGGTCAGCGGCATCACCCCGGAAATCGTCTCGGCGGTGGACATCGCGCGTACCTACGGCGCGCGCGTGGGCGCCATCACCCAGGCCGACACCGCGCTGGCCGAACGCAGCGACTGGCTGCTGCCGATCCAGATCGAGGAGACCGATTTCGTGTTCAAGCCCTCGGCATCGCGCTACGCGATGATGCTGGCCATCGACGTGCTTTCCACCACCACCGCGCTCAATGGCGCCAATGCCAACCACGAGCACCTGCGCCGCATCAAGCTGGCGCTGGACCGCCACCGTGGCGGCGACTCGCGCCTGCCGTTGGGTGATTGATCCATGCATGACGTACTGATCCGCAACGCGCTGGTCCTGGATGGCAGCGACACCGCCGGCGTCCACGCCGACCTGGCCATCCATGATGGCCGCATCGCCGCCATCGGCCAGCTCGATGCCCCGGCCCGCGAGGTGATCGACGCGCAGGGGCTGGCGCTAGCGCCCGGCTTCATCGACGTGCACACCCACGACGACCTGGAGGTGATCCGCAACCCGGACATGCGCAGCAAGCTGTCCCAGGGCGTGACCACCGTGGTGGTCGGCAACTGCGGCATCAGCGCCAGCCCGGTGCGCATCCACGGCGAGGTGCCGGACCCGATGAACCTGCTCGGCGAGGCCGACGATTTCCGTTACGCCGATTTCGCCAGCTACCGCGATGCCGTGCAGCACGCCCGGCCGGCGGTCAACGTGGCCGCACTGGTCGGCCACACCGCGCTGCGCCAGAACCACATGGACCGGCTGGACCGTGCCGCCAGCGCCACCGAGATCAGCGCCATGCGCGCACAGCTGCGCGAAAGCCTGGCGCAGGGCGCACTGGGCCTGAGCAGTGGCCTGGCTTATGCCTCCGCCTTCGATGCCCCCTCCACCGAAGTGGCCGAGCTGGCCGCCGAGCTGCCGGCCGGCGGCCTGTATGCGACCCATCTGCGCGATGAATTCGCCGGCATCCTGGCCGCGATGGAGGAAGCCTTCGACGCGGCGCGGGCCCCGCAGGCTGGCGTGCGCGTGTCGCACCTCAAGTGCGCCGGCATCGACAACTGGGGCCGCAGCCACCAGGTGCTCGATTCCCTGCAGTCCGCCTCGGCCACGCAGGATGTCGCCTGCGACTGCTATCCCTATGCGGCCAGCGCCTCGACGCTGGACCTTAAGCAGGTCACCGACGCCTACGACATCCTGATCACCTGGTCCGAGGCCGAGCCCGGCCAGGGCGGACGCCTGCTCGCCGAGATCGCCGCCGACTGGAACCTGTCGCTGATGGACGCCGCGATCCGCCTGCAGCCGGCCGGCGCGGTCTACCACTGCATGGACGAGGCCGACGTACGCCGCATCCTGGCCCACCCGCTGACCATGATCGGCTCCGACGGCCTGCCGCGCGATCCCCGACCGCACCCGCGCCTGTGGGGCACGTTCCCGCGCGTGCTCGGCCACTACGCACGCGACGAACAGCTGTTCCCGCTGCATACCGCCGTGCACAAGATGACCGGCCTGCCCGCCTCGCGCTTCGCGATGGGCGCGCGTGGCCAGCTGCGTGCCGGCTGGTGGGCCGACCTGGTGCTGTTCGACCCGGCCCGCATCCGCGACACCGCCAGCTTCCACGACCCGATCCGCGCGGCCGAAGGCATCGCCGCGGTCTGGGTCAACGGCCAGCTGGCCTACGACGGCCGGCAGGTCGTCGCCCGGCCGGGCCGCTTCATCCGCCCCGAGCCGGCGCCGGCCCCCTGATTGCAATCCAACCGAGGAACCCCCCATGAGTGACATCACACGCTATGGCGCCGAAGGCGGCGTCGGCCAGGGCAAGCAGCACATGCCGTTCTCGCGCGCGGTCCAGGCCGATGGCTGGCTGTACGTGTCCGGGCAGGTGCCGATGCGCAACGGCGAACTGGTCGGCGGCACCGTCACCGAACAGGCCCACGTGGCCATCGGCAACGTGCTGGAGATCCTGGCCGAGGCCGGCTATGGCCCCGAGCACGTGGTCCGCTGCGGCGTCTGGCTGGACGATGCCCGCGACTTCTACGCCTTCAACGGCGTGTTCAAGCACTACTTCGGCGAGCACCCGCCCGCCCGCGCCTGCGTGGAGAACCGCATGGTGGTGGACTGCAAGGTGGAAGTGGACTGCGTGGCCTACAAGCGCCCGCAACGCTGAATCCGCTGCCCGTACCGGTATACACGCCGGCACGGGAGGGACCAGTGCCATCGGGCCCGGGTTGATCTTGGCCGCCAGTCACGACAAAGTCGCGGATTGTCTGGTTGAGGGGCCTGCCCATGATCCATCTTGATGCCGTACAGACGGTGGCCTTCGCGGGCCTGACGCTGTTCGCGGGATATGCGCTGTGCCGCGTCATCCCCTTCTTCCGCCGCTATAACCTGCCTGAACCGGTGGTTGGCGGCCTGCTGGTCGCGTTGGCGGTGTGGTGGGCCCATGGACAACAGACCACGCTGTTCGAGCTGGACACCACGCTCAAGACACCGCTGATGGTGGCCTTCTTCACCACCCTGGGCATCAATGCCAGCGTGCGCCTGCTGCGCGTCAGCGGCAAGCAGGTGATGTTGTTCCTGCTGATCGGCAGCGTGTTCGCGGTGCTGCAGAACCTGATCGGCATCAGCGTGGCCAAACTGTTCGGCCTGAACCCGATGTTCGGCGTGCTGGCCGGCTCGGCCACGCTGACCGGCGGCCCGGCTACCGGCCTGGCGTTCGCGCCCCTGTTCGAGAAGGCAGGCCTGGCCGGTGCCGAGAGCCTGGCGGTCACCGCCGCGATGGCCGGCATCATCTGCGGCGGCCTGGTGGGTGGCCCGGTGATCACCGTGCTGATGCAACGCTTCAAGGTGCAGCACCCGAACAAGAAGGTCACCGAAGCCGAGCAGCTGGCCGAGGAATCGGTGGTGGTGCGCTACCCCAGTGAATCGGCCCGCGAGTTCGACGCACTCAAGAGCATCGTCGTGCTGCTGATGGCGATGTGGCTGGGCGTCTGGGTCGGCAAGGGCTTCGAAGGCATCGGCCTGACCCTGCCCACCTACATCGGCGCGATGCTGGTCGGCGCGGTGATCCGCAACGTGGACGACTACACCGGCTGGGTCAAGCTGTCGGTGCCGACCACCGACCTGATCGGCAACATCTGCCTTGCGCTGTTCCTGGCCATCGCCCTGATGGACCTGAAACTGTGGGAACTGGCCGGCATGGGCCTGCCACTGCTGGTCAACCTGGTCATCCAGGTGGCCGTGGTCGCGTTGTTCGCGGTGCCGATCTACTGGCTGATGGGCCGCGACTACGACGCGGCGGTGATGGGCGGCGGCTTCATCGGCTTCATGCTCGGCACCACCGCCAACGCGATGGCGGTGATGCGCCGCCTGGCCCAGCGCTATGGCCCGGCACCGCGTGCATTCCTGGTGGCACCGCTGGTGGGCGCGTTCTTCATCGACTTCATCAACGCGCTGATCATCACCGGCTTCCTGAACTTCTGGCCGCACTGAGCGGCCGGTTCCGTGCGCCACACCCGTGCCCATGGGCGCGGGTTGGCGCGACAATGGCCAACTCCGTCCACCGCGTGCGTTTCCCCCGATGACCGCATCCGCTGCCCCCCTTGCCACCGGCCATGACCTGATCATCATCGGTGCCGGCGTGGTTGGCCTGGCCAGTGCCTACGCCGCTGCACGGCGCGGCGCATCGGTGCTGCTGGTGGACCGCAACGCCGGTCCTGCGCTGGGCACGTCCTTCGCCAACGGCGCGCAGCTGAGCTACGTCTACACCGACGCGATGGCCGGCCCGGCCACGTGGGGGCAGCTGCCGCAGATGGCCTTCGGCCGCAACGGCGCATTCCGCACGCACTGGTCGGCGGACCTGGACTTCGTGCGCTGGGGCCTGTCGTTCCTGCGCCAGGCCAATGCCGGTGCACTGCGCCGCAATACGCTGGCCACGCTGGAACTGGCGCTGGAATCGCGCCAGGCCATGCAGGCCTTGCTGCAACGCCATCCCATCGCCTTCGAACACGTCGTCTCCGGCAAGCTGCACCTGTATCCCAGCAGCGACGGCGTGCAGGGCGCGGCCGGCATGATCGCGCTGAAGCAGCCCTACGGCGTGCACCAGCGGCTGGTCGATGCCGAGGAGGCACGCCGCATCGAACCGGCCCTGCACGGCGCGCCGTGGCTGGCCGGCGCGGTGTACTCGCCCGAGGAGGAAGCCGGCGACCCCTACCTGTTCAGTACCGGATTGCTGGACATCCTCACCGGACAGTATCCGGTGCAGGCCGCGTTCGACTTCGACACCCGCGCCCTGCAGCGCCGCGACGGCCAATGGCAGCTGCAGGCCGCCGACGGGCGCCGGGCGCAGGCACCGCGCGTGCTGGTCTGCGCCGGCATCGACAGCGCGCGCCTGCTGCGGCCGGCCGGCATGCGCGTGCCGGTGATGGCGATCAAGGGGTACTCGTTCACCGCGCCCTGCGGGGCCAACGCGCCGCAGGTCAGCATCACCGACACCAAGCGCAAGCTGGTGTTCTGCCGGCTGGGCGAGCGCATCCGCGTGGCCGGCCTGGCCGACCTCAACGACTGGGACCCGACGCCTGATCCGACCCGCATGGCGCAACTGGTCGCCATGGCCGAGGCCTCGTTGCCGGAAGCGGCGGACTACACACGCATCGAAAGCCGCTGGGCGGGCCTGCGCCCGGTCACGCCGTGGACCTCGCCGATCATCCGCAACCTCGGCGACGGGCTGGGCTGCAACATCGGCCACGGCATGCTCGGCTGGACCCTCGCGATGGGCAGCGGCGAACGCGCGGTCAGCCAACTGCTCGGCGCGCCCTGAGCCGCGTCAGCGTTCGCCGATCTGGTCCATGCGGATGCGGTTGGCGAACAGCGAGAACGCCAGCGCGCCGGCCAGGCCATTGGCGCGGGTGATCCAGTGCGGCAGCCAGCGCGGCGGTGCCAGCACCCCGGCCTCGAACAGCGGCGCCAGTGCCTGCGCGTCGCCCAGCGTCATCTTGCCGGCGAACAGCCAGCGGCAGACCTGCAGCTTTTCCTCGCGCAGCATCTGCCGGAAGAAGGTATGCACCGCCACCAGGCCACGCAGGTACACCGTGTCCTTGGTGAAGGCCGCGCCCCCGCCGGTAGGCACGCCACGGAACACGCGCTGGGCCGAGGAGAAACTCTCCTCGGCGGTCTGCCCGGCCTGGCGGAAATACTCGAACACCTGGATGAAGTCGGCCCCGTCGCGCGCCATCGCGATCGCCTCGATGCGCAGGCTGATGCGCTTGAGCCGCTGGATGTCGATGCTGCCGGTGATCTGCTCGGCGAACGTGGCCAGGCCTTCCTGGGTGGTGGTGATGCGCGGCGAGGACAACGCCAGGCTCGGCAGCACCGCCTGCTCGCGGCCGTTGAGCGCGGTCAGCGAATGCACCAGCGCTTCATGGTGGAACAGCTGCGCACGGTCATAGGCGCTGAAGCAGGCACTGGTGCGCACGCGGATGCGGGTGGCGCCGGCGGCGGCCTTGGCGATCAGCGCCGGGTCCAGTTCGACGCTGATCACCCGCCCGCCGAAGAAGTCGTCCAGGTCCCCCTGCAGCTGCAACTGCAGCGCGATGGACGACACCGGCACCTGCTCCTCGGGGGCAAGCAGTTCGTGGTCCAGCTCCTGCGCGATCTGGATGAAGTGCTGTGCGGCCTCGCGCGTGGTCGGGCCGTTGCCGGGCATCGGCTGCTCGGGCACGCCGAACAGTTCGGTGGAGTAGCGGTCCACCTCCGGCGTTCCCAGCGCTTCGAGCAGGCGCGCGGCCAGGTCCCAGCTGCGCGCGGAGTCCTGCACGTAGGCACCGAGCGGGTGGCTCCCATCACACTGGCCCAGGATCGCGTCCAGCTCGCGCCGTGCATCACTGAAATCCAGCCGGGGGTAGGCCACCTGCGGCAGCTCGGGCCGGCCACGCGCCACGCTCTGCAGGAACGGCGCCTGCGTCGATGCCGGCCAGCTGGTCAGGCCGAGCAGGCGGATGCCGCGCACCGCCTCCACCATGCGCGCGTCCAGTGCCGCGTGGTGGGTGATGGCCGGGTCGTGGTTGCGGATGGTCTTGCCCATGGTTGCCTCGAACATTGCCCCGTCACCGGCCGCGACGCTCAGCGCCGCTTGCCCTTGCCGACCGGGCGCCACTGCGCGCCACGGCCGGTGTTCCTGCGCTCGCTGGCCTGCTCGGCCTGGCGCTGCGCCAGCTTGGCCGCGGCGATGGCCACTTCCTCGCGCAGCTTGAAGTAGTTCAGCACCCGGCTCTCTTCGATCTCGCCGTTCTCGATCGCCTCGCGCACCGCGCAGCCAGGTTCCTGCTGGTGCGCGCAATCGCGGAAACGGCACTGCGTGGTCAGCGCCTCGATGTCGGCGAAGCCGCCCTCGGAAAGCATTTCCTCGCCGGTGGGCTTCAACTCGCGCATGCCCGGGGTGTCGATCAGGCAGGCGCCGGTCGGCAGCGGCATCAGCGCACGGTGCGTGGTGGTGTGGCGGCCGCGCGAATCGTTCTCGCGCACGCTGTTGGTCTTCATCCGGTCTTCGCCCAGCAACGTGTTGGTGAGCGTGGATTTGCCGGCGCCGGACGAGCCCACCAGCACCACGGTGTTGCCCGGCTGCAGCCAGGGCTCCAGCGCGGCCACGCTGGCCGGGTCCTTGCCGTTGATCGCCAGCAGCGGGATCTGCTGGGCGGCCAGGTCTTCCAGCACGGCCAGCGCGTCTTCGCTGTACTCGGTCTGGTCGGCCTTGGTCAGCACCACCACCGGTGCCGCGCCACCACCGCCCACCAGCAACAGGTAGCGCTCGATGCGGCGCGGGTTGAAGTCCGCATCCAGCCCGCAGACGATGAACACCGTGTCGATGTTGGCCGCGATCACCTGCTGGTGGTAATGCTCGCCGGCCGCGCCGCGCTTGATCGAGGTGCGCCGCGGCAGCAGCGCGACGATGCGGATGCCGTCCAGCAGCACCCAGTCGCCCACCGCCGCGCGCTCGTGGCTGGGGAAGCGCGGCCGCTGCCATTCCGGCGGCGATTCGGTCTTCAGGCTGTGCTCCGGCGCGTCGGCCACCACGTAGCCGGAACGATGCTGTTCGATCACCCGCCCCGGCCGGGCCTGGGGGTGCGCGGCGAAAGCGGCCTGCCAGGCCGGGTCCTCGGGAGCGCCGGGCCAGGGCCAGCCGATGCTGCGGAGCGGGGTGAAATCGAAGGCTTCTGTCATCGGGCAATTCTACAAGGCCAGAGCGACCGCTCCCGGACCCGCCCCTTCCGTTGCGCTGGAAGATAGGGGGAACGGCGACGGCCACGGCCAGAGCGCCCCCTCCCCGGCCCTCCCCTTCCGCTGCGCTGCAAGGGAGGGGGAAGCCCTTCGGAACGGTTGCGGCACGGGGCGTTGGTTCGCGTTGGAACCTTCGCCCCGCAACGCAACAATTCCGCTACCATGCAGGCTCCATGCCCTTGATGGCCCTGCAGAAATGTCAAGCCCCGCCAAACCGCTCGCCACCCGTGAACGCCTGTCCGAAGTCCGCTACGAGATCCGTGGTGAGCTGGCCCGGCGAGCCCGCGAGCTGGAGGCCCAGGGCCGCAAGCTGATCAAGCTGAACATCGGCAACCCCGGCAATTTCGGGTTCCGTGCACCGGAACACCTGCAGCACGCCATCGCCGACGACATGGGCCGCACCGACCCGTACACCCACCAGCAGGGCCTGCCGGTGGCACGCGAGGCGATCGCTGCCGCCTATGCCCGCCGTGGCGCCCCCGATGCGGTGGCCGACCGGGTGTTCCTGGGCAACGGTGTGTCCGAGTTGATCGACCTGTCGCTGCGTGCCCTGCTCAACCCGGGCGACGAAGTGCTGGTGCCTTCCCCCGATTACCCGCTGTGGTCGGCGGCCACCATCCTCAATGACGGCCGCCCGGTCTACTACCGCTGCAAGCCGGAGAACGGCTTCCTGCCCGACCCGGTGGAGATCGAGACGCTGGTGTCCTCGCGCACCCGCGCCATCGTGCTGATCAACCCGAACAACCCGGCCGGCGCCAGCTACCCGCGCGAGCTGCTGGAGAAGATCGTCGCCATCGCCCGCAAGCACAACCTGCTGCTGATGGTGGACGAGATCTACGACCAGATCCTCTACGACGGCGCGCAGTTCCAGCCGGTCGCACCGCTGGCCGGTGACCACCCGTGCCTGACCTTCAGCGGCCTGAGCAAGGTGCACCGCGCCTGCGGTTGGCGCGTGGGCTGGATGCTGCTGTCCGGCGCCGCCGAGCGCCTGGGGGAGTTCCGTGCCGCGCTGGACCTGCTCAGCGCGCTGCGCCTGTGCGCCAACGTGCCCGGCCAGTACGCCATCGAGGCCGCGGTCAACGGCCCGGACACCATCACTGAGCTGTGCTCGCCCGGCGGTCGCCTGTACGAGACCCGCCGTGCGGTGATCGACGCCTGCGCCGCCAGCGAGCACCTGTCACTGGTCGCGCCGTCCGGCGCGCTGTATGCGTTCCCGGCGGTGGTCGGCCCGGCCGCGCAGGGCTTCGACGACCACGACTTCGCCCTGCAGCTCATGGAGGAGGAAGGCGTGCTGGTGGTGCCCGGTTCCAGCTTCAACGTGCCCTACCGCAACCACTTCCGCGTGACCCTGCTGCCGGAGGCCGGCGTGATGCGCGAGGTATTCGGCCGCATCGACAAGCTGCTGGCCCGCCGTGCCGAAGCGGTGACCAAGGTGGTCCCGCTGAAGGGCCGCGCCGCCGTCGCCCGCGCAGGGTGAGCCGCGTGAGCGGAATCTCCGGGGCCAGCATCGAATCGGCCGCACCGCGCTATCTGGCGCTGGGCGATTCCTACACCATCGGCGAAGGCGTGCCGACCGAAGGCACCTGGCCGTTCCAGTTGGCCGCCGCGCTGCGCGCGGACGGCATCGCGCTGGCCGACCCGGAGGTGATCGCCACCACCGGCTGGACCACCGACGAGCTGGCCGCGGCCATCGACACCGCCGCGCCGCAGGGCCCGTATGCCCTGGTCAGCCTGCTGATCGGGGTCAACAACCAGTACCGCGGCCGCCCGCTAGCCGAGTACCGGCAGCAGTTCGAGCAACTGCTGCAGCGCGCGATCGCGCTGGCCGACGAGAATCCGGCGCGGGTGCTGGTGCTGTCCACGCCGGACTGGGGTTTCACCCCGTATGCGCAGCACAACGGCCGCGACGCGGCGCAGGTCGCCCGCGAGATCGATGACTTCAACGCCGCCGCGCATGCCTGCTGCGGCGATTACGGCGTGGCCTTCGTCGACATCACCCCGGCCAGCCGCGACGGCGGCGCGGAACCGGCGATGCTGGCGGACGACGGGCTGCACCCTTCCGCGCGGATGTACCGGCGCTGGATGGAACAGGCCCTGCCGGTGGCCAGCGCACTGCTCAAGGCGCCCCCCGCCGCGTGACCGGGCACGGTGCCAAGGCAGCCCTGTCGGCCGAGGATGCCCGCGCCATCGCCCGCGCCTTCGCCCCCGTCAGGCCCTGGGGCAACCGCTGGGACTACTACTACACGCTCTCCAAGTTGCGCAGCGACCCGTTGTATCCCGGCGTGCTGGACGCCCTGCGCGGCACCCGCGCGCCGGTGCTGGACATGGGCTGCGGGCTGGGCCTGCTGGCCCACGCATTGCGCCGTGACGGCCAGCACCTGCCCTATCGCGGCGTGGACAACGACGCGGCCAAGGTCGACCGCGGCCGTGACGTAGCCGCACGCAGCGGCCTGGGCGCCACCTGCTTCGAACGGATGGACCTGGCCACCACCTTGCCCGAGCACCGCGGCAGCGTGGCCATCCTCGACGTGCTGCAGTACCTGCCGGCCGCGGCCCAGGCCCACCTGCTGCAACGTGCCGCGGCCATGCTCGATGACGACAGCCGGCTGGTGATGCGCATGGCGCTGGCCGACCACACCCGGCGCGGGCGGATCTCGCGGCTGGGCGACCGTGCCGCCCACCTGATCGGCTGGATGCAGTTCCGTCCCCGCCACTACCCCGACGCCGACAGCCTGCAGGCACAACTGCAGCAGGCCGGGCTGTCGGTGCGCATCACCCCCTTGTACGGGCGTACCCCGTTCAACAACTGGCTGGTGGTGGCGCAACGCAGTTGAGGCACGACTCAGCCGTTTGCGCCGATAATCGCCCCATTCCATTCCTGCCGCCCGACCGGGCCGGCACACCAACGAGATCCACGTGAAGAGAACCTACCGCCTCGACATCGAAGGCAAGCATCCCGACCGCCTGCTGGAAGCCAGCAAGCACGACATCCGCAAGTACATCAAGCGCGAGCGCGGCAAGACCCTGCCCGCCGGTGCCGATGTCTGGGAGTTCGACAGCAAGGCCGGCGTCGACGAAGCCAGCGCCGAACCGGTGGAATTCGGCACCCTGATCCGCGCGGTGGACGCACTGGTGGCCGCCGGCAACACGCAGTTCTACGTCGAGGTGGTCAGCAGGCCCGGCAAGCGCACCCCGCGCCCGAAGCCCGAGCCGACCCCGGAAACCTCGCCGGAAAGCGATTTCGAGGATTGAAACCGGTCGTGCCGGGCCCTGCCCGGCAACGCCCCGGCGGAGCATGGCTCCGCCCTACGGGTTCGGGGCTGGATCCGGCCTGGCATTCGCCGCCGCGCGCAGGCGGTCCTTCTTGCTCGGCCGGCGGCCCTTGATGCCGCCGTTGTCGGCGGCCACCACGCTGGCCTGCACCGGTGCGTCCTTCGGCGCGAAGCCGTCCCGTTCCTCCAGCGCCACCTGCATGCCGTTGCGCTTGCCGATCAGGCGCCAATGCGCCAGCGCATCGGCATCGACGAAACTCACCGCCAGGCCCTTTTCGCCGGCACGGCCGGTTCGACCGATACGGTGCAGGTAATCGGCCGGCGAGCGCGGCAGCTCGTAATTCACCACCACCGGCAGACGCGCGATGTCGATGCCACGCGCCGCCACGTCGGTGGCCACCAGTACCCGCAGCTGGCCGTCCTTGAAATCCTGCAGCATGCGCACGCGCCGTCCTTGTGACTGGTCGCCATGCAGCGCCTGCGCACTGATGTCGGCGGCACGCAGCTGCGCGGCCAGGCGGTCGCTGTCACGACGGCTGCCGACGAACACCAGCACCTGTGTCCAACCCGGGTCGTCCAGCAGCGACAACAGCAGCTCACCGCGCCGGCCCGCATCGACGCGGATCGCCCGCTGCGCGATCTCCGGCTGTGCCTGGTCGCGGATTTCCACCCGCTGCGGATCGCGCAGGCCGGCCGCGGCCAGCGCCGCGATATCCGGCGGGAAGGTCGCCGAGAACAGCAACGTCTGCCGGCGCACCGGCAGCTCGGCCAGGATCTGCCGCAGCTCGTCGCCGAACCCGAGCTCGAGCAGGCGGTCGGCTTCGTCCAGCACCAGCAGCTGCACCTGCCCGAGCGAGAGCGCGTTGTGCGCCACCAGGTCGAGCAGGCGCCCGGGCGTGGCCACCACGATGTCGGCGCCGCCGCGCAATGCCATCAGCTGCGGATTGATCGACACCCCGCCCACCGCGCACACCAGGTGCGGCCGACGCGCCATCTGCCGGCCCAGCGTGTTGAACACATCGCTTACCTGCAACGCCAGTTCGCGCGTGGGGACCAGCACCAGTTGCAGCAGCGGGCGCGGCTTGCGCGCCTGGCCCATGGCGAAACGCTGCAGCGCCGGCAGCACGTAGGCCGCCGTCTTGCCCGAACCGGTCGGCGCCAACGCCACCAGGTCACGCCCTTTCACGATCAGCGGCACCGCCTGCTGCTGGATCGGCGTGGGTGCGGCATAGCCGGCCTGCTGCAGTGCCTGCTGCAACGCAGGCAACACATAGGGCGAGAGGCCGAGCTGGGAGAAAGGCATCGAACGGGATTCCGGGAAAAGACGGGATGCGAGTCTACGCGCTTGCCCGTGGCAGGCGTGCCTGCAGGCCTCGCGCCTGCAACTGCTCAAGCACGCCCTCGATGATGGCCAGGTTGTGCCCGTGCGCAGACCCTTCATGCAGCAACACGATCGCGCCGGGCCGCAGGTCGGCGGCAATCCGACGCACCACGTCCTGCGGCTGGCAGGCCACGCCGTCGAAACCGCGCGCGCTCCAGCCCACCCGCGTAAGCCCGTGGCGCTTGAGCGCGGCGGCGACGAACGGGTTGGTCATGCCCACCACCGAGCGGTACCAGCGCGGCGGGCTGCCAGCCAGTTCGCCCAGTGCCTGCTGGCATCCCTGGATCTGCGCCGCCATCGCCGCCGGGCCCAGTGCCCAGAACCGCGCCTGGGGGTGGGAATGGCTGTGGTTGCCGATGCCGTGGCCACGGCGCAGCACCTCGTGCACCAGCGCCGGCCGTGCCTGCGCACGCTCGCCGACCATGAAGAAGGTGGCCTTGGCCTGGTAGCGATCAAGCAGGTCGAGCACGGCCAGGGTGTCGTCCGAGGGGCCATCGTCGATGGTCAGCCACACGTCCGCGCCCGCCACGCGGCTGACCACCGGGGCGTAGAAACGGCTGTTGGGCAGGAACACCGGCACCACGAACAGCGCATGGCTGGCCAGCAGCAGCGGCAGTCCCCAGGCCCAGCCCAGCACCCACCAGGCCAGTGCCACCAGCCCCTGCGAAACCACCAGCCACGGCACCCAGCGCCAGGGGCGCACGGGAACGCGATACAGGGTTTCCTTGGCGGTCATGCCCGGGGGTGCCTCACAGCGTAGAATCGGACATTGTCACAGACCACTTCCACGAGTTCACGATGTCCCTGGATCCCGCCCTGCGTTCGCGCATTGAATCCATCCTCGGCGCCAACCGCGTCGTCCTGTTCATGAAGGGCCAGCCGACCATGCCGCAGTGCGGTTTCTCGGCCAAGGCCGTCGGCGCCCTGCAGGACCTGGGCGTGGAGTTCGCCCACGTCAACGTACTGGCCGACCAGGAAATCCGCGAAGGCATCAAGGCCTATGGCGACTGGCCGACCATCCCGCAGCTGTACGTGGGCGGCGAACTGGTCGGCGGCAGCGACATCATCCTGCAGATGGCCAACAGCGGCGAGCTGAGCAGCCTGCTGGGCGTGGCCGCACCGGACCGCACCCCGCCGACCATCACCGTCACCCCGGCGGCGGTGGAAATGCTCAAGGGCGCGCTGGCCGACGCCCCGGGCAGCGCCCTGCAGCTGAGCATCGACGCGCGCTTCCAGCCGAACTTCCAGCTGGCCCCGTTCGACGCCAACGCCATCGCCGCCGAGTCCAACGGCCTGCGCGTGCAGTTCGACGTTTCCAGCGCCCGCCGCGCCAACGGCATCACCATCGACTGGGTGGACGACATCCGTGGCCAGGGCCTGGCGATCAACAACCCGAACGCCCCCCGGCCGGTGCAGGAGCTGGACGTGCGCAGCGCCGATGACCAGCTGCGTGCCGGCGCCATCACCCTGGTGGACGTGCGCCCGGCCGACGAGCGCGCGATCGCCGCGATCAACGGCCCGTTCGAAACCTTCGACGGCGACAACCGCGCCCGGCTCGAAGCCCTGCCCAAGGACACCCCGCTGGCGTTCCTGTGCCACCGCGGTGGCCGCAGCGCGCAGGCTGCCGACCATTTCCATGGCCTGGGCTTCAGCAACGTGTTCAACGTCACCGGCGGCATCGATGCCTGGTCGGAGAACGTGGACAACAGCGTGCCGAAGTACTGATCACCGCGATCAGGCTGCACGACAGAAAACGCCGGCAATGCCGGCGTTTTTCATAGCCGGTGGCGCGCACCTGTCAGCCGGCGAAACCGCCCTCGGCCAGGAAATGCAGTTCTTCCGGCGTGGGAATGCGGCCCAGCACCGCATTGCGGTGCGGGAAACGCCCGAAGCGGCGAATGATGTCGCGATGCAGCTCGGCGTACTTCAGGTACTCCAGGTCGCCCAGCACTTCGAACATCGCCACCGAGCGCTCCTGGTCATGCGGGTCTTCCGAGTGCTCGAACGGCAGGTAGATGAAGGCCCGCAACTGCGGGGTCAGCTCGCGGTCCAGGCCTTCCTCGATGGTGCGCATGGCGTAATGCCGAGCCAACCCATCGGTGGCATAGGAGTGCGCGGTGCCACGGAAGCAGTTGCGCGGGAACTGATCGAGCAGGACCTGCAGGGCCAGCGCGCCCTCGGCGGTCTGCAGCCACTCCTCGCAGCCACGGCGTGCAGCCTGCCAATGCAGGTCGAGGAAACGCTGGCCGAACTCGGCGTCGAACGCATCGTCCCGCGTGAACCAGCGTTTCGGCCCGGCCGCACGCCAGAACTCCACCACAGACTTTGCCGTTTCCATTTCCTTCCCCAGAACCCTGCCCGTATTCAGGCAGCGGTGTTCCCTGCCATAACCCTGTCGCCTTGGCCGGAGGCCGCGCCGACGTGGTCGCTAGCTTAATGGCCCGCAGCAGGGCTGGGTATGACCAACTTGTGAAATAACCGAACCGGGATTGAGACGTACGCCGCATAACCGGGCAACTTGACGGCAAATTTTGAGATAGGGTTCTAACCTTTGAGAACATACGGACCCGGAGGGGGCCTGCATGCGCATCGGAATTGTGGTCGACTCTGCCTGCGACCTGCCCGTTGGATACCTGCAACGCAACAATCTCGTCCTGCTGCCCATCACGGTGCGCATCGGCGACACGATCCTGCCGGACAACCGCGACGAAGAGGCCACCCTGGCCTTCATCAAGGGCCCGCTCAGCGACCAGGGCGCAGAGGCCGAAACCACCCCCTACAGTTCCGAGCAGATCCGCGACCTGTTCCTGCACCGCCTGGTGACGGACTTCGACCAGGTCTTCTGCATGACCATCACCCGCACCCGCAGCCCGCTGCATGACAACGCGGTGCAGGCCAGCTACGCCATCCTCAGCGAGTACAAGCCGATCCGCCAGGCCGCCGGCTACAACTCGCCTTTCAGCCTGCGCGTGATCGATACCCAGAACCTGTTCGCCGCCCAGGCGGTCAGCGCGGTGGAGGCGGTGCGCCTGCGCGACAGTGGCGCCACCGTGCCGCAGATGCGCGAGCGGCTGGAACTGGTCGCGGCCAACGTGCACGGCTACATGATCACCCGCGACCTGTACTACATGCGCGCCCGCGCCCGCCACAAGGGGGACCGCAGCGTCGGGCTGTTCAGCGCGGCGCTGGGCAGCGCGCTGGACATCAAGCCGGTGCTGCATGGCTACCGCGGCAACACCGAGCCGGTGGCCAAGATCAAGGGCTTCGACAACGCGGTGCAGTCGCTGTTCGGCTTCGTCGGCAAGCGCGTGGCGGCCGGGTTGATGACGCCGGTGGTATGCGTGAGCTACGGCGGCCCGCTGGAAGAACTGCGCACCCTGCCCGGCTACCGCGAGCTGCGCGACACCTGCGACCAGCACGGCGTGACGCTGATGGAAGCGCTGATGAGCCTGACCGGCATGGTCAACGTCGGCAAGGGCGCGGTGACCATCGGCTTCGCCGACGGACCACATGTTTTCTCGGCCTGATCCGGCGCGAATCGTGTACGGAATCACGACGCCGTTCGTGCAAGACTGCGGCACCTGAAAGGAGACTCCCATGCCCGTGTATTCGATTTCGCTGCCTGATCCGAGCAAGGCCCGCGGCAGCGATCCGCGCCTGTCCTTCACCGCCAGCGGCGCCGACGCTTTCGCCGAGCAGTTGCAGGCGGCGCTGCGCACCCCGGAGCTGTTCGAGCGCTGGAAGGCCACCCAGGACGAGCCCGATGACGTGGATCCGTCCCTGGGCGCCACGGATCCGGCCGCCACGGTCACCGGCCAGCAGGCCGACCTGCGCATCAACCTGCAGGCCACCACCACGTTGGCGGGCGATCTGTTCAAGCATCGCCTGCGCCTGCTGGCCGGCAGCAACTGGGAACTGCGCGACGTGCGCTGAGCCTTGGGCACGCCTGTCCTGTTGTCCTGGAGCGGCGGCAAGGATGCCGCCTGGGCCCTGCACGAACTGCGCCAGCGCGACGAGGTGGAGGTCGTCGCGCTGCTGAGCACGCTGACCGAGGGGTATGACCGCGCGTCGATGCAGGGCGTGCGCCGCGAGGTGCTGCAGGCCCAGGCCGAGGCGGCCGGGCTGCCCCTGCTGGAGGCGTGGATCCCACAGGCCTGCGACAATACCCTATACCTGCAGCGCATGGCCGATGCCCTGCTGCAGGCGCAAGCACGTTGGCCCGACCTGCATACCCTGGCGTTCGGCGACCTGTTGCTGGAGGACATCCGGCGGTGGCGCGAACAGCAATACGCACCGCTGGGCTGGCAGACGCTGTTCCCGTTGTTCGGCCGCCACACCGCACAGCTGGCGCGGCAGATGATCGCCGGCGGCCTGCGCGCCCGGTTGTGCTGCGTGGACAGCCAGCGGCTCGACCCCGGGTTCGCCGGCCGGGCGTTTGATGTCGCCCTGCTCGATGCCCTGCCCGGCACGGTCGACGCCTGTGGCGAGAACGGCGAATTCCACACCTGCGTCAGCGATGGGCCGATGTTCCGGCACCCCCTCCCCCTGCACCAAGGACAGACCGTGCTGCGCGATGCGCGCTACGTCTATACCGACTTCCACCGCTAGCGCCGCCCTGGCCGGTGCCGTCTGCGACCGCACGGCGCCACGGGGGCTTCCATCAACAGGCGACCGGCCCGCCCAGCGCCCCGCGCACCATCACCCGGTTGCGGCCCGCATGCTTGGCCGCATACAACGCGGCGTCGGCATCGGCCAGCAACTGCCCGCTGTCCGGCATGACCGGGGGATGCAGGAATGCCACGCCGATGCTGATGCTGACCGGCCCCTCCGGCAGGCGCAGGGCCTGTACCGCCACCCGCAGCCGTTCGGCCAACGCCAGCACGCCGACCAGGTCGCACCCTGGCACGATCACCGCGAACTCCTCGCCGCCATAGCGCGCCACGCGGTCGGCCGCGCGTTGCACGGTCGCCTGCAACTGCGCCGCCACCGCCTGCAGGCAGCGATCTCCCGCCGGATGGCCATGCGCATCGTTGAATGCCTTGAAGTGATCGATGTCCACCAGCAGCAGCGCCAGTTCGGTGCCGCTGCGCCGGGCGCGGTTCCATTCATTGCGCAGCGTCGCATCGAACTCGCGGCGGTTGGCCACGCCGGTGAGACCGTCCTGCCGCGCCAGCTGGTCCAAGGCCGCCTGCCGCTCCAACAGGTGGATCTGCAGCAGCATGCTGCGCAGGCCGAACCCCAGCGTGGCGACCACGAAGCCGGCCAGGGCCAGCGGCCGTGCATGGTCCACCACCAGCGTGCCGACCACCAGCAGCAACAGCGGCAGGATCATCGGGCCACCGGCCTGCACCAGCCGTGACAGGCGCGAGTGCCGTGCCGGCGCCGGTACCAGTGCAGGCGCCGGCGCAAGCGCAAGCACCCCCAGCAGCAGGAATGGCAGGTCGATCAGCAGGTCGTTGTAGGCGCCGAAGGCGTCGTCCGACGTGAAGTGGTTGATGTAGCCGGCCACCAGCAGATAGGCCACCGCGTACAAGGCCAGCGCCCGGAAGAAGCTGCGCCGCTCGGGCACGTCGCCGGCCAGCCACCGCACCACCGCGAAGCCGGCGATGCACAGGTTCTGGATGTCGAACATGTAACGCATGTTGGCCATCGCGTGTTCGTCGACATCGATGCGACCGGCGAAGAACCCGGCATGCACGAAGAACAGCACGCCCAGCAGTGCCGCCATCGCTGCGTCGATCAGGCTGATGCTCAGGCGCTCACGCCGCGCGCGGGCCAGGATGAACACCAGTGGCACGCCATACAGCACATACAGCAGCAGGCTGGCGCGCGGGGTGACGTCAGCACGGCCCGCGCCCAGCGCATCGACCATGTTCAGGGCCATGCCACCGGCCCACAACAGCAACGCCAGTGCGGTGGCGCGCCAACCCGGTGCCGCGCGGTCACGCCGTGCCCGCCACAGGCAGGCGCCGGCAGCCAGCAGCGGTGCGAGCGTCAGGAACACGAACGAACCCGCGCCGGTCTCCCCCGGCCACAGGGTCATGACCAGGGCATGACAGGCCACATACAGCAGAACCAGCACCACCGGCATGCATCCCCCGTCGACCAGGCCGCATGCACGGACGATAGCGCGGCCGTCGCCACGACCGCGTGATCCACACCCCCGAATGGCGTGCCGGCGAACGGCCGGCACCCATGTACCGCCGGGGACCTCGGGTCCCCGCCTCTCAGCCCTTCAGCGCGCGGGCGTGATGGGCGAAGTGCTCGCCGATGAAGCTGGCGATGAAGTAGTAGCTGTGGTCGTAACCGGGTTGCAGGCGCAGGGTCAGCGGATGGCCCACGGCGGCACATGCCGCCTGCAGCAGCTGCGGACGCAACTGGGTCTGGAGGAATTCATCCGCGCCCCCCTGGTCCACCAGCAACGGCAGGCGCTCGGCTGCATCGGCCACCAGTGCGGCGGCGTCGTACTGCTGCCACGCCATCGCGTCTTCGCCGAGGTAGGCGGTGAATGCCTTCTGCCCCCACGGCACCTGCGACGGTGCCACGATAGGCGAAAACGCCGACACGCTGCGGTAGCGCCCCGGGTTCTTCAGCGCGACGGTCAACGCGCCGTGCCCGCCCATCGAATGGCCACTGATCGCACGCGCGCCATTGGCCGGCAGGTTGGCTTCCACCCAGGCCGGCAGCTCGTCGACGATGTAGTCGTACATGCGGTAGTGCCGCGACCACGGCTCGCGCGTGGCATTGACGTAGAAGCCGGCGCCCTTGCCGAGGTCATAGCCCTCGGCATCGGCCACCGCCTCGCCGCGCGGGCTGGTATCCGGGGCGACGATGATCACCCCGTGTTCGGCGGCATAGCGTTGCGCGCCGGCCTTGGTGATGAAGTTCTGCTCGGTGCAGGTCAGCCCGCTCAGCCAATACAGCACCGGGCACGGGCCGTGCTCGGCCTGCGGCGGCAGGTACACGCCGACCGTCATCTCGCAGCCGAGCACGTCCGATGCGTGCCGGTAGACATCCTGCCAGCCACCGAAGCAGGCGCGGTGTTCGATGCGTTCGGCCGCCATCTCAGTTATCTCCCGATGCCGACGGCAACCGGATCTCGCAGGTCTTCAACGCCTCCAGGCTGCCCTTCACCTCGATGCGTGATTCGCTGGCCAGGCTGCCGATGCGCAGTACATAGAACGACTCCGGGATGTCCTCGTACTCGTCGGGTGCCGCGATCAACACACCTGCGGCGACGAAGCCCGCATTCTTCCAGGTGTTACCCAACGACGACAGGATCGACTGATCGATCTTCACCAGGTCCTGCGCCTGCAGTCGCTCGATCGCCTCACGCGCTTCCTGGTTGTCACCCGTGTCAGCCAGCGCGGCGGCCAATGCCTCTTTGTTCAACATCGTGCTCATCTCAGTAATGAATGACCGAACGGATCGACTTGCCTTCGTGCATCAGGTCGAACGCTTCGTTGATCTTGTCCAGTTCCATCGTGTGGGTGACGAACGGCGCCAGTTCGATGTCGCCCTTCATCGCGTCCTCGACCATGCCCGGCAACTGGCTGCGGCCCTTCACGCCACCGAACGCGGTGCCCAGCCACTTGCGGCCGGTGACCAGCTGGAACGGACGGGTGGAGATTTCCTGGCCTGCGCCAGCCACGCCGATGATCACGCTCTGGCCCCAGCCACGGTGCGCGCATTCCAGCGCCGCCCGCATCACCTGGGTGTTGCCGATGCACTCGAAGCTGTGGTCCACGCCCCAGCCAGTCATTTCCACGATCACCTGCTGGATCGGCTTGTCATGGTCCTTCGGGTTGACGCAGTCGGTGGCACCGAACTGCCTGGCCAGCTCGAACTTGGACGGGTTGGTGTCGATGGCGATGATGCGGCCGGCCTTGGCCTGGCGCGCGCCCTGGATCACCGCCAGGCCGATGCCGCCGAGGCCGAACACGGCCACGCTGTCACCCTCGGCCACCTTGGCGGTGTTGTGCACCGCGCCGATACCGGTGGTGACGCCGCAGCCCAGCAGGCAGACGTGCTCCGGATTGGCTTCCGGGTTGACCTTGGCCAGCGACACCTCGGCCACCACGGTGTACTCGGAGAAGGTCGAGCAGCCCATGTAGTGGTAGATCGGCTCGCCGTTATAGGAGAAGCGGCTGGTGCCGTCCGGCATCACGCCCTTGCCCTGCGTCGCGCGCACGGCGGTGCACAGGTTGGTCTTGCCGCTCTTGCAGAACAGGCACTGGCCGCACTCGGCGGTGTACAGCGGGATGACGTGGTCACCCGGCTTCACCGAGGTCACCCCCTCGCCCACCTCGACCACGATGCCGGCGCCTTCATGGCCCAGCACGCACGGGAACAGGCCTTCCGGATCATCGCCGGACAGGGTGAAGGCATCGGTGTGGCAGACACCGGTATGGGTGATCTTGACCAGCACTTCGCCCGCCTTGGGCGGGGCGACGTCGATCTCGACGATCTGCAGCGGCTGGCCCGGGCCAAAGGCGACGGCGGCACGTGATTTCATGGGGTTCTCCTGCGCAATGATGGAGCGCGGCACGACGCACCGCGCACTGATTTGAAGGGGTTACTTGAGATAGGAGCGGATCAGGCTGGACATCTCGGCCACGCGCGTGGCGCGCTGCGCATCGGACTGCGCGGGCTGGCCGAATTCCTCACGCAGGTGCGCCTCCATCACCTCGGACATCAGCCCGTTGACGGCACCGCGGATGGCGGCGATCTGCTGCAGCACCGGGTTGCAGTCCGCCCCGGCCTCCAGCGCGCGCTCCAATGCATCGCACTGGCCACGGATGCGTTTGACCCGGGCCAGCACCTTCTTCTTTTCCTCGGGCGAGTGCGGCACCGGCCGGCCCCTATCCTGTACTGGGGGATAGTATATTGAGGTGACCCCGGGAATGCCAATGACCTCTTGGCTGGCTGCAGTCATCGGCAAGCGCCCCCAGCAAGGCTGACGCTACCGGGACGCCCCCCCCTGCCCGATCAGGCCGGTTTCCCGGCCTTGTGATACGCGACAAGCGCATTGGCATGGCCGTGGCCAAGCTTGTGCTCGGCCTTGAGGAAGGCCACCTGTTCCATGTGCTTCCGGTCCTGGACGGTATCCAGCAGCGCGAGCCAATGCGCCACCGGCTTTCCGTAGGTCTTCTCGATGGACGGGAAGTAGGACGCCGGGCCCTTGACCTTGGTATCTGTCGTCATGAACGCTCCTCGCTGTTGTGGTGAGGCCGGCGATCCACCCCGTTGGCGGACCTGACCGTGCTTCTTCTTCCTCGACGAATGAGAGGGCCCGGAATCGACACCCGATTCCATGGATGTATGCGCCCCGAGGTCGGTCTCATTCGCGGAGCTCTTCTCCTCGCCCGTAGGGCCCGTGCACCTGCTGCCTGATCCAGTGCGCAGGCCCGCCCTCCTCCAAACGTCGGCCCCCTTCGGATGATGCCCGAGCAGGAATCCTTCATGGCCAACACCCATCAGTCGCATCATGTACAGAAACAGCCTTGACGGATTCAGCTTCCCATCCGTGGATTGCCGGCCTGCATCCATCGTGACGTGCTAGCATGAAATCGCTGGCATGGCCCGCTACGCGCGCTTTGCGCAACTGTCTGGATTGTTGCCCACTTCGCTCCCTTTCATGCGTTACCTGCCCAGATGCATGGGCGGTCGCTCGGCGGAGTGCGCGATGCCCGGCTATACGACACGCAATGTGAAGGTCACCGTCGGTGGCCAGTCTTACCTGCTGCGCATCCTCAGCGACAAGCAGCAATTCAGCGATCCGGACGGCCATGGCGAACGCCTTGGCATTTCCTCGGCGCAATGGAGCCTGTTCGGCCAACTGTGGCCATCCGGACACGTGCTTGCCCAGGCCATGTCCCGCTTCGACATCCAGGGCAAACGCATACTCGAGCTGGGTTGTGGCATTGGCCTGGCCAGCATCGTGCTGATGCAGCGAGGTGCCGATGTGATTGCTTCGGACATGCATCCGTTGGCCGAACCGTTCCTCGCCTACAACGCCGCACTGAACGCACTACCTGCCGTGCACTATCGCCAACTACGCTGGGACAGGGAACTGCCCGCGCTTGGCACGTTTGACCTGATCATCGCCAGCGACGTGCTCTACGAGCGCGCGCAGACCGACTTGATGGCCGATGTCATCCTGCGTCATGCCAAACCCAGCGCCGAGGTGGTCATCACCGACCCCGGCCGGGGCAACAGCGCACGCTTCAGCCGGATGCTGGAACAGCAGGGCTTCGCCTTCCTGTCGACAAGATGCCCGATGGATGATGCCGATACCGAGCCTTTCCGCGGACAGCTGCTTCATTACTCGCGCGGCATGACCGCGGTGGCGACATGAACCGGGTCGAGCGCGAGAAGCGCGCCAAGATCACCTGCGCCACATGCGATGCGCTGTGCTGCCAGCTCACCGTGGTTCTGGATGAGAAGGATGACGTGCCCGCCCACCTGACCACGCATCTTCCCGGCGGCCTGCATGTCATGGCCAAGGATCAGGAGGGGTGGTGCGTTGCCCTGGACGGGCTGCACATGCAGTGCCGCATCTACGCCAGCAGGCCAACCGCCTGCCGATCCTTCGTGATGGGCGGCCCCTACTGTCGCGCCGAGCGCGACGAACATGCCCGGCAGGGCGCTCGCACGATCGCATTGCAACTTATATGAGGAGCACTCCATGGCGACACCTCCCCGCAAGTCGGCCCGCTACCCCGCAGTGAAGACCACTCCGTTCTTCAGCCCGAACGTGCAGAAGCACGACCTGAGTCGTGAGCGCATCGCCGAAGACATGGCCGCATTCCGAAGCGCCGGTGGAAAGATCGAGGTGCTCGGCAATACGCCCTTCCGGATGAAGACCTCGCCGGACAAATCCGCGGCCAACCCGCAGGCGCCGCCCACCGCAGCCGGTGACAGCGCCACGCCCGCCAGGTCGCACAAACGCAAGTAATCAGCTGGGCCGGGCGCGTGTGCCCGTCCACGCCGCTGCCGGAATCGCATCCGTTCCTGGCGCAGGCCGCGTGCACCGTGGGCTGGCATGCGTGCCGGGCCGCGGATCCGGGCTGCCATGTCACCGGTAGAACATGACTTCCATCACATTCCTGCCGACAAATGCGCGGGATATACATGGTTGGCACGTCATACCGCGCTGACCTGGTGCATCAGCCCTCTCCGTCCGGAACAACACCGCATGAAGCACGCCGCTATCGTCAACTGCATCGTTGCAATCGCCCTTTCCAGCGCGTCGGTGGCCTGTGCTACTTACGACGACTCAGCAATGAACCAAGCCTGCAATGACTCGGTTTTCGTGAAGGACCTCCCGCCCCAGGTCGCCGCCCGGGAAAGCAAGTGCCGCTCCGCGCAGGTCTGGTCGTCCAATCGTGCCGAAGATGACAAACCGATCGACTTCGGGGGCAAGAAGGACTAACCGCCCACCGCACGCAGGCACCACCGGGCGCCCATCCCCTGATGTGGCGCACCGGCCTGCAAGCACGCATGCCCGGGTGGCGCACCTGGCGGGATCACCGGAACGCGTCCATCAGAAGATAGGTTCCCGGGGCACGCTGGTATTGGTCGATCAAGGGCACCAGCCGCCGGAAGTGCTCCGTACTGCAATGCGCGTCCAGCGCTGCACGGTCCGGCCACTCTTCGATGAAGACGAAATGCCCCGGATCCTTTTCGTCGACGTACAGCGCGTAGGAGATACACAGTGGCTCCTGGCGGGTGCGCTCGACCAGCTCGCGATAGAGCGGTGCGACCGTCGCGATGTGTTCGGGCTTGATGAAGTCCTGGGCAATCACCTTGAGCACTGCATTGTCATCCTGTGTATCGACATGGGTACCGGCCCACTGCGCGTGCCCCGGGCAAGTCGACCGATGATAGGCCAGTGCCGCGTGCAATACGCCGGGGTTTCCGGGGTTGGCGACCCGGTACTGCGACAACCACGACAGGATGCCCGCGGATGCCGGGTATCGATGCCGACCGGGCAAGCTGCATGTACCTGCCCGAAGCGCCACCACGCTGCTGATACTCTTGCCGCTCCCGGATACCCCACCGCTCCCGATGCCAGACGCCCCGCCCCCGCAGTACCGGCTCGACGACCTGCGCATCGACGTGGCACGCCAGCGGGTGACGCGTGAGGACGGGCAGCTGCTGGACGTGAGCGGGCTCAGCTTCCGCCTGCTGCACTACCTGATCACGCAGGGCACGCGCGTGGTGGGTTTCGATGAGCTGATCGCGCAGGTCTGGGCACCGGCGCATGTCAACGAGGAAACCGTGACCCAGCGCGTGCGCCTGCTGCGGCAGGCACTGGGCGAGGACGGCCGGCAACCGCGCTACCTGCGCTCGGTGCGCGGCCAGGGCTACCAGCTGTGCAGCGAACCTTCGCTCGATGCACCACCACCGCCGGCCCCCGCGCACGCGCGACGCGGCCTGATCATTGCCGGTGCCATCGTGCTGCTGGCGGCAGCAGGCATCGCCTGGTGGCAATGGCCCAACGCCGGCAACCAAGTGCAGTCCCCGCTGCTGCAGCGCGCCGACTACTACGCCGGCATCGGCCAGCGTGACAACAACGAACGCGCGCTTGCGTTGTACCGCCAACGCCTGCAGGAAGCGCCGGATGACGCCCTGGCCACGTTGGGCGCGGCACGCACCCTTGCCGCGCGCCTGTGCCTGTACAGCGGCAGCCGCGACGATGCCGACCAGGCCCAGGCGATGGCCGAAGCGGTGATCGCCCGCCAGCCGCGGCTGGCTGCCGCGCATGCGGTGCTGGCCTATGCCCATGACTGCCGCGGCGCGGTCGATGCGGCCATCGCCGGCTACGAGCGCAGCGTGCAACTGGATCCCGACGCCGATGCCAGTCGCGCCTCGGCGGCCTACCTGTACGCCCGGCAGGGTCGCCTGGCCGATGCACTCGACGCCAATCTCGCCGTGCGGCATCCCGGGCAGGTGCGCTTCTGGGAGCTGCAGGTGGCCTCAAACCTCGACCTGCTCGGGTACGCCGCCGCAGCCGAAGCACGCTACCGGCGCAGCTTCCAGCTGTACCCGGACAACGTGTTCTCCAACCAGGCCTGGCCCACGTTCCTGTTCGAACATGGGCGCATGGAGGAGGCCCGTGCGGCACTGGCCGAAGCACGGGCGCGTGGCACCGCGCATGCCGGGTTGCACCTGCTCGGTGCGGAACTGGCACTGCTGCAGGGCGATGCCCACGGCGCGCAGGTGGAAGCAGGCAAGGCACGGGCACTGAAGCCGCACGCCAGCCTGCCGCGGACGGTCGCCTGGATCACCGGTGCCGCCGTCCGGCCTACGTCGGCCGAACTGTTGGTGCAATCCAACGCCCTGCGCGAGGGCCTGCAGGGCAGCGATGCCTTCGATGGCATCGACGCCGCCCTGCTGGCTGATCTGGCCGGTGACCGCAGCGCTGCATTGGCAGCGCTGCAGGCAGCCGTTGCCGCGGGCTACCGCGATGCCAACTACCTGCGCGTGTCACCGCTGCTCGCGGGCCTGCGCAGCGACCCCGGCTTCACGCCGGTGCTGGCAACGATCACGTCCGCCGTCGCCGCCGAGCGGGCACGCATCAACGCGTCCGGGCGGTTGCCGGCCGACGCCAAGGACGTCACGGCAACGCGCTGAGGATGTAGTCCTGCAGCAGCTTGCGGGTTTCCTGGTGCATGCCGCGCTGGTTGTAGCGGGTGCGCGTGACCACGACCACCAGTTGCTTGTCCGGCACCACGAACACCGCATTGCCACCATTGCCTGACATCGTCCACGCATGCAGCTCCTGCGTGCCCATGGTGATGGTGAAGCGCCACATCTGGTAGCCGTAATCGGCGTCGAACGGGGTCTGTGCGCGCACCTGCATCATCGCCTGCACCCAGCCCGGCGACAGCACCTGTCGTCCGTTCCAGCGACCACCGTCGGCCAACAACTGGCCGAGCCTGGCCAGATCGCGGCTGCGGTACTCGGTGCCACCGCCGCCCATGCCGACGCCTTCGGAGGCGTGTTGCCAGACCGAGCCGCTGATGCCCAGCGGGCGCTCCAGCGCGTCTGCCGCGAAGCGCTCCAATGGCATCGCGCTGGCGCGCTCGACGATGGCGCCGAGCAGGAACGAATTGGCGGTGCAGTAGGCGAACGCACGGCCGTGCGGGCTGTCCGCTGGTCGCTTCACCCACGGCGCGTAGCCGCGTTCGGGCAGGTCCAGGGTGAAGCCGGTCCAATCGGCGCTGACATACATGCGCTCCTCATGCCCGGCCGAGTATTCGTTGTTGTCATCACATTCCCACTGCGCGCTCATGCTCAGCAGGTCCTCGACGGTGGTGGCGTCCTTGAACCTGCCCGGGTGCGCGGGCGTGCGCTCGGGGAAGAAGCCCAGCACCTTCGCATCGACCCCGGCGATCAAACCACGGTCGATGGCCGCCCCGACCAGCATCGCGGTCACGCTCTTGGTCAGCGAGCGGGTGTTGTGCAGGGTCGTGCGGTCGGCACCGTTGAAGTAGGCCTCGTGCACCAGCTTGCCGCGGTGGACGACCAGCACGCTGGTGGTGTCGGGCGCCTCGCCGCCACGGATCGCGACATCCAGCGCGGCAAGGCGGGTGGCATCCAGCCCCTGGCTGGCGGGGTCGGCGACGGCCCAGTCAGGGGGCGTGGAGGCCGCGGCGTAGGCGGCCAGGGAGGGAGCGAAGGAAGCAAGGACGGCAAGCAGGGCGAGGCGGATCAGGCGGGGCATGGAGGCGCTCCAGGTAGGGAGCGCCCAGCCGACCATGGCCCCGAATGAAATGCCTGATGTGCGGATGAAGATTAATGAAGTCGTTTCCAATCAAACGGTTGCACCGCATTCGCGCTCACTGGGATCAGCCAGCGAGCCAGGCGTCCGTCGAGGTCACGCGCGCATAACCGAAGGCGAAGGCCGCCATCATCGCCGCATGCACCTGCGCCGCCGGGGCGGTGACGCCGTTGAACGCCAGGTCCAGCGTGGCGCAGGCATCGTGCAGCACGGTGACCGTGTAGCCGAAGTCGGCGGCGGCCCGCACGCAGGCGTCCACGCACATATGGCTCATCGCACCGATGACGACCACCTCGTCAACGCCGCGGGCATCCAGCTGCTGCTTCAGATCGGTGTCGCGGAACGCATTGACGAAGTGCTTGGTGATCACCGGCTCGCCTTCCCGCGGGGCGACGGCGGCCTGTATCTCCACCCCATCCGAGCCCGGCACGAAGATTGGCGCTTCGTTGCTGGCCGATTCGTGGCGGACATGCAGCACCGGGATGCCGGTGCGGCGGGCTTCGGCGATGACCGTCACCGCGTGGGCGACGGCGGCGTCGATGCCGGTGAGCGGCAGCTTGCCGGTGGGCAGGTATTCGTTCTGCAGATCAATGACGATGATGGCGCGCTTGTGCATGGGGCTTCCGGTTCACGTATGGAAAACGTGGGAGAATTTTCCGCCGCCGGCCGCACGCAGCGAAGGGGCGTCACCGACATTCTTGAGGGCTGCACCGACAGATGCACCACGACCGCCACATCGAGATCGGGATACTGCGCTACCCCGGCGCACAACTGGCAGCCGTACTCGGGTTGGCCGACCTGCTCGCCCTGGCCGGCAGGATCGCCCACCGTCACGCGCCCGCAGGACCGCCGCAGCTGCATGTCACGCAATGGCATATCGCCGTACCGGGGCAGCGCCCAGCGCCGGACGCACCTTCCCCCGCGCAGTGCAGCCTGCGACCGGACGTATTGATCCTGCCGCCGAGCCTGGAGGAACCACTCACCACCGAGGCGGCCGCGCCCTACCTCGATTGGCTGCGTGGCCTGCATGACACCGGCAGCACGCTCGCCTCGGTCTGCGCCGGGGCCTACCTGCTGGGCGAAACCGGGCGCATCGATGGCCGCACCATCACCACCAACTGGGCGTTCAACGACAGCTTCGCCAGCCGCTTCCCTGCGGTGCGGCTGGACACCGACCAACTGGTCATCGACGACGGCGACATCCTGACCGCCGGCGGGGCGATGGCCTGGATCGACCTGGGCCTGCGCCTGGTGGAGCGCTACTTCGGCGTGGCGGTGATGCTGGACACCGCACGCACCCTGCTGGTTGATCCGCTCGGACGCCAGCAGCGCTACTACAGCAGCTTCGCGCCCCGCGTCTCGCATGGCGATGCAGCGGTGCTGGCAGTACAGCAATGGCTGCACGAAACACATGCCAAGGCGGCAGCCCTGCCCGAGCTTGCGCGCCGCGCCGGGCTGGAGGAGCGCACCTTCCTGCGCCGCTTCCAGAAGGCCACCGGCATGACCGCCACCGAGTACGGGCAGCGCGTGCGCGTGGCCCATGCACGCGACCTGCTGCAGTCCACGCGGCTGCCACTGGAACGCGTGGCCTGGGACGTCGGCTACAGCGACCCGGGCTCGTTCCGCAAGGTGTTCCACCGCATCGTCGGCCTGACCCCGGGCGAGTACCGGCGGCGGTTCAACGCGGGCTGAGACCCTCAGCCTTCCAACCCGGATTTGAGCCGGTCCAGCAGGGTCAGCGCATGGGTGGCGTACTGGCTGATCCAGCGCTCGTGGATGTGCTTGATGGGCAGCGGATTGAGGTGGTTCCAGCGTTCGCGCCCTTCGCGCTGGACGATCACCAGGTCGGCCGCTTCCAGCACCTTCAGGTGCTGCATGACCGTGCAGCGGTCCATGTCGTCGAATGCCTCGCACAGCATGCCGGTGGTGCGTGGCTGCGCCTTCAGGCAGTCGAGCAGCGCCCGCCGCCGGGGGTGGGCCAGCGCCTTGAAAACCGCGTCTTCCGCATCGCCATCCATCATGTTATATATTTATAACACATAGCCACCCAGTGCAAGAGGAGCAGTGCCATGAAGCCTGAATTCCGGGTATCCGCACGCGTCGCCAAGCCGGTCAGCGCGGTGTTCGATGCGGTCGTGAATCCTGAAACGCTCAGCGCGTACTTCACCACCCTGGGCGGCGCCAGCGCACCGCTGGTGGCCGGTACGACGGTGCTGTGGTGGGGCGACGTGCCGGTGGACGTGGCCGAGGTGATACCGGACAGCCGCATCGTCCTGCATTGGGATGGCCCCCGCGCCGCCGATGGCACCGCCACCTACAAGACCCGCATCGAAATGAACTTCACCGCGCTCGATGGCGACGCCACCCTGGTCACCATCGCCGAGACCGGTTGGCATGAGGACGTGCAGGGCCAGCGCAGCGCCTACATCAACTGCGAAGGCTGGTCGCAGATGCTCAGCTGCATGAAGGCATTCCTGGAGTACGGCATCAACCTGCGCGCGGGCTACTACCCCAGCGAACTCAATGGTGAACCGGCGCGCGCGCCGCTCGTGGACGACGAATAGAACCCCGGAGCATCCACCATGCATACGACCTTCCAGGGCGGCATCGACATCGCCATCAAGGTGCCGCCGCATCAGTACGAGGCAACGCTGCAGTTCTACCGGGACGTCATCGGCCTGACCCCCATCACCGACAAGCTGCCGGACATCGGCTTCGCGCTGGGGCCGACCCGGCTGTGGATCGCCGAAGCACCGGGAATGAGCCAGGCCGAAGTGTGGCTGGAGCTGTTCACCGAGCGCTTCGAGGACGCCGCGGCACATCTGGCCAAGGCCGGCGTCGTTCGTTGCGACGCCATCGAACCCCTGCCGGAAGGCTTCCGGGGTGGCTGGATCACCAACCCCGCCGGCATCGTCCACATGGTCCGCGAGCCGGATGCGTGGTGAACGGCGTGGCAACGGTGCCAGGAGCCTGCGTGTTCAATCCAGCCCGAGCTCCTGCCGCAATGCCGCGACATGGGCACGGCCAACCGTAAGCGCCGCACCGTCGCTCAGCACCAGCCAGTAGCGACTGCCCGAGCCGGCATGCAGGCTACGTACATGGCGCAGGTTCACCAGGTAGGAGCGGTGGCAACGCACGAAATCGGGGGGCAGCACCGCGCCCAGGCCGGCGAGCGACTTGTCGTGCAGTTCGCTGCGCCCGTCGGACATGTGCAGTTCGCTGTAGTCGCCATCGGCACGGATCCACACGACATCCGCCAGTTCGACCAGGGCCGTGCCCTGGGCCCGCCAGATGCCGAGATAGCGGGCGCGCCCGGAGCGGTAGCGCCCCACGTCCAGCAACCGCTGCACGGCCTGGCCCAACCGCTCGCGCGAGAACGGCTTGGGGACGAAATCCAGCACGCCATGCTCGAACGCCTGCAATGCACGCTCACGATGCGCCGAGACCACCACGCAGTGGTAGCGCCCGGACACGGCCTTCCGCAGCAGTTCAAAGCCGTCCTCGCCGCCAAGATTGAGGTCCAGCAACAGGCCGTCGTAGACGCTGCGCCCCAGCCTGTCGCCCGCGGACTCCAGGTCCTCCACCGCATCGAAGCGTGCGCGGGCACCGGCCAGCTCCGCGCACAGGCGCAGAAGGCGTTGGCGTACCAGCGGCTCATCCTCGACGATCAGGATGCGCATGGCAGCTCGATCCGGCCACGCCAATCGGCGCCATCGGCCCCTTGGGTGAACTGCCAGCGACCGGGCCAGGCGACCTCCAGGCTGGCCTCGATGTAGCGCGTGCCGGTTCCCCTGCCGCGATGTGGCGATGATCCGCGCACACTCCGCAGCTCCAGGACCCAACGGTCATTCTCCCGATGCACGCGCAGACGGAACGGATGCTGCGCGCAGGCGACGGCCCCGGCATGGGTCAATGCGTTCTCGACCTGGGCGTGCAGTACGCCGGGGGGCAACGACACGCCAATGTCGGCGGCCTCCACCTCCAGCGCGATGGGCCGATCCAGCGCCAGGCCAACGATGTCCAGATGACTGCGGCACAGCGCCAGCTCATCGGCCAGGGGCACGCTCGGCCGGGCGCTGCTGTCGCGAAGGCGATCGAACTGGTCAGCCAATGATTCAACCATCCGGCTGGCGCGTGGCGGCTCGCGTTCGATCAGTTCCTGCAGGCAGGTCAGCGTGTTCATGAGCCAATGCGGCTGGATGCCCCGTTGCAGCAGTTGCAGCGACAGCTGCGCGCGCTCCTCGCGCAGTCGCGCGTTGTTGCGGTCCAGCGCACGCAGTTGCGCGGCGTGCCGCAGCAGCAGGAAGACCATCAGCACCGACAACAACAGGAAGTACGGCCCATCAAGGAACGCACCGCGTTCGATCGCCAGGGCCATCGCACCGGCCAGCAGCAGGGCCAGGATCGGCCAGCGCTCCTCCCGCGCTTCACGGGCGCGCAGCAAAACCCCCGCCGAGGCCAACAGGCTCAGCAGCAGCACCACGGTGGAGCGGGCGTCGAAGCTGGGCATGAAGATCGCCGCTGCCGCCAGGCCCGCCAGGTACACGGCACAGACACCGGCTGGCACGGCAACACGGAAGCGCCGGGCCAGGTAGGCCGGCAACAACGCCGCCGCGGCCACGTGCAGGCACAGCAGGGCGAGCAGGCGTGGGCCATGCCACGGATAGGCATAGCCCAGCAGCGACCGCCACGCCTCCACCACCGGCAACACCAGGCCGACCGCGCACAGCGCCAGCAGCAGGCGCGTGTCCGCCGTGCGCGGACGCCCACGCTGCACCGCCAGGAAGTACAGGCATGCCGCCGCCAGTGCCCCCATGGCGAACGCCGCGATCAACCAGGGCCGGAGCAGATGGCCAAACAGCAGCTCCGGCGGTGCCACCACGGCAACCGCGTCGGCGCTGCGCAGCGCGATGCCCTGATGGTGGCTGGAGGCAAGTACCAACAATTCGTCCACGCCCGCGTCAGGAGATGCAGGCAGTATCCGGACGATGTCGACGCGGCCGGGGTGCTCTGCTTCGGCGGTACGGCCCACGACGCCGTTGCCCGGCAAGGGCTGCCCGTTCCAGTACAGCTGGCTGGCACCGCGCAGCGACAGGCGAAGTGCACGGCTGGCCCCGTGCTGTTCCCCCGGCGTCCCCGAGTGCCAGCGCAGCCAGTACGGCCCCCGCCAACCGGCCAGGACGCCCTGGTCCAGTGGGCGCCAGTCCGCCGTAGCTGGCGGGTGCCGCGGCAATGCCCCGGACGCCGGCAGCACTGCCGGCGCCATCTCACCGTCCAGCACCTGCACCTTGGCCATGTCCGAGGTGGCAACGGCCATCCACGCCGCAACGGCGGCGGTCAGTACCGCGAGTACGGCCAGGGTCCGGAAGATCTGCATGCGCCCATCGTATCGGCTGGGCGGAGACATTGGACGGCCAGCTGGAGACGTTGGACGGACCGGCGCGGCCGGATCGACGCGTACGGGGCGATGGTGGTCACGCCCCCTGCACCCGGTACCACTTCCGCCGTCGTCGGGGCCAGTTCCACACCCACGCTTGCCCACAACCGGAGTCCGCCATGTCCCGCACACCGCGCACCGTTCCCTTCGACCGTCGCCCATCCCCGCATCGGGCCGGCGTACTGGCCACCCTGTGCCTGGCCCTGGCCGCAACTGCAGCGGCACCGGCAGCAGCCGGCAATGCCCCGACGCCGCTGGTGTTCTCCCCCTATGCCATGGTCACCAAGAGCCACGGCACGATTGCCACCGAGGAGGCCTTCCTGGAGGTGCCGCGCCGACACAGCGAGCCCGATGGGCCACGCATCCGCCTGCGGGTGGTGCGCTTGCCCGCCACCGGCGGCGATGGCCGCGCCGCACCGGTGGTCTACCTGGCCGGCGGCCCGGGTGGCTCGGGTTTCGGGACGGCGCTTGGGCCGCGCTGGCCGGTGTTCGATCGCGTCCGTCGCCAGGCCGATGTCCTGCTGCTCGACCAGCGCGGCACGGACTTCTCGGAAATGCCCCCGGAATGCTCGCACGCACATCGTTTCGCCGACGCCGAGCCATTGCAGCGTGAGGCCGCGTTGGCCGCGCTGCGCGGTGCAGCCACCGAATGCATCAACGAATGGCGCAATGCCGGCGTCGATCTCGGCGCGTACACCACCGCCGAAAGTGCCGACGACATCGACGACCTCCGGCGCGCCATGGGCCTGCCGCGCATCAGCCTGTGGGGCATGAGCTACGGCACGCACCTGGCCCTGGCCACGGTTCGCCGCCACGGCCCGCAGCTTGAGCGGGTGGTGCTGATGGGAACCGAGGGCCCGGACGATACGATCAAGCTGCCGCTGGCGGCGGACACGCTGCTGGCAGACCTGTCCACGGTCGCACGCAAGGACGGCTTCGACGACCTGCAAGGCGCCGCCCGACGCGTGCTGGCAAGCTTGCGCCAGCACCCCGTGCAGGCAAGCAGCCCGTTGCATGGCGGCAGAACCGTCACCATCGGCGAGTTCGACGCGCAGATCGCCATCGCAAACGCGCTTGGCCGGCGCTCGACGCAGCGGATGCTGCCACTGCTGCTGCGCGAAGCCGAAGCAGGTGACTACACGTTGCTGGCCGGGTTCGTGCTGATGATGCGCGAGGACATGGGCAGCTTCCGCGCCATGCCGTTGGCGATGGACGTTGCTTCCGGACAGAGCCCGCAACGGCGCGCCCTGGTCCAGGCGCAGGCACGCGAAAGCCTGTTTGGCGACGCGTTGAACTTCCCGCTTCCGGAACTGGCGGACGGCCTGGGGTTGGCCGACCTGGGCGAAGCATTCCGTGCGCCGCTGCGCAGCGATGTCCCGACGTTGTTCATCAGCGGCACGCTCGATGGCCGGACCCCGCCGGCCAATGCCCAGGCCTTGCTGCCCGGCTTCAGCAAGGGCCAGCACCTGCGCGTACGCGGCGCCAGCCATGACAACGAACTCTGGCTGGGCAACGCCGCCATCGCCGACCGGATCGCGGACTTCCTCGCCGGCCAGACGGTCAGCGCGGACGCACTGGACGTACCATTGCCCGTGTTCATCACGCGCAAAAGCGAGCTGTAGTAGCGCTCCGTGCAATGCCGGTCGCCGATCGGCATTGCACGCTTCCGCAGCGCGCCCCGATCAGCCCATGCCCCGCACCGCGCTCACACGCGCTGCAGGCGAAGATTGCGCCAGGTGGGCACCGGCCCACGGAAGTCCACCGCCTCGCCGTCGCTGGTAAAGAACAGGCCGGGCTCGGTTTCAACGACCAGCCGTGTTCCATCCAGGTACAACCACCCCGAGCGCCGCTCCACCTCGACCACCATCGAGGAGCGGCCCCATTGGTCGATGCGGTAGCGGCCCAGCCAACGCTCCCACTGCGGCGTGTCCGGACCGCGTGGCAGGTCCGGGCCGTCATTGTGGTCAAGGCTCTCCTCGCCCGATGCACATTCCAGATGCGCTGGCTGGTCGCCGGTGGCGGCGTGGTAGCGATAGCTGACCACCTCGCCCTCCGCGTCCACGGTGAACAACGCATCGACATCCATCACGCCGAGCGCGACACCGGGCTCGCCCTCCGTTCGATGCAGGTGCAGGCGTCCCTCGTCATCGCTGCGGATCTGCGCGCGCACGTTGCGGCCGATCCAATGGCCAGCGAAGGCACGCACCCGCGCCGGGGTCGGCTGGATCGTGGCCAGCGCCGAGGCCGGCAACCGCGGTGCGCGTGGCCCGAAGCGGGCCGCCAGCAGTTGATCGATCAGCGCGTCACCAAAGCGATAGCCGGCCGAGGTGGCGCGATTGAACATGGCCGCGAAGCCCACGCCCGCTTCCACGCAGTAGGTGAACACGCAGCCGAAGCCAAAACCTCCGCCTCGATGGTGCAGCAGGCGCACCGGGCTCTGGCCGTAGCGTCGCTCGGTACGCATCACGCCCAGCCCGTAGTCACCGCCCAGCCCGAAGCCGTGCATCTGGTTCCATGACGCCGGCGCCAGCAGCTGGCTGCCCGCGTGGCGTCCGCCGGAAAGCATGAACGCCAGGTAGGTCGCCATGTCGCGGGCACTGGTCCACACCCCGCCGGACACGAGCAGCGGCGTCACCGAAGGCACTTCCGCATGGCCCTCCTGGAGACCGCGCGCGCGGTTGGCACGCGCCTGGTGGACCGCCGCGTCGGCGGTGCTGTCCTGCATGCCGAGCGGCGCGAACAGCCGCGTCTGCAGCCATTGCGCATACGGCATGCCCACGGCCCGCTCCAGGATATGCCCGGCCAGGTCGAAGCCGAGGTTCGAGTAGCGGTAACGCTCACCCACCGGGAAGCGCAGCCAGGTCTTCTCGATGCTGCGCACGTGCGTCTCGAAATCGGGAGAGGCGGCCTCATAGTTGTTGCCCACCGGTGCTTCATGGGTGAAGCCGGCGCGGTTGGCCAACAACAGGCGCAGGGTGATCCGCTCCTGCGGCGCGCGCTCGAAGCGACTGTTCACCGTGAACGCCGGCAGGTAGCGGGTGATGGGCGCATCCAGATCGAGCAGGCCATCCTGCACCGCCAGCAGCACCGCGACGGCGGCGAAATGCTTGGAGGTGGACTGGATGCTGAAAAGCGTGCTGGCATCGACCGCCTGCCCGTCCACGTCGGTGGTGTGGCCAAACCCTTCCACCCACTGCGGCTTCCCATCCTGCACAAGGCAGACCGCGGTCGCGCCGATCCTGCTGCCGGCCATGGCGGACACGATGGCGCTGCGCTCGCCATCGATGAGTGAAGCCATGCCGGCAGGCGCCGCGGCGGCGAGGGCGGCACTGGCAGGAACCAGGCCCACGGCCGGCAGCGCGGCCGTGCTGGCCAGGAAGGAGCGGCGATTGAGCGTGTAAGCCATGGATGCACCTGCCCTCTGCAAAGGGGCGATGCTTGCACTCCAGCAGCGCGCGGACATGTGTCGTTGGACACAGAAGCGGAAACTCCCCCGATTGCTGTCGCCCCACCACACCGGCTCCATACCTCCGGCCATTGCCTGCAGCGAAGCTGCGCCATGCCGGCACCCTCACCGGCCTCGGAGCATTCTCAGGGCTGACTGGCCTTGGCCAGCGTCTGCTCGAATTCCTGGCTGAACTGCCGCACCAGCCGCGGCAGCAACGCCGGATCGATGAATGCATCATCGTCCCCGCGCGCATGCTGCTGCTCCCGCTCCAGTACCTCGGCCACCGACGGGTGGCTGGTCAGCACGATGTCGGCGCGCATCACCGCCAGCTTGGCGAAGGTGGCGCGGTAGTCCTCGACGATGCGGGGATAGGCACGATTGCCGACCAGGGTATTGCCGGCCACGGTGATGCTGCACAGGAACAGCACCTCGCGCGGCGTGCCCCGGTCGTTCACCGTCATGCTCCAGCTGGTGCAGCCGCGCGTATGCCCCGGCGTCAGGTGCGCGGTCAGTTCGACATCGCTCAGGCGCACCCGTTCGCCGTCGCTGACCACCTGGTCGACCCGGATCGGCTCGAATGGCTGGATGCCGTAGTTGTTGTCGCCCTGGTTGCGTCCGTTCTCCAGGGCCCAGCGGTCACCCTCGCTGGCGATCATACGCGCGCCGGTGTCGTGCTTGATCCGCGCCATCGCACCGACATGGTCGGCATGGGCGTGGTCGCTGATCAGCAGCTTCACCTCGGCCAGGCGTACGCCCAGGCTCTCGATGTTGCGTTCGATCAGTGCCGCGTTCTCCGGCAGGGTGGCATCCAGCAGGATCGCCCCCGCCTCCGTGGTGATGAGGTACGCGGACAATCCTTCGGTACCGACGTAGTGCACGTTGCCCGCGACCTGGAAGGGCGCGACCGGTGCCGACCATTCCGCCGGATCGGCCGCCAGCGCCGGCCAGATGCTGGCTGCGGCCAGTGCGGTGGCGAGGATGCCAAACCCGTTGCCAGTCTTCATGCGTCCGCCTTCGTTGTGTGGATGGAACCGAACGATGCGCCGCACCGGCATCGCCCACAATCGAGCAGATTTCGGCCCAGCCATCAGGTTTTCTCATGCCACGCCGGGGGCGGTCGCGCGCGGCACCGGACTGGCGCCGATGTGCCGGAATCAACATTTGGCGCGTGCTTAACGCGGCGCTATCACATCCCGCATTCGCCGGCAGTATCGTCCGCCGTGCCTGTCATGGAGTGACCCCGATGACCCGTCGAACCCCGCTCCTGCTGTCCCTCGCCGCGCTTGCCACGCTGTTGTCGGCCAGCTGCGACCGCGGCACATCGCAACCGGGCGGGACCGCGGCGGCACCGCCCGGCACGGCCGTGCCGCTGTTCGAAACGTTCGGGGACCTGCATCGTGACGTTGGCACCCGCGTGCCGGCTGCCCAGCGCTATTTCGACCAAGGCCTGCGCCTGGCCTACGGCTTCAACCACGAGGCCGCGGCCCGCTCCTTCGCCGAAGCGGCGCGGCTGGACCCGCAGTGCGCGATGTGCGTGTGGGGCCAGGCACTGGTGCTCGGGCCGAACATCAACCTGCCGATGGATCCGTCGCTGGCCGGTGACGCCGCGACGCTCGCGGCCAAGGCCGCCGCACTGGCCGGCAATGCGCGCCCCGCCGACCGTGCGCTGATCCAGGCGCTGCAGGCCCGCTATACCGCGCCCGCACCGGAAGACCGCAAGCCGCTGGACCGGGCCTATGCCGATGCGATGGCGCGCGTGGTCCAGGCGTTTCCCGCCGATGACGATGCCGCGACGCTGTACGCCGAAGCCCTGATGGATCTCTCGCCCTGGGCCTACTGGAGCGCGGACGGCACGCCCGCCGAGTTCACCGCACGCCTCGTCGGCGAACTGGAACGCGTGCTGGCCCGCAATCCGCGCCATATCGGCGCCATGCACTACTACATCCATGCAGTCGAAGCCTCCCCCGACCCACGCCGCGCCGAGCGCCACGCCGACGCCCTGGCCGCGCTCGCCCCCGGTTCCGGCCACCTGGTGCACATGCCGGCACACATCTACATCCGCCTGGGCCGCTACCACGACGCCACCCTGACCAACCTGGCGGCGAGCACCGCGGACAAGGACTTCCTCGCGGTCTGTCGCGGCAGCAACGGCGTCTATCCGCTCGGTTACGTGCCACACAACTGGCACTTCGCGACGATGACCAGCGGCCTCACCGGCTCGCGCACGTTGGCGATGGAAGCGGCCAGCCAGACCGCGCGACGTGCCGACCAAGCCGCGATGGGCGAGGCACCGATGCAGTTCATGCAGCAGTTCGTGGTCACGCCGTTGCTCACCCAGGTGCGCTTCGGTGACTGGGACGCCATCCTCGCCGACACCGCGCAGGCACCGGCATTGCCGTATCCCTCGGCGATCGGCCATTTCGCGCGCGGCATGGCGCACCTGCGCAAGGGGGCCCTGGCCGATGCCGCGCGCGAAGCCGAGGCATTGCACGCGATCACGCTGGACCCGGCGATGGCGCAAGTAAGCTTCTTCGACATCAACCACGCCGATGCCGTGTTGCGCATTGCCGACGCCCTGCTGCGCGGCGAGCTGCTGCGCGCACAGGGCAAGCCCGCCGACGCCATTGCCGCACTACGTGAGGCCGCCACTGCAGAGGACGCACTGGCCTACAACGAACCCGCCGATTGGCCGTTGCCGATCCGTCCCTACCTGGGCGCCGCCCTGCTGGAAGCGGGCGATGCCAAGGCCGCCGCCGATGTCTTCCAGCAGGACCTGAAGACCTATCCCGCCAACGGCTGGTCGCTGTTCGGCCTGGCGCAGGCACAACAGGCGATGGGCCAGGCCGACGCCGCACGCGAGACCTCGCGCCAACAACGCGACGCCTGGCAATGGGCCGATGCGCCGCTGACCGCGGCGCGGTATTGAGTGCCTGCTGCCACGTCACGATACGGACGTAGCCGCACTTCGTCCGAGGTGCACTTCATCGCGCGCCATCACGACGCGGACCGGCGCTGGCGTCGAGGTGCCTGCGCCGGTGTGCCCTGCCCTCTGTTCGTCGTCATTGACATGCCCTTGCCGCACCTGTGCGCAAGGGGCACGACGTGTCAGCCCTGCTTGAACAACTTGCGCTTCGGGTTGGCCGGGGCCGCCTTGGGCGTGAGCTTGGCCACGCCGGGGACGAGGAAATCGACCGGGTCCTGGCCGAAGCGAACCTTGGAGGCGAGCCAGCGCGGCATCTTGCCGCGGCCGGTCCAGGTGTAGCGGCGGTTCTCCGGGTCACGGTACTTGATGGCCACCTTGGGCAGCTTGCGGCGGCGCGTACGCGGTGCAGCGCCTCCGTCCATGCCTTCTCCGAACACTTCCTCGATCGTGTAACCGGCCTTCCTGGCCAGCGCGGTCAGCTGCTTCTTCACCTTCTCGGCAGGTGGGCGGCTGACAAGCGCCTTGCGCGTCTGTTCCGCGGTGCGGATCAGCTGGTTCAACTCCCGCACGCTCAAGGAAGTCAGGTCTATCGTCATTGGTAGGGATCCCATGAAAAACAGGCCGGGGCATGGACACCCGGTTGCAGGCAGTTTAGCGCGTCGCCGCCTTCGTCCGGACATGCTGCGGCGGATACCCCGCTACCACCGGCACCCGCGATCAGGCCGGCTCCTCGCCGAGCATCCGCACCAGCATCGCCGCCAGCGTCTTGACCTCCGGTTCGGCCGAGGGGCGCTGCAGCAGCACCCGCTCGATGCTGTCCACCACCGGCAGTCCGCTTGCCGGACCCAGCACCACGTGCGCGGCGGTCACCGCGCGTGCCGGCAGCAGGCTGATGCCCAGGCCGTCGGCGACCGCGGCCTGGATCCCGCCCAGGCTGGAGCTGGTGAAGCTGATCCGCCAGCGCCGGCCCAGCGCCTCGACGGCATCGATCATGTCCTCGCGGTACAGCCCACGCGGGGGGAAGGCCACCAGCGGCACCGGGTCCTGCGCGAAGGTGGGCGCGGCGGCGGCGTCGATCCAGCACATCGGCTCGGGCCAGCAGGCCAGGCCCTCGCGGCTGCCGCGGCGCTGCTTGACCAGCACCAGGTCCAGTTCGCCACGGTCGTAGCTTTCGGCCAGGCCGCGGCTCAGCCCGCTGCTGACCTCCAGCTTCACGCGCGGGTGGTCACGGCTGAAGTCGGCCAGCAACCGGGTGGTGCGGCCGGCGGCGAAGTCCTCGGGCACGCCGATGCGGATGGTGGTGCCCGCCCCTTCGCCGGACAACGCGGCGGCCAGTTCCTCGTTCAAGGCCAGCATCCGGCGCGCATAGCCGAGCACCGTCTCGCCGATGTCGGTGGGGCGCGCATCGCGCACGCCACGGTCGAGCAGGCGCTGCCCCGCCAGCTCCTCCAGCCGCCGCACCTTCTGGCTGATGGTGGACTGGGTCGAGTGCAGGCGCGTGGCCGCGGCCGTGAAGCTGCCGCAGTCAGCCACCGTCACCAATGCACGCAGCAGATCGAGGTCGAAGATCGACCTATTTGATTTCTGAATATCACCCATCGCCATATTTCATTTCTGGATGGAACGGCCGACTTGTAGCATCGGCGCCAGCCCCGGGCAACTGCGCCGGCGGTCTGGAACGGCAAGCGGCGCGCCCGCGCCACGCATCTGGAGACGACATCATGGCTACCCGGCATTGGGTCACCACGCATGCATTGGCCGCGGCCATGCTGACCTCCTGTTCGGCCGGCGCCGGCGAGCCGGCACTGGCTGAAGCGCTGCACCAGGCCGCCACGCACGGCGACGCCCGGCAGGTGACTGCCCTGCTCGAACGCGGCGCCCCGCTGGAGGCCCGCGACGGGGAAGGCCGCACCCCGCTGCTGGCCGCCGTGCGCCAGCGCCGCGCCGATACCGCGCGCGTGCTGATCCATGCCGGTGCCAGCGGCCAACGCGAGATCCTGGAACTGACGCTGCAGCACGGCGCCGACCTGCGCAGCACCAACCGCTATGGCGGCACCGCGCTGATCCCGGCGGCCGAACGCGGGCACGTGGAGGTGGTGCGCACGCTGATCCAGGCCGGCGTCGATGTCGACCACGTCAACCGGTTGGATTGGACCGCGCTGCTGGAGGCCATCATCCTCGGCGACGGCGGCCCGGATCACGTGGCCATCGTGAAGCTGCTGATCGACGCCGGTGCCGACGTCAACCTCGCCGACGGCAATGGCATCACGCCGCTGCAGCATGCCCGCCAACGCGGTCAGGCCGAGAACATCCGTCTGCTGCTCGCCGCCAACGCGCGATGAGCACGGCGTCCTTTCCCCTGCGCACCCGCGCGGCCCACGAGATCCCCTGATGAAGACCACGCTTTCCCTGGCCATTTCGGCCCTGTTCGCGGTTGCGCTGCCGGCGCTGGCTGCCCCGTCCAGCGCCGATGTGCTGATCCGCCATGCCACCGTGGTCGACGTGGAGCACGCCCGCCTGCAGCCCGGCCAGGCGGTGGCCATCCGCGGCCAGGACATCGTCGCCGTCGGCGATGACGCCACCTTGGCCCGGCAGTGGCAGGCCAGGCAGGTGGTCGATGCCGGCAACCGTTACCTGATCCCCGGGCTGTGGGACATGCACGTCCACTTCGGTGGTGGCCCGGCCCTGGTCGAGGAGAACAAGGCGCTGCTGCCGCTGTACGTGGCGCATGGCATCACCACCGTGCGCGACGCCTCCGGCGACCTGCCCGAGCAGGTGTTGTCGTGGCGCGGGCAGATCGCGGCCGGGCAGTTGTTCGGGCCGCAGCTGTTCACCTCCGGCGCCAAGATCGAAGGCATCGCGCCGGTCTGGAAAGGCACCCTCGAGGCCGGCGACGAAGCCGGCGTGGACGCTGCGCTGGACCGCGAGCAGCGCGACCAGGTGGACTTCGTGAAGATCACCGACAGCACGCTCAAGCCCGAGCTGTTCCTGTACGCGCTGCGCCAGGCCAGGCAGCGTGGCCTGCGCACCTCCGGCCACATCCCGATGGCGTTGACCGTGGAGCAGGCCGTCGATGCGGGCATCAGTTCGATCGAACACCTGGACTACGCGTTCAAGGCCGGGGTGAAGGACGAGGCGGCCATCGCCGCCGACTTCGCCGCCGGGCGCATCGACCGCGCCGAGGCCAACCGCCGGCTGCGCGGCGGCTTCGACCGCGACACCGCGATGGCGGCCTACCGCCGCTTCGCCGAACACGGCGTGGCGGTGACCCCGACCCTGGACGGTGGGCGCATCATCGATTTCCTCGACGTCGAACCGCATGCCGACGACGCCTACCTGGCGTATATCGGCCCGGGCCTGCGCAAGACCTATGCCTGGCGCGTGGACCGCGCCGCCAAGGCCACGCCACAGCAGATCCAGGACCGCCATGCGCACTACGCGCAGGTCGCCGCGGTGTTGCCGATGCTGCAGCAGGCCGGCGTGCAGATCATGGCCGGCACCGATGCGGGCTTCCTCAACTCGTACAACTATCCCGGCATCGGCCTGCACAACGAACTGGCGTTGTACGTGCGCGAAGGGTTGAGCGCACCGCAGGCGCTGGCGGCGGCGACCCGCGCCGGCCCGGCCTGGTTCGGCAAGCTCGACCGCTACGGCGCGGTGCAGGCCGGCAAGGCCGCCGACCTGGTGCTGCTGGAGCGCAATCCGCTGCAGGACATCGGTGCGACCACCGCGATCAACACGGTAGTGCTGCGCGGCCAGGTCCAGGACCGCGCGACGCTGGATGCACTGCTCGACGCCACCCGTGCGCAGGTGAAGGCCTGGAACGCGGCCGACGCCACCGATTGAACCGGCACTTCGGCCGGCGCGCGTGACCGCATGGCGCACGCGCGCCATCCGTGGATTCGACCAAGGGGACGTGCAGGCGTCCCCGCCTGACCGGCTCAGCCCTTGCCGGCCACGCCCGGGCACTGCCCCGCACCCGGTGCCTTGACCGGATGGTCCGGCTCCAGCGTGAGCCGCTGGATGTCGGAGAACAACTGCTCCACCGGCATGCCGAACGGCACGAACAGACGCACCCTGCCCTGGCGGTCGAACAGGTAGCCGCCCGCGGTATGCGTCATCGCGTACGCGCCGGGCACCGGGCCGTCCTCGCGCTCATAGAACGCCTTGAAGCGCGACGCCATGGCGGCCAGTTGATCGGCATCACCGACCAACGCGGTCGCGCTGGGGTCGAAGGCTTTCACGTAAGTCTGCGCGACCGCAGGCGTATCCCGCTCGGGGTCGACGGTGACGAACACCACCTGCAACTTGTCCGCGTCCGAGCCCATCAGGTGCTTCACCTGGCCCAGCTCGACCATCGTGGTCGGGCACACGTCCGGGCAGCTGGTGAAGCCGAAGAACAGGTAGGTGACCTTGCCCTGGAAGTCGGCCGGCGAGCGGCTGACGCCGGCGCTGTCGGGCAGCGTCCAGTGCTGGCCCAGGTCCTGGCAGGAGATGTCCTTGCCGTAATAGTCGAGCTTGGGCTTGGCCGCGCAGGCGACCAGCAGCAGGCTGGCGGCGGTGACCAGCACGACCGGAAGGGAGAGCTTGCGCGCCAGCGCGGACAGGCCGGTGGCGAGGGGGAAATGACGGGACATGGCGTTGGCAATGCGAGGGACGGTCTGCGACGGACACGCAACGGGCCGGCAGTTGCCTGCCGGCCCGCGCGACGGCGTCAGTTGACCATCATGTGGAAGTGCATGCTCCAGATGATCCAGATCGAGAGCGCGACCACGATGAAAAGGATGACCAGCGTGAAAACGAAACTGGCCAGGTTCCAGCCACCCTCCGAGGAGCGGTTCATGTGCAGGAAGTAGACCAGCTGCACGATGATCTGCACCACGGCGAAGGCCACCAGCAGGAACAGCGTCAACGGCCGCGACAGCGTCGGGTTCATCACCAGCAGGAACGGGATGACGGTCAATACCGCGCAGATCACGAAGCCGATCAGGTAGGAACGGGTGGAACCGTGGCCGCCACCGGCACGGGAAGTATCGATGTCGGACATGCTCAGAACGCTCCAACCAGATAGACGAAGGTGAACACGCAGATCCAGACCAGGTCCAGGAAGTGCCAGAACAGGCTCAGGCAGGAAATGCGGGTGACATTGGTGGCGGTCAGGCCGCGGCGATGCACCTGGTGCATCACCACCGCCATCCACAGCAGGCCGCTGGCCACGTGCAGGCCGTGGGTGCCGACCAGTGCGAAGAACGCCGACAGGTAGGCACTGGTGCTCGGCCCGGCACCTTCATGGATCAGGTGGCTGAACTCGTACACCTCCATGCCGATGAAGGTGGCGCCGAGCGCGAACGTCACGCCCAGCCACGCCAGCACCGCCTGCTTGTTCTGGCGGTGCATGGCCAGCACGGCCTGGCCGTAGGTGATGCTGGAGAACAGCAGCACGAAGGTTTCCACCATCACGAACGGCAGCGAGAACAGCTCCTTGCCGGTCGGCCCGCCCGCATAGGCGGTGCTGAGCACCGCGTAGGAGGCGAACAGCGAGCCGAACAGCACCAGGTCGGACATGAGGTAGATCCACATGCCGAAGACCTTCATGCCGCCCTGCTCATGGCCGTGGTCGTCGTGGCCGTGGTCGGCCACCTGCTCGGTGATGGCGCCGGTGTTGGACATCAGGTTCATGCGGTCACCCCGTGCTGCTTGAGCTTGCTCTGGTGCTGGTTCTCGATGCGCGTCACTTCCTCGGCGCTGACGTAGTAGTCCACGTCCTCGTCGTAGGAGCGCACGATCAGGGTCACGATCATCGCCACGAAGCTGGCGCCGGCCATCCACCAGATATGCCAGATCAAGGCAAAGCACAGCACCAGGATCCAGACGTTGAGGATCAACGGCACGCCGGTGTTCTTCGGCATGTGGATCGGCGCGTAGGCCTTCGGCGGCGGCGGCAGGCCTTCCTTCTTGGCCTCATGGAAGGCATCGAGCTGGTCGGCCTTGGGAACCACGGCGAAGTTGTAGAACGGCGGCGGCGACGGCGTGGCCCATTCCAGCGTGCGTGCATTCCACGGGTCGCCGGTGACGTCCAGGTTCTTCTTGCGGTCGCGGATGCTGACGTAGATCTGCACCAGCATCAGGATGATGCCAGCCAGCACGAACAGCGCGCCGACGAAGGCCACGATCAAGTACGGCGTCCACGCCGGGTTGTCGTACTGGTTCATGCGCCGGGTCATGCCCATGAAGCCGAGCATGTACAGCGGCATGAAGGCCAGGTAGAAGCCGATCACCCAGCAGGCGAAGGACCACTTGCCCAGGCGCTCGTTGAGGGTGAAGCCGAACACCTTCGGGAACCAGTAGGCGAAGCCGGCCAGGTAGCCGAACAGCGCGCCACCGATGATGGTGTTGTGGAAGTGGGCGACCAGGAACAGGCTGTTGTGCAGCAGGAAGTCCGCGCCCGGGATGGCCAGCAGCACGCCGGTCATGCCACCGATGGTGAAGGTCACCAGGAAGGCGATGGTCCACAGCATCGGCACGCTGAACTCCACGCGGCCGCCGTACATGGTGAACAGCCAGGTGAAGATCTTCACGCCGGTGGGGATGGCGATGATCATCGTCATGATGCCGAAGAACGCATTGACGCTGGCGCCCGAGCCCATGGTGAAGAAGTGGTGCAACCACACCACGAACGACAGGATGCCGATCGCCAGCGTCGCGCCCACCATCGACTTGTAGCCGAACAGCTTCTTGCGCGCGAAGGTGGCGGTGACTTCGGAGAAGATGCCGAACGCCGGCAACACCAGGATGTACACCTCCGGGTGGCCCCAGGCCCACACCAGGTTGACGTACATCATCGGGTTGCCACCCAGGTCATTGGTGTAGAAGTGGAAGTCCAGGTAGCGGTCCAGCGTCAACGCGCCGAGTGCGACGGTCAGGATCGGGAACGCGGCGATGATGATCACGCTGGTGACCAGCACGGTCCAGGTGAACACCGGCATCTTCATCAGGGTCATGCCCGGCGCACGCATGCGCAGGATGGTGATGAACAGGTTGACGCCGGTCAGCAGTGTTCCCACGCCCGACGCCTGCAACGCCCAGATGTAGTAATCGACACCCACCCCTGGACTGAACTCCAGCCCCGACAGCGGCGGATAGGCGACCCAGCCGGTCATCGCGAACTCGCCCACGCCCAGCGAGATCATCATCAGCGCGGCGCCGACCACGAAGATCCAGAAGCTGAAGGCATTGAGGAACGGGAACGCCATGTCGCGCGCACCGATCTGCAGCGGCACGATGATGTTCATCAGGCCGACCACGAACGGCGTGGCGACGAAGAAGATCATGATCACGCCATGCGCGGTGAAGATCTGGTCGTAGTGCTCCGGCGGCAGGAAGCCGTCGCTGCCGGGGCCGGCGGCGGCCAGCTGTGCACGCATCATCAGCGCGTCGGCGAAGCCGCGCACCAGCATCACCAGCGCCACCACGACATACATGATGCCGATCTTCTTGTGGTCCACGGTGGTGAACCAATCGCGCCAGAGCGTGCCCCAGAGCTTGAAATAGGTCACCGCGCCGAGCAGCGCGAGGCCACCGAGCACCATGCCCAACAATGTCACCACGACGATCGGCTCGTGCAACGGCACGGCGTCCCACGTCAACTTACCGAACATGCTCATTACTCCTGCGAGGCCTGTGTTTCTGCGTGATGGCCCGAACTGGCCGCGGTGTTCTCACCCACGCCGATGAACTGGTCGATGACCTTCTTGAACAGCAGCGGTTCGACCGAGGCGAAGTGACGCACCGGCTCCTTGCGGCTGGGTGCGGCCAACTGCTTGAACGCATCGAAGCTGAGCTGCTCCGGTGCGCTGCGCACCTCGGCGACCCACGCATCGAACTGCGGGTCCGTCATCGCGGTGGCGGTGAACTTCATGTTGGAGAAGCCGTGGCCGCTGTAATTGCCGGACATGCCGCGGAACTCACCCGGTTCGTTGGCCACCAGGTGCAGCTGCGTGCGCATGCCGGCCATCGCGTAGATCTGCCCGCCCAGCTGTGGGATGAAGAAGGTGTTCATCGTCGAGTTGGAGGTGATGTCGAACGCCAGCTGGCGCTTGACCGGGAAGTTGAGCTGGTTGACCGTGGCGATGCCCAGGTCCGGGTAGACGAACACCCACTTCCAGTCGGTGGCGATCACTTCCACGTGCAGCGGCTCGCCGGGGATGTCCAGCGGCTTGTAGGGATCGAGGTCGTGGGTGGACTTCCATACGATGGCAGCCAACACCGCGATGATGATCAGCGGCACGCCCCACACCACCACTTCCACCTTGGTCGAGTGCGACCAGTCGGGCATGTAGCGGGCGGAAGTGTTACCCGCGCGGTAGCGCCAGGCGAACACGAAGGTCAGCACGATGGCGGGGATCACCACGATCAGCATCAGGCCGATGCAGATCAGGATCAGGTCACGCTGGGCCAGGCCCACGTCCCCCTTGGAATCCAGTAACACCCAGTTGCAGCCAGCCAATCCCACGCATGCCAAAGCGGCCAGCGCTGGGCGGATGCGTTTCCAGCAGATATTCATTGAAGGTCGACCCGGTTGAAGGAGCTGATTGACCGGGGACGTCCGGCGCCCGGCACGCGAGCGCGGAGCGGCTACACTGTCCCTACGGCGGCACCTACAAAAGGAAGTCCGCTCCAGTCAAGTCCATACAAGATACATCATTGTATGGCTTGATGCACATACAATGCATGGAAGGTGCCTCCCGATGCAGCCGCAAGCCACTGGCCGACGCCTGAAAAAGCCGAACCGGACCTGGGTCCGCCCATTCACCGAGGGCGCCGGCCCGCTGTACCTGCAGATCGCCCAGCAGGTCCGCGCCGCGGTCGACGACGGCGTGCTGCAGCCGGGTGACCGGCTGCCACCACAACGCGACCTGGCCCAGCAGATGGGGGTCGACCTGACCACCGTGACCCGCGCCTACGCCGAGCTGCGCCAGTCCGAACTGCTCGACGCACAGGGCGCCGGCGGCACCTTCATCGCCCTGTCCGCCGGCGACGGCACCACCTCGGTCGACCTGAGCATGAACATCCCGCCGCTGCTGGGCAGCGGCCCGTTCGCGCAGGGCATGGAGCGCGGCTTCCAGCAGCTCAGCCAGCAGTTGGGCCAGGGCGAGCTGATGAGCTACCACGTCGGCGCCGGCTCGCGCGAAGACCGTGCTGCGGCCGTGCACTGGCTGGCCCCGATGCTGGGCAACGTCGCCCCGGAGCGGGTGGTGATCTGCCCCGGCGCGCAGGCCGCGCTGTGCGCGATCCTGCTGGCCAAGAGCCAACCCGGCGACGTGATCGCCGCCGAACAACTGACCTACCCCGGCCTGCTGGCCGCCGCACGCGTGCTGCAGCGGGGCATCGCGCCGATCGCCATGGACGCCGAAGGCATGCTGCCGGAGGCACTGGAAGCAGCCTGCCAGCAGCGCAAGCCGAGCCTGGTCTACCTGATCCCCACCATCCAGAACCCGACCACGGCGACCATGTCCCAAGGCCGCCGCAGCGCCCTGCTGGCGGTGGCCCGCCGGTACGGCGTGGCCGTCATCGAGGACGACCCGTACTGGCTGCTGGCCGGCGATGCCGCCGCGCCGCTGGCCGTCGACAGCAGCCCGCAGGCGCCGGTCTACTACGTCTCCACCCTGTCCAAGTGCCTGGCGCCGGGCCTGCGCACGGCCTATCTGGTGGTGCCGCCGGGCGAGCCGATGGAACCGGTGCTCGACGCGTTGCGTTCGATCGCGCTGATGCCGACCCAGTCGATGGTGGCGGTGGCCTCGCACTGGATCCGCAGCGGCCAGGCCGACGAGATGGTCCGCCGCTTCCAGCAGGAGCTGCGCCAGCGCCAGCAGATCGCCGCACGCCTCCTGCCCACGCCCTACCAGGCGCATCCGGCCGGCCTGCACCTGTGGCTACCGCTGCCCGCGCGGCTGGACCAGTACCGGCTGATCCAGACCGCGCAGGCCCAAGGCCTGGGCATCGCCAGCTCGGAGGCATTCAGCATCGAGGAGCAGGCCGGCAACGCGATCCGCCTGTCGCTGGGCGGGGCAGTCGACCAGCCCAGCCTGGCCGCGGCGTTGACCCGCCTGACCGAGATCATCTCGACTGCGCCTGAGACGCGAACGCAGGCCATCGTCTAGCGCCTCCCCGATCATATCCATACAAAAATGATACATTCGAATTCTTGTATGGAAATGCGTGTGCTTCGTTATGCGTCGGGACAAGCTGAAATTCCACCTGGTCATGTTCGGCTGCGCCGGCTTCGTCGGCGTGGCGCTGGCCTCGCTGGCCTATGTCTGCACCCGTCCGCAGACCGCCGGCGTGCAGGCCGCCGAACGGGCCGCCATCACCCGGTGCTGGGAGCGCAGCCGCGCGCCTGACCGCACCGAGATCTACCGCCGTGCCCAGGCCGATTCGTGCCGGGAAATGGTCAAGCAGTACGAGCACAAGTTCGGCGCAGGCGCTGCGTCGTGAACACCCCTGCCGCGACGCCCGCGCGTCGCCGTGGCATGCGCCTGCTGATCGCCGCGGCCTGTGTCTTCATGTTCGGCGTGGGCGTGGCGCTGTGGCAGTACTTCGGCTTCAGCGAACAGGCCAGCTTCGCCGAGCAGGCCATCGTGTTCGACGACGCGCAGTTGCAGCTGCCGCCGCAACTGGCCGGTGCCAATGGCCGTATCCGCGTGGTGCATTTCTGGGACCCGGCGTGCACGGTCTGCAACCGCGAAACCGGTGCGCACCTGAGCTACCTGATCAGCATGTACCGCCGCGCCGGCATCGACTTCTACGCAGTGCGCCGCCCCCGCACCACCGGTGAACTGCCCGACTACCTCAAGGGCCGCCTGCAGGAACTGCCCACCCTCGCCGGCGTGGAGCAGATCCCGGCCAGCCCGGCGGTGGCGATCTGGGACCGCGACGGCCACCTCGCCTACGCCGGCCCGTACAGCATCGGCATGGTGTGCAACTCGGCCAATAGCTTCGTCGAGCCGATCCTGGACAAGCTGGTCGCCGGCAAGCCCGTGCGCCCGCGCGGCCTGCTCGCCGTCGGTTGCTATTGCCGCTGGCAAACCACGCCCTGACAGCGCCATGTGCCTTCCCTTCGCCCTCGGTGCGCGGCGCCGTCGCACGTCCACGAAGAACAGCGGGCACCCACTCCAACCGACCGATGGTTGTGAGCAGGCGCCCGCCGCTGAGGTAAACGATAGGGCACGACATCCTCCCTACATGGCGCGACCGTTTGTCGCAGCCCTGCCCCGCTTCCACGAAGGTGCGCGATGACCTGGATCGACAACGCGCTGGCCAGCAACGGGCCGATCTACCTGCGCATCGTCGATACGATCGAGCGCACCGTGAACACCGGCGAGCTGGCACCCGGGCATCGCCTGCCCTCGCAGCGTGCATTGGCCAAGCAGTTGGGCATCGACCTGACCACGGTCACGCGCGCCTTCGATGAAGCACGCCGCCGCGGATTGATCGAGGCACGCGGGCCGCAGGGCAGTTTCATCGCCCCACCCAAGGCCGCCTTCGGGCAGCCGGTGGACATGAGCATGAACGTGCCGCCGGTACCGGATGCGGCCGCACTGAGCGATGCGCTGCGCCGCGGTGCCGCCGCCGTGCTCGCACGCAGCAACGCGCCCAACCTGATGACCTACCACCCCACCGGCGGCAGCCGCACCGACCTGCACGCGGCGACCGGCTGGCTGCAGCCGATGCTGGGCAAGGTGGATGACGCCCGGCTGGTGGTCGCCGAAGGCGCGCAGTTCGCGCTGGCCGCGCTGCTGGTCAGCCAGACCCGCGAAGGTGACGCGCTACTGTGCGACCGGTTGGTCTATCCCGGTTTGCTGCAGTTGGCCGACTCGCTCGGGCGCCGCCTGATCGCGGTCGACGCCGATGCCGACGGCATGCGCCCGGACCAGCTGGAGCGTGCCGCGCGGTTGCACGGCGCTCGGCTGGTGTACTTCAACCCGACCTGCAACAACCCGACCGCGCTGACCATCCCGCCGCTGCGTCGCGCCGAACTGGCGCGCGTGCTGCAGCAACACGACCTGCTCGCCATCGAGGACGACCCGTACTGGCACCACGATGCCAGCAAGCCGGCGCCGATCGCCGCGTTCGCACCGGCGCACGTGCACTACGTCTCCACCTTGTCCAAGGCGATCAGCCCCGGCCTGCGCACCGCTTTCGTGCATTGCCCGTCGGCCGCGCACGCCGAGACGCTGGCGCGCGTGCTGCGGGCACTGTGCCTGATGGGCCAGCCGTTCGGCATGGCGCTGGCCAGCCAGCTGCTGCTGGACGGCTCGGCGCAGGCGCTACTGGCGCAGGCCCTGGCCGAGGCACGCGAGCGCGCTCGCCTGGCCGATCACCTGCTCAGCCCGTACCTGCGTGCGCAGGTCGGCGGCCTGCATGCCTGGTGCACGATGCCGCCGCCGTGGACCGACACCGCGTTCGCACATGCCGCGCAGCTGCAGAGCCTGGCGGTCTCTCCGTCGTCCACTTTCAGTACCGTGGACCAGCCCCTGCACGATGGTGTGCGGCTCTCCCTCGGGCTGGCGTCGGACCGCCGCCAACTGGAAAGTGCCCTGCGCCGCATCAACCAACTGCTCACCGACACCGCCCCGGCACGCCCGCAGGGCTGAAACGCACGCCCCCTCAGGCCACCGCGTCGGCCAGCTGCAATGCCTGCCAGGCGGCCTGCGTGCGCGCCTGCCAGTCCCCGTGCAAGGTCTGGTAGGGCACGCCGCGTGCGCCCAGCTCGCGCACATACCAATCGTGTTGCCACTGCCGAAATGCCGGGTCACGGCGGGTGCCATCCTGCACGAACGGCACGTCCGGCCCGCACAGCAACACCAGGTCATAGCGGTGCGTGGCCAGCGCCACCAGTGCCGGCTCAGCACGGTCGAACATCGCCTGCGCATACAGCAACGTGGTCAACGGCGAGGTATCGCAGACCAGCCAACGCCGCGCATCGGCCAGCAATTGCGTTTCACGCGCCACCTGGGTGTGCGCGATCCGCAGCAGGTCCGCCTCCTGCAATACGCCACCCTGCGCTTCCCACAGCTCGCGGCCGTACTCGGCGGCATGCACGCTGCCGCAGCGCTGGGCCAGATGGATGGCCAGCGTCGACTTGCCGGTGGATTCCCCGCCCAGCAGCACCACCCGACGCACGAAGTCGCCGTACACCTGCGGCGCCAGCAGCTGCCGGTGCGCGTGCAGGTCACGGCGGATCGCGGTGCCCGAGGTGGGCACGCGCACGCGCGCCGGGTCCACCGCGACATGCACGACCGCGCGCCCACCGCGCTGTTGCTGCTCCTGCGACAACACCGCGGCGAAGCCCGGCCCGTAGGCCTCGCTGGTGAACACCGCATCGACGTCGCTACGTACGATCTCGTGCAGCAGCCAGGCCACGAAATGACGGTGCGTCGCATCGTCCTCGTCGTTGTGCGGCAGCGCCCGCACCGGCACGCCGCGTCGTTGGCAGAGCGCGGCCAGCCGCGCGTCATCCAGCACCCAGTGCTGTGCCTGCGGATACAGATTGCGCAACCACTGCTCGCGCCGCGCCGGCCACAGGCCATCGAACTCGGGCCGGGTGTAGCTGACCACGACCAGCCGCTCGCAGGCGGCCTGCGCATGGTCCAGCAGCACCTGGTGGCCGCGGTGCAGCGGGCAGAACTTGCCCACCACCAGCCCCACGCGATGCAGCTTCACGCGCGCGCTTCCTGTGCCCGCCACAGCCGGTGCCAATGCCGCCACGCCAGCCAGGCGTTGATCCAGTACGCGGCATACAGCACCGAGGTGAGGCTCAAGCCGCGCGAGGCGTACAGCGGCACGGCGATGCTGTTGACCAGTATCCACACTGGCCAGGTTTCCACCCGCCGCTGCATCAACAGCAGCTGCGCCAGCACCGACAGGCACAGCACCGCCGAGTCGGCGAACGGCGCATAGGCGTCGGTAAAACGGTGCAGCAGCGTGCCGTAGGCCAGTGCGGCCAGCACCGCGGCCACGCTCATCAGCGCAAAGCTGCGCAGCCGCGTGCGCTGGATCGGCAGCGCGGCATGGCTGGCGCTGGCATGCCAGTTCCACCAGCCGAACAGGCTGGCCACGACGAAGAACACCTGCAGCAGCACGTCGGCGTACAACTGGGTGTGCCAGAACAACAGGCCGAACAACGAGCAGCCGACGATGCCGGTCCACCAGGTGTGCACGCTGTTGCGCGCGGCCAGCAGGATCGAAGCGGCGGCCATCACGTTGGCGGCGATTTCAAGAACGGTCATGCGGTGAAGCCTTCCGGTAAGTCAGTGGTGTATTGCAGCAGCTTGTCCTCGGCATGCAGCCGCTGCACCTGCACGGCGCGTCCGTCCAGGGCCTGTTGCAGGCGGGCGACGGCATCGTCGGCCAACCCGGCTTCTGCCACCGGCAGGTGCAGGGTGATGCCGGCATCGGCGTGCTGGTGCACGCGGTAACGCGACAGCGGCAACGGGGCCAGCGCGTGGCTCACGTCGATGTTGTTGATCCAGCGGCCGTTGGCAGTGAGGTAGCGCACCGGGCGCCGGCCCTGCAGGCCGACGATCATCGGCACCTCGCCGGCCATCGCCAGTGCGCCGCGGTCGCCGGTGCGGTAGCGCAGCAGCGGCAGGCAGAAGTTGAAACCACCGGTCAGGGTGATCTCGCCTTCCTGCCCGGCCGGCAGTGCCCGGCCCGCCGCATCCACCACTTCCACGTACATGCCCGGCTGCAGCAGCACATGGCCACCATAGGCATCGTCGTGCACCGCCAGCGGGCCGGCTTCATTCATCGAGTACAGGTCCAGCACCGGGCAACCGAAGCGCGCTTCAAGCGCAGTGCGCAGGCCGGTCGACAAGGCCATCGACACCGACAGCAGCACGCGCGGGCGGTGCGAGAGTGGCAATTGGAGCAGGGTGGCGAAGGAGATCGGGTCGCCGGCGATCACTTCCGGCTGCATCTGGTCAATATAGCGCGCGCGGTCGTCCACGTCGCGCCAATCGTTGGGGTGCAGGTTGATCTTGGCCAGCCCCGACTCATCCATCGTCGGCGTCACCGACACATAGGTGAAGCAGCGTTGCTGCATGCCCAGCAGCATCACCCCCATCTGCCCGCGCCCATGCTGCAGGCCGATGCCGGACCGGGCCAGCGCACGCTTGTGGTAGGCCAGGTAACGCGCGGCCACCACCGGGTGCGACGGCAGCACCAACGGATGGCCGGTGGTGCCGGTGGTACGGAAGTTCATCATCCGCTCCAGCGGCACCGGGTCGGGCACGAAGCGGGCGATGTCGGCGGCCAGGTCGCCCCGGTCGGTGGTCGGCAGCGCCTCGAACGCCGTGCCACGGCCGCGCGCACGGAAGTACGGCACCTGTGCATGCACCGCGTCGAGGAAGCCCGCCAACCACGGCGGCGGCACACCGGGCTGCCATTCAAACCGTGCCGTCACCACCTGCTGCTCATAGGCACGCAGCTGCGTCACCTCCTCGGCCAACAAGCGGTTGCCGCTCTGGTTGCGGAAGATCGGCGCGGCCGGATGCTCACGCATCCGCTGCAGCAGGCGCCGGCCCTCCTCGCTCAGGGTCGGGTAGCGCTCGGCATCGGTGGGCGCCTGGCTCACTCGCGCGTCCACTTGTCCGCCGATTCCTCGGCCGCCTTGCGCGCCAGGGCTTCACGGATGGCACGTGCACGCGCTTCGGCGGCGCGGCTGGCGGCGAGCAGGCGGCGCCGCTCCACCCCGCTGACGCTGGCCAGCCGGTCGGCCGCCTGTGCCGCGGTTTCGCCGGCGGGCAACAGGCCCAGCCGCGCGATGGTGGTACGTGCCAGTTCCTCGCGCCGGTCCGGCTCCAGCACGTACCGTGTCGCCGCCGCCTCGGCCGCCAGCGCCGGCACCGCCTCGCTGAACAACGCCTGCAACTGTTCGCCGTCGCGATCGAACGACTGCCACGTCGCATCGGCCAGCAACCACGCCATCACCGCCGACAGGCTCAACTGGTTCGCGTTGACCCCCTGCAATCCGCCCGACAAGGTCACACGCAGCGACGATGCCATCGCCGTGCCGTGCATCGCCAGCACGTCGTTGACCACGGCGGCAACGTGCAGCTGCCCTTCGCGGCCGCGCCGTGGCGGGTCGAGGAAGTCCGGAGGCGTGTCGAGCAGGCGACGCAACAGGACGTCGAGCGACGGGCCGGTGGTCATGGGCATGTCAGGCATGAAAACAGGTTTCCTATCTGCCGGCTCATCGCCGCGCCTCCTGCTGGTAGTGACGGCGGCTGAAATCGCGGGCGAAGGCCAGCAGATCGGCCATGTCGCGCACCACATGGATGTCCCAGCCGGCGTCGCGGGCGCGCAGCAGGTCGGCGGTCCAGCCCTTGGCACCGGCCAGGTGATCGGGCAACGGGCTGTACAGGTTCAGTGCCATCGTGCCGCCGGCGCGGCCCGCGCGCAGCGCCTGCGCGGCCACGTCCCAGCCGCTGTTGCCACGTTCGTCGTCCTCGAACATCGTGGTGATGCCGTCGTCGGAGATATGCAGGATGTGCACGGCGCGCCCGGTGCGGCTGCGTTGCGCGTAGGTATCGCGCAGGCGATGGATCGGGAAGGCCGTGGCGCCGCCGAAATAGCCGACCAGCACCTCCAGGATCGCATTCTCGTCGCGGACGAAGCCCTCGGTGTGCAGATACTGGTGCTTGCCACTCCACAAGGTCACCTGCACCCGTGCACCCGCGCGCAGCGCCGACAGCGCGATCACCGCGCCGGCCAGGGTCAGCCACGACGTTACCTGCTGCGGGTTGGGCATCGAGCCGGAGCTGTCCACGTACAGGTCCAGGTCGATCGGCTCGGCCGCCGGCTCGTTGCCGGGAGCACCGCCATAGACGCGCCGCACCGTGGTCACGCCGGGCACCACCCGGGGCGACTGCATCAGTGTCTGCAGCCAGTCCACCGCATCGAGCGGGTCGCCCGGCTCCCACGGCTCCAGGCCTTCCATCTCCGGTTCCATCGCCTGGGGCTGTGCACGGACCGGGAAGCGGATCAGGTGTGGCAACGCACGTTCGCGGTAGTAACGGATCGCCAACTGGCTGGGGTCCAGCTCCAGCCCCGCCGCGCGCAGGATCTCGCCATACTCGAACGGCTCGCGCGCCTGGCCCACGCTGTGCGCGGTGGCCTGCTCGGCTTCGGGCTCGGCCGGGGCAGCGGCGTCCGATGCCTCGCCGGTGATGCGCGGGTCGTGCGCCGGGTGCACGGGCGGTTCCAGCTCGTCTTCCTCCAGTCGGTCCAACCCGGACGGCTGGCTGCCACGCCCGGCGTTGCGGGTATCCATCAACGCATCCACGCGCGCGTCGCTCACCGTCTCCAGCAGGTAGGGCAGCAGCAACGCCGAAAAGCGGCCAGCGCCGATCATCCATTCGTTCGCATAGGTGCGGATCACCCGCGCGCCGAGCCAGGCATCGCCGCGCAGGGCCGCATCGTCCACCGGCCCACCCAGGCTGCCGGCCGGCTGCTGCCACAGCTGCTCGTAGATGCCCATGTACAGGGTCCACAGCGGGGTGCTGCCCTGTGCGCCCGCCGCCAGGCGCTGGTAGACCCCGGCCATGCGCAGGCCGCACTGCCGCTGCAGGCGGTCGTTGATCAGCAGGTCGGTGTAGAGGTTGGCCACCATCGGCGCATGCGCCTCCAGCGTCGGCAACGCGCGATGGATGCGCGCCAGCAGGCGGGCATGGTCGGTGGCGGTGGCCGGCGCCAGGACGTGGTGGCCGATCTCGTGGGCGAGGATCTCGCGGGCAAACGCCTGCAAGCCGAGCTGCTGGACGCGCGGCAGGTCGATCACCACGCGCTGGTCGGCCAGCCGGATCATCGCGAAGCTGCCGGTCAGGCCTTCGGCGGCGGCGTCCACGCTGGAATCGCACAACCGTGGATCCTGCAGCCGGGTGAACCGGCTCCAGTCGGCCAGCGCCTGCGGCCAGGCGGTACGCCAAGCGGCCAGCAATGCGTCGTGATCAGGCGAATTCACGCGACCTCCGGCACCACGCGCACGTGATGCGAGTACGGCGAATGGATCGCGATGCCGGCCGGCCCTGCCACCAGCTGCAGGCCTTCGTCGGGTGCCGCAAACCGCACGTGGCGTGCGCCGACCTGCACGCCCTGCGCATCCACCACCGCAGCCCGTACCGGCGTCGCACTGGCCGCGGCGAACTCCGCCGCACTGGCGGGCAGCACCACGGCGCCGAAGGCATCGGCCAGCAACAGGTGGTGACGCTCACCACTGCGCGCGATGAAGCCCAGCGCGCAGGCGCGCAGTTCCGGCGGCGCGGCGAACGGGCCGCCCAGGCCGGTGAAACCGCCCAGCAGTTGTCCCTGCGCCTCCATCGCCTGCGTGCGCGGGTTCCACCAGCGCTCCCGCTGCAGCTGTTGGCGCACCGCGTCCACCTGCCCGCCTGCGACGCCCAGGGCCTCGGTCACCAGGTCATCGGGCAGCTGCGCCGATTGCGCCAAAGCCGCCTCGCGCAGCTGCACCATGCCCGCCTGCCAGGCGCACAGCGCGCCGACAGCGCGCAGTTGCGCGCCCGAGGTGCAGCGCGCGGCCAGCGGCTGCATCGCGGCGATCCATTCCGGCACGCGCACGCCGGGCACGTTGTCCATCCGCACCACCGCATTGCTCAACGCGCCCAGCACCTGCAGCGGCTCGCGGGCAATCAGCGCCGCCGCCGGCATGGCCAGTTGCTGCCAGGCCGCGTCCACCCACGGCAGGCGCGCGGCCGGGCCGGCCAGCCCTTGCGCGACCAGTTCCAGCCCGACGTCGAAGCCGGTCTCGGCCACCACCAACGTGGCCGCCGCATCAACCTGCGCGACCGCCACGCACACCGGGTCCAGCGTCTGGGTGATGAAGGCCGACAAGGCCGCCGTATCGAAGCCGGGCCAGCGGTGCCGTGCCTCAGCCACGCGCTGGTTGAACAGGCTGCGCCGCGCGGCCAGTACACCGGCCAGTACCGACGACACCATCTCAGCGTGCCCGCAGCCAGTGCAGGTAATTGGTGTAGCGCTGGTGCAGGTACTTGAGCTTGAGCAGGTCGTCGTAGAGATGGCCGTACAGCTTGCGCCCCTTCACCCGCTCCTCGACCAACCGCTCGATGCGGGTCAGGCATGCGCGCGTCTCGCGCTCGGTCACGCCGTCCAGCCCGCGGGCGAACTGCGCGGACAACTCCCCGACCGGGTCGTTGCGGTCCAGGTCCAGGCGGTCGTACTCGGCGTTGGAGGCATCCAGCAGCCAGCGCAGCCAGCTCAGCCGGTCACTGCGGTAGGCCGCGTTCTCCGGCAGCGCGAAGAACGGTGCGTCCAGGTCGGGCTGCAGCTTGTCGTTGAGCACGAACGGCAGCACCTGGCGCACGTCGTCCAGCGCCACCGCCTGGTTGCCGCGGAACCACGCCAGCGCCTTGGCGTACACCAGCAGCGTGCCCAGGTTGCGCACCGACAAGCCGTTGCGGGTCTGGCAGCCCAGGTCCTTCATGCGGTCGCGGCCGCTGTCAGCGGCGGTGGCCTGCGCCCAGTCGGTGCCGGCCAGGCGCACGGTGTCCTTGGTCAGGTACTCGAACTGCGCGCCGGCGGTCTCCATCAGCTCGAACTGGCTGCTGAAGAACTCGATGCGGCGGCGCACGTCGTCGGGCACGTCCACCGCGCGGATCTGCACCATCATCTGCTCGGACTCGGCCTCGCTGAAGATGATCTCGCGCGGTACCAGTTCCTCCGGCCGCAGGTTCTGCTCGATGCGCAGCAGCATCTCGTCCAGGAAGCGCGGGTTGAACGCCAGCGCCTGCACCACCACGTCGATGCGGTCGCGCAGCGCCTCGATCACCTGGTAGGTGCCGCCGCCGCGGTCGTCGTTGGCGGTCAGGTACCACGCCGATTCCGGGCATTCGTAGACCTGGTTGAGGATCTCGGCGTAGTTGTCGCCCATCACCGTCAGCAGCGCGCTCTGGGTGCGGGTCGGGATGCGGTTGTACTCGTCGATGATCTTGACCCGCATGCCCAGCCAGTTGCGCCAGGCGATGCGGATCTGGCCCATGTCCTGCGCCGCCACCAGGTCCGCCGGCAAGGGGTTGCCGAGCAGGTCGGCGATGGTCATCTGCGGATGGCCATGCTGCATGGCGCGGCGCACCTCGCGCACCGGGTAGCCGGCCAGCACGCCCATCAGGATCGCGCTGGCGGTCTTGCCACGGCCGGGGCCACCGACGAACAGGCATTTGCGCCGCGTGGCGAAGGTCAGCAGCGGCAGCAGCACGTAGCTGGAGTAGCTCTGCGCCGAGGGCAGGGTCAGGGTACGGCGGGTATCGCCGACGCTGAAGCTCGCCGACGGGCCATCGTGGTACTCGATGTCGTAGTGCGGGCTGATGATGGCGTTGTTGACGATCCAGAAGTACGCCTGGCGCAGCTTCTCATCCAGCGCCAACGGCGCGGCCTCGCCGGGGTCCTGCAACTGCACCGGCCCTTCGTACAGCTCGGCCACGTCGAAACTGCGCGCGACCGGCTCGGCGCGGGGGTTGGTGGGCGCCTGCGACAGGCGCTGGAACAGGTTGAATGGCGACACCGGGCATCCCTTCGACAACGTGCCCGGATTCTAGCGTGGCCGCAATGATCCGCCGGTCATGTCCTGCACGGCAGGCTGCCTGCCAGCGCCGAGCCCTGCCCGGCGAGGCATTCCCGCTCCCGCGCGGCACCGCCACGCGTCACCCGCGCCTCACCCGCGCGGCGGGATCAGGGCATCATCCAGCGCCGTCGCACGCTGCCACGCCGCGCGCTCGCGCAGGCGCTGACCGTACTCGGCGAAGGCCGCGCGCTCGGGCAGGGTCTTGAACATCTGCCCCCACAGGATCTGGCTGCCCACGTAGACATCGGCCGCGCTGAACTGCTCGCCGAGCAACCACGGCCGCGCATCGGCCGCCACCTGCTCCAGCGTGTCGACCACCTGCTCGAAGCTGCCATAGCCCACCATGCCCGACCGCTCGGCCGGTGCCAGCAGGCCCAGTGCCTTGGCGCTGACGGCCGCCTCCACCGGGCCAGCGGCGAAGAACAGCCAACGCAGGTAGCTGCCACGCAGTGGATCGTCATTGGCCGGGGCCAACCCGGCCTGTGGGAAGGCATCGGCCAGATAGGCGCAGATGGCCGCGGCCTCGGTCACCACCACGCCCCGATGGACGATGGCCGGCACCTTGCCCATCGGGTTGATCGCCAGGTAGGCCGGGGCCTTGATGCTGTCGCCAAAGCTCAGCACCTCGGCCTGGTAGGGCTGGCCCACCTCCTCCAGCATCCAGCGCACGATGCGCCCGCGCGACATCGGGTTGGTGTAGAAGACAATCTCGTCGCTGCTGTTGCCCATGCCGGTTGCTCCGCGAAAGGAATGCGGAGTCTAGCGCCGGGCCTGTGCATCCGCCGCGGCGGGCATCTCAGTCGCGCGGCGGCGGCGGGGGTGGCGGCTGCACGCCCTTGTCCTTCAGGCAGGCGTCCATGGCCTCGCGGTCATGGCCCTGCGGCGGTGCCGGCGGCTTGCCGCCCGTGTCACCGGGCTTGGGCAGCGTGATCCCGAGTGCGGTGGCGCATTCCTCCAGCGCCTGGGTGAATGCCGGATCCCGCGGCCGATGCCCGGGGTGCGGCGCACCCGGTGGCGGCTCGCGGTGTTCGCCCGGCGGTGCCTGGTCCGGCGCGCTGGCGTTGGCATCGTTCATCCAGGCACCGGCCACCAGCGCCAGCCCGAGCAGCGCGGCGGTGGCCGGTGCATGCCCGCGCAGGGTTTCCATTGGCTTCATCGTTGTTGTCTCCGTTGTGGGCTAGGCGGCCGCAGCGTGCTGCAACGCGCCGGGAAGCGGCAGCAGGCGTGCGCGGATGCGGGCCTGCTGCCGTGGGGTGAACATCTGCTCGAACTTGCGGTGATCGCGCAGCGGGCCGGTGGCATCACGCTTCCACGGTTCGTCGGCGCGTACCAGCGGCAGGCCGTGCGACGGGTGCCGCAGTGCGGCCGCGTCGCCGGGCAGGCCAAGGAAGGCACGCAGGCGCGCCAGCGTGGGGCCCGGTGCCTGCAGCACGTGTTCGTAACGCAGCAGCAGGTGGGCGGGATGTCCCTGCCAGCGCAGGCTTTCCTGCAGCGCGCGGTTCCAGCGGTCCACCGCCAGGTCCAGGTCGAGGAACGGTCGCCATGGCCGATAGCGGTGTGCGGCGGCATGCAGCGACGCCACCACTTCCGCGCCATCCCGCACCAGGTGGATCACCCGCGCGCCGGCGACGTGGCGCTGGATCTGCGCCAGGTAGAACAGGTGGTCAGGCGTCTTCTCCAGCCACGCACCGGCGCCGTGCCGCGCGCAGTACGCATCGAGCGCGGCCACGAACGCCTGCAGCTGCCGTTTCGCCGGCTGCCAGCGCGCCCTGGTGTCGATCGGACAGGCCAGCTCCGGGATGCCTTGCCATGCCCGCTGCACCTGGTGGCGCGGCACCCAGCCCAGGCCGGCCTGGCAGCGGCGGCGCAGCTGCTGCAGCTGGCGCCACGGCGGCCCTGCCGCGCGCGCCTGCCTCCGGTGGTCCTCGCTACGCAGCAGCCGCTGCACGAAATGCGTTTCAGGCAACGACACCACCTGCGCCTGGGTGGCCAGCAGGTGCTGCAGCAAGGTGGTGCCCGAGCGCGGACACCCCACCACGAAGCACCGGCCCGGCACGGCCGCGCTCATCGCTCGACCTCGGCCAACGGCAGCGCCGCGGCACTGCGCGTCCAGGCCAGGACCTCACGCTGGAAGCGCCGGGCGAAGGCCTGGTCATTGCACAGGTAGTAGCTGCGCGCGGCGTGCGAGAGCCGCGCCAGCGCCGCCGCGTCCAGGGCCAGTGCCTGCTCGACCGCCGCGGCGATGCCTTCGCCGTCGACGAAGTAGCGGCGCGCCAGTCCGTCGGTCCGGCTGCCCGCCACCGGGATGTGGATGCCACGCTGCGCCGCCACCAGTTCGGCCATCGGCTCGGCGTCAGTCGTCAGCACCACCGCCCCCACGCTCAGCCCCTCCATCAGGTAGTGGCCGAAGCCCTCGGTCTCGGACGGGCACACATGGAACAGGCACTGGTTCTGCAGGGCCTGCAACGCGGCATCGTCGAGGTAGGCGATGCGGTGGTCGATGTTCGCCGCCACCACCTTGGCCGTGGCGATCTTCGGGTGCTGCACCACCACCAGCAGTGGCCAATGCGGATGCCGCTGCCAGGTGGCCAGCAGCGCCTGCGTACCCTTGGCCGAACTGCGCCCGGCCAGGTGCAGGAACACCCGCTGGCGTGGCACCGCCGCCTGCATCCGGTCCGGGCTGGTGAAGCCGATGTAGCGTGCGTCGCAGCCCAGCGCGTGGAAGATGCGTTCGGCATGGCGGGTCTTGCACAGCACCGCGTCGAAGGCCGGCAGTAGTGGCAGCCAGCGCTCCAGGAACCATTCCGGGTTGGGCACCAGCAGGTTGCGTTCGGCCAGCGGCAGGCAACGGCGGTAGACCCGCTCGGCGAACAGCTGCAGCGGCGCCTTGCCGTGCATCAGCCGCCGGCCCCACAGGCCCAGCTCCTGCAGCCGCATGCGGCTGCGCCCGCCGATGCCCAGCCGCTCGACCCGGGCCTGCCCGGCCAGCAGGCCCGCCATCAGGTCCAGGTCCCGGCTCAGGCCCACCCCGTTCTCACGGCTGATCAGGCGTACTTGCGGAAGCCCCATCGACTGCACCCGGCGAAAAGAGGACGCAGTCTGCGCACCCCCGATGGCCATGCGATGGCCCGCCCCTGGCACCGGCCACAAGCACTGACAAGCATTGACAAAGAGCGGCGCTATGATCGGCGGTCCGCCATACCGGCGCGGATGCCGGCACTCTTCCCTTCGCTGAAGGAACCCCATGTCCAGCCATATCCTGGTGGTCGACGATGATCCGGACCTGCGCCGCCTGATCGCCGATTTCCTTGCCCAGCACGGCTTCCACGTCGCCACCGCCGAGAACGCCGCCCAGCTGCGGCTGGCTGTGCGCGACCAGCGCCCCGACCTGATCGTGCTGGACGTGATGATGCCCGGCGAGGACGGCCTCAGCGCCGTGCGCCAGCTGACCAGCGAACGCAACCCGCCGCCGGTGATCATGCTCAGCGCGCTGGGCAGCGACACCGACCGCATCATCGGCCTGGAAGTCGGCGCCGACGATTACCTGTCCAAGCCCTGCAACCCGCGCGAGCTGCTGGCGCGCATCCGCGCCCTGCTGCGGCGGGCGCAGACCAGCGTGGAGCCGACCTCCTCGGCGCCGCACCCGATCTACGAATTCGGCGGCTGGCGGCTGGATGCCCTGCACCGTGACCTGCGTGACCCGGAGGGCACCTACATCTCGCTGTCCGACGGTGAGTTCACCCTGCTGCGCAGCTTCGTCGAGCATCCCCAGCGGGTGCTCAGCCGCGACCAGTTGCTCACCCAGGCCCGCGGCCAGGACTGCGAGGTCTACGACCGCGCCATCGACAGCCAGATCAGCCGCCTGCGCCGCAAGCTCAACGAGCGCGGCCACCCGGAACTGATCCGCACCGTCCGCAACGAAGGCTACCTGCTGCTGCCCACGGTCCGCCGTTTGTGAAGCCCCTGCCGATCTTCGCCCGCACCTTCCTGCTGCTGCTGGGCGCGCTGCTGGTGGCGCTCGCGCTGGGCTTCGGGCTGTTGCTGACCCGGCCGCCGGTGCGGCCGGTAGGCGTGCCGCTGTCCGAGGTGGTGGCGCTGCTGTCCAGCCAGTTGCCCCCCACCAACAGCCGGCTGACCGTCACCGACAGCGCGCAACGCCCGGCCTGCCCGGATGGCCAGCAGGAAGACTGGTTCATGGGCCGGCGCCTGGCCGGCTGGATGAACGTCGACGTGGATGCCCTGCACTACTGCCGCGGCATGCGCCTGCCGGTACCGGTGGACGTCCTGCGCCAGAGCCGCCAATGGCAACGCCCGTTCGATCCGACCCGCCCGCCAGGGCATGGCCCCGGGCCCGGCCCGGGTTTCGATCCGGACGACCGCCCGCCACCGGCGGCCGGCCAAACCCCGCGGCAGCCGCCCTCGCCCGACGACATCCGTCGCGCCAACGCGCCGCTGTTCGGCGACTTCTTCGTGGCGGTGCGCAAGCCGGATGGGCATTGGCGCAGCGTGACCCACCGCATGCCCGGCGCGCTGCCCAGCGTGGCGCGCCACGTGCTGGTGCTGTTCCTGCTCGGTGCGGCGGTGATGCTGCCGTTGGCCTGGTGGTTCTCGCGCGCGCTGTCGGCACCGATCCGCCGCTTCGCCCAGGCCGCCGACCGGCTCGGCAGCCATCCCGGCGCGCCGCCGCTGGACCGCAGCGGCCCGGCCGAGCTGGCCCGCGCCGCCGATTCGTTCAATGCCATGCAGGCCCGCATCAACCGCCTGCTGGACGAACGCACCCGCACCATCGGCGCGATCGCGCACGACCTGCGCACGCCGTTGGCGCGGTTGTCGTTCCGCCTGCATGCGCTGCCGGACGAGGCCCGCGACAAGGCCAGCGCCGACATCGCCGAGATGAACACCATGATCACCGCCGCGCTGGATTTCCTGCACGGGCAGTCACAGCGCGGCCCACGCAGCCGCCTGGACTTCGCCTCGCTGGTGGAAAGCGTGGCCGGTGACCTGGCCGACACCGGCCACGATGTCACCGTCACCGCCTCCGAGCCGGCGCTGGTCAGCGGCGACCCGCTGGCGTTGCGCCGCGCCCTGTCCAACCTGATCGACAACGCCCTCAAGTACGGCCAGCACGCGCGGCTGCGCCTGCAGCGCGAGGGCTGCAACGTGGTGCTGGACGTGGACGATGATGGCCCCGGCATCGACCCCGCGCGCGAGGACGAGTTGTTCCTGCCGTTCGCGCGCGGCGAGGAATCGCGCAACCGCGATACCGGCGGCATCGGCCTGGGCCTGTCGGTGGCGCACAGCGTGGTGCTCGACCACGGCGGCACCCTGCGCCTGCGCAATCGCGACGATGGTGGGCTGCGGGCGACGCTGAGCCTGCCCTGCCTGTCGCCGGACCTGGCCAACGGCTGAGCCGCCCACCCCCGCGCTCAGCCGTGCACGGGAAGGCAGGGCTGCACCGGCAACGGTCGGAACGGAGCGGCGGCGGGAAGCGGATTGCGCCCCGCGCCGGCTCAATAGGCGAAGGTCGTGAACACCGGGTCGATGTTGCCGTTCCATGCCCCATGGAACAGTTCCAGCTTGCGCTCGGCCGCGGTCTTGCCGGAATCCACGATTTCCTGCAGCACATCGAGGAAACGGGTTTCATCCTGGCCATCGCCGTTGAGCGCGGCACGACGGCGCAGGCCGTCGCGCGAGATCTCCAGTGCGCGGCGCGCCAGGTCACGCACCGTACCGTCGCGGAACGGCAGGTGCATCGCGTGCTTCGGCACGCCGTCACGCAGCGCGTGGCGCTCGGCCAGGCTGAAATCCTTGACCAGGTCCCAGGCCGCGTCCAGCGCGGTCTGGTCGTACAGCAGCCCCACCCAGAACGCCGGCAGCGCGCAGATGCGGCTCCACGGACCGCTGTCGGCGCCACGCATCTCCAGGTACTTCTTCAGCCGCACTTCCGGGAACGCGGTGGTCATGTGGTCCGACCAGTCGCGCAGGGTCGGCAACGCGCCCGGCAGCACCGGCAGCCGGCCCTGCAGGAAGTCGCGGAAGCTCTGCCCGCTGGCATCGTGGTAGATGCCGTCGCGGTAGGAGAAGTACATCGGCACGTCGAGCAGGTAGTCCACGTAACGCTCGTAGCCGAAACCGTCCTCGAACACGAAGTCGAGCATGCCGGTGCGGTCGGCGTCGGTGTCGGTCCAGATGTGGGAGCGGTAGCTCAGGTAGCCGTTGGGCTTGCCCTCGGTGAACGGCGAATCGGCGAACAGCGCGGTGGCGATCGGCTGCAGCGCCAGCGACACGCGGAACTTCTTCACCATGTCCGCTTCGCTGGCGTAGTCCAGGTTGACCTGCACCGTGCAGGTGCGGGTCATCATGTCCAGGCCGAGCGAGCCGACCTTGGGCATGTAGCTTTTCATGATCTGGTAGCGGCCCTTGGGCATCCACGGCATGTCCGCGCGCGTCCACTTGGGCTGGAAACCCATGCCCAGGAAGCCCAGCTGCATCTCGCCGGCCACCTGCGCCACCTCGTTGAGATGCGTGCCGGTTTCCACGCAGGTCTGGTGCAGGGTCTCCAGGGCCGCGCCGGACAACTCCAGCTGCCCGGCCGGTTCCAGCGACACCGACGCGCCGTCGCGCAGCAGCGCGATGGTGCGGCCGTTCTCCAGCACCGGCTCCCAGCCAAAACGGGTCAAGCCGGTCAGCAGTGCCTCGATGCCGCGGTCACCGTCGAAGGTCGGCGGGCGCAGGTCATCCAGCCGGAAGCCGAACTTCTCGTGCTCGGTGCCGATCCGCCATTGCGCCTTGGGCTTTTCGCCGGAAGCAATGCTCTGGACCAGTTGGTCGCGGTCAGTGATGGGGGTATCGGCGACGTGGCTGGGGCTCGACAAGGGCAGGCTCGCAAGGTTCTGTTCTGGGCGGGGATGTGGGGACCCGGCCCCGGCATCACAAGTGCGCACTATATCGCGGAGCCCGTTATCCACCGGTCACCGTGGCGGTTTTCAGCATCCCACCGGCAACGGCTTGACCGGCCCCTGCCGGCGCCCCGGACGCGCCGCCGGCGTGGCATGCAGCTGATAACGCGTTTGATTCCGCTGGCCCCGGGCCATGCGTCCTACACTGCCCGGCATGACCCGCACCCCGCATCGCGAAATCCACCGTTCCGACCGCGTCGGCTGGCTGCGTGCCGCCGTGCTGGGCGCCAACGACGGCATCGTCTCGGTCGCCGGCCTGGTGGTCGGCATCGCCGCCAGCGGCGCCCCGGCCTCCACCGTGCTGGCCACCGGCGTGGCCGGCACGGTTGCCGGCGCGATGTCGATGGCCGCCGGCGAGTATGTCTCGGTGCAGTCCCAGGCCGACACCGAACACGCCGACCTGGCGGTGGAGCGCCGCGAGCTGCACGAGGACCCGCACAGCGAACTGCAGGAGCTGGCGATGATCTACCGCCAGCGCGGCCTGTCGCCGGAACTGGCCCAGCAGGTCGCCGAGCAGCTCACCGCGCACGACGCGCTGGCCGCGCATGCCCGCGACGAACTGGGCATCACCGAGGAACTGCGCGCCCGCCCGCTGCAGGCCGCGTTGGCTTCGGCCGGCGCCTTCATCGCCGGCGCGGCCCTGCCGGTGCTGACCACGGTGTTGGCCCCGCATGCGCACGTGGCACCGATCACCACCGCGGCTACCCTGGTCGGGTTGAGCATCACCGGCGCACTGGCCGCGCAGGCCGGCGGCGCACCCGTGCTGCGCGGTGCCTTGCGGGTGATGTTCTGGGGTGCGTTGGCTATGTCCGCAGCCGCCGGCATCGGTCAGTTGTTCAATACTGCGGTCTAAGCCATGAACCTGCCCGCCGACCATGCCACCCAGGTGCTGGCCCAGTTTGCCTCGTTGGCCGACTGCCAGTTCGCCAATGGCTACGCCTGCATCACCGCCCGACGCGAACACGGTGCCAGCTCGGTGGAGATTCCACAGCCGCAGTTCGCCATCCTGCTGCAGGGGCGCAAGCAGGTCCGTACCACCCAGCAGTCGCTGGATCTGGGGCCGGGGGATCTGTTCGTGGTCACCCGCCGCTGCCGCTTCGACGTGGTCAACAGTCCCGACCCCGACACCGGCAGGTATGTGAGCGCCATCGTGCCGTTCTGTCCCGATGTACTCAGCGCCGCGCGGATGTTGTGGAACGAACCGCTGCCCGAACCCGGGCAGGCGCTGGCCGTACAGCCGCTGCACGAACACGCCCCGATCCTGCTGCAATGGCGGCAGGCATTGCGCGAAGCCCGTTACAGCGAGGCCCGCTCGGCGCTGGCCACCTTCACCCTGACCCTGTGCCGGCGCGGTCTGGGCGGCCTGCTGATCCCCCCCGAACCCGGCCTGGGCGAACGCATCCGCGATCTGGTCGCCGCACAACCGGAACGCGACTGGCAGTCGCGCGATTTTGAACAGCATCTCGGCATCAGCGGCGCCACCCTGCGGCGACGTCTGGCAATGGAAAAATTCGGACTGCGCGAGCTGGTCGTCGATGCCCGTCTGGCCCATGCCATGCAGCTGCTTTACACCACCCGGCTGCCGCTCAAGACGGTGGCCGCACGCTCCGGCTACAGCTCACTGGCCAGCTTCAACAAGCGCTTCGTCGACCGCTACGGCATGGAACCGGCAGACATCGGCAACGACTGAGCACCACGAGCGGTTCGCGCACCATTCTGAGCGGAACGCTCGCCGCAACCGACGCACCATGCAGACACCGCGGCGCCGCCGCAAACGGATGAAACCTGCATGTCCCCACGTTCAAAGCGCTCACTGACAGCTCTCCTGTTATTGGCCGCCACCTGCGCCGGCAGCGCCCAGGCCGGCACCACGCACACCCCCGACCGACAGGTCCCGGGCGTCTATCACCAAACAATCGGCTCGCTGCGGATCACCGCGCTGTTCGACGGCATCGTGGCGCTGGGCCGACAGGAAATGGCCGGCGTGGACACCGCGACCGTCACCCGACTGCTGGACCACCGCTACGTCCCGGAGAATGATCAGGGCCTGCAGACGGCGGTCAATGCCTTCCTGATCCAGAACGGCAATCACCTCACGCTGATCGACACCGGCACCGCCCAATGCTTCGGCCCGGGGCTGGGCCAGGTACTGGGCAATCTGCGCGCCGCCGGTTACGACCCGGCCGAAGTCGATGAGGTACTGCTGACCCACGCGCACCCGGACCATATGTGCGGGCTGCTCGACGCCGACGGCAAACCGGCCTATCCGACCGCCACGGTCTGGCTGTCACGCGCCGATGCCGACTACTGGCTGGACCCAGCCAGCGAGACCGCCGCACCGAAGCGCGTGCAGGCCGCGTTCCCGCTCGCCCGCAAGGCCGTCGCCCCGTACGCGGCCAGCGGCCGCCTGCATCGCTTCGTACCGGCCGATACTCTGCCCGCCGGTATCAGCGCACTGGACAGCCACGGTCATACGCCCGGCCACACCTCCTACAACGTGGACGCAGGCAACGGCCAGCAACTGCTGGTGTGGGGCGATCTGGTGCATTTCCATGCCGTGCAGTTCGCCCGCCCCGACGTGTCCTTCGAGGCGGACAGCAATCCCGAAGCGGCCATCGCCAGCCGCCGTCGCATGCTGGCCGAGGCCGCCGACAAGGGATGGTGGGTCGCCGGTGCGCACCTGCCTTTCCCGGGCCTGGGCCACGTCCGCCGTGAAGGCGAGGCCTACGCCTGGGTACCGGCCGAGTTCTCGCCGCTGACGCCATGACAGAACGTCCCTGCCCCCTCGCTTCCGTACGGCGAGGGCCATGACCGGCCCGTTACCTTCCGCACGACGAAGGGCATGACCGGCTCCCTTCCTTTCGCACAGCGAAGGAACATGACCGGCCACCTCCCTTTCGCGCAGCGAAGGGGAGGGCCGGGGAGGGGCGCCTTGGCGGAAACCACCACCCGGCAGCACCGGGCCGCGCGGCGGCGGCCCTGCCGATGGCCTACGTGCCGGGCAGGGCTCAGCCCTGCGGGACCGGCGCTTCCTCGGCCGGCGGGTTCAACCCCAGCCAACCACCGATGATCGTGCGGGCCTCTTCCACGCCCTGCTTCGACTCACCGGAGAACACCTGCACGCTGACCGTATCGCCGAACTTGGCGTGCAGCTCCTTGCGCACCTTCTGCAGTGTCTGGCCCTGCTGGCCACGGCCGAGCTTGTCGGCCTTGGTCAGCAGCGCGTGCGCGGGCAAGCCGCGCTGCACCGCGTAACCCAGCATCTGCAGGTCGTATTCCTTCAGCGGGTGACGGATGTCCATCACCACCACCAGCCCCTTCAGGGCATTGCGGGTGCGGAAGTACTTGTCGATGAAAGCCTGCCAGTGCGCCTGCAGCTCCAGCGGCACCTTGGCGTAGCCGTAGCCGGGCAGGTCGACCAGATGCGCCTCGGGCGTGATCTGGAAGAACACCAGCTGCTGGGTGCGGCCCGGTGTCTTGGAGACGCGGGCCAGGGCGTTCTGGCGGGTCAGGGCGTTGAGGGCGCTGGACTTGCCGGCGTTGGAGCGGCCGGCGAAAGCCACTTCGGCCCCTTCGTCGTCCGGCAATTGCCGGGCATTGTGGGCCGAGAGCAGGTAACGGGCGCGTTCGATGAGCTGTGACATGCGCATAGGATCGCATGTTGCGGTGCCGCGCGTGGTTCACGCTGCCCTGCAGCACCGCCCTGCCCCGGCATTTTTGCTGCACTGCTTCGTTGACCCTGCCGCAAAACGGCGTTGATAATCCGACCGATGCCGGCGCACAGCCCCGCCCGGCCGGTCCACACGGAGCTTCCGCATGCGCCATGCTCGTGTTCTTGCCGTTACCGCGTTAGTCGTTCCCGTCATTGCCGCTGTTGCCTTTGCCCAGAGTTCGGTCGTCCCGGTCCCGGACAACGCGCCGGTGCAGACCGCCTCGCTGGAGGTCGATTTCAGCAAGACCAAGCCCGGCGACGCCAAGGCCGGCGAAGCCAAGGCCTCCACCTGCGCCGCCTGCCATGGCGCCGACGGCAACTCCGCGGTGGAGATCTACCCCCGCCTGGCCGGCCAGAGCGAGCGCTACATCGCCAAGGAAATGGCCCTGATCGCCAACGGCCAGCGCAACGAAGGCGCGGTCGCGGCGATGCTGCCCTTCGTGCAGGGCCTGACCCCGCAGGACATGCGTGACATCGGCGCGTTCTTCGCCACCCAGAAGCCCGGTGCCGGCGTGGCCGACGATGCCGCCGTCGCCGAGGGCCCGTATGCCGGCATGAAGTTCTTCGAGATCGGCCAGAAGCTCTACCGCGGCGGCGACGCCAGCCGCAACATCCCGGCCTGCATGGCCTGCCACGGCCCCACCGGTGCCGGCAATCCCGGCCCGGCCTACCCGCATATCGGCGGCCAGCACGCCGGCTACGTGGCCCAGCGCCTGCAGCGCTACCAGTCCGGCCAGACCCAGGAAACCGACGCGGCCCAGTTCAGGATCATGCAGCAGGTCAGCCATGCGCTCACCGAGCAGGAGATCCAGGCGCTGGCCAGCTACATCCAGGGCCTGCATGATCGGGCTTCGGACGCCAAGGTGGTTGCCGCCGCCTCGCAACCCTGACCCTGCCGGTCGCTCCGGCGACCCGGCAACTGCACGATACGCAGACACGCCGGCCGCAAGGTCGGCGTCGCTTTTTCCACTGGAGACTCCCCCATGACGTTGTTCCCCCGCCTGATCCTGCTGTTGTGTGCCCTGCTCCCCCTGGCCGCCTGCGCGGCCAGCAATGCCACCCCGGTCGAGGGCCAGGACTACGAGCTGATCGAGCAGCCCGGCCCGTTCGCGCCGCTGGCCGGCAAGATCGAGGTGGTCGAAGTGTTCGGCTACACCTGCCCGCATTGCGCCCACTTCGAGCCGCAGCTGGAAGCCTGGGCCGCCAAGCTGCCGGCCGACGTGCGCTTCACCCCGGTACCGGGCGCGTTCGGCGGCTATTGGGATGCCTACGCCCGCGCCTTCTACGCCGCCGAGCAGGTGGGCGTGCTCAAGCGCAGCCATGCCGACGTGTTCAAGGCCCTGCATGAGCAGCGCAGCCTGCCGGTCCAGAATGTCTCGCCCAGCGAACTGGCCAACTTCTACGCCAGCTACGGCGTGCAGCCGGACCGCTTCATCGAGGCCCTGCGCAGCGAGGCGGTCGAGCAGAAGGTCCGCAATGCCCGGACCTTCGCCCAGCGCGTACGCGTCCCGGGCACCCCGGCGCTGATCGTCAACGGCAAGTACCTGGTGCGGGGCGCGACCTTCGATGACCAGCTGCGCATCGCCAGCGCCCTGATCGCCCGCGAACGCGCCGGCGGCGGCAGGGCCCGCTGAGACATTGCGATCCATGGCTGGGCCGATCTGCCGGTTCAGCCAAGCCTGTCGATAATGGCATCATGCGAGCGCCGGCCGCGACACTGCGGCCTGAATGCATCCAAGAATCCCGCTGGAGATCCCACCCGATGAAGATCCGCTTCGCCCTGGCCCTGACGGCCCTGCTTCCGTTGATGGTTGCCTGCAAGGCCCAGGACGGCACCGCCGACACCACCGCCCCGGCCACCACTCCGGCAGCCCAGACCACCCCGGAAGCGGCCCCGGCCGCCACCGAAGCCGCTCCGGCCAGCGAGGCCGCCCCGGCCGACGCTGCCGCCAACACCCCGGTGCCGGCACCGGCGCGTCCGGTCGGCCCCGAACCGGTGGCAGGCACCGACTACGTCGCCATCGAAGGCGGCCAGCCGTTCCAGCCGGCCACCGGCAAGGTCGAGGTGACCGAGATCTTCGGCTACGTCTGCCCGGCCTGCGCCCGCTTCCAACCGCTGGTGAACTCCTGGAAGGCCGGCCTGCCGGCTGACGTGAACTTCGTCTATGTCCCGGCCGCCTTCGGCAGCATGTGGGACAACTACGCCCGCGCCTTCTATGCCGCCGAAACCCTGGGCGTGCAGGAAAAGACCCATGACGCGCTGTACTCGGCCATCCACATCGAGCAGACCCTGAAGGGCGAGCGCGGCATGGACACCCCGGAAGACATCGCCAACTTCTACGCCAAGTACGGCGTGCAGCCGAAGACCTTCACCGACACCATGGCCAGCTTCTCGGTGGCCGCCAAGGTCAACCGTGCCAAGCAGTTCGCCCAGCGCAGCAAGATCAGCGGCACCCCGTCGCTGATCGTCAACGGCAAGTACCTGGTCAAGGGCAAGAGCTATGAAGACATGCTCCGCATCGCCGACCACCTGATCGCGCGCGAACGCGCCGCCAACGCCCAGTAAGGACACCAGGGCCTCGGAAACGGGGCCCTTGGTTTTGCACGTCGTGAAATCCCAGACCCAGACATTGCGGTTGCTGACGGCCAACATCCAGGCCGGCTCCAGTACCCGCCGCTACAGCGACTACGTCACCCGCAGTTGGTCCCACGCCCTGCCCGCCGGACAGAAGCGCTCCAGCCTGGACGCCATCGCCAAGCTGGCCAGTGGCCGCGACATCGTGGGCCTGCAGGAAGCCGACCCCGGCAGCCTGCGCTCGGGCTTCACCAACCAGACCCATTACCTGGCCGAGCGGGCCGGCTTCAATTACTGGAGCCACCAGCCGAACCGGCGCATGGGCGGCGTCGCTTCCAGCGCCAATGGACTGCTCAGCCGGCTGGAGCCGGTCGAAGTGCAGGACCATGCCCTGCCCGGCCGCCTCGGCGGGCGCGGCGTGCTGGTCGCCCGCTTCGGCGATGGCGACCAGGGCCTGACCGTGGCGGTGGCGCACCTGTCGCTGGGCATGGCCTCGCGCCTGTCGCAGCTGGACTTCATCTCCGACCTGCTGTCCGACCTGCCCAATGCCGTGCTGATGGGCGATTTCAACTGCATGGCCGACCGGCCCGAGATGCGCGTGCTGTACCACAAGACCCGCTTGCAGCCGCCCAGCTGCAACGTGCTGACCTTCCCGAGCTGGGGGCCGGACCGCGCCATCGACCACATCCTGCTCACCGACAACCTGAAGATGGTCGACACCCGCGCGGTCGCTGCGGCGCACTCGGACCACCTGGCGGTGGAAATGGAAGTCCAGGTCCCGGGCGAGAGCCTGCGCTGAGGCCAGGCAACGCGGCAACGAAACGAACGAAACGAAGGCCGGCATTGCCGGCCTTCGTCATTTCATGGCGGTTCCCGCCGGCTTCGGCGGGCCTGTCAGCGTGCGCCCCCCTCCTGCTCAGCGCACGAAGCTGATCCGCTGCATGTGCGCGTTGCTGGCATCGGCCAGCACCTGCGCCATCACCTCGTACTGCGCGTCGGGCGAAGCGTCGATCCGCAGCTCCGGCAGGTTGCCGGCATGCGCCTGCGCCTGTTCCTGCAGTTGCGCCTGCAGCGTGGCGCGGCCGATCGGCTGCCCGTTCCAGAACAACTGGTTGCCGGCATCCACGCGCAGCTCGATCGGCGGCGGTGGATCCGGACGCGGGACCCACCGCTCGCTGCGCTGCGGCAGGTCGACCGGGATGGGAACGGCCACCATCGGCGCGGTGACGATGAAAATGATCAACAACACCAGCATCACGTCCACCAGCGGGGTGACGTTGATGTCGGCCAACGGACGTCCGGAATTGCCTGCCGCACTGAATGCCATGTCCAGTTCCCCGGGGCGAGGCCGGTTGCCTCGGATCCAACGCTACGCCGCTGCCGGAGCAATGCCATCGCGGTTGGCATGCCCGTTCAGCCCGCGTTGGCGTGAGGAGGCCGGTTCCATTCATCCACCAGTTGGAATGTCGCTCGGTCGTTGACGCCGCGGTCGGTATCCTTCGGCCATGAAGCATTTTTTCCTGACGCCACTGGCCGCCCTTTCCCTGCTGACCGGCTTTGCCGCCTGCGCACAGAACCTTGATGCCCAGCGCGCGACGATGCGCAGCGCCATCGACAACGCCGAACGCGGCCAGTTCGATGCCAATGCCGCCGCCAGCCTGCGCAATCACCCGCTGTACGGCTGGCTGGAGTACAGCGCCCTGCGTCGCAACATCGACACCTTGGGCACGCCGCAGGCGCAGGACTTCCTCAAGCGCTACCAGGGCCAGGCGGTGGCCGAGACCTTCCGTGCCGCCTGGCTGCCGGCGCTGGCGCGCCGCCAGGATTGGCCGACCCTGCTGGCCAACTGGAAACCCGGCAACGATGCCGGCCTGCGATGCGCCGAACTCAACGCCCGCCAGGCCACCGGCAAGACCGACGCACAATGGACCAGCGATGCGCAGGCGTTGTGGCGCAGCAGCGGCAAGTCGCTGCCCGATGCCTGCGACCCGGTGTTCGCGGTGCTCGCCAGCCGCGGCGGCCTGTCACCGGCGCTGCGTTGGGAACGCATCGATGCGGCCGCCGATGCCCAGCAACCGGCGGTGATGCGCGCCGCCGCACGTGGTCTGCCGGCCACCGAATTGGCCCAGGCCAATGACTACGCCGCCTTCGTCGACAAGCCCGACGCCCGTGCACTGAACTGGCCGAAGAACGAGCGCAGCCGCCGCATCGCCACCGACGGCCTGCAGCGGCTGGCCAAGGCCGACCCCGGCGCCGCCGAGCAGCAGTTGCCACAGTACGCGCAGGCGCTGGGATTGAGCGCCGAACAGCAGGGCCAGGTGCTGTATGAGATCGCACTGTGGACGGTGGCCTCCTACCTGCCGGATTCGGCACGCCGGCTGGCTGCGGTGCCCGAATCGGCCTACGACGAACGCCTGCACGAATGGCGCACCCGCGAAGCCATGGCCCGCGGCGACTGGCCGGCGGCATTGGCAGCCATCCGCAGGATGCCGGCGACGCAGCGCAATGATTCGCGCTGGCGCTGGTTCGAGGGCCGGCTGCTGGAGAAGACCGGCCGTCCCGGCGAAGCCACCGCGCTGTACCGTGCCGCCGCCACCGAACCGACGTTCCACGGCTTCCTGGCCGCCGACAAGCTCAAGCAACCCTATGCGCTGTGCCCGTGGAACCCCGGCGACAGCGCCCAGGCCAAGGCAACGGTGGCACGGGACCCGGCACTGGTCCGTGCGATCGAACTGTTCAAGATCGAACGCCCAACCTGGGCCGCGCGCGAGTGGGCCGACGCGCTGACCCGCTTCGATGACACCCAGCGCCGCCTGGCCGTGGAAGTGGCCAGCACCAACGGCTGGTTCGACCGCGCCGTGTTCGCGCTCAAGGGCGCGCAGGAACAGCGCCTGTACACGCTGCGCTTCCCGCTGCACCACGACGACACCATCCGCCGCGAAGCCAGTCGCAATGCGCTGGACCCGGCCTGGGTGGCCGCCGAGATCCGTGCCGAGAGCATCTTCAACCCGAAGGCCCGCTCGCCGGCCAATGCCATGGGCCTGATGCAGGTGCTGCCGGCCACCGGTGCCAGCGTCGCCAAGAGCATTGGCCTGAGCGGCTACGGCGGTGCGGCCAGCCTGTACGACTCGGACACCAACATCACCCTGGGCACCGCCTATCTGCGCCAGTTGATGGACAAGTACGGCGGCCAGCCGTACGTCACCATCGCCGCCTACAACGCCGGCCCCACCCCGACCGCGCGTTGGCAGACCCAGCGCCCCAACTACGACCCGGATTTCTGGATCGAGACGATCAGCTACAAGGAAACCCGCGAGTACGTGGCGCGCGTCCTGGCCTTCAGCGTCATCTACGACTGGCGCCTCAACGGCAACGCGTTGACCCTGAGCGACCGCATGGTCGGCAAGGTCGACGGGGCACGCAAGACATTCACCTGCCCCACGCCCTGACCAACGCCGCATGGCCAAGCGCAGCCATGCGGCGCTGAAGCGTTGCCCTGGAGTCCTGCCGGGCACGGCCCGGCACTACCGTTGACGCGCCCTGCGCCGCATCATGTCGGCATGAAGATCTATCTTGTAGGCGGCGCGGTCCGCGACGCACTGCTCGGCCAGCCGGCCGGTGACCGTGACTGGGTGGTGGTCGGTGCCACGCAATCGGACATGGAAGCGCGCGGCTTCAAGGCCGTGGGCAAGGATTTCCCGGTGTTCCTGCACCCGGACAGCGGCGAGGAATACGCGTTGGCACGTACCGAACGCAAATCCGGGCGCGGCTACCGTGGCTTCGTGGTCGACGCCGACCCGTCGGTGACGCTGGAAGAAGACCTGCAACGCCGCGACTTCACCATCAACGCCATCGCCCGCGACGAGACCACCGGTGAGCTGGTCGACCCCTGGGGTGGCGTGCGCGACATCGAGCGGCGCGTGCTGCGCCACGTCGGCCCGGCCTTCATCGAAGATCCGCTGCGGGTGCTGCGCGCGGCCCGCTTCATGGCCCGCTTCGCCCCGCTGGGTTTCAGCCTTGCACCGGAAACCGCCGAACTGATGCGGCAGATGGCCGCCAGCGGCGAACTCGACGCGCTGGTGCCCGAGCGCATCTGGCAGGAGCTGCGCCGCACCCTGGCCCTGCCACGGCCCTCCGCGTTCCTGCGCTGCCTGCACGATACCGGCGCACTGAAGGCGATCCTGCCCGAACTCGATGCGCTGTACGGCGTGCCGCAGCGCGCCGAATTCCACCCGGAGGTGGACACCGGCATCCACCAGGAAATGGTCAGCGACATGGCCGCGCGGCTGGCGCCGGGCGACGACCTGATCGGCTTCGCCGCGCTCACCCATGACCTGGGCAAGGCCCTGACGCCACACGATGCGCTGCCGCGCCACGTCATGCATGAGCAACGCGGGCTCAAGCCGTTGGCGGCGCTGTGCGAGCGCCTGAAGGTCCCGACCGATCATCGCCAACTCGCCGAAGCGGTGTGCCGCGAGCACCTCAACGTGCACCGCATCGACGAACTGCGCGACGCCACCGTGCTCGAGCTGATCCAGCGCTGCGACGGCTTCCGCCGCCCCGAGCGGATCGCACAGATCGCACTGGCCTGTGAATGCGACAAGCGGGGCCGCCTCGGCTTCGAGGACAGCGGCTATCCGCAGGGCCAGGCGCTGCAGCGCCTGCACGCCGCCGCACTGGCGATCAACGCCCGCGACATCGCCACCGCAGGCCTGCAGGGCCCGGCGATCGGTGAAGCATTGAACAAGGCGCGGGTCGCCGCGATCCACAACGCTCGCTGACGCACGGCCCGAGGCACTGCCTTTACCGGTGCCCGCCAATGCGAACAAGAATCGTGGACGCAGCGGCACTCCCTGCAAGCTGCGGGACCGCGACGGACGAACTCAATGCGAACCGTTACCGTACGGCTCCACCGCCACCGAACCTGCCGACGTCTCCCCGCATGCCGGCTGCTGCAAGAGCCAGTGCTCGGCCAACCGCAAGGTCTCGGCATCATCCGCCACCACATCCGGCGGGATGCGCGAGCCATCGCCCACGCTGTTGCGGTCCTTCATCACCGAGCCGGTGAGCAGCAGCAGGCTGCCATCGACCAACTGCACCGGACTGTTGCCGGTTGAATAGCCGGCCGTGGGATGCCCGAAACTGCGAGTGTCCGGGCGGCCACGGAATGCCAGCACGATCGCTTCCCCGGAACTGGCGGTGCGCTCGGACTGCAGCACCGCTACCGGTGCATCCGGATGCTTGAGCACATAGGCGCTTGCGCCCAGGCTGATACGCACCTGGTCATCGTTCCAGACCGCATCGTTTCGATAGCCCCAGGCCTGCAGGCCGTCACCGGTATCAAACGTGCCAACCTGCTGCCCGGGATCGCCGCCGCCGTGCAACAGCGGACCAACGCCGAGCAGCATCGGCCACATGTTGCCGCCCGTGTTACCGCGCAGATCGACGATCCAGCCACAACGGCTGCCATCGTCCTGCGAGCGGATCTCCGCCTGCAGGCCCTGCGCCCATTGGCGATCACGGGCGAACCGGTCGGCCCGTGGAAGGGAGCGATCGGTAGCGTAGGGGCCAACGTTGACCCGGCCCAATCGGGGGTTCTGCATCTGCGCCGCTGCCGCCGGCAGTGCTGCGGACGCGCTCTTCGTCGCGTCAATGGTACTGCCCTGCGGCGTCCTCATCGCAGCCTGCCGCTCCACCGATATCCACTTGCCATGCCCCGCGGAGGAACGCCTGATCGCATCGGCCAGCAAGTCCTCCTGGCGACTGGGGTCCGAGGTCGCTGCCAGATCCGCGCGCAGCTTGGCCCAATCGACCTTGTCCCGATACAACACGCCACGCTCCAGCAATCCCAGCATCTGTTGCTGCGCGGCAGGCGTGGGGGCCTGCGCCATTGCCCCGCCCGCCACCATCGTGCCGACCAGCGCAACCAACGCTGCTTCCTTGATCATCTTCCGCATTGCCCCGCTCCCTGGATCAAGCCTCGGCCAAGCCTAGGAGCCCGGCAGGTGTCCGGCAAGCCGCCCATGGGAAAAATGCCCAGCGGCGGCGGCGACGCGCCAAGCTGTGACGCGCGCCATCCCATCATCCGCGGTAGTCCCTGAATGATCGGGAGTACCCAGGCAATGCCATCGCTCAGATCTTCAGATAGATCTTCCGCCGGTCCATCCATGCCATTGGCAGCCACCACAACGCGACGAACGCCAATGCCATCGCCAGCGACGCGCCCTGCGCGCCGGCCAGCGGCGTGATCCAGCGCTCGAATACGTGCGTGTACAGCCAGCCCCAGCTACCGGTGGCCATCATCGCCAGCACCATCGCCGAGGAGCCGGCGTAGGCGGTGATCGCGTTGACGCCGAAGCGTCGGCCCAGCGCAGGCCAATGGCGGATATCGATCAGCACGTGCGCCAGCCACAATGCCGCGAACGCCCAGCCCGCGGTCCACAGCACGTAGGAGGGTGTCCACAGGTTCTTGTTGAACGGCAGCCACATCGACCACACCGCGCCCAGCGCCAACAGCACGCCCGCACCCGGCAGCAGACGCGAGGGGCGTGTACGCAGCAACGCACCGGCCTGCAGGCCGATCAGCGTCGATGCCAGTGCGCCCAATGTCGACATCAAGCCCTCGGGATCATGGCCGTGACCGGTGACCGGGTCGTATTGGTACAGCAGCGAACCGAACAGCGCGGTGTCCACGCGGCTGGGCAGGTTGAGCCAGGGCGCCAATGAACCGCCCGCGGCCAGCAACAGCGCGTAGCCCGCCAGCAGGCCGAACAGGCACAGCCACTGGGCGCGCGGTCGCAGCCAGATCGCGGCCATGCCCGCCACCGCGAAACAGATGCCGATCCGCTGCAGCACGCCCCACGGCCGGTAGTGGGCCAGGTCCAGCCACCACCAGGCCAGCAGGTGCAGCAGCAGGCCCAGGCCAAGGATGCGCAGTGCGCGCACCAGCACCGTGCGGCTCAGCGCCGCGCGGTCGGCGCCCTGCTCCACCCGTGGCACCACGCCCAGCGCGATCGACACGCCGACGATCACCAGGAAGAACGGGAACACCAGGTCGGTCGGCGTGCAGCCGTTCCACTCCGAATGCAGCAGCGGCGCGAACACATGCCCCCAGCTGCCGGGGTTGTTGACCAGCAGCATCGCGGCCACGGTGAGGCCACGCAGGGCGTCCACCGAGGCATAACGCAGGGGTTTGCTCATGGCGATCAGGCCTGTTCGGGTTGACCGGCAATCCAGGTGGCCCGCACCTGCAGGGCCTCATCCAGCAACACGAAGTCCGCCGCGTAGCCGGCGGCGATATGCCCGTACCGCTCGCCCAGGCCAATGAACCGGGCCGGGTAGGTCGAAGCCATGCGCGAGGCTTCTGCCAGCGGCAGGCCCAGCAACTGCACGGTGTTGCGCACGGCCGTGGCCATGTCCAATGCCGAGCCCGCCAGCGAGCCGGCGGCATTGCGCACCACGCCATCGACGGCGGTGATCACCTCCCCGTACAGCTCGAAGGCCGGGCTGTCCGAGCCGACCATCGGCATCGCATCGGTCACCAGGAACACCTTGCCGCGCGGCTTGGCCGCCAAGGCCACGCGCAGGCTGGCCGGGTGCACGTGCACGCCGTCGACGATCACGCCACACCAGCTGTGGGGGTCCTCCAGCGCGGCACCGACGGTGCCGGGGTCACGCCCCTGCAACGGCGACATCGCGTTGTACAGGTGCGTGAAGCCGCTGACACCGGCATCCAGCCCGGCGCGGATTTCCTCGTAGGTCGCCGCGGTGTGGCCGGCCGCGACGATGGCGCCGTTGGCCACCATCTGCACGATGGTTTCCACCGGCACGCGTTCGGGTGCCAGCGTGATCAGGGTGACGCCGTTGTCCAGCGCGGTGGCCATGCGCACTTCATCGGCATCGGGCACGCGGAACTTGCCGGCATCGTGCGTGCCCTTGCGGGCCGGCGCGATGTACGGGCCTTCCAGGTGGATGCCAAGCACGCCGGGCACCCTGGCGGCGATGGCATCATGGGTGGCCTGCACCGCGCGCGCCATCACCTCGGCGTCGTCGCTGATCAGCGTCGGCAGCATGCCGGTGGTGCCGAACCGGCGGTGGCCGGCCATCATCGTGCGCAGCGCATCGACATCAGTCTGGTTGTTGAACAGCGCGCCACCGCCGCCGTTGACCTGCACGTCGATGAAGCCCGGCATCAGCCAGCCACCGCCCAGATCGACCTGGGCATCGGCCGCCTGCAGCGACGCGTCGTCATCGGCGAGCACCGCGACGATGCGGCCGTCCTCCACCACCACCGCGACATCGTCGCGGAAGTCCTCGCCGGCAAGGATCCGGCCGTTGCGCAGTACGGTGTTCATCAGACCGTTTCCGTGACCTTGTTCAGGTGCGGCGGCAAATCCGGATTGTGGCCACGGCGCAGGGCCAGCGCGTTGATGGCCCGGTAGAAGCTCTGGATGGTGAGCAGCGGCGCACACAGCGGGTGCGGCGCGACCACGGTCGGCAGGCTGCCGCCTTCACCGGCCAGCCACACCTGCGCGCCACGCGCGGCGAACTCCTCGGCCACGGCGCGGGTGCCACTGCCGGTTTCATCCGGCTGGGCGAAGGCCAGCACCGGGAAGTCGCGGCCGACCAGCGCCATCGGGCCGTGCTTCACTTCCGCCGAGCTGTAGCCCTCGGCGTGCAGGCCACAGGTTTCCTTGAACTTGAGCGCGGCCTCCTGCGCGGCGGCCAGGCCCGGACCGCGGCCCAGCACGAACAGGTTGTGGGCATCGACCAGGCCATCGGTCAGCGCGGTCCAGTCGCATTCCCAGGCCTGGGACATGGCGGCCGGCAGGGCATCGAGCGAAGCGATCAGCGCCGGATCGTTCTTCCAGTAAGCGCCGAGCTGCAGGATCGCGGCCAGCGAGGCCAGGTAGCTCTTGGTCGCCGCGACGCTGCGCTCGACGCCGGCGCCCAGCGGGATCACCGTGTCGGCCAGCTGCGCCAGCGGCGAATCCTCGACGTTGACCAGCGCCACCACGCGCGCGCCGCCGGCCTTGGCGGCCTCGGCGTTGCGCAGCAGGTCCGGGCTCTTGCCCGACTGCGAAATCACGATGTACAGCGCGCCGCGCACCTGCAGCGGCGCTTCGTAGACCGAGCCCACCGACGGCGACGCCGAGGCCGTCACCAGGCCCAGCTGGGTCTCGAACAGGTACTTGCCATAGGTTGCCGCGTGATCGGAACTGCCGCGTGCGCAGGTGACCACGAACGGCGGCGGGTTCTGCCGCAGGTCGTTGGCCAGTGCTTGGACCACCTCGCGGTTGCGCGCGAACTGGGCGGCGATGACCGAGGCGCTTTGCGCGGCCTCGTTGAACATCAGGGTTTGCGTCTCACTCGGCAGTGCCATGGATCGTTACTCGGAAAGGTCGGGGGGGGATGAGGGGGGCCGCGCCGGCTGCTGCCGCAACGGCGCGGTGGAACCGCGCACCACCAGCTGCGGCACGAAGCCCTGGTTGTGCAGTTGCACCGGGGCGTCGTCATAGGCATCGGTGCGCAACTGGCTGATCAGCAGCCGCGCGGCATGCCGGGCGATGTCGCCGGTGGCCTGCTTGGCGGTGGTCAGCGCCGGCCACGACTGGCGCGAGAACGGGCTGTCCTCGAAGCCGGCGATGGACAGGTCGTACGGCACGTTGAGCCCGGCCGAATTGGCCGCGGCCAGCACGCCGGCGGCGATCTCGTCGTTGGAGCCGAAGATGGCGGTGGGCGGCTCGCGCAGCGCCAGCAGGCGGCGCGCCCCCCGGAAACCATCGTCGAAGGTGTAATCGCCCGGGATCACCAGGTGCTTGTCCAGCGGGATGCCGTAGTCCTTCAACGCGGCCTCGTAGCCGGCGTAGCGCTCGCCGCTGGAGTGGTGCGAGGTACCGCCCCACAGGAAGCCGATGCGCTGGTGGCCGAGCTGGATCAGGTGCTCGGTGATCTCGTAGGCGGCGTCGCGGTCGTCGACGAACACGCACGGGCCATCGCCCGGGTCCTCGGTGGCGGCGATGATGCGCACGTTCTTGATCCCGCGCGCGTTCAACGCGGCGACCAGCTCCGGCCGCTCGGACATCGGCGCGGTCAGCACCAGTCCGGCCAGGCGCGAGCGCTGCACCCAGTCGGCCAGCTCCTCGGCCAGCATCGGCGAGGTGGAATCGCAGGGGTGGATCTGCAGGCCGAAGCCGGTTTCACGGCAGGCCGAGAGCACGCCGTTCTGCACGCCGATGATGTGGTACGGGTTCGGGTTGTCGTAGACCAGCCCGATCACGAAGGTGGTGTTGCTGCGCAGGTTGCGTGCGGACGGGTCCGGCTCGTAGTCCAGCTCGGCCACGGCCCGCAGCACCCGTGCCCGGGTGGCCTGCATCACCGAGGGTTCGTTGTTGATCACCCGCGACACGGTCTTCAGGGAGACCTTTGCCCGCTCGGCGACGTCCTTGATGGTGGGTCTGCGCATTACCGGTTCCCGCGTTGGCTCGATGGTCGCCATGATGCTTGATTCACGCGCCACGCGCCCTGCCCGCGTTGTGGCCCAGGGTGCCGAAGAACAGGATGTACAGGTAGCACGGGACCATCAGCGCGGCGAACACCAGCTGGAAGTGTTCCGGGTACGCATGCTTGAGCAGGGCAAAGGCCTGCGGGATGATCGCGCCGCCGGCGATGCCCATCACCAGCAGGGCCGAGCCGGTCTGGGTGAAGCGGCCCAGGCCGCGGATGGCCAGCGGGAAGATCGCCGGCCACATCATGGCGTTGGCGAAACCCAGCGCGGCGACGAACCCCACCGAGACATAGCCGTGGGTGAAGTAGGCGCCCAGGGTGAACACCACGCCCAGCACCGCCGACACCGCCAGGTACTTCTCCTGCGAGATGAAGCGCGGGATCAGCACCAGCCCGGCCACGTAGCCGACCAGCATCGCGAACAGGGTGTAGGACGTGAACAGCTTGGTCTGGTCCAGCGGCAGGCCGAAGGCATTGCCGTAGGTGCCGATCGCGTCGCCGGCCATCACTTCCACGCCGACGTACACGAACAGGCACAAAACGCCCAGCCACAGGTGCGGGAACTGGAAGATGCTGCGCCGGGCGGCCTTGCCATCATTGGCGGCGGCATTGGCCTGGTCCGGCTTCACTTCCGGCAGCGGCGAGAACAGCACGCCCACGGCGACCAGCAGCAGCACGCCGGCGATGGCCATGTACGGGGTGTGGATCTTGGCGGCGAAGGCATTCAGCAGCTCGGTCTTGGTGGCCGCGTCGGCCGCCTGCACCTGGGCTTCCAGGTCACCGATGCCGTGCAGCACCAGCGAGCCGATCACCACCGGCGCGAGGATGCCGGCGATCTTGTTGCAGATGCCCATCAGCGCGATGCGCTGGGCCGCCCCCTCGATCGGGCCGAGGATGCTGATGTAGGGGTTGACCGCGGTCTGCAGCAGCGCCATGCCGCCACCGATCACGAACAGCCCGCCCAGCGCGCCGCCGAACCAGCGGCGGGTGGCGAACTCGCCGAAGGCCATCGCACCGACCGCCATCACCGCCAGGCTCAGCGCCAGGCCCTTCTTCATGCCGGTGCGGTTGAGGATGAACGAGGCCGGCAGGGCCAGGAAGAAGTAGGACAGGTAGAACACCATCAGCACGAGGAAGGCCGAGACCTCGCTGACGTCGAAGGCCAGCCGCACGAAGGTGATCAGCGGCCCGTTGATCCAGGTACAGAAGCCGATGATGAAGAACAGCACGCCAACGATGGCGATGGACGACAACGTGCTGGTGCGCGGCGGATAGGCGGGAACAGCAGACATGGGCAAGGCTCCTGCGAATGCGGGATACGGATCGGGGCCGCTCGGGAAGACGTGAGAACAACGTTGTCACATTTATGGTTTGCTGCTGACGGATTTGTCAACAACGCGTGATCGCCCGGCCGATACTTGCATTTGAGAGCAATCGGCGCGAACGCCGGAGGGATCAGGCTTTCCCTCGCAAAACCCCTATACGTCGGCATGTCATCGCCGAGGACGACGGGAAATCGCTTTCCCGCGAGGTTTGCGCAATCGCGCTGCGGCGCAGCATCGAAAGTTTTAATTATTCGTTGACATCGTTGTCAGAACGATTACAGACTCGGCCCCCGAACGGCGCCCCCGACGGGCGCTCCCATGCCATAGGGAAACCGAGTGACTGCAGTCGCCCCCCCGCTACAGAGCACCCGCCCTGCGCTCGCGCCCCGGCCCTTCTTCGCGGCCGACGTCGGCGGCACCCACGTCCGCGTGGGCCTGATCCAGGCCGGCAGCGGCCTGGGCCCGGCCGTGGAGGTGTTGTCCTATCGCAAGTACCGCAACGCCGATTACCCCGGGCTGGGCGCGATCCTGGCCGACTTCGCCAGCAGCCAGCCGCCGGTCTGCGAGTGCGTCATCGCCACCGCCGGCTACGCGCTGCCCGATGGCACCGTGATCTCCGCCAACCTGCCCTGGCCGCTGTCGTCCAACCGCATCCGCGAGGACCTCGGCTTCGACGCCGTCCATCTGGTCAACGACTTCGAAGCCGTCGCCCATGCCGCCGCGCACATCAACGGCAGCCAGGTGCTGCAGCTGACCGGCCCGGCCGAGGCCCCGCGCGGCCCGACCCTGGTGGTCGGCCCCGGCACCGGCCTGGGCGCGGCGGTGTGGATCCCGGTCGGCAACCGCTCGGTGGTGTTGGCCACCGAGGCCGGCCAGGCCTCGCTGGCCGCCAGCACCGAGCTGGAGATGGCGGTGCTGCAGCAGATGCTGCGTGGCCGCAGCCACGTCTCCATCGAGCACGGCGCGCTGTCCGGCCCGGGCCTGCTCAACCTCTACACCGCCCTGTGCGCGGTGCGCGGCGTCGCCCCCACGCATGCCACGCCGGACGCGGTCAGCGCCGCGGCCTGCGACGGCAGTGATCCGCTGGCGGTGGAAACCCTGGAACTGTTCTGCGGGATCCTCGGCTCCACCACCGGCGACATGGCCCTGCTCTATGGCGTGCAGGGCGGCATCTATCTGGCGGGCGGGATCCTGCCGAAGATCAGTCAGTTCCTCTTGAACAGCACCTTCGTCGAACGCTTCCTCAACAAGGGGCCGATGGGCAAGGCGCTGCAAAGCATTCCCGTGAAGCTGGTAGAGCACGGGCAACTGGGCGTGATCGGCGCGGCCAGTTGGTATCTGGAAAAGTCGGCCACCTGAGCCTTCGCAGCATAAGCAACAGATCCACCAGCAATACCCAGCAGTAACGCGGCACCCCGGTGCCATCCAATCTGATGTTGAGGAGAGACAACATGCATCGCAAGACCCTGCTTTCGGCAGCGATCGTCAGCTGCCTTGCTTTCAGTGCCCACGCGCAGGAAGCCGCCCCCACCGCCACCGACCTGGACACCGTGGTCGTCACCGGCATCCGCGGCTCGATGGAAAAGTCGCTGGACACCAAGCGCGAAGCCAATGCCCGCGTTGAAGTGGTGACCGCAGAAGACGTCGGCAAGCTGCCGGCGCACAACGTCGCCGACACCCTGCAGCGCCTGCCGGGCGTGAACATCAGCTCCTCCAGCGCCGACGAAGGCGGCTTCGACGAAGCCGACCGCGTCAGCCTGCGCGGCACCAGCCCGAGCCTGACCCAGACCCTGATCAACGGCCACACCGTCGGCTCGGCCGACTGGTTCGTGCTGTCCCAGGCCGGCAACGTCGGCCGCAGCGTCAGCTACTCGCTGCTGCCGTCGGAGCTGGTCAGCTCGGTGGAAGTGAACAAGTCCTCGCAGGCCAAGCTGATGGACGGTGGCACCACCGGCACCGTCAACATCATCACCCGCAAGCCGCTGCAGTTCGCCAAGCAGTTCACCGCCGAAGCATCGATCGGTGCGGTGCGCTCGGACCAGGCCGAATCGACCGACCCGCAGCTGTCGGCCCTGTTCAACTACAAGAACGAAGACGGCACCTTCGGCGTGATGGTGCAGGGCTTCAGCCAGAAGCGTGAGCTGCGCCGCGAAGCCCAGGAGTTCCCGGGTGGCTGGTTCAAGATGGGCCGCAATGCCGATGGCACGGTCAACGCCCTGGGCCAGAGCAATCCGGACCTGCTCGATGTGTGGGCCCCGAGCCTGCTCGGCTCCACGCTGTTCGAGCAGACCCGCGAGCGCAAGGGCGGCCTGGTCGAGATCCAGTTCAAGCCCAACGATGACCTGACCCTGGGCGTGAGCGGCTTCAGCTCCAAGCTCGACGCCAACAACTACAACCGCAACTTCATGCTGTGGGGCGGCAACTTCGCCAACTCGCAGGCCCCGCAGGCCGGTTACGTGGTCAAGGACGGCGTGCTCACCAACGCCACCTACGCAGGCGTGGCAGGCACCAACTACGGTGTCTACGACATGATCTACCGCGAGTCGTCGGCCAAGACCAACTACCTGACCTTCGACGCGGACTGGCAGATCAACGACAGCCTGACCTCCAGGTTCCAGGCCGGCAGCACCAAGGGCGAAGGCAAGACCGCCCGCCAGTACATCGCCGAGGTCACCCTGGCCAATGGCGGCGGCGCCAGCTGGAGCACCCATGGCAACAGCTCGCCGACCGACTGGAGCCTGGGCGGCGACCTGAGCCCGTCCGGCGTGACCAGCTTCGGCACCTGGGGCAACCAGCAGATCGTGGCCGAGGACAAGGAGAAGTGGGCCACGCTCGACTTCAACCAGTACATGGATACCGGCGTGCTGAGCTCGCTGGACTTCGGCCTGCGCTTTGCCAAGCACAGCCGTGAAGCCATGTCGCCGGAAGGTGCCAGCCCGGGCGACATCTGGTCGGACCTGCAGAACGGTGCCACCGCCAACTACCCCAGCGGCTTCGCCAGCGGCATCGGCGGCAACTTCCCGCGCAACCTGTGGTACTTCACCCCGGGCGCGCTGAAGGAAGCCATCACCAACAACTCCACCTGGCTGTCCAACAACGACGGCCCGACCGGCCGCCACAACTACGGCTCGGAATGGAAGGTCGAGGAGAAGAACCTGGCCGCCTACGTCCAGGCCAACTTCACCGGCGACAACTGGGCCGGCAACATCGGCCTGCGCTACGTCAGCGTGAACCAGGACATCGACTCCTACCGTGCGGTCAGCAATGCCGCCAACGCTGACGTGAGCAGCCTGTTCGGCATGTGGGAGGCGCTGGCATACAGCAACACCCACCGTCGCCTGCTGCCCAGCGCCAACTTCAAGTTCGACCTGGCCGAGAACCTGGTGTTCCGCGTCGCCGCTTCGCAGACCCAGACCCTGCCGGACTACTCGGCACTGGGTGCTTCGGCCTCCGGCTCGGACCTGGACAAGACCGGTTCGGCCGGCAACCCGAACCTGAAGCCGGTGGTCTCCACCAACTTCGACGCGAACGTGGAGTGGTACTTCATGCCGCGCGGCCTGCTGTCGTTCGGCGTGTTCTCGATGAACATGAAGGACTACGTGGCCTACGGCACCGAGAAGCAGATGCTGTTCAGCGAGCTGACCAACCAGCTTGAGCAGTACGAGATCTCGTTGCCGACCAACGCCAACGCGCAGGTGCAGGGCATGGAAGTGGCTTACCAGCAGCCGATCGGCGAGTACTTCGGCATCGATGCCAACTACACCTACTCCGACGGCAGCACCTCGCACACCTGGGCCGACGGCAGCAACAACCTGCTCGGCAACTCGAAGGACACCTACAACGTCGGTGCCTACTTCGAGAACGACACCTTCGGTGCGCGCGTCGGCTACACCTACCGTTCCTCGTTCCTGATCGGCCTGTCCTCGGTGAATCCGTACTACCAGGATTCGTTCGGCACCGTGTCGGTCTCGTTGAACTACAAGGCCACCGACTGGCTGAGCTTCAGCCTGGATGCGCTGAACCTCAACGACCCGACCTACAAGTACTACCAGAGCTCGGCCATTCCGGTTGCGTTCTACAACAACGGTCGCCAGTACTACTTGAACGCCCGCATCAAGTTCTGACCCATCCCGGCACGCAACATCGCCGGACAGCGTGACGCGCCGGGCCTGGATCACTCCGGGCCCGGCGTTTTTCGTTGGGAGTGCGGCACGCCCCTCCACCGGCATGCCGGCCGATGGCGGGCGTCACGCAACGTGCTCCCCTTGGGCACCTTCCGCGCAGGGCCCGGCGTTGCCGTTGCACAATCCTGCTTTCGTCGTGCCGCGCATGACCCGGCACTGCACTGCCCGCAATCCCGCACTACCTGCCGGGCCTGGCCCGGCACCACCGCCTTACAACAGGAGCTCCGCCCCGATGACGAAGTCCCTCCGTGCGCGCCGCCGCGCAACCCTGCTCGGCAGTTGCATGCTGCTCGGCCTCACCACCGTGCAGGCCCACGCCGCCGCCGGCGCACCGTCGCTGATCCCCCTGCCCGCCAGTTACCAGGCCGACGGCGGCAAGGACTTCGTGCTGAAGCATGCCGCCCGGGTCGGCGGCAATGACGAAGCCTCGCGCCGCGTCGCCGCCCAGTTCGTAGAGCTGCTCAAGCAGAACGGCGGGCCCACGCTGGCCGTGGCCGAGAACGCCAACAAGGCACAGATCCGCTTCCGCCTGGACCCTTCGGCCACCAATCCGGCCGAGGCCTACACGCTCAAGGTCTCCAACACCGGCATCGACGTCAGTGCCAGCGATGACCGCGGCCTGTTCTACGGCGCCGTCACCGCCGCCCAGCTGCTGACCGACCAGACCCCCGGCGAGGTCGCCGCGGCCACCATCACCGATGCGCCGCGCTTCGTCTGGCGCGGCCTGATGCTCGATTCGGCCCGCCATTTCCAGAGCATGGAGGAGATCAAGAAGCTGCTCGATGCGATGGCCCAGCACAAGCTCAATACCTTCCACTGGCACCTGACCGACGACCAGGGCTGGCGCATGGAGATCAAGCGCTACCCGAAGCTCACCGAAACCGGCAGCTGCCGCGTGCCGCTCGGTGATGCCGGCCGCAACGAGGCCACCGGCCAGCCCCGCACCTACTGTGGTTTCTACACGCAGGAGCAGATCCGCGAGATCGTCGCCTACGCCGCGCAGCGGCATATCCAGGTGATCCCGGAGATCGACGTCCCCGGCCACGCCACTGCGGCCATCGTCGCCTACCCGGAGCTGGGCGTGACCGACCAGAAGCTGGTCATCGACAACCAGTGGGGCGTGTTCCCCAACCTGTTCAACACCGAAGAAAGCACGATGCAGTTCCTGGAGAACGTGCTGCTGGAAGTGATCGACATGTTCCCGGCAAAGTACGTGCACGTGGGCGGCGACGAAGCGGTCAAGGACCAGTGGATCGCTTCCCCGCGCGTGCAGGCGCACATGCGCCATCTCGGCCTGAAGGACGAGATGGAAATGCAGAGCCACATGATCAAGCGCCTGGAGAAATTCCTGGAGCAGCACGACCGCCGCCTGATCGGCTGGGACGAGATCCTCGAGGGCGGCCTGCCGCCGGAAGCCACGGTGATGTCCTGGCGTGGCACCGAGGGCGGCCTGAAGGCAGCCAGCGAAGGCCACGACGTGATCATGTCGCCGGTCACCCACATGTACATGGACTACCTGCAGACCGAATCGCCGAACGAGCCGCCGGGCCGCCCGACCACGATCCCCCTGCAGAAGGCCTACGCGTTCGAACCGGTGCCCGCCGAACTGGCCGCCGACAAGCGTTCGCACATCCTGGGCCTGCAGGCGAACATGTTCGTCGAGCACACCCGCAACAACCGCCACCTGGAACACAACCTGTTCCCGCGCGTGGCGGCGGTGGCCGAGACCGGCTGGAGCCCGCAGGACAAGCGCGACTTCCGTGGCTTCACCCAGCGCCTGCCGCGCCAGCTGCAGCGCTACCGTGCGATGGACATCGCCTACGCGCAGACACCGTTCCAGGTGGACCTGCGCGACAAGGGGGATGCTGCCACCGGCAACGTCACCGTCACCCTGGACAATCCGCTGGGCTACCCGGTGCATTACACGCTCGATGGCAGCGCGGTCAGCAGCCGCTCGCCGCTGTACAGCCAGCCGCTGCAGCTGAAGGTTCCCGTGCAGGTGCAGGCGGCGGCCTTCTTCAACGACCTGCCACTGGCCGCGGCCAGCAACTTCGCGCTCACCGCCGACTCCCTGCGGGTGCGCGAGGACACCCAGCTGGGCCTGTGCCCGAACGGCGGCAAGCTGCTGCTGCGCCTGGAAGACGACGGTCCGGCCGAGGGCGAGCGCGAAGTGTTCAACGTCAACATCTTCAACCCGTGCTGGTTGTGGGAAGACGTGAACCTGGCCGGCATCAGCAGGATCAAGGTGCGTGCCGGCCGCATCCCGTACAACTTCCAGCTGGCCCACGACGAACCGGCACGCAAGTTCGCTCCGGCGCACAGCAGGTACGGCGAGATGGAGATCCTGGCCAACTGCGAAGGCACGCCGCTGGCCTCGGTGCCGCTGCCTGCCGAACCCGGTGCCGACGGCTTCCTGGAACTGGAGGCACCGATCACCGCGCCAGCCGCACGCGGCGACCTGTGCGTGCGCTTCACCGGCGATACGCGACCGAACATGTGGACGCTGGACTGGATCCGGCTCGAACCGGCCCGCTGACCGTCCCTGCCGTCGTCTCCTGGAAGGCCACCGCTCGCGGTGGCCTTCCGCGTTTCCAGCCCTCGCAGGGCCACCCGCACCAACCCGCGCGCCGCTTCGTGCCTGTCGCGGGGCGGCTGCATGCCCCGCCGGAGGGTGGCTTTGCAGGCCCCGGACGGCTTGCCAAAAAATTTCACGGACATCCCGTTCAACCCGCCCGCCGGCGGCAAGATGCCGACACCCATTGCAATGAAATCTAAATTTCCATTGAAATCATCAGCCTATGAATGACCAAAGTCATGCCAAGCACATGAAAATTTTTTGCAACACAGCTTGACATCGTTGTCACACAGCACGGAAACTCCACCTGCCGTAGCGCCAAAGGGGGCCGCACGGACTTCGGGGGAACTTCGTGGTTGCCAGTCTTCCAGCAGCGTCCAAGCACACCACCGCCACGGCCCGGCCCTTGCTGGCCGCGGACGTCGGCGGCACCCATGTGCGCGTGGGCTTGGTCTGGCCGGCCAGCGGCGGCCAGCGCCTGCAGGTGCAGGACTATCGCCAGTACCGTTGCGCCGACCACGATGACCTGGCCGCGATCCTGCGCCAGTTCCCGGTCGACCCTGCCTCGCTGTCCGCCTGCGTGATCGCCAGTGCCGGCCATGCCCTGGCCGATGGCACGGTGATCTCGGCCAACCTGCCGTGGCCGCTGTCCACCACCGCCCTCCGTACCGCGCTCGGCACGCCGGCCGTGCACCTGGTCAACGACTTCGAGGCCGTGGCCCATGCCACCGCCCACATCGACCACGACCAGTCCACCCTGCTCTGCGGCCCGGCCCAGGCGGCCGAGGGCCCAGTCCTGGTGGTCGGCGCCGGCACCGGCCTGGGCGCGGCGCTGCGGGTTCCCTTCGGCGGCCGCTCCCTGGTGCTGGCCACCGAGGCCGGCCAGGCCGCCTTCGCCGCCACCACCGAGCTGGAGATCGCGGTGCTGCAGCAGCTGTTGCGCAGCCGTCCGCATGTCTCCGTCGAGCAGGCCCTGTCCGGCCCCGGCCTGCTCAACCTGTACGGCGCGCTGTGCGCCCTGCGCGGCCAGTCGCCCCGCCATGCCACCCCGGACGCGATCAGCCACGCCGCCTGCGAAGGCAGCGATCCGCTGGCCGTGCAGACGCTGGAACTGTTCTGCGGCCTGCTCGGCTCGGCCATCGGCGACATGGCGCTGGTGTACGGCCCGCACGGCGGCATCTACCTGGCCGGCGGCATCGCCCCGCGCATCGGCCACTTCCTTGCCAACAGCACCTTCGCCGATCGCTTCCTCAACAAGGGACCGATGCGCAAGGCGCTGGAACGCATTCCCGTGCGGCTGGTCGAGCACGGGCAACTGGGCGTCATCGGCGCCGCCAGTTGGTACCTGGAACGCAGGGAACTCGAGCCTTGCACTCCACCAAGCGCAGCAGTCCCCGTGCACGCGAACGCATCCCGCCCCTGCATCGGTCCACGTCAAGCCACTGCCGGCTGAGCCGCCGGAATCCATCAATGATGAGGAGAGACATCATGAGGTACCGCAAGTCCGTACTATCCGCAGCCATCGTCACTTGTCTGAGCTTCTCCGCGCATGCGCAGGAAGCGGACAAGAGCGCCACCGACCTTGACCGCGTCGTCGTCACCGGCATCCGTGCCAGCCTGCAGCAGTCGCTGGAAACCAAGCGCAACGCCGACGCCATCGTCGACGTCATCACCGCCGAGGACGTGGGCAAGTTCCCGGCCACCAACGTCGCCGAAGCGATGACCATCATCCCCGGCGTGACCATCGACCGCGCCTACGGCCAGGGCGAGAAGGTCAGCATCCTCGGCACCGACCCGGCGCTCAACCGCACCCTGCTCAACGGCCAGTCCATCGCCTCGGGCGACTGGAACATGTCCGACTTCCCGACCCGTACCTTCAACTACTCGCTGCTGGCGCCGGAACTGGTCGGCAAGGTGGAGGTGTTCAAGTCGCCGGAAGCACGCATCGACGAAGGCTCGATCGGCGGCACCGTGATCGTCTCCACCCGCAAGCCGCTGGACATGCCGGAAAAGGTCAGCATCTCCGGCCGCGTCAGCTACGGCCGCAACGACCGCGTCGAGAAGACCGATCCGAGCGCCTCGGCCGCCTTCGCATGGAAGAACGCCGCGGAGAACTTCGGCTTCATCGTGTCGGCACAGGCCTCGAACGAGAGCATCCGTCGTGACGGCATCGAGTCCTACGGCACCGTGCGGGCCAAGGATTACATCGCCGGCGTGGGGGGTGCCAACGGCTCGATCACCAACCTGCCCACCGACTGGTCGGTGGCACCGAACCCGGACGGCTCGCAGCCGACCTCGCCGGCCACCTGCGTCGGCGCCTGCGCCGACACCGTCTACGCCAACCCCGACGCGATCGGCCCGAACTCCACCAGCGCCCACTTCTTCGAGCAGGAGCGCAAGCGCAAGACCTACTCGGTGGCGTTGCAGTTCAAGCCGGTCGAGCAGATGAACATCGAGTTCAACGCACTGAAGATCGATGCCAACTTCGACCACATGGCGCAGTCGATGTTCACCCACCAGGGCAACACCTGGAACAGCCTGAAGACCCTCAGCGGCCTCACCGTCAAGGACGGCCTGATCACCAGCGCCAGCCACAAGAACGGCCTGGTCGTGTTCGACATGCAGAACCGTCGCGCGCAGGTCGATTCGGAAACCTACGACATCAAGCTGGACTGGAACGACGAACGCTGGTTCGCCTCCACCCACATCGGCCGCACCAAGGCCGAGGGTGGCCCGAAGCAGGTGTTCGGCGAATTCCTGGCCCGCACCGACTACACCTGGTCCATCGCCGATGCACCGGGCAAGCCGGGCAGCGTGCATTTCACCGGCGCCAACCCGTTCCAGAACCCGGACCAGTTCCAGATGGACGGCGGTTGGGGCGCGGACCCGAACCAGCCGAGCTGGAACACCGGCTGGGGCGGCAACCTGGTGGAGAAGCCGACCACCGACAAGGAAACCTACGGCCAGGTCGACTTCGGCATCAAGCTCGATTCGCCGGTCTACCTGCTGCGCTTCGGCTACAAGCAGCGCAAGCATGAAACCACCCAGATCCAGCGCGGCATCGGCCTGGCCTCGGTGGCCGGCTACGGCGACGCCAAGGCTTCGGACTTCGACCCGCGCAAGCTGCCGGGCAACTACCTGAAGGGCTTCAGCGGCTACGGCGACCTGGGCAACCGCTTCACCATCGATGGCTGGAAGCTGGCCGACTACATCACCAGCGGTGATTGGCTGGCGCCCTGGCAGACGATGCCGGTGATGTCGCAGTTCAGCGCCGAGGAGTTCGCCCGTAACAACTGGTCGATCAACGAAGACATCGGCGCCGCCTACCTGCAGGCGGACTTCAGCTTCGACCGCCTGCGCGGCAACATCGGCGTGCGCTACGTGCGTACCGACCTGGAGTCGGGCAGCTTCGCCTGCAACACCGGCCTGGCCGGCTGCACCCAGGCCGGCTGGTCGGCCGAGAAGCTGGCCGCCTCGTACAGCCCGGTCGTGGTGAAGAACAAGTACAACAACGTGCTGCCCAACCTGAACCTGGCCTACGAGGCCACCGACAAGCTGGTGCTGCGTTTCTCCGCCGCCAAGACCATCGCCCGTCCGAACTACACCGACGTGTCCTCGTACCTGTGGCTGTCCGACACCGCGCTGACCGGCGGCGGCGGCAACCCGGCCCTGAAGCCGTACCAGTCCACCAACCTGGACTTCTCGGCCGAGTGGTACTTCTCCGACAACGCCATCCTGGCCGGTTCGATCTTCTACCGCGACGTGGCCGACTACATCCTCACCGAGTCGACCCCGGAAGTGCACTGGAACCAGAACCAGAACAAGGACGACACCTACATGGTGGACCGTCCGCGCAATGCCGGCGATGCGAAGATCAAGGGCTACTCGCTGGCATGGCAGCAGAACTTCGGCTACGGCTTCGGCGTGATCGCCAACTACACCTACTCCGATGGTGAAGCCACCGGCGATCGCCCGCTGCCGTTCAACTCCAAGAACCAGTTCAACATCAGCCCGTTCTTCGAGAACGACACCTGGAGCGCGCGCGTCACCTACGGCTGGCGTGACAAGTACTTCACCCAGGTCAGTGGCGGCCGCCAGCTGTGGACCATGGACTACGCCTCGCTGGATGCCTCGGTGGCCTTCAAGATCACCGACAACCTGTCGGTCGGCCTGGATGCGATGAACCTGCTCGATGAGGAATACCACTCCTACTCCGGCGTGGAACAGCTCACCCGCGGTGCCTACCTGAGCGGCCGTCGCTACAACGCCTCGCTGCGTTTCAACTTCTAAGCATTTCTCCCTGGCAACATCGTTTTTCCGCTGTTTTTCTCCTCCAGCGGGCCTGGGTTTTCCAGGCCCGCTTTTTTTTGCGATAACGCTTGTCCACCTGGAGCTCCCATGACCCGACTGCATACGCGCACGCACGTCCGCAGCCTGCTGGCCACCGGCTTGCTGCTGGGCGCCGGCCTGACCGCCGCCCACGCCACCTCCGCACCGCCCTCGCTCGCCGTTCCCCTGATCCCGCTGCCGCAGCAGGTACAGCCCGGCGCCGCTCCCTATCGCGTGGATGCCACCACCACGGTGAGCGTGGACGGCGAAGGCGCACGCGCCGTCGCCGGACAGTTCATCGCCCTGCTGGGCAAGACCAGCGCGCTGCACCTGCAGCCGGCGAGCGTCGGCAAGCCGGTACGCGGCATCCGCTTCGAGCACGATGCGTCGCTGGCAGGCAACGTGGAGGGCAGCTATCGCCTGCAGGTTGGCGCCCAGGGCGTGCGCATCCGCGCCGCCACCGACGCGGGGTTGTTCAATGGCGCGATGACGCTGGTGCAGCTGCTCAGCGGTGGTGATGGCCAAGACGGCCAGGTCCCGGCCGTGGACATCACCGATGCCCCCCGCTTTGCCTGGCGTGGTTTCATGCTCGACTCGGCGCGCCACTTCCAGAGCATCGAGCAGATCAAGCAGTTGCTCGATGCCATGGCGATGCACAAGCTCAACACCTTCCACTGGCACCTGACCGACGACCAGGGCTGGCGCATGGAGATCAAGCGCTACCCGAAGCTCACCGAAGTGGGCAGCTGCCGTGCGCCGGCCGGCCAGGCCGGGGTCGGGCCTGATGGCAAGCCACACCTGTACTGTGGCTACTACACGCAGGCGCAGATCCGCGACGTGGTCGCCTACGCCGCCGCGCGCCACATCACCGTGGTGCCCGAGATCGACGTGCCGGGCCACGCGCAGGCCGCGGTCGCCGCCTATCCCGAGCATGGCGTGGTCGATGGCCCGACCCAACCGTCGGCCAACTGGGGCGTCAACCCCTACCTGTTCAACCCGCGCGAGGAAACCCTGCAGTTCCTGGAGAACATCCTGGCCGAAGTGCTGGAGATGTTCCCCGGCCAGTACATCCATATCGGTGGCGACGAAGCGGTCAAGTACCAGTGGCAGGCCTCGCCGGCGGTGCAGGCGCACCTGCGCGCGCTGGGCCTGAAGGACGAGGAGGCCCTGCAGTCGCACATGCTCAAGCGGCTGGAAACCTTCCTGGAGGATCGCGACCGCAAGCTGATCGGCTGGGACGAGATCATCGAAGGCGGCCTGCCGCCGCAGGCCACGGTGATGTCCTGGCGCGGCATCGAGGGCGGCATCGAGGCCGCCACGCATGGCCACGACGTGGTGATGTCGCCGGGCAACACGCTGTACCTGGACTTCCTGCAGACCAACCTGCCCGACGAACCGCCGGGGCGCCCCAAGTTCACCTCGATGCAGCGCGTCTACGCCTTCGACCCGGTGCCGGCGCAGCTGACCGCCGAGCAGCGCAGGCACATCCTCGGCGTGCAGGCCAACATGTGGACCGAACACACCCGCACCTGGGAGCGCCTGCAGCACAACGTGTTTCCGCGCATGGCCGCGCTGTCGGAAATCGCCTGGACGGCACCGGAGCGCAAGAGCTACGACGATTTCCTCGCCCGCCTGCCGGCGCAGCTGCAGCGCTACAAGGCGCTGGACATCGCCTATGCGCAGACGGCGCTGTCGGTGGCGATGAAGCGCCAGGACGACCGCGCCGGCAACAAGGTCACGGTCGAGCTGTCCAACCCGCTCAGCTACCGCGACATCCGCTACACCACCGATGGCAGCACGCCCACCGCGCAGTCAGCGGCCTATCCCGGCGCACTGACGCTGCCGGTGCCCACCGAGCTGAAGGCGCTGACGTTCTTCAACGGCAAGCCGGTGGCCGATGCACCCAGCCGCTGGAACCTGGATGCCGAATCGCTGCTGACCCGCACCGACAAGACCCTGGCGCAATGCCCGCAGGGCGGCCGCCTGCTGCTGCGGCTGGAAGACGACAATCCGCTGCAGGGCGCGCGTGACAACTTCGACGTCACCATCTTCAACCCGTGCTGGTTGTGGGAGGACGCGCAGTTGCAGGACATCCGCGCGTTCAAGGTGCGCGCCGGGCGCATCCCCTACAACTTCGGCCTGCTGCGCGAGGAAGAGGCCAAGCGCGGCTACCGCAAGCCGGTCGCCGCGCATGGCGAGTTCGAAGTCCGCGCCGGCTGCGAAGGCCGCGTGCTGGCTTCGGTGCCGCTGCCGCGCGAGTCCGGCGCCGATGGCTTCATCGAGCTGGAGGCACCCTTGCGCGCCGGGCCGGAACAGGTCACCGACCTGTGCATGACCTTCAGTGGCGACACCCGCCCGCAGATGTGGGTGCTCGACCAGGTTCGCCTGCAACCGGCGAAGTAGTGGCCGGGAAGGCGCGGTGCGGTCCGCATGGTCCTCTCCACCCTGCGGCCCGCACCGCGCCATCTTTGCAGCAGCGCCAACGGGGTCACGACAGGGCCCCGATGGCCTGGCGACGGTATCAGTCCCGGGCTCGCCGAAGTAAGTGCCAAAAGGCAGAAAGGCACTGTTTTGAAAGGAAATTTCGGTTGCAGCCGCAACTACGCGCGTGCGCTCAGGACGTGCGCCGGGGCTGCAGCCGCAACAGCAGGTTCGCCAGCGGCGTCAGCGCGATGAGCATGCCCGCCACCACGCCACTGGTATTGGCCAGCGCATCGATCGGGTCGGCCATCCGGTTGTCGGTCAGCGCGCCCTGCGCCCATTCGATGCCCACGCCCATCAGCACCAGCCCCACGCCCGCCACCCACAAGGCGCGACGGGTGGCGAACACCTGCACCGCGCTGGCGGCCAACAGGAAATACGCCAGGAAGTGCTCGACCTTGTCGCTGTTCTGCGGCAGGTCCAGTGGCGGCGGCGGGATCAGGCATACCACGATCACCGCCAGCACCGCCGCCCCCCACAGCGACAGCCAGAACCGCGCATGCCGCAACGGCTTGATCGGGCTTACAGCCGCCACGTCAGGTCGCCCATCAGGAACGCGGCACTCATGTCCACGTCGCGGCTGAAGGCCATCACCTGGAAACGCTCGCCCATCTCGGTCGGCAGGGTCAGCCGCTTGAGCTCCTCGCGCAGGCGCATGCGGCCCACGTCGTCGGTGCGCTCCTCGGCCGCTTCGAGCAGGCCGGTGATGCCGTTGCCGAGCAGGAAGCTGGCCTGGTTGCTGTAGCCGGCCAGGTCGAAGCCGGCATGGGTGCCGGCCTCGGCCAGCGCGGTGAAGTCCACCGAGGCGGTGATGTCCTGCAGGCCCGGCCACAGGAACACGTCGTTGTGCACGCGGTGGCGGTAGAAGGCGCGGATCGTGCCGTCGTCGCGGTCGTGCTGGTAGAACTCGCTGCGCGGGTAGCCGTAGTCGACGAACAGCATCGCGCCGCGCTGCATGCCACCGGCCACCGCCTGGATCCAGTACGGCAGCTGCGGCAACACCTCCGAGCGGTAGCCGTGCGCGAACGGGCGCTCCAGGTAGTGCTCCAGGTGACGCACCGCCGCGGCGGTCAGCGCATCGGCCGGCTTGGCACCGCGCACGAAGCGGCCCTCGCCATCCAGCTCCACGGTTTCCTCGTAGATCTCGCCATCGCTGGCAAGGAAGCGCGGGGTCGGCAACGCGTCGATCACCTCGTTGGCGAACAGCACACCGTCCCAGTCGTCGTCGAACGGGCGGTCCAGCCATTCCACCAGGGCGAACACCGGCGGGATCAGCGCCTTCTCCAGGCGCTCGCGCTGGCGTTCGCGCAGGTCCGCGCTGGGCTCCAGGATGGCGTAGCGCTCCGGCAGCGCGTCCAGCTCCAGCAGGCGCTTGAGCAGGATCTCGGCGAACGCGCCGCTGCCGCCGCCCAGCTCCAGCATCCGCGCCTGCGGCCCGAGCTGCTGCAGCACCGGGGCGATCACGTTGGCGGTGGTGGCGGCGAACAACGGCCCCATTTCCGGCGAGGTGACGAAGTCACCGGAGGCACCGAACTTGCTCGCACCGGCGCTGTAGTAACCCCAGCCCGGGGCATACAGGGCCAGCTCCATGAACCGCGAGAACGGCACCGCGCCACCCTGGGCGCAGATGTCCGCGCGCAGGTGCGCGGCCAGCTGCTCGCTGTGTTCAAGCGCTTCGGGTTCGGGCGTGGGCAGGTCGGAATGCATGGTGCGGCCGTTTACAGGGACAATGCACAGGATAGCCGAGTGAGGAAAATGCAGATGACAGATTACCAACGGGTGGCCCTGGTCACCGGCAGCGCGCGCCGCATCGGCGCGGCCATCGCCCACCACCTGCACGCCCACGGCTACCGCGTCGCCCTGCATGCGCATTCATCCACCGAAGAGATGCAGTCACTGGCCTTCGACCTGGAAAGCGAGCGGCCCGGCAGCGTGCTGGCGGTGGAGGCCGACCTGCGTGACCCGGCCGCGCTGCCGGACATGCTCGAACAGGTGGTCAGCCATTTCGGCCAGCTCGATGCCCTGGTCAACAACGCCTCCAACTTCTTCCCCACCCCGTTCGGCCAGGTGCAGCCGGCGCAATGGGACGAGCTGCTGGCGGTCAACGCGCGCGCACCGTTCTTCCTGGCCCAGGTCGCCGCCCCGCACCTGATCCGGCAGCGCGGCGCCATCGTCAACCTGACCGACCTGCATGCCACCCAGCCATTGCGCGACTACCCCGCCTACAGCATCGCCAAGGCGGCGCTGGAGATGGTCACCCGCTCGCTGGCGCTGGAACTGGCACCGCACGTACGGGTCAACGCCGTGGCCCCGGGTGCCATCCTGTGGCCGGAGGAAGGCAAGAGCGAGCAGGCCAAGCAGAAACTGATGGAGCGCACGCCGCTGGGCCGCATCGGCACCCCGCACGAGATCGCCTCGGCGGTGCGCTGGCTGCTGGACGATGCCGGCTATATCACCGGGCAGACGTTGCGCCTGGATGGCGGGCGGACGTTGACGTAAGCCAGGGATCAAGGCCGCAGCAAACCCGCCGCCCTCCCTTGGCAACAGCCGGCGGAGCCGGCGCAAAGCCGCACGGAAGCGTTTGCGCTTCCCCGTGGGACCTCACTCCCCTTCCAGCGCCACCACATCGAAAACCTGCCCGAACTGCGGGTGCTCGGCCCACATCTGCGCCAGGTTCAGCCCGCGCACCGGGTCGATGAATTCCGGCGCGATATCGGCCAGCGGCTTGAGCACGAAGGCGTGCTTGAGCTCCGGGCGCGGGATGCGCAGGTGCTTGGGGCCCTCGACCACCAGGTCGCCGTAATACACCACGTCGATGTCCAGGGTACGGTCGCTGAAACGCGGGCCGGAACGGTCACGCCCGTGCGCGTCCTCCACCGCGTGCAGCCATTCGTCCAGGGCCAGCAGCGGCATGTCGGTTTCCAGCAGCACCGCGTTGTTGAGGAAGTCCGGACCGTCGAAGCCCACCGCGGGGGTGCGGTAGGCCGGCGATACGCGCAAGGTGCCGAAACGTTCGCGCAGCACGTCCACGGCGGCCTTGAGGTAATGGCGTGGATTGAGGTTGCTGCCCAGGCTGAGGAGCACGGTGGTCATCGGTGGCTTTGCCTGCGGGCCTGCCCGCACCGGTCAGGGCGGACCACGGCCCTGCATCAGGAGTGGGGGCGACAATGATAAGGCCAGCGGGCGTCGGTCAGATGCGCGCCGGAGTGCTTTCAGTCGCTGCCCAGCGCATCGGCCACGGCACGGAACACCCGCTGCATCTCCAGCGGCTTGGGCAGCACGTGCACGCTGATGCCCGATGGGGCCTGGCCGTCGGCGAATGCCGGGGCATTGGCGTCCTCCAGCACGATGGCCGGCCCGCGGTAGCCCATCGCCTGCATCTCGGCCAGCAGCTGCCCGGCCGACAGCAGCGGGATGCCGCTGTCGACCAGCACCACGTCGGGCAGGCCGGCTTCCTGCAGGTGCCGCATCGCGACCGCGCCATCGCTGGCCAGGCGCATGCGGTAGCCCTGGCTGGACAGCGCATTGCCCAGCAGCGAGAGCCGGGTGGCCTCGTCATCGACCACCAGCAGGCGTTCGCCGCGGCCGGCACGGATCGCCGGCACCTCGCCCTCGCCTTCGGCCAGCAGGGCATCCTGCATCGGCAGCAGCAGTTCGAACGAAGTCCCCTCGCCCTTGCAGCTGTGCACGCGGATATGCCCGCCAACGCTCTCGATGATGCGCCGGCATGACACCAGCCCCAGCCCGGTACCGTTGGCCTTGGTGGTGAAGAACGGGCTGAACAGACGCGCCTGGGTCGCCTCGTCCATGCCGATGCCTTCATCGCTGACGCGGATGCGCACGCACTCCTCCTGGCCCTGGCCACCGCGTTCGGCGACCAGGCTCAGGCGCCCGCCGTCGGGCATCGCCTGGATGGCGTTCAATGCCAGGTTGAGCAGCACCTGTTGCAGCTCGGTGTAGTTGGCCTCGATGGCCATGCGGTCATCGGAGACTTCCAGGTGCAGGTCCACGTTGCGCGGCAGGCTGCTCTTGAGCAGCATGCCGACCGCCTGGAACAACCGCTGCAGCACGATGCGCTCGCTGGGCTGGCGCGAACCGCGCACGAAGGACAGCATCGACTCGACCATCTCATGGCCACGCCGGCCGCACTCGGCGATCACGTCGGCCAGGCGCACGATCTTGGGATCGTCGCTGCGCTCGCGGATCAGGTCCGGCACGATCAGCAGCGGCTGCAGGATGTTGCGCAGGTCGTGGCTGAGACCGGCGGCCAGCAGCGCCAAGCTCTCCAGGCGCTGCGAACGCATCAGCTCGTCCTCCACCCGGGCGCGCTCGATCTCGCTGCGCGCCTCGCGGATGGCCCGCGCCACGGCCGGCGGCAGGCGTGCCGGCAGGTGCTTGATGATGTAGTCGTTGGCGCCCTTGCGCAGCGCCTCCACCGCGGTCTCCTCGCCCATGGTGCCGGAGACGAAGATGAAGGGAACCTTCGGGTGCAGCTCGCGCAGTATCTGCAGCGCCTGGTAGCCGGAGAACCCGGGCATGCTCAGGTCCGAGAGCACGATGTCGGGCATGTACTCGGTCAGGGCGCGGCGCAGCCCGGCCTCGTTGTCGACCCGCTCGAATTCGGCCTGCAGGCCGGCGTCGAGCAACTGGTCACTGACCAGCTCGGCATCTTCGGGCGAATCCTCCACCAGCAGGATCCGCAACCGCCCCAGTGGTGCTCCCTTGTTAGGCATGCACGCTCACTCGCCTTCCGGTGCCTGGTTGATGACCGCCCAGAACGTGCCGATCGTCTTGACCGCGTTGAAGAACTGGTCGATGTCCACCGGCTTGACCACGTAGGCATTCACGCCCAGGTCCCAGCTGCGTGCCAGGTCGCTTTCCTCGCGCGAGGAGGACAGGATCACCACCGGCAGGCGCTTGAGCTCCTCCTCGGCACGGATGCGCTGCAGGACCTCCAGCCCGTCCATGCGCGGCATCTTGATGTCCAGCAGCAGGACCGCCGGCAGCCCTTCCTCGCGGTCGGCGTAGGCCCCGCGGCGCAGCAGGAAGTCCAGCGCTTCCACGCCGTCCTCGCAGTGCACGATCGGGTTGGCCAGGCGCGCCTCGCGCAGGGCGTCGATCGCCATTTCGGCGTCGGCCGCGCTGTCTTCGGCGATCAGGATGGTGCGCAACGTGGTCATGCCGGGAGATCCTTGTGGTGTGCGTCGTTGAACGGGGGAATGATGAAGCTGAAGGTGGCCCCCTTGTCCACCTGTGCCTCGGCCCAGATGCGCCCGCCATGGCGGGTCAGCACCCGTCGCACGCTGGCCAGGCCGATGCCGGTACCGGCGTACTCGGAGGCCTTGTGCAGGCGCTGGAACACCCCGAACAGCTTGGAGGCGTACTGCATGTCGAAACCGGCGCCGTTGTCGGTGACGCTGAACTGCTGGCTGCCGTCGGGCAACTGCCGCGCCGACACCTCGATCACCGCCTTCTCGCGCCCGGCGCTGTACTTGATCGCGTTGCCCAGCAGGTTCAACCACACCTGCCGCATCATGTTCTCGTCGGCCACCAGCACCGGCAGCGTGCCGATGCGCCACTCCACCTCGCGCGGCGTGCCGTCGGCACCGGCCTCGGCGCGCAGGTTGGAATCCAGCAGCGCGCGGGTGTCGGCCACCAGCGACTGCATGTCCACCGGCTGCAGGCGCATGGCCCCACGCCCCAGCCGCGAATAGACCAGCAGGTCGTCGATCAACGCCGCCATCCGCTGCGCCGAGCTGCCGATCACGTCCAGGTAATGCTGCGCCTTCTCATCGGCGCCCTCGCCCAGGTGCCGGCGCAGCTTGTCCGAGAACCCGGCCACGTGGCGCAGCGGCGCGCGCAGGTCGTGCGAGACCGAGTAGCTGAAGGCCTCCAGCTCGCGGTTGACGTCGGCCATCTGCTCGACCTTGCCTTCGAGCTGCCGGTTCAGCTCCTCCACCCGCACCTGCACCGCGCGCTGCAGGGTGATGTCGCTGATGGTCATCAGCACCACGTCGTCGTTGGCATCGGGCAGCGACATGCGCCGCGCATTGATCAGCATGGTGCGGGCCAGGCCGTCCACGCCCTGCTGCTGGTGCTCGTAGTCCCACAGCTCGCGCCCGCGCAGCAGCACGTCGGCCAGGCGCTGGCGCACGATGGGCTCCTCCCAGGCACCCTCGCCGATCTCCTGCAGCGGACGCTGGTTCACGTCCTGGCCATCGACGCCGTACAACTCAGCGAAGGCGTTGTTGTGCAGCACGATGCGCAGCTTCTCGTCGAGCAGCACGATGGGCTCGCGCACGGTCTGCAGCACCGAGTTGGCGCGGGCGGTGGACTTGCTCAGGCGCAGCTCGGCATCGGCACGGCTGCCGATCTGCCGGTTCAGCAGCCACAGCACCAGTGCCAGCAACAGCAATTGCACCACCAGCGCACTCCAGCTCACCAGCGAGGACATCCGCTGCTGGCGCTGCGCCTGCAGGCCGCGCTCGGCCAGCAGCGCCTCTTCGTGCTGCTGCAGCTCGACCACCATGTCGCGGATCGGGTACTCGAAGGTCATCTGCTCGATCAGCTCGCGCTGGCGCGGCGAATCGGTGCTGACGGCGATCTCCTTGGCCAGCGCCATGCGCCGCTCCAGCATCGACTCCATCTTGCCGATGCGGACCAGTTGCTCGGGGCTGTCGCTGACCAGCCCGGCGAGCTCGCGCACGTTGTCGGTCACCCGGTCGGCCTGGTCCATGCGCTGCTGCAGCGCCGGCGAGTCGATGCCCTTGGACAGTGTCAGCGCCGCCGACTCGACGTCGCGGATGTCGGCCTGCAGGTTGTACAACCGCGCACCCACCGCGTGGGTGTGCGCCACCCAGTTGGCCGAGGCCACGCTCTGGGTGGACAGCCGCTGCAGGGTCAGCGCCGGGACGACGATGATCAACAGCGCAGCCAAGGCCAGCCCCATCAGGCGCCAGCGGCTCCACCCCTCGTCGCTCAATCCCAGTGCCATCCCGTTTCCTTCGTCACGCGTGGACGCCCCCTGCGTCACACCAGCCGCCATCGACGGCAGTTTCCGTCAATCGGCAGAAACCGCGGCCGTATCCAGGCGTTTGCCTGACAGGGGCCAAGGATTGCATGAAACCTGCGGGGAGTGAACGCCTCGCGCCCTCCTCCCCGCCGTGCTCCGGTTCAGCCGTCGCTGCGCTTGATCGCGTGACCACCGAACTCGTTGCGCATGGCCGCCAGCATGCGGTCGGTGAACGAGTTGTCCTCGCGCGAACGCAGCCGTTCCAGCAGCGACAGGGTGATCACCGGTGCCGGCACGTCGAGGTCGATGGCCTCGCTGACCGTCCAGCGCCCTTCGCCGGAATCCTCCACGTAGGGCGCGATGCCATCCAGCGCCGGGTTCTGGCGCAGTGCATCGGCGCTGAGGTCCAGCAGCCAGGACCGCACCACGCTGCCATGCCGCCAGACCTCGGCGATCTGCGCCAGGTCCAGCGCGAACTCGGCCTTCTTCTCCATCAGCGCGAAGCCTTCGGCGTAGGCCTGCATCATTCCGTACTCGATGCCGTTGTGGACCATCTTGCTGAAGTGGCCCGCCCCGACCGGCCCGACATGGGCCCAGCCACGGTCCGCGGCCGGCGCCAGCGCCTGGAACAGCGGCGACAACCGCGATACCACCGCCTGCTCGCCACCGATCATCAGGCAGTAGCCCTCCTGCAGCCCCCACACCCCGCCGCTGGTGCCGCAGTCGACGAAGTCCACCTGGTGCGCTGCGCAACGCCCGGCCCGCTGCTGCGATTCCCGGTACCAGGAGTTGCCGCCGTCGACCACCACGTCGCCCGCCGACAGCAACGGCAACAACGCCTCCAGCGTCGCGTCCACCACCTTGGACGGCACCATCAGCCACAGCACCCGCGGTGCCGGCAGCGCCTGCACCAGCGCCTGCAGCGAGGTGACCACCCCCACGCCCTTGGCGGCCACCTGCGCCCTGGCCTGCTCGCCCGGATCGAAGCCGGTGACGCGGATGCCACCGCCCTGCAGTCGCTGCGCCATGTTGGCGCCCATCCGGCCCAGTCCGATCATGCCCAGTTCCATTTCTCACCTCGGGTTGTGTTGAAGGAAATTCCGTCCGCACACGCCCGCAGGCGCGCATCGATCCAGCGCCGGTACAGGGTGGTGTGCAGGTTGTGCAGCGTCAGCTCGATGCTGAAGGGGGTGCGCGGGTTGCGGTCGAGCAGGCGGGCGATGTGGTAGCCCAGCGGGCGCACGCCCTTGGGATGCACGTACAGCATCAAGCCGCCATACACCGGGTCGGCCATCAATGCATCGATGCGCGCCAGCAGCACCTGCTGCTCCGCCGGCAGCGCGGCCCGCAGCGTCGCATCGCGCTCGTGCAGCAGGCGTTCGAAGCGGCGCCGGCCATGCCCGGGCATCTGCCGCGCCAGCTCCCATATCCGCGCGTTGAGCGCGTCGTAGTGCGCGAAGCCGCCATGCCGGGCCAACGCCTGGGCGGCGGCCTCGCTGATGTCGGTGATCACGAAGTTCTCGGCCTGGTTGTTGATGTCGTCCAGGTAGCGCTTGTCGTAGACATGGCTGATGTAGCCCGGCAGGCCCATGAACGCCTGCCGCCCCATCGCCGCGGTGCGGACCGCCTTGCCATCGGCGAAGAACTCGCCGGCGTTGCTGCCCAGCAGGATGCTCGGCGTATCGTGCAGGGTCAGGAAGGTGCCGATGGACAACTCCCCGGCGCTGAACTCCGCATCGAACGCCGCATCGCCATACAGCTCGCGCTGGGTGGCGAGCTGGGCGACCTGCCGGCCCACCCCGCACTCGGAGCGCACCCGTCCGCTGTAGAAGGCCTCCAGCGCCCGGCTGTTGCTGCCGCTCGGCGCATAGCCACGGCCAAAGCTGCGGAAGCGCTGCCAGCCCTGCGCACCCGCGCCACCCGCGCCGAAGCCGATCCAGCCCAGCTGCAGCGCCGAGAACCGGTAACCGGGATTGTCCTGCAGGCGACGGGCCGCCGCGCGCGTGGCATCGCCCAGCCGGAACGCATAGGCGCACACGCTGGGCTGCTGTTGCAGCAGGGCTTCGGCCATCTGCTCGCGCTGCGTGGCATCGAAACCCTCGGGCACCTGCACGCGCAGATCGCCCCGGGCCTGCGCCTGCTGCAACGAGGCACGTTGGCAGGGCTGCCCGGCATTGACCGTGACCCCCTGCTGCGGGCCCGATTCAATCTGCCACCCCAGCTCGCGCAGCAGCCGCATCGCGCAGCCGTCGGTGGCTTGCGCCGTGGATGCCAACACCCACATCAACGCAGCGCCGACGCGAACCATCGCGTGCCGGCGCCACGTCACCGGGCCGGCGCCCCGTCGGTCGGTGGCGGCACCAGCGCGATGGCGAACTGCTGCACGCGCGCGAAGAAGTTCCGGTAGAACTGCGCATCCTGCACCGTGCTGCTGGCCACCCGCACCAGCGAGTCATCGTTGCTGCCGAACGGCAGCGACACCGACCCCAGCGCCCCCACGCCCACGCTGGCCGAGGTGGGTGACTTCTTCAGTGCATAGCGGTCCTGCACCGCGCTGGCGAACACCTGTGCATGGCCGTCGCCACGCGCCGCGCAGGACACCCGCAGCACCAGCTGCTCATGCACGTCCTCCTTGGGCTGGAAGTTCTTGTTGGCCTCCACGCTGCCGGCATCGGCGCGGGTGATCGCATAGCCCTGCCCCAGCAGCGCGCGGCGCGCCGCCTCGCAGGCCTGCGCCGGCGATACCTCGAAGTCGCGCGAATAGGTGTCGCCGGAATCGAACGACTCGCGCAGCAGCGTGCTGTTGACGGCCTTGCCACCGCAGCCAGCCAGCGCCAGCAGCATCAGCCCGGCCAGCGCACGAAGCCCGTAGGTGCGCATGGACGCCTCCACCCATCATCGAATGGCCCACAGCATAACGCCGCCAACGTCCAGGGACGTTGACGGCGTTTTCAACACGCTGTTGCGTTGTTGCTCAGTCAGCCCAGCGGCCGGGACCGGTGGACTGCGGCAGCACCTGCGCCGACAGCGGGCGGTCCTTTTCCAGCAGGTTGAGCGCATCGGCCAGGATCGAGGCCGACTCCTTCAACAGCGGGTCCGGACGCTTCTCGGCGGCCTTCTCGCGCGCGGCATCCTTGACGATGTCGCGCTCGTTGCCAGTCAGGCCGTCGTCGCTGCTGTCCTCGGCCAGCGGGTCCAGCGGCAGGCCCAGCTCCCTGCGGGTGGCCTGGCGCTGCTTGCGCTGCGTTTCCTGGCGGTCACGCTCGGCGCGGCGGTCGGCCTCGTTGAGCGAGACGTACTTCTTGGCCGCCTCGGTGCGGAACTGGTTGACGTCCTCTTCCCACCACTGGAACTCGCGGTCGTTCTGGATGCGCTGGCCATGGCGGGTTTCCAGGCGCGGCAGGATCGGCGCGAAATTGCCGTACTGGGTGTGCGGCACCGCGGCGATGCGCGTCCACGGCAGCGCGTTGTCGTAGGTGCTCTCGCCGAACTCGCTGGCATCCACGCTGGCCGGGAAGGCCAGGTCCGGTACCACGCCCTTGTGCTGGGTGCTGGAGCCGCTGACGCGGAAGAACTGGGCGATGGTCAGCTTTACCTGGCCGAAGCGCTCCTTCTCGCTGGCCGGCCAGCGGTCCAGCGGCACCACGTTCTGCACGGTGCCCTTGCCGAAGGTGGTTTCACCGATGACCAGGCCACGGCCGTAGTCCTGGATGGCACCGGCGAAGATCTCCGATGCCGACGCCGAGCCACGGTTGATCAGCACCGCCAGCGGGCCGTCCCAGGCCACGGCCGGGTTGCGGTCGCTGTTGACGGTGACGCGGCCACCGGATTCGCGCACCTGCACCACCGGGCCCTGCTCGATGAACAGGCCGGTCAGTTCGATCGCCTCGTCCAGCGAGCCGCCGCCATTGTTGCGCAGGTCCAGCACCACGCCGTCGACCTTGTCGGCCTTGAAGCCGGCCAGCAGCTTGGCCACGTCGCGGGTCGCGGAGGCATAGTCGGCCGCGTTGCGGCGACGGCCTTCGAAATCCTGGTAGAAGGTCGGCAGCTTGACGATGCCGATGCGGCGCTGCGCCTCGCCGGCCGCGCCGGGGATGGTCATGGTCTCGCCCTTGGCAGCCTGCTCGGACAGGCGGATCTTCTGCCGGGTGATGGTCACCATGCGGTGCTTGCCGTCCACGCCTTCGGCCGCCGGGATGTACTCCAGCCGCACCTGGGTGTCCTTGGCACCACGGATCTTTGACACCACGTCATCGATGCGCCAGCCGATCACGTCCTCGATCGGGCCGGAACGGCCCTGGCCCACGCCGACGATGCGGTCACCGGCCTTGAGCGTGCCGTCCAGGTCCAGCGGACCACCGGGCACCACCTCGCGGATCACCACCACGTCGTCCTGGCGCTGCAGCTGGGCACCGATGCCCTCCAGCGACAGCGACATGGCCTGGTTGAAGTTCTGGGCCGTGCGCGGGGTGAAGTAGTCGGTGTGCGGGTCGACGGCGCTGGTATAGGCGTTCATGTAGAACGAGAACACGTCGTCGTTCTTGAGCTCGTTGATGCTCTTGCCCAGCGTCTCGTAGCGCTTGTCCAGCGTCTTGCGGATGTCGGCGGCCGACTTGCCGGCCAGCTTCAGCCGCAGCCAGTCGTTCTTGACCGACTTGCGCCACAGCTCGTCGAGCTCGGCGCTGGTCGCCCACGGCACGTCCTTGCGGTCGTAGTCGAAGCGTTCCTGGACGCTGAAGTCCGGCTCCTGGCGCAGCAGGCGGCGGGCATAGGCCACGCGCTCGGTGGCGCGCTGGCGGTACACGCTGAACACCTGGAACGCCGGGTCCAGCTCGCCGGAGCGGATCGCATCGCCGGTGCGCGCGGCCAACGGCGCGAAGCCGTCCACGTCGTCCTTGGTGAAGAACTGCTTGCCGCTGTCCAGCGACTCCAGGTAACGCTTGAACACGTCCTGCGAGGTGGCCGCGTCCAGCGCGCGCGGGCGGTAGGCGTAGCGGCTGTCCGACAGCAGCCCGTAGACCAGCTTGGAGGTGGTGGTCTGGTCGAGCGTCGGGGACGACGGCAGGGCCGGGGAATCGGCGCGCGCCAGCATCGCGGCGGGCGCGGTCAGCGCGAAGGCCAGCAGGAAGGCGGGAACTCGGTAAGTCATCAAAGTACTCGGGGCACCGGACGTTGGGGGGAGGTTGCGGACAGCTCGGACACTTCGACAGTGCCGAAAGTTTCGGCCGTTGTCACGCTGTCCACGGCCAGACTAGCCGCAGCCCCGTAGCAGAATGTGAATCGCCCGGACACGGGCTGGCGGCGACCGCCCTGCCCACGCCTGCGCTGCGGCAGGCGCGGGGGCACTCAGGCCGCGCTCAGACGTGGACGCCGGCACCGGCCGCCTGCTGGTCGGCGTGGTAGGACGAACGCACCATCGGGCCGGAGGCCACGTGGGTGAAGCCCAGCGCGTAGCCGTAGTCCTCGAACGCCTTGTATTCCTCCGGCGTCCAGTAACGCAGCACCGGGTGGTGGTGCGCGGTCGGCTGCAGGTACTGGCCGATGGTGACCATCTCCACGTCATGCGCGCGCAGGTCGCGCAAGGTGGCCTGCACCTGCTCGAAGGTCTCGCCCAGGCCGAGCATGATGCCGGACTTGGTCGGCACGTCCGGGTGCTGCGCCTTGAAGTTCTTCAGCAGGGTCAGCGACCACTGGTAGTCCGCGCCCGGGCGTACGTTGCGATACAGGTCCGGCACGGTCTCGATGTTGTGGTTGAACACGTCCGGCGGGTTGGTCGCCAGGATCTCCAGCGCGCGCTCCATGCGGCCCTTGCCACGGAAGTCCGGGGTGAGCACCTCGATGCGGGTGCCCGGCGACTTGGCACGGATGGCGGCGATGCAGTCGACGAAGTGCTGGGCACCGCCGTCGCGCAGGTCGTCGCGGTCGACGCTGGTCACCACCACGTACTTCAGGCCCATGTCGGCCACGGTCTGGCCGAGGCTGGCCGGTTCGTTGGCATCCGGCGGCTTGGGCCGGCCGTGGGCCACGTCGCAGAACGAGCAGCGGCGGGTGCAGACCTCGCCCAGGATCATGAAGGTGGCGGTGCCGTGGCCGAAGCATTCGTGGATGTTCGGGCAGCTGGCTTCCTCGCACACGGTGACCAGGCGGTTCTCGCGCAGCTTGGCCTTCAGGTTGGCCACCGCATTGCCCGAGGGGATGCGCACGCGGATCCACGACGGCTTGCGCAGCACCGGGGCGTCGGCGAACTGCACCGGCGAGCGGCCGATCTTGTCACCGCCGATCTGCTTGACACCGGCCTGCAACGGCGCGGACGAGGTATCGGCCTGCACGACCTGCAGGGGAATGGAGCGCGTGGTGGATTCAGTCATGGCGTTACCGGCGGCGTCAGGGCCGCGTAGTCAGGTCGGGCAATTCGGGCGTCGGCTGCAGCGCCAGCCCGAACTGCTGGGCCAGATGGGACAGCAGCACCGACTTGACCGCCTCGATGCCCGAGGGACCGCCCAAGTCTAGCACCGAGGTCACCTGCATCCCGGCGTAACCGCAGGGGTTGATGCGGTGGAACGGTTCCAGGTCCAGCGAAACGTTGAAGGCCAGCCCGTGGAAGCTGCAGCCGCGCCGCACGCGGATGCCGAGCGCGGCGATCTTGGCCCCGCCGACGTAGACGCCCGGGGCGCCCTCCAGCCGCTCGGCGCCGATGTTCCACTCGTCCAGCGTGTCGATGATGGCCTGCTCGATGCGGCACACGTAGTCACGCACGCCGATGCCGAGCCGGCGCAGGTCCAGCAGCGGGTAGACCACGATCTGGCCGGGGCCGTGGTAGGTCACCTGGCCACCGCGGTCCACGTGCAGCACCGGGATGTCGCCCGGGGCGAGCACGTGCTCGTCCTTGCCGGCCTGCCCCAGGGTGAACACCGGGTCGTGCTCGACCACCCAGACCTCGTCGGTGGTGCCGTCGTCGCGGCCGTCGGTGAACTGCTGCATCGCATGCCAGACCGGCGCATAGCCCTGCCGGCCGAGGTCACGCAGGACGGCGGGCCGCTGGCGCGCGGGCGCCACCGGTACCGCGCAGGCGGTCACAGCGTCCACTTCACTTCCGGATGGTCACGCAGCGCGGCATGCGCCGCGTCGTACTGCTCGCGGCTGTCGGCCCGGAAGGCGATGCGCACGGAGACGTACTTGCCGTTGGACGAATGCTTCCAGGCGATGCGCTCGTTGAGCACTTCCACCCCGGCGCTCTGCAGCAACCTGGGCAGTTCCTGCTCCAGCCCGATGTTGGCCGCGCCCATGGCGCTCAACTCGAAGGTACCGGGGAACTGGAAGCCGTGTTCAGGATTGTCGGACTTGATTTCCATGGCGGACATTATCGGGGCGTGGCGCCCCAAACCCAAGGCCATGGCCGGTTTACAGCCTTCCAAAACGGGAAGGGCCGCTTTCGCGGCCCTTCCGGCAGGCATCGGCAGCTTACCTGGACAGTTCCAGCAGGGTCGAGGAGACCCAGCCACGGTTGCCCAGTTCATCTTCCACTTCCCACATCACGCCTTCCTTGGTGCCGGTCGGGTACAGCATCATGCCCGGATCCAGGGTGCGCACCGGGGCACCGGTGCCGCGGGCGTTGGCCAGCAGGCGACCGGCACGGGTCACGGTCACGGCCTGCTGCGCGTTGGAAGCGGCGGCATTCTCCGGCAGGCCACCCAGCTGAGCGACGATGTCGGTGTAGGCCTGCAGGTAGGCCATGGTGATCACCTGGCCGATTTCGGTGTTGGCGTAACCGCCCACGCCCGCCGCGCCCAGGCCGCTGCCGCCGAACAGGCCGCCGCCGGCACCAAAGCCCATGTCGCTCTTGCGTGCGGAGCCTTCGGCCATGGCCACCTGCTCGGAGGAACGCACGTCGGTCACGGTCAGGACCACATCGGCGGTCTTGCTGGTGAAGTTCAGGCCACCGACGATCGCGCCGGCGCGGCCGCCGATCAGGCCGCCCAGCAGGCCACCAATGGCATTGCCACCGGCGTTGCTGTTCTGCGAGATCAGGTCCGGGATCATCACGTAGTCGGCGGCCTTGATCTGGCCCTTGCCGACGTTGGAACGGCCACGCAGCTCGCCGCTGGCGGCCAGCTCACGCTCGAACTGGCCGGCGGCCATGCCGGCGCCACGGTCGACCAGGGTGAAGCAGCGCGAACGGTTGACGAACACCTTGATCAGGCGGCTCGGCGCCGGCAGCTGCTGGCCGGTCCACCAGTTGGTGGCATCTTCCGGCTCGATCACCGACATCGAACCGATCGGGCGCTGGCAGGTCGGAATCTGGGCGACCGCAGCCTTGCGCTGTTCCTGCGCCTGGGTGCCCCGGTTCTTGAATGATGCTTCGGCGGGCTGGCTGGTGACAGCCGCGGCAATACCTACGGTGAGCGCCGCTGCAACGAGCGGCGAAAAGACGTTACGCATATCAGTTACTTCCCCGTTACCTGCACCTATCGAGGTGCGTTCCTTTGGCGTTTGCGACCTAGCGGCAAAATCCTGTTCCACCCCACTTTCGGGCAGGCGAGCGCGGGCCGGTCGCGCCGATGCTACCGCACGAAGATCAAGGGATTCCATCAAAGCTTTGTGGGAAAACCCCGCGACTTGCGCCTCCCAGGGTGTGATCGTCCGCAAATTTCGATGGACGTCACGTTGCAAACCCCCATTCATCTTGTTGGAAACCACCGGCAATCCCTCCGCGTCCTCCACGGGCATGTCCGGCCATTCCCCCCCTGCTCCCGAAACAATTCGTCCGTTCAGGGCCCGATGTTCAAACCGGCCCGCGCCGCTAAGCTGGTCCAATCTTACGAACGACATCATGGAGAACGCCGCATGAGGGACGGCAAGGGCTTTCCTCTCGCCGCGCTGCTGGCCGGCACCCTGCTCGCCAGCACCGCCCAGGCCGCTGAACAATGCGCGCAGAGCGCCTTGGCCGAGCACCCGCCGGCGATCAACTTCCGCGTCGACAACGACCTGTTCGGCGGCGCCCAGCAGGACCAGGGCTACACCAATGGCGCGATGTTCACCCTGGTCTCGCCGAACCTGAAGGACTACACCGACGACCCCTGCCTGCCGCGCCTGGCACGCTGGACCAACCGGCACCTGGAACGCCTGCATCCGGGCGGGTTCGAACAGCAGAACATGATCTTCAGCTTCGGCCAGGGCCTGTTCACGCCGACCGACAACACCCGCTCGGACCTGATCCGCGACGACCGTCCATATGCCGCCGCGCTGCTGGTGAACTTCGGCTACAACGCGCGCAGCGGCGCGCACCTGCGCACCACCCAGCTGGCGGTCGGCATGGTCGGCCCGGCCGCCATGGGCAAGCAGGTGCAGCAGGCCGTGCACAGCGTGCTGGGCGACGAGAAGTTCAAGGGCTGGGACAACCAGCTGCACAACGAGCCGGTGTTCAAGCTGGTGCATGAGCGGATGCGCCGGTGGCCGGCCGAGCCCAGCACCGCTGGCTGGGGCTGGGACGCGATCAGCCATTGGGGCGGCGCGCTGGGCAACCTCGCCACCTACGCCAACGCCGGTGGCGAAGTCCGCTTCGGCTGGAAGCTGCCCGATGATTTCGGCAGCTCGCCGATGCGCCCGGCCGGCGAGAACACCGCGCCAACGCGCCATGGCCGCGCGACAGGCTGGTCGAGCCACCTGTTCCTCACCAGCGATGCCCGCTGGGTTGTGCGCGACATCACCCTGGACGGCAACACCTTCCGCACCAGCCACCGCGTGGACAAGCGCCCGTTCGTCGGCGACATCGGCTATGGCGTGGCGGTGATGCGCGGTCGCTGGAAGTTCGCGCTGGCCCGCTACCACCGCACCCGCGAGTTCGAAGGCCAGAAGGAAACCCCGGTGTTCGGCAGCTTCACGGTCAGCCGCACGCTCTGACCCGCCTACGGCCTCGCTGCGCAGCCGCGCGCCAGGCAGGTGCGTGCAGCGAGACACAAACAAAAGCGGCGCTGCCGCGTCCGACGAATCGTCGAGCGCGGCAGCGCCGCCTGGCCGTTCCGGCCGGTAGCCGCCCTTACTCGGACTTCCACCACATCATGAAGGCGTCCCACAGGCGCTTGAAGAAGCCACCCTCTTCCACCGCCTGCACCGCCACCAGCGGTGCCTCGGCAATCACCTTGCCATCCAGCGACACCTTGACGGTGCCGATCTGCTGGCCAGCGGTGATCGGGGCAACCAGCTGCTTGGGCACGTCCATGCTCGGCTTGAGGTCGTTGTAACGGCCGCGCGGCACGCTCACCAGCATCGGCTGGGCAACGCCCAGCTGCACCTCATCGGCCTTGCCCTTCCAGACGTGCTGGCTGGTCACGGCCTTGCCCGGCTCGTACAGGCGATGGGTTTCGAAGAAACGGAAGCCCCAGTTCAGCAGTGCCAGGCTGTCATCGGCACGCTGCTTCTCCGAGGCACCGCCCATCAGCACCGCGATCAGGCGCTGGTCGCCGCGCTGGGCCGAGCTCATCAGGCAGTAGCCGGCCGCCGAGGTGTGGCCGGTCTTGATGCCGTCCACGCTCGCGTCACGCCACAACAGCAGATTGCGGTTGGGCTGGGTGATGTTGCCGACGGTGAATTCCTTGATCTTGTTGTACGCGTAGGTCTCCGGGTAATCGCGCACGAAGGCGCGGCCCAGCAGCGCCAGGTCGTAGGCGCTGGACTGGTGGCCTTCGGCGTTGAGGCCGTGCGCGTTGACGAAGTGCGAGTCCTTCATGCCGATCTTGGCGGCGTAGCTGTTCATCAGCGCGGCGAAGGCCTCCTGGCTGCCGGCGGCATGTTCGGCCAGGGCGATCGCGGCATCGTTGCCGGACTGGATCGCCATGCCCTTTTCCATGTCCTCCAGGCGCGCGGTCTGGTTGACCGGGAAACCGCTGTAGCTGCCGTCGGTGCCCGCGCCGCCTTCACGCCAGGCGCGCTCGCTCATCATCACCTGGTCGTCCGGCTTGATCTTGCCGTTCCTGGTCTCGGCGGCGAGCACGTAGGACGTCATCACCTTGGTGATGCTGGCCGGCGGCACCGGCATGTGGACGTTCTCGCCGGCCAGCACCTGGCCGGTGGCGTAATCCATCAGCACCCAGGCGGTGGCGGTGGTCGGGACCGGTGCCGGCGGCGTCGCCACCTGGGCCGGAGCGGCCGCGGCAGCGGGGGCTGGGGTCGGCGTGGGGGTGGGCGTCTGGGCGGATGCCAGGCCAACGACGAGCGTCGTGGCCAGCGCGGCGGCGGCAAAACGGAATTTCATCGGAAATCGGTTCCTGCGGGACGAGGAAAAAAGAAACGGACGATCATTGTAGGACGGGCGCACCGCCATTGCGGTGCGACATCCGGCGTCAGTCGCGGACGATCTGCGGACTGCCAAAGCCCAGACCCGCAATGCGCCCGGCGAGTTCCGCCGCACTGCTCTGGTCGCTGGCTGGTACGCGCAGGCGCCACAGGGTGCGCCCGCCGCTGACGATATCGCTGAGCGAGGCGCCGACGATACCGGCGGCCGACAACTGGCTCAGCGCCCGTGCAGCATTGTCGCGGCTGGAAAAGCTGGCCACCTGCAGCAGGATGGCGCCCAACGCACGCGTGGCCGGGTCGGCCGGAACCGCCGGCGTGGTGGCCGCGCGCACGGCCGGTGCGGGCGCCGTCGCCGGCAGCGGTTGTACGGCCACCGGGGCCGGTTCGGCACCGGCGGCGCGCGTGGCAGCCGGGCGACCGGTGGCCACGCGCACACCGTTGTCCTTCATCCACGCGTCGAAATGATCGGCACTGGCGACCGCGGTGGGGGCCGTCGGCGGGGTCGCGGCAGGCGGGTTCGGCAGCTTTTCCACCAACTGGTCCATGCGGCTTGGTGCCACCGGTCGGGCCGGCGCACTGACCGTCGCCACCACCGGCGCGGCCGCGCGTTCGCTGCGGCCACGGCGGCTGCCGGCCAGCACGTTGTCGCTGCCCGGGGTCAGGCCACGCACCTCGACCCGGCCGGTGCCGCGCTGGGTGATGCCCAGGCGCACCGCGGCCGCGTAGCTCAGGTCGATCACGCGGCCGTCGTGGAAGGGCCCGCGGTCATTGACCCGCACCACCACCGACTCACCGTTGTCCAGGTTGGTGACACGGGCGAAGCTGGGCAGCGGCAGGGTCTTGTGCGCGGCGGTGAAGGCGTACATGTCGTACACCTCGCGGTTGGAGGTCAGCCGGCCGTGGAACTTCTGGCCGTAATACGAGGCCGTGCCCTGCTCGACGTAGCGGCTGACGTCGTCCATCACCTGGTACTGCTTGCCCAGCACCACGTAGGGCGAACGGTTGCCCACCGCCGACCGCGGCTCGCTGGTCACCACCGGTTCGGGGATGCAGTCCACGTTGGGGATGTAGCTTGGCGTGCTGTCCCTGACGCCCGGCTTGTACAGGCCTCCGGCGGTGTAATTGCCCCGCGTGGAGAGGTCTTCCTGCGCCTTGGCGTACGGCGAGCCTTCCGGGCAACCGGCACGGACGTCACCGCGGCCATGCACCACCGTGCCGGCATGCGCGCTGGCAGCGGCACTGCCGCCGCCGGCCTTCTTCGGGGCGCTGCTGCAGGCGGCCAGCCCGAGCACGATCAACGCAGGGACCAGCCACCTGATGTTCATGCCGGGGGGAGCTCCTTGCCGGCGATGGCCTGGGACAGCTGGAACACGGCCATCGCGTACATCTTGGAGATGTTGTATCGGGTGATCGCGTAGTAGTTCTGGAAGCCCAGCCAGTACTGCTTGCCGTTGCTGCCTTCCAGGGTCACCGGCGTGGCGGTGGCGTTGGCCGCGCGGATCGGCGTCACCGCGTGGTAGCCGCGCGCGGCCAGGTCATCGATGGTCCAGGTCGGGGTCCAGTCGGTCGGGTTGAACTCCTCGCGGCCGGCGTCGAGCATGGCCGGCACCGCGACGGTGCCACCGCGCACCCAACCGCCCTTCTTCACGAAGTAGTTGGCAATGGACGAAAACACATCGTCGTAGCTGTTGAACAGATCACGGCGGCCATCGCCATTACCGTCCACGGCGAAATCCAGATAGCTGGACGGCATGAACTGGCCCATGCCCATCGCGCCGGCATAGCTGCCCTTGAGCGCGTTGATGTCCAGCTGCTCCAGCTTGGCCAGCTCGAACAGCTTGGCCAGCTCGTCGCGGAAGAACAGCTCGCGGCGCACCTCGCGCTCGAGCTTGGCCGGGTCGCCGCTGCGCGGGTACTTGAAGGCCAGCGTGTACAGCGCATCGAGCACGCGGTGGTTGCCGGCGTTGCGGCCGTAGCTGGTCTCCACGCCGATGATCGCCACGATCACCTCGGCCGGCACGCCGGTGCGTTCCTGCACCCGCATCAGCTCGTCGCGGTGCTGGGCCAGGAAGGCACGGCCGCCGTCGATGCGGGCCTGGGTGATGAACATCGGCCGGTATTCGTTCCACGGCTTGACCCGCTCGGCCGGCCGCGACATCGCCGCGATGATCGGTTCGCGGATCTGCGCCTGCGCCAGCGTGGCTTCGATGTAGGCCGGATCGATGCGGTAACGCGCCGCGGTGTCACGGACGAAATTGGCACGGGCGGTTTCGAAGGGCACCGGGGTCAGGTCGACCGGGGGCAAGTCCTGCTTGCTTTCCGGAGTCGCCTCGGCCGGGCCGGTGCCTGGCTTGGCCGGCGTGGCGGGTGCCTCGGCCGGAACCGGCGACGGCGTGGGAGCATGCGGCTGGGTCGCGCAGGCGACCAGACCGAACGTGAGACAGCAAATCAGAGCGCGTCGAATCATCGGCCGAGATTAGCAGGTCAAAGATGAATTTCCATCAATAAGACCATGAATCCCAACGAGATTGAAGGGGAAAATCCGTCCACGGATGGCACCCTGCAGCGCCCCTGGAAGATGAATGCGGCCACGCTTTGCCGGCCCTGCCCGTCCACCGGGCATAAAAATGGGCGTCGGCCATCCCCCCATCCCGCAGAGATGACCGACGCCCGGATTGGTGTGGGGGAACCGGGTCGTCATCTCCCCATGCCGACCCGCCAACAACCAACCGGATGTCGCGGCGCGACAGCTGCCAGCGACGCTGACATTGTGAAGAACTCGTAAAGCCTTGTGTTTGATCTCGATCAAAAGCCGGGCAATCAACCCAACTCAGCCACCGTGGACCGGCCGGTGCGCACGCACCGCCATCACCAGGCCGAAGCCGGCCAGCAGCGAGACCGCCGAGGTGCCGCCATAGCTGATCAGCGGCATCGGCACGCCCACCACCGGCAGCAGGCCGGAGATCATGCCGCCGTTGACCAGGATGTACACGAAGAATGCCAGGCCGGTGGCGCCGGCCAGCAGCCGCGAGTAGGTATCGCGCGCCTCCACCGCGATCCACAGGCACCGGCCGATCACGAACAGGTACAGGGCCAGCACCACCGCCACGCCGACCCAGCCGTATTCCTCGCTGAGCACGGAGAAGGCGAAATCGGTGGTCTGCTCGGGGATGAAGTTCAGGTGCGACTGCGAGCCCAACCCCCAACCCTTGCCGGTCAGGCCACCGGAGCCGATCGCGATCTTGGACTGGATGATGTTCCAGCCGGCCCCGAGCGGGTCACTCTCCGGGTCGAGGAACATCATGATGCGGTCCTTCTGGTAGGGCCGCAGCAGCCACAGCCACGCCACCGGCGCGGCCGCGGCCACGCCGCCCACGCCGATGCCCACCCACCACCACGGCAGGCCGGCCAGCAGCAGCACGAACGCGCCGCTGGCGGCGATCAGCACGCCGGTGCCGAAGTCCGGCTGCAGCATCACCAGCCCGGTCGGCACGCCGATGATCACCGCCGCCACCAGCACCACCGGGATGCGCGGCGGCAGCGGCATGCGATTGAGGTACCAGGCCACCATCATCGGCAGGCTGACCTTGAGCAACTCGGCCGGCTGCAGGTAGAACAGCCCCAGGTTCAGCCACTGCCGGCCGTACTTGCCGGTGCCCAGCACGAACACCGCCAGCAACGGCAGCATGGAGACGGCGTAGATCAGCGGCGTCCAGGCGCGGATGCGCAGGATGGAAACCCGCGAGATGGCCCACATCGCCACCAGGCCCACCGCGAAGCGCACGCCCTGCGCCATCACCAGCCCGCCACCGCCGGCGCTGTCCAGCACCGACAGGCCGATGCCCATCAGCACGGCCAGCGCGATCAGCAGCGGCCAGTCCAGGCCGCGGGTCAGGCGCTGGCCCATCTCCAGTGCCCAGCGCAGGAAGTCCCTCATCGTTGTGCCTCCGGGCCGCGTGCCTCGGGCCCGGCCGGACGCGATGGCGCCACGGCGGGGGATTCGAGGGAGGACGGTGCCTGTGGCGGTGGCGCGGGCGCGCCCACCATCACCGGCATGGCATCGAACAGCAGTGCCGCCTGTTCACCACGGGCGCGTGCGGTCGGGTCCTCGGTATCGAAGGTGGCGATGCCGACCGCGACCGTGCCGCGCTCGGCATCCAGCGGCTGCAGGCCCTCGGGCATCACGCCCAGCAGCCACGCATCGAACACCTTGCGCGCGATCGGCGCGGCCGCCGAACCACCGTAACCACCGCCCTCCACGGCGATGGCGATGGCGATGACCGGGTCCTCGGCCGGCGCGAAGCCGACGAACAGCGCGCGGTGGCGCAGGTGCATCGGCAGGCTCTTGGGGTTCAGCGCGGCGGTGCCCTTGCGGCTGATCACCTGCGCGGTACCGGTCTTGCCGGCCATCCGGTACTGCGCCCCGGCGGCGACACGCCAGCCGCTGCCACCGGGCTGCATGGTGCCCATCATGCCTTCGCGCACGGCCTGCAGGTTGGACGGGTTGGGGCTGATCGACCGCGGTGCCGGCTGCGCCATCGCCATCCAGTCGTGGTCGAAACCGGCGCGCTGCTCGGTGACCAGGTGGGGGCGCCGCAGCTGTCCGGTGGCCAAGCCGCCCACGCCGCGCGCCAGCTGCAGCGGCGTCACTTTCCACAGGCCCTGGCCGATGCTGGCATTGACGGTATCGCCCGGGTACCAGCGCTCGCGGTTCGCCTTGGCCTTGGCCGCCGGTGAGGGCAGGATGCCGCCGATCTCGCCGAGCAGGTCGATGCCGGTGGGCTGGCCGAAGCCGTAGTGGCCGCCCATGTACTCGTCATAGCGCTCGATGCCCATGTCGATGCCGAGCTGGTAGTAATAGGTGTTGACCGACTGCGAGATCGACTTGCGCAGGTCGGTCCAGCCATGGCCGCCACGGTTGGCGTCACCCCAGCCACGGCTGACGCCGGGCAGGTAGAACATGCCGCGCGAGAGGATCTTGTCCTCCGGCCGGCGCAGCCCGCTGTCCAGCCCGGCCAGGCCGAGGAACGGCTTGACCGTCGAACCCGGCGCCACGCCGCCCAGCACCAGCCGGTTGAACTGCGGCCGCGACGGGTTCTCGTTGAGGCGCTTGAAATCGGCGTGCGAGATGCCGTTCACGAACAGATTGGGGTCGTACGACGGCAGGCTGACCATGGCCAGGATCTCGCCGGTACGCGGGTCGATCGCCACCGCCGAGCCTTCCTGCTCGCCGAAAGCGGCCACCATCGCCCGCTGCAGGTCGGCATCGATGGACAGCCGCAGGTCGGTGCCCGACTGCGCCGGCACCCGGCCGACGGTGCGGATGGCGCGGCCCTGCACATTGGTCTCGACCTGCTCGTAGCCGATCTTCCCGCGCAGCTGCTGCTCGTAGTAGCGCTCCAGGCCGGACTTGCCGATGTGGGTCAGCGCGGCATTGCCCTCGCCCAGCTCCTCCAGGTCCTTGTCGTCGACCCGGCCGACGTAGCCGATGATGTGCGCGAACAGGTCGCCGTAGGGGTAGCGCCGGGTCAGGTAAGGCTCCAGCTCCACGCCCGGGTAGCGCCAGCGGTCCACCGCGAAGCGCGCCATCTCGTCGTCGCTGACGCGCAGCTTGAGCGTCACCGGCATGAAGCTGCGACGCGCCTTGCGCGACTGCCGGAAGCGCTCGATGTCCTCATCGCCCAGCGAGAAGATCTGGCGCAGGCCGGCCAGGGTGGCCTCCATGTCCTGCACCTTGTCCGGGGTCACGTCCAGGCGGAAGGCCGGCACGTTCTCGGCCAGCAGCCGGCCGTTGCGGTCGTAGATCAGCCCGCGCCCCGGCACCACCGGACGCGCCTTGATGCGGTTGGCCTCCGAGCGCGTGGCATAGATGTCGTGGTCCAGCACCTGCAGCTTGAAGTACCAACCGCCCAGGAAGCCCAGCGCCAGCAGCACGCCGAGGAAGCCCAGTGCCGCGCGCCGCCGGAACTGTTCGGCCTCGGCGTGCGGGTTCTTGGTCTGGCGCCGGTTGTACATGCTCAGCGCCCGCGCTTGCCCAGCCGCACCGCATCCAGCAGCACATACAGCGGCAGCCACAGCGCCATGCCCAGCAGCGGCGCCCACCAGTAGCTCCAGGGCAGCAGCGGCGCATCACCGAGCAGGTGGATGGCCGCGTCGATGACGCGGTCGTTGAACAGCAGCCCACCGATCGACAGTGCCTGCTGCGACAACGGGAAGAACCGGATCCGCGCGCGGAAACGCTGCAGGATGAAGGCCATCACCACCAGCCGCAGCGCCTGCTCGCCGAGGATGCCCCCGGTCAGCACATCGGCCAGCAGGCCGATGCAGAAGGCGAAGCCCAGCCCTGCGCGCTCGGGGGTCTCGATCACCCAGTACGCCAGCACCAGCGCCAGCCAGTACGGGCGCAGTGGCAGCAGCAGGTCAGGCAACGGCACCAGTGCCAGCAGGAACGCCAGCACGATGCTGACCGGCAGCACCCAGCCCTTGTTGCGCAGGCGGCTCATCGGCGCTGCTCCGGCGTGGCCTGCGGCGACGGCGCTTCGGCGGGAGCCGTGGACGCACCGGCGGCGCCCGCCGGAGTGGCCGGGGCCGCTTCGGTGGGCGACGGGCCTGCCGGCGGTACGGCCGTGGCACCGGCCGGGGCCGGATGCGCCGACGGCGTGACGGTACCGGCCGCGTCGGCCGGGAGCTCCAGGCCCTGGGTCACCGGCAGGCGCGGGATGGCCGGCACCGAGCGCAGCAGCAGCACGTTGCGACCACGGTCCAGCTTGGCCGCCGGCTCCAGTTCACCGACCAGGAAGGCATGGGTATCGTCCGGGCGCAGCTTGAGGATCCTGCCGACCGGGAAGCCGGCGGGGAAACGCCCGCCCAGGCCGGAGGTCACGATCTCATCGCCCACCTCGACGCCCGCGCTGAGCGGGATGTCGCGCAGCTCCAGGCGGTCGCCGCGCCCGTAGGCGATCAGCCGCACCCCGTTGCGGGCCACGTTCACCGGCACCGCATGGTCCGGGTCGGTCAGCAGCAGCACGGTCGAATGGCTGGCATTGACCGCGATCACCTGCCCCATCAGGCCGCCGGCATCGATCACCGCCTGGCCGACGTGCACGCCGTTGCGGCTGCCCGAGTCCAGCACCACGCGCTGCTTCACCGGGTCCAGGTCGATGTCCAGGATCGGCGCCAGCTGCACGTCCAGGCCATTGCGTTCGGCGGCATTGAGCAGCTCGCGCAGCTGGGCGTTGTCCAGCGCGGCGGTCTGCAGGCGGGTCAGGCGGGCATTGGCCAGCAGCAGCTGGTTGCGCAACTCGCGGTTCTCCTCGACCAGCTGGCCGTGGCTGGCGGCATGGTCCTTGACCGTGGCACCGACGCGGCCGGGCAGCCCGGCCAGTGCCCAGACCGGCTGCACCACCACGCTGGCCTGCGCACGCAGGCGCGACAGCCAGCCGCCCTGGATGTCGAGCACGATCAGGGTGATGGCCAACGCCAGGTAAGCCAGCAGTCGCAATGTGCTGCTGGCGTCACCCTGTCGGGAGGCTACGGGAGGGCCGGCGTAAGGAGGCACGGATCAGGCGCTGGGAGCAGGGAAAGGGAAAAAGGGAATGGGGGCCGCAGGAGCCCCCGAACGTCAGCGCGCACACCGGATGTCATCTGCAGCGGGGGCAGGAACACGCGGACCGGGGCAGATCGCAGCAACCCACGCATCGTCATTCCCGGCTCCCCACCCCGATCCCGGCCTCACTCCGGCGCGAAGAACTCGTTGCCGTGCATGTCCACCAGCTCCAGCGCACGGCCGCCACCGCGGGCCACGCAGGTCAGCGGGTCATCGGCCACCTGCACGTGCAGGCCGGTCTCCTCGGAGATCAGGCGGTCCAGGTCGCGCAGCAGGGCGCCACCACCGGTCAGCACGATGCCGCGCTCGGCGACGTCGGCGCACAGTTCCGGCGGGGTCTGTTCCAGGGCCAGCTTGACCGCCGAGACGATGCCCGACAGCGGTTCGTGCAGGGCCTCGAGCACCTCGTTGGAGCTGATCTTGATCATCTTCGGCACGCCCTCGGCGAGGTTGCGGCCGGAGATCTCCATCTCGATCACTTCCGCCTGCGGGTAGGCGCAGCCCAGCTCGACCTTGATGCGCTCGGCGGTGGCTTCACCGATCAGCATGCCGTGGTTGCGGCGCACGTAATTGGTGATGGACTCGTCGAAACGGTCGCCGCCGATGCGGACCGAGGCCGAATAGACGATGCCGTTCAGCGAGATGACCGCCACTTCGGTGGTGCCGCCGCCGATGTCGATGACCATCGAGCCACGCGCCTCGGTCACAGGCATGCCGGCGCCGATCGCCGCGGCCATCGGCTCCTCGATCAGGAACACGTCACGCGCACCGGCCTCCTCGGCCGACTCCTTGATGGCGCGGCGCTCGACCTGGGTCGAGCCGGCCGGCACGCAGACCAGCACGCGCGGGCTCGGGCGCAGCACGCGCGACTTGTGCACCTTCTTGATGAAGTGCTTGAGCATCGCCTCGGTGTAGGTGAAGTCGGCGATGACGCCGTCCTTCATCGGGCGGATGGTGGTGATGTGGCCCGGGGTACGGCCGAGCATCTGCTTGGCCTCGGCGCCGACGGCGGCCACCGAGCGGGTGCCGCCGATGGCACGGTCCTGGCGCACGGCCACGACCGACGGCTCGTTCAGCACGATGCCCTGGCCGCGCACATAGATGAGGGTGTTGGCCGTGCCCAGGTCGATGGACAGGTCATTGGAGAACATGCCACGCAGCTTCTTGAACATCTGGGAAGTGATCCTGACGGGTGTCGTGCCCACGCCGGTTGGCGAAAAAATGGGCAGAAAATGAGGGCCGCTAGCCTATCAACCCACCATGGCCCGGGCAAGAAAAATCCTTGGAAAATCCGGGTTCCGGACCACATCAGGCAGACGCGGTACAGATTCGGTTGTGGCCGTCCGCCGCGGCACCCGGTAACCTTATGCGCTTTGGCGCGCTGCGCGCCGGCCCGCCTGCGGCCGCACGGCGGCGTTTTCCTTTTCCCGTATAGGCCTGTTCGCGATGTCCGCTTTGATCTGTGGTTCCCTTGCCTTCGACACCATCATGGTGTTCCCGGACCAGTTCAAGAACCACATCCTGCCGGACAAGGTGCACATCCTGAACGTGTCCTTCCTGGTCCCGCGCATGCGCCGCGAGCTGGGCGGCTGCGCCGGCAACATCGCCTACAACCTGAAGCTGCTCGGCGGCGACCCGATCCCGATGGGCACCGTGGGCCAGGACTTCGGCCCGTACCGCGAGCATTTCGAGCGGCTGGGCATCAACCTGAGCCAGGTGCGGGTGCTGGAGGAGATGTTCACCCCGCAGTGCTTCATCACCACCGACCACGACAACAACCAGATCACCGCCTTCCACCCGGGCGCGATGATGCGTTCGCACGAGAACCACGTGAAGGACGTGCCGGGCGTCACCTTCGGCATCGTCGCGCCGGACGGCCGCGAGGGCATGATCCAGAACGCGGCCGAGTTCCTGGAATGCGGCATCCCCTTCATCTTCGACCCGGGCCAGGCGCTGCCGCTGTTCAACGGGCCGGAGCTGCGCCAGTTCATCGAACAGGCCGACTACGTGGTGGTCAACGACTACGAGTCCAACCTGCTGCAGCAGCGCACCGGCTGGAGCGAGAAGGAAATCGTCGAGCGCACCCAGGCCTACATCACCACCCAGGGGCCGCGCGGGGCGATCATCCACACCCCGGAAAAGAGCTTCGACATCCCGCCGGCGCACGAGCGCCGCGTGGTCGACCCGACCGGCTGCGGCGACGCCTTCCGCGCCGGCCTGATCTACGGCATCGAGAAGGGCTACGACTGGCTCACCATCGGCCGCATGGGCAACCTGATGGGCGCGCTGAAGGTCGAGCACCCCGGCACCCAGAACCAGCGCTTCGACTTCGCCGAGTTCAACGACCAGTTCAAGCAGCAGTTCGGCTACGCGCTCTGAACCCGAAGCGCGAAGGCACCCGGGAAACGGCGCTTCGGCGCCGTTTTTCGTTGCCCCGCCACCGCCCGGGCAGGCACCGGTCAGCCTTGTGGCCTGACCCGACCGCCACCGCCAATGTCCCTGGGCCTTTTCTGCGCGGTGCTGCTGGCCGCCCTGCTCCACGCCAGCTGGAACGCCATCGTCAAGCTCGGCGGCGACACGCTGCTGACCACCCTGCTGGTCACCGGCTGGGCGGCGGTGCTCGCGGCCCTGCTGCTGCCGTGGTTGCCCGCGCCCGCGGCGAGGAGCTGGCCCTGGCTGGCGGCATCGGCGGTCCTGCAGGCCGGCTACTACGTCCTGGTCGCGCGCGCCTACCGGGTGGCGGACATGAGCCTGTCCTACCCGCTGATGCGTGGCTGCGCGCCGCTGCTGGTGGCCCTGGCCGGCAGCCTGGCCTTCGACGAGCACCTGCCCGCTGCCGGCTGGGCCGGCATCGCCCTGGTCTGCGGCGGCATCGTGCTGATGGCCGGCAGCGGCAACCGCCGCAACCTGCAGCTGCCCCTGTTCATCGCGGTGGTCATCGCCACCTACACCCTGGTCGACGCCCGCGGCGCACGCCTGTCCGGCAACGCGCTCAGTTACACGCTGTGGCTGTTCCTGCTGTCCGGGCTGCCATTGCCGCTGTGGGCACTGGCGCGGCGACGCGCCGAGCTGGGGGACTACCTGCGCCGGAACTGGGCACGCGGCCTGGTCGGCGGCATCGGCACCACCACGTCCTACGGCATCGCGCTGTGGGCGATGACGCTGGCGCCGGTGGCGATCATCGCCGCGCTGCGCGAAACCTCGATCCTGTTCGCGTTGGCGCTGTCGGCGCTGCTGCTGAAGGAGCGGATCAGCCGGCGGCGCCTGCTGGCCGCGGCGGTGATCCTGATCGGCGTGGCCTTGCTGCGGCTGGCCTGATGCCCCCCCCCGCTCAGAGCGGCGGCATGCGGGCGATGTCCTCGTCCACCAGTTCCATCGCCATCACCAGCGCGTCCTCACGGCCGTTGTCGGCGGGGTAGTAACGCGGTCGCCGGCCGATCTCGTTGAAGCCCTCGCTGTGGTACAGCGCGATGGCCGGGGCATTGGACGGGCGCACCTCCAGGAACACCCGCACCGCGCCGCGCTGGCGCGCCACCCGCACCAGCTCACGCAGCAGCCGCCGGCCATGGCCGCGCGACTGCACCAGCGGGTCCACGCAGACATTGAGCACGTGCGCCTCGTCGGCGGCGAGGCTGAGCATGCCGTAGCCGACCAGGCCGTCTTCCACCTCGAGGATCCGCCCGGGATAACCGGCGCGCAGGCAGTCCTGGAAAATGCCACGCGTCCACGGGAAGGGGTAAGCGCGCAGCTCGACCTCCATCACCGCGTCCAGGTCGTCTTCCTGCATCGGCCGCAACACCGGGCCGGCCGGTCGGGCCTGCGCGTTCATTGCCGCTGCTTCCGCCGCAGGCTGCGCAGTTGCGGCCACAGCGCGCGCTTGGCGGCCGGGTTGGCACGCAGCTCGTCCAGCGGCCAGCTGTCCATCAGTGCACGCGTCTGCGGGTCATTCGGGTTGCAACCGGAGGCGCGCAGCAGGGCGATCTGCAGGCGGTCGGGCATGCGCAGGCCACCGCCGCGGCGTGGCAGGGTCGCCGCCGATGCCGGGGACGCGGGCCTGTCCGGCGTGGTCGCCGGGGCCTCTGGCGCGCGGGCAGCCTGCTCACGGCGGGCGGGCGGGGCGGCCGGGCGCGCCGGCGTCGGGGTACGCGCCGGCGCGATCTCCAGGGCGACCGGCGGCGTGGCAGCCTCCATGGCAGGCGGTGCGTCCAGCGCACTGCCTTCCAGGTAGACCGTGTAGCCCATCGCCTGCAGCAGCGCCTGCTGCTGCGCGGACCACAACGGCGCGGGCGCGAGCCCGGTCATTCCACCTTGCCGGCCGGCGCGCGCCGGCGCAGCAGCAGCCACATCACCGGCCCGGAGATGGCATACAGGATGCCCACCACGAACAGGGTGCGCGGCAGGTCCACGACCATGATGGCAATGATGATCGGCACCAGCGCCAGCACCACGAACGGCACGCGCTCCGAGCGCGGCCCCTTCTCGTTGCCGCCCTTGAAGCTCCAGAAGCGGATCCGGCTGACCATCAGCAGGCCCGAGACGATCGTCACCGCCAGCGCCACGTAGCGCAGCTGCTCGCCACTCCAGCCCAGGTTGCCGTCGGCAAAGGCCCAGACGAAGGACATCATCAGGCCCGCCGCGGCCGGGCTGGCCAGGCCGACGAACCAGCGCTTGTCGACCGTGCCGACCTGGGTGTTGAAGCGCGCCAGCCGCAGCGCGGCGCAGGCGGCATACAGGAACGCGGCCGACCAGCCGACGCGGCCGAGGATCTCGCCGTCGAACTTCAGCGAGGACAGCGCCCAGTGGTACATGACCAGCGCCGGCGCCATGCCGAAGCTGACCAGGTCGGCCAGCGAGTCGTACTGCACGCCGAACTCACTGCTGGTGCCGGTCAGGCGCGCCACGCGGCCGTCCAGGCCGTCCATGACCGCCGCCACGAACACGGCGATGCTGGCGTTGACGAAGTCCCCGTTGGCGGCGGCGATGATCGCGTAGAACCCGGCGAACAGGCCGGCGGTGGTGAACAGGTTCGGCAGCAGGTAGATGCTGCGCGAACGCGGTGGGGGTCTCAATTCGTCCATGCCGCCCAGTTTAATCGACTTGCCAGCCGCGTCACCGGGTGCTGCAATCGGCCCCCTGCCCGTCCGCCCTGCCCGGAGTCGCCATGCCCGTCCTGCCCCGCCTCTGCTGCCTGCTCCTGCTCGCCAGTTCCGCCGCCAGCGCCGGGCAGCTCTACAAGTGGAAGGACGCCAATGGCGTCACCCAGTATTCGGAGCGGCCGCCGGTCGGGCAGAAGTACGAGACCCGGCAGATCACCCAGAGCGGCGCGCCCAGCGTCCAGGCCGAACCTGCGGCGGCGGCCGCACCGGCGACGGTCGACAACCTGCAGTGCGCCTCGGCCCGCCACAACCTGGAGCTGCTGTCCAAGCCCAACCCGGTGATGCGCGATACCGACGGCGACGGCAAGCCCGACCAGACCCTGGACGACGGCCAGCGCCAGGCCCAGAAGCGCCTGGCCGAGTCGATGGTGGCCACCTACTGCAAGCCCGCCGCGAGCCCCTGAGCAGGCAGGTCGGGCACGGCTTGGCGGCGCAGCCGCCCCAGCGGGCCGCGAGGCTGGCAAAATAGGCGATTCCGCCGTTTTGCGAAGCCCCTCCCATGCGCCTTTCCCGCTTCCACCTGCACACCACCAAGGAAACTCCCGCCGACGCCGAGCTGGTCAGCCACAAGCTGATGCTGCGCGCGGGCATGATCCGCAAGCTGGCCTCCGGCCTGTACACCTGGTCGCCGCTGGGCCTGCGCGTGCTGCGCAAGGTGGAAGCCATCGTCCGCGAGGAGATGAACCGCGCCGGGGCGGTGGAACTGCAGTTGCCGACCATCCAGCCGAAGGAGCTGTGGGAGGAGACCGGGCGCTGGCAGAAGTTCGGCGGCCAGCTGCTCAAGATCAAGGACCGCAAGGAGCAGGAGTACTGCTACAGCCCCACCGCCGAGGAAGCCATCACCGACTTCGCGCGCCAGGAGCTGTCCAGCTACAAGCAGCTGCCGGTCAACTTCTACCAGGTGCAGACCAAGTTCCGTGACGAGATCCGCCCCCGCTTCGGCGTGATGCGCGCGCGCGAGTTCCTGATGAAGGATGCCTATTCCTTCCATCTGGACGACGCCAGCCTGGTCGCCGAGTACGAGAACATGAAGGCCGCCTACACCCGCATCTTCACCCGCCTGGGCCTGGAGTTCCGTTCGGTGCAGGCCGACTCCGGCGCGATCGGCGGTGACGCCTCGCAGGAATTCCACGTGATCGCCGATTCGGGCGAGGACGCGTTGGTGTTCTCCACCGGCTCGGATTACGCGGCCAACGTCGAGGCCGCCATCGCCGCCGACCCGGCCGCGCGTGCCGCTGCCGCCGAGGAACTGCGCAAGGTCGAAACCCCGACCCAGAAGACCTGCGAGGACGTCGCTGCGCTGATGGGCATCGCCCTGCTGCGCACGGTCAAGTCGGTGGCGGTGATGACCACCGAGGATGAATTCGTGCTGGCCCTGGTCCGCGGCGACCACGAGATCAACGAGATCAAGCTGGCCAAGGTGACCGGCCTGCGCGATTACCGCATGGCCAGCGAAGCGGAGATTGCCGACCACCTGGGCAGCGAGCCGGGTTTCCTGGGCCCGTTGAATCCGCGCAAGGCCATCCGCGTGGTCGCCGACCGCGAGGTCGCGGCGATGGCGGACTTCGTCGTCGGTGCCAATGAAAAGGGATTCCATATTGCCGGCGTCAACTGGGGCCGCGACCTGGCCGAGCCGGAAGTGGCCGATATCCGCAACGTGAAAGCCGGCGACCGCGCCCGTGACGGCGGCGAACTGAAAATCGCGCGCGGCATCGAAGTGGGCCATGTCTTCCAGCTGGGCCGCCAGTATGCGCAGGCACTGAAGGCCACCGTGCTGGACGAGAATGGCAAGGCCGCGGTGATGTCGATGGGCTGTTATGGCATTGGCGTATCGCGCATCGTCGCCGCCGCCATCGAACAGAACCACGACGACGCCGGCATTATCTGGCCGGTGGCGATGGCACCGTGGCAGGCGGTGGTATGCATGATCAACCCGAAGCAGGATGCCGCCATCACCGCGGCCGCCGAATCGCTGCTGGCCGAACTGCAGGCCGCCGGCGTCGACGCGGCGCTGGATGACCGCGGCCTGCGCCCGGGCGCGATGTTCGCCGACATGGAACTGATCGGCATCCCGCACCGCATCGTGGTTTCCGAGCGCGGCCTGGCCGCGGGCACCTTCGAGTACCGGGCCCGCACCGCCAGCGAGGCGGAGAATCTGGACAAGGCGGCGGTCCTGCAGAAAATCGCAGGCTGAGCAGAAAAAGGCCGGGATATGTTCCCGGCCTTTTTCATTCCTGCATCACACAACGCACGTTATGTAGTTTGTCATCCGTACATATGGCCCGGTATGCTGTTTGCCGCTGCCACGGAGTGGCTGTCTCGAATCCATTTCCCTGGAGTAACCCATTAGATGAGTATTGATCTGTCCGGCCTGTCGGCCAAGGAACTTGCCACCCTGATCCGCGACGCGCAGAAGCGCAAGACCGTCGTGGCCAAGCGTCTGCCGATCACCAAGGTCCGTGCGCAGCTGACCGCTGCCGCCAAGAAGGCCGGTTACACCATCGAGGAACTGTTTGGCGGCGCCGCGCCGAAGGCCGGTCGTCCGGCCAAGGCCGCCAAGACCAGCGCCCCGAAGGCGGGCCGCAAGCTGGCCAAGGTTGCCCCGAAGTACCGCAATCCGGCCAATGCCGAGGAAACCTGGACCGGCCGTGGCAAGCAGCCGCGCTGGCTGGCCGAGCTGACCGGCAAGGGCCGCAAGGTCGAGGATTTCCTGATCCAGAAGTAATCTGGATAATCGAAATCAAAAACGCCGGCGCAAGCCGGCGTTTTTATTTGGCCCCGGCGTGCCCGCGCACTACCGGATATATATATGAATCTGAAATTACAGATTCTGGTTCTTGCGCGCCGGGATCAGCAGGTTGCCAAACAGCAGCCCGGCCACCAGCGCCATCACCACATTCACCACGGTCAGCAAGGCGGATTCACCGGCATTTACATTCTGCTGCTGGATCAGGCTGAGCACCCCACGCAGGCTGATGCTGCCGGGCACCAGCATGATGATGCCGGGCAGGCGCACGATCGCGCCGGGGCGCTTGGCCAGCCGGCCAAACAGGTTGCCGGCGGCGGTCAGCAACATGGCCGCCAGGAAGATACCGGCCGGCCCGCCCCATAGCAGCCCGCCATAACGCGAGATCGCATAGCCGGCCACCGAGGCGGCGATCACCCACGGATAATCGCGGACACTGGCGCGGAACAGCATGGCGAAGGCGAACGCCGCCACCAGCACCGAGCCCCACTCCACCCAGTTGGACTGCGGGCGCGAGGCCCGCACCACCGGCTCCAGCCCGATGTAATGGGCGATGGTAACCGCGATCATCGCGCCCACGGTGAGTTTCATGATGGTGGTCAGGGCACCGGCGAACCGTGCCGTGCCCGATACCCAATGCTGGCTGGCCAGCTCGTTGACCGCGTTGGTCAATGCCATGCCGGGCAGCAGCACCACCAGCGAGGCGATGATGGTGGAGTTGAGGTTGAGCGGGCCGATGAAGCTGGCCACCAGGACCGCCACGAAGCCGGCCAGCAGCGCCGCCAAGGCTTCGCTGGCCTCGCGCGTGGCCACCCGCCGGTCGGTGTAGAACAGCAGCAGGCCGATCAGCAGGCCGGTCACGCCGGCGGTGGCGATATCCAGCCATGGCAGCCGCCACAGGCCCGCCACGCCGGCCGAGCCCAGGGTGAAGGAGGTCAGCATCGCGATCCGGTCGCTCAGGCCCGGGTCACTGTCCAGCTGGCGCAGCGCGGTATGGCCCTGGGCGATGCTCATGCGCCCCCCGGCCACCGCGTCGGCGATCTCGTCGGCGATGGCCAGCTTGTGCAGGTCGGTGCTGCCCGGCCCCATCCGGATCACGCGGGTGATGTCGCTGGAGCCGATCGCGCGGGTCGGGTCGCTGAAGCTCAGGATCAGGCCGGTCGGGTTCGACCACGGCTCGCAGTCCAGGTCCAGCTGCTGGGACAACGCGACCACCGAAGCCTCCAGCCGTTGCGCGGTGGTGCCGTAACTGTGCAGCCGCCCGGCCATCTCCGAGACGAAGGCCACGCGCTGTGCATAGGTGGCCCGTGGGGGCGCGGGAGCAAGGGTTTCGGCAGACATGGCCATTAGTATCGCCTGAAGCCGATGCAATACTCATCCGGGTTGTACGGACGTCGGGTTATCCTCGGCAGCGGATGCCACCAATGACAGACATTTCCCCACCCCAGTGCGCGCAAGACCCTGATGCCGAAGGCCGGTTGCGGCTTTCCGGCAGCTGGACGCTGTCCACCGCGCTGCGCTCGATGGAGGCGCTCAAGGCCAGCCCGTCGCCGGTGACCACCATCGATGCGCGCGGCATCGACCAGCTGGATTCGGCCGGCGTACTGCTGTTGCTGCGCTTTGCCAGCAAGGCTGGCCTGCAGGAACATGCCCTGCAGTTCCGCGACGAGCATCAGGCACTGGTCTGCACCATCGACGAGGTCGCCGACGAGCGCCCCAAGCCACAGCGCGACTACGGCGTGGCGGCGGCACTGGAACGCCTGGGCCGCTCGGTCCACGCCATCGGTCGCAACATCGTGGTGCTGGTCAGCTTCCTGGGCGAGAACCTGTCCAAGCTGGCGCGCCTGGTGCGCCAGCCGCGCCGCTTCCGGATGACCGCCGCGGTCAACCAGATGGAAGAGGTCGGGCTGGACGCGGTACCGCTGGTGGCCCTGCTGTCCTACCTGGTCGGCGCGGTGATCGCCTTCCTCGGCTCGACCATCCTGCGCGACTTCGGCGCGGAGATCTTCGTGGTCGAGCTGGTCAACATCGCCTTCCTGCGCGAATTCGCGGTGCTGCTGACCGCCATCGTGCTGGCCGGCCGCACCGCCAGCGCCTTCACCGCGCAGATCGGGGCGATGAAGGCGCGCGAGGAGATCGATGCCATCCAGACCCTGGGCCTGGATCCGGTTGACCTGTTGGTGCTGCCGCGCGTGGTCGCCCTGCTGCTGATGCTGCCGTTGCTGACCTTCATCGCGATGATCGCCGGCCTGGCCGGCGGCATCACCGTCGGCGCCTTCGACCTGGGCATCCCGCCGCAGATGTACCTGGCGCGCATGCACGAGACGATGGAACTGCGGCACTTCCTGGTCGGCATGTCCAAGGCCCCGGTGTTCGCGCTGATCATCGCGCTGATCGGCTGCCTGGAAGGGCTCAAGGTCGAAGGCACGGCACAATCGGTGGGCGAACGCACCACCTCCAGCGTGGTGCAGACCATCTCGCTGGTCATCATCCTCGACGCGCTGGCCGCGTTGTGGTTCATGCACATGGGCTGGTGACGATGGCCATCGCATCCAGGAACGACGAGCGCACTTCCGAACTGGCCATCCGCGTGCGCGGGCTGGTCAACCGCTTTGGCAGCCAGACCGTGCATGAGGGCCTGGACCTGGACGTGCGGCGTGGCGAGATCCTCGGCGTGGTCGGCGGCTCGGGCACCGGCAAGTCGGTGCTGATGCGCTCGATCCTGGGCCTGCGCAGGCCCGACGAAGGCCAGATCGAGGTCTTGGGCGTGGACGCACGTTCCGAGCATCCGGCCGACCGCCTGCAGATCGAACGCAACACCGGCGTGCTGTTCCAGGACGGCGCCCTGTTCTCCTCGCTGACCGTGGGCGAGAACGTGCAGGTGCCGCTGAAGGAACACCATCCCGAGCTGGACGAGCGCTGGCACTACGAGCTGGCGCTGCTGAAGGTGAAGCTGGCCGGCCTGCCGGCCGATGCCATCAACAAGCTGCCCTCGCAGCTGTCCGGCGGCATGCGCAAGCGTGCCGGCCTGGCACGCGCGCTGGCGCTGGACCCGCCGCTGCTGTTCCTGGACGAGCCCACCGCCGGGCTGGACCCGATCGGCGCGGCCGCCTTCGACCGCCTGATCAAGACCCTGCAGGAAGCGCTGGGCCTGACCGTGTTCCTGATCACCCACGACCTGGACACGCTCTACGCCATCTGCGACCGCGTCGCGGTGCTGGCCGACCGCAGGGTCGTGGCCAATGCGCCGCTGCCGGAAATCGAACAACTCGACCACCCGTGGATCCGCGAATACTTCCACGGCCCCCGCGCCCGCGCCGCGCGCGGCCTCCAGCCCGAGCACGTGTGACCATGGAAACCAAAGCCAATTACGTCCTGATCGGCGCCTTCACCCTCATCGTCGGGGTGGCCCTGCTGGCCTTCGGCCTGTGGGCGGCGAAGTACTCCTCCGACCGCACCTGGCAGGAGTACCGCGTGGTCTTCACCGAGGCGGTCACCGGCCTGTCGGTCGGCAGCCCGGTGCAGTACAACGGCATCGCGGTCGGTTCGATCACCGAGCTGACGCTGGCGCCGGACGACCCGCGCAAGGTCATCGCCAAGCTGCGCCTGAACTCGACCACGCCGGTCAAGACCGACACCACCGCCAAGCTGGCCATCACCAGCCTGACCGGCCCGTCGATCATCCAGCTCAGTGGCGGCAGCCCGCAGGCCACCGCCCTGGCCGTGGCCAGCAAGGAACCCATCCCGACCATCGCCACCGCGCCCTCGGCCCTGCAGAACATCACCGACGTGGCCAACCGCGTGGTCGAGCGCATGGACGAGCTGCTCAGCGACGAGAACGTCGGCAAGATCTCGGCCACGCTGAGCCACCTGGAAACCATCAGTGGCGGCCTGGCCGACCGCGACAAGGGCACGCAGGCCCTGCTGGTCGAGGCCCGCGACGCGGCCCGCAACCTCAACGCCACCTTGAACACCGCCAATGGCGCGATCGCCCATCTGGACCAGAACGTGCTGCGCCAGTTGCCGGCCACGCTGGACAAGCTCGACACCAGCCTGTCCAAGCTGGATTCGGCCGCCGGCAACGCCGATGCGATCCTTGGCGAGAACCGCGCCGCGATCAACAGCTTCGCCAATGACGGGCTGGCCCAGCTCGGCCCGACCCTGACCGAACTGCGCGGCCTGATCCGCGACCTGCGCCGGGTCAGCGACCGGCTGGAGAACAACCCTGCCCGCTACCTGCTCGGCCGCGACGCACCCAAGGAGTTTGAACCGAAATGACCGTCCTTCCCTCGATCAAGCGATTCGCTCCGCTGTGCCTGCTGGTGCTGGCCGGCTGTTCGGTGCTGGCCGGCGGCGACCGCCAGTCGGTCACCATCTACGCACCGCAGGTGCGCGTGCAGGCCGACCCTGCCTGGCCGCAGGTCGACTGGCAGCTGGTGCTCGCCAAGCCCAGCGCGGCGCGGCTGGTGGACAGCCCGCGCATCAACGTCCGCCCCAGCCCGGGCGAACTGGAGGTCTACCGGGGCGCGACCTGGTCGCAGCCTGCCACCGACATGCTCGAGGACACGCTGCTGCGCGGCTTCGAGGACTCCGGGCGGATCGCCGCGGTGGCACGCATCGCCACCGGCATCCGCTCGGACTACAAGCTGACCACCGACCTGCGCCGCTTCGAGGCCGACTACCGCGGCGGTGACACGCCCGCGGCCACCATCGAGCTCAATGCCAAGCTGATCCACAGCGTGGACCAGCGCGTGGTCGCCGCACGCACCTTCGTGGTCGCCGAACCGGCCGCGTCCGCCGACATCCCCACCGTCGCGCGCGCCTTCGAAACCGCGCTGGACAAGGTCTCCACCGACCTGATCGGCTGGACGCTGCTCAGCGGCCAGCACGATGCGGCGCGGCAGCCGGCGCCGCGATCCAGCGGAAAGTAAGGTTGATCCGCTCGCCCATCGGGCGGGCGGTCTTCGGCAGGGCGTGCTGGTAGTGGCGCTGGGTATCGCCGGCCATCACCAGCAGGTCGCCGTGGCCGAGCACGAACTCGGTGACCTGCGCCCGGTCATCACGCCGCCGCAGCAGGAACCGCCTTGTCGCCCCCAGGCTCAACGAGGCGATCAGCGGCTGCGTGCCGAGTTCCGGCTCATCGTCGCTGTGCCAGCCCATGCTGTCGCGCCCATCACGGTAGCGGTTGGCCAGCACGCTGTTGAAGCGCGCGGCGCAGCTGTCATGCAGGCGTGCACGCACCGCCTGCAACACCGCCGGCCACGGATGCGGCACGAAGTCGGCGCCGGAATAGCGGTAGTGGGCCTGCGGATCACCGATCCAGCAGCTCAGGCGCGGCGAATCCACCCAGCGGCCGAACATGCGGATGCGGTGCACCTCCCACGGCACGCTCCGCTGCAGGTCATGCAGCAGGGCATCGGCGTCGGGGGCAGCCAACCAACCGGGCCAGTGGCAGACAGACCCGGGTACGGCATCTGCCCTGGCAGCGTCCTCCCGTTCGGTTTGCTCGTTCATGCCCCACCCTTCAGAATCGCCCTTCGACAGCGAAGCCCCGCACCACCGGCTTCGCATGCCATCGTCCGCTCCTGATAGTGCCATGACTTCTCCTCCGCACCGCTTCCTCATCCGTCAACGCTGGCGTTTGGCCCGCAGCCTGGCATTGGCCGCAGGATTGCTGCGTAGTCTCGTCCAACGCGGGATCGGTGGCACGATGCAGGCCATCGGCAGGCGCATGCAACCGCACCCGGTCGCGTCGACCAAGCCGGCGCCCGTGCCCCCCCGCAGTGCATCGGGAAGCGGCAGATTGCTGCTGTTCATTGACCTTGCCACTCCCACTCCCAGCCGCGATTCCGGCTCGGTGCGCGCTCATCGCATCCTGCAGTTGGCCCACGAGTTGGGCTGGTCGCTGGCCTTCATGCCCGACAATGGCCAATTGCCGGATGAGAGCGCGCGGCTTCTACATGCACTGGACATCGAGCTGGTCGGCACGCCCGGGCAACCGCGCCTGGATCGCTGGCTGCAGCACCACGGGCACCGGGTCGAAGCGGTGTTCCTGTGCCGGCACCAGGTCGCCAGACGCCATCTGCAACTGCTGCGAGCCTTCACCCCCGCACGGATCATCTTCGACACCGTCGACCTGCATCACGTCAGGCTCGAACGTGCCGCGCAACTGCATGAGGACGCCACACTCTTGAAGCAAGCGCGGCAGGCGCGCGCCGAGGAATTCCAGCTGATCGCCGAAACCGACGCCACGGTTGTCGTCAGTCACGCCGAACGGGAGTACCTGCAACAGGCCGGCGTCGCGCAACCGGTGGTGGTGCTGTCCAACATCCATGATGTGGTCGTCGCCGAGCGTCACATCGAGAACACCGCCGGGCTACTGTTCGTCGGCGGCTATCAGCACCACCCCAACCGGGAAGCCATCGCGTGGCTTGTCCAGGACATCATGCCGTTGCTGCGCAAAAGCGTGCCCGGCGCGGTGCTGCACCTGGTCGGCGAGATGCCGCAGGCCGACGTGGCACGACTGGCGGCACCAGACATCATTGTGCACGGCCATGTACCGGCCATCGAACCGTTCCTGCGCGACAGCCGCATCAACCTGGCCCCGCTGCGCAGCGGCGCAGGCGTCAAGGGCAAGATCAACCAGGCGATGAGCCATGGCCTGCCGGTAGTGGCCACCTCGATCGCGGCCGAGGGCATGTTCCTTCGACATGGCGAGAATGCACTGATCGCAGACAGCGCCGAGGCCTTCGCCGCGGAAGTAGCACGCCTGCATGATGACCCGGCCCTGTGGCAGCAACTCTCGCTCAATGGCTATCGCAACATCGAGGAGCATTTCTCCTCGAACCTGGCACGTCGCACGCTGGCAGCGCTGCTGCCTCCGGATTGAAGAACCGCGCAGCTGGCACCTGACAGGCAAGTGCTCGGCGCACTTCGCCATTCCTGCGGCAGCGAACGCTGGCCGGCAGCCCGAAGAAGCTGCCGGCCCATCAGATTCGCCTCAATGCCGGAACGGCACGCCGGTCTTTTCCTTCAGCTCGTCATCGCTGACGCCCGGCGCCGCCTCAACCAGCACCAGGCCATCGTCGGTGACGTCGAACACGGCCAGGTCGGTGATGATGCGATCGACCACGCCCACGCCGGTCAACGGCAGCGTGCATTCCGGCAGCACCTTGTGCTCGCCGTTCTTGGCGGTGTGCTCCATCAGCACCACCACGCGCTGCACGCCGGCCACCAGGTCCATCGCCCCGCCCATGCCCTTGACCATCTTGCCGGGCACCATCCAGTTGGCCAGGTCGCCCTTGTCGGTGACCTGCATGGCACCGAGGATGGCCAGGTTGATGTGGCCGCCGCGGATCATCGCGAACGAATCATGGCTGCCGAAGTAGCTGGCGCCGGCACGTGCGGTGACGGTCTGCTTGCCGGCGTTGATCAGGTCGGCGTCCACCTCGGCCTCGGTCGGGAACGGGCCGATGCCGAGCAGGCCGTTCTCCGACTGCAACCACACGTCCACGCCTTCGGGGATGTGGTTGGCCACCAGCGTCGGCAGGCCGATGCCCAGGTTCACGTAAGCGCCGTCGGTCAGCTCACGGGCCGCGCGGGCGGCCATCTCATCACGGGTCCAGGCCATCTCAGTTCCCCTCCTGACGCACGGTGCGCTGTTCGATGCGCTTCTCCGGCGTTGCGTTCAAAACAATGCGGTCCACGTAGATGCCCGGCAGGTGCACCTGGTCCGGGTCGATCGCGCCCACCGGCACGATTTCCTCCACCTCGACCACGCAGACCTTGCCGGCCATCGCGCAGGCCGGGTTGAAGTTGCGGGCGGTCTTGCGGAACAGCAGGTTGCCGGCTTCATCGGCTTTCCAGGCCTTGACCAGCGACACATCCGCCTTGAGCGCAGTCTCCAGCACGTAGTGCTTGCCGTCGAACTCGCGGGTTTCCTTGCCCTCGGCGACCACCGTGCCGTAGCCGGTGGCGGTGAAGAAGGCCGGGATGCCGGCCCCCCCGGCGCGCAGGCGCTCGGCCAGGGTGCCCTGTGGGTTGAACTCCAGCTCCAGCTCGCCGGACAGGAACTGCCGCTCGAATTCCTTGTTCTCGCCCACGTAGGACGAGATCATCTTCTTGATCTGGCGGGTCTCCAGCAGCTGGCCCAGTCCGAAGCCATCGACGCCGGCGTTGTTGGAGATGGCCGTAAGACCCTTGACCCCGCTGTCACGCAGGGCGGCGATCAGCGCCTCGGGAATGCCGCACAGGCCGAAACCGCCCACGGCCAGGGTCTGCCCATCGGCCACGATGCCGGCCAGGGCCTCGGCGGCGCTGGCGAATACCTTGCCGCGTTTGCCGGTCGGGGTTGGGAGATCACTCATCGCTTCTTGCCCACAGTAACCAAGGATGAGCGCATTCTAGCGGCGTTGCGGTGACGGCTACCTTGGACCTTCGTCCAGCGCGCAGACAGCCAACGGCCCTGCAGCCGACTAAACTAGGCGGCATCTCTCCCTCGCAGGATGCAAGCATGCCCCTTCCCGCTTTCAAGGCCTATGACATCCGTGGCCGGGTTCCGGAAGAGCTCAACGAGGACCTGGCCCGCAAGATCGGCAAGGCCCTGTCTGCCCAGCTGGCGCCGGGCACCGTGGTGCTGGGCCATGACGTCCGCCTGGCCAGCCCGGCCCTGCAGGATGCGCTGGCGGCAGGCCTGCGCGGCGAAGGCCGCGAGGTCATCGACATCGGCCTGTGCGGCACCGAGGAGGTCTACTTCCAGACCGGTCACCTGCAGGCGGCCGGTGGCGTGATGGTCACCGCCAGCCACAACCCGATGGATTACAACGGCATGAAGCTGGTACGTGAACAGGCACGCCCGATCAGCTCGGACACCGGCCTGTTTGCCATTTCCGATGCGGTGGCCGCCGATGACAGCGCCCCGCAGCCGCCGCGCGCCGGCCAGCGCGCCGAGCATGACAAGAGCGCCTACATCCAGCACCTGCTCAGCTACGTGGACGTCTCCACGCTCAAGCCGCTGAAGCTGGTGGTCAACGCCGGCAACGGCGGCGCCGGTGCCATCGTCGACCTGCTCGCCCCGCACCTGCCGTTCGAGTTCGTGCGCATCTGCCATGAACCGGATGGCAACTTCCCCAACGGCATCCCCAACCCGCTGCTGCCGGAAAACCGCGCCGCCACCGCCAATGCGGTGCGCGAGCACGGTGCCGACTTCGGCATCGCCTGGGACGGCGACTTCGACCGCTGCTTCTTCTTCGACCACAGCGGCCGCTTCATCGAAGGCTATTACCTGGTCGGCCTGCTCGCCCAGGCCATCCTGTCGCGCAATCCGGGCGGCAAGATCGTGCATGACCCGCGCCTGACCTGGAACACCGTGGAGATGGTCGAGGCGGCCGGCGGCGTGCCGGTGCTGTGCAAGAGCGGCCATGCGTTCATCAAGGAGAAGATGCGCGCCGAGAACGCCGTGTATGGCGGCGAGATGAGTGCGCATCATTACTTCCGCGAATTCGCCTATGCCGACTCGGGGATGATCCCCTGGCTGCTGATCGCCTCCCTGGTGTCCAGCAGCGGCCAGTCACTGGCCGAACTGGTGGAGGACCGCATGGCCCGTTTCCCGTGCAGCGGCGAGATCAACTTCAAGGTCAGCGATGCCAACGCCGCCGTGGCACGGGTGATGGCGCACTTCGCCAGCCAGTCGCCGGCGCTGGACCATACCGACGGCATCAGTGCCGATTTCGGTGCCTGGCGCTTCAACCTGCGCAGCTCCAACACCGAGCCGCTGCTGCGCCTGAACGTGGAAACCCGCGGTGACGCCGCGCTGCTGGCGCAGCGCACCCGCGAGATCTCCGAACTGCTCTCTGCCTGAGGACACCCATGAGTTCGATCCTGCCCGTCATCCTGTCCGGTGGTTCCGGCACGCGCCTGTGGCCGCTGTCGCGCGAGGCTTATCCCAAGCAGTTCCTGCCGCTGACCGGCGAGCGCACCATGCTGCAGGCCACCTGGCTGCGCGTGGCCGACGTTGCCGCGCATCCGCCGATCGTGGTGGCCAACGAATCGCACCGCTTCGTCGCGGCCGAACAGTTGCAGCAGGCCGGCACCGCGCCGTCGGCGATCCTGCTCGAGCCGATTGGCCGCAACACCGCACCGGCCATCGCCGCCGCCGCGCTGGAAGCCCGTCGCAACGGCGATGACCCGTTGCTGCTGGTGCTGCCGTCCGATCACCTGATCAACGACATCACCCGTTTCCACCAGGCCATCGCCCAGGCCGCGACCATCGCCGAGCAGGGCAAGCTGGTCACCTTCGGCATCCAGCCCACCGCGCCGGAAACCGGCTATGGCTACATCAAGGCCGTGGCCGGTGATGGCCCGCGCACGATCGAGCGTTTCGTCGAGAAGCCCGACCTGGCCACCGCCGAAACCTATGTCGCCTCCGGTGAGTACTACTGGAACAGCGGCATGTTCCTGTTCCGCGCCTCGCGGTACCTGGAGGAACTGGAACGCCTGCAGCCGCAGATCCTGGCCGCGTGCCGCACCGCATGGGAAAAGGCACGCCGCGATACCGACTTCATCCGCCTGGATGCCGACGCCTTCAAGGCCAGCCCGTCCGACTCCATCGACTACGCGGTCATGGAAAAGACCGGCGATGCCGCCGTGGTGCCGCTGGATGCCGGCTGGAGCGACGTTGGTTCGTGGACCGCGCTGCGTGATGTCTCCGAGCAGGACGCCGACGGCAATGCACACCGTGGCGACGTCATCGCCATCGACTGCCGCAATACCTTCGCCTATGGCGACCGGTTGATCGCGATGGTCGGGTTGGAGGACGTCATCGTGGTGGAGACCAATGACGCGGTGCTGGTCGGCAAGTCCGACCGCATGCAGGAGGTCAAGGACGTGGTTGCCCAGCTCAAGGCCGATGGCCGCAGCGAGGCCACCTGGCACCGCAAGGTCTACCGCCCGTGGGGCGCCTACGACTCCATCGACCACGGCGAGCGTTTCCAGGTCAAGCGCATCACCGTCAAGCCCGGCGGTACGCTGAGCCTGCAGATGCACCACCACCGCGCCGAGCACTGGATCGTGGTCAGCGGCACCGCCGAGGTCACCCGTGGCGATGAGGTGCTGCTGCTCACCGAGAACCAGAGCACTTACATCCCGCTCGGCGTCACCCACCGCCTGCGCAACCCAGGCAAGCTGCCGCTGGAACTGATCGAAGTGCAGTCGGGCAGCTACCTCGGCGAGGACGACATCGTGCGTTTCGAGGACACCTACGGCCGCGCCTGACCACGGCGTGGCGATGGCATGAAAAACCCCGGGATTCCCGGGGTTTTCCTTCTCACGTCATTGCCCGGAACGGAGCTCGGCAATCACCTTTCGCAGGCCATCCTGCCAGGGCGGCAGCACGATATCGAAGTCGTGCTGCAGCTTATGGTTGTCCAGCACCGACCACGACGGTCGCTTGGCTGGCGTCGGATACTCCGCGCTGGAAATCGCCTCGACCGTCGGCACCTTGTCCATCAGCCCAGCAGTCACCGCTTCGGCGAAGATCGCCTCCGCGAAACCGTGCCAACTGGTCTGCCCCGAAGCCGTCAGATGCCAGATACCGGACAGCCCCCCCGGATGCTGCAGCGCCTTCACCGTAACCTCGGCGATCAAGGCCGCGCTGGTCGGCGTACCGATCTGGTCAGCCACCACGCGCAGCGCATCGCGCTCGGCGCCAACCCGCAGCATCGTGCGCAGGAAGTTGCCACCGTGCGAGGCGTACACCCACGCCGTACGGAAGATCAGGTGCCGGCCACCGGCCGCACGCACCGCGGCTTCGCCATCGCGTTTGCTGGTGCCGTAGACACCCAGCGGCGCGGTCGGCTCGTCCTCACGGTACGGCGCCGTGCCCTGGCCATCGAACACATAGTCGGTGGAGTAATGCACCATCGGTACGCCGTGCGCTGCGCACCAACGGGCGATCACGCCCGGTGCCTGCGCGTTGGCGGCAAATGCGGCCTCCGGCTCCTGCTCGGCGCGGTCCACGGCGGTGTAGGCCGCCGCGTTGATCACCACGCCAGGACGGATGCGATCAAGCAAGGTCGTCAGGTGCTCCGGCTGGGTGAAGTCGGCCGTTTCGCAGTCGCGCCCATCGGGCAACCGGCCGCTGCGCGTGGTCGCCACGACCTCATCCACGCCGTGCAACGCGCGCAGCAGTTCCTGGCCAACCTGGCCGTTGCCCCCGAACACCAGCACGGTCATGCGGCGTAAACCGGAAGACGGTCTTCGGGGATGTCCTTCAGGAACGGCGCGGCCTCGTCCTTGCCGGACAGGGTCGGGCCGCTGATCGGCCAATCCACGGCGATGTCGGCGTCGTTCCAGCGCACGCCGGCGTCGAACTCCTTCAGGTACACCTCCGTGCACAGATAGCTGAAGAGCGCGCGCTCGGACAACACCGCGAAACCATGCGCAAACCCCTCAGGGATCCACAGTTGACGCTTGTTCTCTGCACTCAGAACAACCGCCTCCCATTGACCGAAAGTGGGCGAACCACGGCGGATGTCCACCGCCACGTCGTAAACCTCCCCCTCCAGCACGCTGACCAGCTTGCCCTGCGGGCGCGGCCATTGGTAATGCAGGCCACGCAGCACGCCCTTGCTCGAGGAGGAGACGTTGCTCTGCACAAACCTGTCCGGCAGTCCGAGCGCACCGAAGCGCTCTGCATTCCAGGTCTCGAAGAAGAAGCCACGCTCGTCGCCAAACACCGCCGGCTCGATGACCACGCAGCCCGGCAACTTGGTTTCAATCACTTTCACGGAACAATTCCCCGTTGCAGCAGCTTCTGCAGATACTGGCCGTAGCCATTCTTCAACAGCGGCGCAGCCAACGTTTCAAGCTGTTCCGCGCTGATCCAGCCTTGCCCGAAGGCGATCTCCTCCGGGCAACACACCTGCAGGCCCTGCCGCGTCTGCAACGTCTCAATGAAATTGGAGGCTTCCAGCAAGGAGGCATGGGTGCCGGTATCCAGCCAGGCGTAGCCGCGCCCCAGCGGCTCCAGGTGCAGGTTGCCTTCGTCGAGATAACGCTGGTTGAGATCGGTGATCTCCAGCTCACCGCGTGCCGAAGGTCGCAGCTCCGCGGCGTAGTCACTGGCCTTGCCGTCGTAGAAATACAGGCCGGTGACGGCATAGTTGGAGCGCGGCTGCGTGGGCTTTTCGACCAGCCCGACCACCTTGCCATCCTTGTCGAACTCGGCCACGCCGTAGCGCTCGGGGTCGTTGACCCAGTAACCGAACACCGTCGCGCCGTGCGCACGTGCATCGGCACGCCGCAACACCTCGCGCAGGCCGGTGCCGTGGAAAATGTTGTCGCCCAGCACCAGGCAGCTCGGCTGTCCGGCGACGAACTCGCGGCCGATCAGATAGGCCTGTGCCAACCCGTCCGGACTCGCCTGCACCGCGTACTGGATGTCCATCCCCCACTGTGAGCCGTCGCCGAGCAGGCTGCGGAACAACGCCTGCTCGTGCGGCGTGTTGATCACCAGCACCTCGCGGATACCGGCCATCATCAGCACGCTCAACGGGTAGTAGATCATCGGCTTGTCGTAGACCGGCAGCAGCTGCTTGCTGATGCCCTGCGTGATCGGATACAGCCGTGTCCCGGAGCCACCGGCCAGAATGATGCCCTTGCGCTGGCTCATCTCAGGCCACCTCGCCCGTGCCGATGCGCTGCAGGCGATAGCTGCCATCCAGCACGCCCTTCACCCAAGCCTGATTGGCCAGGAACCAGTCAACGGTGAAAGCGATGCCTTCCTCGAAGGAGTGGCGTGGCTCCCAGCCCAGCTCGTTCTTCAGTTTGGAGGCATCGATCGCATAGCGGCGGTCATGCCCGGGGCGATCGGCGACATGGGTGATCTGGCTGCTGCGCAGCTTGCCATCCGCGCGTGGACGACGGTCATCCAGCAGTGCGCAGATCGCCTGCACCACCTCGATGTTCTGCTTCTCCGCGTTGCCACCCACATTGTAGGTTTCGCCGACCCTGCCCTTGGCCAGCACCGTGCGTATCGCCTCGCAGTGGTCGGCAACGAACAACCAGTCGCGCACCTGCCTGCCATCGCCATATACCGGCAGCGGCTCGCCGGCCAATGCCTTGGCAATGACCAACGGAATGAGTTTCTCCGGGAAGTGGTACGGGCCGTAGTTGTTGGAACAGTTGGTGGTCAGCACCGGTAATCCGTAGGTGTGGTGGAAGGCACGGACCAGGTGGTCGGATGCGGCCTTCGACGCCGAGTACGGTGAGTTGGGCGCGTATGCAGTGGTTTCGGTGAACTTCCCGGTCTCGCCCAACGTGCCGTACACCTCGTCGGTGGAGACATGCAGGAATCGGAACGCCTCGGCCTTGTCCGGTGGCAGTGCCTTCCAGTAGTCCCGCACGGCCTCCAACAGGCCGAGGGTGCCCACGACGTTGGTCTGGATGAACGCCGCCGGCCCATCGATGGAGCGGTCGACGTGGCTCTCCGCGGCAAAGTTCAGTACCGCGTCCGGCTGGTGCTCGGCCAGCAGGCGGGCGACCAGGGCCCTGTCGCCGATGTCGCCTTCCACGAACACATGCGCCGGGTTGCCTTGCAGGCCGGCCAATGTCTGCAGGTTTCCCGCATAGGTCAACGCATCAAGATTGACGATCCGTACGCCCCTGGCAACCGCCTCCAGGACAAAATTGCCGCCGATGAAGCCAGCACCGCCGGTTACAAGCCACGTGGACACGCGTTGGATCTCCTCTGTACGCCGACATTGCGCGGCTCTTTCGTGCACAAGGATATATCGGCCCTGTCCAATACCGCCCCAACATTGACGCAGGTCTCAGTCCGAACACGAATTGTCAGGACAATTGCTGGCGACCCGACCGGACCATACGCATTCGCATGGAGCATGCTTCCCAGCTAGAATCGGGAAAAACCTTAACTCCCGGCCCGGCCGGCCCCCTCAGCAACCGAAGGACTCCGCAGCACATGAAAATCCTCGTCGCGTACAAGCGCGTGGTGGACTACAACGTCCGCATTCAGGTCAAGCCGGACGGCTCCGGCGTGGTGACCGATGGCGTCAAGCTGTCGCCGAACCCGTTTGACGAAATCGCCCTGGAAGAGGCCCTGCGCCTGCGCGACAAGGGGATCGCCACCGAGGTCGTGGTCGCCACCATCGCCCCGGCCGACGCCCAGGCGCACCTGCGCAATGGCTTGGCCATGGGCGCCAACCGCGCCATCCACGTGGTTACCGACCAGGCCATCCAGCCGCTGACCGCCGCCCGCACCCTGCTCAAGCTGGTGGAGAAAGAACAGCCGGACCTGGTCATCCTCGGCAAGCAGGCCATCGACGACGACGCCAACCAGACCGGCCAGATGCTGGCTACGCTGTGGGCGCGCCCGCAGGCCACCTTCGCCTCCAAGGTCGAGATCGCCGACGGCAAGGCCACGGTCACGCGTGAAGTCGACGCCGGCCTGGAGACGCTGGAAGTCGACCTGCCGGCGGTGATCACCACCGACCTGCGCCTGAACGAGCCGCGCTTCATCAAGCTGCCGGACATCATGAAGGCCAAGGCCAAGCCGCTGGAAACCCTGCAGCTGGCCGACCTGGGCGTTGAAGCCGCCGACACGTTCAAGACCACCCACTACGCCGCGCCGGCAAAGCGCAGCAAGGGCGTGATGGTGAAGGACGCCGCCGAACTGGTGGCTGCACTCAAGCAGAAGGGGTTGCTGTAATGGCCAAGATTCTCGTTATCGCTGAGCACCTGGACGGCAAGCTCAACAGCGCCGTCGCCAAGACCGTTTCGGCCGCTGCCGCCGTCGGTGGCGACATCGACGTGCTGGTGCTGGCCGCCGACCCGGCCGGCATCGCCGCCGAAGCCGCGCAGATCGCCGGCGTCAGCAAGGTGCTCACCCTGGCCAACCCGGCCAACGCCAATGCCCTGGCCCAGGTGCAGGCACCGCAGATCGCCAAGGCCGCCGCCGGCTACAGCCACGTGTTCGGCGCCTCGACCACCACCGGCAAGGACCTGGTCCCGGCCGTGGCCGCGCTGCTCGGCGTCAACCAGGTTTCCGACCTGATGAGCGTCGAAGGCCCGCACACCTTCAAGCGCCCGATCTACGCCGGCAACGCCATCATCACCGTGGAAGTGCCGGCCGACCAGGTGGTCGTGGCGACCGTTCGCGCCGCTTCGTGGCCGGAAGCGGCCAAGGGCAACAGCGCCCCGGTCGAGGCCATCAACGTTGATGCCGCCCTGCCCTCGCACACCCGCTTCATCGGCCTGGCTGCCGGCAAGAGCGACCGCCCGGACCTTCAGAGCGCCAAGCGCGTGGTTTCCGGTGGCCGTGGCGTCGGTTCGGAAGAGAACTTCAAGGTGATCTACCAGCTGGCCGACAAGCTCGGTGCCGCCGTCGGTGCCTCGCGCGCCGCGGTTGACGCCGGCTACGTGCCCAGCGACATGCAGGTCGGCCAGACCGGCAAGATCATCGCCCCGGAGCTGTACATCGCCGTGGGCATCTCCGGCGCGATCCAGCACCTGACCGGCATCAAGGACGCCGGCACCATCGTGGCCATCAACAAGGACGGCGACGCGCCGATCTTCGAAGTGGCCGATATCGGGCTGGTGGGGGACCTGTTCAGCTTGTTGCCGGAGTTGGAAGCGGCGCTGTAACGCCACCATTTCGCTCAGCGGTGAAATAAAGAAAGCGGTCCTCTTTGGGCCGCTTTTTTCATGCGCGCAGGCAGGGACCCCACGGCAAAAAAAGAAAGGCAGGCAGCGTAGAATGGCTCGCTGGCAAAGAGCACACCCACGCGCACCAGTCGCATAGCAAAAAGCCGATTGGCAGACGCAACCAAGGAGTTCAGAGCAACATGACGCCTCGTAAAAAGGTAATGGTGGTTTTCGGTACCCGTCCGGAAGCCATCAAGATGGCACCCCTGGTAACCGCTCTCAAACAGCGCCCGGAACTGGAAACCATCGTTGCCGTCACCGCACAGCATCGCCAGATGCTGGACCAGGTGCTGGAGCTGTTCGAGATCACCCCCGACGAAGATCTCAACGTCATGCAACCCGGCCAGACCCTTTCAGGCCTGACCTCGCGAATCGTCCAAGGCATGGAAAGCGTAATCGCCAAACACAAACCCGACATCGTTTTGGTGCACGGCGATACCACCACCACCTTCGCCACCTCATTGGCGGCCTTCTATCAGCGCACGGCCATTGGTCACGTCGAGGCAGGTCTGCGTACGGGGAATCTGTATTCGCCGTGGCCGGAGGAAGCAAATAGAAAGCTGACCGGTGTTCTGGCGAAGCTGCATTTTGCCCCGACTCAGAAATCTGCAGAGAATCTGAGCGCGGAAAGCATCAATCCCAACACCATTCATATCACCGGCAATACCGTGATCGATGCGCTGTTAGCCGTTGTCAGCAAGATCAAGACATCCCCCGCGCTGGAATCGGAACTCGCAGCACGCTTCCCATTCCTCGACCAAAGCAAGCGTCTGATACTGGTCACCGGCCACCGCCGCGAGAACTTCGGTGATGGCTTTGAACAGATTTGCCATGCACTCAAGGATATCGCCGCACGTGGCGATACGCAGGTCGTATACCCAGTGCACCTCAACCCCAACGTGCAGGAGCCCGTGAACCGAATTCTCGGCGATCAGCCGTCGGTGCACCTCATCAATCCGCAGGAATATCTGCCATTCGTCTACCTCATGAGCCGTTCCCACATCATTGTTACTGATTCTGGCGGCATCCAGGAGGAGGCGCCGTCGCTTGGCAAGCCAGTTCTGGTGATGCGCGATACAACCGAACGGCCGGAGGCCATCGATGCTGGCACCGTAAAGTTGGTCGGAACCTCAGCCATGCATATCGTGGCTGAAGTGGAGAACTTGCTTGATGATCCACTCGCTTATCAGCGAATGACACACGCTCACAACCCTTACGGCGACGGCTTGGCTTCACACCATATCAGTCAAATCGTCTCGGACCTGCTCGCCTCATAGCGAAGGTGGCGCCTTATTCGCTGCGGGCAGTTAGCGCCTGCAGCGACTGGATTGTATGTTCATAGAAGGGCTTCACATAGTGATATGGAGCCCTCCCCCATTTATGATCGGGATCCGCCAGAACCACAGATTCCGGATATGTAATTGTAGGCAGCGTCCAACGCGCTTCAAGCGCGTCATACAGTTGTTTCAAGAACGCATTGTTGTTTCGTATCCAGCCCAAGCTGGAGGCATCTGAGCCATCGGGGAAGGCCTCTGCCCAGTATGCCTTGTTAAGCACAAGCGTCGCGGGGTCGACAGCAGCCAGAAATCGCTCTAGCCCTGCAATCCAATGCACTAAAAATTCTTCGCCACCAGGCTTGATCACTTCCCGCTCACCGGGCTCGAACCCTCCATTCTTCAGCTCACCAGAAAGACTGAAAAGTGAGTCACCAGCAATAATCAAATCAAAGCGTTCATCGATGAAATCCAGAAGGACTACATCATGCTCTATGCCTGCGATCACCGACAGCGTGGTCTTGTCGAGATCATTGACCAGCATTCGACGCTGAAATGCACTTGGTAGTCGCTCCACAATCTCGCGCACTTCGGTGTCGTCAACGGGCGACAAGCCAATGCTAGCTACAGATGTTCTGGCCAGGTAGCTGACAATCTCAAACTCTTCCGACGCATACTCCAACGCATCACGTGATACGCAACTTCCAAGAATGAAGACTCTCTGCATCAGCCCTGCTTCCTAACCCAGAACGCGAATTGCCCGCAGAAAGCGAGTTTGCGATAAGCGGCCTCCTGCACGGAATGTCCTCCCTGTTTTGCCCATTCATCGATTTCGCGATTCATAGGCGACTCCTCACCGAACCAATGATTCATTTCCGGGTCATTATTACGATACGCACGATTAATGAGTGTGACGGAATCAATCCCTGGGCGCATTTCCACCAGCTCCAAACCACCCGCCGCATCAATCAAACGCTTAAATCCGAACGGAGTATAGTTCCAAAAACTGAAGGAGTGATATGGCTCCAAATGCGAAGTTGATCCGATAAACACACCACCAGGCTTCAGCACGCGACCAATATCGGCCAGCACGCTTTCCGGATAGCGAACATGCTCAAACACCTGGCGACTATAGATCATGTCGATGGAATCGGGCGCAACTGGTATGTCGATCCCATTGTAATATCGAAACTCCGCGTCCTCGCGCGTACGGGCAACAGCCTCTGGCGAATCCTCTATATCAACCCCGAGCCATTTGACTTGCGGTGCAATTCGGCGGAAAAGATCAACAGAGACGCCGGAGCCACAGCCCAGATCCAGAACAAGCGCCCCCTTGGGCAGGGAAGGCGCCAGCTTGGCGGCGTACTGGCCAGCACTGAACTGCTCGGCAGAATCCTTCGGCAAACAGGCTTGCAGTTCATCCCACATATGCGCCCCTTGCTATGCTGGTTATCGGCAACGCAGATATATAACACGTCCTTCGCCTTCTGCCTGACTCGCGAAGTTCCGAAGAGCTGCTCCGAAACTTCAGAGTGGCTACTCAATCACCGATCACACTCGAGATGCATCTGACTCTGGCAGGATACCTTATGGATATCCATTCAGCTGAGACTCGCAGCTCACTCCTAGGTGATCTCGACCATAGGCGATCTGAGCACAAGCCTGATCCCCATCCATCGAAAACACTTGATCAGAGACTCGAGGCAATGACGAGGACAATGATCCTTGCGTTTCAGCAAAACGAAGAGCGGGACTAATCTCAGCACGACTTGCAAGGCCGGAGTTTTTTAGGCGACTGCAAACAGTCAATGCAGCACCTCCCGAGCTCAGAAAGAAGGCAATGCATCGACCGGGTACTAACGGACAAACATGCCGTCGGTTTATGCTTTCGACACCCACCCACAGAACCCGGGATCACGCGTGGCGATGGCTGCCCCCAAAGAAATGTCGTACTGGAATTCCTCCGAGGGATACAGAATGATCAGCCGGCGCTCAACATTAGGAGCGAGATCAATCTACTCGCCGACCACAAAATCTCCTGCGCTCCAAAAGGCGCTCGCCACCGTGGAAAATCAGCCGTTATGAGGTGAATAGGCAAGGGGCGCCACAAGGACGCCCCTTAGCCACGGTTGGGCCAGCGGGCACGTACACCCCTGCCCGTCGCTCTCCACACCGCTCATCTCGATGCTCTATATCCGGAAATTACGGCCGCCAAACAAAGTAGACCGTGCCCTTGGCTTCAGGATCAAAAAGGCTCATCGATTCTGACTTTGGCGTAGTGGTTGCGGTGATGCGATGACCATCCTTGCCGTAATCGCCTACGATTGCCCCATTTTCCTGATTAAGAGTCTTGTATCGACGATACCCGATTTTCACTAGTCCAGCTTCGACAGCCTTATCAATACTCGCCACATCCGCGCCTTTGAACTCGACAACAAGCCTCTTGTACTCGACTCCTTCTACCGTGTCATTTGCCTTGGATCGAATCCGATAGGAAAACTCAGGGACAAAACCCCGCGGAAAGTCGGAAGCAACAGCTGCGGAAACATCAGCTGCCTCAACAGCCGGCTCCGCCGGCGAAGCAGCACCATCAGCAGGTACAGGAGAATTTCCACAACCGACCATTCCCAAAGCCATCAACGCAAAGACCGAACTACGAGCAAAACGCAGCATATTAAATCTCCAATACAATTTCGATAAGTAAACCCATCAACGCTTTCCGACGGTTTTGCGTGAGAGCATCAATGAGAGAAATCAACCAACCGTTCAAACCGCGAATTCTACTACGAACAAATTGGCACTTGGCCCTACGTCAAAGTGAAGCAACAACCCCTGCATGTTCTTTTGTCAAGTGACGCCAAGCTTGCTCCTCGGCGCGCTTGATCCTGCGGTCGCGCAATCCCATATCCTTCTCGCTCAGTGCTTCACGTATGGCGTTCAACCAATCGGAAGAACCGTGCGCGACACGAAGCAAGGGCGAGTCTTCACAAACAGCGTCCATGGGCGTACTGACCACAGGCAACCCTGTCGCAAAATACTCCCAGAGCTTCAATGGGTTGACCGCATGCATGGCATCATTGACCACAAATGGGATCAACAGCACATCATAACGATTGATCGCTGCCGCACCTCTTTCCCGCCCAACTCGCCCAGTGAATGCAACGTTCGGCAGGGCGCACATTCCGACATAGGAAGACCACCTAGGGTCTTCCTCGGACAGTTCCACCTGCCCATGGAAAACAAAATCGACTTCACTCATCCTCCGACAGACGTCTTCCATCAATGTCCAATCGAAAAATGCTGCTAGATTTCCCAGGTAACCGGCCACCGGACGCCCGCCATAGCTCTCATTGACAATGCGGTACCTGGAAAACACGTCGATTGCTACGCCATTTCCGACCAGCGAGAAGGAAGTCGCTGCACCTGACTTTCGCTCCAGCAGAGGGCTGGAAGTGAAAAACACATGTGAAGCAGCGCGCAGCGCGTCCAACTCCATCTTTACCACGTCTTCGTGGATCGTCCCTGTCCCGAAGTCCATCGTGTACTCGTCGTACACTTCGTATACAAACTTCGCCCTACTTCCAATCCGAGCAGCCTGATCTGGCTTATAGATCCAATGTAGCAGCCTAGCCTCTGAACCATAATGCTCATCAATAAGACCAGAGAGCACCGACAGGGTATCACTAGACCCTTGGTATGACGCCCTGGGTATGCCTGCCGGAATCCCGCCGGTGAAAAGCCTCGTTCGGAAAATATTGTCGCCGACCTTGATCATTTCACCGTTTGCCATCCGCTCCAGCTCGTCGGCAGGCGCCCATCCGAGATCAGCGACCGTTTGGTAATGGCTTCCAGGCTCGACGATAAGCAGGTCATGACTTTCAGCAAGATGCCCGGCCAATGCCACCAGCATTTCTCGCCTATGGAACGTTTCCCAAGCGTCGATTGCCCACACAACGAGCACATCACGTTTTACGCCCGATACCGAGCTTACATTGAAATCACATGAATCCAGCAATTCCTTCCAGCACGATACGACACTACGTTTGTCATACCGAGCGCGCATTGCATCCTGTAGTTGACCACGGAATCGAGGGCCCGCCGCGCTTCTATTGAAGAAGTCAATCTGGTCTGCGGCCTCAGCTGCACTGGCAACCGGGCTAAGCTCCGGATAGATGTCGTTGACACCAGCCCAGTTCCAGACAACTGGTATCGCACTGGAAGCGGCACCCTCAGCCACAGCCATGTGAAAACTCTCGAAATCGGAAGGCGAAAGAACAAAGCCAACCATCTTCAGCCACTGCGGCACATCCCGGCCTTGCGGATCAAAGACGACTCTGTGCCTCAATTCCCCCGAATTAACTCGCGCATAGAGCGCCTCGTAGTACTCACGCTCTACAACCCGCCCCCACAACCAGGCGATATCAGCTGGGCTTTGACCCTTAACGCGCAGCATATATCTTGCATCACGCTTCAGCAGAATCTCCAGCGTATCCAATGCGAGGTCAAGGCGCTTTCGCCTTGGCGCGGTACCGATTATGCCGAGATTGAACTGGGAGCCACCAAACTTTGGCAACGAGTATGCATCAACATCCACATAGTTTCCGACCACATAGCATATTCGCCTGGGCATGTGAAACTTGGCCACACATTCATTCATGATGTGTGCGCCAACGAAGATCATTGCATTGACATTCGCATAGTCAATACGCTCCGGATAGGAAGTACCGCGCTCCTGGAGGTGCAAGCGCACCAGAAGTCGTTGTCCAGCCCGCTTGTTTCTGGACAAAAAGACAGCGTTCTGCATGGCCCATTCAGCCACCAGAACATCTGCCCACCGTATCAGATCGCGAGTGACTTCCTCATCATGTTGGTCGTGCCCGCTCCAAACATCCTCCCGGAATTCATACCTACCGGTGGCCTCCAACTCTCGTTGCAACGGATACCAGAATTTAAGATCGTGTCCACTGACACCAACGCGGATCTTCCTGTTTGACATGTTGGCCCCTGCTCAGATCTCGATATTCAAAATTTGCCCCTGGTATCGACTGCGATCCAGTACTTCTCCCACCCGTCGGAAATTCGCGGAATCAGCTGCAAACCGGGTCTTTTCACCAGGACCGGCAAGCTCCTCTTTCCCAAGAAGTCTCACGCAATCGCGGATTGAAAGCGATGCAAGATCCATCACCAATGAAGCCGGGTCCAACTCGACATCGTATCGATACCGCTGTCTCATATCGCACGACTTACCGACCACGGTCGCACCGCTGTATCGCAGCGCATTCATCAGGTCCTGCAGATAGAACTTTCCGTAAACTGCATCCGCCGTCATCACAGCGAGCGCATCGCCATTGGGTCTGGATCCGATCTCGGAAACTACTTCTGTGAGCCTGCGTTCACTGCGGATCACCTGAACCTCCCCAACATCCAGACAGTCCCCGGTTTCCACCTCAACATCGCCGCGGCAAACCAGCATCAGGCGCTTGGTGGATCCCATTGGCAGAATCTGTCGATGGAATGCATCCAGCAACTGGTGCGCAGCTGCGCCGGACTCGGCTTCTGCCACCACCAGAACCTCCGCGAATCCACCCTTCTCGATCTGCTCCAGACCTATAGCCTTATGGATCTGCTGGAACCTATGTCGATAGGTGTGCTTGGCAAACACCTCACGAATGCCACTCAGGCTCCTCCTCGTCCATTCGCGATCATCATTCATGAGTACCGACAAAGCCTCTCTGGCCTGCTCAGGGGTACGGACATGCCATACTAGATCATCACCAAATGTCGCTTCGGTGCCCTCAGACCAGGTACTGACCACCGGCGTACCGCAAGCCAACAACTCGAATACCCGTCTGGAAAACATCGTCGGCGAATCCACGACCGAATTGACATTCAGAAAAACTCGATATCTCCGATATGCGTCATTCACATCCGAATAGGGCAGGCTACCGCGTATATTCTTGGAAAAGCGCTCCGGGAATGAGAAATCCGATGCCAGGGAACCGGGCTTGTGATTCCGGTCGAAAATATCGAAGTCATGCTCCAGTGCAGCATCCAGCAACATCAGCTGATCGTCCCGACGCTCTGGGAAGCGATTGGCATAGAAGCTACCCGCGAAACACACCTTGGAGTTTCGCTCACCACTTCCAACTGGATTGTGCAGCGTCTCCTCGGCGGCGAACTGGAGGACACTCACCTTCGCCGTGGTTCTATCTTCATACTTCTTTATCGCTTCTTCGGCCGTGGTAAAGACGTGGTCGAAGTGAATCGCCTTGCCGACAAAATCATTGAAGTGAACGGGATCTTCCTTGTTCCAGAAGACAGTAGGAATTCCCCGCTTTTTGAACTCGGCAACCATTTCCAGAACTTCGTTCCCCGGCGGATTGGCATAGTTAGCCACCCGATACTGCCAGGTTCCGGAATTTCCCTTCCAAGAAGACTCGATGAAAAGAAACTGCGGGCGATATCGATCCAGCAGGCCCTCCCAGTTGTCAGGCCGAGGCTCGATCAGGTTGGCATGAGGAGCAAAGCAGGCACGCGAGAACTCATCCATGACGCTCATCACCGCACTCTTGCCGGGAGCAAGTTGCTGCGTCCACCCGGCAATGGACAACTGTTTGCGCGCCAGATCACCAGCCACACTCACCGCAGATGAGGCGCCCATCTGGGAAGAGACCGCACCAGCGGAGCCACTTGACGGCAATGGCCGATGCGATGGTCGCGCAGGCAGAGACAACTTGGGTATCGAGCCATCACGGCGGCGGTATGCGTTCAGCGCACGCAGGACAGCAATCGGAAAACCAAAGATGCCTCGCAGCGTGCGTAGCTGCAGGACCGCCTGACCTATAGCAAGTGCCAATGAATGTGTGAAGCGATAGTTCTCCTCATGCAATTCGCGCATGCGCTCCTGCAAGATGCGAACATATTCGCGCTCTGCCTCGAGATGCAGGAAGTGCCCTGTTCTTTTTTGCTGGGCAACGGCGAACTCGGATCGTAGCGAAACAAGCTGGGATTCCAGCGCCTGCTTTTCGTCGCTCAGCTGCTTCTGCACCTTTGCGTGGCGACCCTGCAGTTCGGATGCATTCGCCAGTTTAAGGCGCAGATCATCGGTCTCGGCAACACTGCCAGTGAGTTTCGCCCGGATCGCGCTGATGCTCTCCCTTGCACTTCGTAGTTCCGCATCGGAACGTTCAAGCTCCGTCCTGACGTCCCCCCTTTCTGCGGAAACGCTGTCCAAGACACTCTTCACGCTGTCCCGCTCCGCGCGAAGTGCCTCCAACTCTTCCATTTTGCTTTCGAGCTTGGCTTGCTCCTCCTTCAGGGTCAGCTCTGAACGCATCCTTTCCTTGGCTTCACCATCCAGTTGCCCCTGAATCGTCTGGATCGAGCTTTGCAGCAGCGCCTTCTGCTTATGCAGCTGCTTCAGTTCCTCGACAATTTCGTAGTACCTGCGATGAACCTCCAACGCACCGACCCTGGTCGCACCCAGCAACAACTTCCAGTCCAGCACCGAAGCAGCAGCGTCGCGATCGGCCACCATGCGGATATAGCCGTCACTTGCGATCAACTCGCGCAGGGCGAAACCGGGGGGCAAGCCCAGCGCAAGGTCTCCCGGGAAAATCGTCGATTTGTGGTCCGGCCACGGATTGAGGCCGAAGGGAACGGTGACGACAAGCCGCCCACCGGGTGCGACGAAACTGGCCGCTCGCGCAAGGAAACGCTCGGGACTGGTCTGGTGCTCGATCACCTCCCCCATGAGGACTGTATCGAACGCCGCAGGCGGAAGTGCCGCCAGATCCAGGCAGCGAAACTCGATCCGCTCCTGCACGGAAGCGATTTCCTTCGCCCGCTCTGCCATCGCGTAATCGATCGTGGGCTGATCGATATCAATTCCGGTAACACGCAAGCCCTCGCGTGCCAGGAGGATCGACGTAATACCTTGGCTGCAGCCAACGTCGAGCACGGACTCACCGGCAACCTGTGAACACATCCAGTTGATGCGATCACGGGTCTTTGCACCAAAAGCGGCGCCCATTCCGTCGTAGTAGGCCTCATTGATGTGGTCGGCCCAGGGGTTGACAGCGTCAGGGCTATCACCGTGCTCGTTATGCATGATCGTTCCTCAGCTCCACAGCCCGCAGGCATCAATGACGGACGCGTCCACCGGATAGGGAATCGCCTGGAAAGCGGTGTGCGATACCAGGGCAACCACAATATCTGCATCCATCAAGCCCCCATCAAACGGGGCGACATCCAGGCTCGCCACGTCCTCGCCCGATGCATCAAGAGCGTGCGCAAATGGATCCACACAGACAACAGAGCCGGGATAGGTGGCGGACAGTGATTGAGCAACGGCAAGAGCGGGGCTCTCGCGGAAATCATCCACGTCCGGCTTATAGGAAAGTCCAAGGCACACGATGCGAGGACTCTTTCCAGCAAGTACCCCGACGGCCTCCGCTACCAACTCGAGTACATACTTCGGCTTGCTGTCGTTGACCTGACGCGCGGTCTTGATGATCTTCGCGCGCTCTGGATCGCTGGATACGATGAACCACGGATCCACCGCGATGCAGTGCCCGCCGACACCCGGGCCTGGCTTCAGGATGTTCACGCGCGGATGCCGGTTGGCCAGCTCGATCAGTTTCCAGACATCAATCCCGAGGTTGCCGCAGATCATCGACAACTCATTCGCAAAGGCAATATTGACGTCCCGATAGGAATTCTCGGCCAGCTTGCAGAGCTCTGCGGTACGATCATCGCTGGGTACGCACTCGCCCTCGACGAAGGTGCGATAAAGCGCTGCGGCCCTCTCCGTACAAAGCTCCGACATGCCACCGATGATGCGATCGTTCTCGACCAGTTCCCGTAGCATCTGACCGGGAATGATGCGCTCCGGGCAATAGGCCAGGTTCACATCCGGCTCCGCCTCGCCATCAAGCGGGAAGCGCAGATCAGGGCGGAGTTCAGCCAATAGCCGTGCCAACTGTTGGGTGGTTCCGACCGGAGAAGTCGACTCCAGAACGACCAGGTTGCCCTTGCGAAGAACCGGCGCAATGGAGCGACCAGCCGCCATTACATAGCCGATATCGGGATGATGGGTCTCATGGTCGACCGGGGTCGGCACCGCGATGATGAAATCATCTGCGGAGATGGGGCTGATGACGGCACGGAGCCTGCCACTGGCCACACCTTGCGAAACCATCTCCGGCAATCCGTGTTCTTCGATGTGCGCCTGCCCTTGATTAACCGCGCTCACCGCTCGCTCGGAAATATCCACGCCTATGACGGTGCGGCCATGCGCGGCGAAAGTAGCTGCAGTCGGCAGACCGATGTAGCCCAGACCGATAACCGACACGGTCCGATCATTCATCCTGCTGCCCGTCCCCATGAGGAGATCAACATTGCCGTTCATAAAACTCCTTCTATATCGAAATGGCGCTCCTGGGAAACTGACGGAGCACCCAATACTCAGCTGATGGCGTCAGCAGGCCTACGCCGCCGGTCCAAGGCTGCTTCCACATCAGAAAGCCAGCGTGCTGCCAGACTGGGCCAGGAGTACTGCCCGACCTGATCGCGTAGCGGAGCACGCATCGACAGCTTTCCCTCTGCCTTGCAATCAATTGCTTCAATCAGGGCCGACTCTATCTGCTCCGGTGTCGAAGCGATATCCCAGCCTGCACGCGTCGCGGATACCAGCGTACCGGTAGCATCCTGATGTTCCCCGCGCAGGTGCATGACCGGCTTGCCGGCCCCCAGGTACTCGAAGATCTTGCCCGGCACCTGCACGGGATCTGCATTGGCCAGGTTCACCAGGATGTCGCATTGGCGCTGGGCCGCCACTGCCGCCGTATGGGGAAGGAATCCGAGTAACCGTATCCGCCCCTGTGATCGATCCACATACTCTAGGAGATAATCCGGCGCCCGGATTGTCGCAATCGACAGGCGAACCCCCGGAACCGATAGAACAACATCCAGCAGCATCTGCGCACTTCGGAAACTGTAGAAACTGCCCGTATAGAGCAACTCGAGCATGCCAGAATCGAATAGAACACCGCTGTGGGCAGCATCGGTACGGAAATCCGGATCGAATCCTTGCCGAATGACCACGACCTTTCCATCGGGCAATGAGTGCCGTTCCTGCAGCACTTCCGCCGCCGCATCAGTGGTCACGCTCACCATCATCGCTGCATGGCAAGCATCTCGTTCCAGCGCAAAGGCCGCCTTCTTCCATTTTTCCGGGGTATACGGTGCCAAGACCGGATCACCCAGATCAACAACCAGGGGCAGCCCCTGCCTGGCAGCTGCGATACCCACGGGCAAGGCGCACGCCGGCTCGTGCGAGACCACCACGACGTCCGGTCGTGCTTCGGCAACTGACACCTGCAATGCCGCGATCGCGTGCTCCACCCACTCGGCGCGATAGTCAGGGAATACCCGGTCCGAGACCGCGGCCTTTATCCTCTCAGCCAGACGGCCTTTCCAATTGAGCCCGCTACCCTCACCAGCAAATGAGGATTCCAAGGACTTCCTCAGCCGGCCCTTCCAGTTCAGGACCTCTTCGACAGAAGCCCCCCTCGTTTCATCCGCCGTCGATGCCGTAGCCGCCGATGTAGCGGGGACAGTAGTCTTCCGGCCACGTCCAAGCAGGAATCGGGTAAGGCGTCCGGGGAAGACACGCCGGACGATCACGTCGGCAGGCAATTCCGGCAAACCACCAGGGCCATAGCCCGGCACATCGGGAGCGATCACCTCCACGCGATGCCCTGATTTCACGAGCTCCCTGGTCAAGTAGGCCCAGCGCAACGCCTGCGGCGAGGGAATAGGCGGAAAATCATAGGCGATCAACAAGAAACGCATCTGCACCTAACCTTGCTGCGGACTGTTGGAGGGTGCGACGAGAAGCTCCTTGAACTGTGCCAGCACCTCAGACACCTTTCCAGCAGCCACAATGGATCCGCCTTCCAACAGGATCGCCTTGTTGCAGACATTCTCCATCAAGGTGAAGTTGTGGCTGGCCAGCACGACGATCTGTGCACTCTCGACGCGCGACTGGATCCGCTCCTGTGCCTTCTGGACGAAGCCGGCATCACCGGTGCCGATCCATTCGTCCATGATCAGGATTTCATGTTGGACAGCGGTCGCCAACGCAAATCCAAGTCGCATGCGCTGCCCCGATGACAATGTCCGCAGACGATCACCCGACTTTTCCTTGAGCTCGGCAAAACCCAGCACTTCATCCACGATGGCATTGGCCTGCTTGGCCTTCAGTCCCATCGCGATCCCGCGCAGCAGGATGTTCTCGACCAACGTCGCCTCCGGGTTGAACCCAAGTGCGAGATTCAGCAATGCCTGGCGTGCACCAGCAACTTCCAGCGTACCGCGAGTTGGCGGATAAGCACCCACCAACACCTTGAGCAGTGTCGATTTACCCGCACCATTACGCCCCATGATCGCCAGTCGATCACCAGGGCTCAGGTCGAAGTTGATCCCCTCCAGCGTGGTGCGCATCATCCGCTTGGGCGGCTGGAATGCCGCTTGCAGCAACACACCCACACTGGCTTTGATCGTGCGCTGTTCCTGCGTGTAGGTAGGCAGGTCCAGGCCTATGTTCTTTGCCCGCAGATAGATTTCCTGAGTCATACCCATACCGGTACGTAGCGCGCGTAACGCCGATAGATGAAGGAAGCCACCAGCCAGCCACCCAGCAGTAACACCGCAAGGTAAACATAGGTGAGACGCTCGATCGGCTCACCCAGCATTGGCGCTCGTACGCTTTCAATCATGTGATACAGCGGATTGGCCCGCGCAATCATGCCGCGCACAGTGTCGATCGGGGCCTGATCCGCATACCAGATGATCGGCGTGAAAAGAAAACTGAACATCAGGATGCTGCCGATCAGTTCGTGCACATCCTGCAGGCGCGCGCCCAGTACCGCGACGATTGCCCCCATCCAGCCGATGTTGAGTACCACCAGGATGAAAGCAGGCAGCGACATCAGGAGTCCCGCCGGGTGAAATGTCGGACTGATCACCAGCGCGACTGCAATCGCAGGCAATGCCATGACGAAATAGAACATCGCCTTGGCAACCACGCGCAGAATGTAATCAGTCAGGCGCACCCTGCCATCCAGGATGAAACTTGCATGCCCCTGGAATGCCGTGGTGCTTTCACTGAGGCTGATGGTAATCAGCCGGAACAACACATAGCCGATGCCCAGGTGAGGGATGAAACCCGCCGCGGAGTGGCCCTGCAGATATCCGAAGAAGCCACCAATGCCGAACATATAGATCAATGCCGGACACAGCGCCCAGAACAGGCCAAGCCGCGAGCGGCGGTACTTGGTCGCCAGTTCCAACCATGTCGAATAGATCCAGAACCCCGGATTGCGGAAACTGTCGATGTAGTCACCGATAAGCGAACGGCTCATCCGACAAGTGCCTGCTCGAGATCCGCCCGCAGATCCATAACATCCTCCACCCCCACGCTCAACCGCACCAGCGCGTCGCTGATGCCGAGCTGCTCGCGACGAGCGACGGGGATGGACGCATGCGTCATCACCGCCGGGTGGTTGACCAGGCTTTCCACGCCGCCGAGCGATTCGGCCAGGGTGAACAGTTCGGTCTTCTCGCAGAAACGCTTGGCGGCTGCGAAGCCACCCTTGAGCACGATCGAGACGATGCCGCCGAAGCCGTTCATCTGGGTTGCCGCCAGCGCGTGCTGCGGGTGCGAGGGCAGGCCCGGGTAGATCACCTTCTCGATGGCCGGATGGGTTTCCAGCCACTTGGCCAGTTCCAGCGCATTGGCGCAATGCGCCTTCATGCGCAGCGGCAGGGTCTTCAGGCCGCGCAGCGCGAGGAAGCTGTCGAACGGGCCCTGCACGCCACCGACGGAGTTCTGCAGGAACGCCATCTGCTCGGCCAGCTCGGCGTTGTCGCCGACCACGACCATGCCACCGACCATGTCGGAGTGGCCATTGAGGTACTTGGTGGCCGAGTGCAGCACCAGGTCCGCTCCAAGCTCCAGCGGACGCTGCAGCATCGGCGAGGCGAAGGTGTTGTCCACCACCACGACCAATCCATGGCGCTTGGCGATGGCGGCCACCGCGGCGATGTCCACGATCTTCAGCATCGGGTTGGTGGGCGTCTCGATCCACACCATCTTCGTCTTCGGCGTGATCGCCGCTTCGAAGGCCGACAGGTCGGTCAGGTCGACGAAGCTGAAGTCCAGCCCGGCGGTACGGCGGCGCACCCGCTCGAACAGGCGGAAGCTGCCGCCGTAGATGTCGTCCATCGCCACCACGTGACTGCCAGCGTCCAGCAGCTCGATGACAGTGGAACTGGCGGCCATGCCCGAAGCAAAGGCGAAGCCGCGCGAACCACCCTCCAGCGACGCCACGCAGCGCTCGTAGGCGAAGCGGGTCGGGTTATGGGTACGCGAGTACTCAAAGCCCTGATGTTCGCCCGGGCTGGACTGCGCGTAGGTCGAGGTCGCGTAGATCGGCGGCATGACGGCGCCGGTGCTGGGATCGGGCGATTGCCCGCCGTGAATGGCCAAGGTGGCAAGCGACAAGCTGCGCTCGCCCTCCTGGCTGCGTGAGTGCTGATCCGTCATAAGTACTTCCAGCGAAAGGGGCGGAATTCTATCAGTCTGGCCTGAACCTGCCGTGGTGCCCTCCCACTGGTGGGCACCACGCCAGAATCACTGAACCCTGCGACGCAGGTAGTTCAGCAGGTCGATACGGGTAATCAGGCCCAGGAAGGCGTCACCATCGGTGACGATAGCCACCTGGCCACGGTCGAACACCGGCAGCAGCGCCTCGATCGGCGACTTGACGTCCAGCCGGTCCAGCTTGCTCACCATCGCCACCGACACCGGGTCGCGGAAGCGGGCTTCGTCACCATACACGTGCAGCAGCACGTCGCTTTCATCGATGATGCCGACCAGCTGGCTGCCTTCCATCACCGGCAGCTGCGACACGTCGTACAGCTTCATGCGCTGGTAGGCGGTGGTCAGCAGGTCGTTCGGGCCGACCACGACGGTGTCGCGCTGGCTGTAGGGGCGCAGGATCAGGTCACGCAGGTCGCCGTACTGCGGGCGCTCCAGGAAGCCGTTGTCCAGCATCCAGTAGTCGTTGTACATCTTGGACAGGTACTTGTTGCCGGTGTCCGGCACCAGTACCAGCACCTTCTTCGGCGTGGTCTGCTCGCGGCAGTACTTCAGCGCGGCGGCCAGCAGGGTGCCGGTCGAGGAGCCCCCCAGGATGCCTTCCTTGCCCAGCAGTTCACGCGCGGTATGGAAGCTCTCCGCATCGCTGATCGCATAGGCCTTCCTGACCCGGCTGAAGTCGGAGATGTCCGGCAGGAAGTCCTCGCCGATGCCTTCGACCAGCCAACTGCCGGACTTTTCGTTCAGGGTGCCGTCGTTGATGTATTCGGCCAGGATCGAACCGACCGGGTCGGCCAGCACCAGTTCGGTGTTCGGCGAAAGCTTTGCGAAGGCGCGCGAGAGGCCGGTCATGGTGCCGGAGCTGCCGCAACCGAACACGATCGCGTCCAGGTCACCGCCCATCTGTTCGATGATTTCCGGGCCGGTGCCGAACTCGTGGGCGGCCGGGTTGTCCGGGTTGCCGAACTGGTTGATGAAATAGGCGCCCGGGGTCTGCTCGGCCACGGTCCTGGCCAGGTCCTGGTAGTACTCCGGGTGGCCCTTGGCGACGTCCGAACGGGTCAGCACCACTTCGGCACCCATCGCCTTGAGGTTGAAGATCTTCTCCCGGCTCATCTTGTCCGGGACCACCAGGATCAGCTTGTAGCCCTTCTGCTGGGCCACCAGTGCCAGGCCCAGGCCGGTATTGCCGGCGGTGCCTTCCACCAGCGTCGCGCCGGGCTTGAGGTCGCCGCGCTTCTCGGCGGCCTCGATCATCGACAGGCCGATGCGGTCCTTGATCGATCCACCCGGGTTCGAACTCTCCAGCTTCAGGTACAGCTCGCACACGCCGGCATCCAGGCGCTGGGCCTTGATGATGGGCGTGTTGCCGATGAGTTCGAGGACGGAGGAGTGGATTGCCATGTGTCGGATTCGGATCACGCCGTCAAGCGGCTGGACCCTCGATTATCCGATGGATATGCCAGAAAGTCAGGCAAACCGTCCGAAATGCTGCAGGTACATGAATGCGCATGGACCGCTGGCGCGGACAATGACGGCCGACGAGGAGGCCGCCATCGCCCGCGACATGACGGTCAAACGCGGGGGAGCGTCAGTTGGGTCGGTTCTCGTACATCCTCAGGAGTCGTTGCTTTGCCAGCAGCTTCTCCCGCTTCATCTGCCCCAGTGTGCCATCGCTGATGGGTAGCACTCCCAGTTCCGCATCCATGCACTTCTTGTTCAGCTTCTTGTGCTGTTGGTAGAGCTGCTTGAACTCGGGGTTGGCCTTCATCAAGGCTTCGATTTCACTCTGCGGCTGCCCTTCAAACATGACTTACCTCCTCATGCAGAAACAAGAACGCCCCGGCCTTGAGGGCACGGGGCGTTGCAGGATGGAGCGCCGGGCCCGCATGCGACGGAACCACCCGGGATCATCCGGTCGACCGACCGGAAGCCTTCGGAACCTGGTTCGCGCCTGGATTGCACCGGCTCGGCCCTCCGCTGTCCGGGTGGCGGAAGTACCACCCGGACAATTGACCCTACGCCTGCAAAAAGGTTCCGGCAAGGGCTCAATCCATGCAGTGGCTGAATCAGCGATTTGACGCACATTCAGCCGGAAGCAGACAACAAAAACCTAACAATCTCAGCCAGTTAGGTTTATCAAGGCGCAACAATGACCTCGGCCGAGCGCGCCCGCGTGGAGGCGGCCTTCCTGCCGGTGACCTGGATGCGGTTGGCGGCCACCCCAGCGGCGACCAGGGCGTCCTTCAGCGCCTGCGCGCGGCGCTGGCCGACCCCGTTGGCGCTGTCGTAGGCCTCGATGGTCACCCGCCCCTTCTTGCCGATGTTCAGGTACTCGGCCAACGCCTTGGCCTGGTTGCCCGCGCCTGCCGACAGCGCAGCCTGGCCGGCGGCGAAAGCGTCGCCGGCGAAGGTGAACACCTCACCGCGGTTGTCGAACTTTGAGCCCGGCAGGCGCTGCCCGGACACCAGCTCGGCCTCCTCACGGGCCAGCTTGGCCGCGTTCTGCTGGGCCGCGCTCAGGCGCTGCTGCTGTCGGCCGGCGACGCTGGTCAGCGCGGTTTCGGCGTCCTGGCGGGCCAGGGTCTCCGCTTCGGCTGCCTGGCGTAGGCGTTCGGCCTCCTCGGCCTGGATCTGGGTCTGCACGCGCAACCGCTCGGCCTCCTGCCGGGCACGCAGCGCATCGCGGCGGCTGGCCTCGATCAGCAGCTCGCTGCGGGTGCGTTCGAGCTCCTCGATCTCACGGCGGGCCAACGCGGTACGCGCGGCCGCCTCGGCGATCGCCACCCGGCGTTCGGCCAGGTAACGGGCGTTGTCCAGGTCCTTGCGCTTGGCCTTGGCCAGCGCGCCGATGGCCTGCTGGGCCTGCAGCTTCTCGTAGGCGGCGACCTCGGCGGTACGCATGTCCGCCTGCAACGCCACCAGCCGCTGGTTCAGCCCGGCCACGGCCGGATCCTCGGCGGCCACGGCCGCCATCGGCAGGGCCAGCAGCCCGACCACCACCAGATTCCTCAGTGCCATCACCGGCCCTCCCCCGTTGCCAGTTGCCGCTGCAGTTGCTCGACCTCGGCCTTGCGCTGGGCCAGCTGGGCCTGCGCGACCGATTCCTCGCTCTGCACCCGGGCCAGGTCGGCGTCGGCGGCGGCACGCTGTGCCAGCGCCGGGGCCTGCTTGCGCTCGCGGCGATCCAGCGCGGCGCGCTGGGCCTGTTCCAGTTGCTGGCGGGCCATGGCCATGGTGTCGGGGGCGTACTGGTCGGCGTCGGCGCGGTCAGCGCGTTCCACCGCCTGCTGCGCGGCCATCAGGTCGGCCGAGGCCGGGTCCTGCGCCAACGCGGCACCGCAGAACAGCGCGGTTGCGCAGGCCGTCACATACAGGATTCGTCTTAAGTGTGCGAAGCTAGCTTTCATTGGGGAGCCGTTGCCGGAGTGACTGAGCGCGGCCATTGTGGTCAAGCCTATGGCGTGCTTGCAACGGCACGCTGCCGTTTGTTGGGGAACTATTGCGCATGGATATCGGCTACTTCCTGAAGCTGATGACCGAAAAGAACGCTTCGGACATGTTTTTGACGACCGGGGCGCCGGTCTACATCAAGATCGAGGGCAAGCTGTATCCGCTGGGGAGCACCGGCCTGCCGCCCGGGATGGTCAAGAAGATCGCCTATTCGCTGATGGACGAGGGCCAGGTCCCCCAGTTCGAGCGCGACCTGGAGCTCAACATGGCCATCGCCCTGGCCGATGCCGGGCGTTTCCGCGTCAACGTGTTCAAGCAGCGCGGCGAGGTCGGCATGGTGATCCGCGCGATCAAGAGCCGCATCCCCAGCATCGAGGAGCTCAACCTGCCGCAGGTGCTCAAGGACGTGATCATGACCCCGCGCGGGCTGGTGCTGGTGGTCGGCTCGACCGGTTCGGGCAAGTCGACCTCGCTGGCCTCGATGATCGACCACCGCAACAGCACCTCCACCGGACACATCCTCACCATCGAGGACCCGATCGAGTTCCTGCACAAGCACAAGCAGTCCATCGTCAACCAGCGTGAAGTGGGCCTGGACACCCATGCCTTCCACAACGCGCTGAAGAACGCGATGCGCGAAGCGCCGGACGTGATCCTGATCGGCGAGATCCTCGACGCCGAGACCATGGAGGCCGCCATCGCCTTCGCCGAGACCGGCCACCTGTGCCTGGCCACGCTGCACTCCAACAACGCCGACCAGACCATCGAGCGCATCCTCAACTTCTTCCCGGAAAGCGCGCACAAGAACGTGCTGATGAACCTGTCGCTGAACCTGCGCGCGGTGATCTCCCAGCGCCTGGTCAAGGGCAAGGACGGCCGTCGCCGGCCGGCCACCGAAGTGCTGATCAACACGCCGATGATCCGCGACCTGCTGCGGCGCGGCGAGGTGCATGCGATCAAGCAGGCCATGGAAGAGTCGCTGGAGGAAGGCATGCAGAGCTTCGACCAGTGCCTGTTCCGCATGGTCAAGGACGGCATCATCGAGCAGGAGGAAGCGCTGCGTGCGGCCGACTCGCGCGATGGCCTGGCCCTGAAGTTCCGCCTGTCCGAGGGCGCCAGCGGCGAGCACGACCCGTATGCGGACTTCAACATGGGCGCGCCGGCGACGATCAGCCACGGCTTCTGAACGTTGGGATGGCTGCCTGGCAAAAGCCCCGCCAAAGCGGGGCTTTTGTTTTGCGGCAGCAACGAGCTTGCCCGCGGGGCCGGTGGACCCCACTCCTGCACCTCGGGCGGTTCTGTGGCTTCGCGGCCGAGGCCGCTCCTATGAGGTCACCAGCCCTCAGATGGCGTCGGGCTGGTTTTCCGGGCGGGCGGCGTCGAAGGCCGGCAGCGCCAGGCAGGCTTCCTCGATGCGGCACAGGGTCGGGTACGGGGCCAGGTCCAGGTGGAAGCGGCGGGCGTTGTACAGCTGCGGGATCAGGCAACAATCGGCCAGGCCCGGCTCGGCGCCATGGCAGAACCGGCCGGTGTCGAACGAACCCACCAGCATCGTCTCCAACGCCCCCAGGCCGGTACGCATCCAGTGCAGCGTCCATTCGTCGCGCTCGGGTTGCGGCACGTTCCACTCGCGGTCGAAGAACTGCATCACCCGCAGGTTGTTGAGCGGATGGATGTCGCAGGCCACCTGCTGGGCAAGGGCACGCACGCGGGCGCGACCACCGGCATCGGCCGGCAACAGCGCCGGCTGCGGATGCACTTCGTCCAGGTACTCCAGGATGGCCATCGACTGGGTCAGCACGCGTTCGCCGTCACGCAACGTCGGCACCAGTTCCTGCGGGTTGAGCGCGGCATAGTCCGGGGCATGCTGCTGCCCGCCGTCGCGCACCAGGTGCACGGGAATCAGCTCGTAGGCCAGCGCCTTGAGGTTCAGGCCGATGCGCACGCGATAGGCGGCGCTCGAGCGCCAGTAACTGTAGAGCTTCAGCCCCGCTTCCATGTCTGTTCCCCCTGTCGCTTGCACACAACATAACCGTTGCGGGTGAGGGACACCTTCACCCGCAATTCGATAGCGGCGGCGATGCCGCCGGATTCAGGGCAGCGGCGCGTGTTCGATGCGCTGTTCGATCGCACCGAAAATGCTGTTGCCGTCACGGTCCAGCATTTCAATGTGGACCACGTCACCAAAACTCATGAACGGCGTGGACGGCTTGCCGTCACGCAGTGCCTCGACCGTGCGCTGTTCGGCGAAGCAGGAGGCGCCCAGCGAGGTGTCCTCGTTGGCGATGGTGCCCGAACCGACGATGGCACCGGCCGACAGCGGACGGGTCTTGGCGGCATGCGCCACCAGCTGGGCGAAGTTGAACTGCATGTCCACGCCGGCTTCCGGCGCACCGAACCACTTGCCGTTGATGTGGGTGACCAGCGGCAGGTGCACCTTGTTGTCCTGCCAGGCCGCACCGAGCTCGTCCGGGGTCACGAACACCGGGCTCAGCGCCGAGCGCGGCTTGGACTGCAGGAAGCCGAAGCCCTTGGCCAGCTCGGCCGGGATCAGGTTGCGCAGGCTGACGTCGTTGACCAGGCCCACCAGCTGGATGTGGCCGGCGGCCTGGGCCGGGGTCACCGCCATCGGCACGTCGTCGGTGATCACCACGATCTCGGCTTCCAGGTCGATGCCGTAGTCCTCGCTGACCACCTTGACCGCGTCGCGCGGGCCGTAGAAGCCGGCGCTGGTGGCCTGGTACATCAGCGGGTCGGTGTAGAACGACTCGGGCACCTCGGCGCCGCGCGCCTTGCGCACCCGCGCCACGTGCGGCAGGTAGGCACTGCCGTCGACGAACTCATAGGCGCGCGGCAGCGGCGCGGCCAGCGCCTGCATGTCCAGGTCGAACGCGCCATCCACGTCGCCGGCATTGAGCTGCTCGGACAGGGCGTTCAGGCGCGGGGCGAGGTTGGACCAGTCCTCCAGCGCCAGCTGCAGGGTGGCGGCAATGCCGGTGGCCCGCACGGCGCGGGTCAGGTCACGCGAAACCACGATCAGGGTGCCGTCGCGGCCGCCTTCCTTCAGGGAACCAAGCTTCATGGGAACGTCCAGTCTGCGGAGTAAACAAGTTTCAATTGTAATGAATATGCCAGCGGCGACCAGCGCCACGAGAATGCTGAACAGGCAATTTTGTGCCGCCGGCGACAATCCCCTAGACTATCGCGGTCTGCCAGCGGCCGTCCGTTTCCCTTGAGGGACCGCCGGCGGTGCAGGATCCCCGGCCCCGCCGGATCCGCCCGCCCGCCCCTACTCCGACGCCTTTCGTCACGCATTCCGGCCTGCGCACCGCGCTGGTCGCGCCAATTTTCTCGCAGCGCGGTTTACGGGAACGCTCCGAGTCAGCCGATCGAATCGATCGGCACCGCCATTCCATTCGGTCTGGCGCGATTTCCATCTGGAGTTCCCAATGTCGTTTGAAAACCTGGGCCTTGCGCCCTTCCTGCTGCGCGCGCTCGCCGAGCAGGGCTACGAAAACCCGACCCCGATCCAGGAGCAGGCGATCCCGCTGGCACTGGACGGGCATGACCTGCTGGCCGGCGCACAGACCGGTACCGGCAAGACCGCCGCGTTCGGCCTGCCGCTGCTGCAGCACCTGGGCACCGCGCCGCAGAGCGTGGGCAACGGCCCGCGCAAGCCGCGCGCACTGATCCTGGCGCCGACCCGCGAGCTGGCCACCCAGGTGCATGACAGCCTGCGTGGCTACAGCAAGTACCTGCGCATCCCCAGCGCCTGCATCTACGGCGGCGTCGGCATGGGCAACCAGCTGGACGTGCTGCGCCGTGGCGTGGACCTGCTGGTGGCCTGCCCGGGCCGCCTGATCGACCACCTGGAGCGTCGCAGCGTCGACCTGTCGGGCATCGAAATCCTGGTGCTGGACGAAGCCGACCGCATGCTCGACATGGGCTTCTTGCCCTCGATCAAGCGCATCCTGGCCAAGCTGCCGCGCCAGAACCGCCAGACCCTGCTGTTCTCGGCCACGTTCGAGGAGAGCATCAAGCAGCTGGCGCTGGAGTTCATGCACAACCCCAAGCAGATCCAGGTGACGCCGCAGAACACCGTGGCCGAGACCATCACCCACCGCGTGCACCCGGTCGACGGCGGCCGCAAGCGCGAGCTGCTGCTGCACCTGCTGGCGCAGGATTCGCGCGTGCAGACGCTGGTGTTCGGCCGTACCAAGCATGGCTGCGACAAGCTGGCCACGTTCCTGGAGAAGTCCGGCATCAAGACCGCCGCCATCCACGGCAACAAGAGCCAGGGCCAGCGCCTGCGTGCGCTGGGTGACTTCAAGGCCGGCCGCGTGACCGTGCTGGTGGCCACCGACATCGCCGCGCGCGGCATCGATATCAACGAGCTGCCCAAGGTCATCAACTACGACCTGCCGATGGTGCCGGAAGACTACGTGCACCGTATCGGCCGCACCGGTCGCAACGGCTCCACCGGCGAGGCGATCTCGCTGGTGGCGCAGGACGAGGCCAAGCTGCTGCGCCAGATCGTGCGCCTGCTCGACCGCGACATGGACATCCGCGACGTGCCCGGCTTCGAGCCGCAGACCCCGATCCGCTGGGGCATCAGTGCACCGGGCAAGGCAGAAGTGCCGGGCGGCCACAAGACCCCGCGCCGTGGCAACGGTGGCCATGGCCAGCGTCGCTCCAACGGCGACGCCCCGCGCGGCGGCCGTGGCGGCCAGGCCAAGCCGGGCGCCCCGCGCGCCGCGGGCAACGGCCAGCGCAATGGCGGCAACGGCCAGCAGCGCCGTGACGGCCACCCGGGTGGCGGCCAGCGTCGTGGCGGCGGTCGTGGCCAGGGCGGTGGGCAGAGCCGTACCAGCGCCTGATCTGCAACAGCGGATCCGAGCTGAACAAAAAAGCCGGCGCATTGCGCCGGCTTTTTTGTTGGTTGGGTTTTGGGGTGATGAGGGCTGCTGGCTGCTGGCTGCTGCCGACCATCCGCTATCTGCTGCCGGCCCTCTCCCCAACCCCTCTCCCGCTGGCGGGAGAGGGACTTTGGTTCTTCGCTGGTGCAGGCGGGAGAACGGCTTCAGGCCTTCTTCGTTATTCCCCGCGCTGGCGTGGCGGGGTCAACTGGTTGGACTGCAACAAGGCATTGAGCAGCAGGCGTTCGGTGCCATGCCAGTACTTGCGGTGCGCCGGGTCATCGGCGAACACCACCACGTTGCCGCTGCCGGTCGGCACCACCTGCAGGTAGCTGGAGCCGGACACGCGCGCGCGGTTGGCATCGGAGAGGTAGCCGTTCACCAGCGGCTCCGGATCGATGTTGACCACGTTGAGGAAAGCGTTCTTCACCGGCTCCAGCACCAGGCCACCTTCCTTGTTCACCCAGATCCTGCGCTGCTGCACGCCAAAGCCCAGCGGATGGGTCGGATCGATGTCGGCACTGAGGATGTTGCCGCTGACCCGGCCCAGCGCGAACACGTCACGCACGGTGCCGAAATCCAGCCGTTCGCCGTCGTCCTTGCCGTCGCCGGCACGCAGCCTGGCTTCCACCAGCCCCTTGTCGATGGCCCAGCGCGCGCCGCTGCCGTAGACCACCAGCGAGCCGCCCGCGCTGATCCAGCGCTTGAGCGCGGCGATGCCGGCCTCGCTGACCGTGGCATAGGTGCCGCCGGACAGCACGATGGAGGTGTAGCGCGACAGGTCCACGCTGGCCAGCTGTGCGGGGTCCAGCTTGGAGGACGGCAGCCCCAGGGCCTGGTCCAGTGCGAACCAGGCCGAACCGATCTCGGTGGGCGACACGCCCTCGCCCATCACCAGCGCGATGCTCGGCGCACGCAACACCCGCACGTTGTCGCTGCCCAGGTCGATGCCGCCGGCGCTACGACCGCTGGCCAGGGCATGCACGGTGACACCGGCGTCCTGTGCGCGCGCCAGCACCCTGGCCCGAAGGGCATCGGCGTCAAGCGTCTGACCGGCGACCGGAATCACCACCGCGCCATGGCTGAAGGCCACTTCGCCCGATGCCGTGACTGCGGTGAACGGCTGGTGCGCGGTGCGCAACCGCACCCCGTCGTGCAGCAACCCACCGATCAGGCGATAGCTGGCGAAATCCCGTGCATCGGCAACGTAGGCAAAGCCGGCACGGCCGCCACTGATGCCCCCCTGCGCCTGCGGAACGCCATCCACCACTGCACCGGCCGGCAAGGCACCGCGGCTGGCCGCGTAGCGCAGCCCGTAGGCTGCGGCCACGGCGTAGGAGGTTCCGCTATAGAACACGTCGCCCTTCACCGGCGGCGTGAACTCGAAGATCGCATGGGCCAGCCGGAACTGCGGCTGTCGCGCCGGCACCACGTAGGCCGAACCGACCTGGAAACGCTTGCCATCGACCTCGACATCGCGGGCCAGCGCGTGCACCTGGATGCGATGCTGGAGCAGCACGGCCAGCAAGCGGTGGGTGAGCGTGGGGTCGGCGGCATCACCGAACACCCAGTCCCGCACCGGGTAGGCCGCCGCCTGCGTCAAGGCGCTGCGGAAGAAATCCTTCTGCAAGGCGAGCAGACGCACCCGGTCCTCGACCGCCCCGCGCACACTGGCCAACCCGGTCGCGACCTGGTTGCGGATGGTGAAGTTGAAATGCAGCGGGCCGTTGACCGACTCCTGCACCAACCCGCGCGAGCTGGCCTGCTCCACGGTGACGCCGACGCCGCCGTGGAAGTCCGGATAGGTGGAGCCGTAGATCGGCGAGAAGTTGTCGAAGTTCTCGCCGGTGTAGTACAGCGAACCCAACGCATCGAGCGCCTGCGCATGGAAGCGCGCCAGCCAGTGGTTGGCCGCGTACGAGGACTTCGGCAGCAGCGGGCTTTCCATGCTCTTCGGCGAGGGCTCGAAGTAGTAGGTGCTGTCCTTGCCCATCTCGTGGAAGTCGATCTGGATGTTCGGGTACCAGCGATGGAACTGCGCGACCTTGGGCCAGCTGTCGGCCTGTGCCAGGGCCAGCCAGTCGCGGTTGAGGTCGGTGAAGTAGTGGTTGACGCGGCCACTGGGGAACGGTTCGACGTGCTCCTTGTCGGCCGGGTCGGCCGACGGCGGGCGCGACCCCCAGGCGTTGTGCCAGTTGGCGGCGCGGTCGCGCCCATCGGGGTTCTGCGCCGGATCGATCACCACCACCGCCTCGTCCAGCCAGCGCGCGGTTTCCGCGTCCTGGTTGGCGGCCAGATAGTACGCCGTGAGCAGGGCCGCTTCGGCGCTGGAGGTCTCGTTGCCATGCACGCTGTAGCCCAGCCAGACCACCGCTGGCGCGTCGGCGCCCGGGGCCGATTGCGCCGGGTCCACCTGCGCCTGCCGCTGCGCCAGGATCTGCGCGCGGCGCGCATGGTTGCGCGGCGAAGTGATGGTCACCAGCAACAGCGGGCGATGTTCGTAGCTCTGGCCGATGACCTCGACGGTGACCCGGTCCGAAACACGCGCCAGTTCGTTGAAGTACGCCACCAGCTGATCGTGGCGGGTGTACTGGCTGCCGATGTCGTAACCGAGGAACTGCTGCGGCGAGGGCACCTTCGCATCGAACTGCTGCGCGGCTGGAAAGTAGTAGCTGGATTGGGCGAAGGCCGGTGTTGCGCTGACAACTGCCGCGAGCAACAGGACCAGGACAAGGCGGAATGACATGGGCGACGGATTCCCCGGTTGTTTGGCACGGATCACGAACGGTGCCGGCTGTTCACTTCTCCCACGCATGGGAGAAGGTGCCCCGCAGGGGCGGATGAAGGCGCTTCGGGCATTGGGTTGTGGCGCCGAGCCGAGCCACGCTGGCCCCTCGTTCTGCCCTCACCCCAACCCCTCTCCCGCATGCGGGAGAGGGGCTTGAGTCAATGCGCCAGGCGCCTGCATGCGAGAAAGGCATGAGTCAATGCGTGACGCTCCCTCTCCCGCATGCGGGAGAGGGCCCACGGTCAGAAGCGGTAGTCGAAGCCCACCGTGTAGTAGCGGCCGCGCAGGTCGTACTGGCTGAAGTCGTACGGTGCGCGCACGCCCGGGAAGGTCGCATCATGGGGCGGCTGACGGTCACCGATGTTCTGCACCTTGGCGTAGACGGTGAGTTTGTCGATGCCGGTGTAGCCCAGGTACAGGTCGAACTGGCTGTAGCTGGCCACCTCCTTCTGCACCGCCTTGGCCGCGGCGCTGCCTTCCTGGTCGTAGCCGCTGGTGTAGTACCAGGTCAGCGCGGTGCGCCAGTCGCCCAGCGCCCAGTCCAGCGTGGTGGTGGCCTTGGTATCGGGCAGGGACGGGCCGAGGTTGGAGCCGGCGTAGTCCACCAGCGGGCCGCCGGTGACCTGCGGGCGCTTGTAGTCGATGACATAGGTCAGCGCCGAGGACAGGCCGAACGTACCCAGGCGCGCGGTGGACCAGCCCTGGCGCAGTTCCACGTCGATGCCGGAGGTCTCCAGCTCGCTCAGGTTCTGGTAGCGGTTGTAGACGGCCAGCAGCTTGCCGCGCGCATCACGCAGCACGTTGGCCGGGTTGTTCTCGGCCACCAGCGTGGTGGTGTTGCCGCTGCCGATCAGGTTGTCCAGCTTGATGCGGTAGTAGTCCACGCTCAGGCTGGTGCGCTGCCACGGCGAGAGCACGATGCCGGCGTTGAAGCTGCGCGTGCGCTCCGGGTCCAGGTTGTTGTTGCCGACGGTGAAGAAGGTCGGGTTCTGCCGCGAACCGGCCACGTCCGGATCGTGCGGATCGACCACCGAGCCGTAGGCGATGCTGGTGGAGGCCGAGTTCTCCGACAGCGACGGTGCGCGGAAACCGCGCGAGGCCGCGGCGCGGACCAGCAGCCAGTCCAGCGGCTGCCAGCGCAGCCCCAGCTTGGGCGAGAACGCATTGCCGAAGTCGCTGTAGTGGTCCGCGCGCGCGGCGGCCTGCAATTCCAGCGTACTGTGCAGCGGCACGTTCAGTTCGGCGTAGGCGGCGCTGACCTTGCGCTCGCCGTGCACCTCGGCAATGGCCGGACGCACCTGCAGGCCGGCATCGATCTGCCAGGGGTTGTCGGAGTCCAGCGTTTCCTGGCGCCATTCGGCGCCGGCGGCGAAGCCGATGGTGCCGGCCCAGGTCGAGCCCAGCATGCCGGAGACCTTGGCATCCAGGCCCTTGAGCACCGAATCGGCCGGGCGCAGCGTGCTCAGGCCGATGGCCTTGAGCACGGCCGGGTCGGTCGCCGACGGGTTGAGCAGGTTGTAGCTGCCCGACGCGAGCGCGTCGTAAAGTGCCCAGCGGTTGGCGAAGCCGCCGGAGACGGTTTCACGCTCCTTGCTCGCGGCCTGGAATGCTCCCACTTCCCAATCCCACTTCTCGCCGCTGCCACGCAGGCCAACCACGCCGCGATAGGCCTGCGAACGATTGGTCTTGAGGGTGCCACCGAGGTTGAAGAACGTGTATTCGATCGGCACGTCCACGCCGTACGGGTTGTACGGGTTGCCGGCGGGCAGGGTCGAACGCACCGGCTCGGCCAGCCCGGTGTCGGCGTTGAGCGCGAAGCGCCCGCTTTCCAGGGTGAAGAACGGGCTGGAGCCGAACCAGGACACGCCCTTGATGTCGCTGTAGATCACTTCGGCGAACGCATCGACCGACTCATTCAGGCGCAGCGTGCCGTTGACGTAGGCCTGCCAGCGCTTGGTAGACGGGATCAGCGTGGTGTATGGCGCCTGGTTGAACGCGCAGGTATTGCCGGCCAGGCCGTCGATCGGTGCACTGGCGGTGAGCACCGTGCCTTCCGGGCAGTTGCCGCCGGCATCGAGCATCGGCACCGACTTGCCGTTGACCAGGTAGCGCGCGCCCTTGGCCGACCAGCCGTTCCAGCGGCCGCCGGCGAGGTCGGTGTAGATGCCCGAACGGGTCAGCGCACGCTGGTCCTGGTCCAGGCGGTCGCGGTTGTAGCCTTCCAGCGAGACCAGGATGTTGTAGCCGTCCGTGTCCAGGTCACCGATGCCACCGATGAACTTGACGTTCTGCTGGTCCAGGCCGCCGGCGTCGGAGGTGCCGCCGCTGACGCCCAGCTCGGCGCCCTCGAAGCCCTGCCGGGTGATGATGTTGACCACGCCGGCCACCGCATCGGAACCGTACACGGCCGAGGCGCCGTCCTTGAGCACTTCGATGCGCTCCACCGCCACCAGCGGCAACGCGTTGAGGTTGACGAAGGTGTCGGACAGGCCACCGGACGGGAAGCCATAGTTGGCCAGGCGGCGGCCGTTGAGCAGCACCAGCGTGTTCTTCTGCGACAGGCCACGCAGGCCGATGCCGGCCGAGCCCGAGGCCCAGCCGCTGTTGCTGGTTTCGTTGGCGGCGTTGCCGGTGTTGGCGGAGATGGAGCGCAGCAGGTCGGCGACGGTGGCCTTGCCGGATTCCTCCAGCTGCTGGCGTTCGATCACCTGCACCGGGTTGGCGGTCTCGGTGTCGCTGCGCTTGATGTTGGAGCCGGTGACCCGCACCGCCTCCAGCGTCTTGCTGTCGTTGGCGGCCTCGGCGAAGGCGTGGGGGGAGAGCGCCGCGGCGGCAGCCGCGACGGCGATGGCAAGCAGGGAACGATTGGGCATGAGCTCGGGGGGAGGAAGCGAAAATTGCCCGGCAAGTAGGACATGCGCGGTAAATGTCCGGCCAATAACCTCCGCTCATCCACACATGACGAAAAGTTACATCTCTTCATCAAGATGGATGAATATATGAAAACCTGCGTCCGCGGCCCGCATCGGACCGGCCGGCACGTGGCCTGTCAGCGCCCTACAATTGCGCGCATGGATATTTTCAAGGTTTTCACCCTCGAAGCCGCACACCGGCTGCCCAACGTGCCGCCGGGCCACAAGTGCGCACGCCTGCACGGCCACTCGTTCCGCGTGGAACTGCGGGTCAGCGGCGAACCGGGCGCCGACACCGGCTGGATCATGGACTTCAGTGACCTGAAGGCCGTTTTCCAGCCGCTGTATGACCAGTTGGACCATCACTACCTCAACGACATCCCCGGCCTGGAGAACCCGACCAGCGAGCGCCTGGCCATGTGGATCTGGGAACGCTTGAAGCCTTCGCTGCCGCTGCTCAGTGAAGTGGTGGTGCATGAGACCTGCACCTCCGGCTGCAGCTATCGCGGCAGCTGAAGGGCGCCAGCCCTGCCGTAGGCGCGGCCTCGGCCGCGAAGCCAGTACAGGCACCGGCCCGCCCACTTGCATCGGCGGCGCATCACTGCCGACATCCGGCATCACGCCGAGCACTCCTCATCCCTCCCCTCCGCCTGCAGCGAAAGGGCGGGGAAATGGCGTGCAAAACTGAATGGGTCAGAAAAATCCGTCCCGCGGTGTTGCACTGCGCAAAATCCGCGCTATGCTGCAACGCAACAAAGGCCCTCCCGAACGCCGTGATGTCCGCCCAGTTCAACGATTTCAGCAGCTACACCCAGCAGCTCGCCGCCGCGGCCAACCGCGCGAACCGGCTGACGCTGGAGAATGCCGAAAGCGTGTTCGGGGTGCAGCTGCGCACCCTGGAACGGAACACCAATGCCACCGCGGGCTTCTTCGGTGAGCTGGCCCAGGCCGGCGCCCAGGTCGACCTGCAGGCGTTGCTGCCCAAGGGCATGCAGTTGGCACGTGACAACTTCGAGCGCCTTGCCTCGGCCGGACAGGAAGTGATCGGCCTGAACCTGAAGACCAGCGAGGCGCTGGGTGCACTGGCCAGCCAGCCGTTCACCGCCACGCCCAAGGCCAGCGGCAAGACGCGCTGAACCTGCAACCGAATTTGCGCGGTCCCCTCCCCCGCGCAATCCCAGACCCGTCAGCATCCCCTCCCGCTGACGGGTCTTTTTTTGCCCGTCCGTTGCCGCCACCGGCCTGCCTTGCAGGAGGCAGTGACGCGCGGGCGGCGCGGCAATGCGCCTGCGGTGGCAAAATCACCGGTCCCGTCGCGGTTAGACTCTCACGATGTTCAGCACCAATACGCTTACCGGCGGCAAGCCGGAACAGTACGCCCAGCTGCTGGCCCAGGCCCGCGCCCTGGTACACGGCGAAACCGACCGGATCGCCAACGCGGCCAACCTGTCGGCGCTGGTCTACCACGCACTGCCGCAGTTGAACTGGGTGGGTTTCTACTTCTACGACGGCACCGAACTGGTGGTTGGGCCATTCCAGGGCCTGCCGGCCTGCGTGCGCATCCCGCTGCACAAGGGCGTGTGCGGCGCGGCGGCCAGCACCCGCCAGACCCAGCGCATCGAGGACGTGGATGCGTTCCCGGGCCATATCGCCTGCGACTCGGCCTCGCGTTCGGAACTGGTCGTGCCGCTGGTACGCGATGGCGAACTGGTCGGCGTGTTCGACATCGACAGCCCAGTGCTGGCGCGCTTCGATGGCGATGACCAGCTCGGGCTGGAAGCCATCGCGCAGGTTTTCGTCGAGGCGCTGCGGTGAGCACCACCAAGCTGCGCAACATCGGCCCGAAGAGCGCGGCCTGGTTGCGCCAGGTCGGCCTGCGCACCGAACAGGACATCGCCGCGGTCGGTGCGGTGGGCGCCTTCATGAAGGTGCGCCGGGCCGGCTTCAAGCCCAGCCTCAACCTGCTGTATTCGCTGGAGGGCGCGCTGGTGGGTTGCCACTGGCAGGAGGTACCCGAGGCACGCCGGCAACAACTGGTCTGCGAGTACGAAGCGGTGGCCGGCGAGCTGACCACGCTGCGCGCCGCGCAGGTGGCCGGCCCCGTGCACGAGACGCGCATGCAGCCGGAGGACGAGCCCGAGGAAACCGGCGAGATCCGCTTCGGCGAGGAGTGAGCCACGCTTGTATGCAGGAGCGGCCAAGGCCGCTCCTGCGACACCGTGTGTTGTCAGGACACGCCTGCCGCTACCACCAGCACCGCCAGCAGCATCGTTTCGGTGACCTCGACGCTGGCGCCCAGACAATCGCCGGAAATGCCCCCCAGCCGGCGACGCCAGTACAACGCCACCAGTGGCACCAGCAGCAGGGCGACCAGCAACGGCCAGGCGACGATCGCGGTGATCACCGCCAGCAGCACCGCCCACAGCCACATCGAACGCAGGCTCAGCTGCCATGAAAACCGCTCGGCCATGCCGGCGCCATGCAGCGAGGGCAACCGCCGGCTCCACCACAAGGTGCCCCAGCGGGCCCAGACCGGCACCAGCACGATGCCGTACCACAGCGGGCTGACCGCCAGTTCGGTCAGCAGCACGAACTTGAGCAGCAGCTGCATCACCAGCGTGACCACGCCGAACACGCCCATGTGCGGGTCCTTGAGGACCTCGAGGAAACGCTGCGGATCGCGATGCGATGCGCCGAAGGCGTCGGCCACGTCGCCCAACCCGTCCAGGTGCAGCGCGCCGGTCACCCACACCCAGACCAGCAGGGTCAGCACCCCGGCCAGCCACGGACGGTCGGCGAAGCCGTACAGCGGCAGCGCGAGCAGGACGCCGATGATCGCTCCCACCAACGGGTAGTACACCGCCGAACGGCTCAGGTCCTCCTGGCGGAAGTCCCGTACCTGCGGCGTCGGCAGCCGGGTCAGGAACTGGATGGCGAGGACCAGCCGGCGCATGCTCATGCCTGCCGCAACTCCAGCAGTTCGCCCCACAGGCGGCCATCGTCGCCGCGCTCCACGCGCAGGCGCACGCGGGTGCCATAGTCGATGCGCATCGCCCACAACACCGACAACGGCATGCCGCACACGCGCGATACCGCCAGCCGCAGCACGCCGGCATGGCTGACCACCAGCACCGGCTGGCCGTCACCGTCGTCCTCGTCCACCAGGCGATGCAGCTGCTCCTCCACGCGCGCCTGGAACTGCGGCCACGACTCGCCATTGGGCGGCACCGTGTCGTGCGGTTCCTCGTAGAACGCGGCCAGCTGCTCGGCGGGCAGTTGGTCGAAGTGCAGGCCGTCCCAGTCACCGAAATCCAGTTCGGCCCAGTCCGGGTGGATCTCGCAGAACTGGTTGCTGCCGGCCACCAATGCATGCGCGGTGTCCAGCGCGCGTCGGCGCGGCGAGCTGATCACCCGGCTCCAGCCGATGCCGGCATGGCTGCGGTACAGCGCATCCATCGCGCCGTCGACCAAAGGCGGGTCGCTCCGGCCGTCCAGGTGGCCGGAGCGGCCGGTGGAGGCATGTCGCATCAGGTCCAGGATCATGGCGTGCCCTCCCGATCGGCGACCGCCGCTTCGGCAAAGGTGGCCATGCCGTTGTGCAGCGCGCACGCCATGCGCACCAGCGGCAACGCAAGCGCCGCACCGGAGCCCTCGCCCAGCCGCAGGTCCAGCGACAGCAGCGGCTGTGCCTGCAGTGCGTCCAGCAGGTGCAGGTGGCCACGCTCGGCCGACTGGTGCGAGAACAGCAGCCACGGGCGCACGCCCGGATTGATGCGTACCGCGGCCAGCGCCGCCGCCGAAACGATGAAGCCATCCACCAGTACCGGCACCCTGCGCTGCGCGGCGTGGATCATCGCCGCGCTGATCGCGGCGATCTCCAGCCCACCCACGCGCTGCAGGGCTTCCATCCCGGGCGATGCCGCAGCGTTGATCGCCTCGCCGTGCAGGGCCAGCGCGCGGGCGATGATGTTCTTCTTCTGCACCATGCGCACCGCGTCCAAGCCGGTGCCGGCACCGACCAGGTCTTCCAGCGGCAGCGGCCCCAGCGCGGCGGCCAGCGCACTGGCGGCGGTGGTGTTGCCGATGCCCATCTCGCCGAACACCAACAGGTCGGCACCGTCGGCACAGGCCGCATCCACCGCACGGCGGCCGGCGTCGAACACCGCGTGCAGATCCGCCGCGGACATCGCCGCCCCGACGCTGAAGTCGTCCGTGCCCGGTCGGGGCTTGTCGCTGACCACGCCGGCGATCGGCTGCGTGGCGCGGCTGCCCACGTCCCACACGTGCAACGGCAGGCCCAGCTCACGCGCCAGCACCGCGATGGCGGCACCGCCGGCGGCGAAGTTGTGCAGCATCTGCACGGTGACTTCGGCCGGATAGGCCGAGACGCCCTGCGCGGCCACGCCGTGGTCGCCGGCGAACACCAGCACCGGTACCCGCCGGGCCTGTGGTTGCGGCGTGCCCTGCAGCGCCGCCAGTTCGATGGCCAAGGCTTCCAGCCGGCCCAGCGCGCCTTCCGGCTTGGTCAGCTGGCGCTGGCGGACGATGGCCTGCTGCCGGTGCTCCTGCGAAGGCAGCCCGCAGGCCTGCCCGAACCATGTTTCTGTCACGAGTGTTCCGATACTGCCAAGGCAATCGGGCATTTTAGCCGCCGCCACGGGATTGCGGACCGCCACGCCAGGGAACCCCGGGACACCGCGCATCAGGGCGTGATGTGCATTCACGGGCACCGTCAGGGCCAATGGCATAGAATGCGCGCACTTTCGGGTGACCCACCGGCCATGCTGGCGGGTTGAAACGGGAAGCCGGTGCCGCGCACGGCTGGATATCCAGCCTGTCGCCATTCCGGCGCTGCCCCCGCAACGGTAAGCAGGACAAGGCCAGGCAACACCGCCACTGTGCAAGGCACGGGAAGGCGCCTGGTCGGAAGCAGCCATGCTGCTTCGCCTGCGAGTCCGGAGACCGGCCCGAAAGCCGACTGGTTGCGATGCGGAGGGCATGGCGGCGGCTGCGGCGCCGTGTGCGCGCCTGCTTCCGTCCCTTCCCTCTCCTGGCAGCCCCACCCGTTTGTCTGCGCGGGAGCGCGCAGGCCCAGGAGCAAGCATGAAACTGCATTACCACACCCTCTCCCTCGCCGTGCTGATGGCGCTGCCGGCCGTTGCCGCCGCGCAGTCCAGGACCACCGACCTGGACGACGTCACCGTCACCGCCACCCGTACCCCGGTTGCCGTCGAGGCCAGCGTGGTCCCGGTGCAGCTGATCGACCGCGACCAGATCGACCGCAGCCAGGCCAACTCGGTGCTGGAGCTGCTGCGCGGCCGCGCCGGCCTGGACTTCGCCAACCAGGGCGGCACCGGCAAGATCACCTCGCTGTTCCTGCGTGGCACCAACTCCAACCAGGTGCTGGTGCTGGTGGATGGCGTGCGCGTGGGCTCGGCCACCAGCGGCATGGCCGCACTGCAGGACCTGCCGGTGGACCAGATCGAGCGCGTTGAAATCGTGCGCGGCCCGCGTTCGAGCCTGTACGGCTCCGAGGCCATCGGCGGCGTGATCCAGATCTTCACCCGCACCGCCGGCCAGGGCCTGCAGCAGAACCTGTCCATCACCGCCGGCAGCAACAACCTGCGCCAGGCCAGCGCCGGCTTCAGCAACCGTGGCGAGCGCGGCTGGATCTCGGCCCAGGGCGGCTACCAGAAGACCGATGGCATCAATGCCTGCCGCGGCACCGCCGCTGGCTGGGGCGCTGGCTGCTTCGCCGATGAGCCGGACCGCGACGGCTACCGCAACACCTCCATCAACGTGCGCGGCGGCTATGCGCTGACCGACACGCTGAGCCTGGAAGGCCACGTGCTCAACGCCGACAGCTTCAACGAATACGACGGCAGCATCTTCGGCGGCAACGAGGCCGACAACCGCCAGCAGGTCTACGGCGGCAAGCTGGCATGGGCCGCGTCCGATGCGTTCCAGCTGACCGCACAGGTCGGCCGCAACCGCGACCAGGCCGATAACTACTTCGCCGCCAACGGCAGCCGCACCTTCGCCAGCAATTTCGACACCCGTCGCGACACCGCCAGCGTGCAGGGCGACTTCCAGTTCGCCGAAGGCCAGCAGCTGACCGCCGGTGCCGATTGGCAGAACGACAAGGTCACCAGCTCCACCGCCTACGACATCGGGGACCGCGACAACCTCGGCGTGTTCGTCGAGTACCAGGGCCAGTTCGGCGCGCACTCGCTGCAGGCCAGCGTGCGCAATGACGACAACGAGCAGTTCGGCAACCACACCACCGGCAGCCTGGGTTACGGCTTCGCCTTCGGCAACGGCTTCCGCCTGACCGCCAGCGCCGGCACCGGCTTCAAGGCACCGACCTTCAATGACCTGTACTACCCGGGCTTCAGCAACCCGGACCTGAAGCCGGAAGAGTCCAAGAGCCTGAACATCGGCATCGCGCAGTACGCCGACAACTGGAACTGGACCTTGAACGCGTACGAAACCCGCGTGGACCAGCTGATCGGCTACGACAGCAGCTTCAACATCGTCAACGTCGCCGAGGCCCGCATCCGCGGCGCCGAGCTGACCGGCTACCTGTCGCTGGCCGGTTTCGACATCAACGCCCAGGCCAGCTTCACCGACCCGCGCGACCACACCTCCGGCGCGGCCACCTACGACAACCTGCTGGCCCGCCGCGCGCGCACCAGCGGTCGCCTGGACGTGGACAAGAGCTTCGGCCCGGTGCGCCTGGGCGTGACCGCGGCCGGCAGCGGCCACCGCTTCGACAACGCCGCCAACACGGTGCGTCTGGCCGGTTATGGCACCGTGGATGTGCGCGCTGAGTACGCCATCAACGATGCATGGAGTGTCCAGGCCAAGGCCGCCAACGTGTTCGACCGCGCGTACGAAACCGTTGCCTGGTACAACCAGCCGGGCCGCGAGTACCAGCTGACGCTGCGTTACCGCTCCAAGTAATCACCAGGTAACGAGCAATGAAGAATGCCCCGGTTCGCCGGGGCATTCTTTTGGGTGTTATGGAGCAGGGCCGTGCTCCGCGGAGGCGTTACCGGCAAAGTCCCCGCCGATCATTCGTCGCAAGGCACCACCAGCGGTACGCCACGGGTGGGATGTTCGATCACGTGCACCGCCTGCCCGTACACCTGCCCGATGATGTCGCGGGTCAGCACCACGCGTGGTGTGCCATCAGCAGCGATGCGGCCTTCGCACAGCATCACGATGCGGTCGGCATAGGCCGAGGCCAGATTGAGGTCATGCAGCACCACCACCACGCAGCGCCCCTGCCGGGCCAGTTCACGGGCACTGTGCAACGTGCGCTCCTGATGGCGCAGATCCAGCGCGGCGGTGGGCTCATCCAGCAACAGCACCGGCGTGCGCTGCGCCAACGCGCGTGCCAGCGAAGTACGCGCGGCCTCGCCACCGGACAACGTCTGCACGTCGCGGCCGGCCAAGGCACCCACCTCCACTTCGGCCATAACCTGCGCGGTGATGCGTGCGTCCTGTTCGCGGTCAGGCGGATGCGGCAAGCGCCCCATCGCCACCACCTCGTGCACGCTGAAGGCGAACCGCACCACGTGATCCTGCGCCATCACCGCACGCTGCAACGCCAGTACGCGCACCGGCCAATCCGCCAGTGCACGCCCGGACAGCAACGCGTTGCCCTGGTCTGGCACGGCATCACCGGCCAGCAACGCCAGCAAGGTTGATTTGCCTGCGCCATTGGGACCCACCAGCGCGGTAAGCGTGCCGGCTTCCAGGCGCAGGCTCACCCCGGACAGCACCCGGCGATTGCCCCGCATCACCCCGGCGTTGCGCAGCTCCAGTAACGGCGTGCTCATGCCGCCCCCCGGCCACGCCTGTGCAGCACCAGCCACAGGAAGAACGGTGCACCCAGTGCCGCCGAGAACAGGCCCAGCGGAATTTCCGAAGGCGGATCGAGCGTGCGCGCGGCGGTATCGGCCACCACGATCAACAACGCGCCGGTCACGCCCGACAGCGGCAGCAACCAACGGTGTCCCGGGCCGGCGAGCATGCGCACCAGGTGCGGCACCACCAGCCCGACGAAGCCAATGCTGCCGGCGAATGCCACCGCCGCGCCCACCAGCAGCGCGCTGAACACCACCAGCAGTAGCCGCGTGCGTGGCACGTCCAGACCGATATGGCGCGCCTGGCGCTCGCCCAGGGCCAGCATGTCCAACGGCGTCGCCAGGCGCCACAGCGCCAGCAAGCCGACCAGGAACACCGGTGCCACCGCTGCCACGTCGTTCCAGCGCGCGTGCGCCAGCGAGCCCATCTGCCAGAACACCAGCGACTGCAGTTCGCTCTCGCTGGCGATGTAGGTCAGGAAGCCAACCGCCGCCGAGCAGGCCGCACCGATGGCGATGCCGACCAGCAGCAATGTGGTAGTGCCCTCACCGCGCCCGGGCCGCGCCAACAGGTAGATCAACGTGGTGGCACCAGCGCCACCGAGAAAGGCTGCGAGGGGAATGAGCCAGGCGCCCAGCGTTCCGGCGCCAAGCACGATGGCGGCCACCGCACCCAGCGATGCGCCCTGGCTGACGCCAACGATGCCCGGGTCGGCCAGCGGGTTGCCGAACAATCCCTGCAGGGCGACGCCGGCCATCGCCAGCGACGCACCCACCAGCGCTCCCAGCAGCGCACGCGGGATACGCAGCTGCCAGACCACGCCCATGTCGCGGGCACTGACCGTGTGCGGATCGGCCAGCCCGAACCGGGCGGCGATGGCCTGCAGGACGTCGGCAGGCGGCAGCTTCAGCGGGCCGACGGCGAAAGACAGCAGCACCGCGGCCAGCAGCACCGCCGCCAATAACACCAGCAACAGCGCACCGTTTGGTCGCCGCACCTGCCCGGCGATCATCCGCGCGCGAGTTCGGCCAGGGCCTGCGCCAGCGCGAGCGCGCCCGCGCCGGAGCCCACGCTGGTGGCCTTCAGCGCGATGTCCGGCATCACCCAGACGCGGTTGGCGGCGCCGGCCGGCGTATGCCGCAGGGTCGGATACGCCTTCCACAACCCGGCTTCACCGCCGAACAGGCGCAGGTCGTTGTCGGTCACCAGGATCACCTCCGGTGCTGCCGCCACCACGCCCTCGTTGCTGAGCTGCGAGTAATTGGCCACCCCGGCCTCCTCGCCGATGTTGATGCCGCCGGCCAGCGTGATGAGCTGGTTGGCCGCGCTGTCGGCGCCGGCGACGGTCGGCAATCCTCCCGCACCGCTGGCCGACAGCGCGATCACGCGCGGACGCCGTGGGTTGTGCGCAGCCATGGCCGCGGCCTGGTCCATCTGCGCCTGCACCTGCATGGCGAGTGCCTGCCCCTGCACGGGCAGCCCGACCGCCTCGGCCACCTTGCGCACCTTGTCCGGCGGCGGCTGCAGGTCATCGATCACCACCGCCGCATGCCCGGTGGCACGCAGGCGCTCGGCCAGCACACCATGGCGGCGCAGGCTGTTGCCCAGGAACAGGCTGCCGTCCAGGCTGAGCACGCCTTCCACGCCGGTGGTGCGGTTGAACAGGAAATGCTTCTCGGCGGCCTTGCCGGCCGCGGTGGCCGAGCGCTCGGGCGCGGCGTAAAGGTTGTCCGCCAGGCCCAGCGCTTCGAGCACGGCGATCACGTCGTCGCCGCCGGCCACGATGCGGCCGACGTCGCGAACCTCCACCTCGGCACCGTCGTCGGAGCGTACCCGCGCCGGCAGTCGCGGCGTGGCCGCCGTGGCTTGCGGGACATCCTGGCCGGCCACGCGCTTCCAGCCCTGCGGCAAGCCAGCGGTATCGGCGCCGCCGCCAGCGGTTGCCGAGGGCGTGGGCGATGCCGGCGTAGGCGATGGGGCACGGTTGCAACCCACCGCCAGCACCGCCAGCAGCAGGCCCAATCCCGTTGGCAGGATGGTGGGGTTCTTCATCAGGGGTTCCTCTTTGGTGACGCTTGCGCGCGCGGTCCGTGCCACGGCAAGCCCTTTCATGGCAGGGCGGGAGATGCCGTCGCCGGCACCTCCCGCATGCCCGCACGACGTCGCGTGCCGGCGTGGCGGTTACTCCCGGGTCGGGATGAAGCGGGTGATGCGATCACCCTTGGCATCGTCCTCGCCACGCGACTTGTTGATCGCGAACATCGCCGTGCCCGGGCCCTTGCTGACGTGGTTCGGGTAGGTGCCACCATCGAGGTTGGCGACGATGTTGCCGGCCTCGTCCACCACCGTCACCGTGCCGGCACCGCGGTTGCTGACATACGCCAGGCGCGTGGCCGGGCTGTAGGACACGTTCAACGCACCGGCACCGACGTAGACATCGTGCTCGACCTTGCCGCTTTCCGGATCGACCACCAGCAGGTTATCGCTGCCCTGCGCGACCACCAGCAGACGCTTGGCCAGCGGGTTCCAGGCCACGCCGATCGCGCTGCGCGCGTTGCCCAGCGCGATCACCTTCTCCACCTTGCCCGCGGCTCCGTCGATGATCGCCGCCTCGGCCGAGCCGAGGCTGGCGGTGTACACCTTGCCGGTGGCCGGATCGATGTCCAGGCTGGTCGGGGTGAAGCTCTCGCCGCGCTTGCCCGAAGCCAGGGTGATGTTGTCCAGCTGTTGCAGCGTGCGCGTGTCGAACACGCTGATGAAATCCTCGCCGGTCGCCGAGACATAGGCACGATTGCGCTGCGGGTCGACGACCACGTCACGCGAATGCGACACCGCCCCCACCGGGAACTGCTTGACCAGCGCCAGGTCCGACTGGCGGTACACCGCGACCGTGTCCTGGCGGGTGTTGGTCACCCATACGTTGCCATGGGTGTCATCCACGCCGACGCCGTACACGGCGAACACCCCGCCTTCGCGTGCGGGCTGGCCCGGTTGCGCGGCCGGGGCCGGTGCCGCCTGCGGCGAGACGCGGGCCAGGACCTGCAGGGTTTCCGGGTCGACCTTGAGCAGTTCGGACTGCTTCACCGGTGGGCGGCCCACCGCGCTGGTCACGAACGCGGCCTTGCTCGCGGGGCTGTAGGCCACCTGGTACAGGCCCTGCACCAACCGGTTGCTGGCGGCCTGGATGCGCTCCTGGCCGGACAGTGGCACCTCCCGCGAAACCTTCAGCGCGAAGATCGACGCCGCATCCGGGCTGCTGGCGCGCACCACGATGGGTTGCGCGCCGACGGCCGCATCGGCCGGGATTCGCAACGTTCCCCGGAACCGGCCTTCGCCATCGGCCACGTAGGGCTGCGCGTTGAGCACGCTGTCACCGCGTTGCAGGGTGACCTTCTGCCCCGGCGTGAAGCCGCTGCCCTCGATGCCGGTTTCACTGCCCGGCAGCACCACCGGCGCGGTCGCGCGGACGCTGCCCTTGAAGTCGACGTCGGGCTGGCCGAATACCTGTGCGCCGGCGGCGCCGGTCGCAAGCAGCAGGGCCAGGCCGAGCACGGCCGGGCGCGGGAAACGGGAAGGGATGACTGCCATGGCGCATTACCTCATCGATCGATGCACGCCCTTGGCGTGCGGGTGGGGTGATTGCCTGGGCCATGACGCGGCCTGGGTTGTCTGGCGGGCGGCACATCGACCGCCGTGTGCGAAGGTCGGCCGCGGTTGCGGCTCAGGGACGCGGCTCGCCGCTGCGGTCGCCGATGCCGGCCACCCGATGCAGGGTGCGCATCAACGAGGCGCGGAACATCGGCCCGTGGCTGAGCCCGTCGAACTCGATGTACTCGGTGTCCAGTCCCGGCACCTGCTGCAGTCGCGTGCCCAGCGCGGTGGCGGCCCCGGAGGGCGCGCCGGAGATGCGCTTGAGGTGGGCCTGCACCCGCGGGTTGCCCATGTCGCGGTTGCTGAAGTCCGGCGTGCGCTCGCCGCCGCCGAGCATCAGCAGCAGGCGTGCGTGATGGCCGGCATTGTTGGCGATGAACTGCCGTTCCGGTGCGCCGAGCATCGCGCCCTGCGTCCACCACAACGATGGACTGGCCGCGGCATAGGTCTGGAACGCCCCGGCGCGGGTGTACAGCGCGTGCAGCACGAACAGGCCGCCGAGGGAATGCCCCCACAGCGTCTGCCGGCTGGCGTCCAGCGCGGCCCGGCGCGCCACTTCCGGCCGGACCTGGCGTTCCAGGACGTCCAGGAAGGCATTGGCGCCCCCGCCGGAGACGGTGCCATCCTCGCCTTCATCGGCGAACGGCGTGTAATCACGGGTGCGTGCCGGCGAGTCGATGCGCAACGGGTTGTCGTAGCCGACGAACACCAGCAGGCTCGGCGTGGTCCGCGCCAGTTCTTCCAGCACGCTGTCATCGAACTCGATCAACGCCGCATTGCCGTCCAGCATCCAGATCGCCGGGAAACCCGCGGCCGGCGCCTTGCCGGCCGGGATCCCCAGGTTCACCCGCCAGCGACGGCTGCCGTCGGCGCTGCTCACCACGAACCGCTCGAAGCGGTAGTGCGCGGAGCTGCGGTCGGCCACCGTCTCGCCGATCACCTGTGCGGGATTGCGCTGCTGTGCCGCCAACGGCGGCGCTGCCAGCAGCGTCGCCGTTGCAATGATCACCATGGCCATCACCGCCATGGCACGGCGCAGCGCGCCGTACGTACCCCTGTGCATCGCCACCGCCCTCAGAAGCCGACCGTCAGGTTGACCCAGTAGCTGCGGCCCGGCTCGTTGTAGGTGGCCGCGCCCGCACCGGTGGCGCTGGTGCTGGTGGTGCCTTCGCGGAACAGGCGCTTGTCGAACAGGTTGTTCACGCCGCCACCCACGCGCACCTTCGGGGTGATCCGATACTGGCCACCCAGACTCCACAGGTCATAGGCACCGCGCGTGTCCGGCGGCAGCACCGCACCGGTGGTGCTGGACTGCGTGGCCGACTCCTGCTTGCCGTAGAAGGTGCCGGTCAGCATGAACGACAGCTGCGTGTTCACCTGCCAATCCAGGAACGTGTTGATGGTGTACTCGGGGATGATCGACAGCGGCTGGTCGGTGGTCTTGTCGACGTTCTCGATCATCCAGGTGACGTTGGTATTCCACGACAGCACGTCGCCACCACCGACCAGCGGCACCTTCAGGTTGCCCTCCACGCCGCGGATGATCGCCTCCGGCGCATTGGTCCACTGGAACACCTGGCCCTTGGTGTCGTTGGTCACGCCGATGCGGTCCTGGCCGGCGACGATCTTGTCCTTGTAGTCGTTGTGGAAATAGGTGACCGAGGCGTGCCAGCCGTTGTCCGGCGCCCACTCGATGCCGATCTCCTTGTTGATGCTGGTTTCCGGGTCCAGGTCGGCGTTGCCCATCACGTAGCAGCCCGAGCCCATGTTCGGGCTCAGCACCGGGCAACCGTTGCCACGCGTGTAGTACAGGTAGTCCGGGTTGGCCTGGTACAGGTTCGGCGCCTTGAACGCACGCGCGATGCCGCCCTTGATCGCCCAGTCCTGGGCCAGCTTGAACTGCACGTTGAGGCTGGGGCTGAGGTTGTTGCCGAACTGCGAGTGATGGTCGAAGCGCACGCCGGGGGTCACCGTCCAGCGGTCACCGAAGTACAGGTTGTCCTCGATGAACACCGCGGCGAACTGCTGGTCGGTCTTGCCGGTGCGCGCGCCGCTGTATCCCGGGATGCCACCGCCGCTGCTGGAGCTCTGCGTCACCGAGTACGGGTCATCCAGCTTCAGGTCGCGGTATTCGAAGCCGACCGTCGCGACCTGGTCGATGCCACCCCAGCCCAGCGGCACGTTGATCTCGCCGTCCACCCGCGCGGAGGTCAGCTCGGAGGTGGAGAAGCTGGCGTTCTCGTTGATCGAGCCTTCCGGTCCGCCGGCCAGGCCTTCGTTGAGGCGGGTGTTGTCGGTGTCCTCGTAGGCGGCGGTGATGCGCGAGGTGCCCCAGTCGTAGCGACCGCGATGGGTCAGGCCGAACGAACGGCGCAGCATGATGTTGGTCTCCGCGCCGAACAGGTCGTTCAGGCGCTGGAAACCGTCGCCGCTGACGCCGCGTTCACCGGAATAGATGTTGCCCTGGCGGCTGACGCTGGCATCCAGTTCGACCACGTGGTCGTCGTTGATGTCGTAGCGCAGCAGGCCGCTGATGTCGCGGTTGCGCACGCCCTCGCGGCCGGCCGGCGGGGTTACGCCGGTGGCAAAGTCCTGGTTGAGTTCCAGTGCATCCGGGTCGGTCTTGTTGATGTTGCCGAACAGCCGGAAGGACAGGCGCTCGCTGAGCGGGCCGGACAACTGGAAGCCAACGCGCTCGCTGTCCCCCTCGGCGCTGTGCTCGGCCTGGCTGCCGTACAGGGTGAGCGAACCGGTCAGGTCACCGGTCGGCTTCTTGGTGATGATGTTGACCACGCCACCGGAAGCGCCGGACCCATAACGCGCGGCGGCGGGGCCACGCAGCACTTCGATGCGCTCCACCGCTTCGGCCGGCACCCAGTTGCTGTCGCCGCGACTGTTGCGTTCACCGCTGCGCCCCATGCGCACCGAATCACGCGAGCTCACCGGGCGGCCGTCGATCAGGATCAGCGTGTTCTCCGGGCCCATGCCGCGGATGTCGATCTGGCGGAAGTTGCCGTAGGCACCGGAAGCGGTGTTGCCGGTGAGGTTGATGCCCGGCATGCGGCGGATCACTTCGGACAGGTCGTTGGCCGGCGGCAGGCGCTCCAGGTCCACCGAGGTGATCACCGAGGTGCCCAGTGCCTGGCGTGCGATCTGTTCGGCGGTGACATGCACGGTGTCGATGTCGGTCGCGGCGGCAACGCCCTCGGCGGCAGCCGGGCCGGCGACCAGGGCGGACAGGGCCAGCGCGACGGCCAGCGGGCGACGACGGGACAACAGGGCGCGCGCGGACAACCGCGACGAGGAACGACGGGACATGGCAAAGCCTCTCGACAGTGGGGTTGCGAACCTCTGGCGACGGCTTGAGGAACGGTGGATCGCGATGCAGCCACCGGGATCACACACCAGGCGCGCTGCTGAATGACGAGCAGTCTACACCAAATGATAATGATTATTACTAACTTTCAGGTGCGACAAAGCGCCGCGCGCGGAGTGGAGCGCAGCCATGCGGTGCCGGGCTGTACCGGGAAAGCGCCTGCCGAGCGTGGCCCGGCACTATCTGCCGGTCATGCGATGTGGCCCAGCAACTCCGGCAGTGCATCGATCACCGCCACCGCATCGGTGGCATCCAGGTCCAGGTCGCGCGGATAGCCGTAGCGCACCAGCACGATCGGCATGCCGGCGTTGTCGGCCGCGCCCAGGTCGGTGGCCGAATCGCCCACCATCAGGCAGGCCTGCACCGGCTGCCCGAGCAAGGCCGCGGTGTGCAGCAGGGGTTCGGCCGCGGGCTTGCGCTGCGGCAACGAGTCGCCCCCGATGATGTGCGCGAAGAAGCCGGCGATATCCAGGTGCTCCAGCAACGGCGGCACCAGCGCGGCCGGCTTGTTGGTGCAGATGGCCATCGGCAGGCCACGCTGGCGCAGTGCCTGCAGCGTCTCGACCACGCCCTCGTACAACTGCGGGCTGCGCAGCAGGCAATCGCGGTAATGGCGCATGAAGGTCGGCATTACTTCATCCAGCGTCCGCTCGCTGCCAGCGTCATTGAGCGCAGTGGTGACCAACTTGCGCACGCCTTCGCCAATCCAGCTGCGCACCGTGGCCTCGCTCACACGTGGCAGCGAGAGATCTTCCAGCGTGCGGTTCACCGCTTCGGCGATATCGCTGGCACTGTCCACGAGCGTGCCATCCAGATCGAAAATCACTGCCGACGTTGCCAATGCATTACTCCGTTTGCGAAAGCAGAAGATTGTAGCGAAACGCCTGAAAACTCCCCCTTCTCCCGCAAGCGGGAGAAGGGGCCCCGAAGCGGCGGATGAGGAGCGCTTTTGATCTTCGCCCGTTAAAAGCTTCCCCTCACCCCAACCCCTCTCCCGCACGCGGGAGAGGGGCTCGAAGCAAAAAATCTGAAACCCCTTCCTTCTCCCGCAAGCGGGAGAAGCTGTGTCGCAGAGAGCGCCCAACGCTGCGGCATCAACCCGCCGCTCATTTCAATCTTCACTCCATGCATTCCGAAACAGATCGCCCTGCACCACCACATCCTCGCGATCCCGGAAACCCGACAAGCCCACCCCCACCAACCGGTACAAGGTGTCCGCCGGCAGCTGCACGCGCTGGCACAACGCCAATGCGATATCGCGCAGCTCCTCCACCGACGAGGGAGGCGCTTCCGGGGTGAAGCTGCGGGTGAGGATGCGGAACTGCGCGGTCTTGAGCTTGAGCACCACGGTGTGCCCCACCCGCTCGGTGCGCCCCGTCGCGCGCCAGGTCTTCTCCGCCAGTTGCGTGATCACCTCGTCGAACCGGCCCAGCGGCAGGTCCTCGCTGAAGGTGTCCTCCGAGGAGATCGACTGCACCGGCTGGTCCGGCTCCACCGGCCGCTCGTCGATGCCACGCGCGCGCCGGTACAGGCTGCCGCCGAACGTACCGAACAAGGCCTGCAGCTGCTCCAGCGGGATCGTGCGCAGGTCGCCGACGGTGGCGATGCCCAGCGCCGACAGCTTGCCTTCCATCACCTTGCCCACCCCGGGCACGCGGTTGACCGGCAGCGGCGTCAGGAACTGCTCCACCTTCGAGGGCGGCACCACGAACTGTCCATCCGGCTTGCGCCAGTCCGAGGCGATCTTGGCCAGGAACTTGTTCGGCGCGATGCCGGCCGAGGCGGTGAGCTGGGTGGCTTGGCGGATCTGCGCGCGGATGGTGCGGGCGATCTCGGTGGCGATGCCGTCGCAGGTCGGCGAGTCGGTCACGTCCAGGTAGGCCTCGTCCAACGACAGCGGCTCCACCAACGGCGTGTGCTGCAGGAAGATCTCGCGGATCTGCCGGGACACCGCCTTGTAGCGGACGAAATCCGGCGGCACGAAGATCGCGTCCGGGCACAGCCGCTCGGCACGCAGCGCCGGCATCGCCGAGCGCACCCCGAAGGTGCGCGCCTCGTAGGACGCCGCGCAGACGACTGAACGGGCGCCCCGCCAGGCCACCACCACCGGCTTCCCGCGCAAACCGGGGTCATCGCGCTGCTCCACGGACGCATAGAAGGCGTCCATGTCGACATGGATGATCTTGCGAAGCTGGGCCACGACAACAGTCCGAAACGGTCGCCAACATGATAGCTGTTGTCGCTAAATGCACACTTGTCCTCACAATTGTGCAATTCAAAACGTTCCGTAACAGCCTTCTAACGGCTGCTAACTGCGCCGAACATACGCAACCGTCCAGTTAAAACATTTGATTGAACGCAGGTGCTGACGCATGCTCGGCGGCTCGTTCCTGGCTTTGGACACTCCCCGGATGACCCGTCTGCACACGTTCTCCCGCGACCAGTTGCTGGCCAGCGCGCGCGGTGAACTCTTCGGCCCCAACAAGGGCCGCCTGCCCAACGACCCGATGCTGATGTTCGACCGCATCACCGACATCCGCGAGGACGGCGGCGCCTATGGCAAGGGACTGATCCGGGCCGAACTCGACATCAAACCGGACCTGTGGTTCTTCGGCTGCCACTTCATCGGCGACCCGGTGATGCCCGGCTGCCTGGGCCTGGATGCCATGTGGCAGCTGACCGGCTTCTTCCTCACCTGGCTGGGCGCCGAAGGCCGTGGCCGCGCCCTGGGCTGCGGCGAGGTCAAGTTCACCGGCCAGGTGCTGCCCAGCGCCAAGCTGGTGCAGTACGAGATCGATGTCGCGCGCGTGATCAACCGCAAGCTGGTGATGGCGCAGACCGATGCCCGCATGCTGGTCGATGGCCGTGAGATCTACTCCGCCAAGGACCTGCGCGTGGGCCTGTTCACTTCTACCGAGAGCTTCTGATGCGTCGCGTCGTCATTACCGGCATGGGCATCACGTCCTGCCTTGGCAACGATCTGGATACCGTTTCCAGCGCCCTGCGCGAAGGCCGTCCCGGCATCGTCGCCATGCCCGACCACGCCGAAGCCGGCCTGCGCAGCCAGGTGGCCGGCAAGGTCGAGCTGGACATCGAGGCGCAGGTAGACCGCAAGCTCAAGCGCTTCATGAGCGATGCGGCCGCCTACAGCTACATCGCCATGCGCGATGCCATCGCCGATGCCGGCCTGGACGAAAGCCAGGTCAGCAACGTGCGCACCGGCGTGATCGCCGGCTCCGGCGGCGGCTCCAGCGAATGGCAGGTGGAAGCAGCCGACCTGCTGCGCAACCGCGGCGTGCGCAAGGTGGGCCCGTACATGGTGCCGCGCACGATGTGCTCGACCGTGTCGGCCAACCTGGCCACCGCCTTCAGCATCAAGGGCCTGAGCTACTCGCTGTCGGCGGCCTGCGCCACCTCGGCGCACTGCATCGGCGCGGCGGCCGACCTCATCCGCCACGGCGCGCAGGACATCATGTTCGCCGGCGGCGGCGAGGACCTGCACTGGTCGATGAGCGTGATGTTCGACGCCATGGGCGCGCTGTCCACCAGCTTCAACGACACCCCGTCGGTGGCCTCGCGCCCGTATGACGCCAACCGCGATGGCTTCGTCATCGCCGGCGGCGGCGGCATGCTGGTGCTGGAGGACTACGACCACGCGGTCGCGCGCGGCGCGAAGATCTACGCCGAGCTCGTCGGTTACGGCGTGACTTCCGACGGCGCCGACATGGTCGCCCCGTCCGGCGAAGGCGCGGTGCGCTGCATGCAGATGGCCATGGCCACCGTGGATCGCCCGATCGACTACCTCAACACCCACGGCACCTCCACCCCGCTGGGCGATGTGACCGAGCTGGGCGCGGTGCGCGCGGTGTTCGGCGAGGCGGTGCCGCCGCTGTCCTCGACCAAGGCGCTGTCCGGCCACTCGCTGGGTGCGGCCAGCGTGCACGAGGCGATCTTCTGCCTGCTGATGATGCGCGACGGTTTCATGGCCGGCTCGGCCAACATCGAAACGCTGGACGAACGTGCCGAAGGCTTCCCGATCCTGCGCCAGACGCAGGAGGCCACGCTGGACACGGTGATGTCCAACAGCTTCGGCTTCGGCGGCACCAACGCCACGCTGATCTTCGGCCGGGTGTGATCCGTTCCGTTGTGGATGCACGAAAACAGCCGCGCAAGCGGCTGTTTTCGTAGGAGCGGCCTGGGCCGCGACGCTGGAAGACCACCATCGCGCGAAGTGCTACCCCTCCCCAACCCTCCCCTTGGCTTCGCCAAAGGGAGGGGGCGGTGTCCTTCTCACTCAACCACCCGGCTGCGCGGTCTCGATCACCACGCCCATCTGCTTGCCGGCCTCGGCCAGGCGCACGCGCTTGCCGTCGCTCCGGGCAACCAGGTAATCGGCGGCCACCCAGCCACTCTTGCCGGCGGCACGCACGTTGCACCATTGCAGGTCGTCCAGGCAGCGCTGCACTTCCACCTGCGTGCCCACCGGCAACACCGCCAGGCGCTCGGCGCGCTGGTCCGGTGCGCTGCGCAGGTTCAGGCCATTGCTGACCTCGGCCGCCGGCTCATTGATGCGCGGCTGGAACCACATCACCACACCGATGATCGCGGCCGAGGCCACGATGCGGAATACGGTACCGGGCTTGCCCCTGGAGGGGCCGAACCACCTTTTCATGGTGAATGTGAATTGGCGCGAATGTCCCCACAGTGTGCCACGCCCAATGTGGATGAAACCGAAACCCCGGCCAAGCCTCGCCGTAGCCCGCCCAAGGCAGGTGCCACGGCGTCACTGCCGCCGGGTGCCGGCTCAGGCGACCATGCCGCTGTGCCGCAGCAGCGCGTCGAGCTGCGGGTCACGGCCGCGGAACGCACGGAAATTCTCCGCGGCGCTGCGGCTGCCGCCACGCGACAACACCTCGGCGCGGAAACGCGCGCCGGTTTCCTGCAGCTTGTCCGGTGCTTCCTCGAAGGCCGCATAGGCATCGGCGCTGAGCACCTCGGCCCACTTGTAGCTGTAGTAACCGGCCGCGTAGCCGCCGGCGAAAATGTGGCTGAACTGGTTCGGGAAGCGGTTCCATGCCGGCGGGAAATTCACCGCCACTTCGCCGCGCACCCGCTCCAGCACCTGCAGCACGCTTTCCTGCGCCGGCTGGTACTGGCTGTGCAGCAGCATGTCGAACAGGCCGAACTCCAACTGGCGCACGGTGAACATGCCGCTCTGGTAGTTCTTCGCGGCCAGCATGCGCTCGAACAGCGCGCGCGGCAGCGGTTGGCCGGTGCTGGCATGGGCGGTCATCGCCTCGACCTGCTCCCACTCCCAGCAGAAGTTCTCCATGAACTGGCTGGGCAGCTCCACCGCGTCCCACTCCACGCCGTTGATGCCCGCCACCGCCAACTCGCCGACGCGGGTGAGCAGCTGGTGCAGGCCATGCCCCATCTCGTGGAAGAGGGTGGTGACCTCGTTGTGGCTGAAGGTCGCCGGCGTGCCGTCGCTGCCGCGGCCGAAGTTGCACACCAGGTACACCAGCGGGGTCTGCACGCCACCGGCGGTGACGCGACGGTTGCGGCAGTCGTCCATCCACGCACCGCCACGCTTGCCCTCGCGGGCGTACAGGTCCATGTAGAACTGGCCGACCAGCGCGCCTTCGGCGTCCACCAGCCGGTAGAAGCGCACGTCCTGGTGCCAGACCGGCGCGGTGTCCGGCTGCACCGTCAGGCCATACAGCCGCTCGATCACGCCGAACAGGCCGGCCAGCACCTTCGGCTCGGTGAAGTACTGCTTCACCTCCTGCTCGGAATAGCTGTAACGCGCCTGCTTGAGCTTCTCGCCGGCATAGGCCAGGTCCCAGGCCTGCAGATCATCCAGGCCCAGTTCGTCGCGAGCGAAGGTTTCCAGTTCGGCCCGGTCGCGTTGTGCGTACGGCTTGGCGCGTGCCGCCAGGTCGCGCAGGAAACCCAGCACCTGCAGCGCGTCGTCGGCCATCTTGGTGGCGATGGAGTACTCGCCGTAGTTGGCAAAGCCCAGCAGCGCCGCCAGTTCGGCGCGGACGGCCAGGATGCGGTCGATGTTGCCGCCATTGTCCAAGGCCGCGTCGCCGAACTCCGAGGCGCGCACCGCATTGGCGTGGTACAGCCGCTCGCGCAGCGCGCGGTTGTCGGCATAGGTCTGCACCGGCAGGTAGCACGGCATCTGCAGGGTCAGCTTCCAGCCCTCGCGGCCGTCCTTCTGCGCCGCGGCGCGGGCGACGGCGATGACATCGGCCGGCAGCCCGGACAATTCGTCCTCGTTGTCCACGTACAGCGCGAAGGCGTCGGTGGCGTCGAGCACGTTCTGCGAGAACGTCGCCTGCAGGCCGGACAGCTCCTCCTGCAGCTGGGCGAAACGGGCCTTGTCGGCCTCGCCCAGCTCAGCGCCGCCCAGGCGGAAATCACGCAGGGCGTTGGCCAGCACCTTGGCCCTGGCGTCGTCGTAGGCGCCTGCTTCCGGGGCGGTGGCGAGTGCCTTGTACTGCGCGTACAGCGCCGGGTTCTGCGCCACCGCGCTGCCGAAACGGCTGAGCTTCGGCAGGTTGGCGTTGTACACCTCGCGCAGCGCCGGCGTGTTGACCACCGATTGCAGATGCGACACCTGGCCCCAGGCGCGGTACAGCCGCTCGGTGGCGTCGTCCAGCGGCGTCACGAAGCTGTCCCAGCTGACCGGCGCCACCGTCTCGGCGGCCTTCACCGCCGCCTCGGCCTCGGCCAACAGGGTGTCGATGGCCGCGGTGACGTGCTCCGGGCGGATCGCGTCAAAACGCGGCAGGCCGGAAAAATCGAGCAGGGGGTTGGTGTTCATGGTCATCCTGGGAAAACAGCGCCGGCCCGGCCGGCTTCACGCCTGATATGGCGACGCTTCCAGCCAGGCACAAGGCAGCGGCAGCACGCCCTGCCCGGCCACGGCGGCGGCGATGCGCGCATCTGCGGCGGCGATGTCGATGCCCTGCTGCTCATACCAGGCCGGGTTGTAGTAGCTGTGCGCGTAGCGTTCGCCGGCATCGCACAGGATGGTGACGATGGAACCGCTGCGGCCGGCGTCACGCATCTGCTGCGCGGCGTACAGCACGCCGATGAAGTTGGTGCCGGTGGAACCGCCGACCCGGCGCCCCAGCGTGGCGCTGACGTGGCGCATCGCCGCCAGGCTCAGCGCATCGGGCACCTTGACCATCGCGTCCACGCTGGTCGGGATGAAGCTGCGCTCCACCCGCGGGCGGCCGATGCCTTCCACGCGCGAGCCGCCCTCGCAGGTCAGCGTGCGCCAATCGTCGCCGGCCAATGCCGCGCAGTAGCCGTCGTAGAACACCGACACTTCCGGGTCCGCGCACAGGATCAGGGTGTCGTGGCGGCGGTAGCTGACATAGCGGCCGAGCGTGGCGGCCGTGCCACCGGTACCGGGGCTGCAGACGATCCACTCCGGCACCGGGTGCGGCTCCTCGGCCATCTGCTTGAAGATGGATTCGGCGATGTTGTTGTTGGCGCGCCAGTCGGTGGCGCGCTCGGCGTAGGTGAACTGGTCCATGAAGTGACCACCGGTTTCGCGCGCCAGGCGCTCCGATTCGCAGTTCAGGTCGCAGGCGCGCTGCACCAGGTGGCAGCGGCCACCGTGGAACTCGATGGCGGCGATCTTCTCCGGCGAGGTGCTGGCCGGGATCACCGCGATGAACGGCAGGCCGAGCAGGCGCGCGAAGTAGGCCTCGGACACCGCGGTGGAACCGCTGGAGGCCTCGATCACCGGGCAGCCCTCGCGCAGCCAGCCGTTGGCCAGCGCGTACAGGAACAGCGAACGCGCCAGGCGGTGCTTGAGGCTGCCAGTGGGGTGGCTGGACTCGTCCTTCAGGTACAGGTCGATGCCGGGGAAACCCGGCAGGTCCATCGGGATCAGGTGAGTGTCGGCCGAACGGTTGAAATCGGCTTCGATCTTGCGGATGGCCGACGCCACCCATGCACGCTGGGACATGGAACGCCACTTCAGTGAAGAGTGCCGGGAATTCTACCGGCTGGGGGATGGTTCGACGCTGGAAGCCACCCCTCCCCAGCCCTCCCCTTGGCTGCGCCAAAGGGAGGGGGCAAAGCCATCGACCTGCGAGGTCGTCACAATGCCGCCTTTCCGCCCCCTCCCTTTGGCGCAGCCAAGGGGAGGGCCGGGAAGGCGTATGCCCTTCGCGCACACCCGAAACCCGACAAACCATTCAGGCCTTTCTTCACACTGAAATGGTATGGTTCAGGCCTGTTCCCGGACCCCAGCCCGTGCCGCGCATCCTGCTGCCCCTGCTGCTGTGCCTTTCCCTGATCGCCGGTGCGGTCGGGTCGGTATGGTCTGCGACGGTGATGGCGATGCCGATGGACGACATGGCCATGACCATGGACGCCGGCCACGACTGCTGTCACGAGGAAGCCAGCCTGCAATGCGCCGACGACGGGAGCGACGCCACCACATCCTCCTGTGCCGACGGCAACCACTGCGACTGCAAGCAGCACTGCAACATGCTGCCGGCCACCGCCATGGCCCGCCTGGGCAATCCCCGCCACACGCTCGCGCCGGTGCCAGCGGTGCCCTCGCGCTACGACGTGGCCCCCGGCCAGCTGAACCGGCCTCCCATCGCCTGATCTCCCGCTGGCGCCCCGCGCGCCGGTATGCAGATGCCTGCGCCACGGCCCTGCCGCGGTGCTTCCTTGATCTGTTCAGGACATGCCGCGACGCATCGTGATGCGCGGGCATGGCCGGGAGTTCCACATGTCATCCGATTTCCTTTCCGATTCGCGCTCGGCGCTGTCGCGACGCCGCTTCGTGCAGGGCCTGGCCCTGGGCGGCGTGGTCGCCGGTGCCGGGCTGGGGCGCATCCCCGATGCCCTCGCCCGTACCCCTGTCGCCATGGCCACCGGTGCCACCGAACTGCGCGGCACCGATCTGCAGCTCGCCATCGGCCGCTCGGCGGTCAACTTCACCGGGCGCACCCGCGGTGCGATCACCGTCAACGGCTCGCTGCCGGCGCCGATCCTGCGCCTGCGCGAGGGCGATACCGTCAACCTGCGCGTGGCCAACACGCTCACCGATGAGATGACCTCGATCCATTGGCACGGCATCCTGCTGCCGGCCAACATGGACGGCGTGCCGGGCCTGAGCTTCAACGGCATCGCACCGGGCGAGGCCTACCAGTACCGCTTCCAGCTCAAGCAATCGGGCACCTACTGGTACCACAGCCACTCGCTGTTCCAGGAGCAGGCCGGCCTGTACGGCGCGTTGATCGTCGACCCGCTGGCACCACCGCCGTACCACTTCGACCGCGAGCACGTGGTCATGCTCTCGGACTGGACGGACATGGACCCCAATGCCCTGCACCGGCGCATGAAGAAGATGCCGATGCACGACAACACCTACCAGCGCACCGTCGGCGACTTCCTGCGCGATGCCCGCACCGATGGCCTGCGCGCCACCCTGGCCGATCGCGGCATGTGGGGCCGGATGCGGATGACGCCTTCGGACATCTCCGACATCAATGCCCACACCTACACGTACCTGATGAACGGCACCGCGCCGGCGGGCAACTGGACCGGGCTGTTCCGCAGCGGCGAGAAGGTGCTGCTGCGTTTCATCAACGGCGCCTCGATGACCTACTTCGACGTGCGCATCCCGGGCCTGAAGATGACCGTGGTCGCGGCCGACGGCCAGTACATCCATCCGGTCAGCATCGATGAGTTCCGCATCGCGCCGGCCGAGACCTTCGACGTGATCGTCGAGCCGACCGGGCAGGATGCGTTCACGCTGTTCGCCCAGGACATGGGCCGCACCGGCTACGCCTGCGGCACCCTGGCGGTACGCCACGGCCTGCAGGCGCCGATCCCGCAATTGGACCCGCGCCCGCTGCTGACCATGGGCGACATGGGCCATGACATGGGCGGCGGCGGCCATGCCGGCATGGAAGGCGGTTGCGGCGCCAACATGGGCAAGGGCATGGAAGGTGGCTGCGGCGCAGCCATGGGCCACGGCGCGCACGGCGGTGGTGACAAGGCGCCGAAGCACAAGCCGAGCGAGGCGGGCAACCCGCTGGTGGACATGCGGACCGCGGCCACCGAACCGAAGCTGGACGACCCGGGCATCGGCCTGCGCGGCAACGGCCGCCAGGTGCTCACCTACGGTGCGATGCGCTCGTTGTTCGAGGACCCGGATGGCCGTGAGCCCGGCCGCGAGATCGAGCTGCACCTCACCGGCCACATGGAGAAGTTCGCCTGGAACTTCGACGGCATCCCGTTCGGCGGTGCCGAACCGATCCGCCTGAACTACGGCGAGCGCATGCGCATCGTGCTGGTCAACGACACGATGATGCAGCACCCGATCCACCTGCACGGCGTGTGGAGCGACCTGGAGGACGCCGACGGTCAGTTCCAGCTGCGCAAGCACACCATCGACATGCCGCCGGGCACCCGCCGCACCTACCGCGTGCGTGCCGATGCACTGGGCCGCTGGGCCTTCCACTGCCACCTGCTGTACCACATGGAAGCGGGGATGATGCGCGAAGTGAGGATCCAGGCATGAAGACGATCTCCCACACCTTGCTGTTCATCGCGCTGGCTGCCAGCGGCACCGCATTCGCCCAGGACCCGCATGCCGGACACGGCACGACGATGAGTCCGGCCGCGGATCCACACGCCGGCCATGCACCACCGAAGGCAAACGCCGATGCGCATGCCGGACACGTGATGCCGGCGGCGCCGAAGGACGACCCGTACGCCGGGCATGTGATGCCGCAACCGCCGGCGCAGGACCCGCATGCCGGCCATGACATGTCGGCCATGGACCACGACGCACATGCAGGGCACGCCATGCCGGCGAAGGCCGCCGGCGATACCCCCCGCGAGCCGATCCCGGTGCCGACGGCCGAGGATCACGCCGCCGCGTTCCCGGTGTTGAAGCCGCATGCGATGGAACATGCACCGGCGTTCAACAGCCTGGTGGTGTTCGACCACCTGGAGGGCTGGGACAACGACCAGGGCAGCGGCCAGTCGTGGGGCGTCAATGCCTGGTTCGGCAACGACATTGATCGCCTGTGGGTGCGTAGCGAAGGCAGCCGCAGCGACGGCAAGCTCGGCGACTGGTCGGTTGATGCGCTGTACGGACGTTCGATCTCACCGTGGTGGGACGCCGTGGCCGGTGTCCGCCACGACAACGGCCGCCAGATACCGGACCTGACCCGCGCGGCGATCGGCTTCCAGGGCATGTCGCCGTACAAGTTCGAAGTCTCGGCGATGGCCTACCTCGGTGGCACCCGCAAGGCCGAGCTCGCCGTCGAAGCCGAGTACGACGTGCTGCTGACCAACCGCCTGATCCTGCAGCCGGTGATCGAAGCCAGCATCGCCGCCGATGACGATCCCCGCCGCGGCGTGGGCAGCGGGCTGGGCCATGTCGAGGCCGGCCTGCGCCTGCGCTACGAGATCACCCGTCGCTTCGCGCCCTACGTCGGCTTCGTGCATGAGCGCAAGTTCGGCCGCACCGCTGACATCCATCGCGATGCCGGCGAAGGTACCCGCGAATCACGCTGGGTGGCCGGTATCCGCTTCTGGTTCTGACCGCCATCGCTGGCGTGCGACGTGCGCGCCAGCACCTACCTCATCCAAGGAACATCCCATGAAGATCCTGCACACCCTGCTGCTCATCGCCGTCGCCACTGTCGCACCGGCCACCCTCGCCCAGGCCCAGCATGCGGGCCACGCCGCGCACGACCACAGCGCACACGCCGCCAAGCCGGCCACCAACGCGGCGGCAAGCGATGTCGAGGCGACCTTCAAGCGCCTGGACAGCAACAACGATGGCGCCCTCACCCGCCAGGAACTGCCGGCCAGGCATGCACTGCTGCCGCATTTCGACATGAGCGATGCCAACCGTGACGGCAAGCTCGACCTCAACGAGTTCAAGCGCGGCATGTCCATGCTGTAAGCCCTTGGCCGCGCCGGCACACCACCGGCGCGGCAATCCCGACGGAGTTCAATGACATGAAACTGCTTTCAACAAGCGCCCTGCCCGCCCTCGCCCTGGCCGCCAGCACGCTGCTGGTCAGCGCCTGCAACGCGACACCGGCCGCGCCTGCCGCCAAGGCGGCCAACGCAACGGTCGACGCCGTACCCGCACGCGCCACCTTGCCGGTGGTGAAGGTGCACAAGGACCCCAACTGCGGCTGCTGTGGCGGCTGGGCCGAGCACATGCAGGCAGCCGGATTCCCGGTGGAAATCCATGACACCAGCGACATGGCCTCGGTGAAGCAACGCCTGGGCATTGGCGAGGGCATGATGTCGTGCCATACCTCGGAAATCGATGGCTACGTGGTGGAAGGCCACGTACCGGTCTCCGCGATCCAGAAGCTGCTGGCCGAGCGGCCGAAGGCCCGCGGGCTGGTGTTGCCAGGCATGCCGATCGGCTCGCCGGGCATGGAGTCGCCGGATGGCTATCGCCAGCCGTTCACCGTCGCGTTGCTGGCCGAGGACGGCAGCCTGAGTGAGTTCTCGCGACACGAGTGAATTCGTGGCCGAATGAAAAAGCCCTTCTCCGCAATGGAGAAGGGAAATGGCAGAGACCGGCTGTTCGTGGCAGGAAGTGGCTGCAGTCCTGCTGCTCAAGCCCCTCTCCCGCTTTGCGGGAGAGGGGTTGGGGTGAGGGTGCTGTTGAAGCACGTGCAAGCAAACGCTCCCCTCATCCGCCCCTGCGGGGCACCTTCTCCCGCACGCGGGAGAAGGGAGACTCCCAGGCAGTGCGTGCCTCGGCTTCCTGCTCAAGCCCCTCTCCCGCATGCGGGAGAGGGGCTGGGGTGAGGGCGCTGTTGAAGCACGCAGAAGCAAACGCTCCCCTCATCCGCCCCTGCGGGGCACCTTCTCCCGTAGGCGGGAGAAGGGAGACTCCCAGGCAGTGCGTGCCCTGGCGTTCTGCTCAAGCCCCTCTCCCGCTTCGCGGGAGAGGGGTTGGGGTGAGGGCGCTGTTGAAGCACGCAGAAGCAAACGCTCCCCTCATCCGCCCCTGTGGGGCACCTTCTCCCGCAAGCGGGAGAAGGGAGACTCCCAGGCCGTGCGTGCCCTGGCTTTCTGCTCAAGCCCCTCTCCCGCTTCGCGGGAGAGGGGTTGGGGTGAGGGTGCTGTTGAAGCACATCGAAGCAAACGCTCCCCTCATCCGCCCCTGCGGGGCCCCTTCTCCCGCAGGCGGGAGAAGGGGGATCAATGTGCACCGAGAACTCGCCGCTCCCTGTCGCGCTAGCGGGACAGAAAAGCGCGCCCAGGCAACCATCAACCCTCAGATCTTGAAGTCGTCGTAAGCAATCCTCGACTCCTCGACCCCCAGCTTGCGCAGCAGCTGGCGCGTCGCCGACAGCATCGCCGGTGGGCCACACAGGTAGAACTCGCAGCCCGACAGATCCGGATGCTGGCGCAGCAGGTCCTCATGGATCGCATCGTGCACGCGTCGCGGCGTTCCGTTCGACGCATCCTCCGACCACACCGGGTGCCAACTGAAGTTCGGGTGCTGCGCGGCCAAGGCCTGCATCTGCTCGGCATACGGACAATCACGCCGATTGCGCGCGCCGTACCAGTAGTGGATACGTTCGCCGCCGCCCTCCTCCAGACGCTGCTGGATCATCGCGCGCAGCGGTGCCATGCCCGCGCCGGCCCCGATGAACACCTTCTCGCGCTCGACCCCGCTCAGGGCGAAATCACCGAACGGGCCGCTGTAACGCACCCGGTCCCCTTCGCGCAGCGTGTACAGCCAGGTGGAACCCTTGCCGGGCGGATGACGCTTGTTCTCCTGCCATCCGGGGCTGAAACGTGCCAGCAGCACCAACTCGCCTACGGTCGCGGTCACCGGCATCGCCAGCGAATACGATCGACGCACCGATGCCTTGTTCTGCAGGGTGGCCGGCAATGGCAATGGCTTCCAGTCCTCGCGGTGTTCGTCCGGATGCCACAACGCGCTGCGCGGCAGTTCGTACTCGGGAACGTGCAGCTGCAGGTAGCAACCCGGCTGGAACTGGGCGTCGGCCTGGTTGTCCGGGCGCAGGTGGACCTCGCGCAGGAACGGCGTCACCGCGACCACCTTGACCACCGTGGCCCAATGCTCGGTCCACAGGCTGGCGCCACCGGCCACCTCGATCTCCAGGTCCTCGTCCACCGGCAGGTTGCAGGCCAGCCGGCAACCGACCTTCAACTTGGCCGCCGGCAGGTGCGAACGGTCCGATGCGGTGGCCTTGCCTGCGCCGCCGCGCACGCGGACTTCACACAGGCCGCAGCTCTGCCCGCCGCCACAGTTGGACGGCAGGTTCACGCCTTCGCGGGCCAGCGCCACGTACACGCTGTCGCCGTTGGCCGCGGTCACCGTGCGCAGGTGCGCGCCGCCCGGGGCGTACACCATCAACTGACGCCGCCGGCGCCAACGGCGCGGGATGAACTCGTGCAGGTGGAAGCTGGCCACCAGCAGCCAGAAGCCGGTCAACGCCAGCCACAGGCCGCCGATGCCCATGCCCACCACCAGCGGGTTGTTGAAGTTCACCCGCTCGCTGTAATCCATGATGTGCAACATCCAGAAGATGTCGAACAGGCGCCAGGTGGCGGTGCGGTGCTCCATCACCTGTCCGCTGTGCGCGGACACGTAGATCGTGGTGTCCTGCGCGTCGCTGAAGTCCACCTGCCAGACCGGGTCGGGGTTGGCCCGCGTTTCCAGGCTCTTTTCCAGGTACGTGGGTGCCGACGGCATGCCGTCACCGCGGTAGGCCGCCTGGGCCACGCGCAGTGCCAGCGTGTTGCTGATGTCGATGCGACGGCCATCAAGCGCGTCAATCACCTCGGTGCCCTCCGGTGACTGCAGGCGGTAGACCGGCATGTCCAGCAACCAGCCACTGTCCAGCGTCGCCGCCGGATGCCGGGCCGCGCGCAGCGCCTCGGTCGGCGACACGGTGCCGGACGGCCAGGCCGGCATCTCGGTCTTGGGCGCACGCTGGGCGGTGCCTTCGATCCGATCAGGGTCGAGCAGGCCCATCATCAGGCCACTGCCCAGCCACACCACGAACTGCAGGCCGATCACCAGGCCCACCCACTTGTGCAGGGTCCGCATCCAGGGCGTCATGCCTGCCTCCGCTTGCCGAAGCTGTAGAACAGCAGCCAGATGCCACTGAGCGCGAAGCCCAGTCCGATCACCGCGGCCACCCGCAGCAGGGTGTTGTTGACGTCGGTGCGGTTCTCGTAATCCATGATGTGGAACATCCACAGGAAGTCGAACCAGCGCCACAAGCTGTGCCGGCGCGCCAGCAGTTCGCCGCTGTCCGGCGACAGGTACAGCGTGCTCTGGCCGCGGTCGGTGAAATGCACCGCCCACATCGGCACCGGCCGCGTCTTCACCTCCGACGGTGCCTGGGTGATCCATTCCACCCGCGCCACTTCGCCATCGCCCTGGTAGAGCGAGCGGGCCAATGCGATCGCGCCGTCACGGTCCAGCGGTGGCAGGGGTTCACCGCTGCCGGCATCGACCAGGAACTTCGCGCCGCCCTGGCGCACTTCGTAGACCTCGCGGTCCAGCACATGCTTGAGCCGGAACGATTGCAGCTGCGGGTGGCGTGCCACCAGGGCATCGGCATCGATGCGCGCGGCCTGCGGCGGCAGCGGCTCGCCATGCACGTGCGCCAGGTGGTCACCGTGGATCACGTCCAGCGGCACCACGGTCATGTAGACGCCGCTGAGCATCCACAGCAGCGCCTGCACGCCGATCACCAGGCCGATCCATTTGTGGGCGCGTCGCGCCCAGAATGCGGGTTTCATCAAGTCATCCTCACTCAGCGTCGCGCCCCGCCGTCGTCCGGCGGGGCGCCAGCGGTCACCAGCGGTAGCCGATGCGTGCGTACCAGCGGCGACCCAGCAGGTCGTAGGTCATGGTGTCGGTGTTGGCGTCGGTGTAGCTCTGGATGAAGGGCGGCCTCTTGTCGAAGACGTTGTCCAGGCCCAGCGAGACATCCAGCGCCTTGTTCACGGCGTACTTCAACTGGAGGTTGTGGTAGAACACCGACGGCGCATGGTCGCCGATGTCGCCGCGCGTGGCATTGATGTCCTCGGCACGTCCGATGTACTGGGTGGACCAGGTGCCCGACCACTGCGCGCGGCTGGCATTGAAGGCCACAAGGCCACGCCACTTGGCATAGCTGCCGCGGCCACCGGTGATCTTGCCGGCGTACTCGATGACATCGGCACCTTCATACGGCCGCACGTCATAGCGCTGCAGGTAGGACACGTCGGCACTGACGCTGGCATCGAAGCCGGCCACGTCGAACTCGTACAGCGCGCCCAGGTCGACGCCACTGACCCGCTCGTTGGCGGCATTCACCGGCTGCGAGGACAGGTAGTCCACCTCGCCGGTGCGCGGGTTGCGGGTGAAGTTGCTGGCATCGCAGAACGGGTGCGCCAGCCCCGGCGTGTTGTAGCAGATGGCCAGCTTGGTGGAACCGGCGATGCGCTGGATCGCGTTCTTGATGCGGATGTTGTAGTAGTCCAGCGTCAGCGTCAGGCCCGGGGCGAACGCAGGCGTCCACACCGCGCCGGCGGTGAAGGAGGTGGCGTCCTCCGGCTTCAGGTCGGCGTTGCCACCGGACGTGGTGAGGATGGTGTTGCCCGGTTGCACGTAGCCGGCCGGCACACCGTAGGCCTGGCAGTTGGCGCGCACCACCGAGTCGGACGGCAGGCTGCTCCAGTTGCTGCACGGGTCGGTGGTGGTGAGGTTGCCTTCGGCGACGCCCCCGAACAGCTCCGGGATGTTCGGGATGCGGAATGCGGTGGCGTAGGTGCTGCGCAGCTTCAGCGATTCGTTGACCTGCCAGTCCAGGCCGACCTTGTAGTTGTAGTCACGGCCGAACAGATCGTAGTCCGAGGCGCGCCCGGCCAGGTTGAGGTACAGCGAATCGGCGATGACGCTGTCCTGCAGCAGCGGGATGGCCAGCTCGGCGAACACTTCCTTGGCGGTGTACTCGCCATGGATCAGATCCTGCTGGTTGGTGTTGCCGATGCCGAGCACGGTCAGCGGGTCCGAATCACGCCAACCGCTTTCCTTGCGCACTTCCACGCCGGCGGCGAAGCCCACCCAGCCGGCCGGCAGCTCGAAGACCTGGCCGCTGAGGTTGGCGGTGAAGCTCTTCTGTTCGTTGCCGCCGGTATCGCGCGAGCTGTACAGGATGTAGTCCAGCACCTCGCGGCTCAGGTCGCCGTAGCCCAGGTAGTCACCGCAGGGAATGGCGGCACCCGGCAGCGGGCTGCACAGCGCGCGGTCCAAGGTCTGCTCGACGCGGTCCAGGTTGGCCACGTTGTCCGAGCCGTCCACGCCGGTGTTGCGGCCCCAGTTGAAGGCCGCCGACCAGTCCCAGCTGGTGCCCAGTTGGCCCTTCAGCCCGGCCACGACGCGCCAGGTATCGGTTTCCTGGAAGAAGTGGCGCGGGCCCGCTTCCTCGAGGCGACGGCGCTGCAGCAACAGGTCCTGCCCGGTCGGGTTGGTCGGGTGATCGGCGGCGATGTTGATCGGCCGGTACACGCCCAGCGCGCCGGCCGTTGCCAGCTGCCTGGACTGGCGGTTGGTGTACATCAGCTCGACGAAGGCCTCGGTGGTGTCGTTGAGCTTGCTGTCGCCGAACACACTGAAGCTCAGGCGTTCGATCGGATTGACCGCATTGAGGGTGGGGTTGCCGTTGTAGTTGTGCTTGGCCGCCGAGTACGGCTCGTAGAAATCACCGTCGCCGCCGAGCACCTGGTTGAAGTTGACGCGGCTGCCATCGGCCAGCAGCGCACGACCGCCCACGGTGGTCGAGCTGCCCGAGCACACCAGCTTGCCGTCGGATTCGATCAGGCCGCAGGGCGCGCGCGTGGCCATGTTCACCGAGCCGCCGTCGTAGTAGTTGATCGCCGCCATCAGCGAGCCACGCTCACCGGTGACGCCCCAGCTGAAGTCCACCGAGGTTTCCTCGCCGTCGCTCTTGCTGGTCTGGCCATAACGCACGGCCAGCTCGGCGCCGTCGAAGCCCTGTTTGGTGATGATGTTGACCACGCCGGCCACCGCGTCGGCGCCGTAGATGGCCGAGGCACCGTCCTTGAGTACTTCCACCCGCTCGATCAGCGATACCGGGATCACGTTCAGGTCGACCGAACTGTTGGCGCCGGTGCCGCCGTTGACGATGCGGCGGCCGTTGAGCAGCACCAGCGTGCGGTTGATGCCCAGGCCCCGCAGGTTGACCTGGGTGGTGCCGTAGCCGTTCTCGGCCCAATAGGCGTTGCTCTGGCTGCCGGCGAAGCCGGCCGAGGCGGGCAGGCGCTGCAGCAGCGTTTCCACCGAGGTGGCGCCGGAGCGCTCGATCGCCTCGGCATCCACCACGCTGACCGGGCCGACGCCGGACAACTGCGCGCGCTTGATGTGGCTGCCGGTGACCTGCACCGCATCGAGCGTGCGGGCGGCTTCGTTCTGGCTTTCCTGGGCCTGTGCGGCCTGGATGGCGGCCACACTCAACAAACTGCCAATGGCCGCGGCCAAGGCGTTGGACTTCACGTACATGGTCTCTCTCCCGCTGGGGAACCTGTCTCTGGGCTGGGCGTGCGCAGATGCGCGCGCAAGGGCGTTGCAGCGTCGTCACGACGCGTAAAACACCGCTCAGGCGATGGGAGGTCGGAATACCCGGGAGAGTTTGCTGGCCGGCAACTGCAGTACCGGCAAGGGGACATCGAAGGTGACCGGCGGGTAGCTGCCGGCGAACAACGCCACCGTCGTGGGTGGATACAGCGCCAGCACGCAGGCGCATTCACAGCCGGTGCTGTCACCACAGGTGCAATCGGCGGCATCGGTGCCGCCGGGCTTGCCATGGCCGGCATGGGCCTTGGCCAGGACCGGCTTGGACGGCGCGCAGTCCGCCTGTGCTGCCACATCGCCGGCGGCGGCCACGCTGGCCGCCGTGTCCAGCGCCATGCGCGCGCCCACCCACGCCCCGAGCACGCCTTCGGCCGCGAGCACGCAGATCAGCAGCAGTGGCAGCCAGCAGCGGTACGGCATGGGGCCCGACGGTCCTCGTATATTTGTATATACATACAATCAATAGCGCGTCCGGAGAAAGCCTGTCAACTGCGCTGGCTTCCGGCGTGGGTCAGTCCGTGGGTGCGCCCCCTGCGCAATTGCCGGTACACCCCTTGTACCGGCGTCGTCTCCGCCCCATTCAAGTGCAATGCACGCGCACTTCAGCGGATCGCAGAGCGGCAACGACTATCCTGCGTCGCAGCATAGCCAGCGCATCTGCCAGCGCCAAGATGCGCGGGGCATGGCAATGACGATTTTTTCTGTCGATGCACCAAAGCGCTGGTTTTGGCTGGAAAACTGATTTCCGGTGCAACTTTTCCCGGCGTTGTTGATTACGGATGCAACATTCCCGATGCTGCCGCGACAACCCGTTTCCCCTCCCCCATTCACTGCAACAGGATGTAATCGATGAGCGTTGAATCCCTCCGTCAGCAGCCCGGCGTGGCCGCGCAGGTTCCCGCCGAAACCCATGGCTTCGTGTTCAACCACACCATGTTGCGGGTCAAGGACATCACCCGCTCGCTGGACTTCTACACCCGCGTGCTCGGCTTCCAGCTGATCGACCAGCGCGACTTCCCCGAAGCGGCCTTCAGCCTGTACTTCCTGGCCTACGTACCGACCGGCACCCCGGTCCCGGCCGACGACGCCGAACGCCGCCGCTGGATGGCCGGCGTTCCCGGCGTGCTGGAACTCACCCACAACCACGGTACCGAGCACCAGGACGGCCCGGTCTACCACGACGGCAACAGCGATCCGCGCGGCTTCGGCCACATCTGCGTGTCGGTGCCGGATATCGAAGCGGCTTGCGCGCGCTTCGAGACACTGGACGTGCCGTTCCAGAAGCGCCTGAGCGACGGCCGCATGAAGCACCTGGCCTTCATCAAGGACCCGGACGGTTACTGGGTGGAAATCATCTCCAACACCTGACGGCAGTGGGTAACGGAGGGATCACGGCATCCCGCGCATCATGGCGCCGGACCCCAGTGGTCCCCTCCGCCACCTTCATCCGAGGTCTGCATGGAAACCATGGAACTGCACCGTGGCCGCCTGATCGATCACCTGCAACTGGTGGTACGTGACCTGGCCGCCAGCCGCCGCTTCTACCAGGCAGTGTTCGATGCGATCGGCATTCCCATCGCCGGCGAAGGCGATGACTATTTCTGGGCCGACGAGTTGTTCATTTCCACCGCCAGCAGCCAAGCCGCCGCCGGCCAGCTGACCGGGCGCCACCACCTGGCGTTCCAGGCGCGCGACAGCGCCACCGTCGATGCCTTCCACAAGGCCGCGCTGGCCGCCGGTGGTACCGACAACGGTGCCCCTGGCGAGCGCCCTTATCACCCCGGTTACTACGGCGCCTTCGTGCTCGACCCGGATGGCAACAACATCGAAGTGGTCTACCACGGCCCGGCGCGCTACAGCGCCGACTCGGTGAAGGTCACGTTCTGATCCATGCGCGGGCATGCGCCCGCACTGCGGCACCGGCGCGTGTCACCTGCACGGCCGCTGTCGCCGCGTTCCCGACACCGTGGTCCTGCCGCCCCCGGCTGGCGCGCCGGACCAGGTAACGCAAACGGCCAGGTGCGGATGCACCTGGCCGTGATTCACCACCTTCGGGGCCGGTGACCGCCTCAGTGCGCGGCCATGTAGATGTCCTGCAGCACGGCCTTCTCCAGCTCCAGTTCGCCGAGCAGGTTCTTGACGATGTCGCCCAGGCTGAGGATGCCAACCAGCCGCCCGCCTTCGGTGACCATCAGGTGGCGACGCCGCGAGTAGGTCATCAACGACATCGCCTGTTTCAGGCTGGCTTCGGGTGCGATGCCTTCCAGTCCCATCGACGGCAGGCTCGAGATCACCCGGCGTCCCGCCTGCGGTCCATCGTCGGCCAGCGCGCGCACGATGTCCTTTTCGGAAATGATGCCCACCGGTGCGTCGTCATTGAGCACCACCAGTGCGGCAATCCGGTTCGCACTCATCTTGTGCGCGGCGGCACCGATCGTGTCGTGGGTGTCGATGGTGATGACAGTTTCTTTCTTCGATTGCAGAAGTTCTCGGACGTTCATTCTTGTTTCCTGTTGCAGGTCACTGAAGTCGAAACCGTGCTCTGCCGATACGCCCCTCCCGGGAACAGATCTTCCAGCGCACTTGTGGCGCACCTGCCTGCCGTTCGACGCGTCGTCGGCAGGCAGGGCGCTGCATCGCGGACGGGGCCGGTGCAACTGCACGCCTCGTCCTGTGCCACTTCGATTCTACGGCTGCATCCCGGCGGCATATGTCGCCACGAATGGGATGGTTCGTCGTGGAACCGGATGACGATCCGGAGCATGGCACCGCGGGCGAAACCGCCACTGAATGTCCGCGAACGCCGCCGCTTGACGTTCGCCGGATGCCGACGCTGATCGGTCGCCCGGACCGATGCCCTGCCCCGGCGGACAGGCACTCCCCGCCACTGCAACCCATGCCGCCGCGGCCAGGCAAAAGAAAAGCCCGGCGCATGGCCGGGCTTCCTCACAGCGTCGGGGGAGAGAGAACCGGGCTGCTGGAGGTGATTATCCGCAGCTCCGGTTACGCTCACGTGACAACCATCATTCCACTGTCACGCTCTTGGCCAGGTTGCGTGGCTTGTCCACGTCGGTGCCGCGGGCCAGCGCCGTGTGGTAGGCCAGCAGCTGCACCGGGATGGTATGCACCACCGGGCTCAGCACCCCGGCGTGGCGCGGGGTACGGATCACGTGCACGCCCTCGGAGGCATTGAAGTTGCTGTCCTGGTCGGTGAACACGAACAGCTCGCCGCCACGCGCACGCACCTCCTGCATGTTGGACTTCACTTTCTCCAGCAGGCTGTCGTTGGGCGCGATCACCACCACCGGCATCTCCGCGTCCACCAGCGCCAGCGGGCCGTGCTTGAGCTCGCCGGCCGGGTAGGCCTCGGCGTGGATGTAGGAGATCTCCTTGAGCTTGAGCGCGCCTTCCAGGGCAATCGGGTAATGCAGGCCGCGGCCCAGGAACAAGGCATTGGACTTGCCGGCGAAGCGCTCGGCCCAGGCGATGATCTGGGGCTCCAGGTTCAGCGCATGCTGCACGCTGCCCGGCAGGTGGCGCAGCTGCTCCAGGTAGTCCGCCTCCTGCGCGGCGTCGACCTTGCCATGCAGCTTGCCCAGCACCACGGTCAGCTGGAACAGCGCCGCCAGCTGGGTGGTGAAGGCCTTGGTCGAGGCCACGCCGATCTCGGCGCCGGCGCGGGTGTAGCAGACCAGCTCGCTGGCGCGCGGGATGGCGCTCTCGGGCACGTTGCAGATCGACAGCGTGTGCAGGTGGCCCAGCGACTTGGCGTATTTCAGCGCCTCCATCGTGTCCAGGGTTTCACCGGACTGGGAAATGGTGACCACCAGATGCCTGGGGTTGGCGTAAGCCGCGCGATAACGGTACTCGCTGGCGATCTCGACGCTGCACGGCAGGCCGGCGATGGCCTCGATCCAGTAACGCGCGGTCAGGCCGGCGTAGTAGCTGGTGCCACAGGCCAGGATCTGCACGCCCTCGATGTCCTTGAGCACCGCTTCGGCGTTGGCACCGAACAACGTGGCCGGGAAGCCACCGGCGTCGATCGCCGCTTCGGCCGTATCGGCCAGCGCTCGCGGCTGCTCGTGGATTTCCTTCTGCATGAAGTGGCGGTACGGGCCCAGCTCCAGCGAGGCCAGCGACACGTCGGACAGGCGCTGCTCGCGCTGCGCGGGGGCATTGTCGGCATCGAACACGCGCACGCCCTGGCGGGTCAGCTCTGCGGTATCACCTTCTTCCAGGAACATCACCCGGCGGGTGGCCTGGATGATGGCCGAGACATCGGAGGCCACGAAGTTCTCGCCGTCGCCCAGGCCGACCAGCAGCGGGCAGCCCATCCGCGCCACCACCATGCGCTCGGGCTCCTTCTGGCTGATCACCGCCAGCGCGTAGGCGCCGGTCAGCTCCTTGACGGTGCGCTGCAGCGCGCCGAGCAGGTCGTCGTGATCGGCCTTGAGGTGGTGGTGGATCAGGTGCGCGATGACCTCGGTATCGGTCTGCGACTCGAATGCATAACCCAGCGCACGCAGCTTCTCGCGCTGCTCCTCGTGGTTCTCGATGATGCCGTTGTGCACCAGCGCCACGCCGTGGCTGATGTGCGGATGGGCATTGGACTCGGTCACCCCGCCATGGGTCGCCCAACGGGTGTGGCCGATGCCCAGTTGCGCCTGGAAATGCTCGGCGGCGGCGGCGCTCTCCATTTCGGCCACCCGGCCGGTACGACGCACGCGGCGGATGCCGTCCCCCTCGAATACCGCGATGCCCGACGAGTCGTAGCCGCGGTACTCCAAACGCTTGAGTCCTTCAATCAGTACCGGAACCACATCGCGATCGGCGATCGCACCCACAATCCCGCACATAGTTCGTCCATCTGGAATAACAGGCGGACATTCTAAGTCAGCCGGTTCGGACATCCAGCAGACATTGCCGGACAACCCGCGCGGACACTGTCCGCAGAAGTGTCCGCGGACACCCGGACACCCCCAGCCATCGAATTTATTTCAACAATTTCAATATGTTGAAGTTGGCACGCCGCGTGCTTAACCAATACCAACCTCTGCTGCGAAGCCCACGATGATCCGCGACACCTCCGCCCAGGACCGAGTCTCCACCCAGCCCCAGCAGCCCAAGTGGCGCCGCTGGCTGTGGCCCGCCGTGGCCACGGTCGCGGTGGTGGCCGGCATCGGCTTCATCGCCAACAAATGGGCCGGCGCCAGCCGCTCCTTCGACAGCAGCCGCGTGCGCATCGCCGAAGTCGGCCGTGGCGACCTGGTCCGCGACATCGCCGCCGACGGCCGCGTGATCGCCGCCAACAGCCCGGTGCTGTACGCCATCTCCGCCGGTACCGTGACCCTGAAGGTGGTGGCCGGCGACGTGGTCAAGCAGGGCCAGGAGCTGGCGGTGATCGACAGCCCGGAACTGCGCAGCAAGCTGGCCCAGGAACAGGCCACCCTGGCCGGCCTGGAGGCCGAGGCCAGCCGCGCCGCCCTGGACGCCACCCTGGCCCGCGCCACCGGCGCCAAGATGTCCGACCAGGCAGGCCTGGTGCGCATCGCCGCCCAGCGCGACCTGGACCGCTACCAGCGCGGCTTCGACGGCGGCGCGGTACCGCAGGTGGACCTGGCCAAGGCCCAGGACGAGCTGAAGAAGGCCCAGATCGAGCTGCAGCACGCCCAGCAGGACGCCACCCTGCAGAGCCGCGGCGCCGACCTGGACGCCCGCAACAAGCGCCTGCTGGCCGAGCGCCAGCTGGCCGTGGTCAACGAAGTGCAGCGCCAGGTCGATGCGCTGACCCTGCGCGCCCCGTTCGATGGCCAGGTCGGCCAGGTGCAGGCCACCCAGCACACCCAGGTCGCCACCAACGCCCCGATCCTGAGCGTGGTCGACCTGTCCCGCTTCGAGGTCGAGATCAAGGTGCCGGAGAGCTTCGCCCGCGAACTGGCCATCGGCATGCCCTCGCAGCTGACCAGCGGCAGCGGCCAGCCCTTCCCCGGCGAGATCTCGGCGGTGTCGCCGGAGGTGGTCAACGGTGAAGTCGTGGCCCGCATCCGCTTCTCCGACAAGCAGCCCGAAGGCCTGCGCCAGAGCCAGCGGATGAGCTCGCGCATCCTGCTCGACACCCGCCGCAACGTGCTCAAGGTCGAGCGCGGCCCGTTCGTCGAACAATCCGGCGGCCGTTACGCCTACGTCGTCACCGGCAGCATCGCCACCCGCCGCCCCGTGCAGCTGGGCGTGAGCAGCCTGGGCGAGGTGGAAGTGGTGTCCGGCCTGCAACCGGGCGAAAAGATCGTGGTCTCCGGCGCGGATCTGTTCGGCGACAACGAACGCGTCTCCATCAATTGATTGAACCCCGGGAGCGGGGCACGGCAAGTCATCCAACCGGCCCCGCGCCCAGCCAACGCACTGCTCCCAGCTCCCAGCGCCCTGTTCCCCGCTGCCCCGCAACCTCGTCCCCAAAGGAAATAGACATGCTCCATATGCAATCGGTCTCCAAGGTCTTCCGCACCGAACAGGTTGAAACCCACGCGCTGCGCTCGCTCGACCTGCATGTGCGCGAAGGCGAGTTCGTCGCCGTCACCGGTCCGTCCGGCTCGGGCAAGACCACCTTCCTCAACATCGCCGGCCTGCTGGAAACCTTCACCAGCGGCCAGTACCTGCTCGATGGCCAGGACGTGAGCCACCTCGGCGACGACGCACGCTCGCGCCTGCGCAACCAGAAGATCGGCTTCATCTTCCAGGGCTTCAACCTGATCCCCGACCTCAACCTGTTCGACAACGTCGACGTACCGCTGCGCTATCGCGGCATGGGCGCGGCCGAGCGCAAGCAGCGCATCGAGCAGGCGCTGACCAGCGTCGGCCTGGGCTCGCGCATGAAGCATTACCCGGCCGAGCTGTCCGGCGGCCAGCAGCAGCGCGCCGCCATCGCCCGCGCCCTGGCCGGCAGCCCGCGCCTGCTGCTGGCCGACGAACCGACCGGCAACCTGGACACGCAGATGGCCCGCGGCGTGATGGAGCTGCTGGAGGAGATCAACTCCCAGGGCACCACCATCGTCATGGTGACGCACGACCCGGAGCTGGCCGCACGCGCCCAGCGCAACGTGCACATCGTCGATGGCCAGGCCACCGACCTGCTGCGTGAGCCGGTGCTGGCCCACGCCTCGCGCATCGCCGAAACCAACACGCAGGGCTGAGGACCACGCATGTCGCTGTTCACGTACTACCTGCAGCAAGGCATGCGCAGCCTGCGGCGCACGCCGGTGCTCACCGGGCTGATGGTGCTGTCCATCGCCGTGGGCATCGGCGCGTCGATGACGACGCTGACGGTGATGCACCTGCTCTCGGGCGATCCCCTGCCCGGGCGCAGCCAGCACCTGTACTACCCGCAGGTGGATGCGTCCCCGCGCGGGGAGAAGCCGCGCGTCGATCCGCTGGACATGCTCGACTACACCTCGGCGGTCGATCTCTGGCGCGATGGCCCGGCCGAGCGCAAGGCACTGGTCGCCAACAGCCCGGCCAAGCTGTCCGCCCCCACCAGCAGCGCGCCGGCCAGCATCACCCCGATGCTGTCCACCACGGCCGACTTCTTCCCGATGTTCCAGGTGCCGATGGCCTACGGCAGCGGCTGGTCGCGCGAGGACGACGAGCGCCGTGCGCGCGTGGCGGTGATCTCCTGGAACCTCAACCAGCGCCTGTTCGGCGGCAAGGACAGCGTCGGCCAGATGCTGCGCATCCGCGACAGCGAGGTCCGCATCGTCGGCGTGCTCAAGCCGTGGCGCCCGGCACCGCTCTATTACGCCGTGGCCGGTGGCCGCTTCTCCCAGGGCGACACCGCCGATTTCTACCGCGCGCCGCAGGACGTGATGATGCCGTTGTTCAGCAGCCTGCAGGTCAATGCCGGCAACTTCCAGCAGTTCACCTGCTGGGGGCTGCCCGAGCAGCCCGGCCACCTGGAGAACAGCAACTGCGTGTGGTTGCAGCAATGGGTGCAGCTGGACACGCCGGCGCAGGTTAGCGCCTACGAGCGGTTCCTGCAGGGCTACGTGCAGCAGCAACAGCAGCTGGGCCGCATCAGCCAGCCGGAACTGGCGCGCCTTTCCAGCCTGATGCAGTGGCTGGACTTCAACGGCGTGGTGCCGCGTGACGTCCGCCTGCAGGCGTGGATGGCATTGGCCTTCCTCGGCATCTGCCTGTTCAACACGGTGGGCCTGCTGCTGGCCAAGTTCCTGCGCCGCACCAGCGAGATCGGCGTGCTGCGGGCGCTGGGCGCGACCCGCGCGATGGTCTTCCAGCAGTGCCTGATCGAAGCGGCGCTGATCGGCCTGGCCGGCGGCCTGGGCGGCTTGCTGTTGACCGCGTTCGGTCTGTGGAACATCCGCCAGCAGCCCTTGGCCTACGCGGACATGATGCAGCTGGACCTCACCATGCTCGGCTCGACCCTGGCCGCTGCCGTCATCACCACCTTGTTGGCGGGACTGCTGCCGGCGCTGCGCGCCGCCCGCATCGACCCGGCCCTGCAGATCAAGGCACTGTAAGCATGGATATCAAACCCATCCTGGTCGCACTGTCGCGCCACCGCATCGCCGCCTCCCTGATCACCCTGGAGATCGCGCTGGCCTGCGCGGTGCTGTGCAACGCATTGTTCCTGGCGGTTTCGCGCATGGACATGATCGGCATGAACAGCGGCGTGGACGAGAGCCGCGTCGCCGCCCTCAGCCTCGATGACTGCGACGGCTGCCAGCCGGCCGAACTCAACGGCCGCTGGCTGCAGCAGCTGCGCAGCCAGCCCGGCGTGCAGGCGGTGGGCGTGGTCAACGCCGTGCCGTTCGGCCAGCGTGCCGGCACCGCCGGCATCAGCCTGGACCCCGAAGGCAAGCACTTCGGCGGCGTGCCGCATTTCTACCTGCTCGACCCCGGCGCGATCGACGTGATGCAGCTCAAGCCGGTGCAGGGCCGCAGCTTCACCGATGGCGACTTCCAGCCGGTGGAGAACTACCTGCCCGAGAGCGCCCAGGTGTGGATCACCCGCGCCCTGGCCGCCCACCTGTGGCCGGGGGAATCGGCGCTCGGCAAGCAGTTCTGGATGTCCAGCAACCGCTTCACCGTGGCCGGCGTGCTGGAACACTTCGCCCGTCCCGACCCGGGCCGCAGCGAGAGCGGCGTGGCCAGCGCGCAATGGTCGGTGATCGTGCCGGTCCTCACCCATGCGCAGAGCGGCACCTACGTGCTGCGCGCCGATGCGGCGGACCTGCCGGCGATCCTCCGCGACGCGGTGGCCGCTGCCTCCAAGGTCACCCCCGAAGCCATCCTGTCCAGCGACTACAGCGCCACGCTGGCCCAGCTGCGTGACACCTACTTCCGCCAGGACCGGGCGATGACCCGCCTGCTGCTCGGCGTGTGCCTGGCGATGCTGCTGGTGACCGCGCTGGGCATCATCGGCCTGGCCAGCTTCTGGGTGCAGCAACGCACCAAGCAGATCGGCATCCGCCGTGCGCTGGGGGCCACCCGGCGCCAGATCATCGGCTACTTCCAGACCGAGAACCTGATGCTGACCGGCTTCGGCATCGTGCTGGGGATGCTGCTGGCCTTCGCCGGCAACCAGGTGCTGATGCACTACTTCGAGATCGACCGCCTGCCGCTGTACTACCTGCCCGTCGGCGCCGTACTGCTGTTGCTGCTCGGGCAGGTCGCCGTGATCGGCCCTGCCCTGCGCGCGGCTGCCATCCCACCCATCGTCGCCACCCGTAGCGTTTGACCTCGCCGAGGACTTCCCATGTTCAGCTACTACTTCAAACTCGCGATCCGCAGTTTCGGTCGCAACAAGATCCTCACCACGCTGATGGTGCTGGCGATCGCCCTGGGCATCGGCGCGGCGATGACGACGCTGACCGTGTTCAAGGTGCTCTCCGGCGACCCGATCCCGCAGAAGAGCGACCGGCTGTTCTACGTGCAGCTGGACCCCTACACGAAGGAGGGCTACCAGCCGGGCGAGGAGCCGGAGCGGCAGCTGACCCGCTTCGATGCCGAGGAACTGCTGCGGCAGAAGAAGGCGCCACGCCAGGCGATGATGACCGGCGGCGGTGGCATCCTCGATCCGCGCGTGGACGCGCTCAAGCCGTTCAGCGTCGAGATGCGCTACACCTCGGCCGACTTCTTCCCGATGTTCGAGACCCCGTTCCTGTACGGCACCGGCTGGAGCGCCGGGGAGGACGCCGGCCGCAGCCGCGTGGCGGTGCTCAGCAAGTCCCTCAACGAGAAGCTGTTCAAGGGTGAGAACAGCGTCGGCAAGGACGTGCTGATCGAAGGCCATGCGATGCGCGTGGTCGGCGTGCTGAACGACTGGAACCCGCGCCCGAAGTTCTACGACATCACCACCGGCCGCTTCGACCGCGAGGAAAGCGTGCTGCTGCCGTTCTCCACCTTCATCGACCTGAAGCTGGAGCGCAACGGCAACATGAACTGCTTCGGCCGCGAGATCGTCAACGACGCGCAGGCATTGAACGTGCCCTGCTCATGGGTGCAGTACTGGGTGGAGCTTGATTCGCCCAGCGACGCCGGTGACTTCAAGGCCTACCTGGACAACTATTCCGAGCAGCAGCGTGCCTCCGGTCGCTTCGAGCGCCCGGCCAACACCCGCCTGCGCAACGTGATGGAGTGGATGGATTTCACCCAGGTCGTGCCGGGCGACGTGCGCCTGCAGATGTGGCTGGCCTTCGGCTTCCTGCTGGTGTGCCTGGTCAACACGGTGGGCCTGCTGCTGGCCAAGTTCCTGCGCCGTAGCGGCGAGATCGGCGTGCGTCGCGCACTGGGTGCCAGCCGCAGCGAGATCTTCAAGCAATGCCTGGTCGAGGCCGGCACCGTCGGCCTGGCCGGCGGCATGCTCGGCCTGGTGTTCGCGCTGCTCGGCCTGTGGGCGGTACGCCAGCGCCCCGCCGCGTACGCCTCGCTCGCCCACCTGGACGGCTCGATGCTGCTGGTCACCTTCGCGCTGGCCGTGTTCGCCAGCCTGCTGGCCGGCGTCCTGCCCGCCTGGCGGGCCATGCAGGTCACGCCCGCACTGCAGCTGAAGAGCCAATGAGGTACCGGGCCGGGGCGTGCGCGGCGGCAAGCCGCCACGCCACGACCTTCCGCGTAGTGCCGTCCCCAACGCCTGGCGGGGGGCGGGGTTGAAGAAGGGTTCGATCCACTCCCCTTTCATCCTCGCACCTCTTCACCTTACTCCTCGCTCCACCGGAGAACCCGCATGGAAATCCGCCCCATCCTCTCGACGCTGTCGCGGCACAAGACCGCCGCCGCCTTGATCGTGCTGGAGATCGCGCTGAGCTGCGCGATCATCTGCAACGCGCTGTTCATCGTCTCCCAGCGCATCGAAGTCATGGAACTCCCCAGCGGCATCGACGAAAGCCACCTGCTGGAGATCGGCCTGAGCGGCATCGGCGAGCAGGTCGATGCCGATGCGCGTACCGCCGAAGACATCGCCACGCTGCGCGCCATCCCCGGCGTGGAGAACGTCGCCATCACCAACCAGCTGCCGTTCCAGAGCGGCTCGTGGAATACCTCGCTGTCGGCCAGCCCCGAACCCGATGCGCAGTCGGTCAACGGCGCGCAGTACATGTTCGGCGAGAACATGGTGAAGACGCTGGGACTGGAGCTGCTCGCCGGCCGTGACTTCAATGCCGACGAGTACAGGAGCAACGAAGAGCTGTCCAAGACCACCGCCACCGAGCAGATGCCTTCCAGCGCCATCCTCACCGACGCGATGGCCCGGCAGTTCTTCCCCGATGGCAACGCCGTCGGCAAGACCGTCTACATGCTGGGCATCCCGATCACCGTGGTCGGCGTGGCCAAGACCCTGCTGCGCCCCAACATGCAGAACAACAACCGCACCTACGGGGTGATCTTCCCGATCCGCATGAGCTTCTCCGGCGGTGGCCGCTACATCATCCGCGTCGCCGACCCGGCGCGCCGCGACGAGGTGATGAAGCAGGCATTGGCGACCCTGGAGAAGAACGACCCGAACCGGCTGGTGTGGACCAACCTCACGCTCGAGGAGAAGCGCGCCAAGAACTTCGCCAACGACCGCGACATGATCGGCCTGCTGCTGATCGTCAGCGGCCTGCTGTTGCTGGTGACCGCGGTGGGCATCATCGGCCTGGCCAGCTTCTGGGTGCAGCAGCGCACCAAGCAGATCGGCATCCGGCGCGCCCTGGGCGCCACCCGCGGGCAGATCCTGCGCTACTTCCAGACCGAGAACTTCCTGCTGGCCGGCATCGGCATCGTGCTGGGCATGCTGCTGGCCTACAGCCTGAACTACTGGCTGATGGGGCGCTACGAGCTGCCACGCCTGCCGTTGCTGTACCTGCCGGTCGGTGCGGTGTTGCTGTGGGTGATCGGGCAGATCGCGGTGTTCGGCCCGGCCCGTCGTGCCGCCTCGATCCCGCCGGCCGTGGCCACCCGCAGCGCCTGACCACGACAAAGGGATCCCATGTTCGGCTACTACCTGCAACTGGCCTTGCGCGGCTTCGGCCGCAACAAGGTGCTGACCACGCTCATGGTGCTGACCATCGCGGTCGGCATCGGTGCGACGATGACCACGCTGGGGCTGTACTTCGTGCTCTCCGGCGACCCCATCCCGCACAAGAGCGGCCAGCTGTACTACGCGCAGCTGGAACCCCGCACGCTGGGCAAGGACGCCACGCTGGACAAGGATCCACCGCGGCAGATGAGCCGCTATGACGCCGAGGAGCTGCTGCGGCAGAAACGCGCCGACCGCCAGGCGGTGATGTCGGCCGGCGCGGTCACCGTGCAGCCGGCCGGCAGCGCGGCCCAGCCGTTCCGGGCGATGGCGCGCTACACCTCGGCCGACTTCTTCGCGATGTTCGACGTGCCGCTGCACAGCGGCAATGCCTGGAACGCGGCCGATGACGAGGCCCGCGCGCAGGTGGCGGTCATCGACCGCAAGCTGGCCGCCACCCTGTTCGGCAACGATACCGCGGTGGGCCGGGAAATGCGGCTGCCGCAGGGCGTGTTCCGGGTGGTCGGCGTGATGGACGACTGGCGCCCGGCCCCGCGCTTCTACGACCTGAGCAGCCAGCGCTACGGTGGCGACGAGCAGGTGCTGCTGCCGTTCTCGACCTCGCGCGCACTGAAGCTGGACACGCAGGGCAGCGTGCATTGCTGGGGCAACAGCAGCGGCGTGGACGGCGGCAATTATGGCCTCAACGCGCCCTGCGCATGGCTGCAGTATTGGGTGGAGCTGGACTCGCCCCAGAAGGCGCGGGACTACCTCAAGTACCTGGCCGACTACTCCGACAGCCAGCGCGCCAGTGGTCGCTTCGAACGCCCCACCAACGTGCGCCTGTACAGCGTGATGGACTGGCTGGACTTCAACCGCATCGTGCCCAACGACGTGCGCCTGCAGATGTGGCTGGCGTTCGGCTTCCTGCTGGTCTGCCTGCTCAACACGGTGAGCCTGCTGCTGGCCAAGTTCCTGCGCCGCAGCGGCGAGATCGGCATCCGCCGCTCGCTCGGCGCATCCCGCGCGGACATCTTCCGGCAATGCCTGACCGAAGCCGGCGTGATCGGCTTCGTCGGCGGCGCGCTGGGGTTGGGCTTCGCCGCCTTCGGCCTGTGGCTGATCCGCCAGCAGCCCGACGAATACGCCAAGCTCGCCCACATGGACACCACCACGCTGTGGCTGACCTTCGCCCTGGCCGTCACCGTCAGCCTGCTTGCCGGCCTGTTGCCGGCCTGGCGCGCGATGAAGGTGCCGCCAGCCCTGCAGCTCAAGAGCCAGTAATGCGCTTCGGACCGGACCTGCTTGGGGAGAGACGCTCCGGCTCTCCCCTTTTTTCCGGGCCCCGTCCATCGTCCGACGCGCTCCCCGCACTCCCAGGCAGATGACCATGGAAATCCTCCCCATCCTCACCACGCTGTCGCGGCACAAGACCGCCGCCCTGCTGATCGTGCTGGAGATCGCACTGAGCTGCGCCATCATCTGCAACGCGGTGTTCATCATCCGCAACCGCATCGCCGAGCTGCAGCTCAGCAGCGGCGTTGCCGATGACGAGCTGGTCTACCTGGCCACCAGCAGCCTGCTGCCGGACGTCAACATGGACGCGCTGCGCAAGCAGGACCTCCAGGCGCTGGCCGCGATCCCCGGCGTGCAGGCGGTCAGCAGCGTCAACCAGATCCCCTACGGCGGCAACATCTGGTCCTCCGATGTGCGTCTGGAGGCAAGCCAGACCCGTCCCTCCGCGACCGCGGCCATCTACATGGACGATGGCCGCATGCAGCAGACCTTCGCGCTGCGGATCGCCCAGGGCCGCGGCTTCAACCCCGACGAATACATCGACAACAGCAGCTTCGATCCGAACCAGGTCGGCACCGGCATCCCCGCCGTCATCCTGGGCCGTTCGCTGGCGCAGACGCTGTTCCCGGGCCAGGACGCGGTGGGCAAGCAGCTGTACGTGTGGGGCGAGAAACAACCGCCGTCACCGGTGGTCGGAGTGATCGAGGACCTGCTCGCGCCGGGCGAGGCGGGTACCTTCGCCAACCGCTACCACTCCATGATGTTCCCGATCCGGGTCTCCAATGGTGCGTACGCGATCCGCACCACGCCGGACCAGCGCGAGGCGGTGCTGAAGGCCGCCATCGACGCGCTCCACGCCACCGACCCGAACCGCCTCATCGAACAGCAGGGCACGCTGGAACAGATGCGGGCCGACTTCCACCAGCGCGACCGCTCCGTGATCTGGCTGCTGCTGGCCGTCAGCGCCGCGCTGTTGGCGGTCACCGCGTTCGGCGTGCTCGGCCTGGCCAGCTTCTGGGTGCAGCAGCGCACCAAGCAGATCGGTATCCGGCGGGCGCTGGGGGCCACGCGCGGCAACATCCTGCGTTACTTCCAGGTGGAGAACTTCATGCTCAGCAGCGCCGGCATCGTGCTCGGCCTGCTGCTGGCCTATGGCCTGAACCTGCTGCTGATGCACTACTACGAACTGCCGCGCCTGCCATTGGCCTACCTGCCCGTCGCCGCGCTGCTGCTCTGGCTGCTTGGCCAGCTGGCGGTGCTCGGCCCGGCGCGCCGGGCGGCTTCCATCCCACCGGCCGTTGCCACGCGCAGCGCCTGAACCTGGCGAGGTATCGATGAAGACCCCCCTGCTCCCCTTGCTGCTCGCACTGGCCTGCACGCCGGCGATGGCCGCCGAAGGAGACGACCTGACCGCGACCATCACCGCGCTGGACCACGCGGTGTTCGACAGCTTCAACCACTGTTCGGACCCGGCGCAGCTGCGTCGCCACGCCAGCTACTTCGATGCGGCGGTGGAGTTCTACCACGACACCGGCGGCGTCACCTGGACGCGTGATGCCATGCTCGCCAACACCGCCAGGCATGCCTGCGGCCACTTCACCCGCGAACTGCTGCCGGAAACGCTGGAGGTCTTCCCGGTGAAGGACTTCGGTGCCATCGCGCGCGGCCAGCACCGCTTCTGCGACAGCGCCAGCGGCAAATGCGAAGGGCTGGCCGACTTCACCATCGTCTGGCGCCTGCGCGATGGGCAATGGCAGATCACGCGGGTGCTCAGCTATGGGCACCGCGCGATCGCCGCCGACAGCGCACGATGACGCCGCTCCGGCAGCGGGGCCGCCTGGCCTGCCGGCAACCGGCCCCGCTGCCAGCGCCACCGCTAGCGTGTAATGTGCTGGACCCGACGTCCTGTTGCCGCCTCCCTTCCGGTTTCCACGATTCCCATGCCGCAGATCCTGATCATCGACGACAACGCCGCCGTGGCCACCGCACTGGAGGTGCTGTTCTCCCTGCATGACATCGACACCCGCCACGCCAGCTCGCCCGAGCAGGGGCTGGCGATGCTGGCCGAGCAGGAGTTCGACCTGGTCCTGCAGGACATGAACTTCACCGCCGACACCACCTCCGGCGAGGAAGGCCAGGCGTTGTTCCGTGACATCCGCCAGGCCTATCCGGACCTGCCGGTGATCCTGCTCACCGCCTGGACCCACCTGGACAGCGCGGTGGAACTGGTCAAGGCCGGTGCCGCCGACTACCTGGCCAAGCCCTGGGACGATGGCCGCCTGCTGACCACGGTCAACAACCTGCTGGAGCTGGCCGAGACCCGCCGCGAGCTGGCCCGTCGCCGCCAGCGCGAGCTGGCCCAGCGCAAGAGCCTGAACGAGCGTTACGACCTGCGCGGCGTGGTGTTCGCCGACCCGGCCAGCGAACGGGTGATCGCCCTGGCCTGCCAGGTCGCCCGCTCCGACCTGCCCGTGCTGATCACCGGCCCCAACGGCGCCGGCAAGGAGAAGATCGCCGAGATCATCCAGGCCAATTCGCCCAACCGCAAAGGCCCGTTCGTCGCCCTCAACTGCGGTGCCATCCCGGCCGAACTGATCGAGGCCGAACTGTTCGGCGCCGAGGCCGGTGCCTACACCGGCGCCAACAAGGCGCGCGAGGGCAAGTTCGAGGCCGCCGATGGCGGCACGCTGTTCCTGGACGAGATCGGCAACCTGTCGCTGACCGGGCAGATGAAGCTGCTGCGCGTGCTGGAAACCGGCCGCTTCGAGCGGCTGGGCTCCAACCGCGAGCGCCAGGTCAAGGTGCGCGTGGTCAGCGCCACCAATGCCGACCTGCCGGCGATGATCCGTGATGGCAGCTTCCGCGAAGACCTGTACTACCGGCTCAACACCGTCGAACTGGTGCTGCCGCCGCTGGGCGAACGCCGCGAGGACATCCTGCCGCTGGCGCGGTTCTTCCTCGGGCAGGACAACAAGCCGCTCTCGCCGCAGGCCGCGCAGGCGCTGCAGCGCCACACCTGGCCGGGCAACGTGCGCGAACTGCGCAACGTGATCCAGCGCGCCGCCCTGCTCGCGCAGGGGCCGCGCATCGAGGTGGCCGACCTCAACCTGCCGCGCGCCCCCGCGCGCCCGACCGCCGCGCACGGCGCCGAGGAGCCGGACCGCGAACGCATCATCGCCGCGCTGTCGCACGCCGGCGGCGTCATCGCCCAGGCCGCCGCCGAGCTGGGCATGAGCCGGCAGGCGCTGTACCGGCGCATGGACCGCCACGGCATCCCGCGCGAATGACACGGCCATGCTGAAGTCGCGCTCGTTCACCCTCACCCTGTTCCTGCGCCTGCTGCCGGTGCTGGCGCTGGCCGCCGCGTTGCCGTGGCTGCTGGCCTACTGGATGGACCATGGCTGGTGGGTGGTGGCCACCTCCACGGTGATCCTGCTTTCCCTGATGTGGTGGGCGCTGCGCCGGGCCACCGCACCGATCCGCTCGTTGCTGCGTGCCCTGTCCGGCACCACCAGCAGCTACCGCGACGGCGAATACAACTTCGGCGTGCACTGGCGCGGCAAGGATGAGTTCGCCCAGCTGGTGCAGGCCCATGCCGAACTGGGCGAGGTGCTGCGCGAACAGCGGCAATCGCTGGTGCAGCGCGAGCTGCTGCTGGACACCATGGTGCAGAACACGCCGGTGGCGATGCTGCTGTTGACCGACGGCGGCGACGGCATCCAGCGCGTGGCGTTCTCCAACGTCGCCGCACGCAAACTGCTGCACGGTGGCTGGAAGCTGGAAGGCCAGCGCATGCCCGACCTGCTGGAGAACATGCCCACCGAGCTGCGCAACGCCATCTCGCGCGGCGGCGACAGCCTGTTCGCAGTTCGCGACCCGGAGGCCTTCGAGGGCGATGAGGACGACGAGCAGATCTACCACCTGTCACGCCGCAACTTCCATCTCAATGGCCGCCCGCACGAACTGCTGCTGCTTCGCCTGCTCACCGCCGAACTGCGCCGCCAGGAAGTGCAGACCTGGAAGAAGGTGATCCGCGTCATCAGCCACGAGCTCAACAACTCGCTGGCACCCATCGCCTCGCTCGCCCATTCCGGCGCCGAACTGGTGCGACGCAACCGCACCGAGCGGCTGGAGAACATCTTCGGCACCATCGAGGAACGCGCGCGCCACCTGGAGGGTTTCATCCGTGGCTACGCGCGTTTCGCCAAGCTGCCGCAGCCACAGTTGCAGACGGTCATCTGGGCCAACTTCCTGCACAGCCTGCAGCAGCAGATCCCGTTCCGCATGGAACCGGTGCCGGAGGACCTGAGCAGCCGCCTGGACCCGGCCCAGTTCGCCCAGGCGCTGCTGAACCTGCTCAAGAACGCGCACGAGGCTAGTGACGACAACGGCGCCGCCGGCGAGGGCGTGGAAGTGCGCCTGGCGCGCCTGCCACATTGGCTGCGCATCGAGATCCTGGACCGTGGCATCGGCATGAACGAAGCGGTGCTGCAGAACGCGCTGATGCCGTTCTACTCCACCAAGCGCAACGGCACCGGCCTGGGCCTGGCCCTGACCCGCGAGATCATCGAGGCCCACGCCGGCCGGATCTCGCTGCAGAACCGCACCGAGGGCGGTCTGTGCGTGACAGTGCTGCTGCCGCACGACTAGGCGACAGTTCCCTCGCTCACAGCGTCCGCTGCATCGCCACACGCAACGCCATCGGGAAGCCCGCGGCGGCCTCCTCGGCCATCACCGCGTGCATCGCCGCGCTCCAGCTTTCGCGTGGCCACACGGCAAAGCCTTCGCTCGCATAGAAGCCGGCGTTCCACGGCACGTCGCTCAGGGTGGTCAGCACCGCGCGTCGATGTCCGCGGCCGGCGCCCTGTGCCAGCGCATGCCGCAACAACGCCCGCCCGTGTCCCTGGCGGCCCTGCTGCGGCGAGACATCCATCTGCAGCACGTGGAAATCCTCATCCAGCACGCCGGCCAACAGATAGCCGGCGATCCCGCCCTGCGCGCTTTCGGCAACCCACAACGAACGCGCGTACAAGCCCTGGGCGAACGCCGCCACATCGGTCGGGCAGGCAGAAAACACCGCCCACGCCGGATGCCCGCGCAGGCGCTGCCCGGCCTGCTGCTCGATCAACGGCAGCAGCGCCAGCTCCTCCGGCCGCGCCAGGCGCGGCTCAGGACTTCTTGACGGGCCGTGTCCAGCCATCGATGGTCTGCTGCCGGGTGCGCGCCACGGTCAGCTTTCCTTCCGGCGCATCGCGGGTGATCACCGAGCCGGCACCGATGGTCGCGCCGTCGGCCAGGGTCACCGGCGCCACCAGCGAGCTGTTGGAGCCGACGAACACCTTGTCGCCGATGACGGTCTGGAACTTGTTCACGCCGTCGTAGTTGCAGGTGATGGTGCCGGCGCCGATGTTGGTGCCGCTGCCGATCACCGCATCGCCCAGGTAGGTCAGGTGGTTGGCCTTGCTGCCCTTGCCCAGCGTGGCCTTCTTGGTCTCCACGAAGTTGCCCACGTGCACGCCGTCGGCCAGCACCGTGCCCGGCCGCAGCCGCGCGAACGGGCCGATCTGCGCGGCGCCTTCGCTGACCACGCCTTCCAGGTCGCAGTGCGGGCGCACTTCGGTGCCGGCACCGAGCTTGACGTCCTTCAGCCGCACGAACGCGCCGATGCTCACCCCGTCACCCAGTTCAACCTCGCCTTCCAGCACCACGTTGGCATCGATCTGCACGTCACGGCCGACCTTCACCGTGCCACGCTGGTCCAGGCGCGCCGGGTCGAGCAGGCGGGCACCCTGCTCGCACAATGCCCTGGCCGCGCGCAGCTGCCAGGCCCGCTCCAGCTGCGACAGCTGCCACGGATCATTCGCGCCCTCGGCCTCCTGCGCGTCGGCCACGTGCACCAACCCGGCCGGCGTGTACTCCGAGGCCGCCGAGGCGAACACGTCGGTCAGGTAGTACTCGCCCTGCGCGTTGGCGTTGGACAGCGCCGACAACCAGCGCCGCAGCGCGGTCGACTCGGCGGTGATGATGCCGGTGTTGATGGTGCGGATGCGCTTGTGCTCATCGTCGGCATCCTTCTGCTCGACGATCGCGGCCACCTTGCCCTCGGCATCGCGCACGATCCGCCCGTAGCCGGTCGGGTCATCCAGATCGGCGACCAGCACCGCCAGGCGCGGTGCATCGTCGATCAACGCCTGCAGGGTCTGCGCGCGGATCAGTGGCACGTCGCCATACAGCACCAGCACCTGCGCCATGTCCGGCACGTCCGGCATCGCCTGCTGGACCGCGTGGCCGGTGCCCAGCTGTTCCTTCTGCTCGGCCCAGACCAGGTCCGTCTGTCCGGCGAAGGCCGTGCGCACCGCTTCACCGCCATGGCCGTAGACCACGTGGATACCCGCCGGCTGCAGCTGCCGCGCCGCTTCGATGACATGCGCCAGCATCGGGCGCCCGGCGATGGGCTGCAGCACCTTGGGCAACACTGACTTCATGCGTTTGCCAGCGCCAGCAGCCAGGATGATCACATGTAAGGGATGACTCATCGGTTTTCCACCTGCCAATACAGGAATGCGTTCGTTGGCTGATAGCATAGGCGACCGCCCCTATCTCCTGCAGAACCGAATGGAAGCGCCTCCTGCACGTCTGGCCCGGCCTCTTGTCTGGCTCGGACCGCTCGCCCTGCTCATTGGCCTGGCAACACCGGAGTTATGGGCGACCCGGCCCCTCAGCAGGGCTGGCGAATTGCTGGTGCTCGGCCTGTTGGTCGCCGGCCTGTCCTGGCTTCCGGCCCGGCTGTGGCGTGGTGCGCAGGCAAGCTGGGCACTGGCCCTGTGGGGCGTGCTGCTGTGCGTGTTCGCCGGCCCGCTGCCGGTGTTCGCCACCGCCTTGCTGGCTCTGGCTGCGATCGCCGCCGGCAGCCTGCTGCTCCCGCGTGGCCCGATCGGTCTGCAGGCCGTGCTCGGCCTGCTGCTGATCGCAGGAACCCTCGGCTGGCTGCTCACGTTGCCCATTCACAACGGCTGGGGGTATCTGCTGGCCTGCGTGGCACTGCTGGCCATCCGCCGCACCCAGGTAACCGGCACGCTGCATGAAGCTGCCAGCCACTGGCAATCGGCCGTTGCCGCGACGCCACGGCTGGCCACGTTCTGCGTGATCGTGATGGGCCTGGCTGCAGCCAGTTGCTGGCTGCCCACCCTGCAGTACGACGACCTGGCCTATCACCTGCGCCTGCCGTGGCAGCTGCAGCAACAGGGCTTCTACAGCCCGGCACCCGAACAGCAGGTGTGGGCGTTCGCGCCCTGGGCCTCGGACGTGGTACAGGCCGTCACCCAGCTGATCGCCCACCAGGAAGCGCGCGGGCCGGTCAACGCCCTGTGGCTGCTGCTGCTCGCCAGCGGGCTCTGGCAGCTGGCCGCCCGATTGGATGCACCCGTCGCTGGCCGCTGGCTGGCCGCGGCCGTGGCGCTGAGCCAGCCGCTGACCACGGCACTGGCCGGCGGCATGCAGACCGAGCTGCCGATCGCCGCTGCGCTGGCCTGGCTGTTCGCGCTCGTCGCCGGCCCCCGCGATGGCAGTTTCCGCTTCTGGCTGGCACTGGCCGTGCTGTGCGGCGGTCTGGCGGCAATCAAGACCTCCGCCGCGGTGATGGCGGTGGTGCCGTTGCTCTGGGCCCTGATCCGCCATCCGTGGCCATCGCTGCCACGCATTGGCGCGGTGTTCCTGCTGGGGCTGGCGGTCGCCGGCGCCAGCTACGCGCACGGCCAGGTCCTGGCCGGCAACCCGGTGCTGCCGCTGCTCAACGGTTGGTTCCAGTCGCCGTACTACGCGCCCACCAACTTCTTCGATGACCGCTGGCACAGCGGCTTCAGCCCCTTGCTGTTGTGGCAGATGAGCTTCCATACCGACCGATTCCTCGAAGCGTTCGCCGGTGGCGGCAGCTTCGTGCTGGTCGCACTGCTCGGTCCCTGGCTGCTGGCGCTGTTCAACCGCGGCACCCGTGCCGCCGCCATCGCCGCCTCGCTGGTACTGCTGCTACCGCTGTTGCCCCTGCAATACATGCGCTACGCCTATCCCGGGTTGGCGGTGTTGGCTGCGGTGCTGGTCACGGCGATGTGCCGGGTGAACCTGCGCCATGCCACATGGATCGCGATCGGGCTGTGCGTGCTGCAGTTGTGCTTCCAGGCAAGCGCTCACTGGACGCTGCGCTATGGCGCCGTCAAGGAGACCGTGAAAGCCGCGGGGCGCGACGCGCCGCTGCTGGAGCACTACGCACCGGAACGCATTCTGGCCAAGGCCATGCGCGATGGCGGCGGGCCGCAAGGCAACGTGCTGCTACTGGACCCTGCGCAGGCGTTCTACGCTGAATTTGGCAGTCGCGGCCGCACCCTCAGCTGGTACTCGCCGCCGCTGTCACAGGCAGCCATCGGGGCGGCCGGGGATGCCAGCGGCCAAGCCTGGCTCGCCGTACTGCGGAACGAAGGGGTCAGTGACGTGATCCTGCACAGCGAGACCGTAACTCCTGCCCAACGCGCCGCATTGGAGTTGGCGCACGCCACCCACCGCGATACCGTCCGTCAGGTCGAATGGTGGTCGATCCCCGCGGAAAACACGCCATGACGCTCGCCCGCCAAGGCTGGCTGTTCCTGCTGATGGGATTCCTGCAATGGATCCTGGATTGGGCGGTCACCGTGGCCCTGAGCCACTTCGGGGTCCCCCTGGAGGTGGCCAACGTCTGCGGGCGCATCACCGGCGCCCTGCTCGGCTTCTGGTTGAACGGCACGATCACGTTCTCCACCAGCACGCCGCTGGGCCGCCGGCACCTGGTGCGCTTCATCATTGCCTGGATCGTGCTGACCATCATCAGCACCTGGGCCGTCGGCTTGGTCGGGCACAGCGCCGGCCTGCAGTACGCATGGCTGGCCAAGCCGGTGGTCGAAGCGGTACTGGCCGTCGCCAGCTTCTTCATCTCCCGCTACTGGATCTACCGCTGACGCACTGCGGCGGCTGATGGCACCGGCATTTCCCTGCCACCCTGCCGCACCGGTTCACGTCCACCACGGCACGGAACCCTCACTCGCCGCTTATCCGCTCTCCGGGGGAGGTGGTGGTCACTGCATCAGAGGGGCTTTCCACGGAGCTGGCACGCTTCCTCCAGCCTTGCAGCCGCCCAAACAAGAACGCCGGCCCAGGGCCGGCGTTCTCGCATGCGCTGCGGGCAGCCTCAGTGCTTGAGGGTGCGACGCAGACGCTCCAGCGCCTGCAACTGCGCGGTGACTTCGGCCAGACGCTGCTGTGCTTCGGCCAGCTCCATGGCTTCGCCACGGTTGGCGAGCACGCGCTCGGCTTCTTCCTTGGCCTTGCGCACGGCAGCTTCGTCGATATCGGTGGCGCGGATGGCGGTGTCGGCCAGCACGGTCACGACCTGCGGCTGGACTTCCAGGATCCCGCCGGAGATGGCGAAATCCAGGTGCTCGCCAGCTGCCGTGGTGACCACGACCTTGCCCGGCTTCAGGCGGGTGATCAGCGGTGCGTGCTTGGGCGCGATGCCCAGCTCGCCCAGCTCACCGGTGGCCACGACCAGGGTCGCTTCGCCGCTGAAGATCTGCTGCTCGGCACTGACGATGTCGCAACGGATGGTGCTCATGGAAATCTCTTCGCCTGGTTGGGTGGGCCTGCGCCCACCGCAGGATGCCGCGAAGGCGGAGCGAACTCCGCCCTATGCGGGAATTAGGCCTTTTCAGCCATCTTCTTGGCCTTCTCGACCGCTTCGTCGATGCCGCCGACCATGTAGAACGCCTGCTCCGGCAGGTGGTCGTACTCACCGTCCACGATGGCCTTGAAGCCACGGATGGTGTCCTTCAGCGGCACGTACTTGCCCGGCGAGCCGGTGAACACTTCGGCCACGTGGAACGGCTGGCTGAAGAAGCGCTCAATCTTGCGGGCGCGGGTCACGGCCTGCTTGTCTTCCTCGGACAGTTCGTCCATGCCCAGGATGGCGATGATGTCCTTCAGTTCCTTGTACTTCTGCAGGGTCTGCTGGACGCGCTGGGCGGTTTCGTAATGCTCGTTGCCGATGACCTGCGGGTCCATCTGGCGCGAGGTCGAGTCCAGCGGATCCACGGCCGGGTAGATACCCAGCGAGGCGATCGAACGCGACAGGGTCACGGTCGAGTCCAAGTGGGCGAACGTGGTTGCCGGCGACGGGTCGGTCAAGTCATCGGCCGGCACGTAGACGGCCTGGATCGAGGTGATCGAACCGGTCTTGGTCGAGGTGATGCGCTCCTGCAGGACGCCCATTTCCTCAGCCAGGGTCGGCTGGTAACCCACGGCCGACGGCATGCGGCCCAGCAGTGCCGACACTTCGGTACCGGCCAGCGTGTAGCGGTAGATGTTGTCGACGAACAGCAGCACGTCCTTGCCCTTGCCGTTGGCGTCCTTCTCGTCGCGGAAGTACTCGGCCATGGTCAGGCCGGTCAGGGCGACGCGCAGACGGTTGCCCGGCGGCTCGTTCATCTGGCCGTACACCATCGCGACCTTGTCCAGGACGTTGGAGTCCTTCATCTCGTGGTAGAAGTCGTTGCCCTCACGGGTACGCTCACCCACGCCGGCGAACACGGACAGGCCGCTGTGCGCCTTGGCGATGTTGTTGATCAGCTCCATCATGTTGACGGTCTTGCCGACGCCGGCGCCGCCGAACAGGCCAACCTTGCCGCCCTTGGCGAACGGGCACATCAGGTCGATCACCTTGATGCCGGTTTCCAGCAGTTCGGTCGAGGAAGACTGGTCTTCGTACGACGGGGCGGCGCGGTGGATTTCCCAGTTGTCCGAAGCGGCAACCGGGCCGGCTTCGTCGATCGGGCGACCCAGCACGTCCATGATGCGGCCCAGGGTACCGGCACCGACCGGCACCGAGATGGCGCGGTTGGTGTTGACGGTGACCAGGCCACGCTTCAGGCCATCGGTCGAACCGAGGGCGATGGTGCGGACGATGCCGTCACCCAGCTGCTGCTGGACTTCCAGCGTGATTTCGGTGTTTTCCACCTTCAGCGCGTCGTACACCTTCGGTACGTCGCTGCGCGGGAATTCGACGTCGACGACCGCGCCGATGATCTGAACGATCTTGCCCTGACTCATTGCTGCATCCTCTAAATGTGTGCTTTGACTGTGCGCGTCAGACTGCTGCCGCGCCGCCGACGATTTCGGAGATTTCCTGGGTGATCGCTGCCTGGCGGGCCTTGTTGTAGACCAGCTGCAGGGTTCCGATCAGCTTGTTCGCGTTGTCGCTCGCCGCCTTCATCGCCACCATGCGTGCCGCATGCTCGGAAGCAACGTTCTCCAGCACGGCCTGGTACACCAGCGACTCGATGTAACGCGTGATCACGTGCTCGAGCACGGTCGCGGCATCGGGTTCGTACAGGTAGTCCCAGTCGTGCGAAGCCACCTGCGTTTCGCTGGCCGGCAACGGCAGCAGCTGGTCGAAGGAGGCCTTCTGCGTCATCGTGTTGATGAAACGGTTGTAGACCAGGTACACGCGGTCGACCTTGCCTTCGGTGAAGGCGTCGAGCATGACCTTGATCACGCCGATCAGCGTTTCCAGCTTCGGCTGGTCGCCGATGTGGGTGACGCTGCCGACCATGTTCACGTTGACGCGACGGAAGAACACGCTGGCCTTCTGGCCGACGGTCACCATGTCGATCTCGGCGCCCTTTTCCTGCCAGGTGCGCATTTCTGCCACAGCCTTGCGGAACAGGTTGTTGTTCAGGCCGCCGGCCAGACCGCGATCGGAAGAGATCACGATGTAGCCCACGCGCTTGACGTTCTCGCGCTCAACCAGGAACGGGTGCTGGAAATCGGTGCTGGCCTGGGCCAGGTGGCCGATCACCTGCTTCATCGCCTGCGCGTACGGACGCGAGGTCTTCATCCGATCCTGCGCCTTGCGGATCTTGGAGGCCGAGACCATTTCGAGCGCGCGCGTCACCTTGCGGGTGTTCTGCACGCTCTTGATCTTGGTTTTGATTTCGCGTCCGCTTGCCATCTCTTATTCCCGTAGAGCGGGGCTGAGCCCCGCTTTATCAGTGTGAAGCGGAGCATGGCTCCGCTCTACCTGCGCTGTTACCAGGTGCCGGTGCTCTTGAAATCGGAGATGCCCTTCTTGAAGGCCGCCTCGATCTCGTCGTTCCAGCCACCGGTGGCGTTGATCTTGGAGACCAGCTCGCCGGCGGTGTTGGCAAAGTGCGCGTGCAGGCCGGCTTCGAAGGCCAGCAGCTTGTTGACCGGCACGTCGTCGAGGTAACCCTCGTTGACGGCGTAGATCGACAGTGCCTGGTCGGCGATGGACATCGGCAGGTACTGCTTCTGCTTCATCAGCTCGGTGACGCGCTGACCGCGCTCCAGCTGCTTGCGGGTCGCTTCGTCCAGGTCCGAGGCGAACTGCGCGAACGCGGCCAGCTCACGGTACTGGGCCAGCGAGATACGGATGCCGCCGGACAGCTTCTTGATGATCTTGGTCTGGGCCGAGCCACCCACGCGCGACACCGAGATACCGGCGTTGACGGCCGGACGGATACCAGCGTTGAACAGGTCGGTTTCCAGGAAGATCTGGCCGTCGGTGATCGAGATCACGTTGGTCGGAACGAAGGCGGACACGTCGCCGGCCTGGGTTTCGATGATCGGCAGCGCGGTCAGCGAACCAGTCTTGCCGGTGACCTTGCCTTCGGTGAACTTCTCCACGTACTCCTCCGACACGCGGGCTGCGCGCTCGAGCAGGCGGGAGTGCAGGTAGAACACGTCACCCGGGTAGGCTTCACGGCCCGGCGGGCGCTTGAGCAGCAGCGAGATCTGGCGGTAGGCAACGGCCTGCTTGGACAGGTCGTCGTACACGATCAGGGCGTCTTCGCCGCGGTCCATGAAGTACTCGCCCATGGTGCAGCCGGAGTAGGCGCTGATGTACTGCATCGCGGCCGATTCCGAAGCGGTGGCGGCCACGACCACGGTGTGGGCCAGCGCGCCGTTCTCTTCCAGCTTGCGCACGATGTTGGCCACGGTCGAGGCCTTCTGGCCGATCGCGACGTACACGCACTTGATGCCGGTGCCCTTCTGGTTGATCACCGCATCGATGGCCATCGCGGTCTTGCCGGTCTGGCGGTCACCGATGATCAGCTCGCGCTGGCCACGGCCGATCGGGATCATCGAGTCGACCGACTTGTAGCCGGTCTGCACCGGCTGGTCGACGGACTTGCGCCAGATCACGCCGGGGGCAACACGCTCCACCGGGGCGGTCAGGTGGGTGCCCAGCGGGCCCTTGCCGTCGATCGGCTCACCCAGCGCGTTGACCACGCGGCCCAGCATTTCCGGGCCCACCGGCACTTCCAGGATGCGACCGGTGGTCTTGGCCACGTCGCCTTCGCGCAGGTGCTCGTAGTCACCCAGCACCACGGCGCCGACCGAGTCGCGCTCCAGGTTCAGCGCCAGTGCGTAGGTGTTGTTCGGCAGTTCGATCATTTCGCCCTGCATCACGTCAGCCAGGCCGTAGATGCGCACGATGCCGTCGGACACCGAGGTGACGGTGCCTTCGTTGCGCGATTCCGCGGACAGGGCGACCTTCTCGATGCGGTTCTTGATCAGTTCGCTGATTTCGGAGGGGTTGAGCGTGGTAGCCATCGTCAAGTCCTAGTGCCGGCAATCAAGCCGGACGTTAAATTGAATTCAGTGTGCGAGCGCGGTCTGCAGGCGGGACAGCTTGCCCTTGAGCGAACCATCGATGACCACATCGCCGGCATCGATCACGGCGCCGCCGATCAGCGAAGCGTCCACCGCGGTCGATACCTCGACGTCGCGGCCGAAGCGCCTGCGCAGCGCGGCCTTGATCTTTTCCAGCTCGTCAGCCGACAGCTCGGCCGCCGAGGTCACCGTGGCCTTGACCACGTTTTCGGCCTCGGCGCGCATCTGGTCGAACAGGCCGGCGATTTCCGGCAGCTGCTGCAGGCGGTGCGACTCGGCCAGCAGGTTCAGGAAGCGGCCGAAGGTTTCACCCGCCGCTTCCGGGGCCAGCAGGGCGACGGCGTCGCCGCGGCCCAGCTCCGGATTGGACAGCAGGGCCGACACGCGCGGATCGGCGGCAACGCGGGCGGAGAACGCAAGCGCATCCGACCACGGCGCGAACTTGCCTTCCTCGCGCGCAATCGCGAAAGCGGCGCGGGCGTACGGGCGGGCAAGCGTGAGGGCCTGGCTCATCTATCAGATCTCCGCGGCCAGCTCGTCGAGCAGCGCCTTGTGGGCGTTGGCATCGATTTCGCGCTTGAGCAGCTTTTCTGCGCCGGTCACGGCCAGGGCGGACACCTGCTTGCGCAGATCTTCGCGGGCACGGTTGGCGGCAGCGTCGATTTCGGCCTGGGCCAGTTCTTTCTGGCGGTTGGCTTCGGCGATGGCTTCGTTCTTGGCGGCTTCAACGATCTGGTTCGCCCGGGCGTGCGCCTGGTCGATGATCTCGTTGGCCTTGCCACGAGCTTCCTTCAGCGCCTCGTTGACCTTCACTTCGGCCTGGGCCAGGTCTTTCTGGCTGCGGTCGGCAGCAGCGAGGCCTTCAGCGATCTTCTGCTGGCGCTCTTCGATGGCCTTCAACAGCGGCGGCCAGATCTTGGTCGCGATGATCCAGATCAGCGCGGCAAAGGCCAGGGCCTGTGCAAAGAGGGTGAGATTGATATTCATGAATTAGCTCGATCGCTGGTGTCGGGGGTGGCTGCGCCGCCGTGGCGGCGCAACCGAACCTTCATCCGAAGCCCGGCGCCTTCAGCAGGCACCGGACTGTCTCACTGCAGCTGGATCAGCCTGCCAGCTTGGCGGCTTCGGCCAGCAGGGCAGCAGCCAGCGGGTTGGCGAAGGCCAGCAGCAGGCCAACGGCGACCGAGATGATGAATGCGGCGTCGATCAGGCCGGCGGTGATGAACATGCGGACCTGCAGGACCGGGATCAGTTCCGGCTGGCGAGCGGCCGACTCCAGGAACTTACCAGCCATGATGGCCAGACCCAGACCGGCGCCCAGCGCGGCCAGGCCGATCATGATGCCAACGGCAAGGGCGGTGGAGCTCTGAACTTGGGCGAGATTGGTCAGGACGGCGAAGTACATGGTTTTCTCCAGGAACTTAAGTAGCTAAGGGTGATGAAACGGATGAAGGTTGGAACTGGTTGAAGCTTGTAACTCAGTGGCTGTCTTCCGACAGGCTCAGGTACACGATCGACAGCATCATGAAGATGAAGGCCTGCAGCGGGATCACCAGCAGGTGGAACAGCATCCAGCCAAGGCCGAACACGCCACCGGCAACAGCACCGAACACACCGGCGCCGCCCAGCACCCAGATCAGCAGGAAGACGATTTCGCCGCCGAACATGTTGCCGAACAATCGCATCGCCAGCGAAATCGGCTTGCTCAGCCACTCGACGATGTTGAGGATCAGGTTGAACGGCATCATCCACTTGCCGAACGGAGCGGTCAGGAACTCCTTGATGAAGCCGACCAGGCCCTTGGAGCTGAGCGAGAAGAAGACCATCAGGAAGAACACGCTGATCGACATGCCCAGGGTGGCATTCACGTCGGCGGTCGGGACCGGCTTCCACTCGGGAATGCCCATCCAATGCAGCGGCGTGGCGATGAAATCAGCCGGGATCATCTTGAGCAGGTTCATCAAGAGGATCCAGAAGAAGATGGTGATCGCGATCGGCGTCACCAGCTTGCTCTTGCCGTGGTAGGTGTCCTTGGCCTGGCGGTCAACGAACTCCAGGCAGATTTCAACGAAGGCCTGCCACTTGCCCGGCACGCCGGCCGTGGCCTTGCGGGTCGCCATCCAGAAGGCGAAGACCATCAGCAGGCCCATCAGCACCGCGGTGACGATCGTATCGACGTGGATGGTCCAGAACGCGCCGCCGTCCCCGACCTTGGCGGTCAGATTCTGCAGGTGATGCTGGATGTAGGTGGTAGGGGTAAGAGCCTCGCCCGCCATGAGTCCGGAACCTTTATAAATGGATCAACGCCTGGCCAGAGCCAGAACCTGGAACATCAGCGCCACTGGAATTGCGGCCAGCAGCGCCAAAGGAGGAAGCCGCCACCAGACAAACGCCAGCACCAGCACAACAACGATCAACACGATCTTCAGCGCGAACCCCAGGAACAGGCGGATCATTGCTGAACCGGCAGCCTGAACGCCGCCACCGAGCCCAACCCACGCCGCCAGAACGGTTCCCGCCACCACCGTCACGCCCGAGACGAGCGCGCCAAGTGCGTACTTCGGCCCCATGAACAGGAAGGCCAGAGCCAGGACCACCACTGCTGCCAGCGGATAGACCGCGGCGCGCAACATCAGTCGCCGACCCGCGTCAACGGAGTTCAGCACGTCAAAGTGTCCTGCACAGGTGAATAAAGGGAACCGAGCCGCGCGTGGGCGCCTCGTCGAGCCGCGAAAGTATAACAGCGGGACATTTTGCGAGACAACCGCCATCAGCCTGCCCTTTTGACTATGCAAGTTGCCGCATTTGCTGGTTTTTTCCCCTGCCCACCGGGGCCGGGCGGGCGGGCGATATTGCGCTGCAGCAGCGGGAACTTCCTGTCAACCGGCCTGTCAGATTGTCCGTGTCCGTCGACATTACTCGTCGAATGCCCCGGCGGACCGGGTGAGGTGGTGTCGCCCGTCCCCTGCGGCACCACCTCACCGCACCTCTCGCCTGCTCCGTGATTTCCGCCCGCGCATGCACATCGCGTGCACGCTCCGGTCACGTCGATGGTACGTGCGATCACCGATAGTCCATTGCTTTCCCGCAACACGAGAAAGCACGCGATGCGCCAACTCAACCTCCTCCCCGTGATCGCCCCCTGCGCGCTGGCGCTGGGCCTGTTCCATGCATTGCCGGTGCACGCCGCCGAAGAGGACCCGCGCTTCACGCTGCGGCTGGGCGCGATGAACATCGACACCGACAACACCATCCGCGGCAGCACCGTGATCGGTGGCCAGCCGATCAACCTGTCCGAGGATTTCGGCATGGGCGGCAAGGAGTGGGAACCGCGCGTGGATGGCCTGTTCCGCATCAGCGACCGCCAGCGCCTGATCTTCGACTACTTCAAGTACGACAAGGATCGCCGCCAGACGCTGGGCGAAACGGTGAGCTACGGCGACACCACGGTGCCGGCCGGCAGCTTCGTCAAGGGCGAGCTGAAGTACCAGGTGGCCACGCTGGTCTATGACTACTCGGTGGTGGACAGCGAAAAGTTCGACGTCGGCCTGCAGTTGGGCGCCGAGTACGCCAAGGTCAGCGCCGATGCCTATGCCGACCTGGGCGACCTCTACCAGGGCCGCTTCCTCAACGAGAAGACCGACGGCATCGCGCCGGTGGTCGGCGCGCGCCTGACCTTCACGCCCTCCGAGCACTGGCTGATCAACCTGCAGGGCCAGTACCTCAACACGCGCTGGGGCAACTTCGACGACTACAAGGGCGACCTCAGCCGCGCCAATGCCATCGTGCAGTACAACTTCAACCAGAACTTCGGCATCTTCGCCGGCTACGACTGGTTCAAGCTGGATGCCGACAAGCGCGGCAGCGACGGCGTGATCGGCCTGAAGCAGGAGTTCAAGGGCCCGCTGGCAGGCGTGAGCCTGTCGTTCTGATCGACGGCGTACGTGCCAGGCGCTGCCTGGCACGTCACGCTGTGTGGTGGTGGTGCCAAGCCCTGCCCGGCACGCGGCCTCGGTAGGAAAGCCCCTGCGGAGCTACCGGCCGCACTGTTTACAGCAGCTTGCCGTCCGCATCGGTGGCCGGTGCCGGGAACATCTCCACGGCGACGCAGAGGTAATCGGCCAGCGGCATCAGGCCCAGCGCGGCACGACGCGCATCAACCTGTTCGGGCGCTTCCATCGGCTTGGGTTGCCACCTGCTGCTGATCGCCGCCAGCTGGCTGCCATAGCGCTGCGGCTTGCCGGTGTTGACCAGCACGCGATCAACCAGCAACGCGTACTCACGCGCGGAGACTTCACCGCTGTCCAACTTCGGCGCCAGGCCCTCCAGCACCTGCTGCTGGAAGGCCGCATCGGTGTCTGCATGCTGCACCAGCAACCATGCTGCGGCCATGCCATCGGCGCCCACTTCACGCACGCCCGGCAGGCCGTGATGGTCGGCGACGATCTGCTTGATCCTCGGCAGGTTGGCGGCGTCCACCGCCAGCATCTTCGTGATCATCTCCTGCGACCAGTCGCCGTCACGCGCATCCTGGTCGACGCGTGCCATTTCCAGCAGCTGCTCGCGCAGCGGTGGCGCACTGGGCGTGATGCCGGCCCATCGGCGCGCGTCCTCGGCCTTGCGTGCTTCCTCGGCCTTGGCGAAAACCGCCGCTGCAGGGCACTTCAGCAATGCCGCCGCCAGCTCCGGGTCTTCTTCCTCGGCGCAGGCGTTGCCTGCGCATGCCAATACCGCCATCACCGCGACCGCTCGCAACATTCCCATTCTCCCTGCGACATCCGCAAACAACGACGCCCCGGTGAAGGGGCGTCGTGACGATCACTTCGTATGCAGCTTACTTCTTCTTCGGAAGGTACAGGTCGGTGATGGTGCCGTCGTAGATCTCCGATGCCATCGCCACCGACTCGCTCAGGGTCGGGTGGGCATGGATGGTGTGACCGATGTCCTCGGCCTCGGCACCCATCTCGATGGCCAGGCCGATCTCGGCCAGCAGTTCACCGGCGTGCACGCCGACGATGGCGCCACCGATGACGCGGTGGGTTTCCTCATCGAAGATCAGCTTGGTGAAGCCTTCGGTACGCGCGATGCCGATGGCGCGGCCGCTGGCCGCCCACGGGAACTTGGCCACGCCGACCTTCAGGCCCTTGGCCTTGGCCTCGGTCTCGGTGACACCCACCCACGCGATCTCCGGGTTGGTGTAGGCCACTGACGGGATCACCCGCGCCACCCACTCCTTCTTCTCGCCGAAGGCCACTTCGGCCGCCAGCTTGCCTTCGTGCGTGGCCTTGTGGGCCAGCATCGGGTTACCGACGATGTCGCCGATGGCGAAGATGTGCGGCACGTTGGTGCGCATCTGGCGATCGACCGGGATGAAGCCGCGGTCGGTGACTTCGACGCCGGCCTTGTCGGCATCGATCTTCCTGCCGTTGGCCGAGCGGCCGACGGCCACCAGCACGCGATCGAAGGTGCCGCTTTCCATCGCCGGCTTCTCGCCCTCGGTGGCGGCCTCGAAGGTGACGGTGATGCCCTTCTTGTCGGCGGTCACGCCCGAGGCCTTGGTCTTGAGGTGGACCTCGATGCCCTGCTTCTTCAGGCGGTCGGCCAGCGGCTTGACCAGGTCCTTGTCGGCGCCCGGCATCAGCTGGTCCATGAACTCGACCACGGTGACCTTGGCACCCAGCGCGCTGTACACGGTGGCCATTTCCAGGCCGATGATGCCGCCGCCCACGACCAGCAGCGAACCCGGCACTTCGGCCAGTTCCAGCGCGTCGGTGGAATCCATCACGCGCTTGTCGTCCCACGGGAAGTTCGGCAGCTTCACTGCCTGCGAACCGGCGGCGATGATGCACTGCTCGAACCGCAGCAGCTGGGTCTTGCCGTCGGCGGCGGTGATTTCCAGCTCGTTGGCCGAGACGAACCTGGCCACGCCCTGCACGGTACGGATCTTGCGCTGCTTGGCCATGCCGGCCAGGCCCTTGGTCAGCTGGCCGACCACCTTTTCCTTGTAGCTGCGCAGCTTGTCCAGGCTGATCTTCGGCGCGCCGTACGTGATGCCCAGTTCATCGGCATGCGCGGCATGGTCGATGATCTCGGCCGCGTGCAGCAGGGCCTTGGACGGGATGCAGCCGACGTTGAGGCAGACGCCACCGAGGCTGGCGTAGCGCTCGACCAGCACGGTGTCCATGCCCAGGTCGGCGGCGCGGAACGCGGCGGTATAGCCGCCCGGGCCGGCGCCCAGCACCACGATGCGGCATTCGATGTCGGCGGCGCGGCCGGTCGATGGCAGTGCCTTGGCGGCCACGGCCGGGTCCGGTGCGCGGTGCGACGGGGTCACCGGCGGCTTGCTGCCCGGGACGGCCTTGGCCGCTGCGGGTGCGGCACCGGCAGCCTCCAGCACCACCACCACGTCACCCTGCGAGAGCTTGTCGTCGAGCTTGACCTTGATTTCCTTGACCACGCCGTCGGCCGTGGACGGCACTTCCAGGGTGGCCTTGTCCGATTCCAGCGTCACCAGGCCTTGGTCCTTCTTCACCGTGTCGCCCACGGCCACCAGGATCTCGATCACCGGCACCTTGTCGTAATCGCCGATGTCCGGAACCTTGACCTCGACCGGGCCGGTCGCGGCGGGCGCGTTGACGGCAGCCGGCGCGGCGGCGGCCGGCTGCGCTGCAGGCGCCGGGGTTGCCGCCGGAGCCGGAGCCGCGGCGGCCGGCGCCGGGGCGGCGGCCGGGGCAGCGCCTGCGCCTTCGGCTTCCAGCACCACCACCACGTCGCCCTGCGACAGCTTGTCGTCGAGCTTGACCTTGATCTCCTTGACCACGCCTGCGGCCGTGGACGGCACTTCCAGCGTGGCCTTGTCCGATTCCAGCGTCACCAGGCCCTGGTCCTTCTTCACCGTGTCGCCCACGGCCACCAGGATCTCGATCACCGGCACCTTGTCGTAATCACCGATGTCCGGAACCTTGATTTCAATCGTCGCCATTGTCTTCTCCTGTGGGCTCAGCCGGCGTCTTCGCCGTAGAACCGGTCATGCATCTTGTCGAGCGCGCGTTCGATGCCCTCGTAGCGCTTCTCGTATTTTTTGTCCTTGCTGTGCGCCAGCTCGACCAGCAGCGCAGCCTGCTCCAGCAGCTCCGCCAGTTGGCCGCAACCGGGGCGCAACCCGCTGTAACGCTCGCCGTTGATGGTGAAGGACACCACCTCGCCATCGGTCACCGGTGCACGCGCAGCCACTTCGGGCGTGGCCAGGGCACTGGCCCATGCCGCCACCAGGCGCAGGGCCAGTGCGTCGGGCAGGGGCGCCTGGGCGAACTCCGGCGACTGGTCCAGGCGCAGGTTCACCCCGCCACGGCTGGCACCGCCGTCCCAGTTGTAGATGCGCTTGTCGGCCTGGCCGGCCAGCACCTGCCACTGGCTGCTGCCGGCGTCGCGCCGCAGTAGCACCTGGGTCTCCACGCCCCGCGCCGGCAACACCAGCAGCGACAGGCCGTCTTCGGCCTGGCCCCCCAGCAGCTGCGCGGCGGCCTGGCCGTAGTTGCCCACCGCCGGCGGCCAGCCTTCGCCGACCACCGCTTCGCACTGGCGAGCAGCCAGGGCCGGCGAGGACGCCAGCCCCAGCAACGCGATCAACAGCGCCCGCTTGAGCGCGGCCGATGTCACAGCAGCACGCGCCGCATGTCGGCCAGCACCTGCGACAGGTACGTGGTGAAGCGTGCGGCCAGCGCGCCGTCGATGACGCGGTGGTCGTAGCTCAGCGACAGCGGCAGCAGCAGCTTGGGGGCGAATTCCTTGCCGTTCCAGACCGGCTGGATCGAGGACTTGGACACGCCCAGGATGGCCACTTCCGGTGCATTGACGATCGGGGTGAAGGCGGTGCCGCCGATGCCGCCCAACGAGCTGATCGAGAAGCAGCCGCCGCTCATGTCGGCCGGGCCGAGCTTGCCGTCGCGTGCCTTCTTCGCCAGCTCGCCGGTTTCCTGCGCGATCTGCACCACACCCTTCTTGTCCACGTCGCGGATCACCGGCACGACCAGCCCGTTCGGCGTGTCGGCGGCGAAGCCGATGTGGAAGTACTTCTTCAGGGTGAGGTTCTCGCCGCTGGCATCGAGCGAGGCGTTGAACTCGGGGAACTTCTTCAGCGCCGCGGCGCTGGCCTTGATCAGGAAGGCGAGCATGGTCAGCTTGATGCCGGCCTTCTCGTTTTCCTTGTTCAGCGCCACGCGCAGGGCTTCCAGCTCGGTGATGTCGGCCTGGTCGAACTGGGTGACGTGCGGGATCATCGCCCAGTTGCGGGCCAGGTTGGCGCCGGAGATCTTCTTGATGCGCGACAGCGGCTGCACCTCGGTCTCGCCGAACTTGCTGAAGTCCACCTTCGGCCACGGCAGCAGGTTCAGGCCACCGCCGGCGGCGGCCGGTGCGGCACCGGCCACGGCCACGCCGCCGCTCAGGGCGCCCTTGACGAACTTCTGCACGTCGGCCTTGGTGATGCGCCCGCCCTTCTCGCTGCCCCCCACCTGGGCCAGGTCCACGCCCAGCTCACGGGCGAACACGCGCACCGCAGGGCTGGCATACGGCACCTTGGACGGCAACACGCCTTCGGCGTTGAACTGCACCGGCGGGGTCGCCGGGGTGCCGGCCGGCAGCGCGTCTTCCTGCTGGATCTCGCGCTGGGCCAGCTTGTCGGCCACCGGGGCAACAGCCACCGGCTCGACCTTGGCACCGGTCTCGGCGGTCGGCTCGACCTTGGCCGGCGCGGCCGGGGCAGCTGCGGCGGCCGGCTTGGCGGCGCTCTCCTCGGCCACTTCGATCACGGCCACGACCTTGCCCTCGGACAGGGTGTCACCCACCTTGACCTTGAGTTCCTTGACCACGCCGGCATAGGCGGACGGCACTTCCATCGTGGCCTTGTCCGATTCCAGCGTGACCAGGCCCTGGTCCTTCTTCACCGTGTCGCCGACGGCAACCAGGATCTCGATCACCGGAATGTCGCTGTAGTCACCGATATCGGGGACAAGTGCTTCCTTGATTTCGGCCATGAATAACTCCAGCAACAGTGAGGGAATCTCCTATTGTGGCGTCCCCGGGCCGCAGCGCCAACCGCCTCCACTGAATTCGCCTACGTATGTCCCTGGACAGCCACCTCCCAAGCCCGGCCGGGCGCGGCGGTTGTCCCAGCCAAGCCATCAATACTGACCCGAACGGTTGTCCCTGATGTCCTGCCCGTCAACGGCCACGGGCCGTTGGGGCAGCTTGCGCGCCGGTTTCCAGCCACGGCTGCAGCGGTGCCCAGGCGGCGTGCAGGCGCGGCAATGTCCATGCCGCGTTGGCCGGACTGGTGGAAGGCAGCGCCAGCACCGGCAGCGCAGCCGCCAAAGGCGGCAAAGCCGGGGACACCCAGCGCCGGAACGCCGCGGCGGCGGCACCGCCATTGCAGGCGATGGCGCGCAGCCCGGGCAGGCCCTGGATCAGCGCCGGCAGCGCATTGGGCACTTCGCTGCCCCGCTCGATGGCCGCATCCAGGCTGCCACTGCGCCGGCACTGGCCGATCACGTCCCAGACACCGACCCCGGACTGCAACAGGCAATGCAGGCGCTGCGTGTACTCCAGCGCGGGATCGAATCCGCACAACGCGCCCATCAACGGCCAGAAGCGGTTGCGCGGATGCGCGTAGTAACGCGCCTGCTGCAGTGACACCGCGCCCGGCATCGAACCCAGCACCAGCACCCGGCAATCCGCATTCACCTGCGCAGGCAATCCCTGCAGTAGCTGTTCGTCCATCACGCGCGCCACAACATCGTGAACGGACTTTGGGTGGTTTGTCCCGATTTCATGGGGTTTCGTCCATTGCTTACTGAACGCATGCACAGAAAAAACCCCATGCGTACAGAGCGATTCATCTTCGCATCGCTAGGGTTTGCCACGCCCCGCAACGAGGGCCTCGAAAACAACAATGTCCCGATAGAGAGACGAGGAGTTTGTCATGCGTTCGATCAAGATTCTGAGCCTTGCCACCCTGGGCGCACTTGCGCTTTCTTCCACTGCGTTCGCGCAGGACGGCACGGCTGACACTGCATCGGGCAAGCATTTTGCCGTGGTTGGCGGCGTTGCGCTGCTGCAGCCCAAGAGCGATCCGGTGGACGGCATCGACAAGTTCGATGGCGGCCCGGCCCCGACGCTGAGCGCCAGCTACTACTTCAACGACAACATCGCCGTGGAACTGTGGGGTGCTGCCGACAAGTTCAACCACCGCGTGCGCACCGATGGCGGCGCCAAGGCCGGCTCGGTCGAGCAGCAGCCGATCGCGCTGAGCGCGCAGTACCACTTCGGCGCGGCTGACAACGTGTTCCGCCCGTTCGTGGGCGTGGGCTACTACGAGTCGAACTTCAGCAACGAGAAGATCGATGGCCTGTCCGGCACCGGCGACCACGTCGCCGTGGAAACCGCCAAGGGCGCCATCGGCACCGTCGGCGTGGACATGAACATCAACTCCACCTGGTTCGCCCGTGCCGATGCACGCTACATGCACGCCCGTCCGGAACTGCGCGTCGCTGGCGCCGGCACCGGCCAGGACCTGAAGCTGGACCCGTGGACCGTGGGCTTTGGTATCGGCGCCCGCTTCTGATTCCTCCAGAACAAAGCAGCGGTTGATCCAACAGGCACGGACCGTTCGCGGTCCGTGCCTGTCTTCGTTCACGCAGCCGCAGGGCGGCTTCACGGGGTGCCGTCTTCGCTCCATTGCAGGGCGAGGTAGTCGAAGCCGGATTGCAGGCGTGGCTTGATCACGTCGAAGAACGGCGAGACGTCGAAGTCGCGCGGCGTGTACAGGCTGTAGTTGCGGATGTGCAGGATCTCCAGCCGCTGTTCGCGGCCACCGGCCTGCTCCAGCACCGTTTCGATCTCGGGCAGGATCGGGTAGCGGATCGACTCGAATGCCTGCGCCAGCAAGGTCGAGCAGATCGCCTTGGTCGGCTCGCCGCTGCCCAGCGCGATCAGGCGCCGGCGCATGTTGCCGGGCACGGGCGGCTGGCGGATCAGGTAACGGGCCAGGTCGAACACATTCTTCAGGTCGTAGCTGTAGCCCAGCCGTGCACGCATGAATGCGACCAGCTGTTCCACCACCATCGGCGCCAGCCCCTGTGGACGGCAGATGCGCGTGTGCTGGTGGGCGAACTCGCTGAGCGGAATGCGCCGCACGCCCTGCTCCACGTCCACGTCGATCAGCATCGGCTGCGGCCGCCCGCCTTCATGCAATGGCTCCTCGCCGATGTACAGCGCGGCGTGCGACCAGGTGGACTGGGTGAGGTACTTGATCGCCGTGGCGAAGCGGCTGTTGCCTTCCACCAGCAGCACGTCGCCGCGTCGCAGCGTCCGCGCCAGCAACGCCGGGTCGCTGGTGGACGGCCGCATCTGGCGACGCCGTGGCTGGGCGAGGAAATGCGCCATCCGGCGTCCCAGCAGGTTCAACACGCCCATGGATACCCCCGGCAGGATCGTTGCACCAGCCTACCGGCAGCCCGGCGTGGCCGCCATGGATCAGCGCACGCTGCGGTCGTAGCGACGATAGCGCAGGTGATGCCGTACCCGTTGCCGCAGCAACAGTGCGTACATGCCGGCATAGCCCAGCAGCAGGGCCGCCATCGCCAGCAGGCCGGCATGGCTGAGCCAGCCGCTTTGCGGCCAGGCCACGCCGTTCACCGAGGCCTGCCATCCCTGCACCAGGCCTGCCACCAGGCGCACCACGATCATCAGGGTCAACAGCAGCACCAGCGCCGTGCTGGGCTTGTAGAACAGCACGTCCGGACCCGGGTCGAACTGCGTGAGCCGGTAGCCCAGCACGCCGACCAGCAGCCCCACCAGCCATCCCAGGGCGGCATAGGCCCAGGCGTTGGTCCACCACAAGCCGGCGATGGCGGTGAACACCACGAACATCACGGTCGAGACCAGCGTGCCCCAGAAATTGAAGGTGACCAGCCAGGGCCGCGCCTGGCGTCGCGCGCCACCGTTGCGCACGCGCTGCCACAGCGACAGCGGCAACAGCAGCAGCGTGATCGCAACGAAGACCAGCAGCCCCAACGGCAGGGCGAACAGCATCGGCATGGTGTCAGGGTCCGTTCGTGATGCAGCGGGAACGGAGAGCATAGGCCGGCGCGCGTGATGGCCGGTAGAGCGGAGCCATGCCCCGCCGGGACTTCACCGGGCACGCCCCTGCCGCGCGTGGCCCGGCACGAGCGGTGCGTGGGTCAGAACGCCGGCAGTACCGCGCCCTTGTACTTCTGCTCGATGAAGGCCTTCACTTCCGGGCTGGTCAGGGCCTTGGCCAGCTTCTGCACGCGGGCGTCGTCCTTGTTGTCCGGGCGCGCGACCAGGAAATTCACGTAGGGCGAATCGCTGCTCTCGATGGCCAGCGCATCCTTGGTCGGGTTCAGGCCCGCATCCAGCGCGTAGTTGGTGTTGATCAGGGCCAGGTCGACCTGATCGAGCACGCGCGGCAGCATCGCCGAGTCCAGCTCGCGGAACTTCAGGCCCTTGGGGTTCTCGACGATGTCGCGCTGGGTGGACAGTGCGTTGGACGGGTCCTTGAGCTTGATGACGCCGGCCTTGTCCAGCAGGATCAGCGCGCGGCTGTTGTTGCTGGGGTCGTTCGGGATCACCACGTCGGCGCCGCTGGGCAGTTCGGCCAGCGAGGTGAAGCGACGCGAATAGGCACCGAACGGCTCGATGTGCACGCCGGTGACGGTGACCAGGTCGGTCTTGCGGTCACGGTTGTAGGCCTGCAGGTACGGCTCGGTCTGGAAGTAGTTCACGTCCACCTGCTTCTGCACCAGCTGGTCGTTGGGCTGCACGTAGTCGTTGAACACGCGCACGTCGAGCGTGACGCCTTCCTTCTGCATCAGCGGCTTGACCACTTCCAGGATCTCGGCGTGCGGCACCGCGGTGGCCGCGACCACCAGCCTGGACTCGTCCGCGGCCGGCTTGCCGCAGGCCGAAAGCGCCAGCGCGGCGGCGAACAGGGGGAAGGCGAGCAGCTTTTTCATAGGAATCAGGATCCCGTGGGGAAGGATGGTGGACGGCATACCGTAACAGGCCCGCCGCGCGGACGACGCACGGCCGGGCGCGGCTTACTTGCGGCTGTAGTGCGCGACCAGCCGGTCGCCGGCCATCTGCAGCAACTGGACCAGCACCAGCAGCAGCACCACGGTGACCAGCGCCACGTCGGTGTGCGAGCGCTGGTAGCCATCGCGGAAGGCCAGGTCGCCCAGGCCACCGGAACCGATCGCACCGCCCATCGCGGTGAAGCCGATCAGCGCGATGGTGGTGACCGTGGCGCCGGCGATCAGGCCCGGACGCGCCTCCGGCAGCAGTACCTTGAACACCAGCTGGCGGGTGGTCGCCCCCATCGCCTGGCTGGCTTCGATCACGCCGCGGTCCACTTCGCGCAGGGCGGTCTCGACCAGGCGCGCATAGAACGGCGCGGCGCCGACGACCAGCGGCAGGATCGCGCCGCGCACGCCCAGCGAGGTGCCCATCAGGCCCAGCGTGACCGGGATCAGCACGATCATCAGGATGATGAAGGGCACCGAGCGCAGCAGGTTCACCAGCAGCGCCAGCACGCCGTAGACCACCGGCTTGCGGTGCAGCTGCGGCGAACCGGTCAGGAACAGCAGCACGCCCAGCGGCAGGCCGATGGCCATGGTCAGCGGCAACGAGCCGGCCAGCATCAGCAGGGTGTCCAGGGTGGCCTGGCCGATGTCGGCCCACTTGCCGGCATCGAGGTGGCGGAAGAAGCCGCCTGCGGTCGCGAACATCATTGGCGCAGCTCCTCCACGTGTACGCCGGCGCCGGCGAACACCGCCAGCGCCGCGTCCTGGTCACCCCCGACCAGTGCGACGGTCAGCTGGCCATAGGGCGTGTCCTTGATCCGGTCGATGCGGCCGGACAGGATGTTGTAGTCCACCCCGGTCTCGCGCGCGATGCGGCCCAGCAGCGGTTCGTAGGTGTCATTGCCGAGGAAGGTCAGGCGCACGATGCGGCCGTTGACCGCGGCGTAGTCGCGCAGCTGCTCGCCTTCGTCCACGTGCTCGGACTCGGACACGAAGCGGCGGGTGGTGGGATGCTGCGGGTGCAGGAACACATCGGTCACCGGGCCCATCTCGACCAGGTGCCCGGCGTCGAGCACGGCCACGCGGTCGCAGACACGGCGGATCACGTCCATCTCGTGGGTGATCAGCACGATGGTCAGGCCCAGCTCGCGGTTGATCTTGCCCAGCAGCGACAGCACCGAGGCGGTGGTCTGCGGATCCAGCGCGCTGGTGGCCTCGTCGCACAGCAGGATCTGCGGGCGCGTGGCCAGCGCACGCGCGATGCCCACACGCTGCTTCTGGCCGCCGGACAGCTGCGCCGGGTACTTGCTGGCATGGGCTTCCAGGCCCACGGTGCGCAGCAGTTCGGCGACGCGCGCATCGATCTCGGCCTGCGCGGTGCCGGCCAGTTCCAGCGGGAAGGCGACATTGGCCGCCACCGTGCGCGAGGACAGCAGGTTGAAGTGCTGGAAGATCATGCCGATGCGGCGGCGCAGCGCACGCAGGCCGGCATCGTCCAGCGCGGTGGCGTCCTGCCCGTCGATGAGCACGCGGCCGCCGCTGGGTTCTTCCAGGCGGTTGATCAGGCGGATCAGGGTGGACTTGCCGGCACCGGAATGGCCGATGATGCCGAATACCTCGCCGGCCTCGATCGTCAGATCAAGCGGATGCAGCGCGGTGATCGCGCGACCATCGACGACATAGGACTTCTGCAGGTTCTGGAACGCGATCACTGCCTGGGCAACCGGGGGGACAGAATGGGGGCGTGCAGCCTAGCAGCGCCGACCGCCCGGCGCGCGTGCTGATGGACGGAAGCTTATTCCTTTTGGTTCTAAGCCGGCATCTCCGGGGCTGCGGCTGGCCCACCGGGCCCCATCCCGACCCGGGCGCTGCCCTGCCCCCTCCCCTGGACGCAGCCCAAGGGGACAACAGGGGAGGATGGCTTCGGGCCCGGCCGGAAAGGCCTCACCGGGATTGCCTGCCTACGTGCCGCCGGCGCGGGCTCAGGGATGGTCGACCGGACCGGCCCGATGGGCCTGCTGGACCCGCTCGCGGTGCAGCAGGTACAGGCCGCTGGCGACGATGATCGCCGCGCCGATCCAGGTCCAGCGATCGGGCAGTTTGTCCCACAGCATCAGGTCCCAGCCGATCACCCAGACCAGCCCGGTGTACTCCAGCGGCGCGATCAGCGAGGCCTGGCCGAGCTGGAACGCCTTGGTCAGCGCGATCTGGCCCAGCGCCCCGGCCAGGCCCATGCCGGCGATCAGGGCAGCGTGCTTCCACTGCAGCGGTTGCCACTGCGGCCAGGCCAGCAGGCCCGCACCCACCGCCATGATCAGCAGGAACCACACCACCATCGACTGCGGGGTATCGGTGCGGGTCAGCAGGCTGACCGTCACCGCGGCGATCGCGTAGGCCGTGGCCGCGATCAGCACCATCAGCCCGGGGAAGGAAATGAAACCATCCACGCCCGGGCGCAGCACCACCATCACGCCGAGCAGGCCGATGCCGATGGCCACCCAGCGGCGCGGCCCCACGTACTCACCCAGCAACGGCACCGACAGCGCGGCCACCAGCAGCGGGGCGACGAAGTAGATCGTGTAGGCGGTGGACAACGGCAGCGTGCGCAGCGCGTAGACGAAGCAACCGATCATCACCATGCCCAGCACGCCGCGCAGCAGGTGCAGGCCCCAGCGCACCGGGATGATCGAACGCGGGCCAGCGGTCATCAGCACCCACACCAGCACGAACGGCAACGAGGCCGCGCCACGCAGCGTGGTCACCTGCAGGGTGGGATAGCTTTCGGCCAGCATCTTCATGCCGGCATCCATCAGCGAAAAGAAGGCGACGGCGGCCAGCATCCAGATGATGGCGCGCGCGGGGGATTTGGTTACGGACATGGATCGATTATCCGCTGTCGCGCGCATTATCGGTAACCCCGGCCGGTGCGCTATGTTCAGCCCACATCGTGCCGGGAGATTCCCATGCAAGCGAAGTGTCCGCGGTTGCCCGTTCCCCTCCGCCCGTTGCTGGCCTGCCTGCTGGCCACGCTGCCCTGGCCGTCGCTGGCCGGCGAGGTTCCCGACCCGCTTGCGCTGGCCCAGCTGGACGGCTTCGCGCTGGGCGTGGAAGCGGCCGGCAAGTTCTCCGGCGTGGTGCTGGTGGCCAACGGCGACACGGTGCTGTTCGAGAAGGCCTACGGCCGGCGCGACGAGAACGGCGATGCGCCGCTGCAGGCCGGTGACCGCCTGAACTTCGCCTCGGCCGGCAAGATGTTCACCAGCGTGGCGGTGTTGCAGCAGGTGGCCGCAGGCAAGCTCGGCCTGGACTCGCCGGTCGGGCAGGTGCTCAAGGACTATCCGAACCGGGCATTCGCCGACGGGGTAACCGTCCGGCAACTGCTCACCCACAGCGCCGGCGCCGGTGACATCGAGGAGCTGTTCGGTGCCACGCATTCCGCAGAGCGCGTCCGGCTGCGGACGCTGGCCGACATGATCGCGCTGCACGGTGGCCGTGCCCCGGAGTTCACGCCCGGCACGCAGCAGAAGTACGGCAACTACGGCTACATCGTGCTCGGCAGGATGGTCGAGGTACTGTCCGGGCAGGACTTCGAAAGTTACATCCGGCAGCACGTCCTCGCACCGGCCGGCATGACCCGGACCGGCTTCGTGGACTGCAGCGACCCGGCCCCCGACCTGGCCGCGGGCTACGTGGAGGTCGACGGCAAGCGCGTGCGCAATTGCGCCACGCTGCCGGCGCGCGGTTTTGCCGCCGGCGGCGAGGTGGGTACCGCGCGCGACCTGCTGCGCTTCGTGCAGGCGTTGAACGCAGGCAAGCTGCTGCCTCCTGCCCTGCTGGCCGAGGCCACGCGCACCCAGCGCGAGTTCATGGGGCTGGGGTTCTTTGCCACCGGCTATGGCGAAGGCGTGCCGGAGCGCGATTTCCGCTGGGGCCACGGCGGCAGCGCCGACGGCATCTGCACCGACGTGCGCCACTACCCGCGCACCGGCGAGACGGTGGTGGTGTTGTCCAACAAGGACGCCCCGGCCTGCTATGCGGTGTCCAACCTGCTGCATGCGCAGTGGAAGGGGCCCTGAACGCCGGCGCATCATGGCGGTGCTCTACCGGGGTGCAAGGCATCGCCTAGAATGGCGGTGGTTTTCATTGAACGGAGTTACCCCCATGCCTTCTTTCGACGTCGTTTCCGAAGTTGACAAGCACGAGCTGACCAACGCCATCGACCAGGCCAACCGCGAGCTGTCCACCCGCTTCGATTTCAAGGGCGTGGATGCCAAGTTCGATCTGGAGGACGAGAAGCTGATCAAGCTCACCGCGCCCACCGACTTCCAGCTCAAGCAGATGGCCGACATCCTGCGCCTGCGCCTGTCCGCGCGGAACATCGACTTCCGCTGCATGGAGTTCGGCGACATCGAGACCAACCTGGGCGGCGCGCGCCAGCAGGTCACGGTCAAGCAGGGCATCGAGCAGAAGCTGGCCAAGCAGATCGCCGCCAGGATCACGGAAGCCAAGATCAAGGTCGACACCCAGATCAACGGCGACAAGCTGCGCGTGAACGGCAAGAAGCGCGACGACCTGCAGGAAGTGATCGCGCTGCTGAAGAAGGGTGAGTTCGAGCAGCCGCTGCAGTTCGACAACTTCCGCGATTGATCCAACGCCGCGGCAGGGTCAGTCGCCCTGCTGCAGCTTGCGGTACAGCGTGGTGCGCGAGATGCCGAGCCGGCGCGCGGCCGCGCTGACATTGCCCTGGTGCAGTTGCATGGCTTCATGCACCGCACGCGTGCCCTGCGCACGCAGCGAGCCCTGCCCCGCCTGCCGGGCCGCCTCCGGGATGGCGATACTGCCGCGCCGCGGCACCGGCGGGCGCAGGTACTGCACGTACACCGCCCGGTCCTCGCTGACCGACACGCGTCGCGCCGCCCCGGCCTGCAGCAGGCGCCGCCGCTGGTGCACGTTGGCCGCGGCGAACAGGCCTTCCAGCATCAGCGTCGGCAACGGGCCACGCCGTGGCAGGTCAAGCAGGCGCCGGGCGATGCGGTTGGCGGCACGGACGCGCCCGTTCTCCTCCACCGCCAGTAGCCCCTGGAACGGGGTGTGCAGCCAGCGTGGATCATGCTGCAGGGCCAGCAGGTGGCACGGCCGGCATTCGAGCATCAACCGGTTCTCCACCGACAACGCCGCCTGGCGGAAGTAGTCCAGCAGCAGCGCGGCGTTGCGGTCGCCGTTGCCGGTGATGTCCAGCGCGCCCAGCACCTGGCCTTCCAGCCTATGCAGCGGCACGCTCAGGCAGAAGGTGCGCGCGAAGTGGTCCAGGTAGTGTTCGTTGCCACGCACCAGCACCGGCAGGTCATCGGCCAGCGCGCAGCTGGGGGCGGTGGTGCCCAGGTGCGACTCGCGCAGCCGCCGGCCGAGCTGGATCGAGCGCAGCAGCGGCGAATCGGTCAGGCCGTGCTCGCGCTGGGCCACGATCCATCCCTGTGCATTCACGCAGAACAGGGTCCAGTGGCGGCCGCCGAACGCGGCCCACAGCCGGTCCAGTTCATGCTGCACGCAGCGTGCCAGGCGCCGGTCGTCCGGGTGCTCCGGCGGTGGTGGACGGGCGATGCGCGGCTGCAGCAGCGGGGCCTCGCGCGGCGCGATGCCGGCCTGCCGCGAGCGTTGCCACGAGCGCAGCAGCGGGGGCGGCAGCAGGTGGACGGGCAGCGGTCCGCCTTCGGCGAACGCGTGGCGCGCATGGGCCAGCTGTTGCTGGCGCTCCTGGATGATCCCGGTCATCACGGCGACTCCTGCGGCTGGGCGCGGCGGCGGCCTGCCCGCGTTGTGTGCATTCCCGACACCTCGTCCCGCCTTCAGCCGCCGATGCGCAGGATCGGCTTGAGCGTGATGCCACGGCGGCTGTCCTCGGCCGCCTGGTTGATCTGCGCCAGCGGGTAGAATGTCACCAGCCGGTCGAACGGAAAGCGCCCCTGCAGGTACAACTGCACCAGTTGCGGGATGAACACCTGCGGCACGCTGTCGCCTTCGACCACGCCACGGATGCTACGCCCGCCCATCAGCAGATTGTTGACGTCGAAGCTGGCCTGGGTGCCCATCTTCGAAGCACCGACCACGCCGATCACGCCGAGCTTGGCCAAGGCGGTGACGCCCTGCTCCAGCACGTCGGCGCGGCCGGTGGATTCCAGCGCGTAGTCCACGCCGCCGGGGCTGATCTGCTGCACCGCCGCGACGATGTCCTGCGTGTGGCTGTCGATGACATGGGTGGCGCCCAGTTCCCGCGCCAGCGCCAGCCGCGACGGCACCACGTCCACGGCGATGATGACGGCCGCACCCGCCACGTGCGCGGCCATCACCGCGCTCAAGCCGACCGCACCGGCGCCGTAGACGGCGAAACTGCTGCCGGGCGTGACCTTCATCGAGTTGATGACCGCCCCGGCACCGGTCTGGATGCCACAGCCCAACGGCCCCAGCAGTTCCAGCGGTGCGTCGTCGGGCACCTTCACCGCGTTGTTCTCGCGCGCCAGGGCATAGGTGGCGAAGGAGGACTGGGCGAAGAAGTGGTCGTGCAGCGGGGCGCCGTGGGCGTCCTCCAGCGCGTTGGAACCATCGGCCGCGGCGCCGCCGAAATTCTGCGCATAGAAGTCGACGCAGTACGCGCCGTGGCCGCTGCTGCACGGCTTGCAATGCCCGCAGGCACCGTAGGCCAGCACCACGTGGTCCCCCACCGCGAGCCCCTTCACTTCCGGGCCAATCGCTTCGATCACCCCCGCGCCTTCGTGGCCAAGCACGATCGGCAACGGCACCGGGTAGTACTGGTCGCGCACGATCAGGTCGGTGTGGCACAGGCCCGTCGCCACGATCCGTACCAGCACCTCGTCGCTGCGCGGGCCGCGGATACGCGCCTGCTCGATATGGAAGGGTTGTTCCTTGCCGCGCACCACTGCCACGGTGATCTCGCGCGTTGCATCAATCGCATTCATGCCGGTCTCCTGGCTTACAGCGGATAGGCAGGGGCATCGGCCTTGATCGTCAGCCACTGCCACTGGGTGAACTCGTCGAGGTTGGCCGGGCCACCAATGCTGGTGCCGTTGCCCGAGATGCCCACGCCCCCGAACGGGTTGAGCACCTCGTCGTTCACGGTCTGGTCGTTGATGTGCAACAGGCCGGCATGCAGGCGCTCGCCGAGCTTCAAGGCACGCCCGACGTTGGCGCTGATCACGCCCATCGACAGGCCGTAGGGCGTGTCATTGGCCAGTTCGACCGCTTCATCGTCGCTGTCGAAGGGCACCACCACTGCCACCGGGCCGAAGATCTCCTCGCCGAACGCGGGATTGTCACGGCCCACGTTGGCCAACACGGTCGGCGCGAAGAACAGGTCGTGGAACGTACCGCCGGCCGCCAGCGTGGCGCCGGCCGCGCGCGCGGCGTTGACGATGCCGATGGCGTGGTCGCGTTGCTGCGCGTTGATCAGCGGCCCCAGTGCGACGTCCTCCTGCGCGGGGTCACCCACCTTCAGCTGCTTTGCCCTGGCCACCAGCTTTTCCACGAACGCCGCGTACAGGCCACGCTGCACCAGCACGCGCCCGGTCGCCATGCAGATCTGGCCCTGGTGCAGGTACGCGCCCCAGGCGGTGTTGGCCACGGCCAGGTCGATGTCGGCGTCGTCCAGGATGATCAGAGTGTTTTTCCCGCCCAGTTCCAGCGACACCTTCTTCAGGTGCTGGCCCGCGGTTTCGCCGACCTTGCGCCCGGCGGCGGTGGACCCGGTGAACTGGATCATCCGCACGTGCGGGTCACGGCTGAGCGCCGCACCGGCGGCGCCATCCCCGGGCAGGACATGCAGCACGCCTTCCGGCAGGCCGGCCAGTTCGAACAGGCGGGCGATCACCAGCCCACCGCACACGGCGGTGCGCGGGTCCGGCTTGAGCACCACCGCATTGCCCAGCGCCAAGGCCGGCGCGACCGCGCGCAGGGCCAGGTACAGCGGGAAGTTGAACGGCGAGATCACCCCGACCACGCCCAGCGGGCGCCGCCGCGCCAGGCTCAACCGCCCCGGCTGCGACGGCAGCACCTCGCCAACGGCACGGGAGGGCAATGCCGTCGCCTCGTGCAGCACGCGGACAACCACCTTCAGCTCGGAGCCGGCCTTGAGCCGCGTCGACCCGCCCTCGCGCACCAGCCAGTCAACGATCTCGCCGGAATGGGTTTCGGCCAGCACGGCGGCACGACGCAGCACACCTGCGCGCACTTCGTGCCCGGCATCGGCCCATGCACGCTGCACGTGCGCGGCCCGCGCCGCCGACTCGGCGATCTGCTCGGGCGAGGCCATCGCCACCTGGCCCAGGGCACGCCCGGTCGCCGGCTCGCGTACCTCGTGCAGGATGCGTCCGTCCCGACACTGCCCGACGAACTGCTTGCCCGACCAGAGTGCGGCCGGCAGGAAGGTCTGTACGCTCATCACACACGCTCCACGCATCGCTTGCGATGCATTGGATACCCCCACCCCGGCGTTGGCTATTGGCCGTGCCCGACAATCACGCAGATGCCCGCGCAGGCCGCCATTACGGGACTTGCGGGTGTTTCATTGCGGGACAGCAGGTGTGCCGGAACCTCTACAATCGGCCCCCCAGCCAGCCCAAAGGGCCTGCCATGACCGACTTCACCGACCACCTTGCCCCCGATCCCATCGCTGTTACCCGGAACTGGCTGGAGAAGGCGGTGATCGGCCTGAACCTGTGCCCGTTCGCCAAGGCGGTGTACGTCAAGCAGCAGGTGCGCTTCGTGCTCAGCGATGCGACCACGCCCGAGGCACTGCTGGAAGAACTCGCCGAGGAGCTGGTGCTGCTGCGCGACACCCCGGCCGAGCAGATCGACACGACGCTGATCATCCATCCGGACGTGCTGACCGATTTCCTGGAGTACAACGACTTCCTCGACAACGCCGACGCGGTGCTGGAAGCGCTGGACCTGCCGGGCATCCTGCAGGTGGCCAGCTTCCATCCGCAGTACCAGTTCGAGGGCGTGGCTCCGGACGACGTCAGCAACTACACCAACCGCGCGCCCTACCCGATCCTGCACCTGCTGCGCGAAGACAGCGTGGAGCGCGCGGTGGCGGCCTTCCCCGACCCGGACGTGATCGTGGAACGCAACATCGCCACGCTGGACAAGCTGGGCGTGGACGGCTGGGAGCGGTTGTTGTCGGGCGAAAAGCCGCACTGAAACCCACGTGCGTTGCATGGCGCCGGGATTGCATCCCGGCCTGCGGGAGGGTCACCGGGCGAACCGCTTGCCCGCGCTGCCGTGAGGGAACGTGGCCGGGTTCAGCCCAGCCAGGGTTGCAGCATCTGGTGCACGTCGTGCAGCGAGCCGGTGATGCGGTGGCCCAGTGCGCGGACGTCGTCGTCCGGCTCGAGCAGGTCGGGAATCTGGATGGTGGTCATGCCCGCCGCCAGCGCCGCGCGCACGCCGGTCGGCGAATCTTCCAGCGCCAGGCAATGCTGCGGTGCCACGCCCAGCCGCGCCGCGGCGAGCAGGTAGATGTCCGGTGCCGGCTTGGAATGGGCCACTTCGGTGCTGGTGGCCACGGCCTGGAAATACGCCAGCAGGCCAGCCGCTTCCAGTTTGCGCTGCGCCAACGGCGTGCGGGTGGCGGTGGCGACCGCGCGCGGCACCTGGTGCGCGTCCAGCAGCTTCAGCAGTTCGAGGATGCCTGGGCGCAACGGCACGCCGGCTTCGACGATGCCGTCGTAACGGGCATAGGAATCGGCCAGCAGCGCGTCGGTGCGCTCCACCCCCAGTGCATCGCCCAGCCTGCGGCGGGTAACCGCATCGGCCGAGCCCACCAGCGACAGCAGCAGGGCGCGCGGCACCTCGTAGCCATGCGCGCGCGCGGTCTGTTCCAGGCAACCGAGCAGCGCGCGTTCGCTGTCCAGCATCAGACCGTCCATGTCGAAGATCACCGCCTGTGGACGTGCCGGCAGCCCCGTCATCAGGTTCACTGGGCCGCTCCGAACAGGGTCTCCAGATCGGCGGCCTGCAGTTGCCGCCATTGCCCCGGCTGCAGCTGGCCCAGGTCCAGGCCGCCAATGCGCACCCGCTGCAGCGCCTGCACGTGGTTGCCGACCGCGGCGAACATGCGCCGCACCTGGTGGTAGCGGCCTTCGTGCAGGGTCAGGCGCACCTGGCGCGGGCCCAGCACCTCCAGTTCGGCCGGCAGCAGCGGCTTGTCGTCCGATTCCAGCAGCAGCGTGCCGCTGGCGAACTGCGCCGCCTCGTCACCGCGCAGGTCCTGCGCCAGCTCGGCGACGTAGACCTTGTCCAGGCGTGCCTTGGGCGAAACGATGCGGTGCAGCAGCTGGCCGTCGTCGGTCATCAGCAGCAGGCCGGAGGTATCGCGGTCGAGGCGGCCGACGCTGGACAGCACCGGGTCGCGGTCGCGGAAACGCTCGGGCAGCAGGTCGTAGACCAACCGCCCCTGGTCCTTGGTCGAGCAGGTGTAGCCGGTCGGCTTGTACAGCATCAGCGCCAGCCCGGGCGGCGGGTCCAGCGGTTCGCCGTCGACGCGGATGGCGTCGTGCTCAACCTTGTCGTCGGCATACAGCACCTCGCCGTCGGCGTCGGTGATGCGGCCTTCGCGGAACATCCCCTGCACCTGCTTGCGGCTGCCGTAGCCAAGGTTGGCGATGTGCTTGACCAGCTTCATGCGCGGCCCCCGCGGGTGCCGACGATCACCTTGAAGCCATCGCGCTCGGCCGCCACGCGTACCTGGCCGAAGCTCTCGTTGAGGATCTGCTCGTACGGCAGGTGGCGGTTGGCCACCATGAACAGCTGCCCGCCCGGGCGCAGTGCCTGCGCGGCCACGGCGATGAAGCGCTGGCCGATGTCGGGGCGGTCTTCGCGCGCCGGGGTGTGGAATGGCGGGTTGGAAACGACGAAGTCGTAGCGGCCGTCGATGCCGGCGGTGACGTCATGCCAGCGGAAGTCCAGCTTGGCGCTGCTGCCGGCCAGGTTGCGGCGGGCCAGCGCCAGCGCGCGTGACTCGGCTTCGTACAGGTCCAGCGCGGTGACCTTGGGGCAGCGTGCCAGCACTTCGGCCGACAGATACCCCCAGCCAGCGCCGAGGTCGGCGCCACGCCCGGCCAGGTCGGCCGGCAGCTGTTCGACCAGCAGCGCCGAGGCCGGGTCGATGCGGTCCCAGGCGAACACGCCAGGCCGGCTCTGGAAGCGCCCATCGACGATGCCGCGCGGCGCGTCCAGTGCCGCCCAGCGCTTGCGCAGGGCTTCGTCGTGACGGCCATCGGCCGGCGCGGTCCAGTAGGTGCGGCAGTGGTTCTTGGTCAACTTGCCGCCCAGCCCGGCCAGCTGCTGCAGGTCGCTCTCGCCCGAGCGCGCGCCCTCGTTGTTGGACTGGCAGGCAACCACGATGCCGCCCGGTGCCAACGACGACAGCGCACGGGCGAACAGCGCGCGGGCCTCATCACGCTGGCGCGGCGGCAGCACCAGCACCAGCGCATAACGCGTGTCGTCGGCGTCCAGCGCGTCCTCGTCCACCACCTGCCAGCCACTGCGCCCCAGCGCGTCGGCGAACGGGCGGAAGCTCTGCGCGCAGACCAGTTGCCCCGGCGCGGCGTGCTCGCGCAGCGGCCAGCCATCGCGGGCGCGCAGGAACAACACCGGACCGGCCGGCCAACGCAGGCCGGCATGGGAAAAGGGCAGGAACAGGGTTTGCAGCGGGGCGTCTTGCAGGGCGGGCATGCCGGTACTTCTTGGAACGGGCCGTCCATTCTACCGGGGCTTGGCCCCGGCCCACCGCAACGCTACAGGACCTCGCCCGGCCCCGGCTCGCCCAGCCGCAGCACCTGGCGGACGCTGTCCAGCCAGATCACGTGCTGCTGGGAGATCCGCGCCAGGTCGTCCAGGCGCACCATGGCGTTGACCCCGGCCTGCTCGGCCGGGTCGGAAAAGTGCTGCAGGCAAGGCCGCATCACCACTGTGCCGGCGACCCGGCTGCCGTCCTTGAGCACCAGCATCACCCGCGCCTGCCCCGGCAGTTCCCCCGCCAGGGTTTCAAGCGCGGCAATGGTCAGCGGGTCGGAATAGACGTGGGGCGCGTAGAGGGCCATGCGAGCGTCCAAGAGTGCTCGCCATCACATTAGCGGGGCGGCGCGTGAAACCGGCGCAAAGATTCAGCGCGGCAAGCGGGCATCGCGGATGGCGCCCACCAGCTGGGCCACGCTGTACGGCTTGGCGATATGGCCCTGGAAGCCGGCCAAGAACGCACGGCGCCGGTCGTCCTCGCGGGCCAGCGCGGTCACCGCCACCGCCGGCAGTTCGGCCCCGCCGATGCCCAGCGTCTCGCGCAGGGTGGTGACCAGCCCGTAGCCGTCCATGCCGGGCATGCCGATGTCGCTGATCAGCACATCGAAGGCCGCATGGCCACCCATGCCCAGCAGTTCCAGCGCTTCGGCGGCGCTGCTGACGGCCACCACCGAGGCACCCTGCTCCTCCAGCAGGCGCTTGAGGTAGACCAGCATGTCCGGCTGGTCCTCGACCGCGAGCATGCGCAGCCCGGCCAGCGCGTGCGCGGCCACCACCTGTGCGCCGATCGGGCCACGCTGCACCTTGCGCCGCGGTCGTCCCTCCGCCTCGCGGGCGCGATGGACCGGCAGCCGCAGCCGGAAGGTGGCACCACGGCCCTCGCCGGCACTCTCGGCCGACACCGTGCCGCCATGCAGTTCGGTCAGCTGCTGGACGATGGCCAGGCCCAGCCCGAGCCCGCCATGGCGCCGGGTGGTGGTGCCATCGGCCTGGCTGAAGCGGCTGAACAGCTGCTGGAGGAACTCTGGCGCGATGCCGTCGCCGTCATCGCTGACCCGTACTTCGTAATGCTCGCCGTCGCGCAGCACGCGGATGTGGATATGGCCTTCGACGGCGGTGAACTTGATCGCGTTGGAGAGCAGGTTGGAGAGGATCTGGCGGATGCGGGTGGCATCGCCCAGCACCTGGCAGGGGTGCTCGGGCAGCGACAGGGTCAGCTCCTGCGCCTTGCCTTCGGCCACCAGCTCCTGCGCGCGGACGGTCTCGCGCACCTGCTCGGCCAGGTCCAGCACCTCCACTTCCAGCTGCACCTTGCCCAGCAGCATGCTGCTCAGGTCGAGCATGTCCGACATCAGGTGCTTCTGCGTCATCGCGCTGCTGGCGATCACCTCCAGCCCCTTGCGCATCGGGTGGTCGGCGTCCATGCGCTGCAGCAGCAGCTCGCTCCAGCCCAGCACCGTGGTCAACGGCGTGCGCAGTTCATGCGACAGCGTGGCCAGGAATTCATCCTTCATCCGCGCGGTGCCTTCGGCGGCGTTGCGCGCGGCACGCTCGGCGGCGAGCAGTTCCTCGCGCGCCATGTCGATCTCGCGGCGCTCGGTGACGTCCGGGCTGTTGCCGGCCAGGCCGATGAAGCGGCCGTCCGGGGAGAATCGCGGCACGGCATTCATCTCCAGCCAGCGCCATTGCCCGTCGTGGCGGCGCACGCGCACGCTCATGTGCAGCTCGCGGCGCTCGGCCAGGGCCGCTTCGAGTTCGTATCCGAACGGCGCCAGGTCGTCGGGATGCAGCAGCTTCTGCCAATGCCCGGGGCCGATGTCCACGTCCGGGGCCAGGCCGAAGTAGGTGCCGAAGGCGGCGTTGACGAAACGTACCTGGCCCAGGTCATCCAGCACCCAGACCGGCATCGGCAGGCCGTCGGCCAGCGCGCTGAAGCGCGCCTCGCTCTCGGCCAGCTCGGTTTCCACCCGCTTGGCCTCGGAGATGTCGAAGAACAGCATCGCCACCCGGCATTGCTCCGGCGCGCCAACGCGCACGGCCTCCACCGAGTACCAGCGGCCGAGCTCGCGCACCTCGCGCTCGAACTGCACCATCCGCCCTTCACGCACCACGTGGCCGAACAACTGGAACCAGTACGGCTCCACCCCCGGCAGCACTTCACGCACGCGCCGGCCGGTCACCTCGGCCAGGCCGGTGATGCGCTCGAACGCGCGGTTGACCTTCAGGTAACGGAAATCGACGGCCTCCTCGTTCTCGAACAGCAGCTCGATCACGCAGAAGCCGGTTCCCACCGCATCGAACACCTCCCGGTACACGGAGGCATTCTCCAGGTCCAGGTCAGGCAGGTTGGGAAGCGGGCGGCGGATTTCGTGGTCGAAGGGGAGCATCGGCGGGGCGTTCGGGGGGCGTACTCGGGCTGGCGGCGGCGCTGCTGCAGTCTGCGCAGCGGGCGATCCACAGGACGTGATGATGAACCATCACGCAATCCGGGGCTGGCAGGTTGACAGCGTTCATTGCCGGCTCTCCCAACCCCGATCACACTTGGTCCATCCCAACCCACCGGAGTACGTGCCATGAGAACCCTGACCGTCACCGGACTTGGCCTGGCCTGCCTGCTGGCGGTTGCCGGTGCCCATGCCAAGCCGCGCAACGTGTCCGACCCGGAGGCCCCGCGTGCCCTGCCCACCGAAGGTACGGTGCAGGTGCAGTGGACCGACCCGGCCCAGTTCACCGAGCTGCGCAACAGCCGCAACCGCTGGGAAGCCCAGCGCGGCGACTGGGTGGTGACCCTGGCCGAACACCTGCGCAAGCAGGCCGACAAGCGCCTGCCCGAAGGACAGAAACTGGACGTGACCATCACCGACATCAAGCGTGCCGGTGACTACGAGCCATGGCATGGGCCGCAGATGGACGACGTGCGCTTCCTGCGTGACATCTACCCGCCGCGCATCAACCTGCAGTTCACCCTGACCGATGCCAATGGCCAGGTGATCGACCAGGGCGAGCGCCGGCTGTCGGACACCGGTTACCTGTTCAACAGCAGCCTGCCCAGCAACACCGATCCGCTGCGTTACGAGAAGCGCCTGCTCGACGATTGGCTGCGCCGCGAGCTGCAACCGGAACGCAAGACCGCCGGGCTGTAACTCCACCCGAACCGGGCATTTCCAGGAAGGGCCGCGCATGCGGCCCTTCTGCATGGGTGGCCGGCGGCGCGGCTTACTCGCTCAGGTAGACGCGCGGGGTGCGCTTGAGGCTGCACGGCAAGCGGTAGGCGCTGGTGTTGCAGCGCGGGGCCAGCTCGGAAATGGTCGGCGCATTGCCCCACAGCTGCACGATGCTGCCGTGGCCCGCCTGCGGGTGGTCGGTGAGGTCGATGGTGAGCATGTCCATCGACACGCGGCCGATCAGTTGACCGGGCACGCCATCGATCAACACCGGCGTGCCATTGGGCGCGAACTGCGGGTAGCCATCGGCATAGCCCATCGCCACCACGCCGACGCGGGTCGGGCGCTGGGCGATGAACCGCGCGCCGTAGCCCAGCGGCTCACCGACACCCAGCTCGCGCACCGCGATGACCCGCGATTGCAACGTCATCACTGGGCGCAGCTGCGCCGCGTGCGGGCTGGGCTGCGGGTACAGCGGATCGGCGCCGTACAGCATCAGGCCCGGGCGCACCCAGTCGCTGCGCACGTCCGGCCAGCCCAGCAGCGCCGGCGAATTGCACAGGCTGGTCTCACCGGCCAGGCCGGCGATGGCGTGCTGGAACACGTCCAACTGCTCGCGGGTGCGGTTGCTGTCCAGTTCGTCGGCGCGCGCCAGGTGGCTCATCATCACCAGCGGTCCCACGGTGGGCAGCGCGCTCAGGCGCGCGTGCGCATCGCGGAACTGATCCGGCGACAACCCCAACCGGTGCATGCCGCTGTCCAGCTTCAGCCAGATGTGCAGCGTGGCATCGGTGCGGAAGGCTTCCACCGCCTCCAGCTGCCACGACGAGGACACCACCGTCCACAGGTCATGCTCGACGATCAGCGGCAACTCGGCCGCATCGAAGAAGCCTTCCATCAGCAGGATCGGCCCGCGGATGCCGGCCTGGCGCAGCTCCAGCGCTTCCTCGATGCAGGCCACGCCGAAACCGTCGGCCTCGTCCTGCAGCGCGCGTGCGCAGGTCACCGCACCGTGGCCGTAGGCGTCGGCCTTGATGATCGCCAAGGCCTTGCCGCCCCCCAGCTGGCGGGCCAGCCGGTAGTTGTGGCGCAACGCCTCCAGGTCGATCAGTGCCTGTGCCGGGCGCATCAGTGCTGCCCCTTGCCGTAGCGGAAGATGTCCAGGCCTTCGCTGCTGATCTGCGGCGTCCTGCCGCTCATCAGGTCGGCCAGGTAACGGCCCGAGCCGGCGGCCATGGTCCAGCCCAGCGTGCCGTGGCCGGTGTTGAGGAACAGGTTGCGGTACGGCGTGGCGCCGATCACCGGGGTGCCGTCCGGCGTGGCCGGGCGCAGGCCGGTCCAGAACGTGGCCTTGGACAGGTCGCCGCCCTGCGGGTACAGGTCGTTGACCACCTTCTCCAGCGTGGCGCGGCGACGCGCCTCCAGCGACAGGTCGAAGCCGGCCACCTCGGCCATGCCGCCGACGCGGATGCGGTCCTCGAAGCGGGTGATGGCGATCTTGTAGCTCTCGTCCAGGATGGTCGAGTTCGGTGCCATCGCCGCATCGGTGATGGGCAGGGTCAGCGAATAGCCCTTCAGCGGGTAGACCGGCAGGCGCATCCCCAGCGGCGCCAGCAGCTGCGGCGAGTAACTGCCCAGCGCCAGCACGTACTGGTCGGCGGTTTCCAGCGCGCCGTTGACGCGCACACCGGTGATGCGGTCGCCGTCGCCCTGGATCGCGCTGATGTCCTGGTCGAAGCGGAACTCCACGCCCGCATCGGCGGCCAGCGCCGCCAGCTTGCGGGTGAACAGCTGGCAGTCGCCGGTCTGATCCTCGGGCAGGCGCAGCGCGCCGACCAGCAGGTCGGTCTTGCTGGCCAGCGCCGGCTCCACGCGGGCGATGCCCTGGCGGTCCAACACCTCGTACGGCACGCCGTACTGGCGCAGCACCTCGATGTCCTGGGCGGCGGCGTCGAGCTGCTGCTGGGTGCGGAACAGCTGGGTGGTGCCGAGCTGGCGGCCTTCATAGTCGATGCCGGTGGCCGCGCGCAGTTCGTTGATGCAGTCGCGGCTGTAGTCGGACACCCGCACCATGCGCGCCTTGTTCACCGCGTAGCGGGCCGCGGTGCAGTTGCGCAGCATCTGCCACAGCCAGCGGTACTGGTTCAGGTCGGCGGTGGGGCGGATCGCCAGCGGCGCGTGTTCCTCGAACAGCCACTTGATGGCCTTGAACGGCACGCCCGGGGCGGCCCAGGGCGAGGTGTAGCCAAAGGACAGCTGGCCGGCGTTGGCAAAGCTGGTCTCCAGCGCCGGGCCCGGCTGCCGGTCGACCACGGTGACGTCATAGCCGGCCTGCCGCAGATACCAGGCACTGGTCGTGCCGATCACACCGCTGCCAAGCACCAGAACTCGCATTGCCCTCTCCTGACCCGATCATTTCCTGCCCGGGAGTGGGCAGGCACTGGAAACGGCGCAGTATATTCAGGTCCTTCCAGAACTTTTCCCTGTATTGATTGGCCGATGCAGGGTAATTTCTTGTTTCGTCCATCAAAAGCAGAATCCCGATGGCCACGCGCAGCCGCGAACTGGACAAGATCGACCGCAGGATCCTGCGCATCCTGCAGCAGGAAGGCCGTATTTCCTTCACCGAACTGGGCGAACGGGTGGGGCTGTCGACCACGCCCTGCACCGACCGGGTGCGCCGCCTGGAACGCGAAGGGGTGATCACCGGGTACTACGCCCGGCTCGATCCACAGTTCGTGAAGGCCAGCCTGCTGGTATTCGTGGAGATCAGCCTGGCCTACAAGTCCGGCGACATCTTCGAGGAGTTCCGCCGCGCCGCGCTCAAACTGCCCAACGTGCTGGAGTGCCACCTAGTATCGGGCGACTTCGACTACCTGCTCAAGGCCCGCATCAACGAAATGGCCTCCTACCGCAAGCTGCTGGGCAGCACCCTGCTGACCATGCCGCACGTGCGCGAATCCAAGAGCTACATCGTGATGGAAGAGGTGAAGGAGACCTTGTCGCTGCCGATTGATGAGTGAGTGGCCGATGGCAGAAGTCCCTCTCCCCTACGCCTTCGGCGCAAGGCAGGCGCAGTCAGGCGCGCTGCAGGGAGCACGGAGCCCCGGACTGTCCACCTGCTCCCTTTCGTGCAGCAAAGGGGAGGGCTGGGGAGAGGCCCTTTCACGCATGGAAAACACACGTCACCTCTGCGGCGTTGCTCCGGCCGGCGGCGGCACGATGCGCTGGCCGACGCCGCTCGGCTCGGTGGTGTGGTATCGCCCCGTCCGCGGGTCGAAGACCCGGTTCGGCCCGGCCTGGCGCATGCCTTCGACCCGCTGGCCCTTGCTGTCGTAGATCGGGCGCATCGGCGGTGGCGGGGTCACCGGCTTGATCGGCGGTTTGGTCGGCGGCTTGGTCGGTCGTGGCGGCGGTGGCACCCGCGGTTGCGGGTCCTCGCGCTGCGCGTCGTCGCGGGTAGGCGGCGGCACGCTCGACGGGCGGGTGGCCGTCGGTGAGGTCGGCGGTGGCGAACCCGGAAGGCTCACCGGCCGCGTGGCGGTCGGCGAGGCCGGGGCCTGCAACTGGGCCAGCGCCGTCACCGGCAGGAGCAATGCGACAAGCAATACCGTGGTCGTGCGGAACATCACCCGTCCCTGTCTGTATCCGGCTCGAAGCATGCACCCATTCGACTTGCATGGCGATGAACCGGCCACCACCATGGTTCCCTGCCCCACGGATTCCTCGCCATGACCGCTTTCGACCTGACACCCCCCAGCGCTGCACAGCGTGATGCCCTCATCGCTGGCCTGAGCGAGGAGGAAAAGCGCGTGCTGCTGCAGCACGGCACCGAGGCGCCGTTCTGCGGCGTGTTCCTGGACAACAAGCGCCAGGGCGTCTACTGCTGCCGGCTGTGCGCGCTGCCGTTGTTCCGCTCCAGCACCAAGTTCGACTCCGGCACCGGCTGGCCCAGCTTCTTCGCCCCGTTCGACCCGGCCCATGTCGGCGAGATCCGCGATACCAGCCACGGCATGGTGCGCACCGAGATCGTCTGCGCCCGCTGCGGCAGCCACCTGGGCCATGTGTTCCCGGACGGCCCGCCGCCGACCTTCGAGCGGCACTGCCTGAACTCGGTGTCGCTGGGCTTCGTCGACCAGGGCCAGCCCTACCCCGACCCGCTGCAGCGCGGTGGCGCCGAGGCCGAACCGGCGCGCTGAGCCATCGCGCCGAGCGATGCCGGGGGCATGGCGGCGCCTGGCCGCCTGCACGCACGCCCTGCGTCGCGGCCAAGCCCGCGCCTACAGAATCCGGCGAGCGTGCCGACAACGGGATATCCCCTTCCCCGTGCCCGCACCATGCTCATCCTCGTTGGCCTGCTCATCGTCATCATCAGCGTGCTCGGCGGCTACGTCGGCGCGCACGGCCGCCTGGGCGCGCTGTGGCAGCCTTACGAGCTGGTCATCATCGGCGGCGCGGCGCTGGGCGCGTTCCTGGTCGGCACGCCGGTCAAGACCGTCAAGCAGACGCTCAAGGCCGTGGTCGGCGTCTTCAAGGGCCCGCAGTACAAGCGCCAGGACTACCTGGACGTGCTCAGCCTGCTGTACGAACTGCTCAACAAGGCCCGCCGCGAAGGCTTCATGGCGCTGGAGGACCACGTCGAGCGACCGCAGGAAAGCCCGGTGTTCGCCAACTATCCCAAGGTGCTGGCCGACCACCACCTGATGGACTTCATCACCGACTGCCTGCGCCTGATGATCGGCTCCAACATCGAGCCGCACGAGCTCGAGCCACTGCTGGAACTGGAGCTGGAAAAACACCACCACGAGGCCATCGAGCCGGCGCACGTTCTCAACAAGGTGGCCGATGGCCTGCCCGGCTTCGGCATCGTCGCCGCGGTGCTGGGCATCGTGATCACCATGGGTTCGATCGGCGGTGACATCAAGGAAGTCGGCGCCCACGTGGCCGGCGCGCTGGTCGGCACCTTCCTCGGCATCCTGCTCGGCTACGGCTTCATCGGCCCGCTGGCGGCGGCGGTGGAAGCACGCGCCGAACAGGACGCGCGCATCTACGAGTCGGTCAAGACCGCACTGCTGGCCTGCCTGCGCGGCTACAACCCGAAGATCGCGCTGGAGTTCGCGCGCAAGACCGTGCCCTCGGCACTGCGCCCGGGCTTCAGCGAGTTCGAGCAGCACCTGAAGTCGGTCAAGTAAGGCAGCCACGATGAGCGATACCAAGCCCACGGTGATCGTGCGCCGGGTCAAGAAGGTCCAGGGCGGCGGCCATCACGGCGGCTCCTGGAAGGTGGCCTACGCCGACTTCGTTACCGCGATGATGGCCTTCTTCCTGGTGATGTGGCTGATGGGCAGCACCAGCAAGCCCGAGCGCGCGGCCATTTCCGAGTACTTCCGCAACCCCAGCCCGTTGAGCGGCACCAGCAGCACGCCGGCCCCGGGCATGGCCGGGCCGGGCGGTGCGAGCACGTCGATGATCAAGCTCGGCGGTGCCACCGACATCTCGCGCGGCAACAGCAACGACCCGTTCCAGAACAAGCAGGAAGCGATGGCGACGCCGGTGGCCGAACGCGAGCGCGAGCGTCAGCGGCTGGAGGCGCTGAAGCAGGACCTGCAGGAAGCGATCAGCAAGAGCCAGGCGCTGGAACCGTTCAAGGACCAGTTGCTGCTGGACATCACCCCCGAGGGCCTGCGCATCCAGATCGTGGACCAGCAGAACCGGCCGATGTTCGACCTCGGCAGCGCGCGGCTGATGCCCTACACGCGGTCGATCCTGCTGGAGTTGTCGCACTTCATCAACCAGGTGCCCAACCGCATCAGCATCACCGGCCACACCGACACCACCGCGTACTCGACGCAGCTGGGTTATGGCAACTGGGAACTGAGCGCCGACCGTGCCAATGCCGCGCGCCGCATCCTGATCGAAGGTGGCATGGACGAGGCCAAGGTCGCCCGCGTGGTCGGCCTGTCCTCCTCGGTACTGTTCGACAAGGCCAACCCGCAGAACCCGATCAACCGTCGCATCAGCATCGTGGTGATGACCAAGGAAGCCGAGGCCGCCGCCCTGAACGAGACCGAGTCGCTGCCGGTGCCTGCGCCCGGTACGGCGCCGGTGACTGCGGTAACGCCGCCTGCGGTGGAGTAAGGAAGCCGGGGGCATCCCGGGCCTGCGGGAGGGCATTCCACGCGGTTCCGGCCGATCCCCGCGCACCCCATTTCTGCCCCCTTTTGCACATCGAAGGCGAGCACGGGGGCGGCCCAAAGGGCGCCCATCAAGGCAGGAGCCGGCCCGGGCGCCTACAATGGCCGCTGTTTTCCTTCTCTACCGAGCCCATGTCCAAGCAGTCCAAAGCCAAGCGCGACAAGCGCAAGAAGCAGGCCCCGCGCCGCCCGTTCGCCCGCCTGAACGCCCAGCAGCAGATCCAGAACCACGCCGTGCTGGTCAATGAAGAAGGCCAGGTCGTGGCGGCCATTGGCCTGCAGGGCAACGAATGGCTGCTGGCCATCGGCGGCCAGACCATGGGCAATGCCGATAACCCGGTGCCGATGCTGGCCATGCTCAAGCACCTGGCCAACGTGCAGGAGAAGGAAGGCCGCAAGGTCACGCTGGAATACTCCGCGCAGCTGCAGCAGATGATCGACGACCTGGCCGCCGACGAAGGCAAGACCGCCGACGACTACCTGGCCGGCCTGGTCGCCGAATTCGAAGGCGTCGAGGGCGAGGAAGCCACGGACGTGGCCGAAGCCAGCGAAGCGGCCGAGCAGGCCGATGCACCGGCGGCCGACGCCGACGAACAGCCCAAGGCCTGAGCCCCGGGCCGATCGTGACGGTCTATATCGACGATGCGGTACATCCCTGGCGCGGCGAGCGCTGGGCGCATCTGATGGCCGACACCCTGCCCGAGCTGCATGCGCTGGCGCAGCAGCTCGGGATTCCCCGCCGCGCCTTCCAGAACTTGCCCAGCGGCGTGCACTACGACGTGCCCGCGCCGCTGCGCGAGCAGGCCATCGCCCTGGGCGCGCAGCCGATTTCCCGCCACACCGACCGCGCGCGGATGCGCCAGGTGATCGCCAACGCCCGGGCGCTGTACCAGCCCTAGGCACGGCGAGTGCCGAAATCGACAGGCGCGGCCTCGGCCACGAAGCCGGTGGCACCGCGCCGCCGGGTTGATCGGCAACCTGATGGCCTTCCGGTTTCGCGGCCGAGGCCGCTCCTAGTGGATGATCAGAACGGGTCGCTGCCCGGGCGTACTTCCACGCCCAGCAACGAGCACAGCGCCATCATCGCCTCGTCGTCGCGGCTGAGCGCGATCCAGCCGGCATAGGCATCACCGCCGGTGTTCCAGTTCCAGACCGAATAGCCGTGCTCACGCAGGCGGTCGTAGGCGATGCTCATCAGCGCCGGGACATCCAGGTCCTCGGCGAAATCCTCGTCGTCCAGGTCGCCGCCCCAGTCGATGCCCAGGTTCCAGCGCGCGGCCAGCTCCTGCAGCGCCGCGACGAAGGAGTCGGTGTCCTTCCAGTCCACGTAGAAGCCGGCGCGCCAGTCGATGGCATCCTTCAGGTCCCACAGCCAGCTTTCATCGGACGGATCGTCCTCGGCACCGGCACGGGCTTCGCGCCAGGCATCGAACTGCTGCAGCGCCGCGTCCTCGTCACCGGGGTTGATCAGCCACAGCAGATTCCAGACCCGCGCCGGATGGTCATCCTCGTCGAAGGTGGGTTGCAGTTCGTCGGCGTCTTCGTAATCGGCGCTGTTGTCGGGCATTGCGGTCTTCCACGGCGTGTTTGCCGCGCATTCTGCCGCCACGCGCCCGGCGGCGGAAGCCGTCCGTGCGCCCAGCGGTTATCCTGTGGCACGGAAGATGGCCACGGTGGCCGTCAATGAATCAGTGCCATGAGCGATACCCCTCCCGATCACCTGGCGGTCAACCCGCAAAGCCCGTTCCATGATGCCGCCGCCCTCGAGCGCGGTGTTGGCGTCCGCTTCAACGGCATCGAGCGCGATGACGTGGAGGAGTATTCGGTCAGCGAAGGCTGGATCCGCGTGCAGGCCGGCAAGGCCCGCGACCGTCGCGGCAACCCGATGACGCTGAAGATCAAGGGCGCGGTGGAACCGTACTTCCTTGAGCTGAAGAACGCCTGATACCGGGACCACCGGTTCGGCGGGATACCGAAGGGCCGCTCGCGCGGCCCTTCGGCATTTCCCGGCAGGAGCGGCCTATTCGCGTTGGCGGCTTTCCAGCAGGTCGAGGTTGCGGATCAGCTTGCGCGAGATCTCATCGGAGATCTGCCCGCGCCGGGTCAACCGGAACAATTCCTCGCGCTCGGCGTTGAGCCCGGCCGAGCGCAGGCTGCGGTAGGCCTGCTCCATGCGCTTGATCTTGTCGGGGTCTTCGTCCGGGGTGATGCCCTTGTCCAGGTTGCGCTGGTACAACAGGCTGACCCGCGCCGCCGCGTCGTTGAGCAGCTGCACGTTGCCGGTGGGCTGGCCGTCGGCCAGTTCCTGGCGGGCCCGCTCCACCGCCACCAGCGCGGCCTTGGACGAGGACTTGCGGGCCAGGTCTTCCTCGCGCCGCGAGGTATCGTCCTTGGGCAGCTCCAGCCCGCGCAGCAGGCGCGGCAACAGCAGGCTGGCGGCGATCAACGACACCAGGATCACCGCCGCGGCCAGGAAGATCACCAGGTCACGGGCCGGGAAGGGCGCGCCGCTGGGGATCATCAATGGCAGCGTCAGCACGCCGGCCAGGGTGATCGCACCGCGCACGCCGGCCACCGACATCGCCAGCACCACGCGCAGTGGCGTGCTGGTGCCCTTCTCGCCGCGCATGCGCGCGCGCAGCAGGTTCCAGCGCAATGACAGCCACACGAAGGCCAGGCGCATCGCGATCAGGATGGCGTTGATCGCCAGCACGTAGACCAGCAGCCACCACGGGCTCTGGTGGCCGGTGACCGACATGGTCTCCACCGCGCGCTCGACGATGCCCGGCAACTGCTCGCCCAGCAGCACGAACATGATGCCGTTGAAGGTGAACTGCACCATGTTCCAGACCGCGCTGCGCTGCACGCGCATGCTGCCGCTGATGCGGCCGGTCAGCTCGACGTAGCTCATGGTGATGCCGGCCGCGACCGCGGCCAGGATGCCGGAGGCGCTGAGCTCTTCGGCCAGCAGGTAGGCGGCGAACGGGATGAGCAGGTTGACCAGCAGGGCGGCACCGGGCTCCTCGCCGAAGCCGCGCCACAGCCAGCGCTGGAAGGTGGACACGCTCCAGGTCACCGCCACGCCGATGGCCAGGCCGGCGAAGGCCACCCACAGGAAGGTCAGCGAGGCCTGCGCCAGCGAGAACGTACCGGTCATCACCGCCGCCACCGCGAAGCGGAAGCAGACCAGGCCCGAGGCATCGTTGAGCAGCGACTCGCCTTCCAGGATGTGCATCAGCCGCTTGGGGATGGGCACGCGCGAGGCGATGGCACTGACCGCCACCGGATCGGTCGGGGAGATGATCGCCGCCAGCGCGAAGGCCACCGCCAACGGCATGGTCGGGATCATCCAGTGGATCAGCAGGCCGGCACCGACCACGGTGAACACCACCAGGCCGAAGGCCAGCTCCAGGATCGCGCCCTTGTCGCGGAACAGGCCCTGCTTGGGAATGCGCCAGCCATCGAGGAACAGCAGCGGCGGCAGGAACAACAGGAAGAACATCTCCGGGTCGAGCGCATGGCCACGCTTGAACACCCCGGCGATCAACGCCCCCAAGCCGATCTGCACCAACGGCAGCGGCAGGGAAAAGGGAAGGATTCTTACCAGATAGCCGCTGGCGACGACGGCCACCAGCATGGCCAGGACGACTTCGATCGTGTGCATGCCCGTTCCACGGATTCACCACCACGGCAGCATGCTGCCGGCGCTGGCAGCGACGGTTGATTAACCCTTGGAAAACTATCACAGCCATGTGCAATGCAGCATGGCGTCGACACTGCGCAGGAGCGGCCCTGGCCGCCAAGCCGGTGCGGCGTGCAATCACCGATGCCCGCGCGGGTGCAGCGAGGGTGAACCTCGCGCCCCAAACCGCTCCTACGCGGCCGCGTCGGCCCCATCGAAACGGTAGATGTCCATCGCCAGGAAACCCTGGTCGATGCCGGCATCGATGCGTTGCGCGCCCAGTTGGTCACCGCCGGCGGCACCCATCGCGAAGTACAGCGGCAGCAGGTGCTCGTCGGTCGGATGGGCCTGTGCGGCGAACGGGGCCTGGCGGCGGTAATCGAACAGGGCCGGCAGGTCATCGGCCTCCAGCTTCTGCTCCACCCATCCAATGAACGGCCGCACGTACGGGGCCTCCTTGGCCTCGGAGTAGCTGTGCCAGTCATGCAGGTTGTGGGTGATGCTGCCCGAGCCGATCAGCAGCACGTCCTGCTCGCGCAGCGGTGCCAGCGCGCGGCCCAGCGCGAACTGGTGCTGCGGGCCGAGCATCGGCTGGATCGAGACCTGCAGCACCGGGATGTCAGCCTGCGGGTACAGGTAGCGCAGCGGCACCCAGGCACCGTGGTCCAGGCCGCGCCGCGGGTCGATGCCCGGCTGCAACCCGGCATCGGCCAGGCACTGGGCCACCTCCTGCGCCAGTGCCGGCGCACCCGGGGCCGGGTACTGCAGCTGGTACAGCGGCTCGGGGAAGCCGCCGAAGTCATGGATGGTTTCCGGCTGCGGGGCCGCCGAGACCAGCGGCGCCCGGCCCAGCCAGTGCGCCGAGGCCATGACGATGGCGCGCGGTCGCTGCAGGCCCGCCGCCAGTTCGGCCAGGCGCGGTCCCACCTGCCCCGGCTGCAGCGCCGTCATCGGCGAACCGTGGGAGATGAACAACGAAGGCAGGCGATTCATGGCAGGCTCCCGGCGTGGGAAGAACAGAAGTTGGGACGCAGCTTATTGCGCGGCAAAGGGGCAACAAATAGCCTCGACATCAACGTTTTATTGCAGGGATGGAAATAATGGACACCATCGATGCCATGCGGGTCTTCGTCGCGGTCGTGGAGCGCAACGGCTTCAGTGCCGCTGCCGATGCCCTGAACCTGTCCACCGCAGCGGTGACCCGGCAGATCGCCGCGTTGGAGAAGCGCCTGTCCGCGCGCCTGCTCAACCGCACCACCCGGCGGGTCAGCCCGACCAGCACCGGGGCAACCTACTACCAGCGCTGTGTGCAGCTGCTCAACGAATTCGATGAGCTGGAAGCCTCGGTCGGCGCGCAGGCCCTGCAGCCGGCCGGGCGGCTGCGCATCAACGCGCCGGTCAGCTACGGCATCTCGCGCCTGGCGGCACTACTGCCCGGTTACAGCGCGCGCTACCCGCAGGTGGAACTGGACCTGTCGCTGTCCGACCGCCTGGTGGACATGGTCGAGGAAGGCTTCGATCTGGCCATCCGCATCACCCGCCAGCCCTCACCCTCGCTGATCGCCCGGCGCCTGTCGCAGGCGCGGATCATCCTGTGCGCGGCGCCGTCCTACCTGGCCCGGCGCGGCGAGCCGGCCACGCCGCAGGCCCTGGCCGAGCACGACTGCCTGGCCTACAGCTATTCGGACACCGGGGACGCCTGGACGCTGCAGGGGCCGCATGGGGACGTCAGCATCCCGGTGGTGCCGCGCATGCGTGCCAACAACGGCGAGGTGCTGCGCGAGGCAGCCATCGCCGGCATGGGCATCATCGCCCAACCGGACTTCATCATCGACGCGGCGCTGGCCAGCGGCCAGCTGGTACCGATTCTGCGCGACTGGACCGTGCCGCCGATCGGCATCCATGCGGTCTACGCCAGCCGCAGCCACCTGGCACCGAAGGTGCGCAGCTTCATCGACTACCTGGTGGAGTGCCTGGGCCCGGCGTGACCCCGGCGCTCAGGCCGCGTCACCCGGCTCGCCGAGCGCGGCGAGCAGGGCCTCCAGCGCCATCGGCCGGCCCAGCAGGTAGCCCTGCACCTGGTCACAACCATGCGCGGCCAACCAGCGGTACTGCCCTTCGGTCTCCACGCCCTCGGCGATCACCGACAGGCCCATGCTGTGGCCCAGCGACAGCAGCGCACGGCAGATGGCGGCATTACGCGGGTTGGTCTCCACGTCGGAGACGAAACTGCGGTCGATCTTCAGCGCGTCCAGCGGCAGGTGCTGCAGGTAGGACATCGACGAGAAGCCGGTGCCGAAGTCGTCCAGCGAGATGTGGATGCCCTTCTCGTGCAGGCGCTGCATGGTCTGCAGCGCCTGGGTCGGGTTGCGCATCAGGCTGCTCTCGGTCAGTTCCATCTGCAACGCGCCGCGGCGCAGGCCGTACTCCTCCACCGCGTGGGTGAACTCGCCGGCCAGGTCGGTGTTGAAGAACTGCACCGCCGACACGTTGACCGCGACCGACAGCTCGCCCCAGCCGGCATCGGCCAGCTGCCGCTGCGCCCGCGCCGCGGCGCGGGTGACCCAGCGGCCGAGCGCGATGATCAGGCCGGTGTCCTCGCACAGCTGGATGAAGTCGCCGGGCGGGATGTAGCTGCCATCGGGCTGCGGCCAGCGCAGCAGCGCCTCCAATGCCACCGGGCTGCCATCGGCGGCATGCCGGATCGGCTGGAAATGCAGCTCGAACTCGTCGCGGTCGATGGCCACGTGGATGCGCCCGGCCAGCTGCAGGCGTTCGGTGTAGCGGGTGGCCATGGCCTGGCTGAAGCGCGCCAGCGCCAGCCCGCCTTCACGCGCGGCATGGGCGGCCTGCGCCGCGCGGCCGATGACCTGCTCGGCCAGTTCGCCGTCGCGCGGGCAGCTGGCCACGCCGATGCGGGCCTCGAGTTGGTGGAAGGTGTCGCGGCCACGCACCGGTTCGGCCACCGCCGCCTGCAGTGCGTCCAGCGCCAAGGGCGCGGCGGCCGGGTCCAGGATGGCCAGGACGAAATCCTCGGCCGGCTGGTGCGCCAGCAGGCCATAGCGTGCGGCCAGCCCCCCCAGCCGCACCGACACCGCGCGCAGCGCGTCCTCGCCGGCTTCGCGGCCCAGCGTGTCGGTGATCATCTGCAGCCCGCGCAACTGCACGTGGGCGATGGTGTAGCCGCGCGCACCGCTGTCCAGGCGCTCGCCCAGCGCGCGCACGGTCAACAGGCCGGTACTGGAATGGTGGCTGGCCCGGTACGCCAGCTCGTTCTCGAAGCGCAGCCGCTGGCTGACGTCCTCGGCCAGCACCAGGCAGGCCTTGCGCCCGGCGAAGTCCAGCAGCGCACTGTGCGCGACCACCATGAAGCTGCTGCCGTCCTTGCGGTGGTGGGTGCGCGCGATCAGCTGCTGCGGCGCACCACTGTTGATGCTGCGGATGGTCTGGCGCAGTTCGTCCCATTCCTCGGGCGGGCGGATGTCCAGGATCGACATCCCCAGGAACTCCTCGCGGCTGTAGCCGTACTGGTCGATCGCCGCCTGGTTCACCTCCAGAAAGCGCAGGTTGACCATGTCGAAGATCCAGAACGGCGCAGGGTTGCGGTCGAACACCAGCCGGAACTGCCGCTCGGCCTCCTGCGCCCGGGCCTCCACGTGCACCCGCTCGCTGATGTCCACCACCGCGCCGGCCAGGTGCGCGGCACCGCCGTGCCGGTCACGGACCTGGTCGCCACGCGCCGACAGCCAGCGGAACGAGCCATCGGCCAACAGCAGCCGGAACGTGGCGTTGACCGCCCCCTGCCCTTCGCCGGCGGCATCGAGCACCTCGCGCAGCACCGCCACGTCCTCGCCATGGACGCGCGCGTACAGCGCCTGGAGGGTGGATGAACGCCCTTCCAGGCCCAGCATCTGCTGGGTCAGCGCGGACCAGTGCAGGGTCCGCCCGTCGCCGCGGATCGACCAGGTGCCGACCTTGCCCACTTCATGCGCCAGCGCCAGTTCGGCGGCGCCGGCCTGCAGTTCCTCGTTCAACTGCTGCTCGTGCGAGGCGCTGCGGCGCAGGCGCCCCATCAGGAAGCCGAAGCCGATCAGGTAGACCAGGTACAGGCCGGTGGCTGCGTACAGGAACACGTACCAGCGCGCCATCACCTCGCGGTAGGACAGCGCGGTGTACAGGGTGAGCGGGTAGTCCAGCGGCACGCTCACCGCGGCGATGCGCTTCTGCCCGTCCGACGGGCTGTGGACCACCCCGCGCGGGATCACCGAGGCCGACTGCGGCAGGATGATCATCGGCGACGGCAGCGTCCGCCCCACCAGGCCGGGGTCACGGCTGTGCGCCAGCAGCTGGCCATAACGGTTGCCGATGGACGCCACGCCATCGCGGCCCAGGTCCAGGCCGCTGACCACCTGCTGGAAGGTGCCCAGCCGTACCCGCGCCAGCAGCCACTGGCCGTTCTGCATCGGCAGTGCCGTGCGCACCACCCAGTGCCCGCCTGGCAGTTCCTCCAGCGCGCCGATGTAGAGCTCGCCGCTGAGCAGCCGGTTCTGCGCGATCGTCCAGCTGTGCAGGGTGGGATCGCCCTGTCCCTGCGACAACGCCATGCCCTGGTCGTCCACCAGGGTGATCGAGGCCAGGTCGCGGTTGCGCGCCAGCACGCCCGCGATGTTGGCCTCCAGCAGCTGCACCGCCTTGTCCGGCACCTGCCGGTAGAACTCGCGGCCGTCGTTGGCGGTACCGCGCAGGGCGCGCTCCAGGGTGACCAGCTGTGCCCGCATCAGGCGCTCGCTGCCCGAGGCCAGTGCCATGCTCTGCCGCTGCGCGCCCTCGATGCGGGTGCTGCGGTCGTTCCACAGCATCATCACCAGCCCGACCGCCAGCAACACCGCCACCGCCGTGCCGGCGATGGCGATCACCCGCAACGGGTGCACGGCGCCCCGGCTCACGGAGACATCCAACGCAGCGGCAGTCGGCACACAGGTATCACGGGCATTCCAGGAAAGTTGGCGACGGGGGAGTCGGCAAGCGAACACCATTGACCGGTGGTCCCCTCGCAGCTGTTGTCTCCCCAGACACGGCATGCATCAAACGCACGACAGCATGCAGCACAACCACGGCGGCGTGAAGACGGGTTCACGATATTAAGCGCGACTTTGATATGGGCGGGTGATGCCAAGGGCCAGAATGGGCATTCCCGGTCACACTCCGCCCGCTCTAGACTTGGTGGTTTCACCAACACGGAATCTGCCATGGTCCTGCAACGTTCCCTCCTGATGCTTGCCATCGGCGCTGCGCTCACGCTCAGCGGCTGCAACAAGGATGCCCCCCAGCCCGCGGCCGAAGGCCAGGCACCGTCCGCGTCGGATGCGACGGCGGCGGCCAAGCCGCAGCTGGGCAGCTTCGGCTTCGATGCCGCCGGCATGGACCGTGCTGTCGCCGCCGGCGACAACTTCTTCGACTTCGCCAACGGCGAATGGGTCAAGCACACCGAGATCCCGGCCGACCGCTCCAACTACGGCAGCTTCAACGTGATCGCCGAGAAGACCCTGGCCGACACCCGCGCGATCATGGAGGAAGCCGGCAAAGCCAGCGACGGCGAAGCCCGCAAGATCGGCGACTACTACGCCGCCTACATGGACGAGGCCGGCATCGAGGCACGCGGCGCCGCGCCGGTGCAGCCGCAGCTGCAGGCCATTGCCGGCATCGCCGACAAGCAGGCCCTGGCCAAGGCCCTGGGCGGCACCCTGCGCGCCGACGTGGACCTGCTCAACGCCACCAATTTCTATACGCCGCACCTGTTTGGCGTATGGGTTTCGGTGGACCTGATGCAGCCGGACCGCAACGCGCCGTACCTGGTGCAGGGCGGCCTGGGCATGCCCGACCGCGACTTCTACCTGCAGGACGGCCGCATGGCCGAGCTGCGCAAGGCCTATGAAGGCTACGTGGCCCAGCTGCTGACGCTGTCCGGCGACACCGATGCCGCCGCCAAGGCCGCGCGCATCGTCGCCCTGGAAACCCGGATCGCCCGCGCCCACGCCACCCAGGAGGAAACCAACGACGTGCAGAAGGGCGCCAACGCCTGGAAGCAGGCCGACCTGGCCGCCAAGGCACCGGGCATGGACTGGGCGGCGTTCCTCGACGCGGCCGGCCTGTCGGCGCAGCAGGATTTCATCGTGTGGCAGCCCAAGGCCGTGGCCGGGCTGTCCCAGCTGGTGGCCAGCGAGCCGCTGGACACCTGGAAGGACTACCTGGCCTTCCACGCGCTGGACGAAGCCGCACCGTACCTGCCCAAGGCCTTCGCCGACGCCCACTTCGCCTTCCACGGCACCGCCATGAGCGGCACGCCGCAGCAGAGCGAGCGCTGGAAGCGCGCCGTGGGCCAGACCAACGATGCCATCGGCGAAGCGGTCGGCAAGATCTACGTCGAGCGCCACTTCGACCCGGCCACCAAGGCCCGTGCCGACGAGATGGCCAGGAACATCATCGCCGCCTTCGCCAAGCGCATCGATGCGCTGGAATGGATGTCGCCGGAAACCAAGACCCACGCCAAGGCCAAGGTCGCCGGGCTGAAGGTGGACATGGGCTACCCGAGCAAGTGGCGCGACTACAGCGCGCTGGAAGTCAAGCGCGATGACGCGCTGGGCAACGCGCAGCGCGCCTCGCTGTTCGAGTACCGGCGCAACCTCGCCAAGCTCGGCCAGCCGGTGGACCACAGCGAATGGGCGATGCTGCCGCAGACCATCAACGCGATGAACGTGCCGCTGGAAAACCGCCTGGTGTTCCCGGCGGCGATCCTGCAGGCGCCGTTCTTCGACGGTGCGGCCGATGACGCGATCAACTACGGCGCGATCGGCGCGGTGATCGGCCATGAGATCAGCCACGGCTTCGACAACGCCGGCGCCCTGTTCGACGAGACCGGCAAGCTGCACAACTGGTGGACGGCCGAAGACCTGAAGCAGTTCAACGCCGCCGGCGATGCGCTGGCCGCACAGTTCAACAGCTACGAGCCGTTCCCCGGCGTGCACGTCAACGGCCGCCTGACCCTGGGCGAGAACATCGCCGACGTGGCCGGCCTGGCCACCGCCTACGACGCCTACCGGCTGTCGCTGCAGGGCAAGCAGGAACAGACGCTGGAAGGCTTCACGCCGGACCAGCGCTTCTTCCTGGGCTTTGCCCAGGCCTGGCGCAGCAAGGCCCGCGAGCAGGCACTGCGCAACTCGCTGCTGACCAACGTGCATGCGCCGGGCCAGTTCCGTGCGCTGACCGTGCGCAACCTGGATGCGTGGTACCCGGCGTTCGAGGTCAAGGACGGCCAGAAGCTGTACCTGGCCCCGGAAAAGCGGGTCAAGGTCTGGTAACCGGCGGGTTGGAAGCTTGAAAGGAGAACGGGCGCGAAAGCGCCCGTTTTCTTTGTTGCTGCGGTGAGGAGCGGAGCCTTACCCCTCCCCCGCCCTCCCCTGCGCCTTCGGCGCAAGGGAGGGGGCAAGAGCGCTTTCGCTGCAATCGGACAGGCCACGCATTACCACCCCCTCCCTTGCGCCGAAGGCGCAGGGGAGGGCTGGGGAGGGGTCGCTTCTGCTTCTGCTTCTGCCCCTATGCCGGCCAGCGCATCAGGATCGCCGGGTCCTCCCCCACCCGCCGGCAGGCGCGCGTGGAGATGCCATCATCCAGGGCGATCCGGAACAGCGGCGCGACGCTGCGCAGCACGCGTGCGGCCACCACCGACTGCAGCTGCTGGCCGCGGCTGCGGCCCAGCAGGCGCGTCGCCCATTCCGGCAACAGCGCCGCGCCGGCGGCCAGAAACATGTCGCGTGACACCCCCGGCAGCGGCACCGGCAAGCGCACCGCACTGAGTACGTCCAGCACTTCGCGCGAGCGCTCGTCCATCCGCAGCTGTGGTTGCCGCGCGGCGAAGTACGCCTGCACCTGCGCCTCGCTGGCCGGCACATCACGTGCGCCCAGGGCCTCGGCCACGCGCCGGTACTCGTCGTAGTAGCGGTCGGCGATGGCCTGCGGTACATCGCGGCAGTACCGGCGGCAGCCTTCCAGGAAGCCATAGGCCTCGGTCACGTGCGCCCAGGTCAGCAGCTCGGGATCCTCGGCGGTGTACGCGCTGCCATCGGGCAACGTGCCGACCACCTGGGCGTGGATCTTCCGTACCCGCGCGATGAGCGCGTCCACCTCCGCCGCCGGCGCGTAACTGGTGCCGGCCACGAAACTGGTGGTGCGCCGCAACCGGCCGACCAGGTCCTGGCGGAAGTTGGAGTGGTCATAGACACCGGCCAGCGCACGCGGGTGCAGCAACTGCAGCATCAAGGCGCACAGCCCGCCGGCCAGCATGCCCGGGAACTCGGAATGAATACGCCAGGTGACGCTGCCCGGGCCGAACCAGCCCGGGTCACCGGCTGGCACGTCGTAGTCCACGCCGTTCTGGTTGCGGGGGAAGGCATCAAGCACCCAGCGGCGGATCTGGGCGGTGGCAGCGGTGGAGACACGTCGGGACAAGGGCAGCATGGCCGCTATCGTAGCCGGGCAGCCGCGCAACTGGCGTGTCCGGCGCCGGTGACAGCCGCGCGGCCAGGTCCCCTGCTCGCCCGCGGACGTGCCATGTGCGGGCGCAGCACGCCGACCGGATTTCAACTTCCGGCTCCATTACTTGCATCGTGGTGCGCTGCAAAAAACCGCCCCGCAGGCGGATCACCGCCGGTGGCCGGACGCGGAATCTTCGCGTTTTCCCCATTGCCAAGCGTGGTGAAAGTGCTAGAACTGGCCGTGCCTCACCGTTCCACGCTGCATCCGTCGCTCGTTCCAGATAGTTACTGCAAGGAGCTCACCATGATCGCGTTGTTCAAAGGTTTGGGGTTGTTGCTGCAAGACAACGAGCTGTACAACAGCCCGTTCGAGAAACAGGTTGCACACTGGAAAGGGTTGAGCGACCAGCAGATCCGTGAGGAAGTGTCCTTGCTTGCCAAGGCCAAGTGCCAATGGCTGATGGCCTCGATCGTGATCTGGCAGGCGTCCTCGCTGCTGATCCTTGGGCTGATCACCAACTATCTGTGGCGTGACGATTTCCATATCACCTTCACCCGCATCGTGATCGTGCTGGGTTCGTGGGTGTCGATCCTGTTCGTGATCTGGTTCATGGCCAACATGTTCGACCACACCGCCGGCTTCGAGCGCTGGATGAAGGCCTTCAACAGCCGCGCCCGGATCAGCTCCGACGCCGACAGCGTCGACGACGTGGCCGAGGCACTGGACATGGCCAGGCATTATCCGGAGGTGCTGGACTACAAGCAGGCCGTCACCGCCAGCCGCGAACTGCGCCACGAGGACATCCGCATCATGCGCGAGCTGGGCCGCATGCGGCAGCACTCGCAACTGGTCGGCGAACTCAACCACATCGGCGACGACGGGCTGCGCCTGCAACCGGCGTTCTAGCCCGCCCCTGCCCGCGTCCTCCCGCCGGGACGAGGCAACCTGCACCCCCATCGCCGCGCCCGTCGCGGCGATGTCACTTGTGGATCGTCACCTGCTGCGCGAAGCCATCCGGCAGCCCGGTCATCTCGCGGGTGTAGCCCACCACCACGGCGAAATCCATCAACGCCTCGCGGTTGCACACCTGGGCGCGTTGCCCGTCGGCGCACTGTTCGCGGTAGAGCTGGTAGAAGCAGCGACCGCTTTCACTCTGCAGGCACTGGAAGCGGGCCACGTCCTGCCGCACCGTGGTGCGGCTGAGCAGGCTGTGCTCGCCGCTGATGCGGGTGACCGAGGTCTGCCCCGGCGGCTCGCTGAAACCCAGCATCGACAACAGGCTGCCCAACAGCATGGTCAGGTAATGCATGGCGATTCTCCTGGCAGCGGCGTTACATGCCGCGGAACAGACTCATGAAGGGTTGGCTGACCACCAGCGTCTCGCTGCGGTGCTTCAGGCGCAGCACGCCGCGGCCGGTATCCTCTCGGCTCACCGATGCCACCGCCTGCATGTTGACGATGGTGGAGCGATGCACCTGACGGAAGCGGTTGGGGTCCAGCGCCTCGGCCAGCTCGCGCAGCGAACTGCGCAGCAGCAGTTCCTCATCGGCGGTCACCACCGAGGTGTATTTGCTGTCGGCGCGGAAATACAGCACGTCCTCCAGCATCACCAGGCGGGTCTCGCGACCGTTGCTGGCGGTGATCCAGGCCAGCGGCGGCGCCGCCTGTGGCGTGCTCGGCTGCTGCGCCAGCTGCCTGAGCAGGCGTTCCAGCAGGGTGGGATCCGGCAGCCCGGCCTGGCGTCGCGCCAGCACGCGCTGGCGGGTGGCCAGCAGGCGCTCGTCGGTGACCGGCTTTAGCAGGTAGTCCACCGCGCCCTGCTCGAACGCGGCGATGGCGTACTGGTCGTAGGCGGTGACGAACACCACCTGGGTCTGCGGGCTCACTGTCTGCAACGCGCGGGCGACGTCGATGCCGGTGACGCCGGGCATGCGGATGTCCAGGAAGGCCAGATCCGGTTGCTGGCTCTCCAGCGCTTCCAGCGCGGCCGCGCCGTCCTCGCACTCGGCCACCAGGTTCAACTCCGGCCACAGCCGCTGCAGTTGCCCGACCAGCGCCTGGCGCAGCAGCGGCTCGTCCTCGGCGATCAGGGCATCAAGACGCATGTGGCACCTCCGGCAGCGGCGGCAGTACCGGTGCGCCGGCCGGCGATGCGACGCCGGGCACGATCGTCAGGGTGGGCGGCGCCGGGGCCTTGCCCGTGTACGGCAGGCTGATGGTCGCGGCCACGCCGCTGGGGAAGTTGGACACCATCGCCAGCGCAGCCTGCTCGCCGCAAGTCAGGCGCAGCCGCTCGCGCAGGTTCTTCAGCCCGATGCCGGTGCCGGCGGTGTGGGCGCTGATGCCCTGCCCGTCGTCGGCCACGGTGATGGTCAACTGGCCGTCGAGCGCACGCGCCAGTATCCAGACCGTGCCGCCGCCGGACTTGGGCTCCAAGCCGTGCTTGATCGCGTTCTCGACCAGGGTCTGCAGCGACATCGACGGCAAGCTGACCTCGTGCAGCGCCTCGGGTACGTCGATCTGCAGGGCCAGCCGGGCGCCCATGCGGATGCGCAGGATCTCCAGGTAGGCCTGCACGCGTTCCAGCTCCTGGCCCAGCGTGGACACCGACTGGTCGATGCCCGGCAGCGAGCTGCGCAGGTACTGGATCAGGTGGCCGAGCATCTGCTCGGCACGCTCGGGATCGGCCCGGGTCAGCACCTGTGCGTTGGCCAGCGTGTTGTAGAGGAAGTGCGGCTCGACCTGGGCATGCAGCAGATTGAGGCGGGCGACGGTGAGCTCCTTCTCGGCCTCGGTGCGCGCGGCGTGCTCCCGCTCCTCGCGGCGCAGCTCGGCGACCTTGCCACTGAGCGCATGGGTCACGGCATCGGCGTTTTCGTAGTTGCTGCCTTCATCGAGCAGCAGCAGGTCCACCCAGGCCCCGGCATCGGGTTCGAACAGCAGGGTGACGCTGCTGGTGTCCGCGCCAGGGGCGACGCGGGCGGTGATCTGGTTGCGCTTGATCGCCAGCCGCGCCAGCGGGTTCCAGCGCGATGGCGGACGGTCGCCATAGGGGTCGGCGCGGCGCTGGGTGGCGCGCACCTGCAAGGTGCCGACCGAGCGTTCCATGTGCTCGATGCGCGGCATCTGGCCGATCACCTGCTCCAGCAGGGCGAAGGCGGTGGCCGCGTCCATCGGCAGCTCGACCTGGCGACGGTGGCGGTTGGCCAGGGTCTGCGCGTCCAGGCGGTCGGCGACCAGCGCGACGCGCCGCACATGGCCGACGATCGAGGTCAGCGCGAACACCATCAGCGCCATCGCGGCCAGGCCGAAGATCCAGCCCGGCGCTTCGTCCATGCCGCTGAACAGCCCGCTCCACAGGAAGCCGGCGGCGATGAGCGTCAACGCCCACGCCAACAGGATGCGGAAACCCAGGAAGAGGCTGGCGAACATGGTCGGACCTGATGGCGGGGAACTGGCGTCGAGCATAAGTGCCGCCCGCGCCGGCACAAGGGCCGTGCGACGAAACCCCGGAATCGGCGTCTGAACCCGGCCGCCGGCGGAGCGACCCCGTTCAGGCCGCCGGCCGGGCCTTCTCGTAGCGCAGGTCGCCGTCGTCCAGCGCGGCCACCACTTCCCAGCCATGGCGGCGGTAGAAGCCATTGGCACGCACGTCCTCGTGCCCGTCGGTGCTCAGCCAGATCCGCGCATGGCGCGCGAACAGCGCCTGTTCGGCCGGCCGCAGCACCGCCGCGCCCAGCCCCTGCCCCTCGAAGCCGGGCTTGACGAACACCGCGAACAGGCAGGCATCGTCCAGGTCGACCATCGAGAACGCCACCGGCTGGCCCTCCACCTCCGCCAGCCACGCGCAGGGCGCGGCCGCGAGCATCGCGGCAAGCACGTCGGCATCGATGCCCAACTGCGCCATCTGCTCGCGCGAGAGATGGTTCTGGGTGACGCTGGTGCGGATGTCGAACAGCACTTGGACATCAGCAACGGCGGCCGGCCGTACGGTGAATGCCATCGGGTTGCCCTGCCTGTACGTTGCCTGCTTCATTCCCGCCGCGATTGCCAGTTGGCCGGCAGCTCCCATTGCACCAGCGCATTGACGCAACGCCCCCACAGCCGTTGGCCATCCGGGCTCCACTGCAACTGGTTCAGCTCTTCGCAGTGGGCATCGTCCGCACGCAGGCTCAGCGAACGACCACTGTCCAGGTTCCACAGCACCGCGGCCACGTCGCCCGCGGCCGTGCCCAGGGCCAGCAGGCGGCCGTCCGGCGAGCCGGCGGCAACCTTGAGCGAGTCCCGCCCCGGCAGGGTCAAGGAGTAGCGCACCTTTCCGCTGTCCACGTCGACCACATGCATGCCCGGGTTTCGGCGCTCGCCGTCCATCAACACGAAGCCAACCGCGACCCAGCGCCCCTTGACCGAGCCGAACGGCTCGGGCGTCCATTGCGCCATGCCGATGTCATCGAACGGGTCCGCCGAACCGAAGCGCCGTGGCAGTGGCAGCACGCGCAGCACGCGACCGGTGCCGCCATCAAGCTCGGTGAGGCCAAACACATCCTCGACCCAGGGATTGGCCATCGGGCCATCCCATTGCACGGGCTTGGACTGCGCGTTGCCGGGGAAATCGCCGCGCATCACGTGCTGGCGGGGCGCGGCGAACTGCTGCGCGTAATCCCAGCGGGCACCGTCGGTGCTCGCGGCCTGCACCGGCGCCCACAGCTTGAACGTGTCGCGCTTGTCCACGTAGTCACGCAGGTACGCCAGCGGCACGCCGTTACCGTCGTGGAAATAGCGCACGTAACTGTCGCCGAGCACGCCCTTCTGGTCGAACGCCAGCGGATGCGTGCTCAGTGACCGGGCCACCGTGTCGTAGCGCATCACCCGCCCATCCACCAACAGATGGGCGACCTGGCCGCGCGCGTCAGCGGCCAGCAGCCAACGGTTGGCGTGCGGTTGCGGTGACGCCCACAGCGTGCGCGGCGTGGCACCGTCGTCGGGCCGCCAATGCATCAGGGTGAACGGATATCGCTGGATCAGCAGCACGCTGCCATCGGCCAGCACCTGCATGCCATCGGCATCATAGGTCTTGAGCGAGGCCACCCGCTCGATGCGCAGCACGGCCTTGGCATCGAGCATTGCCGCATCGGCGTCGGGCAGCTTGCGCTGTGGCTCGGCGATCGTGACCTGCGGCTGCGCCGCCGCGATCCACTCCGAGGCACCGGTACCGATGCGCATGCGTGCCCCGGGCAGCACGCTCAATGCCTCGTATATCGGGTTGAACGCCTGCTCCGGCACGCTGCTGCGCTGCAGCCGCGCCTGCGGCCCGGTACTGAAGATGTTGGCGTCAGCCAGCGCGCGCAGCTGCCCGACGACGCCACCGCCGGGATTGGGCCAGTCATCGCTGCGCCACACGGTCACCGCCGTGGCCGGTTGCCCCATCACCGCATCAAGCTGGGTCACGCGCACGTTGAGCGTGCTGGTGCTGCGCCCCATCGCCCCGTGCCGTTGGGTGATGCGGCCATCCCAGTAGCTGAAGGGCTGCTGCAGGTCCGGCATGCGTTCACCGTGTCCCTCGAAGCGGAACTGGCGCTCAAGCCGCGCCATGCGCCCGGGGATTTCCGATTCCAGCAGCGCACCATCGCTGACGTACTGCTGCAGCTCGGGCAAGGCGTAGCGGCGCAGGTAGTCGCGCGTGAGTTCGGGGCGCCGCGCCAGCAGGACATCGCCCCAGCCCTGGCCAATGCGTGCCACCAGGTTGTGGTTGTCTTCCCCGGCCACGGTTCCCAGCGGTTTGAGCGTGGCCTGCACCACCGGCAACACCTGCGCGTAGGGCAGGTCCACGACCATCTGCACCTGCGCCAGGCGCTTGCCTTCGCGGGCCAACTGCGGGGAACGCAGCACGGAGGGAAGTCCGTTCTCGACGGCACCGGGGTCGGTGGGAACCACCTGCCAGTTCGGCGGCAAGGCCGCGGCGTTCGCCCATCCTGCGCTGCCCATGGCAAGCAGCCACAACACGCGTTTCCATCTGCCAGCATCCGCCATCCGTGTTCCCTTGTCGCGATAAGGCCTGACCTTAAGGGTTGGGGTGGTGACGGGGGAATCAATGGCCGTGACTGGAGTGCCCTTGGGTGCCCAAAGCCCGATCCCTCTCCCGTTTCCGGGAGAGGGGCTCAGGGCGTGCGTTACCTGCGCTCGGCCGCGCTGGCATCGCGCGTGGCGCGGAATGCCTCTTCCGGTCTCCAGTTCGGCCAGTCACGCGAATTGGCCAGCTTCTCGCCCAGGGTGTAGACCACTTCCAGGTCACGCACCGCGCCGGCGAAGGTCCAGTCGGCCTGCCATTCGTCGCCCTGCTGGTGGTAGCGCTTGGCGGTGTAGTCGTCGGAGGCCTTCTTGCCGGCTTCCACGCCACCGTCGATCCAGTCCTGGCCGGCCGAATACGACAACGCCGGCACGCCACGCTTGGCGAACGGGAAGTGGTCGGAGCGGAAGAACAGGCCCGCCTCCGGCTTCGGGTCCGGCGTGTAGTGCAGGTCCCATCCCTTGGCCACGTCCTTGAGCTGGTCCAGCAGTTCCATCTTCGCCGAACCGTAGATGCCGAAGTCACGCGACGGGCTGTACGGCGCCATGCCGTCCATGTTGATCACCGCCACCGTTTTGGACAGCGGGTACAGCGGGTTGCTGGCGTAGTATTCCGAGCCCAGCAGGCCCTTTTCCTCGGCCGTCACCGCCAGGAACACCACCGAGCGCTGCGGCTTGGGCTGCGTGGCGAAGCCGCGGGCCAGCTCGACCAGCGCGGCGGTGCCGCTGGCGTTGTCCATGGCACCGTTGAAGATGCGGTCACCGCGTGCATCCGGCTCGCCCACGCCGATGTGGTCCCAGTGCGCGCTGTAGATCACCGTCTCGTCCGGGTGGGTGCTGCCTTCCAGCCGCGCCACCACGTTGTGCGAGGTGATCACCTCGTTGTGGACCTGGTAGTTGGCCGAGAAGGTCTCGCCCTTGATCTCCACCGGCTGGAAGTCGCGCGACTGCGCCTGCTTCTTCAGCGTTTCGAAATCCAGGCCGGCGCGCTTGAACATCGCCACCGCCAGGTCACGCTGGATCCAGCCTTCCAACGCCGGATGCGCCTCGGCGGGCTTGTCGCGCACCACGTCGAACATGGTGTTGGTGTTGGAACCGGCCACCGTCGCCCAGCCGTAGGACGCCGGTGCGGTTTCGTGGACGATCAGCACGCCGGCCGCGCCCTGGCGCGCGCCTTCCTCGTACTTGTAGGTCCAGCGGCCGTAGTAGGTCATGCCCTTGCCGTCGAAGTCACCCACGCCGGTCTCGAAGTCCGGGTCGTTGATCAGCACCACGGCGATCTTGCCCTTCAGGTCCACGCCCTTGAAGTCGTCCCAGTTGCGTTCCGGCGCCTTGACGCCGTAGCCCAGGAACACCAGCGGCGCGTCGGTGATGGCCACCTGGCTGTCGCCATTCATCGCGGCGCGCACGGCGATCTCCTGGCCCTGGGTCAGCGCCTGCGGGGTGCCCTGGCCGGTCAGCGTGAGCTGCGGCTTGCCGACGATGTCGCCCTTGAGCAGTGGCACGGCCTGGGTCCACAGGCGCTTGCCGTCCTTCAGGTCGCCGCCCGGCTGCAGGCCCGCGTCGGCGAACTGCCGGCTCAGGTAGGCGATGGTCTTCTCCTCGCCCGCCGAGGCCGGCGAACGGCCTTCGTAGGCGTCGGAGGAAAGCTCCTTCACGTCGGCCGAAATACGGGCGCCGTCGAACTTCGGCGGGGCGGCCATCAGGGCCGTGGATACCGACATCGCCAACAGGCTGATTACTACACGCTTCACGCTGCACCTCCAGTGGTCAGACAACCTGTGGAGTGTAGCCAGCGCCGGGCAGGCCGGGGCAGTGCCCTTTTACACGGCCGCCGCCCGGGACAGCAGGACCTCCCGTTCCCGCGCGTTGCCGCTCAATTCGGCGGCCAGTTCGAACGCGACACGCGCCTCCGCGACGCGGCCCAGCTTGTCCAGCAGGTCCCCGCGCACGGCCGCCAACGGGGCATAGCCCTTCAGCCGGGCATCGCCGGACAGGGCTTCCACCAGCGGCCAGGCGGCCTCCGCGCCGCGTGCCTGCGCAATGGCGACGGCGCGGTTGAGTTCGATCACCGGCGATGGCGTCACCTGGCCAAGCCGCGTGTACAGCTCGGCAATGCGCAGCCAGTCGGTCTGTTCGGCGCGCCGCGCGCGGGCGTGGCAGGCGGCGATGCCAGCCTGCAACACGTAGGCATCCTCGGCGCCGCCCAGCGCCTCGGCCGCGTCCAGCGCCTGCAGGCCGCGCGCGATCTGCAGCCAATCCCAGCGGCTGCGGTCCTGCGCCGGCAACAGCACCGGTGCGCCGTCGGCGCCGGTGCGGGCACGCAGGCGCGAGGCCTGCAGCTCCATCAATGCCAGCAAGCCCAGCACCGCCACCGTGGATGGCAGCAGGCCGTTGAGTATGCGGACAAGCCGCAAGGCCTCCTCGCACAGCGCCGGGCGCATCCAGTCCTCGCCGCTGCTGGCGGCATAGCCCTCGTTGAAGACCAGGTAGACCACCTCCAGCACCGACTGCAGGCGGGGCTGCAGGTCCTGGCGACGCGGCACCTCGAACGGCACCTGGCGCTCGGCCAGCAGGCGCTTGGCGCGCACGATGCGCTGGGCGATGGTGGCCTCCGGCTGCAGGTAGGCGCGCGCGATCTCGGCCGTGCTCAACCCGCACAGCAGGCGCAGGGTCAGCGCGACCCGGGCCTCGGCCGGCAGTACCGGGTGGCAGGCCACGAACACCAGCCGCAGCAGGTCGTCACCGAAATCATCCAGGTACTCCCGCGCATCCGCCCCCATGGTCGGCTCCTGCAGCTCGTCCGTCAGTTCGGCCTGCACGTGCAGGCGCCGTTGTCGCAGGCGGTCGATGGCGCGGCGCTGGGCGGTGGTCATCAACCACGCGGCGGGATTGTCGGGCACGCCGTGCCGGGGCCAGTGCTCGAGCGCGGCCACCAGCGCGTCCTGGGCCAGCTCCTCGGCGCTGTCCAGGTCGCCCAGCATCCGGGCAAGGCGCGCGACCAGGCGTGGCGATTCCATCCGCCACACCGTGTCGAGCCTGCGCTGGAGTTCGGCGTGTTCCATCAGGCCGCGATCAAAGCACCCGCCGCCGCGGCCGGCAAGCGCCGGACCTCACACATTCACGAACGGCTTGAAGCCACCCCAGAACATGCGCTTGCCATCGAACGGCACGTTCTGCGCGTTCATGCCCGCCAGGCGCGGATCGGCCATGGCCTTGGCATTGACGCGGTCACGGTGCGCGCGCGAGCGGAACAGCACGTAGGCGAACACCACCACCTCGCCGGGCTTGAGCTTGACCGCCTGCGGGAACGAGGTGTGCTTGCCCGGCTTGACGTCATCGGCCACCGCTTCGAGGTAGCCCAGCGCGCCGTGCTCCTTCCATACCTTGGCCGCCTTGCGGGCGATGCGCTGGTACTCGCCCAGCTTGTCCTGCGGCACCGGCAGTACATAACCATCGACGTAACTCATCGCGATTCCTCCACTGGGCTCAGTTGGGTTCACCGTCCATGAAGGCGATCTCCCACAGATGGCCGTCCAGGTCCTGGAAGCCACGCTGGTACATGAAACCGTAGTCGCGCGCCGGCATCGGCTCGCCGGCGCCGGCCTTCAGCGCCTTGTCCACCAGCGCATCCACGGCCGGGCGGCTGTCCGCCGACAGGCAGGTGATCACCGTCGTCTGCGCATGTGCGTCACCGACCGGAAGCGGCGTGAACGTCTTGAAGAATGGCTCCACCAGCAGCATCACGAAGATGCTGTCGCTGACGATCATGCACGCGGCGTTCTCGTCGGTGAACTGCGGGTTGAAGTGGTAGCCCAGGGCGCCGAAGAAGGCCTTGGAGGCCTCCAGGTCGCGCACCGGCAGGTTGACGAAGATCATCTGTGGCGTGGCCATGCTCACTGCCCCCCGTCCATCGGCTTCATGCAGTTGACCATCCACGGCTTGCCGTAGCGGTCGACCAGCATGCCCCAGCGGTGCGCCCAGAAGGTCTCGCCCAGCGGCATCTGCACCTGACCGCCATCGGCTAGTGCGGCGAACACGCGCTCGGCCTCTTCGATGCTGTCCACGTCGACGTTGATGGTGGTGGCAGCCTGCCCGTCTGCCGCAGGTCCATCGGCGGCCATCAGCACCGCGCCGCCGGCCTCGACCTGGCAGTGCGCCACCTGGTCGCCATCCGGGGTGAAGCCCCCGCAGCCCTCCATGTCCGAATCGGGGCCGGGCGGCATGTCGCCGTACTTCATCTCCGACACCACCTTTCCCCCGAGTGCCCTGGCATAGAACGCCATCGCTTCGTGGGTATTGCCGTTGAAACCGAGGAAGGGAATCAATCTCATGGTCGTGCTCCTGTCGTTGCGGGGTCAGTTGTGCTCGATGCGGTCACGCAGACGCTGCTCCTGCGCGCGCAATTCCGGGGTGAAGGCATCGCCGAAATCCTCGGCCTCGAACAGCGGCCGGATCTCCACCTCCACCGCGCTGCCATCGGCGCTGCTGAACGGGGCGCGCTTGAGCCATTCCACGGCTTCGTCCATCGAGCGCACCTGCCACAGCCAGAAGCCGGCGATCAGCTCGCGGGTCTCGGCGAACGGGCCATCGATGACGCTGCGGCGCGTGCCTTCGAAGCGCACCCGCGCGCCGCGCGCACTGGGGTGCAGGCCTTCGCCGGCCAGCATGATGCCGGCCTTGACCAGCTCCTCGTTGTAGGCGCCCATCGCCGTCAGCTCGGCCTCGGTGGGCATCACCCCGGCCTCGGTGTCGGCATTGGCCTTCACGATCACCATCACTTTCATCACCGTCTCCGTCGCCGGCCCCATGCCGGCTCACATCCACTACGACGAACCCGCGCGACAGGGATCGACATTGCGCGCATGGAATTTTCTGAACAAATTCATGCGGCATCGCAGCAACAACGATGCGCGATGATGGGCGCCCCGGCCCTACCGTCCCCGCCCGATGAAATACCTGCTACTGATTTACATCGACCCCGACCTGGCCCAGGCGTTGCCGGCCGAGGAATACGACGCCTTGATGCGCGGCTGCCTGCGCCATGCCGACACCCTGCAGGCGCAGGGCACGCTGCTGATGTCCCAGCGCCTGCAACCGGTCGAACGGGCGCGCACGTTGCGCACGCGCGCCACGCAGGCGCGCGTGACCGATGGACCGTTCGCCGAAACCCGCGAACTGCTGGCCGGCTTCAATCTGATCGAGGCAGTGGACGCCGAGGACGCAATGCGCATCGCCCGGCAACTCCCCTGGTCGGCCTACGGCAGCATCGAGGTACGGCCCGTGGATGACCTCGACGCCGAGCGGGTACGCCTCGGCGCCTGATCCCAGGCCTGGATGCGAACGCACGGACGACAACATGGATGTGCACGAAGGGCTCGACCGACGTCGGGCCCTTTCCTTTGTGCCCGCCTCCCCGCTGCCTGATACCCGCGGCGCCGTCTGCACGCACCTACGTCCAACTGTCCCCTTCAAGCGCACGAACATCACGATTCCAGGCGCTTTCCGGAAAAACGCGGAGGTACGGACAAACAACACCAACCACTTGTATTTCCTGGGATACGCACGCGCACCTTCCCCGCATTGATCCGAAGCGGTCCGTTGGGTGGCACGCCGCGCCTTGCCGCATTGCACTCTCTGCGAACCGCAATGTCACCGCCCCGCACGACAGGGCATCACGACAGAGCGCAACTTCTCGGGGATATACATGACGAGTTTCAAAAACAACAACCACACACTGAAGCGCACCACGTTGGCGTTGGTACTGGGTGCGAGCATCAGCGGCGCCTTCGCCCAGAGCACCACCGGCGCGCTGTTCGGACAGGCACCTGCGGCTGATGGAACAACCGTCACGGTCCAGAACGCTTCCGGCCTGCAGCGTACCGTCAGCGTGGACGCCAACGGCCGCTACAACCTCGGCACGCTGCCGGTAGGCAAGTACACGGTGAAGCTGGAGCGCAACGGCCGCGTGATCGAACAACGCCAGGATGTCCTGTTGCGGGTCGGCACCGGCACTGAAGTCTCTTTTCGCGACGACGGCGCCACCACGCTGGACGCGGTGAGGGTCACCGCCGCCAACGTGCCCAGGATTGACGTCTCCACCTCCGTGGCCAAGTCCGTCATTACTTCCGAGCAACTGGACGTGCTACCACTGGGACGCACCGCCGAAGCCATCGCCCTGCTGGCGCCCGGCGTGATTGCCGGCAGCAGTGCCTTCGGCAACGGCTCGCGCTCGGTGCTGTCCTTCGGTGGTTCAAGCGTCAGCGAGAACGCCTACTACCTCAACGGCTTCAATGTCTCCAATCCGTACAACGCACTGGGCGGCGCCAGCCTGCCCTACGGCTCGATCGACCAGCAGGAAACCTACACCGGCGGTTACAGCTCACGCTATGGCCGCTCCACCGGCGGCGTGCTCAACCAATTGGGCAAGCGCGGTACCAACGAATGGCACTTCGGCTTCCAGACCACCTGGTCGCCCAAGTCACTGGCGGCCTCGCCGCGCGATGTCTGGTATCCCAACGATAGGCTGACTCCCGGCTCCGAATACGTGGACCCGAGCCGCCCCGGCACGCTCTACCGATCACGCGATGACGACACCTCCAGCTCCACGACCTACAGCGGATACGTCAGCGGACCATTGATCGAAGACCGCTTGTTCGTCCATCTGGCGGCCGAATCGAACAAGCGTGAAGGCGCAAGCACCAACAGCATTGCCTCGACCACCCAGGCGCGCAACAACTACACCATCAGCACACCCAAGTTCTATGGAAAGATCGACTGGAACATCACCGACAACCACACGCTGGAGTACACCCGGTTCCAGAACAATGACCGGAGCAGCGGCTACTACACCGCATTCGACTACGAGGACCTGCAGGGCGGCGAGCGCACGGGAACGTACCCGGACATCACCAAGCTCGAAGACGAGTACGACATCTTCAAGTACACCGGCTACCTCACCGACGACCTGACCCTGAGCGCGGTTTGGGGCCGCAGTGAACAGAAGAACCTGCAGTACAACCCACTTGAATCCGACGACCCCTACCTGAGCGGGGTAACCCTGCAGGATCCGGCGATCACCGGTGGAACACCGATCCGCAATGGCCAGGCGGCGCGCGATACCAAGGCGCGCGACGCCGGCAGCAAGACCCGTGGCCTGCGCGTGGACCTGGACTACCGCATCGGCGACCACCAGCTGACCGCCGGCATCGACAACATGTACTACAACGGCCACAACGAGGGGCAGACCATCACCGGCCCGGGCTACGCGTGGTACTACTCACGCATCGCGCCAGGCCAGTCGCCCAGCCCGGGCTTCAACATCACCCCACCGGGAGGGGACGGCTACTACGTGTACAAGTACATCTTCTCCACGACCACCAGCATGGCGGTGGAGCAGAAGGCCTATTACCTGGAAGACCGTTGGCAGGTCACGCCACGCTGGCTGCTGACCCTGGGCATCCGCAACGACAAGTTCACCAACTTCAACAGCGCCGCCCAGCCCTATGTCGAGAGCGGTGACCAATGGGCACCACGGCTGGGCGCCAGCTGGGACGTATTCGGGGATGCCTCGTTCAAGGTGTTCGCCAACCTCGGCCGCTACTACCTGGCCTTACCTAACAGCGTCGCGGTCCGCGGCGCGTCGGCCTCGACCTTCACCCGCGAATACTTCACGTACACCGGCATCGACGCCAATGGCAATCCGACCGGGCTGACCCCACTCGGTCCCGGCCCGGTGTCGACCAACAATGAGTACGGACAGACGCCGGACCCGGCCAACGTCGCCCCCACCGACCTGAAGTCGCAATATCAGGATGAATTGATCCTGGGCTTCGAGAAGACCATCGGCCAGTCCTGGAACAGCGGCGCGAAGTTCACCTATCGCCGCCTGCAGGCGGCCATCGACGATGTCTGCGATCCCGACCGCATGCTGGCGAAACTGCAGTCGACCGGCGTGGATACCTCCGGGCTGGAGGTTCCCGGCTGCGTGATCTTCAACCCCGGCGAAACCAATACGTTCCTGGCCACCCACACCAATGGCTCTGGCTATACGGCTTTCCAGATGAGCGCCAGCGACTGGGGCTTCGGCAACAATCAGGCCAGGCGTGACTATGTCGCGGTGGATCTGTTCATCGAGCACCCGCTGCGCAACAAGTGGTACGGGCGCCTGGACTACACCTGGTCACGCAGCTTCGGCAACACCGAAGGCCAGGTGAAATCCGATATCGGCCAGGACGATATCTCCAAGACCCAGGATTGGGACTCGGCGCTGCTGATGGAGTACTCCGGTGGCTACCTGGCCAACGACCGTCGCCATCAGCTCAAGGGTTACGGCGCCTATCAGTTCAACGACGAATGGACCGCATCGGCGACGCTGCGCGTCATGTCCGGTGCACCGAAAAACTGCCTGGGCTATTACGGCGCCGATCATGATGACCCGATCGGCTACGGCTCGTCCTACCACTACTGCGACGGCGTTCCATCCAAGCCAGGCGATGCCGGCCGCCAGCCCTGGACCAGGCAGATCGATCTGGGGGTGATCTACCGGCCTGCGTTCGCCGACCACAAGCTTGCCTTCGGCCTGGATGTGTTCAACGTGCTCAACGAGTTGGAGCCGATCCAATCCGACGCGGTCTACGAATCTGACCCCTACACGATCTCCAACAGCTACGACATGGAGACCTACTTCACCACGCCACGCTCGGTTCGCCTGACCGCGTCCTACGACTTCTAGGCATCGGCATCGCGCGATCCCGCGCTTGCGACGCAGCTGAGCCCCAGCCTCGCGCTGGGGCTTCTTTTTGTCTGGCTTCCACCAGAAAGCGGCGGGGCGGGTTCACCCGGTTTGCCCTTGGTTTCGCTTCCGGCATGAAGCACACCGACATATGGCCTGGACGTTTCAACCACGCCCGGATCAACAGCTGGGGGACTGGCTGGAAAGCACCAACAGACAGGATGACATCGCCCCTCGGCCTTCGATCTGGCTGGGATTCCCACACCTGCAACGCAGGTGTGGGAATCCCAGCTCGGCGGCACCTGCCCTACCCGCGGGCGCTGGACTTCAGTCCCAGCAGAGCCTCCCCATGGGGGTGCTCAAGGCGGTTCCGCGCAGCTGGACGCGTGCCAATGCCCCCCCCGTGCCAAAGGTCACGCCATGACCTGACCCACTTGACCATCAACATGTTGATTTAAAAGGATATTATTTTTCTAGGTAAAAAAATATTCACGAAGTATTAATTTTGAGTCGATTCAGCTGTAACGTCTGTTCACCGGGTGTTTAGGTTCCCGACTTGGGGCCCGCATCAGGAACAAACACAACTTCTGGAGAGAGCAGATGGTCAAGCGCAAGACGATCCAACGCGCAGCCCTCAGTGCTGCGCTGAGCCTGTGCATCGCTGGCGGCGCATACGCGCAGAGCACTACCGGCAGTATCCAAGGCAGCATCCCCGTCGAGGCCGGAACGGCCACCACCGTCCATGTCGCCAACAACAGCGGCTTCAATCGAACCATCGCGGCGGACAGCAACGGTCGTTACACCATCAATGCCCTGCCTGTCGGCGTCTATACCGTGACGGTCAAGCGCGGCGACCAGGTCATCGGCACCCGCCAGGTACAGGTCATCGTCGGTTCTTCGGTGGATGGCTCATTCGCTTCTGCCGGCGGCGCAACCACGCTGGAAGCCATCACGGTCACCGCCACCGCTCCGGCGGCAATCGACCTGACCACCACCGACACCCGCACCGTGATCACCACCGAGCAGCTTGCGCGCCTTCCGCTGCAGCGCTCGGCGGAGGCATTGGCACTGCTCGCCCCAGGCGCGGTGGCAGGTGCCGCCGGTTATTCCGCGCTCGCCGGGCTGGTCTCCTTCGGCGGCGCAGGTGTATCGGAGAACGCGTACTACATCAACGGCTACTTCAGCGGCGAGCCAGTTTCGAATCTCGGCGGCTTCTCGCTACCCTATGGCGCGATTTCGCAGCAGGAAACCTACACCGGCGGCTACAGCGCAAAGTACGGCCGTTCGGCCGGTGGCGTGATCAACCAGATCGGCAAGCGCGGCACCAACGCGTGGACGTTCGGTGGGCAGGTGACCTGGGATCCCAAGTCGCTGCGTGAGGACTACCGCGACCTCTACCTGCCGGACCAGAACCTGCCGGCAGGCTACGACTACGAAGATCCGGATGCCGCAGGCACGCTGTACTCCCGCGGCAAGGGCGAGAAGACCGACGTCACCACCTACAGCGCCTATGTTGGCGGCCCGATCCTGCAGGATCGCCTGTTCTTCTTTGTCGCCGGTGAAGCGCAGAAGACCAAGCAGGACACCAACTCGTCTTCGCTGGGATCGGCCCGCCGTACCTATGCCGATACGGACAACCCCAAGATCTACGGCAAGATCGACTGGAACATCACCGACGACCACCTGCTTGAAGCAACGTGGATGAAGGAGAAGAAGGACTACAGCGGCTATTACCGTGAATATGACATCGAGACAGGTGCCATCGGTGATCGCCTGGCGGTGACGCCGACCGAGCAGGAGCGCGACAGCGACTATCGCATCTTCAAGTACACCGGCTATCTGACCGACACCCTGACCCTCAGCGCCACCTATGGCAAGAGCCGCTTCACTGCTCGCGACACCCCTTACCTGCTGCCGGGTGTACCGCACATCGCCAATCCGACATTGCAGAACCCCGCCCTCAACGGTAACTCGCCAATCCGTAGCCGGCTGGCAGGCTACCAGGGTCGCGATGGCGTGAATGATACCCACGGCCTGCGTGCCGACCTGGAATGGGTGGTCGGAGACCACACGCTGAGCCTGGGCATGGACAACATCAAGTTCGAGGCCGACAACGAAGGTACGTCGCAGGAATCGGACTACTGGCTCTACCAGCGTGCCTCCAACCCCGCGAGCAATATCAACGCGGCCCTGGGCGTGGGCGCCCCTGGTGGTGCCGGCTACTACGTCACCAAACGCGACTACTTCACCAACACCAGCATGTCGCTGGACCAGAAGGCCTGGTACCTGGAGGACCGCTGGCAGGTCACTGACAGCCTGCTGTTGACCCTTGGCCTGCGCAATGACGAGTTCACCAACAAGAACAACTCCGGCGCCACCTACATGTCCTCCAAGGACCAGTGGGCGCCGCGCCTGGGCTTCAGCTGGGACGTGATGGGCGATGCTTCCCTGAAGGTGTTCGGCAACGCCGGCCGCTACTACCTGGCCATGCCCAACAACGTGGCCATCCGTGGCGCCTCCGCCTCGACCTTCACCAGTGAATACTTCACTTACACCGGCATCGATGCAAACGGTGCTCCGACCGGTCTCACGCCAGTCGGGGGTGTCAACGGCGCACCGCCTCCGGGCGCGGTCTCTTCGAACGGCGAATACGGCACCGCGGTGGACGTTCTCTCCTTCGCGCCTTCCGATCTCAAGAACATGTACCAGGATGAGTTCATCCTTGGCTTTGACAAGCAGCTCAGTGAGAAGTGGGTGGTCGGAGCGAAGCTGACCTACCGTGACCTGAAGTCCTCGATCGATGACGTCTGCGATCCGTATACCTTCATGGACGTGAACGGGCTGACCCAGGTCGGGACCAAGGAAGGCAAGTACATTGCTTCCACCGGCAACGGCCAGCACGTCGAGATTGCCTCCTGCTACATGTTCAACCCGGGCGGCACCAACACCTTCAGCCTGGCCAATGTCGACGCCGCCGGGAACCATGTCGGCGGCCGTACCGATTTCCGCATGTCCTCCAGCGACTGGGGCTTCAAGGATGGCTTGAAGCGCACCTACAAGGCCATCGACGTGTACGCCGAACACCCGTTCGATGGAACCTGGGAAGGCCGCGTCTCGTACACCTATTCCAAGAGTGAGGGCAACAACGAAGGCCAGGTGAAGTCGGAGTTCGGTCAGACCAACATCTCCAAGACGCAGGACTGGGACGCATGGCAGATGATGCAGTTCGCCAACGGCTATCTCGCCAATGACCGCCGCCACCAGCTGAAGCTGTATGGCAGCTACGCCATCACCCCGGAATGGTCGGTGGGCGGCAACATCCGCGTGCAATCGGGCACGCCGATCAGCTGCCTGGGCTACTACAACCCCGACGGCAGCATCGACGAAGGCTCCTCCGATGCCGACCCGATCGGCTACGACGCCGCGTACCACACCTGCTTTGGTTCCATCGCCAAGCCCGGCTCGCAGCGCACGCCGTGGACCCGCAGCATCGACCTGAGCGTCAGCTATCGACCGGCAGCGTTCCTCGATGGCAAGCTCGGCTTCAGCCTGCAGGTCTTCAACGTGCTCAACGAAGGCAGGCCGTTGCAGGTGGATGTGACCTCCGAGACCGGCCCGTACACGGTGTCCAACACCTACCTGCTCCCGCAGGCACGGCAGACACCTCGTTTCCTGCGCTTCGCGGCAACGTACGACTTCTGATCGCAGACACCGCGTAGCGATCAGATCCTCAGCGACAAAGACCCCGGCTTCGGCCGGGGTCTTTGCTTTTCGTAACCCGACGGCATTTGGGAACATCCCTCCTCGCTCTCTAGCACCCATTCAGCTGCCAGCAATTCTTTTATTTTCATTACAAATCAATAAGTTAAATTTAGTTTCAGCTGATATTGCAAAACCTGTCAAAAAGAAATTAAGATTTCGTTCAGTTGTCACGGTGGTTTCACCAGAAACAGCTAGCGAATGAAACAACTTTCCAATGCAAGGGATTTAGATGAGCAGTGCTAAGCAAGCAATCCGCCTGAAGCGCACCGCGCTCGCGGTGATTCTGACTTCGGTCATCGGTGCCGCTGCCGCCCAGAGCACCACGGGTTCGTTGTACGGCAACGCCCCGCAGGCCGCCGGTGCAACCATCACGGTGCAGAACGATTCCGGCCTGAAGCGCTCGGTGACGGTCGATGCCAATGGTCGCTACAACCTCGGCTCGCTGCCGGTGGGCAACTACTCGATCACCCTGCAGCGTGATGGCCAGGTGGTCGACAAGCGCGAGAACGTGCAGCTGCGCGTCGGTGCCGGCACCGAAGTGTCCTTCGGCGGTGGTGATGCCACCAACTTGGACGCCGTGACCGTCACCGCGGCCAACATGCCGAAGATCGACGTGAGCAACACCGTCTCCAAGTCGGTGGTGACCTCCGAGCAGCTCGCAGTGCTGCCGCTGGGCCGCAGCGCCGAAGCCATCGCCATGCTCGCCCCGGGCGTCATCGCAGGCAGCGGCGAGTTCAGCAACGGCTCGCGCTCCGTGCTCTCCTTCGGCGGCGCCAGCGTCACCGAGAACGCGTACTACATCAACGGCTACAACGCCTCCAATCCGCTCAGCAACATGGGCGGCGTGAGCCTGCCGTACGGCTCGATCAATCAGCAGGAAACCTACACCGGCGGCTACAGCGCACGCTACGGTCGCTCCACCGGCGGCGTGATCAATCAGATCGGCGAGCGTGGTACCAATGAATGGCACTTCGGCGTGCAGGCTACCTGGTCGCCCGACAGCCTCGCCGCTTCGCCGCGCGATGTCTGGTATCCCCGCGACGGCTCGATCTATCGTTATCGCAACGGTGACGGCAAGACCCAGACCACCTACAGCGGTTATGTCAACGGCCCGCTGATCCAGGACCGCCTGTTCGTACACCTGGCCGGTGAAGCCGACAAGACCGACGGCGTGTCCACCAACAGCATCGAGGCGGCGCAGCAGGCGCGCAACCACTACAGCTACAGCTCGCCGAAGTTCTACGGCAAGGTCGACTGGAACATCACCGACGACCACACCCTGGAATACACCCGCATCCAGAACACCGACCGCCAGGCCGGCTACTACACCGCGTTCGACTATGACGATCTGAGCGGCGGCGGTCGCACCGGCGTGTATCCGAACACCACGAAGATCAAAGACAGCTACGACATCTTCAAGTACACCGGCTACCTGACCGATGACCTGACGCTGAGCGCCACCTACGGCCGCAGCAAGCAGGACAACCTGGCATCAAACCCGAGCGACTCCCCGCTCCCGTACATCAGCGGCTCGGCCTACCAGGATCCGAACATCACCGGTGGCACGCCGATCCGCAACTCGCAGGCCACCAACGCCGGCAAGGCCAGCGATGCCGGCAGCAAGACCCGCGGCCTGCGCGTGGACCTTGAATACCGCATCGGCAACCACGAGCTGACTGCCGGTATCGACAACATGTATTACAACGCCTACAACGAAGGCCAGTCGATGACCGGCCCGGGCTATGCATGGATCTACTCGCAGCTTGACCCGAACGAGTCGCCCAACAGCAAGTTCAACATCACCCCGCCCGGCGGCGAGGGCTACATGGTGCAGAAGTACATCTTCTCCACCACCACCAGCATGAGCGTTGAGCAGAAGGCCTACTATCTGGAAGACCGCTGGCAGATCACCCCGAACTGGCTGGTCACGCTGGGCCTGCGCAACGACAAGTTCACCAACTTCAACAGCGCCGCCGTCCCGTACGTGGAAAGCGGTGACCAGTGGGCTCCGCGTATTGGCGCCAGCTGGGACGTGTTCGGTGATTCCTCGCTGAAGGTGTTTGCCAACCTGGGCCGCTACTACTTGGCATTGCCCAACAGCGTCGCCATCCGTGGTGCGTCGGCCTCGACCTATACCCGCGAGTACTTCACGTACACCGGCATCGACGCCGACGGCAACCCGACCGGCCTGACCGCACTGGGCCCGGGCCCGGTGTCTTCCAACAATGAGTACGGCGTGGCCCCGGATCCGTACTCGGTGGCCCCGACCGACCTGAAGTCGCAGTACCAGGACGAAATGATCCTCGGCTTCGAAAAGACCCTGGGACAGTCCTGGAACTCCGGTGCGAAGGTCACCTACCGTCGCCTGCAAGCCGGTATCGACGATGTCTGCGATCCGGACCGCATGGCCGACAAGTTGACCGCCATGGGCGTGGACCCGGCTTCGGTAACCATCCCGGGCTGCCTGATCTTCAACCCCGGCGAAACCAACACCTTCATGCTGGCCAACGTCGATGGATCCGGTTACACCCGGATGCAGATGAGCGGCAGTGACTGGGGCTTCGGCAACAACAAGGCCAAGCGCGATTACGTCGCCATCGACCTGTTCCTGGAGCATCCGATGAGCGACAAGTGGTACGGTCGCCTGGACTACACCTGGTCGCGCAACTTCGGCAACACCGAAGGTCAGGTCAAGTCGGACATCGGCCAGGATGACGTGTCCAAGACCCAGGACTGGGACGGTTCGTACCTGATGGAGTATGCCGGTGGCTACCTTGCCAACGACCGTCGCCACCAGCTGAAGGGCTTTGCCGCCTATCAGTTCAACGATGAGTGGACCGCTTCGGCAACGCTGAGTGTCGCCTCCGGCATGCCCAAGAGCTGCCTGGGCTACTACGGCACCGACATCAGCGATCCGATGGGCTACGAGGCGGCGTATCACTATTGCGGTGGCAAGCCCTCGCGTCCGGGTGATGCAGGTCGCCAGCCGTGGACCAAGCGTCTGGACCTGGGCGTCCAGTACCGTCCGTCGTTCGCTGACCACAAGCTGGCCTTCGGCCTGAACGTGTTCAACGTGTTCAACGAACTGAAGCCGGTACAGAGCGATGCCGTCTACGAAGTGGGCCCGAAGAAGATCTCGGAAACCTACGGCATGGGCACGTACTACACCGCACCGCGTTCGGTCCGCCTGACCGCTTCCTACGATTTCTGATCGAAGGAAGGCAACAGCAAGGCAATCGCCCGTCGATTGCAGGTGAACAAAAGCCCCGGCATCTGCCGGGGCTTTTTTGTTGCCGAACGACACGATGTACCTGCCGGAGGATCGCCGTTACTGGACCCTTATCGGAAGCTCGGTTCCCGCCATCGCCTCATTGCCGCTGTAATCCTTCGCAGTGATGCGGATCGTGTAGTTCCCCGGCAGCAATTCCGCTGGTTGCAGCAGGCCGGTGGCCAACAGGCCGTCACGCACGGTGTTGGTCAGCACGTAGCGGAAACGCGTGCTGCTGCTGCCATGCACGGTGATGCCGCTGTCGGCGGCATAGGCCACCTTTACCGCCTCGCGTTGTGGCGGCATGCGGTTGAAGAGGATGTTCATCCGTGGCTGCGCATAGCCGGGCAATGCACGACCGTTGCTGTCCAGGATCTGGTAACCCAGCGCGTAGAGGCCAAGACGACGGCGCGGCAGGTTGTCGTCGACCTGGTCCCACGCCTCCACCACCAGTTGCAGGCCGCTGTCATCACGGGGCACCCGCAGGCGGCCATCGACCTTCGTCACCAGGCGCTGGTCATTGGCATCGAGCAGCGCGATGTCGTCGATCTTCGGCGCGACGTGATCGGCGTAGTTGGCAAACCCCAGACGCACCGCGTTGCGCTCGTAGCCGGACGGTCCCACCGCCAGGTGCACGTGCGCCTGGTTGTTGATGCTCCCCAGGGCGTCGCCCGGCTGGAAGCGGGTGCCGCGGCGCACGCGCACGCGATCAAGGCGGCCGCTCTCGTCATCGAGCAGCTGGAAACGCGCGGCGTCCAGCGGGCGGTTGCCGGCATCACGCCCCACCTTCATGTGGATGTAGTCCAGCTTGTCCAGCGAGAACCCTTCGGCCTGGCCGCCCAGTGACCAGGTCGACGCGGGGCTGCTGACCTTCCCGGGCGCAATCGCCAGCACGGTCTGGCCGACATCGCCACGCACGTCGAAACCGCTGTGCAGGTGATGGCGGCTCTCGCCGCTGAAGTTGCCACGCACCTCGCCCAAGGTCCCGGTCACTTCATGCCAGCCCAGTTGCGGTGCCAGCGGCCACCGCCGCTGGTTGGCCGGCAACGGGTTGTCCGGCGAAGGCCCCAGCACGGGCGGCGACGCCTGCAGGCCGCCGGCTGCCGGTGCCAGGTGATGGACACGGTAGGCATCGGCATCGGCCATCAACAGGCTGCCGTCCGGGGCCAACGCCAGGCCGGCCGGTCGCGCGAAGCGCTGTGCGTCATTGCCCGCCACCGCCACGATGTGGCCGTGCGGCGAGACCTGCACCACGCGACCGCTCAACCGCTCGCTGACATAGACCACGTCGTCGTGCGTCACCGCCAGCGCCATTGGTCCCCACAACACACGCTCCCCGTCGCGCATGCCCACGCGCGTGCTGACCGTGCCCTCGGGGCTGATCACGCGCAGCGCATTGTTCTGCAGGTCGGCGACCCACAGGTTGCCGTGCGCGTCGAGCTTCAGGTCGGTGGGCGTGTCGAACCGCGCCACCGCACCGGCGCCGTCCTCCCACCCCGGGCGTTCGCCGCCGGCCAGGGTCGCAACCTGTCCATCGGGCGTGATCACGCGGATGCGATCGTTCCAGGTATCGGCCACGTAGATGCGGTCATCCGCTCCCACGGTCACGCCCATCGGCCCGTTGAAGCGTGCCTGCGCGCCCACACCGTCGGCGAAGCCCGGCGTACCGTCGCCCGCCACGGTACTCACCTGCCCCTGCGGGGTGATCCTGCGGATGGCATGGTTGCCGGTATCGGCCACGTAGAGGTTGCCGTGGCGGTCCAGCGCGATGCCGGACGGTGTGTTGAATGCCGCCGCCGCACCCTGTCCGTCGGCAAAGCCTTCGCGGCCACCGGCCAGCAGCGTGAAGGCCCCGCCCAGCAGGTCGCGGTAGAGGATCCGGTTGTTGTCGCCGGCATCGGCCACGAACAGCACCGTGCCACCGAGGGCCACGCCCCACGGGTCGCTGAAGCGCACCTGCGCGGCACTGCCTGCCGCATTGCCGGCAACGCCGTCACCGCCCAGCAGGTCGATGCGGGCCTGCCAGCCCAGCGGCGTGGGCGCCGGGCCCACCGGGCCTTTCGGCGTCGGTACCCACAGGAAACTTGCCGCCAGGGCAGCTCCGGTAACGACGACGACGGCCGTAATCCAATGCTTGCGATCCATGTACACCCAAATGATTGCCGAGCCGGCACGATAGACGCTGATCGACCGGGGCGGAACCTGCCATCGGTCCCGACCCCCGGAGCCCACCATGACCACTCGCCTGTACCTGCACACCACGCCCATCACGCTGCAACCGGCGCATGGCGAGGCCATCGCCCTGGCGCTGTCGCTGGACCGCTTGCTGGCCGAGGGGCTGGCGCGCTTTCCCCCGAGCGAGGCAGCGATCGAACGGGCCATCGCCACCACCGAGGATGCACTGATGCCACATGTGGTGGCACTGCGCGCGCATCCCCTGGAGGCCCTGTGGGTGGCCGATGACGGCCTGGCTGCGTTGCCAACGCTACTTGGTGATGAAGCCCGCACGCGTTGGCACATCGACGCGGTGGAACGCGCCTTCAACCTGCTGGCCGACGTGGCCGCCGGCTTGCCCGCACATCGTGCCGGTTTGCCTGCGCAACCGCGCTTCATCGCCGCGCTGGTGGTGGTGCGTGAACTGATGCACCACGTGGGCTGGCAGCAGCTGCAGCTGCCACAACCCGCTTGAGCCCATCACGCCCGGCCGCTACTGCGCGGGACGCTCCGGGCCATTGCCCATCGCCTGCCGGTAGGCGCTGTACAGCGCCAGCACCTTGTCCACGTACTGTCGCGTTTCCGCGTACGGCGGCACGCCGCCATAACGCGTGACCACGCCGATGCCGGCGTTGTATGCCGCCGCCGCGAGGGTACGGTCACCGTTGTAGCGACGCAGCAACGACTGCATGTAGCGCGCGCCACCGTTGATGGACTGCGCCGGCGACAACGGATCGGTCACCCCGTACTCCGACGCGGTCTCCGGCATCAGCTGCATCACGCCCTGCGCGCCCTTGGGTGAAATGGCCTTCTCGTCGAACGCACTCTCGGCATGTGCCACCGCGCGCAGCCACGCATCATCCACGCCGGTGGCCTTGGCGGCGGCACGGAACTGCCGAGCATGCCGGTCCAGCTGCGGCGTGCCCACGCGTCCCAGGCCGGCGTGCGCCGGTTCGCCCGGCGGAGTGGCCACGGTGAAACGCAGGTAGGGCGTCGAACCGGGCAGGTTGCGGGTGGAGTACACCTTCCGGCCGTCCTGCTCACGCTCGTACAACGTGCCACTGAACACCCCGAAGTTGCCCCACAGGTTCGGCGCCTGCACGGCGTTGTCGTCCACCGTCATCGCCGTGCAGCGCGATCCCGGTTCCGGCGCGGTGGCCAGGCTGACCGTGCCCTTCTGCACGCAGCGGTAGACGGTGCGCGCCTGCAACGGCGCACACAGCCCGCACAACAGCAACACCATCGCAACCGCAGCCGCGCGTGACATGCCGGAACCACATCATGGGAAGGGGCGATGATGCTGGGCCCGCGCGTTTGAACGGCAGGTGATGAAAAGTGCGGCAGAATGAATGGCCGCCTTCCGGCCTGCCACCATGCCCAACGCCGTCCCCCTGCTGGGCTTCGCCACCCCGCTGTTCCATACCGGTCGCAACACCAGCGTACGGCGTGGCCAGCGCTGGCATGGCGCGCCCCAGGCCTGCATCGAATATGCGCCGGGGCAGCTGTCCGCCCCGCTGGAACTGCGGACCGAACTGCGCCGCTTCGACACCCTGACCGCGGCCGACCTGGCCGATGAGCACGACCCGGCCTGCCGCACGCCCCCAGGGCTGCTGGCCGTGATGCAACAGCTGTATCCCGGCTTCGAGCAGGACGAGACCGTCACCCTCGTGCACTTCCAGTGGCCCGCATCCTGGTAGGAACGGCCCCGGCCAAAAAGCCAGCACACGCCGGGAACCACCCCTCCCCCACCCTCCCCCTTCGCTGCGCGAAAGGGAGGGCGCAGTTCGCCACGACCTGCACCACGCCGTAGGCGTGGCCTCGGCCGCGAAGCCAGCGGCCCCCCGACCGCCTGCGCCGCCCGGGGTTTCGGCCGGCACCTACCGGGGATGTCAGCGCGTGCTGGCCGCGCGCAGGTGTGCGCCTACGGGTGCGGAGAACGCACGGTTGTCGGTGACGTCCCAGTTGATCGACCAGGTCATCACGCCACGGAACGTCGGATGCGGCTGCGCCGGGGTGACTTCATCGCAGTTGGAAGCGATGGTCAGGCAATCGAAGGCACGGTTGATATCGGCCGGCGTCGCGTAGCCATTGCCTGCCGCACGCAGCCCCGATGGCAACGCCAATGCCACCTGGTCCGCGCGCAGGCCTTCGAAGCGGCCCTTGCCCCCGGCCAGCGGGAAGCCCTCGATCAGCATCTTCGCCGAGCCCACCATCATGTCCACGCTGCCACCGGGGTACTTTTCGGCGCGATAGGGCGTGGGCAGGCCGCCGTTGTTGTAGAGCTGCACGTGCAGCAGGTCCAGCTCGGCGCGCAGGCCATCGATCAAGGGCAGGTAGGCGCCCCAGATGCCTTCCATCGAGACGAAGCCCCCCTGCACGTACGGGTGTTCCGGCGCCATCGACACGTACAGGTTGGGGTACATGCCGTGCAGGCGCTTCACCGCCGAGATCAGGTGCGGCACCACCGGCGCGTCATGCGTGACGCCGGCGATCTTCTCCAGGTCGATGTCGATGCCATCCAGCCCGAAGGTGTTGATGGCCTCGGCGGTGGTGCGCACGAAGTTGTCCTCATCGCGCTGCGTGTTCAAGGTCACCGTGCCCAGCTCCCCCCCGAAGGACAGCACCACGATGCGTCCACGGGCACGCTTGGCGGCGATGTCGGCGATGAGTTGCGCGCGGTCCAGCGCCGGGTCGGGGTTGAACGCCACCTTGCCTTCGCCCATGTCGTCGGCAAAGGCCAGCACGATCACGTCCCAGCTGTCGTCGACCTGCGATACCGGCAACACGCCCTGGCCGTTGTCGAAGTTGTGCAGGTAACCGACCAACGCATGCCGTGGCAATGCATGGCTATGCCCGGGCGTGACGCCGACCTGCGTCGCCGCAGGCGATGGTTCCGTCTTTGCCTGACAGCCAAACGTGGAAGCCAGTGCCAATGCACAGGCGAGAACGGTGATCGACTTCATCGTGGTCCCTGGGTTGGAAGAACCCCGATTCTAGGCACACGATCGCCCCGAAAATCACGGAAAAACAATTGGTTATGAAACCTGTCCGATAATGGCGCCGGGTTGTCCTGGCGATGACCCGTGTGCAGCGCAGCAGGGACGGCGCGCGGCCGTGGATATGTGTTCGGCATGTCCACGCCTTGCCCACCCTTGCCCTTCCGCAGCCGCTGCAGGGGACAGCGACGACTCAGCTGCAGGTCTTCATCCGCCGCTCGGCGTCCCAGAGCGCACGCCTTGCCATGTCATAGGCGCTGTCAGCGGCGCTCGGCAGGCTGTGTTCGGCCTCCACCGGATCGGCACCGTTGTTGAAGCGGTACTCCACCCGCTGCAGCGCGTCCAGGTGCGCCAGCACCGGCACCATCCAGCGCGTGCGCTGCTCGGCACTGCAGCGCGGGTAGCGCCGTTCCAGATCACCCACCGCGACGCGGATGCGACGACTCGCTTCGCCCTTCAGGTCGGGCGCCTTCTCGAACCGGATCGGCGCTGCCTTGTAGACGTCGCCGGTGGCTTCGCTGCCCAGGTCGGCCTTCTGCTCATGCAGATTGGGGTTGAAGGCCACCGGCGGTGGGCGACGGGCCTGCGCCGGCTGCACGTCGCGCCCATGCACCACGCGCGCGGCCATCGCATACGGGGACTCACCGGGCTTCTTGCTGTCCTCGAACATCTTCGTCACCGCCCCTTCCAGCGGCCGCTCGCCCACGCCGCTGGCCAGCGCGTCGCGGTGCTCGAACACCTGCTCGGTCGCACTCTTCTGCCGGGCCGTCGACGCCTCCGGCACGGCCAGCGTGCCGTCCTTTCCATACAGCCGCTGCGACCAGGTGCCGGCCGGGATGGTCGCGGTTGCGACGGGCGCAGGGGTGGGCGTGGCCGGCGCGGTCACCGCGACCGGCCGCTCGGCCGGCCCGGTGCGGGCAGCCACGACGGGCGCGGCGCTCCGTGCAGGCACGGGGGCCACGATCAGCGGCGCGGGCAAGGTCCCTTCCGCGGCCAGCCAGCGCAGCTGAATCCGCGTCTCGCGCCGTACCGGCGTGGCTTCGGGCATCTGCAGCAACAGCCGCGCCAGCGTGGAGAGGAAAGCCAACGCAACCGCGACCGCCGCAACGCGGTTCCACAATGGCTCGGGCGAGGCCTGATAACGCATGCATCTCCATCAAGGGGGTGAATCCGCGGGACGACGACCGGCCCGCCATCGCGGGGCCGTGGCAAGCACAGACCGGGCGTGGCACGGCGAGTTCCATGATTGTGCCGGGCGAATGTGTGAACCTATGGCAATGGGCTGAGCGTTCATTCAGCCAGCCATCGTTCGTTGCCTGTCCTTCCAAGGAGTTGTTCCGTGACTACCGCAGCATCGCCGAACCTGGATGAAAGCATCGCCAAGCAGCGGTTCTTCGGCCATATCGCCGAGGACACGCTGTTCCCCTATCCGCAGATCCGCGAACGTGACCGCGAGATGCTCGGCGCGATGACCGATGCCATCGACCAGTTCCTGGGGGAGAAGACCGCCGAACTGCGGCAGTACGACCGTGATGCCGAACAACCGCCAGCGTTCATCCAGGCCCTGCGCGACATGGGCCTGTTCGGGCTGATCATTCCCGAGGAATACGGCGGCATGGAGCTGTCCAATGGCGCCTATGCACGCGTGCTGGGCCAGACCAGCAGCCATGACAGCTCGGTGTCGCTCACCGTCGGTGCGCACAGCTCGATCGGCATGAAGGGCCTGCTGCTGTTCGGCAACGATGAACAGAAGCAGCGCTACCTGCCGAAGCTGGCCAGCGGCGAGATGATCGCCGCGTTCTGCCTGACCGAATCCGGCGCAGGCTCCGACGCCGCCGCCATCCGCACCAAGGCTACCCGCAACGACGACGGCACCTGGACGCTCAACGGCGAGAAGATCTGGATCACCAACGGCGGCATCGCCGATTTCTACACGGTGTTCGCGCGTACCGACACGCCCGAAGGCAAGGTCACCGCGTTCATCGTCGAGGCCGGGTGGGAGGGCGTCAGCCATGGCCCGCACGAGGACAAGATGGGCATCCGTGCCTCATCCACCACCACCGTCGCCTTCAACGAGGTGCGCGTACCGGCCGCCAACGTGCTGGGCCCGGTCGGCAAGGGCTTCAAGGTGGCGATGAACATCCTCAACAGCGGCCGCACCGGCCTGGGCGGTGGCGCGGTGGGCGGCATGCGGGCGCTGATCCGCATGGCCTGTGCGCAGGCCAGCGAACGCAGGCAGTTCGGCCAGCCCATCGCCGAGTTCGGGCTGGTGCGCGAGAAGATCGCGCAGATGACCGCCGACTGCTTCGCCGCCGAAAGCACGGTGTGGATGGTGGCGCACCTGATCGACAGCGGCCGCACCGACTACTCGGTGGAAGCGGCGATGAGCAAGGTATTCGCCAGCGAAGCCGTGCAGCGCTGCTGCTACGAGGCACTGCAGATCGCCGCCGGCAACGGCTTCATGCGCGAGCTGCCGTACGAACAGATGACCCGCGACACGCGCATCCTGTCCATCTTCGAAGGCACCAACGAGATCCTGCGCCTGTACGTGGCACTCAATGGCCTGAAGGGCGTGGGCGCGACGCTGGCCGAGTTGCAGAGCGCGGTGGGCGGCATCTTCAATGACCCGATCAAGGGCTTCGGCGTGCTCGGCGATTACGCCGGGCGGCGCGTGCGCGAGGCCACCGGCTACGGCACCGGGCGCATCCGCGCACCGCTGGACGATGCGCTGCGCCCGTTGGCACGCCTGTGCGAAAAGTACGCGGTGGAGCTGTCCAAGGCCTCCGACCGCCTGCTGCGCAAGCACGGCAAGCAGATCGCCGACCAACAGCATGCGCAGAAGCGCGTGGCCGATGTCGCCATCGACCTGTTCGTCGGCCTGTGCGTGCTCTCGCGGGTGGAAAGCCTGATCCAGGCCAAGCACCCGGCGGCGGATGATGCGGTCCGGATCGCCCGCCTGTTCGCCCGCCAGGCGCGCCGTCGCATGGCCCGCAACATCCGTGGTCTGGAACGCAACGAGGACGAGATCATCGAATCCCTGGCCGCCTCGGTGCTGGAGCGCGGCGGCTATGCGTGGGACGTGATGTAAGCCCACGCCCGCAGGAGCGGCCTTGGCCGCTCCTGCGATGCTCGTCGCTCAGCGCCCTGCCGGTGCATCCTCCAGCGCCACTGCTCCTTCGCGCAGCACCCGCCGCAACAACATCCGTCCCTGGCGGTCCAGGCCGTGCACGCGTGGTTTCACGCCGTGGTGGCGATAGCGGCTCACCACTTTCTCCAATGCCGCCACGGCGGTGATGTCCCACAGCTGCGCGCGCGACAGGTCGATCACCACCGTACGCCCCTGCGCGGCATGCGGGTCGAATGCATCGATGAACGCGTCGGCCGAGGCGAAGAACACCTGCCCGCTCACCGCGTAACGCAGGCTGCCATCGGCATCGTCCTGCCTGTCCACCCGCAGCAGGCGCGCCACCTTCAGCGCGAAGAACACGCCACTGAGCAGCACGCCCACGCCGACGCCGGCGGCCAGGTTGTGCGTGCCCAGCGTCACTGCCACGGTCGCCAGCATCACCACGCCGGAAAGCCGCGGATGCCGCACCAGCGCGCCGAGGCTGCCCCAATCGAACGTCGACACGCTGACCATCACCATGATCGCCACCAGCGCGATCACCGGCACCTGCGCCACCCATGGCTTGAGCAGCACCATCAGCACCAGCAGGAACACGCCGGCAAACAGCGTGGACAGCCGGCCACGCCCGCCGTACTTCACGTTGCCCACGGTCTGCCCGATCATGCCGCAGCCGGCGATGCCGCCGAACAGGCTGGTGGCAATGTTGGCGATACCCAGGCCAGTGCATTCGCGGTTCTTGGAACTGGGCGTATCGGTCAGCTCATCGACCACACGCGCGGTCATCATTGATTCCAACAGTCCGACCATGGCGATCGCCAGCGCCGGCATGGCGATGATCCGCAGCGTCTGCAGGTCCAGCGGCAACTGCGGCAGTCCCATCCAGTGCGGCAGCGATTCGGGCAACCGGCCAAGGTCCGCCACCGTCGGCAGGTCCAGCTTCAACCACGCCGACAGCCCACTGAGCACCACGATGCAGATCAGCGGCGAGGGAATCGCGCGCACACCGGGCAACGGTAGTCGCGGCAGCCCGTAGATCACCAGCAGGCCCAGCGCCAGCATCGCCCAGGTCGCGGTGGTGGCGCCCTGCAACTGCGGCAGCTGCGCGGAGAAGATCAGGATCGCCAGTGCATTGACGAAGCCGGTACGCACCGAACTGCTGACAAAGCGCATCAGCACGCCCAGCCGCAACACCCCGAACAGCACCTGCATCACACCGGCCAGCAGGCCGGCGGCGAGCAGGTAAGGCAGGCCATGCGCGCTCACCAGCGGTGCGGCCACCAGCGCCACCGAGCCGGCTGCGGCAGTGATCATCGCCGGCCGCCCGCCGAACACCGCGATCACGATGCTCAGCACGAACGAGGCGAACAGGCCGACCTGCGGGTCCACGCCCGCCACGAACGAGAAGGCGATGACCTCGGGGATCAGCGCGAAGGTGGCCACGGCACCGGCCAGCATTTCACGCAGGGGATGGGCGCGCCATTGCGCCAGTTCGGTATTCAGGAAGGACATGCGAGCAGGCCGCCCTGCATGGCAGAGGCGGCGGGATCCGGGGGGAACAGGCCGCGAATTATGCCTGCTGCCATCAACCATCGTGGGTCGCGGTGAGTTCCCGGCAGACCGTGCACATCCGAAATCACCCCTCCCTTTCGCGCAGCGAAGGGGAGGGCTGGGGAGGGGTGCCGTTCACGCCAACCCGAGCCCCCCCATTGCCCCCTGCGGTAGCATTCCCTCCCTCGCACCACGCCTCACCCCAATGCCCCACTACACCGGCCCCCTGCTCACCCGCCCGCTGCTCGACCAGCTGCAGACCGCACTGAAGAAAGGTGCCAGCGAAGCGATCGCCTCGTTCGACCTGGGCCACAGCCAGGACCCGGTGGGCCTCGCTCCGGACGGCTGGCAATGGCGCGGCCAGGCCTTCCCCTGGCCGGCCAAGCTCAAGGACCGCACGCTCTACTACTGGGACGGCGAGGAATTCAGCCCGGCTTCGCGTTTCGGCAGCGGCCTGTACAAGCTGGTGCCCACCGACTGGGGCGTGCCCACCTTCGAGATCGACGGCATCAAGATGCTGGTCAGCGCCCAGCTCTCGCCGATGGACGATGCGCGCCGCAAGGTGGCGCTGGTCGAACCGCGCGGCAAGCGCATGCTCGATACCTGTGGCGGCATGGGTTACTTCGCCGCCTGCTGCCTGGACGACGGCGTGGCCGCCATCCACTCGTTCGAGAAGAGCCCGGAAGTGCTGTGGCTGCGCACCCTGAACCCATGGTCGCCCGACCCGGACAGTCCCCTGGCCGGTGGGCGCCTGCAACTGGTGCACCGCGATGTCTCGCAGCAGATCGCCACGCTTGGCGACGCCTCGTTCGATGCCATCCTGCACGACCCACCACGCTTCGGCATCGCCGGCGAGCTGTACTCGCAGGTGTTCTACGACCAGCTCGCGCGCGTGCTGCGCACCGGCGGGCGGCTGTTCCACTACACCGGCGCACCGAACAAGCTCACCAGTGGCCGTGACGTTCCGCGCGAAGTGGCCACGCGCCTGCAGAAAGCTGGCTTCAAGGCCGAACTGGCGCTGGACGGCGTGTTCGCGATCCGCCGCTGACCCGCGGGAACAGCCCCGGCCGCGATGCCGGGCTGCCTGAATGCGCACATGCAGTGGCGCGCATCGTCGCGCATGCAAGCCGCGTCCGTTCCGCGAGCGGGGACGCGCCTACCCACGGGTGTTTCACATCCGGCGCGCGACACTGGGCGCTCCGAAGCGGAGGCAGCCCATGGCAACCGAAACCGTTCGCGGCACCACCGTCACCCTCCATTTCGACGGCAGCCGGTGCATCCACTCCCGCAACTGCGTGCTCAGCCACCCCGATGTCTTCGTGCCCAACGTGGCGGGGGAATGGATCCACCCCGACGCGGTCAGCGCCGAGGAAGTGGAACTGATCGCCCGCAACTGCCCTTCCGGTGCCATCCGCTACGAATTCAATGACGGCAGCCATGCCGAACCGGCGCCCGTGGTCAACCTGGTGCACGTGCGCGAGAACGGCCCGTTGGCCTTCAATGCACCGCTGCGCATCGCCGGCCAGGATGAGGGCATGCGCGCCACGCTATGCCGCTGCGGTGCGTCGGAGAACAAGCCCTTCTGCGACCACCGCCACGTCGACTGCGGCTTCACCGCCACCGGCGAGCCGGCGGAACGGAAGTCCGAAGCCCTGGCCCAGCGCGACGGCCTGCTGCAGGTCATGCCAACCCGCGACGGTCCGCTGCATGTCGTCGGCAACCTGGAAGTGGTCAGCGGCACCGGCCGCACCCTCGACCGCGTCACCGAAACCTGGCTGTGTCGCTGCGGCCATTCCGCCAACAAGCCGTTCTGCGATGGCTCTCATCGCAAGGTCGGCTTCACCGCGGACGGCGAGTAGACGGGAGTTCCCGCATGCGTGCACTGCAGCTACGACTCACTGCCGATGAAGGCGTTGCCCAGGCCATGCTGGACATGCTCAAGGGCATGGACGACGTGGCATGGGCCGAGGACGCCGCCGACCTGCTTCCCGACGTCACCGACCAGGACAGCAGCTCCGCCGGCCTGAGCGACAACCAGGGCCCGGGCAATCACCTGATCCGGGTCGAGGTCGCCAGTGACAGCGCCACCGAACGGGTCATCGATGCCCTCCAGGCGCTGGCCGAACGGCTCGGTGCGGTGCTGGAGATCGATCCGGACACGGCGGACTGACGTCCCGCCGCACCGCATCGCACCGCGACGACGGCACCGACGCGTGCGGCATGCAGCGCGCACATAAGCGGCTTCATGCATCATCCGGTCAGTCCATCCCGAAATCCCCGCCCACTCACCATTACTCACCGGGCAGGTGAAAGTGCGTGCGTGCAAAGCGCAATTCCGATCAATAGATTTAGGCACCAGATCACAATCATCCTGCCTTGCGAGGCTTGCGCAACCACGCCGGTTGCCACCTCAGACATACGCATATGTTCGTATATTCCGTGAGATCCGAGGGAAGCTCGACCCATCCCGTGATGCACCTGACGGACTGGCCCGAGATCTGCTCAGCCAATGCGAGCCATCTGGAACGGAGCCTCGGCGTGGCGCTGAGGACGGAGATACGCAGGAAGTTCCAGGCCGGCGCTCCCGTCCCCTTGCCGCGGAGCAAGCCCAGCAATGGCGTCAACATCCATCTCTCGGCCAGCGAATCACTCAAGGTGCTGGTACACAACGAGCTGGTGAAGAACCGGATGAGCCACGAGGCGCTGGCCAGGTCGCTGCGCATGCCGCCTCCTTCTCTCGCGCGCGCACTGGACCTGGAACAACCGGTGGACGTGGACCTGCTCTCGAGCATGGTCGCGGCCGTGGGCAAGCGACTCATCGCCTACATTTCCTAGGCCGGCGGCCGCGTCAGCGCCCGCTTTCCGCTTCCGCCTCGGCCAGCTCCGCCAGCGCGTCGGCGAAGCACAGGGAAATCGTCGTTCCCACACCCGCCTGGCTTTCCGCGTTCACGCTGCCCCCGGCCCGCTGGACCAGGTCGCGCACGACCGACAGACCCAGTCCGCTTCCCTGTCCACGCGGCTTGGTGGTGAAGAACGGCTCGAAGGCATGTGCCAGCACGTCGCCCGCCATGCCCGCCCCGGTGTCGGCAAGGTCCAGCACCAGGCGGTCGCCATCCCGGCGTGCCCGCAGCAGGAAGCGACCGCCACCAGGCATGGCATGGTCCGCGTTCGCGGCCACGTTCAGCACCATCAGGTCGAACTGCATCCGGTCGAAGAACAGCGCCGGCAGGTCCGCGCCAAGGACGACATCAACCTTCACGTCCGCGCCCATCAACTGCCGGATCATCGGCACCAGCGCCTTCAACGCCTCGCCCGGGTCGAACCACTCCTCCACGCCGTCTTCGGCGCGGGCAAGCGACAGCAACCGCCGCGTGAGCAGGTTGGCCCGGTTCACCGCCGAATCAACGCCCACCAGTGATTCCCGCATGTGCGCCGCATCGCCGGCACGCAGCCCGCTGCGCACGTACCCGCCCGCCACCGCCAGGACGTTGCCGAAGTCATGCGCGACGCCGCTGGCGAGCCGGCCCACGGCTTCCATCTTCTGCGCCTGGACCAACTGCGCGAACGTGCGCTCACGCTCGGCCATTTCCTCGGTCAAGCGCCGGTTGGCCACGTCCAGCGCATCACCGCGTGCCCGTGCCTCGCGCAGGCTCTCGCGCAGCGCGACCGAGCTGCGGTCCAGCACCACGGCAATCATCAGGAAGATGGCGGTGCTGAAGGCGGCATCGCCGAGAAGCTCGACCGCCTGGCCCTGCTTGTCGATGTCCACGGCGATTCCCAGCCCGAAGGCCGCGGCGATGCAGAGGAACATCAACCACAACGCCATGCGCCCCACGGCCAGTGCCGCGATCGCCATCCAGATGGCCAGCACCGGCTGCTCGAACCGCTGCCCGCCGAAGCCGGCAACCAGGTAGGCGGGAATCACGGTCGCGGCGAACACCGCCAGCAACGCATGGGAGGCTGCCCTGAACTTCCCCTTGCGCACCAGCACCAGGCTCAGCGCGGAGATGGCGCTGACCGACAGGCCGAACACCATGCCGGTGACTTCGCCCGGCCGCCACGGGATATCCACCAGCAACGCCCGGTAGCACCAGGCGGCCGTCGGGAGCACCGCCAGCAGGAAGGAAACCAACTGGAGCATCGGCGCATTGCGCCGGTCCACCGGATCGGCGACCGGCACGTCCCGCACCCAATGCAGCATCGACCGCCACCGCTGCAGGCCCCGGGCCAATACGCTCCCAGGCACCGCCACGATCTTGTCTTCCACCTGCCTGCTCTCCCCGGAATACCGATCTGTCGGCTGCCCAAGCGGCCAGCCCCTGCTCCCCCGGGGCCATCATATCGGCTGCCCCGGGGTTACAGCAGCAACAGGTAACCGATGCCGCGCACCGTGGTCAGCGGCAGCTCGCAGCCGGTGCCGGCGAGCACCTTGCGGCGCAGGCGATGGATCAGCATCTCCAGCCGGTGCAGGTCGAAATCGTCTTCATCCTGGCTCAGGTGCCCGATGACCGCTTCCCGCGACACCACCCTGCCCCCCGCCTCCGCCAGCAACGCCAGGAACAGCCGCTCGGCCCGGGACAGGGCCACATCGTCGCCGGCGGGCGTGGCGATGCGCCAGCCCTGTGCGGTCAAGCGCCATCCCGCTGCATCCGGCGCCGACATTGCCACGGCGGAGGTGCCGCGCCGCATGACACTGCGTATCGTCGCGGCAAGCACGTCCACGCCGACCGGCTTGGAAAGATAGGCGTCAGCGCCCTGCTCCAACCCGTGGACGTGGTCATCGGCACCACCTCGCCCGGTCAGCATGATGATGGCGGCATTGCCCAGCCGGCGCAGGTGCTGCACCACCGCGAAGCCACTCTCATCGGGAAGACCGACATCCACGACGAACACATCGTAGGAGCGCAGGCTCAGTGCCCGGTACAAGGCCAGCGCACTGCCCACGCCCTCGACCTCGAACCCTTCCCGCTCCAGTCCTGGAAGGAGGATCTTCCCGCGCAGCTCCTCCTCATCCTCCAGCACCATCACCGACCAGCCGTTCGTTTCCCGCTGCATATCTTCCCTTTGCTGCAACCCGTGCGAATGGCCGCGCCTGAACCGCAAGCATTCTTCTTCCAACAGCCCCGAACGAGGCAGTGCCTTCCCCCGCAGCAGCTTCGTTGCTCGTCGTGCCCGTGATCAAGCTGGCTCACTGGCTTGAGCTTCACACACCTGCCCGGAATCCAACGATCTGCGCCTGCGCGTCAGGCTTTCTCTCTCTGCGTTTCCCGCCTCGGGGCCGACTGCCAGGAAAGAGCCTGAATGCGAAAGTCAGCGCACATCCTGCCGTCAACTGCGCCCTTCACCTTAAATTTCCGGCAGACGAGCAACGGAAATGATCGTATCCGGCGACGTGTCCGCGCCTCTCTCAATTTCAAAAAATCTCTTCAATATTTCATTTTTGCCTATTCATATTTGTAGTTTATTTCATGCCGCATTTCGATGACCAAAACTGAATCTTCCATTACAGTCCGGTAGCTTCGTTCAACTTAGGTACATCTGTAACGATTCAGCCGTTTCTCGGTCATTTCCGGGCGAAGCGCATTCTTGAGTAGGAGAGAGAACCCTAATGAAGACAGTTAAAGTACTGACCCGTTCCGCTCTTGCCGTTGCCCTGATGGGCGCGGTGATGAGCTTCGGTGCAAACGCGCAGTCCACCTCCGGCGCCATCAGCGGTTCGGCGGATGCTGGAAGCACGATCGTTATCGAAAGCACCACGGGCCTCTCGCGTACCGTGGTGGTCGATGCCAACGGTCGCTACAACGTTGGCAGCCTGCCGGTGGGCAGCTACACCGTGAAACAGGTCAAGGACGGCGCCACCGTCGGCACCCGCAACATCACCGTTGCAGTGTCCTCCACCACGGACGCTTCGTTCGACGCCACGACGCTGGCCGCCATCGAAGTGGTGGGTTCGCGCATGCAGCCCATCGACGTGACGCAGGTCGACTCACGCATGGTCATCACTGCCGAGCAGTTGGCCAAGCTGCCCATCGCGCGCAGCGCCGACGCCATCGCGCAGTTGGCTCCGGGCGTCATCCAGGGTTCCAGCGACTTCGTGAACGCCTCGAACGGCCAGCGCCTGTCATCGTTCGGCGGTGCCTCCATCTCGGAGAACGCTTACTACATCAACGGCATGAACGTTACCGACCCGCTGAAGGGCTTCGGTGGCATCGAACTGCCCTACGGCTCGATCGAGCAGCAGGAAGTGCTGACCGGTGGCTACGGCGCTGCCTACGGCCGCACCACGGGCGGCGTGATCAGCCAGATCGGTAAGCGCGGTACGAATGAATGGAAATTCGGCGGCCAGCTGCAGTGGACCCCCGAGTGGGGCAAGGGCGCGCCGCGCAACACGTACTACTCCGACGCACTTCCGGGCGACGTGGGCAGCAAGGACCTGTACCAGTACCGCGAGGACAACGTGGGCTGGTCGACGGTGCAGAGTGCCTATGTCGGTGGCCCGATCATCCAGGACAAACTGTATGTCTTCGCGTCGGTGGAAGGCGCCCGCTCCGAGGATTCGCTGGTAGGCACGAAGTCCTCGTCCTCCCAGATCTCCGAGCGCACGTTCAAGGACCCGAAGTGGTACGCCAAGGTCGACTGGAACATCACCAACGACCACGTGATGGAGCTCACCGCAGCGTCAACGGAGCACAAGTTCTCCGCCAACAACTACCAGTACGACTACGGCACCTTCCGCCGCGGTGACTACCTCGGCAACGCGACTGCAACCGACACCAAGGCATTGATGTGGATCGGCAAGTACACCGGCTACCTGACTGACAACCTGACCGTCAGTGCCCAGTATGGCGAGCAGACGACGGACCTGAAGTCCAATCCGGACAACAAGTACTCCAACCTGATCCCGGTCGGTGGCAGCGCGAACCAGAATCCGGCCTTGAACGGCGGCGTTCCGATCACCAATGCCAACAAGCTGGCGCAGCTCTCCGACCCCAAGCACCAGACCTTCGGCGCGAACTATCGCCTGGACGTCACCTACCATCTTGGCGATCACGCCATCACTGCCGGTATTGACAACCAGCGGACCGAAGACCGCAATGACAGCACCATCATGGCACCGGATGCCGGGTTCTATTGGCTGTACGGCCGCAAGGCCAATCCGATGACCGACATCAGCGAAGGTGAAGTCGACGCGCCGGGCAAGTATCCGGGCGGTGAAGGCGGCTACTTCGTTTCCAAGTACATCCAGGAAACCCTCGCCTCGGTCAAGGTCACGCAGCGTGCCCAATACATCGAGGACAACTGGCAGGTCAACGACCGCTGGCTGGTGAAGCTGGGTCTGCGCAATGACCAGTTCATCAACTACAACCCGGAAGGCCAGGCCTACATCAAGCAGACCAAGCCGCAGTGGGCGCCGCGACTGGGCTTCGCCTGGGACGTCAATGGCGATGGTACGTTCAAGGTGTACGGCAATGCCGGACGCTACTACCTCGCGCTGCCGACCTCGCTGGCGGCACGTGGTGCCGCGGGCTCGATCTATACCAACGAGTACTACACCTACACGGGCATCGATGCGAACGGCAACCCGACCGGCCTGACCCCGATCGACACCATCAACGGCCCCGGCGTGCCCTACTCGGCCAACCGCGAGTACGGCCAATCCCCGGATCCGAAGACGGTCACCGCGAAGAACCTCAAGGCGCAGTCCCAGGATGAGTTCATCGTTGGCTTCGACAAGGTCTTCAACGAGAGCTGGAACTACGGTGCCAAGCTGACGTACCGCAAGCTGAACAACGCCATCGACGACACCTGCTACATCGAGAAGTTCGAGGAAGTGGCTGCTGCCCAAGGCATCGATACCACTGGCCTGCGCGGCTGCTACTTCTTCAACCCCGGCGATACCGCGGTGTTCAACCTGCCCGATGGCAAGGGCGGCTACAGCGAGCTGACCCTCACCAACGCAGACCTCGGCTATCCGGCCGTGAAGCGTACCTACATGGCGTTGGATGCCTACATCGAGCACCCGTTCGACGGCAAGCTGTGGGGGCGCGTGACCTACACCTTTGCCCACAGCCGCGGCAACACGGAAGGCCAGGTGAAGTCCGACATCGGCCAGGGCGACATCTCGGCCACGCAGGACTGGGATTACCCGTACCTGATGGAGTACGGCAGTGGTCGCCTTCCGAACGATCGGACCCACCAGCTCAAGGCAATGGGCATGTGGCAGATCAACCCGGAATGGAGCGTCAGCAGCACGCTGCAGATCATGAGCGGCACGCCCAACTCCTGCCAGGGTGCCTATGGTCCGGATGAAACCTATCCGGCCTACGCGGGCAACTACTACCACTGGTGTGGTGGCAAGCCGGCCAAGATGGGCGACGCCGGCGAAACGCCCTGGATCAAGAACCTCAACCTCAATGCCGAGTACCGTCCCTCCTTCGCCGACGGCAAGCTGGCCTTCTCCGTCGACGTGCTGAACGTGTTCAACGAACAGAAGGCTACCCGCCTGGATCCGGACTACAGCCCGGGCACTTATCGCCAGGTTCTGTCCTGGCAGGCCCCGCGTAGTGTGCGCCTTGGCGTGACGTACGACTTCTGATCCACCGCTGCAAAAGGAAGGGGGCGCGCAAGCGCCCCCTTCTGCTTCTTCCCCGACATGAGTGCCTCTGTTGCACCACGCATGTACCCGCGCCGATGACATCCCCAGCGCAGCCTTCTCTCACCCCTCCTTGGGTGCTGGCACAGCACGACACCTGGTGATCGGATACGCATCCATCCCAGTCATGCCCTGCAGGTCTTACAGATCGTGCAGGCCATCCCCGCATACGGTGTCAGGCGCAACGAACCAGTCAGAAAGACAACGCGTGTGCGAGTGCGTGCCTACCTTCCAGGCACCGAGCCTCAGGCAATGATTCAAACCCCATGACGGCATCATCCTTATGTACTTTCGGCGATGAAACAGGTTGTCGCAGTGCGCGTCGCGACAGAAATGCTGCATGAGCCTTCATCTCGTCGCCGTTCATGGGCAGTGCGTGGATTCCACGGCAGCCTGCAACCAAACGCTGACACTTAATGAGATATTGGGAAGAATTTCATGTTGTAAGCTCGAAAGGCGCCAAGACTTGCCTCCGTGCTCGCGGCCTCTGGTTCATTTCGCGCGAACCCACTGACTGAGTCGATCACATGTCCAACCGCACACAGGTCAAGGAAGTTCTGATCGTCGAAGACGACATTGCGTTCCGCGAAGAAGTCCTGGCTCCCCGCCTCAACGACGCTGGCTTCAAGGTCCTGCGCGCGACCAACATCCGCGAGATGTATCGCGAGTTGCTCGTGAACGAACCTTCCCTGGTACTCATGGATGTCAGTCTCCCGGATGAAAGTGGCTTCAGTGCACTCAAGCACCTCAAGGGCGTGGCGAAGTACCCGATCATCATGATGGCCGATCACTACTCTCTGGATGAGCTGCTCCTGGGACTGGAGAATGGCGCCGATGCCTATCTGCCCAAGAGCATCGATGCCACAAGCCTGATCGCGACGCTGCACAGTTCCATCATTCGACACGGCCGGCTCGACTCGCACATCAACGTTGTTGACGAAGAACACGCCGGTGCTCGGAATCCTGAGATGGAGTGGCATCTGGACCACATTTCATGGCACATGCTTTCCCCCAAGGGGGTCAGGATCTGGCTCAACTCCGCCGAACGAATCATCGTCCGGCACCTCTGGTCATCGCAGGGGAAACCCGTGCGACGCGAAGTCCTGATCGAATCCCTCACTGCCGACATGAAGGGCTTTGATCCCCACCGCCTTGAAGTCGTCATGCACCGGCTGCGCAAGAAGGTGTTCGATCTGGCAGGTGAACACCTGCCTGTTAAAACGCTGCGCAACATTGGTTATGCGATGTCACAGCACGATTGACGTCGGCGAGCATCGCCCCGCACCCGGGCTTCCGTGGGACATCACTGACTCAAGCGGCAGGATGGGCCGTGCCCTTCGACACAGCTCCAACTTTCCTGTTCCCGCGGCCAGCAAGACCTGCGCGTCATGTGAATGGCCGGAAACCGGGGCCCCAGGTCCGGGACTTCGATTCACGGCAATACCACCGCACTGCCAGCACCAGGCGTGCCCCGGATCTCCCGGCAACGCAGCCGGCCCACTTCGTCGGTTTCAGAACTCTGACGAGATCGGGGAGGATGCAGCCTCAGCATTTCGTACTGGACTGCACAGCGGAAGCATCAACGCACCAAAGCCCAGCCCATGCAATCAGCGCAGCTCGCGGCAGGCGACGTTGAAGTCGCCATGGTGGGCCCACCAGGATTCGAACCTGGAACCAAAGGATTATGAGTCCTCTGCTCTAACCGTTGAGCTATAGGCCCTGCAAGGGTTTCAAGCCGATTTCTTGGAGGGCCGGTGTAATTTCCGTGTAAACCTGCTGCTGGTGAGCCTGCCCTGAAGGGCGTCCATCGCATCGTGCATTGAAGCGGCGTGAGTGTAGCGTTCCGCCATGGCCCTTGTCTTCCATCCACCCATCATCTGGATGGTCGCCGCATCGAGGCCTGCGTGCGCTGCATTGGTCGCCGCGGTGTGGCGCATGGTGTGCGGAGTGCAATGCTTGGTGATGCCTGCACGCTCCACACAGCGAGCGAAGACGGTGTTCATCTGGTACGCCCTGCCCGACTTCGCCCGCTTCGACGGGAACAAGTAGTCCTCCCCATCCATGCCGGCGGCGTAGTCCACCAAGTAATCGGAAAGGATCTGCGGCATCGGTTGTTCCCGCCTGCCGGCCTTATCGTGGCGAATCCACAGAACCCGCCGCTCCGCATCCACATCACTCGCGCGCAGGCTGAGCGCCGCCTCGTGTCGCAGGCCGGTGTAGAGCGTGATCATGATGAAGGGGTGGGCCAGGTCCGATTGATCGTTCGCTGCCGCCTTGAGCAGGCGTTGCGACTCTGCCGGCGTGAGGTAGACCAGCTTCCCCTCTGGCTCGGCCTGGCGCGCCAGCAATGGCACCGCGGCCAGCATCTTCCGCCGGCGCATCGTGTTGAGCATGTGGAGCAGTGCGGACCGCTCCCGGTTGATCGTGGACGGTGCCGCACCCTCGCCCTTCCGCTTCGCCACGTAGGCCAACCAGTCATCATCCGAAAGGCGTGATACCTGGATCTGGCCGAGATGCGGCTTCAGGTGCTCCCGAAAGCGCATCTCCTTCGTCTCCAAATCACGGCCATCGTGCTTGGCAAGGTACTGCAGGTAGTCGTCGGCGGCTCGTGCGAGCGACAGGACGGCCCTTTGCTTGCTGCCAGCCACCCCATGCGCTGCTGCGCGCTTGTCGGCCTTCAGCGAAGCCACAAGGGCTTCTGCCTGCGTCCGCGTGTAGCCCTCCGACTCCAACCCGACAACCTGGTGATGCCGCTGTCGGTTGACCATGACATTCACTGACCACCGGCCATCGCCGTTGGTCAGCCGGGTGTACTCGATTCCGCGCTCACTGATGGTCTGCCCAGGCTTCAGCCCGCGCATGCCGGTGCGTGTAAGTTTGGAGAAGGCGGTCAAATCTAGCCCTCAAGCCTCGGCAAGCTTTCCTTGACGTCATTCAAGAGGGCGTCGAATTCTTCAGCCATGCGGTCATGTTGCCGCTTGAGCAACTTCGACTCCCGCTCTTTTTGAAGGATCTTCCCTTCAAGTTGATCATCGCGGCAACCATCCACCCGCTTCCCTTTCAACTCCCTCAGTTCGTCGCCCACTCGCACCCATTCAAGAACGCAATTGCTCATCTCTTCGGCCCTTCGGTCGAGCAATTGATAGGTGAGCTTCGTGTCGAACGATCTTTCCAGACGTGCGACGAGCTCCGCATTTAGGGACCTCCCCGCCTTCTGCGCGGATTCCTCAAGCATCGCCTTGAGGTCGGCAGGCATGCGGAGGCCATACGGGTTGATATCTCTAGACATAGCCAAGCATAGCTACACCGTGTGTTGACATGCAACCGGAATCAGTGCAACCATTTGGTTACACCGTAGCTCACGGTGTAACCAATACTGCTTGGAGGCGTTCAGATGGAAAGAAATGAAGTTCAGAACCACTGCAAACCCGGCGGCCGCGTCCGCGGGCACGAAGCTGCCATTTATTTGGGAATGGCCGAACAGACCCTAGCGCGGATGCGTACCGAAGGCCGCGGCCCCCGCTATCTGAAGATCGGCGGACGAGTGTTCTACCGCCTGGCTGATCTTGACGCCTACATCGAGGCGGCTGTCATCGAGACAACCGATAGCCGTGCACTGGCCGGCTGAAAAGAGAACGGCCCGAGCGGTTGCACCCGCCCGAGCCGTGGAAGCCAAGACCGAACCCCTCTAAGGAACGCTCTGACCATGGACCACATCGTACACCAAGCCAGCCCGGGCGCAATCGGGCAATCCAGCCCTGCCGTGTCAGGGAACTCCTACTCCGGACGGCCACATATCGAGAGCTACCCGTCACCGGTCCTCATGCCGCCGCCCGAAGGCCAGGCCTACGTCCTCGTCCGCGACAACCTCAACGCGCCGAGGTTCGAGATTGGTGACGTGCTGCAGGTGGATCTCCGCGTGGTCCGCTGCCGGTGGGATGGCGTCTATGTGATCCAGCTCAATGGCAGGCAGCTTGTGCGGTACGTGCAGGTGCGGCCCGGGAAGGATGGCCGCCCATCCTTCTACGTGTTCACCGCCAGCAACCGGGACTTGGGCTTCTTCGTTGAGTTCGATGACCTGGTGGTCCTGGGTGAGGTCAAAACCGTCTGCTGCGTAAGGAGGGTGTAATGAGCGCACAGATCATCCCGTTCCCCAGCGACCGCATGGCCCGCGCGCTGCCGCCAGTGCAATGCAACCCGATGAGCGAACGCCAGGCGCGTACTGAAGCACTGCTTCAGAAGCTGGTAGCCGCCATCGAGCGGGCACCCCTGAAAGAGCAGGAGCATTCGCGATGAGTGCGCGCGCTGTTCGACTGGCCCCCATTGCCTGTGATTGCTGCGGGAACGCCCTACAGCCGGTGTTCGGCACCTTCCACCGTGCGGAGCGTGAGTTCGGGTGGTGCTCCCTGCCCTACGTGCTGTGCGGCTCCTGCGCCCTACAGCACCGCAGGGGAGCGACCGAGGCCAAGGTAAGGGAATGGGTACTCACCCGCGCGGCGCGCGCTGGGCAGAGCTGGCAGGCCGCTGTAGCGCAGATCGTTGACGGGGCGTCGGCTGCGTGACGCCTTGGAGTACTGACGATGGCAGATGAGTACCGCAAGCACATTCCAGAGCGGAACCGCCCCAGGCACAAGGGGCGGCGCTCTAGCGACACGTTCGTCCGGCTCCCGCATCCGATGATCCAGTCGCCTGCATTCTTCGCCCTGAGCGGCGCGGCAATGAAAATGCTGCTGTTCCTGGCAAGCCAGTACAACGGCCGCAACAACGGCGACCTGAGCGCGACGAAGGCCATGGTCAAGGAGGCAGGGGTGTGCACCACCAGCAAGCTCGGTGAGCTTCTGGCGCAACTGGAGATGGCTGGCTTCATCGTGCAAACCCGGCACGGCAATAGAAAGCTGTGCAACCTCTACGCGCTCACCTGGTACGGAATCGATAGCTGCACCGGCAAGGGCTTGGAGCTTCTTCCCGGGCCGCCACGGAACGATTGGAGAAAAACGCATTCTGTGGCCCCCTCAGGGTGCCAAAGCAAAACGGAATCAGTAGTCCCCTCAGGGGGCCACGGTGGCACCCTCAAGGGGCCAAAAGCAGCATGAAAAAAGTCTTTTGCACCCCTCAGGGTGCCAAAAACAGCGATTTCGGCCGTTTTTTGGCCCCCTCAGGGTGCCCCTTTATATATATCTACCAAGCGGGAGCGCAGCGGACGCTTGGGCTGTTGCTCTGCTCTACCGCTTCTGAGCATCACCGCACTGACGGCGCAAAGGCCACCTCCCACTGCCCATGTCTGCCACTGGCACTTTCTGGCACTGCCCGAACCTGCCACTGGCACTTGGAGTACATCCACAGCGTTCCTGATGGAATCCGATTCCAGCCCGCCCGATCATTCCGGCGCGCATGGATGCGATTGATTCTCATCACCACACCGGGGGGAGGGGAAAAAAGTCAGACCCTTTCCCCCTCGGACACCGGACGCCCAGGCGTTTTTTCGCACCGTCAATTCAGAAAATTCGTTTTTCTGGGGGGTGTACTGTGCCCGTAAACCCCGCCACACAAGGGATTCCGCTTGATCGAGCTGCCGTTGCATTGGGTATTCAGCCTGGCACGCTTCGCCGCTGGGTTCGGGAAGGGTGTCCGGTAGTCGTCAGGGGGCGTCGCGGGCGGGGGCTGGCCGCGCTATTCGATCCTCAGCAGGTGCGCGCATGGCGCGAAGCTGGTGCGAGGGAGCAGGCCGCGTTGGCTTTGGCGGGTGCTGTGCCAGTGGTTCTTGCGGGTGCCACCGTGGAGGCGTGGCGCAGCGCCACCGGCATCGACAAGCGACGACTTGCAGGTGTGCTTGCGGCCACTTGGTACATGCAGACGACGGGCCTGCTGGACCATCTGCGAGAGCAATGCCCAAGTGTTCCTGATGTTGGTGGGGGATCGGTTCCGCCCGAAATTGAGATGCTCCAGAAAATCGCTCGATAGCGATTGATTTTAGGCGACCGACGTACGGTGACCCCATCAACCACCGGAGAACGCTAGATGGACCCCATGCAGTTCGCAGCCCTTTCGCGGGCACGCACCGCAATCGACGTTGCAGTGGCTGGCGAGAGCCAAACCACCAAAGTGAAGGCCTTCCTTGAGGTTGCGGTCGGCATGATGCTCCACGGCGGAAACTTTCGCGTCGCCATGGCAGCAAGCACCTGCGCATTGGTGCAGAAGGCCGTCGCTGAATCCACCGGTGGTGCCGTATGGCAGACCCCGGACGGCACCGCCCTGGCAGCAAGCTACATTGGCAGCATCGCGGAGGGTTCGCTGCTCGACCAGATCGCCCGCTACGCCTCAGTGATGCCACGCAACGTGCAACATGTGTTGACCGGTACTGGCTACAGCGCCGATGTGACAAAAGAAGGCGACCCCAAGGTCATCAAGAACCTGACGCTGGGCACGGACAGCGTGGAGACCGCCAAGGCCGCGGCGATCGTCGTGATGACGCAGGAGCTGCTGCGTGCGGTGGGCGGTCCGACCATCTTCGAATCCGAGTTGCGGAAGAGCATCACGCGCGCCGTCAATTCCTCGGTGCTGGCACAGCTGTCTGCACTGGACCCGGTGTATGTCGCCCCCAGCGCCGACCCGCTTGCCAACCTGCGCGCCGGTCTGACTGCGGCAGGTCCATCAGATGGCTACGTGGTAGCGGCACCGGCAGACGACGTGATGGATCTGGCAACCCGCGTGGAGAACCGCGGCGGCATGGGCGTGCGCGGCGGAAGCTTCATCCCCGGCGTGGAAGTGGTGGCGATGGACGACATCACCGCCACGTTCGTCATTCCCGCCTCACGCCTGGCTGTCCTCGATCACGGCTTGGAGGTGCGCAGCGCCGAGCACGCCACGGTCAACATGGCCGATAACCCGGAGGCACAGCCGCAGCTGTATTCCCTCTTCCAGAACAACAGCCTCGGCTTGTTGGCTGAGCGCAACTTTCACTTGGCAAGTACTGCGCCGATGGTCATTGTCGGAACGGAGTCCACTCCGTGACCGGCCCCATCGGATCAGCCTACCAGGAGGCGCTCAAGGCGCTCGCTGAGCAGGTTGCGCGCGCCTATCGGGAAGACTGCGGCGGTTACCAGGTTGCGGCCGGGCTGATTCAGGGCAACACCCTGATCGCCATCACTGTCACGTTCCACAACACCGGAACTGAATGCTGGGTTCCGCTCAGCCTTGGAGCGGAACCATGGAACGCCGAGCACCGCCGAAGAATCGAAGACGACGTGCGTCAGGTACTTTCAGCCCGAGTTTCAGTTGAGCATGAGGCAGCTGCGATGGTTGCTGCCTTTATGCAGGAGGTGATTGATGGGTATCGTTGAACGTGCTCGCGCGCTGTTCGCAAAGACAACTACTCGGGGTGCCGCGACGGCGGTTCCTGCATCCGAGCAGGGTGGCGGCTGGCGGCGCATCCAAGAGCCCTTCACAGGTGCTTGGCAACGCAACCAGGGTGAGGTATCGAGTCGTGACCTGGAGACATACAGCACCGTCTATGCATGCATGTCGCGCATTGCAAGTGATATCGGGAAGCTACCGTTTTCCGTGCGCCGCCGGGACAGCAACGGTCTTTGGGTCGATGAACGCCATCAAACAGTGAGCCCTCTGCTACGCCGTCCGAACAGCTACCAGACGCCAGCTCAGTTCCGAGAAGCCTGGATTCTATCCAAGCTCCAGCGCGGCAATACCTATGTACTGAAAGGGCGCGATGCCAACCGGACCGTTACAAGGCTGTGGGTGCTCGATCCATTCCGGGTGCAGCCCATGGTTGCCGATACGGGGGATGTGTTCTACCAACTGAACTACGGCACGTCCGAAAACCTGCTTCCAACTAACTATCCCGCTGAACAATTGGTGGTGCCGGCCAGCGAAATCATCCACGACCGGGAAATGCCGATCTTCCACCAGCTTATCGGCGTTTCACCCCTCGTCGCGTCCGGCCTCGCGGCCAAGAAGAACGTACAGATCCAGCGCAGTTCGGCTGACTACTTTGCCAACGGGGCCAACCCGGGCGGCATCCTAACCGCCCCTTCGGGAATGAAGGAATCCGACGCGGAAGCAGTCAAAGAGTATTGGGACACCAACTTCCAGGGCAAGAATGCCGGCAAGGTTGCCGTTATCGGCGCGGACATGAAATTCACATCATTCGCATTCAAAGCCATCGACTCTCAGATGGTCGAGCAGCTGCGATACTCCGATGAGCAGATATCTCATGCTTTTGGCATACCGCCGTTCAAGGTTGGGATCGGCACAATCCCCGCTGGAATGAAGGTCGATGACTTGAATCAGATGTACTACGCCGACGCACTGCAGGCACGCATTGAAGCAATGGAAGATTGCCTGGATGTTGGACTCGGACTTGGCGATGACGTTGGCGTGGAATTGAACCTGGAACCGCTCCTACGGATGGACCTTGGCAAGTTGGCGGACGTGCACGCAAAGCTAACCGCAGGTGCCATTGAAGCGCCCAACGAAGCTAGGCGTCGCTTCGGCCTGCCGCCACTGGCCGGCGGTGACAGCGTGTATCTACAACAGCAGAACTACAGCCTGGCAGCCCTAGCTCGCCGCGATGAATCGCCGACCCTATTTGGTAGCGACCCTGAAACGCAATCCACGAACCAGCGGGATACGCTCCGCAAACTGGAGGCCGGTGGCAAGCGACGGGCGAGATACAACCATGCTGACGGCACGTATGACGTGGAGCTTTTGAGCGGCTACTGGCTCCATGGCGTGAAACCTGAGCAAGCGCGAGCCGGTGGCACCAGTGCCACTTCCGAAGCGCGCAATCCGCACGAACGAGGGTGAAAAATGTCCGGCTCAACAATCGGCGGCGTGGTAGGCGGTGTGATCGGCTTCGCTGTCTCGGGCGGTAACCCGATGGGCGCGATGTGGGGATTCAACATCGGCTCCGCCCATGGCGGTTACATTGACCCGAGCACAGAAATTGACTACCCATCCAGTCACGGAGCCCCGCATGAGCCTTCTGAACATCCTAATTCGTCCGGATCGTGCCCTCATCCTGGTGGACAGCTGCGCCCGTAGCATGATGGATGGCGAGTCGTTCGAGACGAGCAAGCTCTTACTTCTTCCGCTGGAAAATGTCGTCCTGTGCTCTCGTGGTGAACTCATCTTTGCCCGAAGCATCTACGCTCAAATTCTTAACATTGCTTCCAGGGTGAACTACGACTCCATCGCCGACTCACTGAAGGGAATTGCGGAGGACTTGTTCCCGAGATACCTGAAGCACTATCGCGCTGCAGGCCTGCCAACGCAGCATCTACTGCAGCAAGAGATATGCGTTGTCGGCTGGTCTGCGCGCGCTGGAGCGCCGCAGGGGCTACGGATGGTCCGCGACGGTGACGGCTTCCGCATTGAATCAATGGGCGGACACATCGCCCCTGCCCTGCCCGAAGGCTTGCCGGATCAGGGCGGCAGCACCGACGAGCAATGGCTCTGCGGGATAGCCAGGCGCCAGATCGCCCACGTCAAGGCGACGGCCAGCGATACGCCAATCGGCGGTACCTTGCTACTGGCTAAGTTGACGAAAGACCGAACCGAGATGCAGCGCCTTTGACCTGATCGCATTGGAGCTTATTGCCGGTTGAGCGTCCGCGCTTCATGATGGCCTCCCTTTCGAAACGAGAGCTTGATATGAGGCTTTGGCCTGATGAGGTTTGGCTGCATGACCGCTTGCAGGAGGTGAATGGTGGCAACGCAATGCGAAATCATCCGGACGCAGACTTCCTCCTTTCGATGGAGTACGCGGAGCTGTACGTGAACCATCCAAAACCGAATTTGCTGAGGCTAACAATGCTAGGTGCGCAGCGCTTTCAGGACCTAAAGACCGCTGCATCCCGACAGAACCCGCCTGCGATTCAGATCGACTACGGAATCTAGTCACGTAACCCCCGGTGTAATTCCTGTGTAACCATGCGGGAAAAACCCGGCATTACACGGGCAATGGCGGAAACTCAAAGTTCCCTACAGATACACAAAACCCCTTGAAATAAGGGGGTTTTCTATTCTCTGGCAAGTGGTGGAAAGCCTGCTGGAGGGGATTATGAGTCCTCTGCTCTAACCGTTGAGCTATAGGCCCGTGGCAGGCATCACCCTGTCCCGCGATGACGGGAAGTATCGCCTTGCGCCGCTCCCCACGGCCGTTGCACCGGGAAAGGACCGCTGCGAGCGAGGCATTGCCTCGTGATGCATGGCTGCGCATTTTTGCATACTCGACTGACATGCGCCTACGCGACAGGCGCGGCGATGTCCCGGTAGCTGCAGCGCGGTGGCATTCCCGCAGGATGCGGCCCTACATGCAGGTCCGGCATGCTTGCCAGCAAGCCACTCAGCCCTGCTCTTGCGCCACCAGCCGTCGCTGCTGCAACGCCCTCTGCCAGCGCGCCAGCGCGATGCCCAGCAGCATGGCGGGCAGGAACAGCCGCAGTTCGGGATTGCCGAAGGCCAGCCCGACGATGGCCGGCCCCGGGCAGTAGCCGGCAATGCCCCAGCCGATGCCGAACAGCGCCGCGCCCAGCACCAGCGGTGTGTCGATGGCACTGGCCGCCGGCAGATGAAAGCGGTCGGCCAGCAGCGGCGCCTTTTGACGCCTTGCCCAGCGATAGCCCGGGAGAGTGACCAGAACCGCCGTGCCCAGCACCAGCAGCAGGCTGGGGTCCCAGCCGCAGACCACGTCCAGGAAGGCCAGCACCTTGCGTGGATCGGTCATGCCCGCGATGGCCAAGCCCAGGCCAAAGAGCGTGCCCGACGCCAATGCGGATGCCCCGGCCCAGGATGCCCTGCTCATGCCGCCACTCCCACGCCGTAACGCAGCACCCAGGTACTGACGATGGCGAACCACAGGAAGATCAGCGTCGCCACCAGCGAACGCGGCGACAGCCGTGCAAGGCCGCTCACGCCGTGGCCACTGGTGCAGCCATTGCCCAGCGTGGTGCCGTAGCCCACCAGCAACCCAGCCAACAGCAGCAACCCGGCAGGCATGCCCTCGCGCGCCTGCGGCACGTTGCCCCCGAACATCAGATGGACGCCACCACCCAGTACCAGGCCCAGCAGGAACAGCAACCGCCAACTACGCTCGGGGCCACTCAGGGCATGGCCGAGGATCCCGCTGACCCCCGCGATGCGGCCGTTCAGCCATAGCAGCAACACTGCGGCGGTACCGATCAGGCTGCCTCCCACCACGGCCGATACCGGCGTGAACTGCACCATCGTCATTTCCTCCAGGCCCTCAGAACTTCCAGGCGTAGGCAACGCCCAGCAGGTTTTCGGCCAGCTTCAGGTCGGCTTCGCCGCCGCCGAAGCTGGCCGGTATCGCGCCACGGCCGTGCACCTGCCGCGACAGCGCGCGTGCAAGGTAGGCACTGAACTCGTTGCCGTCGCGCGTGGTCCAGGTCGCCCCCAGCGTCACGTGGTTCTCGACCACCGCCGGCGCAAGGATGTTGAAGAAGGTCTGCGCCTCGGGCACCGGCTGCCCGGCATGGCTGAAGCCGCCACGCACGGTGAGCTGCGGGGTGAGCACGTACTGCACGCCCAACTTGTAGACGGTGACGTCCTTCCAGCCGAATCCCGGCCCGTTTGGTGCGCCCAGCGGCTCGCCCTGCAACAGCGGTGCCAGCGGCTGCCCCACGGCGCGCACGTCGCTGTAGTTGATGCGCTGCACTTCGGCGGCGAGGGTGGCGCGGCCACTGGCGCGCACGGCAATGCCGATGCCGTAGTTCTCCGGGACGTCGAAGCTGCCATGGTCGGCGAACAGGCCCTTGTAGCGGTCGAAGGCACTGGCGCTGATCTTCGAGGACCACGTCGCGCCCACGGTGACGCTGTCGCCGAACTGTCCGTTCCACCCCACGCGCACGCCGGCACCGGTCGACGTGTCGGTACCGCGGTTGCTGACCTTGCCCGGTGTCTGCGAGAAGCCGTCGAAGAAGCCGATGCCCTTGGCTTCGAAGCGCTGGTACAGCAGGTTCACGCCGATGCCGATGGCGTGGTGCGGGTTGAGCTTCAACGCAAACGAGGGCGTCAGGAAGAGCTGCTCCAGGTTCACACCGGCCCTGCCGGTACCGCCAAAGCGCGCATAGGGGTTCTGGCCGTAATCGGTGTTCATGCCGCCGTTGCCGTACAGGGCGATGCCCCATGCAGAGCGCTCGCCCACTGCGTGCGTGTAGCCCACCTCGGGCAACACGAAATTCCTGCGCCCGTTGCCGTCGTAGTGCATATCCGGCGCGATGGCATTGCTCACGATGTCCGCACTGCGCCGGGGTACGAACCAGGTCGCGCCCACATCCAGTCGATTGCCGACCAACGCGGTGCCGGCGGGATTGGCAGCCGCCGCCAGGCCATCCTGCGGAAGGGCGATGCCGATACCGGCAATGCCGTTGGATTTGACGCTGTTGCCATGGGTGAAATAGCCATTGGTCGCCGATGCGAATGCCGGGGCAAGCAACGCCACGATGCCTGCGGTGAGACGAAGCGGAGCGGGAGCATGGACGTTCATGAGGACCTCGGGGGACAGGTGGCACGACGCCCGATGGCGTCGCTTGCCACCGACGCTAAACCCGCCGACCCCGTACCTCCCCCGCTGCCTGATTGTTTGAATATTCCAAGCACTCATGTGCCGGCTTCGACGGGATGAGGCAACACTGTGTGTTGCAACCACGGTTGTTCCGGAACAGCACGCAGCGCCGCTTCCCTACGCATTCCCCCTGGCTTTTTCCGGTGATTCAGGCGATTTCTCTCCGAATGCAACGACGCCGGGAAGGCGCCTGCCACCTGCGCATTGCGGGCACACCGCGCATTCTCGATACGACGAAACGGTGCGTTGCCGCAGCAGGGGCTGGAATGTTGCCGGGCAACCTGTCCTTGCCTGGCGTGACACCCGCAAAGGCGCATCATTGCTGGCGAGGCGGGTGCACATGGCGGATTTCCGGCGGGCATCGGGTATGCCGGGGCGCTTACGTGTGCCCGCTGGTCATCGGGTACGGCATGTGATCGCTGTGTGCTTCATGCGGCGGTTGCCGGGACTGTCTGCCCGCCCGCGATTGCGCTTCCCATGAAGGGCAGGCCTGGACGGCATCCCTACCGATGGCGGCTGTCGCGGGCAACAAAAAACCCCGCCTGGGCGGGGTTTTCCGTTGCTGCCGTCGCTATCGATCAATCGATGTCGAGGAAGCTGCGCAGCTGCTCGGAGCGGCTCGGGTGACGCAGCTTGCGCAGCGCCTTGGCTTCGATCTGGCGGATACGCTCGCGGGTGACGTCGAACTGCTTGCCCACTTCTTCCAGCGTGTGGTCGGTGTTCATGTCGATGCCGAAGCGCATGCGCAGCACCTTGGCTTCCCTCGGGGTGAGGCCGGCCAGCACGTCACGCACGGTTTCGGACAGGTTGATGTTGGTGGTGTTCTCGATCGGGGACTCCACGTTGGTGTCCTCGATGAAGTCGCCCAGATGCGAATCCTCGTCGTCGCCGATCGGGGTTTCCATCGAGATCGGCTCCTTGGCGATCTTCATCACCTTGCGGATCTTGTCTTCCGGCATGTCCATTTCCTTGGCCAGCTCCTCCGGCGTGGCCTCGCGGCCGTACTGCTGGAGCATCTGGCGGGAAATGCGGTTGAGCTTGTTGATCGTCTCGATCATGTGCACCGGGATACGGATGGTGCGCGCCTGGTCGGCGATCGAGCGGGTGATCGCCTGGCGGATCCACCAGGTGGCGTAGGTCGAGAACTTGTAACCGCGGCGGTACTCGAACTTGTCCACGGCCTTCATCAGGCCGATGTTGCCTTCCTGGATCAGGTCCAGGAACTGCAGGCCACGGTTGGTGTACTTCTTGGCGATGGAGATCACCAGGCGCAGGTTGGCCTCGACCATCTCCTTCTTGGCCTTGCGCGCCTTGGCTTCGCCATAGGCCATCACGCGGCTGATTTCCTTGAGCTCGTCCAGCGACAGCTGGGCGCTCTTTTCCAGGTCGATGGTGGCCTGCTGCTCGGCCACGATCTGATCCTTGACGTCACGCAGCGCCGAGGACCACTTCTGCTTGCGCTTGATCGCGTCCTCGACCCATTCCAGGTTGGTCTGGTTGCCTTCCCAGGAACGGATGAAGTCCTTGCGCGGCATGCGCGCGGTGATCGTGGCCAGGTGCAGCACGCGGCGCTCCTGGGCCTTGACCTGGCCCATGGTGTCGCGCAGCAGCTTGGTCAGCACGTCGGTCAGCGGCAGCGGCAGCTTCAAGGTGATGAAGGTAGCGGCCAGCTCGTCGCGCAGCTTGGTCTGGGCCTTGGTATCGCCCTTGGCATGCGCCTTCTTGAACTTGGCCAGGTCCGCGGCCAGCAGGTCCATGCGACGGGCGACTTCGACCGGATCCGGGCCGGTCGGGCCGGTATCCTCGTCGCTGCTGACGTCGTCATCGTCCTCGTCGGCTTCCGAATCGGCGTCGTCGCTGCTGTCGCCGTCGGCGGCGGCGGCCGGGGCCGGTTCTTCCTCGACCAGGTCGTTGAAGCCGACGATCACTTCGGCCAGGCGCTTCTTGCCTTCCTTGTGCGCTTCGTAGTCGGCCAGCACCGATTCCACGGCCAGCGGGAAGGTGCCCAGTGCAGCCTGCACCTGGCCCAGGCCTTCCTCGATGCGCTTGGCGATGGCGATTTCGCCTTCGCGGGTCAGCAGCTCGACCGTACCCATCTCGCGCATGTACATGCGCACCGGGTCGGTGGTGCGACCACCTTCGGTGTCCAGCGCGGTCAGCGCGGCCGCGGCTTCTTCGGCGGCGGTATCATCGACTTCGCGGTTGCCGGTGTTGCCATCGCTGAGCATCAGCGTGTCGGCATCGGGCGCAACCTCATGGACATCAATGCCCATGCCGGTGATCAGGCCGATGATGTCTTCAATCTGCTCCGGGTCGACCATGTCGTCGGGCAGGTGATCATTGACTTCGGCGTAGGTCAGGTAGCCCTGTTCCAGGCCCTTGCTGATCAGAAGCTTGATGTCGTTTTGCTGGGCAGGACGTTCGTTGGCCATGTAGTGCTCGCGCCACCGGCGGGTTGGAATATAGGGAACCTAGCATTATACCAGCGCAGCGTAACGCTTGCCGGCGGTGGTTCCGGGGCGTCAGGGTCTGAGCAGGAAAGTGACGGGACCGTCATTCACCAGGCTGACAACCATATGGGCACCGAAGCGCCCGGTTTCCACCCCTGCGGCGTGCTTTTCTCGGCAGATCGCCACCAATCGATTGAAAAGCCGTTCAGCCTCGGCCGGCGGTGCGGCGCTGGTGAAGCTCGGGCGCATGCCTGAACGGGTGTCCGCGGCCAGGGTGAACTGGCTGACCAGCAACAAGCCACCGCCAATGTCCCGCAAGGAGCGGTTCATCTTGCCGGCATCGTCGGCGAACACCCGGTAACCGAGCAGGCGGTCGGCCATCCGCGAGAGCGCCGCCTCGTCGTCCCCCGGCTCCACCCCCACCAAGGCCAGCAGACCGGGGCCGATCTGCCCCACCACGGCGTCATCGACGGTGACCGAGGCCTGGGTAACGCGCTGGATCAGGGAGAGCATGGTCGGTCCAATGGGGCAATTGCCCACCATAGCACCGGGCCTCAGCCGCTAGACTTGCACGGATGAAACCGCAAGCCACCGCCAAGCTCTACCACCGCCTCGCCACCGTCCTGACCCACCTGCCCTGGTCCTGGCAGCGGACGCTGGCCGACACCGTGGCCTGGCTGTGGGGCGGGATCGACGCCCGTGAAAGCCGGGTCACCCGTCGCAACCTGGAGTTGGCCTATCCCGAACTGGGGGCCGACCAGCGTCGCCGGCTGCACCGCCAGATCCTGCGCACCACCGCCCGCCAGGCGCTGGAAACGCTGTACCTGTGGACCCACGACCCGGCCGACAACCTGGCCCGGCACCTGAAGCAGCGCAACGGCCAGGCCCTGTACGACGCCGCGCTGGCCTCGGGCAAGGGCGTGATCGTGATCGCCCCGCACTACGGCAACTGGGAGCTGCTGAACCAGTGGCTGGCCGAACGTGGCCCGATCGCCATCGTCTACGCCCCGCCGGAAAACCCGGTCGGCGATGAGTTCCTGCAGCTGTGCCGCGGCGGTGACAACGTGCGCCAGGTGCGTGCCGAGGGGCCGGCGGTGCGGCAGCTGTTCAAGGTGCTCAAGGACGGCGGTGCCACCGGCATCCTGCCCGACCAGCAGCCCAAGAATGGCGATGGCGAGTTCGTGCCGTTCTTCGGCGTGCAGGCGCTGACCATGACCCTGGTCAACCGCCTGGCCGAGCGCACCGGCGCCACCCTGCTGTACGCCTGGTGCGAGCGCATCGGCCCGGACCTGGAGTTTGCCCTGCACGTGGAGCCGGCCGAGCCGGCCATCGCCGATGCGGACCTGCCCACCGCGGTGGCCACCCTGAGCGCAGGCATCGAGCGCATCGCCCGGCGCGATCCGTCGCAGTACCAGTGGACCTACAAGCGCTACACGCTGCGGCCACCGGGCAGCGGCGAAACTGACCCCTACGCCACCGCCAGGCACCCGCACTGAAACCGGCCCTGCAACACTGCGTCACCTGTCCCGTCGATTGAATCAGCGAGCGGCGGTCCCCATAAGGTCCCGATGAGCGTCCAGTCCCCCTCCCCCAGCGCCGGCCCGTTCGGCGAAACCGCCGCCATCCACTGCGAGCGCGCCGCCGCCGAGCTGCGTGCCGGCCGGCCGGTGGTGATCGTCGACGGGCAACGTCGGCTGGCCACCCTCGCCCTGGACAGCAGCTCCCCGCGCAGCCTGGCCGCCTTCGGCCAGGCCAGCGACCAGCAGCACTACCTGTTCCTGACCGCTCCGCGCGCGCAGACGCTGGGCATCACCGCCAGCGATGGCATCCGCCTGCCGCTGGCCGGCCGCGATTTTGCCGAGCTGCCGGCACTGGCCTACCTGCGCGATGCCCCCACGGCCGAAGGCGCGCAACCACTGGGCAATGACCTGGACGCGGCGGCGGTGGAAGTGGCCCGGCTCGGCCTGCTGCTGCCGGCCATGATCTCGGTGGAACTGGCGCCGGGGCCAAGCGCGTTCGACCCCTGCCTGCACCTGAGCGTGGAAGCCCTGCGTGACGGCGCCCGCCAGGCCGGCCAGGACTACGAACTGGTCACCCGCTCGCCGGTGCCGTTGCGCGACGTGGGCATGAGCGAGTTCGCGGTGTTCCGTGGCGGCGTGGCGCAGCGCGACCAGGTCGCGGTGATCGTCGGCACGCCGGACCTGCAGGGCGCGGTGCCGGTGCGCGTGCATTCCTCGTGCCTGACCGGCGACCTGTTCGGTTCGCTCAAGTGCGACTGCGGCGACCAGCTGCGGCGCGGCCTGCGCACGCTCAAGGAGCTGGGCGGCGGCATCCTGCTGTACCTGGACCAGGAAGGCCGTGGCACCGGCATCGCCGCCAAGATGCGCGCCTATGGCTACCAGCACGAAGGGCTGGACACCATCGACGCCGACGCCCAGCTCGGCTTCGGTGCCGACGAGCGCCGCTATGGCAGCGCGGTGGCGATGCTGCGCGCATTGGGCGTGCAGCGCATCCAACTGCTGACCAACAACCCCACCAAGGTGCAGCACCTGCGCAACGCCGGCATCGAAGTCAGCGGTTGCGTGCCGGTGACCGGCGAGATCACCGCCGAGAACGAGCAGTACCTGCGCACCAAGGCCGCCCGTGCCGGCCACCACCTGGATGTCGATGCGCTGATCATGGCCGCGCAGTGATGCGCGACTGAGGCTGCGGGGAAGTTCGCACAAAGCCAACCCCTCCCCAGCCCTCCCCTGCTGCGCATGGGAGGGGGCCGATCATGCAGTTTGCGTTGTTGCCTTGGCTGTTGCCTTGGCCTTTGCCCCCTCCCTTGCGCCGAGGGCGGAGGGGAGGGCTGGGGAGGGGTCGCTCCTGCCCGGGCCGGGACACTTGCCTCAGCCTCCATCCAACCCGCTACAGTCAGCGCATGACCGAACCGCCTGCGCTCCCCGAAGCCCCCCTTCCCGCCCCCGAAGCACAGTGGCAGCCATTGCCCCGGCGTGGCGCGGTGTTTGCCGCTATCGGCAGCGCCATCGGCATGGCCATCCCACTGACGCTGGCCGCCGGCATCGTGCCGCTGGCCTTCCATTACGCGCACTGGCTGCTCGCCGGTTGCGCCGGCCTGCTGGTCGGGCTGGCGTGGGGCGCCTGGTTCGGCTGGCGGCGGCACCGGCTGACGTTCTGGCGGCTGGATGAGCAGGCATTGGGCGTACGCCGCGGCCACCTGTGGCAGAGCGAAAGCCATGTGCCCATCTCGCGCGTGCAGCACCTGGACCTGGGCCGCGGCCCCCTGCAGCGCATGGCGGGGTTGGCGACGCTGACCGTGCACACCGCCGGCACGCGCATGAACACCGTCGCCATCGTCGGGCTCGCCATGGCCGATGCCGAACGCCTGCGTGACCGCCTGGCGCGCCAGCTCGACCACGACGACGCCCTGTGAACCTGCCTTCCGCCGACAACGCCGAACGCCGGCTGCACCCCTGGTCGTGGTTGTTCGTGCTGCTGCGCCAGATCCAGCAGATGCTGCTGCCGCTGGTCGCGGTACTGATCTTCGGTGGCCGGCGTGGCGATGAAGCGTGGTGGTTCCAGCTGATCCCGCTGGTGGTGATCGCCGCGCTGGTGGCCAGCTCGGTGCTGCAGTACCTGACCTACCGCTACCGCATCGGCGCCGACACGCTGGTCATCCGCAGCGGCGTGTTCGAACGCACCCGCCGCGAGATCCCGTTCGCCCGCATCCACAACGTCGCCGTGCACCAGAACCTGCTGCACCGCCTGTTCGGCGTGGCCGAACTGCGGCTGGAATCGGCCGCCGGCGACAAGCCCGAAGCCGAGATGCGCGTGCTCAGGCTCGACCAGGCACTGGAACTGGAACGCCTGATCCGCCAGCGCGGCCACGCACCTGTCGCCACCGATGCGCCGGTGCCGGAAGCCGACCTGTTGCTGGCCCTGCCACCCATGGAACTGGTGCGGCTGGGGCTGGTGTCGAACAAGGCGCTGGTCGTGGTCGCCGCGGCGGTGGGCGCCCTGTACCAGATGCTCCCGCGTGAGATGGCGGCTGACTTCATCGAGCAGCAGGGGCGCCAGGCCCTGGGCTATGCCAGCCAGCTGCATTTCAGCAGCACCGCGATGGCGATCAGCGCCGTGGCCGGGCTGCTGGCCCTGCTGCTATTGATGTGGCTGCTGTCGATCAGCCTGGCCTTCATGCAGTACCACGGCTTCCGCCTGACCGAAGCCGACCGCCGCCTCACCGTCGAACGCGGCCTGCTCACCCGCGTGCGCAGCAGCGTGGCGCGCCGGCGCATCCAGGCCTGGACGCTGCGCGAAGGCGCGCTGCATCGCCTGTTCGGGCGCCGCCAGCTGCGCGTGGACATCGCCAGCGGTGGCGGCAACGAGGACAAGGACGGCCGTGCCCTGAAGGAACTGGCGCCGCTGGCCACGCCGGCCACCTGCGATGGCCTGCTGCAGCACCTGCTCCCGCAGCTGCAATGGCCGCCGCTGCAATGGCAGGCCGTCTCCACCCGCGGCTGGTGGCGCCTGTGCCTGCCGGCGCTGCTGGCAAGCGGCGCGCTGGCCGCCGTGTTGACCCACGAAACCGGGCCGTGGGGATTGTTGCCGTTGCTGTGGCTGCCATGGTCGGCGTTCAAGGCCCGTCGCCAGGTCACACGCATGGGCTACAGCATCGATGCCCAGCGCGTGACCGTGCGCGGCGGCTGGTGGAACCGCTGGTGGCGGGTGGCCGAGCTGGACAAGCTGCAGGCGCTGCGGCTGGACCGCTCGCCGCTGGACCGCCGTTTCGGCACCGCGACGCTGACCCTGGACACCGCCGGCGCGTTCGGCGCACCACCGCTGCAGCTGCGTTTCCTGGAGGAACAGCGCGCGCAGGAGCTGATGGCGCAGCTTGGCCAGGAGATGGCGCGGCGCCGGCTGCGCTGGTGAGAGTGAACGACGCCCCTCCCCCAGCCGGGAGAAGGGCATGGCGGGCCGTCAGGTCCGCGCCGGTCCCCAGTACCCGATGCGCTTGCGCAGCTTGAACTTGCGCCACAGGTTCATCGGCTTGGGCTTGCGGTTGCGCGCGCCCTTGGCGACGAACGCATCGATCGCATCCAGGATGCGGTCACTGGACTTGCCATCCCGGTACGGGTGCAACTGGTCGGCGAAGTCGCGCACCGCGGCCATCAGCGCCGGCGGGCGCGACAGCGCGGTACGGATCGCCCCTTCGAACTGCGCCGGGTCGTCGATGTCGATCAGCTGCGGGCCTGGGCGGCGGTTCTTGAACGTGACCACCGGCTTGTAGGTCAGCAGGAACTCGTTGAGCGCCGAGGAGGTGTCCGAGCACATCATGTCCACCTGCGGGAACAGGTCCAGGATGTTGTCGTCGTCGGCGAAGCGCAGGTATGGGCCTTCCAGCGCGCGGTACTTGGCCACCACTTCCGGGTCCATCTTCGGGTGGAAGGTGACGATCCAGCGCCACTCACCGGTCTGCGAGAGACGCTTGATCTCATCGTGCAGGATGCCCGCCGCACTCCATGAGGGCGAGAACGTGGAGTGGTACAGGATCACCGGCGGCGCGCGCACCGGGTCGGGCGCGTCGCGCAGCTGGCTCATGAACGGGTCGATCTTCGGGAAACCGGTCTCCACCACCGAGAAGTGCCCCTGCTCCTTGGCCAGCGCCGAGAACGCGGCGGTGTCGCGCGGGCCGGTGGTGCAGTACAGGTCGAAGAAGCCACGGATGTAGATGTGGCGCGGCTTGCCGGCGTCGAACCCGTGGAAGGTCTCGACCTTCACGCCGGGGAAGAAGTGCGGCACGGCATTGGACGAGGTGATCACCGCGTACGGGTTCCAGGCGCGTACCTGCGCCACCGTCAGCAGGGTTTCGTCCTCGGCCAGGTCCTCGGCCCCGGGACCATCGAAGAACCACGCTGCCTCATCCCCGCGTGCCCGGATCGCCGCCTGGACCGGCCGGAGGATGGCCAGCGCGTAGCGCTCCGAGCCGTACAGCAGATAGTGGCGTGGCACGTGGAAACTCCTGAATCTCCGGGATCTGGCGCGGATTATCGCATCGCCAGCCGGCAGCGTCGCTGCTAGGCTTTGGCCCCGGCTCCCACCGCGTACCCCTGCATGCCCCAGCCCTCGTCCAGCTCCCCGAGCAGCCGCCCCCGCGTGTCGGCCTGCGTCATCGCCTTCAACGAGGCGGACCGGATCGGCGATTGCCTGGCCTCGCTGGCGTTCTGCGACGAGATCGTGGTGGTGGATTCGTTCTCCACCGACGCCACCGTGGCGGTGGCCGAAGCGGCCGGGGCACGGGTGCTGCAGCGCGCCTTCGACGGCTTCCGCAGCCAGAAGGACTTCTGCGTCAACCAGGCCCGGCATGACTGGGTGCTGTGCCTGGATGCCGACGAACGCGTCGACCCGGCCCTGCGCGCGGCCATCGAGGCCGAACGCGATGCAGGGTTCCCGCGTGGCCCCGGTTACCGCTTCGCGCGCTGCTCGGAGTACTTCGGCCGTTTCCTGCGCCACGGCACCGCTTACCCGGACCGCGTGCTGCGCCTGTTCGACCGCCGCCACGGCGGCTGGCGCGGCGACCGCGAGATCCACGAGGCGGTCTCGGTCGACGGCCCCGTCACCCTGCTCAAGGGCGACCTGCTGCACCACCCCTACCGCAGCTTCCTGCAGTTGCTGGACAAGAAGCAGAAGTACGCGCGGATGATGGCCGAACACGAATTCAGCCGCGGCAAGCGTGCCAGCCTGGGCAAGCTGATCATTTCCCCCGCCTGGCGCTTCTTCCGCAGCTTCGTGTTCAAGCGGGGTTTCCTGGACGGCTGGCCGGGGCTGATCGAGGCCTTCGTCAGCGCCAACTACGTCCGCCAGAAGACCATCATGCTGTGGCTGCTGCAGAACGGCCAACCGGTGCAGACGCCCCCCGCCAGCCGTTGAACCGCTTCCTGTCACGCGCGCCGGAAACGTTTTCCCAGGGATGAACGGCCGCGTTTCCTGCCGCGTACGGCGGCTCGACCGGATGCAACCGTGACAAAATGATGCGCCGGCCCTGCTCCCGTGGCGGGGCCTGTCTTTTTCCTCTCTGGGATCGTTCCATGCAAAGAATTCTGGTCACCGGCGGCGCCGGCTTCCTGGGCTCGCACCTGTGCGACCGACTGATCCGGGACGGCCACGACGTCCTGTGCGTGGACAACTATTTCACCGGCAGCAAGCGCAACATCGCGCACCTGATCGGCCACCCGTCCTTCGAACTGATGCGCCATGACGTCACCTTCCCGCTGTACGTGGAGGTGGACCGCATCTTCAACCTGGCCTGCCCGGCCTCGCCGGTGCATTACCAGCACGACCCGGTGCAGACCACCAAGACCAGCGTGCACGGGGCGATCAACATGCTCGGCCTGGCCAAACGCGTGAACGCGCGCATCCTGCAGGCCTCCACCAGCGAGGTCTACGGCGACCCGGAAGTGCACCCGCAGCAGGAAGGCTACTGGGGCCGGGTCAACCCGATCGGCATCCGCAGCTGCTACGACGAGGGCAAGCGCTGCGCCGAGACGCTGTTCTTCGACTACCACCGCCAGCACGCGCTGGACATCAAGGTGGTGCGCATCTTCAACACCTACGGCCCGCGCATGCACCCCAATGACGGGCGCGTGGTCAGCAACTTCATCGTGCAGGCGCTGCGCGGCCAGGACATCACCATCTACGGCGATGGCCAGCAGACGCGCAGCTTCTGCTACGTCGATGACCTGCTCGAGGCCATGACCCGGATGATGGACACCGAGGCCGGCTTCACCGGCCCGATCAACATCGGCAACCCCGGCGAGTTCACCATGCTCGAACTGGCCGAGAAGGTGCTGCAGCTGGTCGGCGGCCGCTCGCAGCTGGTGTTCCAGCCGCTGCCTTCGGACGACCCGCGCCAGCGCCAGCCGGACATCACGCTGGCCCGCGAGAAGCTGGGCTGGGAGCCCAAGGTCGCGCTGGAAGACGGCCTGAAGGAAACCATCGCCTACTTCCGCACCCTGCTGGCCGAGGACCGGGCATGACCCGCTTGGCGGTCGTCATCACCAACTACAACTATGCGCGCTTCGTGGTCGAGGCCATCGAAGGCGTGCTCGCCCAGACCCGTCCGGCCGCACAGATCCTGGTCGTGGACGATGGTTCCAGCGATGGCTCGCAGGCGCTGCTGCAGGAGCGCTACGGCGCGCATCCGGCGATCACCCTGCTGTTCGGCCAGAACGGTGGGCAGCTGGCGGCGTTCCAGCGCGGCGTGGCCGCCGCCGACGCGGACGTGATCTGCTTCCTCGACGCCGACGATCGCTGGGAGCCCACCTACCTGGAGCAGATCGGCGCGGTCTACGACCAGCGCAAGGACGTCGGCTTCGTGTTCTCCGACATCGCGCTGTTCGGCAACGAGAACGGCCGCATCGGCTTCGCCGGGCGCGCGCTGGACCTGGGCTACACCGCGATCAGCACCTACGCGCTCACCTACTGGTACGGCGCGCCGACCTCGGCGCTGTCACTGCGCACCCGTTATGCCCGCCAGTGCATGGACCTGCCTCCCCAGGTCAGTGCCACGTGGCGGCTGTCGGCCGACAACTGCCTGGTGTTCGGCGCCAGCCTGTTCGGCGCCCGCAAGTACTTCCTGCCCACCGGGCAAGTCGGCTATCGCATCCATGGTGACAACGGCTGGTGGGCCAAGCAGGACCGCAACACCGTCTTCCACGGCCTGCTGCAGTCGCGCGGCCTGATCCACCACTACGCCCGCGCCGCCGGCCTGGACGACTCCTGCCTGGAGCTGGCCAAGCTGGAGTACCGCACCAAGCCAGACCCCGACTGGGCCGAGGCACGGCGCTACATCGACCTGTGCTGGCGGGCCCGGTTGCCCTGGTGGAAACGCCTGGAGCGGATCCTGAGCATCGTCCGCAGCCGCAAGCGCGGCAAGGGCTGAACCGGACTGCGGGAATGAGGCTGAACGTTCGTTCGGGGCGTTCATCAAAGACCCGCTTGGCTTCCCTTACCCTTTGCGTCCCCTCCGCCCGCCCCAGCGCCCCGAGGTGACGGCCCTGCGGCATCGAATCCCTTGCGGACCGGGGATTGCGGCGCACGCCCTGCCCACCACCGTTTGCACATGACGCCCGACCTGAAACCGCCACTCTCCACCGTCGACCTGTCCTCCCCCGGGGAGCCAACTGCACCGCGCTGGCGCAACCTGCTGTTCGTGGGGTTGCTGGTGGTGATCGCCGGCATGAGCTTCCTGCCGGCCGGGCCGTCGTTCAATCCGGGCAAGCCGTTCCAGTACCTGGCCGCCCTGACGCTGTACCTGCCGGCCTTGATCATCGCCATCGCCCGCCCGAGCCGCTTCCTGGATTTCGTGCGGCGTCCGTTGATGCCCGTGCTGCTGTTGCTGTTCGCCTGGGCCCTGCTGAGCCTGTCGTGGAGCAATGCGAAGCGTCCGCACGATGAATTCCTGCGCCTGCTGACGGTGTGCCTGTTCCTGTTCGGCTGCACCCTGGCGGTCGGCCGCGACGTGGTACGCCAGCGCGCCCTGCTGGCCTTCGGCGCCGGTATCCTGGCGGTGTCCGCGGTCGCGGCGATGGTGCACTTCGCGATCAAGCCCACGGTCGACAACCGCCTGGTCGGGTTCGGGGTGATGGCCAACGCCAACCTGTTCGGCGCCGCGATGGCCGCCGGCATCCTGTGGCTGTGGCCATGGCGCTGGGAGACGCGCAATCGCCGCCTGCTGAAATGGCTGGCCATGGGCGTCATGGCGACCGCGCTGATCCTCACCTTCTCACGCGGCGCGATGCTCGCGCTGGCCTTCAGCCTGTTCGTGCTGCTGGTCGTCCGGCACCGGGACCGTGCGCCGCAGCGGCTGCTGCTGCTGATCGCCGTGGGGTTGGGCATCGCCATCCCGGCCTACCCGGAACTGGCCGAACGCGGCCTGTCACTGCGGCCACAGCTGTTCGCCCATGCCATGGAACTGTTCCAGCAGCATCCGTGGCTCGGCCTCGGCCTGGGCGCCGACTTCACGCTGCCGGTGATCGGTGGCAACGGGCAGTACCAGGTCCACACCCACAACCTGTTCACCCAGTTGGCCGTCGAACTGGGCATCCCCGGCGTGCTGCTGTGGTCGGCGGTCTGGCTGGGCCTGGGCTGGCGTGCCTGGCAACGGCGTGACGTTGCCACCGGCCGGGTCGTGCTGGGTCTGTGGCTGTTCGCCACGGTCACGGTGCAATTCGACCTGCCCCACCTGATCGACAGCCCGCGACCCGGTTGGCTGATTCTCTGGCTACCCCTGGCACTGAGCCTGTCGTTACCATCGTCCGGGTCCAAACCGTCCGGGCCTGCATGAAAATCTCGCTGGTGATCCTCACCTACAACTGGCCCGCAGCGCTGGACCGCGTGCTGGAAAGCGTCGCCGGCCAGCGCCGGATGCCGGACGAGGTGCTCATCGCCGATGACGGTTCCGGCGCGGCCACGGCCGACGTCGTGCGGCGTTGGCAGGAACGGCTGCCGGTGCCACTGCGGCACATCTGGCAGCAGGACCAGGGCTTTCGTGCGGCACGCTGCCGCAACCTGGGCATCGCCGCCAGCCAGGGCGACTACGTGGTCCTGCTCGACGGCGACATGCTGCTGCACCGTGATTTCATCGCCGACCACGCGGCCTTCGCCGAACCCGGCTTCTTCCTGCAGGGCGGACGCCTGAAGGCCAGTGCTGCTGAAACCGAACGATTGCTGGCGGGGGGCCGGCCGACGTTCGCGCCGTGGATGGACGCCGACTTCCACGAGTTCGATGGCACCCGTCGCCTGTACGCCTTCCGCCAGCCGTTGCTGGCGCGCTGGAAAGCGCGTGCCCGCAACGGCGGCCGGGTCATGAGCTGCAACATGAGTTTCTGGCGCGCAGACCTGCTGCAGGTCAACGGTTTTGACGAACGCATGGAAGGCTATGGCGCCGAGGACCGCGAGCTGGCGGCCCGCCTGGAGAACACCGGGCTGCGCCGACGTGGCCTGAAGTGGGCGGCGCTGGCCGTCCATTTGTGGCATAACTCACGGGCGCCCCCGGACGTGGATGACATGACGTTGCCGAACAACCGCCTGTTCCATGCCACGCGTACGCAGAAGCTCACCCGCTGCACGCAGGGCATCGACACCCACTCTGCTGCACCGCCGGCCCCCCGGATCGGCTGACCGCCCTTCCACCCCCACCCCCCATGAAATTGCTCTTCACCAACTTCCACAGCGGCAGCGGCGGTGGCCACACCACCTATACCCGCGAATTGGCCGGCGCGCTTGCCGCCCGGCACGAGGTGCATGTGGCCGCACCGGGCGGCAGCACGCTGCTGGCCCAGGCCAGTGCCCTGCCCGGCGTGCAGGTGCTGGCGCAGCCGTTCCCCAATGGCCTGCGCCGCATCCGCCAGCGGCTGCACGCGGTGCGGCAGCTGCGCGGTTACCTGCGCCGGCACCGCTTCGACGTCGTCCACGTCAACGGCTCGGCCGACCACCGCATCACCCTGGCCGCCCTGCGCGGCATCAGCCCGCGCCCGCGCGTGGTGCTGACCAAGCACAACACCAAGCCCATGCGCGGACCGCAGCACGTCTGGCGCGCACGCTGGCATACCGACAAGGTCATCGCGGTATGCGAATACGTGCGCCGGCAACTGGAATCCACGCCGTACCGCGTGTGCCATCCGCAGACCGTCTACAACGGCGTGGACACCGTCCACTTCCAGCCCTGGCCACAGGATGCAGCCGCCGCGCAGCGACGCGCGCTGGGAATCGCCGACGATGCGCTGCTGGTCGGCAGCAACGCCGGCACCGCCGGCTACAAGGGCTGGACCGACCTGGTCGCCGCGCTGCAGTTGCTGCCGGCGGCAGAACGCGAACGCATCCATGTGGTCCTGGCCGGGCATCCCCCTTCCGCCGCCCAGCAAGCGGTCATCGACGCCGCCGGGCTGCAGGCGCAGTTCCATTTCCCCGGCCTGCTCGCCGACGTGCGGCCGGTGATCGCCACCTTCGATGCCGGCTTCGTGCTTTCCCACGACGTGGAAACCATCTCCTTCGCCTGCCGCGAGATGATGGCCATGGGCAAGCCGGTGATGGTCACCGACTATGCCGGCCTGGCGGAGAACATCCATCCCGGCGAAGACGGCTGGGTGGTCCCCGTCCATGGTCACGCGGCCATGGCCGCCACCCTGCGCACGATGCTGGAAGACCGCTCGCACCTGCTGCGCATGGGTGCCGCGGCACGGGCACATGCCGCCGCCGAGTTCGGGCTGGAACGCTTCGTCACTGCCACCGAAGCAATCTACCGGGAACTGCTCTCCGCCGGCTGAGGCGCCGCGCGCTCGGCCTCGCTCCGGCACGGCCCACGCACCGCCGTGGCCGGCACCAGCCACCACCCCCGGCCACTCAGGCTGCCAACGTGCTGGCTGCGACCGCGGTCGATGCAGGCCAGTGCGGCCTCGTCCTGCACCAGCAGCCAGCGGTGCGACGGCGCGGACTGCTGCCAGGCCACGCCGGCCCGCAGCTGCTCCGGCCACGGCCGCAGGAAACCGAAATTGACCACCGGCCGGTCGGCCATCAGCAGGTTCTGTTCCTTCCAGGCAACCAGCCCCAGCTCGACATCGGGCCCGAGGCGCCGCCCGACCTCACGCATCAGCCCTCGTCCGGAGCTGGAGTCGGTGATCAGCGGGTTGACCACCACTCCCTGCAGCACCCACACCAGCGCGAGCAGCGAAGCCAGCACCTGCGCCGGCCAGCGTCGGCCCCAGCGCCACAGTGCCGCGGCTCCCCAGAAGCCCATCACCAGCACCGCGATGCCGATCATCCGCGCCGCCGCCACCGACAACTCACGGCGCTCCAGCAAACCCTGCACGCGCTCGCTGCCCTCGCCCAGCAACACGCCGGCACCGGCCACCAGCAGCACCAGCGTCAACGTCGCGGTGAACAGCAGCACCAGCGCACGCACGCCGGCCTTGCGTAACAAGCCGGGCAACAGCGGCGCCAATGCCAGGCAGAACACCGGCAACGCCGGCAGGATGTAAACGTCACGCTTGCCGCTGGGAATGGAGAAGAACACCACCACCAGCAACCACCAGCCCAGCAGCAACAGGTAACGCGGGTCATGTCGCCGCAGCCGGCGCCACCAGGCCGGCAGCGCCCAGGGCAAGGCCAGCATGGCCGGCATCCACAGCGTCAGCATCACCCCGAGGTGGTACCACGGTGGATTGTGGTGGTCCCAGGACGCGGTGTAGCGACCTGCGGTCTGGCGGAACAGGATTTCGTGCAGGTAGGCATGCCGCCCGGGGTCAGCACTGCCCATCACCGCGGCCAGCAGCGGCCCCAACCACAACGACAGGGCCAGGACGAAGGCCAGCGGCCCCAGCCAAAAGCGCGGATTGGCCACATGCAGCATCGGCCGACGCCAGCCCATCGCCACGCAAAGCACCGCCGGCACCAGCATCGCCAGCGCCAGCATGCCCACGCCCTTGGTGATCACGCCCAGTCCGGCGGCGAACCAGCCGATCGTCCACCACCGCCAGTCCGGCCCGCGCAGCAGGTGCCGCAGCAGGCCGTAGTTGGCCAGGGTGATGAACAACAGCAGCAGCGCATCGATCTGCGCCTTGCGTGCCTGGAAGGTGAACTGCAGCGTGAACAGCAGCAACCAGGCCGCATACAGGCCGACCCGCCGGGTCCACAGGCGCCGGCCCAGGTCATGGACGCAGGCCAGCGTGCCCAGCGCCGCCAGCAACGAAGGCAGCAGGAAGGCCACGCGCCAGTCGCGCAGCAGCAGGTAGAAGCCGCCCTGCAACCACATCAGCATCGGCGGCTTGTCGCCATACAACTCGATGCCGCGATGGGGGAACAGCCACTGGCCGCTCTCCACCATCTGCCGTGCGACCAGCGCGAAACGCGGCTCGTCCGAGGGCCACGGATCCCGCAGGCCGAGGCCGGCGGCGAGCACCAGCACGGCGGTGATCGCCAGCAACCAGAATTCCCTGCGCGCCAGATCGTCCCTCATGGCGCCGGATGATAGCCAGCCTAGATGACGGCCAGCTTCACGATCCGGGCCTGGAAGAAACCATCGCCCCCCTGCTCCCCCGGCAGGCGCTGGCGGCCACCGCCATCGTCATGGCCGAACGTGTCGGGCAGTGCTTCCAGGCGTGCATCCGGCGTGCGCGCCAGGAACGCGGCGACCTGCTGGCTGTTCTCGCGGCGCAGGATCGAACAGGTCGCGTACAGCAGCACGCCACCGGGGCGCAGCACCTTCCACAGCGCATCGAGCAGGCGTGCCTGCAACGCAACCAGCGCGGTGATGTCCTCGGCGCGACGATGCAGCAGCACGTCGGGTTGGCGACGGATGATGCCGGTGGCCGAGCACGGGGCATCCAGCAGCACAGCATCGAACGGCGTGCCATCCCACCAGGCCGGGACATCGGCCGCATCCACCGCCTGGACCTGTGCCGCCGCGCCCACGCCGGTGCGGTTGAAGGTCTCGCGGATGCGCTGCAGACGCCGTGCATCCACGTCCAGCGCCAGCAGTTGCAGCGACGGGTCGCGTTCGAGCAGGTGCGCCGACTTGCCACCCGGTGCGGCGCAGGCATCGACCACGCGTGCCCCCACGGCAGGCGACAGGCCATCGGCCACCTGCTGCGCGGACAGGTCCTGCACCGACACCGCGCCCTGCGCGAAGCCCGGCAGGCTGGCCACCGGCACGGCCACCGGCAGACGGATCGCATCGGCGGCGGCCGGCTCGGCCAGTGCGTCGATGCCGGCGTCCTGCAGCAACGCCAGATAGGCGTCGCGGCTGTACTGCTGGCGGTTCACCCGCAGCCACAACGGTGCCGGCTGCAGGCTATGGGTGAGGATCTGCTCGACATGTGCCGGCCAATCCGCGCGGACCTGCTGCAACAGCCATTGCGGCCACGCATCCTCGGCGCGCGCGGTGCCGAAGCCCTCGCGCTGCGCGCGGCGCAACACCGCGTTGACCAACCCGGCCTGGCGCTCGCGGCCCAGGGCGCGCGCGGCATCCACCGTCGCCGACAACGCAGCGTGGGCGGGCAGCTGCAGCGCATCGAGCTGCGCGAAGCCGGCCACCAGCAACCCACGCAGGTCCGCTTCACGCGGGCCCAGCGGCTTCTGCAGCCATTGCCCGAGTGCACGCTCGTAAGCGAAACGGCGGCGCAATGCGGCAAAGCAGATCGCCTCCAGCAGGGCACGGTCGCGGCTGTCGTCCAGCTTCGGCAACGCCGTGGACAACTCGGCCTTGAGCGAACGACCCCGGACCAGCACCGCGGCCAACACCCTGGCCGCCTGCACGCGGGTCTGCACGCCGGGCTGGCGCGCGGCGCCCTTGCTGGCCGGCGCGGAAGACACAGCCGTCATCGCCTCACCCCTCGACCAGCAGGTCACGACGGGCGTTGAGGTAGTCGGCGGCGGTGATCGCCTTGCCGCCCTCACGCTGGACCACGCGCAGGCGCAATGCACCCTGGCCACAGGCGATGTCGATGCCTTCGCGGCTGGCCGCGATCACCGTGCCCGGGGCCTTGCCACGGTTGTCCTCGAGCGCCACCGCTCCATGGATGCGCACGCGCTCCCCGGCCAGGCTCGCCTCGGCGACCGGCCACGGATTGAACGCCCGCACGCGACGCGCCAGCGCGGCGGCGTCCTGGCTCCAGTCCAGCCGCGCCTGCGCCTTGTCCAGCTTGTGCGCGTAGGTGACGCCGGCGTCCGGCTGCGGGCGCGGGATCGGCTTGATGCCGGCGCGCAGCAGGCCCAGCCCATCGGACAGTACCTGCGCACCCAACTGCGCCAGGCGGTCATGCAACTGGCCGCCGGTATCGCTGTCGCTGATCGCGGTGGCCTGGTGCAGCAGCACCGGGCCGGTATCCAGGCCGGCCTCCATCTGCATCAGGCAGACCCCGGTTTCGGCATCCCCGGCCTCGATCGCACGCTGGATCGGCGCGGCACCGCGCCAGCGCGGCAGCAGCGAGGCGTGCACGTTCCAGCAGCCATGGGTCGGGATGGCCAGCACGGCCTTGGGCAGGATCAGCCCGTAGGCCACCACGATCATCAGGTCCGGCTGCAGCGCGCGCAGCTGCGCCTGGGCCTCGGGGGTCTTCAGCGTTTCCGGCTGGAACACCGGGATGCCGCGGGCAATGGCGTCGAGCTTGACCGGCGACGGCATCAACCCGCGGCCACGCCCGGCCGGGCGATCGGGCTGGGTGTAGACCGCGACCACTTCATGGTGGCGCGCGGCGGCCCCCAGCGAGGCGACGGCGAACTCCGGCGTACCGGCAAAAACGATTCTCATGGCGTGGCAACTCCCGGAAAGGACGACGGCGCCGAAGGGCGGCGCCGTGCGATGCGGGGGCCGGTCACGGCACCCGCTGGGGGCGACCCGGGCATGCCGGACCGCCGTTCAACTCAGGCAACGTGCTTGCGCTGCTTGGCCAGCTTCTTGCGCACCATCTCGCGCTTGAGCGGCGAGAGGTAGTCGATGAACAGCTTGCCGTCCAGGTGGTCCATCTCGTGCTGGATGCAGGTGGCCAGCAGGCCATCGGCGGCCAGCTCCTGCGGCTTGCCCTCGCGGTCGAGGAAGCGCACGACGATCTCGTCGGCGCGGGTCACGTCGGCGTAGATGCCCGGCACCGACAGGCAGCCTTCCTGGTAGACCCGGCCACCGTCGCTGGCGCTGACGATCTGCGGGTTGATGAACACCATCGGCGCGTTCCGCTCCTCGCTCACGTCGATGACCATGAAGCGCTTGTGCACGTCCACCTGGCTGGCCGCCAGCCCGATGCCGGGGGCTTCGTACATGGTCTGGAACATGTCGTCGAGCAGCTGCTGGAAGACCGGCGTGGTCACCTCGGCGGCCTCGATCAGAGCCGCCTTGGTCCGCAGCCGCGGATCAGGAAATTCGAGAATGGGCAGGAGGGCCATGGGGGGTCACCGAAAAAGGAATGCCGCGCAATCCGGCAAGATGTCCCAATTCTACCGCTTGCGCTTGCCCGCTGCTCCCGTTTCTGCAATATAGTGCGCCAACCTGTTGGGGAATCAGGCATCTCAATCATGCTGAAACACATCCGTACGGTCGCCGCCGTCGCGTTGCTGACCGTTACAACCTATGCCGTGGGCGTGGAACTGAATGGTTCCCATCCCGACACCTATGTGGTGAAGAAGGGCGACACGCTGTGGGACATCTCCGCGCGTTTCCTGAAGAAGCCGTGGCTTTGGCCGGAAATCTGGCAGGCCAATCCCCAGGTCAAGAATCCCCACCTGATCTACCCGGGCGACGTGTTGAGCCTGGCCTACCTGGACCGCGTCACCGCACAGCCGGGGCCGCGCCAGGAAGCGCCGATCAACGCCGTGCCGCTGGCGGACGTGGAACCGTTCCTGAAGAACCTGAACGTCGTCGACAGCTTCAAGGAGCTGCCGTACGTGGTCGGCCTGGAAGACAACCGCCTGCGCGCCACCACCGGCCAGCAGGCCTATGTGCTGGGCCTGCAGGGCGCCCAGTCCGGACAGCGCTACATGGTGGTCCGCCCGACCGTGCAGTACGGGCAGCCCAAGCCCAGCAGCGACCTCAACCTGCGGGGCGACACCACCGCCGGCATGGGCAACCTCTGGAAGGAGTTCATTCCCACCAGTGACCGGGATGAGTTCCTGGGCTATGAGCTGGCCAAGGTCAACGTGGGCACGCTGACCCAGGTCGGCGCAGATGCCACCCAGGCCTCGATCCTGCGCCTGGAAGACAGCGGTCGCGAAGTCCGCGCCGGTGACCGCCTGGTCCCGGTGCAGGCCAACCCGTACGACCTGCAGTTCATCCCGCACGCGCCGGCCACCCAGCCGGCTCCGGGCCACCTGCGCGTGCTGGCCGTCACCGACACCTTCACCTCCGGTGGCCCGCGTGACGTCATCGCCATTTCCGGCGGCGCCCGTGACGGCATCGACAACGGCACCGTGTTCTCGATCTGGCGCAGCGGCAGCCACGTCAATGATCGCGTGACCGGCATGCCGACCTCGCGCAAGGATGACGCACTCAAGGCCGGCGGCAACCGCGTGTCGCTGCCGGACGAGTACGCCGCCCACGCCATGGTGTTCCGCACCTTCGACAAGGTCAGCTACGCGCTGATCATGGAAGGCACCAAGCCGGCGAAGGTGGGTTACGAGCTCAAGCATCCGGACGCGCAGTAAGCGCTGCGCCCAATCCTGATGTGATGCAACGACGGCGCCCGAGGGCGCCGTCGCTGTTTTGGCGGCAGGCTGGGGAGATGACCTCTCCCCGCCCCGCGCCGGCCACGCCGGTCGACATCGATGCACTGCTCGCGCTGCTGCTGGCCGGCGGCCCGAGTGCCCCCTTGCGCACGCTGCTCGCCCGCTGCGGCGATGCCGCCGCGGTGTTGTCCGCCGATGCATCGACCTGGCGCGAGGCCGGCTGCACGCCCGAGCAATGCCATGCCCTCCGCCACCCCGATCCCGCCCGGCACGACCGCGCGCGGGCATGGCTGGCGTCCCCCGGCCACCACCTGATCGGCTGGACCTGTCCCGACTACCCGCCGCTGCTGCGTGACAGCCCCCATCCGCCGCTGGCGGTCTTCGTCGATGGCGATCCGAGCGTGCTCTGGCAACCGGCCATCGCCGTGGTCGGCAGCCGCATCCCCAGCGCTGGCGGCCGGGACAATGCCCGCGACTTCGCCACCGCCCTGCTCGGCCATGGCCTGACCATCGCCAGCGGGCTGGCCGCCGGCATCGATGCGGCCGCACACCGCGCCGCACTGGCCCTGCCGGGGCCAACCTATGCCGTGATCGGCACCGGCCCGGACCTGGCCTACCCGCGCCACCACCGGGAACTGCAGGCGCAGGTGGCTCGCCAGGGGGCCGTGCTCAGCGAGTACCCGCCCGGCACCGCCCCGCGCAGCGGCCAGTTCCCCGCCCGCAACCGGCTGCTGGCGGCCCTGGCCCTGGGCACGGTGGTGATCGAAGCGGCCGAGCGTTCCGGCGCGCTGATCACCGCCCGCCTGGCCGCCGAGGCCGGGCGCGAGACCTTCGCCGTGCCCGGTTCCATCCACAACCCGATGGCGCGCGGCTGCCACCGCCTGATCCGTGACGGTGCCACATTGGTGACACACGCCGACGACATTCTTGAAGGCGTGGCCAATATGGCCGGCGAACTGGCCCAAGCCTTGCAAAACCGGCTGTCGACCCCCACCTCAGCTGCGCCGGAGACGCCACGTCCGGCACCCGCCCTGCCGGATCCCGACTACCAGCGCTTGTGGAATGCCCTGGGGTTCGACCCAACCGGTATGGATTTACTGATCGAACGCACTGGATTGACGGCCGCCAGCCTGTCCTCCATGCTGCTGGTCATGGAACTGGAAGGGAGAGTGTCGTCCGAACACGGTCGCTACACCCGCACCTGAGGGTTCCTTCACCTCCACAGCGCCGACTGGCGCAGGCCGAGGGCAATGAAAGAGAGCATCCTGGACGTCCTGCTGTATCTGTTTGAACACTATTTCAGCGAGGATGCCGATCTCATCAGAGACCGCGATTCGCTGCAGAACGGCCTGATCCAGGCCGGTTTCAGCCCCACCGAGATCAACAAGGCCTTCGACTGGCTCGATGCCTTGGCAGAACAGCGCCCGGCCGTGGCCCAGGCCCGGGTGAAGGGGCCGGTGCGCGTTTTCCACGGCCCGGAACTGGACAAGCTGGACGTGGAAGGCCGCGGCTTCCTGCTGTTCCTCGAGCAGCACGGCATCCTGGACGCCGACCAGCGCGAGCTGGTGCTGGACCGCGCGATGGCGCTGGACCAGGACGAGCTGGACCTGGACGACCTCAAGTGGGTCGTGCTGATGGTGCTGTTCAACCAGCCGGGCGCCGAAGCGGCCTATGCCTGGATGGAAACCCAGATGTTCGTCGACGAACCCGAACCCCTGCACTGAGCCCAACGGCATGCAGGGACGCATGAGGAGACCCGCGTGAGCCAGTGGTTCTACGCCGAGGGCAACCGCGAACGGCGCGGACCACTGCCAGCGGAAAACATCGTCGAGCTGTTCCGCTCCGGGCGCATCGCCGCCGATACCCTGGTCTGGCGCGAAGGTGCCGAGCACTGGCAACCCCTGCAGGCATTCGCCGCCGAACTGGGGCTGCCGGACGTGTCCGGACCGGCTGTGCCGGTACCGCCGGCCCTGCCCGACCTTCCCGCACCACCCCCGCCGGCGGTACAGCACGTCCACGTCGCGGTTCCCAACCCGCCACCGGCCGCGGTCCGGCAGGGCCTGTCCGGCTGCGCCATCGTCGGCATCATCGTTGCCGTGGTCGGCGTGATCCTGCTGGCCGTGCTTGCCATCCTGGCCGCCATCGCCTATCCCCAGTACCGCGAGTACACCTTGCGCAGCGAGACCTCCATGGTGCAGGCGCAACTGGTCGCCCTGAAGGGGGAAGTGTCGGCCTTCGCCAGCGAGCACGAACGCTGCCCGGTCAACGGCGATGCCGGCTTTGGCAGCCCGGAAAGCTACGAGGACGGCACGATCGCCGAGGTCCGCATCGGCCGCTTCGACGGCGGCCATTGCGGGCTGGAAGCCCGCCTGCAGGCCCCCGGCACGCCGCAACTTGACAGCAAAGCGATCTGGCTCGACTACGATACGCAGACCGCCACCTGGAAATGTCGTTCGGACGTGGCGGACAACTACCTGCCGACCGATTGCCGCAGCTGAGCGGCGCGGCCTGAAACTTTGGGGAATGAGATGAGTGAGTGGTACTACGCTGATGCCCAGCGCGAGCGGCACGGGCCGATCGACGCCGATGTGATCCGCAGCAAGTTCAACCAGGGCGAGCTGAACCTTGAGACCCTGGCCTGGCGCGAGGGCATGGCGCAGTGGCAACCGCTGTCGGCCCTGGCCGACGAGCTGCAGCTGCTGGCCCAGGCCAGCCCCGGCATCGACCTGCGCGCGGACTACAGCGCCATCGAGAACGGCACCGCGCCGTTGCCCGCCGCCGCCACGGCCAGCACCGATGGCTACTCGCCCTATTCGGCCCCCAGCAGCACCGTCAGCGGCGGCGCGGCACCGGTGCAGGGCGGCGAAGTGGTCTATGCCGGCTTCTGGAAGCGCGTGGCCGCGTACTGCATCGACAGCGTGATCGTGGGCATGGTCGGCGGCGTGATCGCGATGGTGATCGGCATGGTGCTGGGCATCGGCATGGCCGGGCTGGGCGACAGCAACGCCGCCGGCGTCGGCATGATCATGGTGCAGTTGCTGACCAACCTCATTTCGATGGCGATCTCGGCCGCCTACTACGCCGGCTTCCATGCCTCGGCCGGCATGGCCACGCTGGGCAAGATGGCGGTGGGCATCAAGGTGGTGCGCCTCAATGGCGACCGGATGACCCTGGCCCGCGCCATCGGCCGCTACTTCGCCACCATCCTCAGTGCCCTGACCCTGTGCATCGGCTACGTGATGGCCGCCTTCACCGAGCGCAAGCAGGGCCTGCATGACATGATCTGCGACACCCTGGTGGTCGACAAATGGGCCTTCACCGACCATCCGGAATGGCAGCAGCGCGGCCTGGGCACGGTGACCATCGTGATCCTGTCGATCTTCGGCCTGCTGTTGCTGGTGGGCGTGGTGGCGATCATCGCGGTGATCGGCATCGCCGCCTCCAACTTCAGCTGACCGACCCCGGGGCCGCTTGACAAGAGCGGCCCCGGCGTGATTCCACTATAAAGACAAAGCTGAACGCCCGGGCGCCAACCCGGGCGTCGATTTATGCAGATCGGCCACACCGGCTTCACTATCGTGCCGGTTTACGCCACCCTAGCGCCCCCAACCGGGGCGTTCTCCCCCCAAGAAAGTACTGACATGCCCAAGCACCTGCTCATCGTCGAATCGCCGGCCAAGGCCAAGACGATCAACAAATACCTCGGCAAGGACTTCACCGTCCTGGCCTCGTATGGGCATGTGCGTGACCTGGTCCCCAAGGAGGGCGCGGTCGACCCGGACAACGGGTTCGCCATGCGCTACGACCTGATCGAGAAGAACGAGAAGCACGTCGAGGCGATCGCCAAGGCCGCCAAGGGCGCCGACGACATCTTCCTGGCAACCGACCCGGACCGCGAAGGTGAGGCGATCAGCTGGCATATTGCCGAGATCCTCAAGGAACGTGGCCTGTCCGACGGCAAGCCGATGCAGCGCGTGGTGTTCACCGAGATCACCCCGCGCGCCATCAAGGAAGCCATGACCCAGCCGCGCGCCATCGCCGCGGACCTGGTCGATGCGCAGCAGGCACGCCGCGCGCTGGACTACCTGGTCGGCTTCAACCTGTCGCCGGTGCTGTGGCGCAAGGTGCAGCGCGGGCTGTCCGCCGGCCGCGTGCAGAGCCCGGCGCTGCGCATGATCGTCGAGCGCGAGGAGGAGATCGAAGCCTTCATCGCCCGCGAGTACTGGAGCATCGAGGCCGAGTGCGCGCATCCCTCGCAGCACTTCAACGCCCGCCTGATCAAGCTGGACGGGCAGAAGTTCGAGCAGTTCACCGTCACCGACGGCGACACCGCCGAAGCCGCGCGCCTGCGCATCCAGCAGGCCGCCCAAGGGGCGCTGCATGTCACCGACGTGGCCAGCAAGGAGCGCAAGCGCCGCCCGGCCGCGCCGTTCACCACCTCCACCCTGCAGCAGGAAGCCTCGCGCAAGCTCGGCTTCACCACCCGCAAGACCATGCAGGTTGCGCAGAAGCTGTACGAAGGCGTGGCCATCGGCGACGAGGGCACGGTCGGCCTGATCTCGTACATGCGTACCGACTCGGTGAACCTGTCGCAGGACGCGCTGGCCGAGATCCGTGACGTGATCGCCCGCGACTACGGCACCAGTTCGCTGCCGGACAAGCCCAACGTCTACACCACCAAGAGCAAGAACGCCCAGGAAGCGCACGAAGCGGTGCGCCCGACCTCGGCGCTTCGCACCCCGGCGCAGGTCGGCAAGTACCTGACCGACGACGAACGCAAGCTCTACGAACTGATCTGGAAGCGCGCCGTCGCCTGCCAGATGATCCCGGCCACGCTCAATACCGTCAGCGTCGACCTGGCCGCCGGCAGCGAGCATGTGTTCCGCGCCAGTGGCACCACCGTGGTGGTGCCCGGCTTCCTGGCCGTGTACGAGGAAGGCAAGGACAGCAAGAACGCCGAGGACGAGGACGAAGGCCGCAAGCTGCCGGCGATGAAGCCCGGCGACCGTGTGCCGCTGGACCGCATCCTGGCCGAACAGCACTTCACCCAACCGCCGCCGCGCTACACCGAAGCGGCGCTGGTCAAGGCGCTCGAGGAATACGGCATCGGCCGTCCGTCGACCTACGCCTCGATCATCCAGACCCTGCTGTTCCGCAAGTACACCGAAATGGAAGGCCGCAGCTTCAAGCCGACCGACGTCGGCCGCGCGGTCAGCAAGTTCCTGTCCAGCCACTTCACCCGCTACGTCGATTACGACTTCACCGCCAAGCTCGAGGACGAGCTGGATGCGGTGTCGCGTGGCGAGGAGGAGTGGGTGCCGCTGATGGAACGCTTCTGGGGCCCGTTCAAGGAGCTGGTCAGCGACAAGAGCGAGTCACTGGACCGCACCGACGCCGGCAGCGCCCGCGTGCTCGGCGTGGACCCGGTCAGCGGCAAGGATGTCAGCGCGCGTATCGGCCGCTTCGGCCCGATGGTGCAGATCGGTACCGTCGATGACGAGGAAAAGCCCAAGTTCGCCTCGCTGCAGCCGGGCCAGAGCATCTATTCGATCTCGCTGGAAGAGGCGTTGAAGCTGTTCGACATGCCGCGCAAGCTCGGCGCCGACGCCAACGGCGAGGAAGTGAGCGTGGGCATCGGCCGCTTCGGCCCGTTCGCCAAGCGCGGCAGCACCTATGCCTCGCTGAAGAAGGAAGACGACCCGTACAAGATCGACCTGGCCCGTGCCGTCTTCCTGATCGAGGAGAAGGAAGAGATCGCGCGCAACCGCATCATCAAGGAGTTCGAGGGCTCGGACATCCAGGTACTGAACGGTCGCTTCGGCCCGTACATCAGCGACGGCAAGCTCAACGGCAAGATCCCGAAGGACCGCGAGCCGGCCTCGTTGACCCTGGCCGAAGTGCAGCAGCTGATGGCCGAGACCGGCAAGCCGGTGCGCAAGGGCTTTGGTGCCAAGAAGGCCGCGACCAAGAAGGCGGCGGCAAAGAAGACCACCGTCAAGAAAGAAGCCGCGCCGAAGAAGGCCGCTGCCGGCAAGGCGCCGGCAAAGAAGGCTGCGACCAAGAAGACCGCCACCAAGAAGGCGGTCAAGAAAGCCGTCGCCAAGAAGACCGTGAAGAAGGCTGCCGCCGACGACGCGCCGCCGTTCTGAGGGCGACTACCCCCTGCCGCGCCGGCAGGAGGATAATCGTCCGCTCCCGTGTCAGGCCGCCTTCGGGCGGCCTGCTGCATTTGAAGCCCACGCAGCCCGCGCCGGGTTGGATGCCATCGCCATGATTGAACTTGATCTGCACAACGTCGTCCCGGTCCTGCAGGCCGGTGGCGTGATCACCTACCCGACCGAAGCGGTGTGGGGGCTGGGCTGCGACCCCGGCAACGCGCAGGCGGTGTTGAAGCTGCTGTCACTCAAACAGCGTCCGGTCGAGAAGGGCATGATCCTGGTCGCCGCCGACCCGGCGCAGCTGGAAGGCTGGGTGCAGCTGGATGCCTTGGCCGCCGAACGCCGCCAGGCGGTACTGGACAGTTGGCCCGGTGCCAATACCTGGATCGTCCCGGCCGGCCCGCGCGCGCCGCGCTGGATCACCGGCGCCCACACCGGCATCGCGGTGCGGGTCAGCGCGCACCCGCTGGTGCAGGCGCTGTGCACTGCCTGGGGCGGGCCGCTGGTATCGACCAGCGCCAACCTGGCCGGCGAACCGCCGGCACGCAGCCGCGAGCAGCTGGACCCGGCCCTGCTCCAGCACCTGGACGGCCTGCTCGACGGTGCCACCGGCGGCTTGGCCCAACCGACCCGCATCCGCGTGGCCGCCACCGGCGACGTCCTGCGCGATTGAGGCACGCAGGAGCGCCCTCGGGCGCGAAGCCGACAACGGCGACCTCCTTCTTCACGCATCACCGGGCGGCCGGCAATCCCGCGATGGACACGGCACCGGCTTCGCTCCCAAGGGCGCTCCTGCCGGGGGCATGTGCGTGGCACCATGTCGGCATGCGCGCCTGCCTGCTCCTGCTGGTTCCCCTGCTCCTGCTGCCCTCGCCGGCATGGGCGGTCGATCCGCCACCAAGCGATGGCGTGCGCATCTACCGCTGCGTGGGCGCCAATGGCGCGGTCTCGCTGCAGGATGCACCGTGCACGCAGGCGCACCGGCAGCAGGTGCTGGACATGGTCCGGCCCAAGGATCCCCCACCACGCCCGGCCAGCCCCGCTCCCCCACCCGCCCCGGTGGTCGAGCGCGAAGTGCGGGTGGTGACCGTGCAGCCGCCACAACCGATGTACGAATGCGTCACCGCCGAAGGCGAGCGCTATACCAGCGACAGCGCGGAGGGAAACCCGCGCTGGGTGCCGACCTGGACCTACGGCTACCTGCCGCATGGGCACGGTCCGCGCCCGCCCGGTGGTCACCCGCATCCGGGAGGCATCCCGGCCCGCCCGGGCGTGATCATCCCCGGCGGCTCGGTGCTGGTGCGCGACAGCTGCCATGCACTGCCGCAACAGGAAGTCTGCGCACGCCTGCGTGACAGCCGCTGGGACCTGGTCCGCCGCTACAACAGCGCGCTGCAGAGCGAGCGCCAGCGGCTGGTGCGCGAGCAGCGCGGCATCGAGGCACGCCTCAACCAGGACTGCGGGGGCTGGTGATGCGCTGGGGCCTGGCCATGCTGCTGTGCCTGGCACTGCCGGCCGCCGCCGGAGACGTGGTGTTCTACCGCTGCACCGATGCCAGCGGTGCACTCACGGTGCAGAACATGCCCTGTCCCAAGGGCACGCAGCAGAGCACGCGGGTGATGCAGGCGGTGGGCACGCCGCCACCGATGCCCGTGCCCGCCGCGGCACCGATGCCTGCGGCCTCCCAGGCCGTGCAGGCCGGCCCGGCCCCCGTCGAGCGCTTGTACGCCGCCCCCGAAGAGCCTGCCGCTCCAGCGCCGGCTGCGGTGCCGGCCGAGCCGTTGCCGCCGCTGTTTGAATGCAAGCCACGTGGCGGCGAGGCGTACCTGAGCGAAACGCCGGAACCCCCGGCGCGCTGCGTGGCGATGCAGGTCACCGGCCTGGACGGCAACCCGCGCACCGGCGCCGGTGAAGCCTGCGAAGTCCTGCGCGACAGTTGCACACCGGTCGATCCCGCGCGGCATTGCGCGATGTGGCGCCAGCGTGTGCACGAGGCCAGGACCGCCTCGAACTTCACCGGCCTGGCGCAGGCCGAGGCACGCCGCCGCGAATACGAGCGCCTGCAGGCGCGGTTCGATGCCAGTGATTGCGCCGCTCAGAACCCGTAACGCAGGAAGCCGCCATCCACGGCGATGCACTCGCCGGTGATGTAGCTCGAGGCCGGCAGGCACAGGAAGCCCACCGCCGCGGCGACTTCCTCCGGCTCACCGATGCGCCGCATCGGGGTGCGCGCGATCACCTCGTCGTAGTAGTCCGGGTCGGACAGCGGGCCGGAAGTACGACGCGTGCGGATGTACCACGGCGCCACCGAGTTCACCCGGATGCCGTCCTCGGCCCACTCGCAGGCCAGGTTGCGGGTCATCTGCTGCATCGCCGCCTTGGTCATGCCGTAGACCACGCCGCTGCGCACGTGGGTGATGCCCGACACGCTGCCGACGTTGACGATGGCCGAGGACGCATGCCGGGTCAGCAACGGGTAGGCCGTGCGCGAGAGCTCGAAGGCGGAGAACAGGTTGTTCTCGAAGATGCCGCGCCATTCGTCCTCGGTGTAGTCGTTGGCCGGCCGGGTGATGTTGCCGCCGGCGTTGTTGACCAGCAGGTTCAGGCCGTCGCAATGGTCTTCGACCCAGTCGAGGATGGCATGGCGGTCCTCGTCGTCGGACACGTCGGCCGACAACCCGTGGATCCCGCGTTCGGGGAAGGCATCGGCCAGTTCATCACGCGCGGTTTCCAGCGCATCGGCATCACGGCCGACGATCAGCACGTCGGCACCGAAACCCAGCAGCTCACGGGCGATCGCCAGGCCGATGCCGGCACTGGCACCGGTCACCAGTGCGGTCTGTCCATCCAGTCGCCAACGCTGCGGGTTCATTGCGCTTCCTCTTGCTTGCTTGCGGCGCCACGGAAGGACGCTGCGGGGGGATGCGGCTAGGATAGCGGCCACAGCCCCGCGGAGCATGCCGATGAAATTTCTTTCCTGCCTGATGCTGCTGTCCCTGCTGACGCTGGCCGGTTGCGGCAAGCCGCAGCCACCGGAGACCGAGCGCCGCCCGGATCCCCAGGCCACGGCGATGCGCGATGCCATGGCCAAGCCGCTGGAAGAGGCCAAGGCGGCGCAGGCCGCGACCGAGCAGGCGACCAAGGCGCAGGATGCGGCATTGGATGCCGCCACCGGGGATGCCTCGCCGCAGTAAGGCGTGTGGGGCGCGCAGTGAAGCGCCGCTCCCCTTCGCTGCGCGAAAGGACGGGGGCAACGCGGGGCCGCCCTGCAAGCCGCCGCAAACCCGACCCCTCAAACGAACAACGCCGCCCCTCGGGCGGCGTTGTTCGATCCATCGCGGCGCTGGGGCTTACAGGCCGCAGAAGCAATAGGCCAGCGACTTCACCGGGGCACCGTTGCGATCCTTGACCGCGTCCTCGACGAAACGCAGCTGGGTGTCCAGTTCCGGCATCTGCCGGGCCAGCATCATCCGCGCGATGCCGGAATCGGCCAGCATCCACGCACCGGCGCGGCTGCCGGCGAAACCGGTCATGAACTGCGCGAACGGCGTGGCGCCCTTCTCGATGTAACGCACGCGGTACGCGTCGCCTTCACCGAGCTTGGCGCGGTTGGCGGCATCGGCGACGGCGGCCTTCAGGCCACCGAAGGCATCGACCAGGCCGCGCTCCTTGGCCTGCGCACCGCTCCACACGCGGCCACGCGCCACTTCGTCAACGGCCTCGACCGGCTTGTTGCGCGCCTGGGCGACCTTGCCGGTGAAATCGGCGTAGCCCTTGTTGATCACCGACTGGATCACCTGCCCCACGGCCGGGTCCATCGGACGGGTCACGTCGAACGCACCGGCGAAACGGGTGGTGCCCACGCCGTCGGTGTGCACGCCGATCTTGTCCAGGCTGCGCGCGAAGTTGGGGATCATGCCGAAGATGCCGATCGAGCCGGTGATGGTCGATTCGTCGGCGTAGATGCGGTCGGCGTTCATGCTGATCCAGTAACCACCGGAGGCCGCCATGTCGCCCATGGACACCACCACCGGCTTGCCGGCGGCCTTGAGCGCTTCCACTTCGCGGCGGATCTGCTCGGAGGCGAACACCTCGCCACCCGGCGAATCCACGCGCAGCACCACCGCCTTCACGTCGTCGTCGTCGCGCGCCTCGCGCAGCAGCGCCGAGGTCGACACGCCGCCGATGCGGCCGGCCGGCAGGTCGCCGCCGGCGATCTCGCCCTCGGCCACCACCACCGCCACCTGCGGACGCGAATCCACCGGCGAACGACGGGCGTCGACCTGGGTCAGGTAGTCGCTCAGGCCGATCTGGCGGAAGCCACCTTCGGCATCGCTGTCGGCGGCGCCACGCTCGGCCAGCAGCGCATCGACTTCCTCGCGCGTCTTCAGGCCATCAACCAGCTTCTGCTGCAGGGCGAAGCGGGCCAGGTCGCCTTCGACGGCGGCGATGCCTTCGGGCAGCGTGTCGATGCCGGCCGCCAGCTGCGCCGGGTCGAGCTTGCGCGCCTTGGCGATGTCGGCCAGGTAGCGTTGCCACACGTCGCTCATCCAGAACAGGTCCGCTTCCTTGGCCTGCGGCGAGGCCGCGTCCAGCACGTACGGCTCGGCGGCGGACTTGTACTCGCCCACCTTGAACAGGTGCACGTCCACGCCCAGCTTTTCCTGCAGGCCGGTACGGAAGTACTGGCGGTAGCGGCCGAGGCCTTCCAGCAGCAGGCTGCCCATCGGGTCGAGGTAGACCTCGTCGGCCTGCGCGGCCAGCAGGTACTGCGACTGGCTCATGTTCTCGCTGAAGGCCACGACCTGCTTGTTGGCCGCGCGCAGGTCCTGCAGCGCGTGGGTGACCTCGCGCATGGAGGCGAAGCCGCTGGGCTGGAGCTTGTCCAGGTTCAGCACCACGCGCTCGATCTTCTTGTCGTCCCTGGCCGCTTCGATGGCGCGGATCAGGTCGCGCAGCTGCAGTTCCTCGGCGTTGCTTTCACCCAGCGCCTTGGCCAGCGCGCGGCTGACCGGGTCGGTGCTGTACTGCTCGACCAGCCGGCCTTCCGGCGCGATCACCAGCGTGGTGCGGTCCTGCAGCACCTTCGCCGAGGAGGCGCCCTTGCCCAGGATCACCATGAACATCATCAGCGCCAGGAACAGCAGGCCGAAGAACAGCAGGTTGAGGATCAACCGGCGGGTGAAATTCATTACATCCCACAGACCCACGAAGAAGCTGGCGATGGGATTGCGACGCGGCAGGGGGGGAGGGGAGGACATGGACGCTCCGGAAGGGGCTGGTTGCAAGGCAGGATAACCACTACCGGCAAGGCCGGCATGGCCTTTAAGTCAGGGTGAAGCCTGGAGAATCAAGCGCTGGCTGCTCACCCGCAGGCGCCAGCCGAGCAGTATCGCGGCCACCGTCAGGCCCATGATCAGGCCCACCCACATGCCCTGCGGTCCCCAGCCCAGGCCCAGGCCGAAGCCCGCGCCCAGCGGCATGCCGATGCCCCAATAGGCCAGCATGGCGATGAACATCGGCACGCGCGTGTCCTTGAGCCCGCGCAGCGCGCCGGCCGACAGCACCTGGATGCCATCCGGGATCTGGAAGGTGGCCGCGTACAACAGCAACGTGGAAGCCAGCGCCGCCACCGCCAGGTCGTCGGTGTACAGGCGCACCACGGCGTTGTGGCCAAGCAGCAGCGCAGTGATCGACACCATCTGGGTGACCAGCACGATCGCATAGCCGGCCCAGGTCGCGCGGCGCACGCCCAACGGGTCGTTGCTGCCGACCGCGTGGCCCACGCGCACGGTGGTGGCCTCGGCCACGCCCATCGGGATCATGAAGCACAGCTGGGCGACGTTGATCGCGATCTGGTGCGCGCTGGCTTCCACCGCGCCGATGCGGCCGATCAGCAGCGCGGTGATGATGAACAAGCCGCCTTCCATCAGCACGGTGATGCCGATCGGCAGGCCGGTCCGCAACAGATCCCAGATCGCGCTCCAGCGCGGCAGTTCAAGGTGGCTGAAAAGTTCGAGGTGCGCGAAACGCTTGGTCAACGCCAGGTAGGTGGCGAAGCTCAGTGCCTGCACCCACATGGTCACCGACGAGGCGATGCCCAGCCCTTCGGCGCCCATCTCCGGGAAGCCGAACTTGCCATTGCACAGCGCGTAACCCAACGGCCCCAGCACCAGCAGGCCACCGAAGCCGATCAGCATGGTCGGCAAGGTCCAATGCATGCCCTCGCTGAGGTAGCGCATGCAGAAGTACAGGGTCAGCGCAGGCACGCCCCAACGGATGGCATGCAGGAAGTCGGTCGCCCCGGGCACGATTTCGGCCGCGATGCCGAACGCCGGCAGGAATGCCGGCACCACGCTCAGGAACAGGAACATCAACGCGCTCAGGCCCACGCCCAGCCACAACGCCTGGCGGAACAAGGTGCCGATCTCGCGCTCGCGGCCAGCGCCATGCAGCTGCGAGACCGACGCGGTCAACGAGATCAGGGTGCCGATCGGCACCAGCATCGGCAGCCACAGCAACGCCGTGCCGATGCTGACCGCGGCGAACGTGTCGGTGCCGTGGTGGCCGGCGATGGTGTTGTCGACGAAGGAGATCAGACCGGTGGAAACGTGGCCAAGCACCAGCGGCAAGGCGAGCAGACCGGTCGTCCGCACTTCATGCGAGAAGCGCGGCGTAGCGGGAGAACTGGACATAAAGCAGGAGACGCGGACTGCGGCCGGCGCAGGGAGTGCGCGGATGCCGGGTCGCGGAGTGTGCGTATTCTAGCGTGGTGATGGCGTCATGACCCTGCCCGGGGCATGAATGCTCTGTCCCGCCGACTGCTCAATGGCCAACCTTCTCGCGCAGCCACGCCGCGCGCTGGGCCGGCGCCACCGCCAGCAGCGCCTCGCGCAGCGCGGCCCGGTCCTGCGGCGGGGTGCGCTGCGAGATCAGGCTCAGCTGCTCCAGGCTGTCGGCATCGAGCTGCTCCAGCAGGCTGAGCATCGGCTCGCGCTGCGCTGCCGGCAGGTAACCCAGCAGCGGCTGCAGGCGCGCATAGGCCGCGCCCAGGCGCGGGCCGAGCAGCCAGCCTTCGCGGTGCATCTGGTCCATGCCGGCAAAACGCGCCTGCAGTGCCTGCCGCTCCGCGGCCGGCATGGCCACCAAGGCGGCGCCGGCGCGGCGCACGCGCAGTTTCTCGGCGTCCGGCAAGGCCTGCCAGGCGGCATAGCGGGCGCGCAGGTCGCGCTTCTGCTGGGGGGTCATCGACGCCCATGCCGGCTGCACCGAGGGCGCGCTGGCCGGTGCTGGCTGTGGCACCCCGGGCAGGCCGTTGGGTGTCGTCGCGCTTGCGGCACCGGCCAAGGCCAGCAGCAGCACGCCGAAGGCACGCAGGCGATCAGTTCTCCGCATCGACCGTCTCCAATGCCGCGCCGGCCGGCTCCGGCCGGCTCGGCTGCGGTTGAGATTCGTCCACCGGCAATGGTCCGCCGGCGGCGTACCAGGCCAGGAAATCGGCCTCGCTGGCCACCGCCAGGTCGGGATCGGCCAGCATCGCGGCGTCACCGGCGGCATGCGGGTCCTGGCCAGGACCGGCCGGGGTGCTGCTGTCACGCAACGCTTCCACCTGCACCGGGTCCTCGCTGGCCAGCCCGGAGGGCGGGTCGACCGCACCGCCGAAATGGGAACGCCACCACCACAGCGCCACGGCGACCAGCAACAGCAGCGGCAGGCACAGCAGCAGCCAGGTCACCAGGCTCCACGGCGCGCGCGCGCGGCGACGCGGCGACGGACGGCGGTCTTCGGCCTTGGCCGGTGCGGCCTTGGCAACCGCCGGCCGGGCCGGCAGCACGCCGCTGATCACCGACTCGCGCAGTTGTTCCAGTTGGCGCACGCGCGGCTGCGACAGGTCGCGGATCTGTACTTGCACCTGTTCGGCCAGGGCGCGCCAGGCGGCCGCATCCGGGTTGCCGCCGGCGTCGAGCGGACAGGCCGCCGCCAGCGCCCGCCGATAGGCCGAAGCGTCCACGCCGAGCACGGCCGAGGCCATTTCCTCGTCCAGCCCGGCGCCGATCCGCAGCAGCAAGGCCAACCGTTCGGCCGGGGCCAGGGTCTGCAGGTGGCCCAGCGGGCCTTCCCAGTAACCACTGGCCGGCGGGTTGAGCAGCTGCGGGGTGCTGCACAGCAGGCCCCAGAAGCGGGCCGGCCATTCGGCCATCTGCAGCGCGGCGGCCGGGCCGACGAAGGCGCGCATGGCAACCGCCACCGCGCGTTCGGCCAGGCCGGAGTCACCGGTCTGCAGTTCGGAAACGACCAGCGCACGCCGCTCCACCCCCCGCAGGAACGCGGAAAGGGCATTGGCTGCGGCCGGGGAAAGAGGGGCTGGTGCAGCCATCACGTGAACTCCGTCATGCCCGGAATGATACCCAGAGCGCCCCGCACTGCCGATCCGCTGCACATACGCTTCACGGGCGTTGCGCATGGCGTGCCGCAACTTGTGCACAGCGTCAAGACGCGGTAACAGTCGCCGTGTCCAGCGCTCGCCGCGCTTGCATTTCGTTTTTGTTTCACGGCTAACCCATTGATTTTCATTGAATAAGCAATGTGGCGATTTTTTGTCCAAGTTGACCCTGAGGCTTGAACCATCGCCCAAAGCGCGTGGAGCACAACGCTCACCCACAGAGTTATCCACAGCAAATGTGGATAAGCCGAAATCCTCAATCGGGGCGAGCGTTTACATGCCATTTATGGATCCGCGCACAACAAACCGATGCAAGTGAACGGCCGCGGCGCGATGGCCTGCTGCGGCTACACTTCCCGCCATGCCTGCCTGCCCCACCCTGCGCATCGCCCTGCCGGTGCCGTTGCCGCATCTGTTCGACTACCTTCCGCCCGATGGCAGCCCTGCTCCCGTGGAGGGCGACATCGGCCGGCGGCTGCGCGTGCCGTTCGGGCCGCGCGAACTGGTGGGGGTGGTCGAGGGCATCGGCCAGGTGGACGACCCGGCACCGCTGCGGGCCGCACTGGAATGGCTCGACCCCGCCCCGCTGCTGGCCGGCGAGCTGGCGGCCTCGCTGCTGTGGCTGGCCCGCTACACCCACGCGCCGCTGGGTGAAGTGATCGCCACCGCGCTGCCGGCGCCCCTGCGCCGCGGCGAACCGCTGCCCGATACCCATGGCTGGGCGTGGCAGCTGACCGAGGCCGGGCGCACCGGGCTGTCCCGCCTGCGCGCCGGCACCCGCCCGCAGCGCCTGGCCCAGGTGCTGCAGGATGGCGCGGTCAACGAGGACCGCCTGGACGACCTGCTCGAGGACTGGCGCAGCGCCGCCCGCGCGTTGGCCAAGCGTGACTTCGCCCATCGCATCGAGGTGCCCGCGCAGGTGCCGGTGCCGCACCTGCATCCCGGGCCGGTCCCGAACCCGCAGCAGCAACTGGCCATCGATGCCATCGCCGCGGCGCCCGGCTTCCAGCCGTTCCTGCTCGACGGCGTCACCGGCAGCGGCAAGACCGAGGTCTACCTGCAGGCGATCAGCCGCTGCCTGGAACAGGGCCGGCAAGCGCTGGTGCTGGTGCCGGAAATCGGCCTGACCCCGCAGATGCTGGCGCGCTTCCGCAAGCGACTGGGCATCCCGGTGCATGCGCTGCATTCGGGCCTGAACGACAACGAGCGCGCCCGCGTCTGGGCCGCGGCCTCGCGCGGCGAGGCGCGGGTGATCGTAGGCACGCGCTCGGCGGTGTTCATCCCGTTGCCGCAACCGGGCCTGATCGTCGTCGACGAAGAGCACGATGGCAGCTACAAGCAGCAGGACGGCATCCGTTACCACGCCCGTGATTTCGCGCTGGTCCGTGGCAAGGCATTGGACGTGCCGGTGGTGCTGGGCAGCGCCACGCCGTCGCTGGAATCGCTGCACAACGCGCGCAGCGGACGTTACACGCACCTGCGCCTGAAGCAGCGCGCCGGCGACGCCAAGCCACCGGGCGTGCGCATCTACGACGTGCGCAAGCGGCCACTGCAGGATGGCCTCTCGCCCGAAGTGCTGGCCGGCATCGGCCAGCACCTGCAGGCCGGCAACCAGGTGCTGGTGTTCAAGAACCGCCGCGGCTACGCACCGGTGCTGCTCTGTCACGACTGTGGCTGGACCGCGCCCTGCAAGCGCTGCAGCACGCCCCTGCACAGCACGCCGATGACCGTGCACGGCGCGGGCCGACGGCTGCAGTGCCACCACTGCGGCGCGCGCCAACCGGTGCCGCTGGCCTGCCCGGACTGCGGCAGCCTGGCCCTGCAGCCGCAGGGCATCGGCACCGAGCGGCTGGAAGAACGCCTGCTGCAGCTGTTCCCCGAGTATCCCGTGCTGCGCATCGACCGTGGTACCACCGCGCGACGCGACGCGTTGGAGCAGACCCTGGCCACGCTGGGCGAGCAGCCCGGCATCCTGGTCGGCACGCAGATCCTGGCCAAGGGCCACGACCTGCCCAAGCTGACCCTGGTGGTGGTGGTGGGCATCGATGAAGGCCTGTTCTCGGCCGACTTCCGCGCCAGCGAGAAGCTGGCCCAGCAGCTGATCCAGGTCGCCGGCCGCGCCGGCCGCGCCGACCGCCCCGGCGAGGTCTGGCTGCAGACCCACCACCCGGACAATGCGCTGCTGCACACGCTGGTCAACGGCGGCTACCACGCCTTCGCCGAAGCCGAGCTGGTGCAACGCGAGGCCGCGGGCTTTCCACCGTTCGCGCACCTGGCATTGCTGCGCGCCGAGGCCAAGCAGGTGGAACAGGCCAATGCCTTCCTGGCCGCGGTGAAGCAGTTGGTCCCCACCGAGAGCGTCGTCGAGCGTTATGGCCCGATGCCGGCACCGATGCCGCGACGGGCGGGATTCCAGCGCACCCAGTTGCTGCTGTCAGCCACGCAGCGGCGGCCCCTGCATGGCCTGCTGGATGGGCTGATGCCACAGGTGTATGCGTTGCCGCAGGCGCGACGCGTGCGCTGGTCGCTGGATGTCGACCCGATGGACCTGTACTGACGTGGCAGCGTTCAACCGCCAATGGAGGACGCCGCGGCGGCCTCCATGCGGGTGATCACCGAGGCGAACGCCTGCTGCTGCGCGATCACCGTGCGCCAGGCATCCTGGTTCGCATCGCACTCGATGCAGCGCCGCAGGTCCGGGTCGTGGACCAGCCATGCACCTGCAACCGGCCCCGCGGCGGGCCAGCGGATCGGACTGCACGCGCGCCACGCGTTGTTCTGCCGGCCCGGCACGCCCTCGGCACGACGCGCCTGGACCATGCACCTGAAAGTGTTCATGACGCCCCCGCATCGCTGGCGCGGATCGAACGACCTACAGATCCACGCCGAAGCCGATACCGCCTGATTTCTCGCTGCCACTGAATGCGCCCCCCAGCGAGAACGAGCCACGCGCGCCGAGCTTGCGGCCGTAGCCGATCGACAGGGCCTTCTCGCTGCCCTGGAAACCCGCGCCGACCGAAACGCGCCCGCCATTGCTCTGCGAACCCGCCGCATTCACCGCCATGTTGAGCATCGCGCTGCTCATCGCGCCCATCCGGTCGATGCGACGGTCCTGGCGGGTGAAGCGGTCATCCATCTCCCGCCGCAACCCGTCGAACTGCAGGTCCACGGCCTCGAAACGGCTGTCGGTATAGCTGTTCGCGGCAGCGACGGCCTGGCTGGCGGTGCCATCTGCGTAGCTGCGGGCCGACTGCAGCGTGGTGGCATCACCGCTGTCCGCATGCGCCCTGGCCGAGGACAGCACGTTGGCATCGGCAGTGGCCATGTCCGTGCGGATCGCGGCTTCACGGTTGTCGGTATGACCGTTGGCCGCCGCCAGGGTGGCTGCATCACCGCTGTCGGCATGCGCCTTGGCCGAGGACAGCACGTTGGCGTCGGCGGTGGCCATATCCGCACGGATCGCGCCTTCGCGGGCATCGGTGTAATTCCCGGCCGCGTCGATGGCGGCCGCATCCCCCGCATCCATCTGCCCCTTGTTGACTGCATGGTCGGCAGCGGTGCCATCGGCCACGCCCGCCACCTGGGTCCCCCCCGATGTTCCCCCCGAACCCGAGCCGGAGCCGGCGCCGCCGCCAAGCGTCAGCGAGGCCTTGCTGGCGTCGTCGTAGTACACCGCCAGGTCCGCGCGGCCCTTGATCGCGGTGAGCTGGGTATCGATGGCCGACAGCGCGGCACCGACATTGCCGTAGCTGTTGCCCTGGACGGCGAAGGTCGGCGCGGTGAACACGCCGCCGCTGTAAGCGGCCCCACCGCCCAGCCAGGCCGCGACCCCACCCAGGTTCGCATTCAACGACGTGCCCAGCGCGGTGAGCTGGCCCACATTGGCGGCATCGGTGGCGGCAACGCCGGCGGCAACGTTGACGACGCGCCGTTGCTGGCTGGCCGAACCGACCGACACCACGTTGGCCAGGCCGGCATCGGTGCTGCCCGCCCCCAGTGCAACTGAACTGCCGCCCGTTGCCTTGGCATTCCTGCCGATGGCCACGTTGTTGTCCGTACCTGCGGTGCCAGACGTGCCCTTGAAGCCACAACAGCCTTCCTTGCCATCGGCGCCGTTGCCCGCCTCGCTGCCATCGCCCAGAGCGATGTTGTAGTTTCCGCCGGCACCACCATCTCCGCCGGTGCCGCCGGCACTGCCGTCGCCGGCCTTACCGCCATTGCCGGCGCTGCTGCCGGCACCAAAGGCGAGGTTGTAGCCTCCACCGCTGCCACCCACCCCACCGCTCCCACCGGCCGTCCCGTTGGCACCTTGCCCGCCCATGCCGACCGAGCTGCCCTTGCCGATCGCCATGTTGCCCGTCGCATTTCCCAAGCCGCCGGCCGAACTGGAGTAACCGAGCTGGTATGGCCCAGACGCACCGTCACCGCCCACCCGACTGCCGTCCAGGCAGGCCAGGGCACCGGTACTTGCATCCTGAGTGCAGGGGGCCGTTGGCGTGGTTCCACCGACCACTTCGGCTGCATCCGCAGGCAGCGATGGGAACAAGATGAGCAGGCCGGCGACCGCCAGTGCCGCGGCTACTCGATCAGCCTTTGAAATGACACGGCCGCGCATGATGGTGTCCCCCGATTCAACAAGGGGCAAACCCTATCGCCATCGTTGCAGGATCAGCATCCACGAAATCAGGTACGCAGGTGTCCTTGGGACGCGGATCAACGGGCGAGGTCGAGCTCCAGCTGCACGCGGGTTCCGTTCCGGTCATCGGCCGGGCCCACCTGCAGGTCACCGCCCATGCGCCTGGCCCGCAGCTGCATGCTGGCCATGCCGGCGCCGCCCGCTGCGCTGCCTGGGACGGTCGCCGGCAGGCCGATGCCGTCGTCGTCGATCTGCAGCTGCAGCCGGTCACCGTCCCGTCGCAGGGTGATGTCCACCCGTGTCGCACGGGCATGCTTGAACGCGTTGGTCAGGGCTTCCTGCATCAGCCGCAGCAGGTCCAGGCTGCGTGAGGCGCCCAGTTCCACCCCGTGCAGGTCCTGCAGGTGCCAGTAGGTATCGATGCCGCCGGCTTCCAGCAGGGTGCTGGCGCGGTGCCGCAAGGGCACCAGCATCTCGGCCAGGTCGGCGTGCTCGCGTGCGGTGCTGTCGATCACCAGGCGCAGGTCGTCGCGCATCTCGCGCAGCAGTTCGATCACCTTGGAACGCGGCATCTCCTGCGGGGCCTGCTCCAGCCGCGCGATCGCCCCGACCAGGGTGCCGCCGAAACCATCGTGCAGGTCGCGCACCAACTGCAGGCGCTCACCGGCGCGGCTGTGCGCCAGCTCCAGCGCATGCTGCGCGTTCAGGGTTTGCGACAGCTGGGACGTGGCCTGCTGTACTTCATGGCGCAGCTCGGCGTTGAACCCTTCCACGCGTTTCATCGTGTTGGCGAAACGGTAGGCCAGCACGAAGCCCATGCCCAGCAGCATCAACGGCGAGGTGAAGGATCCCAGGTAACTGACCCCGCCGTACCAGCCCATGTACACGCCCAGGTCGTGCAGCGACACCAGGATCGGCAGGACGATGCACAAGGCCAGCACCTGCGCGTCACGACGGCCACTGCGCAGCGCATAGCCCATGAAGGTGAACGACACCACGTACAGGAAGGCGATGAGCGGCACCAGGTAGAGGTTGCGATGCGGCCCCATCCACTGCGGCCACAGCAGCGCCGCGGCCATCGCCACCGCCGCCAGGGCCATCAGCACGCGCTCGAAGCGTGGCCAGCGCCGCTCGCTGAAGCGCAGCAGGAACACGGTGTGCGCCGCCGCAGCCACCACGTAGCAGCCAGCGATGAAGGCCTGCCAGCCATCGGTGGTGGTAAACGGCCACGGGCTGGTGGCCACGAAGTTGGTGTCGTACATGCGCCCGAACACCGCGCTCAGCGCATACCAGCCGTACATCGCCTCCTTGCGCCGCAACAGCCAGAACAGGCCGATCACGCCGGCCAGCACGAAGCCGATGGCGGTATCGAGCAGCTGCAGGTCATGCCGCACGCGTACTTCCTGCCGGTAGCGTGCCTGCAGCACGGCGGCATCGCCCACGTCGACCACGCCGAACGATGGCTGGTACGCGGCCAGCCCCGACACCCGCACCAGCAGTTCGTTCTCACCCTGCCGCAGCAATGGCGACTGCAGCAGGTAGTAGCGCGGCACATGCCAGCTGCGCGACAACGGTTCGACCAGCGACGGGTCGCGGTCGATCAGGCTGCCGTTGAGGTAGACCGCCGCGGCCATGCAGGTGTAGTCCAGCAGCAGGCCGGTGGGTTCGCCGGCATCGCCCTGCTCCCAGCGCAGCCGGTACCAGACCACGCCGTCGTGGTCGGGCCAGCGCGTCTGCCATTGGTCGGCCAGGGTCACCGGCTCCCACCCCTGCAACGGTGGCGCCTGCGCCTCCCAGCCGCTGCGCACCGCTTCGGCCTGCACGATGCGCGCCACCGCCGGCGGAGCGGCCAGCGCGCTCCCCATCACCAGCAGCAACAGCAGGCCCAGCAGCCCGCGGATCATGGCAGCAGCCCGAGCACGCGCGCCTCGAACACCGCCGCGGTGCGCGAACCGACGGCCAGCTTGCGGTAGATGTTGCGGGTATGTGCCTCGATGGTCAGGCGCGACAGGCTGAGCAGCTCGGCGATCTCGCGGTTGCCGTAGCCCTGCGCGACCAGGCCGAGGATGCCCAGCTCGCGTTCGGACAGCGGCACGCTGGCCGCCGGAGCAGGTGCCGTGGGTGTCGCCGCGGGCACGAAGGCAAGGATGCGCCGGGCGATCATCGGGTCGATCGGTGCACCGCCACGCTGCAGGCTGCGCAACGCCACGCGCAGCTCGATGTCATCGCGGTCCTTGAGCAGGTAGCCCACCGCACCGGCACGCAGCGCGGCGAAGATCGCCTCTTCCTCGGCGAACGCGGACACGATCACCGCCTGCGCCTGCGTGGCCTGCTGCTGCATCCACGCGATCAGATCGGTGCCGGTGCCGTCGGGCAGCTGCATGTCCACCAACGCCAGCGCGAAGGATTCGCGCTGCAGCAGGTCGCGGGCATCGGCAAGGTTGGCGGCGGTCCGGAGCCGCACCGGCTGCGGGTCCAGCAGTTCGGCCACGAGCCGTGCCAGCCGCGCCAGCGACGCCGCGTCATCATCGACAATCAGGATGGAAGACAACTCCATCAGCGCCCGCCTCGCTCCCCGTTGCGGTGGAGTTTAGCGCGCTCTTACGACAAGTCTCGTGCCTGCCCGGATGAATGAGCACGCCCTCCACCCCCTCCCCCGCAGGCGGGAGAGGGGCTTTGAGCAGAAAGCCGATGCAGATCTGAGCCCCTCCCCCGTCTGCGGGGGAAGGGGTGGGGTAAGGGTCGCTTCCGCTTTACCAGGTCTTCCGCAGCGGATGCGCTTCGGTGTTGAACACCACGCCGTCGAAGTCCAGGGTCTTGGCCGGCGCGAACAGCAGGTAGTAGTACTTGAAGGTCTCGGCGAACAGGAAGCTCTCCATCGAGTCGTCCTTCTCCTTGCTGCGCACATCCTTCAGCGCGGCAAAGCCGTGCTCGGTGCGGGTGTGCTTGACGAAGTCGTCGAAGAACTCCTTGCCCATGCCGCGGTAGCGGGTGTCACCGGTGTAGTGGTGCAGGTAGTAGGCCGACTCGACGATCTCCGGACGCAGTGCGTAGCCCGGCGAGCGCACTTCCATCGCCGCGTAGTCCAGCGACTCCGGCTCGATGCCGTGCAGGCGCCACATCTTCAGGTTGGACTCCTGCAGGCGCTTGGCGCGGTCCAGGTCGCCGCCCAGCGCGAGCAGGCCCGGCATGAACGCATCCAGCGCGCCGTAGGTGGTGGAGGTGCGTGCGCCGGTGTTCATGTCGGCGTGGCCGTACCACAGCTCGCCTTCACGCACCTCGTCGGCCAGGTACTGGTTCAGCGGGCCGATGCTCTCGTCCCACATGCGCTTGCAGTCCTCGTCGCCGAACAGCTTCCAGCACTTGAGCAGGTACTCGTAGTACGAGTCGATGCCGCCGGCGATGGAGGCATCGGTGTTGGTCCACTCGCCGGTCTCGACGTTGATGTTCAGGCCGACCAGGCCGATCTTGGAGCGGCGGTTGTGGGTTTCCACCAGCGCGCGCTTGGCCTTGTCGTAGTACGCCTGCTTGCCGGTGAGCTTGGCCAGGGTGCCGAACTCCAGCAGCAGCGTGCCGGTCTCGGCCGGGTTGCTGATGGTGCCGCTGGTCTTGCCGGTGCGCAGGTTGACGTGGGTGTACGGCAGGCCGGTGGGGCTGTCGAACACCGGCGACAGGCGCGTGCCCAGGTCATCGGCGAGCTTGAGCAGGCGCTCGTCGTTGGTCATCTGGTAGGCCGACAGCAGGCCACCCAGCAGGCGGATGGTGACCTCGAAGTTCTGCACGTCGATGTCCTGGTCGAAGGACAGCTGGCTGACGATCAGCTCGCGCGCTTCGTTGGCTTCCTTGTCCATGCCCAGCAGCAGCAGGGTATCCAGGGCATCGACCGGCGACATCAGCAGCGGCTGCGGGTACCAGTCACGCGGCTTGGCGCTGAGCGGCTTCAGGTCATCGTGGCCCTTGGCGTACTGCATGTAGCCCTGCCAGGCATGGCGGGTGGCTTCGCGGACCTGTTCGGCCATGCGTGCCGCTTCGGCCTCGTCGACGGCCGGCACGGTGGCCAGGGCGGGCGTGGCAGCGGCGGCGGCCGGTGCGGCGGGCGTGCTGTCGCTCGGGGCGGGCGACGGGTTGCAGGCGCTCAGCGCCAGCATCAGGGCGGCGACCAGCGGGGCGGTGCGCAGGGCTCGGTTCATCATCGGGTCCTCGGAGTGGGAACGTCTTGCGGTGGTGCAAGGGTGGAGTGCAGCGTGTCGCCCAGCGTCTGCAGACGCAGCGCGGCACGCAGGGTCGACAGGTCGGCGCGGCTGCGCACGACCACGTCACGGGGGGAAGCAGGCAGCAGGTCGAAGGCGTTGTCCTCAACGCGCGCATCGACGTTGCCGAAATCAATCCACAGCGCACGCGCCAGTGAGGGGCTGCGCAGGCGCAGCAGGTAATGGTCGCCCTGTGCGACGAGCGCGCTGGCCACCTGCCCGGCCGCCAGCGGCTGGTCCTTGGCGGCGGCGAAGTAGACGACCCGCTCGGCGATGACCGCATCGTCCTGCAGCAGCTCGAACACGGCCAGGCTGCGCCGCGGGTCGGCCCCCTGCAGCAGCGCAGCATCGCTCAGGCGCGCGGCCTCGGTGGCCGCCTGCGCGGCCAGCGTCACCGCCTGTTGCTGCTGGTGGAGCTGCCTGCCGTCGACATCGAGCACGCGGATCCGTAGCTGTGCCTGCAGCGCGCTGCGGCCGTCATTGAGCAGGCTGACCCGGGTCACGCCCTCGTCACGCAGCGCCGCCACCGCGACATCGGCGAAGAAGCGCCGCGCATGGAAGTGCAGCGCCTTCCAGTGGCCGTAGTAGTCCACGCTCGACCACGACGCACCGGGCCAGACATCGTTGAGCTGCCAGTACAGCGATCCCATCGTGTACGGCCGCGAGGCGCGGTGGTGCAACGCCGCCAGCGCGATGCCCTCGGCCTGCATCACCTGGCTCAGGTAGACGAAGTCGGCGAACGAACGCGGCGTGCCGTACTCCATCTGGATGTAGTGCAACAGCCGCTCGTTGCCCTTGCCGGCCATGAATTTCTGGTGCGCCTGGATCACCGGGCCGTCGATCTGCTGTTCCTGGCCGGTCGCGAAGGCATCGATGGTGGATTGTTGCGGCCACGCCTGCAGCCCGTACTCGGACATGAAGCGCGGTGTCTCGCGCAGGTAGGCGGTCACCGGCAATGCCGGGTTGCCCCATACCTGCCAGTAGTGCTTGTCGCCGCGCGTGGAATCATTGGCCTTGGCATCGAGGTCGTTGCTCGGCGAGCTGGACCAGTACGGCACGCCCAGGCCTTCCTCGGCCACCACGGCGCGCAGGTCGGTGCCGAACAGGTCCACGTAGCCCTGCCAGACCTTGGCCGCGAACACCGGGTCGGCGGCGCTCAGGTCCTTGCCGTGGCCCCAGTCCTTCCACGCGGTTTCTTCCTCGTTGTTGCCACACCACAGCACGATGCTTGGGTGGTGGCGCAGCCGGCGCACGTTGTCGCGCGCCTCGGCCACCACGCTGGCGCGGAACGCCGGGTCGTAGCCGGGCTGCATGCCGCCGCCGAACATGAAGTCCTGCCAGACCAGCAGGCCGAGCTCGTCGGCGATGTCGAAGAACGCATCATCCTCGTAGTAACCACCGCCCCAGTTGCGCAGCATGTTCATGTTGGCATCGCGCGCGGCCTGCAGGTCGCGGCGCAGGCGTTCGCGCGTGACCCGCGCCGGGAACGCATCGAACGGGATCACGTTGGCGCCCTTGGCGAATACCGGCACACCGTTGATGACGAAGCTGAAGCCCTGCCCGCCCTGCGCATCGTTCTCACGGCGCAGCTCCACCGTGCGCAACCCGGTGCGCAGGCGCGCCTGTTGTTCATCGCTACGGCCACCTTCGACACGCGCCTGCACCGTGTAGCGGTCCTGCGCGCCCTGTCCCACCGGCCACCAGCGACGCGGCTGCTCGATAGTGACCGGCAGCTGCAGGTCATTGCTGCCGGGGCGCAGCATCAGCTGCCGCTCGATGCGCTGCACGCGCTTTCCGTCCGGGTCCAGCACGTCCACGGCCACGCTGGCGCTGCCGGCGGCGTCGCTTTGCTCGACCTGCAGCAGCACCGTCAGCGCGGCATGTGCCTCGTCCAGCGTGTCGGTGCGCACGGCCAGGTCGGTGATGCGGTTGCCGTCCCAGCTGGACAGCTGCACCGCGCGCCAGACACCGGCGGTGACGTAGCGCGGGCCCCAGTCCCAGCCGAAGTGGTAGGCCGGCTTGCGCGCGAAGTTGCCGACCATCGCGTCCTTCGGCTCGTCGCCGTAGGGCGAGGGATAGTTGCCGGCAATCTTGTGCGGCATCGCCTGCACTTGCGGCAGCAACATGCGGATCGGCGAGCGGAACACGATGCGCAGCTCGTTGCCGGTGGCCTTCAGCCGCCCATCGACGCGCGCGCGCCAGGTGCGGTGGGCATTGTCGGCGCGCAGCAGTGGCGCACCGTTGAGGCTGACCTCGGCAAACGTATCCAAGCCGTCGAAGCGCAGTTCGGCATGGCGGCGCTTGAGCGTGGTCGCCTCCACGTCGAAGCGGGCGCGGTATTCCCAGTCGCCCAGGCCGATCCACTGCAGGCCGGCCTCGGCCGCGCCGACGTAGGGATCACCGATCACGCCGGCGGCCTGCAGGTCGGTATGCACGCTGCCCGGCAGCAGCCGGAAGCTCCACTGCGCCTGCAGGGGAGCCGCCGACGCAACGCCCGCCACGGTGCACGACACCACCAGCAGGGCCAGCCAACCGAACCGGATGAAACGATTTTGTATCGATCCAAATTTCGTGCGCACGTACTGCATGCGAGCTCCTTCGTGCTGCCGGTTGCGGGAGGGCCACGCCTTCCGGCGTGTCGTTCATTGCGTCCACGGCGCCGGGGTGCCGCGGCGATTGCCGGTGATGCCCGGACGCCCGCAGTCACGCAGGCGCCCGCTGTTCAGTGCTGCTCAGTGCGCGCCACGCACCACGTTCAACACTTCGTGGCAGGCACCCATGGTGTGGTAATCGGTCTTGCCGGCCGGGCTCTTCTCGTTGCTGTACTTGCAGTTGTCGGCGTCCAGGATCCGGAACCAGGCACCGTAGGTGTGGTCGACCATGTGTTCCCACGAATACGCCCACAGCCGCTCGTACCACTGCCAGTAGGCATCATCACCGGTGCGCTGGGCCAGCAACGCGGCCGCGGCCAGCGACTCGGCCTGCACCCAGAAGTACTTGTCGTCGTCACAGACGAAGCTGTCGGTGCCGATCGGCGCACCGTGCATGTCCGGCTGGCGGCGGGCTTCCGGCGCGAAGCCGTAGTACAGGCCACCGCGTGCGGCGTCCCAGGAATTGGCCACCGCCACGTCGAACAGGTGGCGCGCGGTCGGCACCAGCCAGTCGGCCTGCACGTGCCGGTCCAGGATCATCAGCAGCTTGGCCCACTCGGTCTGGTGGCCGGGCTGGAAGCCCCACGGACGGAACAGGTGCTTGGGATTGTCCAGGTTGTAATCCCAGTCGATGTTCCACGCGGTGTCGTAGTGCTCCCACACCAGGCCACCGGCCTTGGCTGCCTGGCGGCGGGTCATGTTGTCGGCCAGCTGCAGCGCACGGTCCAGGTAGCGCTGCTCGCCGCTGGCTTCGAACGCGGCCAGCATCGCCTCGCACATGTGCATGTTGGCGTTCTGGCCGCGGTAGCCGGTGAAGTTCCACTGCGCATCGGCCTCGTCGCGGTACAGGCCGTGCGGCGCTTCCCAGAAGTGCCGCTCCAGCAGCTGCCAGGTCTCGTCCATCCATTCCCGGCCCTGCGCGATGCCGGCTTTCAGCGCACAGCTGTAGGCCAGCAGCACGAAGGCCAGGCCGTAGCAGTGATTCATGCCGTCCTCGACCTTGCCATCGCGCAGGGTCCAGGCGTAGCCGCCGGTGGCCGGGTTGCGGTGCACGTTGCGCAGGTAGTCCACGCCGTGCTTCACCGCGGCCAGGTACTCGGCGTTGCCGAACTCGCGGTAGGCCATCGCATAGTTGAAGACGAAGCGCGTACTGCTGACCAGGTGGCGGTGGCTGGCGTCATACACCGTGCCGTCGTCCAGGTAGTAGTGGAAGAAGCCGCCGTTCGGGTCGATGCAGTGCGGGTGGTAGAACGCCATCGTCCTGGCGATATGGGCGCGCAGGAACTCCGGCGAGCGGAACGCGGGCGATGCGGTGGTCATGCGGTTTGCTCCTGTTGCTGCAGCAGGTGATGCACTTCGGCACGGTCGGGCATCGCGGCGAACGCGCCCTTGCGGGTGACCGCCAGCGCGCCGACGGCGGCACCGAAACGCAGGGTGTCGGTGATGGCCTGCGGGTTGGCGCAGAACGCGGCAAAGCCCTGGCCGGACCCTTCGCGCTCGCTCATCGCCACCAGCACGCCGCCGACGAAGGCATCGCCGGCCGCAGTGGTATCCACGGTCGCCACCTTGAAGCTGGGCACTTGGCCATGGCCGTGCCGGGTATGCCATCGCAGCGGCGCGGCGCCGTCGGTGATGATCACCCAACCGGCACGCGCGGCCAGCAGGCGCGCGATCACCCGGGCTTCGCCGTCCTCGCCCAGCGGCGCGGCCAGGTAGTCCAGTTCCTCGCGCGAAAGCTTGACCAGATCGGCACGCTCCAGCGCCTGCCACAGCCACGGCGTGGGGTCGGCATCGGCCGGCCACAGCGCCGGGCGCAGGTTGAGGTCCAGGCTGACCATGGCACCGGCCGCGCGCGCGCGGTCCATGCCGGCGTAGGTGGCCGCGGCGATGGCCGGCTCGGTCAGGCTGTTGGAGCAGACGTGGAAGCAGGCCGTCCCGTCGAAGCAGGCCGGCACGAAGTGCTCGTCACGGAACAGCAGGTCCGCCGCCGGCGGACGATAGAAGCTGAAGCTGCGCTCGCCCGCAGCATCCAGCGCCACGAACGCCAGCGCGGTCTTGGCCGCATCGGTACGCACCACGCAGTCGGTCGCCACGCCGGCCTGCGCCAGGCTCTCGGCGAGGAAGTCACCAAACATGTCGCGGCCCAGCATGCCGGCGAAATGGCTGCTGGCACCCAGCCGCGCGGCGGCCACCGCGACGTTGGCCGGCGCGCCACCGGCGTACTGCAGGAACGCGCGCGGGGTATCCGGCGTGGCCGGCGGCTGCGCGAGTAGATCGATCAAAATTTCGCCGAAACAAACAATCTTGCCCATCTGGCCTCAGTCTCCTTGGGCGATGACGGCGGCGGGCGACATGCCCGTCCTGCCATGGGATAGCGGATGGCCGCACCGCGGCACGGAACCTTCGTCACCGGACCACGCGCCGGCAACGGAGGTGTAGGGAAAACTTGGCCCTGCCCCGTCCTGCCGGGGGCCGGAGCGGTTGGCGCACGGGGATGGCATGCGTGGAGTACTCATGGCTGGCTCATGCGGCCCCAGTGGCGGCCGCGCCGCGGCGGGCACCGAACAGGCCATAGAAGATGATGTAGCCGTAGCACAGCAGCGGCAGCACGAACGAATGGTGCAGACCGATGCGATCCGCCAGCTGGCCCTGCAGGTACGGCACGATCGCACCACCGACGATGGCCATGATCAGCAGGCTCGAACCCTTGCTGGTCAGCGGCCCCAGGCCCTCGATGCTGAGCGCGAAGATGGTCGGGAACATGATCGAGTTGAACAGGCCAATGCAGATCAGGCTGTACACGGCAGTCATGCCGGTGTTGCTCACGGTGGTCACCAGCAGCGCGATGTTCACCGCCGCGAACAATGCCAGCAGCTTGCGCGGTGACAGTTTCACCATCAGCGCCGCGCCGGTGAACCGGCCCACCATGGCAAGGAACCAGTATGCCGACAGATAGTTGGATGCCTGCGCCTCGGTGATGCCACCAATCTCAGGCAACGAGAAGTAGTTGACCATCAGGCTGCCGATCGCCACTTCCGCACCCACGTAGAAGAAGATGCCGAGCACGCCCAGCACCAGGTGGCGGTGCCGCAGAACGTCGCTCCACGAATGATGGCTTTCATCGGCCTTCTCGGTGGTCTCGGTGAGCCTGGGCAGGCGGAACAGGAACACGAACACCGCCAGCAGGAACAGGAAGATGCCCAAGCCCAGATAGGGCCCCTGCACCGCACTGGCCTCGTGGGCGAAGTACGCCGCGCGCTCGGCGTCCGGCAGCACCGCGATCTGGTCGGTGGTCTTGACCGTGTTGGACAGGATCAGCACGCCACCGAAGTACGGCGCCAGCGTGGTGCCCAGCGAGTTCATCGCCTGCGCCAACGTCAGCCGGCTGGAACTGGTGCGCTCCGGGCCCAGCAGCGCCACGTACGGGTTGGCCGCCACCTGCAGCACGGTAATGCCGGTGGCCAGCACGAACAACGCGGTCAGGAACGCGCCATACACGCGCAGTTCCGCCGCCGGCCAGAAGCCGATGGCACCGATGCCGGCGATCACCAGCCCGATCACGATGCCCTGCTTGTAGCCCACGTGCGCGACCAGCCGCCCGGCCGGCAAGGACATCAGGAAGTACGCACCGAAGAAGGTGAACTGCACCAGCATCGCCTGCGCGAAGTTGAGCTGGAACACGCTCTTCAGGTGCGGGATCAGGATGTCATTGAGGCAGGTCAGAAAGCCCCACATGAAGAAGATCGTGGTGACCACCGCCAGCGCCACCTTGGTGTTGACCACCGGTGCTGCAGCTGTGGATCTCAGCGGGGATGGAGGAAGTGTCGGCATGGGAAGGCGCCTTGCGGTGGATGCGGTGGAAGGGGGCGGTCAGCGTGGCAACGCCGCGCTGCTCTCACGGACACGCAGCTGCACCGGCGCAACCACGCGCATCGGAGCCGCGTCAGGGTTGTCCAGGCGCTGCAGCAACAGCGACGCCGCCTGCCGGCCACGCTCGCGCGGGTCGGCGGTCAGCGTGGTCAGCGGCGGGACCGCCACCGACGCTTCGGAGATGTCGTCGAAACCGGTCACCGCGAAGTCGGCGCCGGGACGGATGCCACGCGAGGTCAGGCCCAGCATCAGGCCAAGGGCGACGGTGTCGTTGTAGCAGACCGCGGCGCTGGGACGCTGGCCACCCTCGAACAGCTCGCCGGTGCGTGCGGCGGCCTCCAGGCGGTTCGGTGCCGATTCGATCAGCCAGTCCTGGCGCAGGCCCAGGCCTGCTTCGGACAGCGCACGCTGGTAACCGATGCGGCGCTGGTGGCACGAGCTCGACGCGGCATGCCCGCCGAAGAAGGCGATGTCGCGATGGCCCTGCTCGATCAGGTGATGGGTGGCCAGGTAGGCACCGTTCTGGTTGTCCATCGTCAGGAAGTCCCAGTCGGCGCCTTCCAGCTCGCGGTTGAACAGCAGCACGTTGGCGTTGACGCCGAGCACCTGGCGCAGCGCCTGGGTGTCGCTGCCTTCGGCCGGCGACAGGATGAAGCCGGTCGGGGTGTGTTCCATCAGCGTGGACAGCACCGCCTGCTGCCGGGACGGCGACTCGGAGGTGCTGCCCAACAGCGTGACATACCCCTTCTCGCCCAGGGCTTCGTCCACGCCGGAAGCGAATTCGGCGAAGAACGGGTTGGACAGGTCGTTGATCACCAACGCGATCGAGGAGGAGGTGCGGCGGCGCAGGTTGGCGGCGGTGCGGTTGTATACGTAGCGCTGGCGACGCAGCTCCGCTTCCACCTTGGCGCGCGTGTCCACGTTGACCAGCGGGCTGCCACGCAGCACCAGCGACACCGTCGCACGCGACACGCCCACCGCCTGGGCGATGTCGGTCACGGTCACCGCACGTTTTGCTTCCTTGCCGGCGCGCTGGCTGGCGGCGGGTTTCTTATCGTTCATGGCTCAGGCTGACGGCTCGATTCGCGAAAATCCTAAAGGATCGGGGCAGCGCGTCGACGCACCCTGCCCGGACCCACTGGCAACGGCGTCGCAGCAGCTCACTTCATTTCACTGCCCGGCGTGGCGCAATAGGACACCGGCAGATCCGCAATGGCCGTACCCCAGCCCTGCGTCGGAACGTCTTCGCCCAGCTGGAACTCCACCGTCCCACCCTTGCTCAGCCGCTCCCAGTCGAGCCACACCGTGTTGAGCGGCTTGCCCTCGAACTGGACGGCGTGAATGTACTGCAAGCGATTCGCATCGGCACGCTGTGCCCTCAGCTGCAGTCGCTTTCCGTTGCCGAGATTGATTTCAGCGCTGGAAAACCGCGGCGTATGCAGCAGGAACTGTCCCGTACCCGGCACCGCCGGATACAGCCCCAGGGCACTGAACAGATACCAGGCCGACATCGTGCCCAGGTCGTCGTTGCCGGTCACGCCGTTGGGCGCGTTGGTGAACAACTGCTGCGCGGCGCGCACCACGGTGGCCGTCTTCCACGGCTGGCCGATCAGCGTGTACATCCACGGTGCATGCAGGTCCGGTTCGTTGTTGGGGTTGTAGCGGTACTGGTTGTAGTAGCTGTACGGCCCGACCACCCATTCCTTGCGCGCGGCGGTCTGCGGCGACTTGAGCAGTTCGTCATAGGCGAAGAACGCATCCAGCCGGCGACCGGCCTCCTCGCGGCCATGCATCGCCGTCACCAGGCCCGGGATGTCCTGCTGCGCCAGCCACTGGTACTGCCAGGCGGTGCCTTCGTGGAAGCCATGCTGCGAGCGCGGGCTGTAGTGGCCATCGGCCGGTGTGTACCACTGGCCGCCTTCGGCACGCGGACGCGGGAAGCCACTGAAGCCGGCCTCGGCATCACGCACGTCGGCGTCCCACACCTTGTGCCAGTTGCCGCCGCGGGCGCGCAGCACCTGCGCATCGTCGGCATGGCCCAGGCCATCGGCCATCTGTGCCAGTGCGCAATCGGCCAAGGCGTACTCCAGCGTGGCCGAGCCGCCGTGGTGCGGGTCCACGTCCATGCCCCTGGACGGGAATGCGCGGTCATAGGCGACATATCCGTCGGCAAGATAGGTGGCATTGCCCGAGCGGCCGGCATGGCGCGAGTTGATCGGCGGCATCGAGAACGCATTGCGACGCAGCGCGGTCCAGGCCTCGGCCTCGCGGCCGGTCAATGCACCGAAACGCCACAGGTCGACCAGGAACGGCGTCACCGGGTCACCGGTCATCACGTTGGTCTCGAAGTTGGCGTAGCCCCAGCGCGGCAGCCAACCGCCCTGCGCATCGATGGCCAGCACGCTGCGCGCGATGTCCCGTGCCACGTCCGGGCGGGTCAGCGCCAGCCACTGGTTCTGCGAGCGGTAGGTGTCCCACAGCGAGAAGTACTCGTAGTAGGTCCAGCCATCGGCACGGTGGATCGCATCGTCGTAGCCGCGATAGCGCCCATCGGCGTCACTGCCGGTCATCGGCTGCAACAGCGCGTGGTACAGCGCGGTGTACAGCACCACGCGGTCATCGGCACTGGCGCCCTGGACGCGCACGCTGTCCAGCTGCTCACGCCAGCTCTGCTGCGACAGCGCGCGCATGCGGTCAAAGCCGAGCAGACGATCGCCCTGCTTGCCGTCGGCGCGCAGGTTGTTGCGCGCGCCCTCGGCGTCCACGTGCGAGATCGCGCTGGTGGCGGTCACGCTGCGACCGTCGGCCAGGTCGAAGCTCAACCAGGCGCCGTTGGGCTTGAGTTCGCCTTCCATGCTGTGCCGCGCATCGGGCAGGCCACCGTTCTCGCCCCAGGTACCATGCGCCTTGAACGGGCGGTCGAACTCGATGCGGAACCACGTCGTGTACTGGTGTCCGCCGCAGAAGCTCTTGGTCACCAGCTTGCCCTCCACCGCGCGGTCGCCGACCACGTCGACGACGCTGCCGATGACCGAGTGGCGCTCGTTGGCCTGGCCGACGTTGACCAGCACATGGCCCAGCCCGCTGCCGGCGGTGAACGTATACCGCTCGGCTGCGGCACGGGTACGCGCGGTGGTCTCCACGTCGATGCCGCCGTAGTCGGTCAGGCGCACCTTGTAGTAGCCGGCCTGGCCCACTTCGCCGTCGTGCGCATAGGCCGAGGCGTAGCTCTTGTGGTCGAAGCGCTTGGCATCGCGGGTGTCGAAGTCGCCGCCCGGACCGATGCTGCCGGTCACCGGCAGGATCGAGACCTGCCCGCCCTGTTCCCAACAGCCGGCGCCGGAGATGAAGGAGTGGCCAAAGCCGCGGATCTTCTCGTCGTCGTAGCGCCAGCCCGAGTAGTGGCTGCCGATCGGGCTGACCTGGATCAGGCCGAACGGGGCCGACGCCCCCGGGAACGTATTGCCGTCGTCCTTGCTGCCGATGAAGGTGTTGACCTCGCGCTCCAGCGCCACCGGCGCGGCCTGCAGCAGCGGGACCACGGACAGGGCCAGCACGCAGGCCAGGCGCGCCAGCGGCCGTGGCCGGATCAGGCGGGAGGAAACAGACGGCAATCGGCTCATGCGATGGATCCTTTGGGTCGATGTCGGTACGGCGTCGTCAGGTTGGCCCGGCCGAAGCCGGGCCTGTGAGGCCGGCCCGTCCGTCGGCAGGACGGGGGAGAGAGTCGGCCTCAACAAGCGGGCAGGCGGCTGCCGATGGAAAAGCCCAGCGGCGGCGATCAGGTGGACAACGGCATCGATCAGCTGCCGATCAGCCCGCCATGGAGGCAGGAAAACCAGCATTTCAATCGGTGCAGGTCCGCCCTCCTGCAAATTTAGATCGATTTAAGTAGAACACGAGATTTTCTGGACTTGCATTCTGCGGCGCACCATTGCGCCTGCGGATCGCCCCACGCGTCACCCGGTGCCCGCCCCCTCCCGGACCGGACGCCCCTGACCTGAGCCCCCTGCCCCGACACCGGCCCAAACGGCCAGGCCCGGCTCATATTGCGCAGCAGCATGCGTCGCACCCGGCTGCTGTGGTAAAAATTTGCCGCCAATCGTTTAGATCGATCCAAATAACTCGGTCGCGATTGCCTGATCGTGAAAGGCGCAAAGGACCGAGGCAACGCCACGGGCAACACCTGCAACGTCAAAAAGAAATCGGCTTCAAAAATTAGATCGATTCAAGTTTCCGTATCAGCTACCAGTTCAATCCAGGAGAGGGAGAGAGTGGAATGAAACAGATCACCCGCATGCAGGGCCGCGACGCATTGTCCGCCGCCATTGCCGCTGCATTGTTCGCCGTCGCGATCGCACCGGGCGCGGCGTTCGCACAACAGGCTGCCACGCAGCCCGACGCCACCACGCTGGACAGCGTGACCGTCACCGGTTACCGCTACGCCATCGAGAAGAGCCTGGAACAGAAGCGTGATGCCAACGCCGTGGTCGAGGTGATCACCGCCGAGGACGTGGGCAAGTTCCCCGACAAGAACGTCGCCGACGCGCTGCAGCGCGTGCCCGGCGTGATCATCACCCGCAGCGGCGGCGAAGGTAAGAACGTCAGCGTGCGCGGCCTGTCCTCGGAGCTGACACTTACCGAGTTGAACGGCAACTACGTGGCCACCGCCGAATCCAACGGCGACCCCACCCGTTCGTTCAATTACACGCTGCTGCCGTCGAACATGCTGGGCAGCGCCGAGCTGTTCAAGTCGCCGGAAGCCCGCATCGACGAAGGCGGCATCGGCGGCACGGTGATCCTGCACACGCGTCGCCCGCTGGACATGGAAGCCAACACCGGCTTCGTCTCGGTTGAAGGCACCTGGGCAGACACCACCGAGAAGGCCGACGGCCAGCTCTCCGCCTCCTACGCCTGGCATGACAAGGACGACCGCTTCGGCGTGTTCGTCGGTTATACCGACCAGAAGCGCACCACCCGCACCCTGGGCGCCAGCACCGAAGGCTGGTCCTGGTATGGCCGTGACGAAGGCGGCACTGCGGTTGACGTCAACGGCAACCCCTCCGACTTCAACTCCAACTGGTGGGGCGGCACTGGCTTCTACGACCAGAGCGGCAAGTACTACACCGGCTTCATGATGCCCACCTCGGTGAACCTCGACGTCAAGGACGAGAAGCGCGAGCGCAAGGGCGGCCAGATAACGCTCCAGTTCAAGCCGCTGGACAACCTCACCCTGACCGCGAACTACTTCCGCTTCGACCTGTCGCAGGACTCCCAGACCCACACCATCAAGGTGCCGGAATGGAACATCGCCCGCTACTGGGGCGACGGCAACTGGGCCGGCGGACGCCTGCTCGATGGGCTGACCATGGACCCGAGCGGCACCATCGTCACCGGCGCCGACTACAGCCGGCACCCGGGCAAGACCTATTACTGCAGCGAGGACGAGGCCGCGGCCGGCGGCATGGCGCCTGGTGGCTGGGGTTCTGACGACTGCACCGTGCCGACCCCGCAGATCACCGGCAGCTACAACCTCGAAAAGGCACTGTCGCAGACCGCCGATTTCTCCGCCGAATGGCGCGGCGAGTCGGTCGACGTCGCCTTCAAGGGCGGGCGCACCTGGGCCAAGGGCGGCCCGTCGCTGCAGTTCTCGGTGCCGCTCAAGCCGCGCAGCCAGAATGCGGACGGCAGCTGGAACCTGGGCAACCTGGCCAGCGCCTGGAGCCTGGCCGGCACGCCGTCGATGGCGTTCTCTCCGGAACTGATGCAGAACCTGAAGAACGGCATCCTGCAGGTTGACCTGGGCTCCACCGGCTCGTCGTGGACGCGCAACACCAACGAGCAGAAGTACGCCCAGATCGACACCACCTGGCACAACGACAGCGGCTTCCTGGAATCGCTGCAGTTCGGCGTCAAGTACCGTGACGGCGGCATCCACCGCAGCACCGGCAACAGCTACTGGGCCTGCCCCGGCACCGATGCCAGCGACTACGAGAACCGCTATTGGAACGGCGGCTGCAACGACCTCGCCCTGCAGTTCTCGCCCGACTTCATCTACGGCATGGGCAACCTGGCAGGCGGCATCAATGCAAGCGCGTTCCCGGCCATCAACTACCCGGCCTACATCTCGTACCTGAACAAGACCTACGGGGGGATGCAGACCCGCAACGAGGACAACTTCGTCTACAACGTGGACGAAAAAATCTACTCCACCTACCTGCAGGCCAACTTCCGCACCGAGCGCCTGCGCGGCAACGTCGGCGTGCGCGTGGTCAGCACCCGCCAGCATGCCGATTCCACCGACAAGGTCACCTCGTACAACGATTACTTCTACGACGATGCCAATGGCAACCCGCTGGCCTGCCAGGCCGGCGACACGGTGCCCGGCGCCGCACCGGCACGTACCTACTGCGGCACCGAGGGCTATTGGCGCCTCTCCGACAGCGAAGCGCGCGCCGAGTCGTTCGCGGTCAGCGGCCTGGACCGCAACTACACCGACGTGCTGCCCAGCTTCAACCTGGCCTATGAACTGACCGAGAACCTGTTGCTGCGTGCAGCAGCCTCCAAGGTGATCGCGCGCCCGAGCTACAGCAACATCGCCGCACCGGGCAGCCTGGAATACTTCAGCCCCGAATACGTCAACGACCGCCGCCTCACCGGTGGTGCCAGTGAGCAGGGCTGGTACGGTTCTGGCAGCAACAAGAATCTGGAAGCCTACAAGGCCACCCAGTACGACATCGGCGTGGAGTGGTACTTCCACCCCGGCTCAGTGCTGGGCCTGGGCCTGTTCCGCAAGGACGTCAGCAACTTCTCGGTACCGGTGGTGCAGGACGTCACGCAGAACGTCGGCGGCCAGACCGTCGTCGTGCAGAACTATTCCACCACGGCCGGTGGTCGTGACGCGGTGTCGCAGGGTCTGGAGTTCTATGCCCAGCACACGCTGGATTTCGGCCTGGGCTTCCAGGCGAACTACACCTGGAACGACACCAACGAAGCGGCGATCACCCTGGAAGACGGCACCCAGATCGGCAAATCGCCGCTGGTTGGCAGCGCCGAGAACCAGGCCAACTTCACCGTGTTCTATGAAGTGGAAAAGCTGCTGCTGCGCGCCTCGTGGAACCGTCGCGGCGAAGTGGTGCAGGGCCTGATCAGTGGCCTGAACCTCTACCAGGAGCCCTACCAGCAGATCGATCTGAACGCCGCGTACAACATCACCCCGGCGCTGAGCCTGAGTGCCTCGGTATTGAACCTGACCAAGGAAGAGACGCGCACCCACCTGGGCAACGACACCAAGGCCCGTTTCTACTCCAACGGTTACGCGGGCCGTGTCGTCTACTTCGGCGTGAACTGGAAGTTCTAAGCCTCACCCCTCCGCGCTGAGCGCGCGGGGCGCTCCTCCACGGCAGTCGCGCTGGTACCTGGCGGCTGCCGTTTCTTTTTCAGAAAGGGAAAGCACGAAGCGCAGCCAACGCCAGCAAACCGCTTTGGCTCTGGCTTTGGCTTTGGCTTTGGCTTTGGCTTTGGCTCTGGCTTTGGCTTTGGCTTTGGCTCTGGCTCTGGCTTTGGACTTGGACTTGGACTTGGACTTGGCTTTGGAATTTCCCTTCTCCCGCTGGCGGGGGAAGGTGCCCGAAGGGCGGATGGGGGCGCTGTTGCGGTTGCCCTTCAACCGAAGCCCACAGCAGCACCGCGTCTTCTCGGAAAGCAGCGCTGAAAGCTTCCCTCACCTCAGCCCCCCTCCTGCAAGAAACGGGAGAGGGGCTCCAGGAAAAGCCCAAGGCCGCGCGCTCAGGTCAACGCCGTCATCACCGCCGCCCGATACGCCGGGCGCGCCTTCAACCGCGCATACCACGCCTCCAGATGCGGTAGATCCGGCCGCTGGATGGGCATCTCGAACCAGGCATAGGCAAACGCGCCCAGCGGGATGTCGCCCATCGCGAACTGCTCGCCGGACAGCCACGGCTGTCGCGCAAGCTCGGCGTCAGCCAGCTTCAACAACTCGCCACAACGCTGCAGCGCGGCCGCGATGCGTACTTCATCGCGATCGGCCGGCGCGGTCCGCACCACGCCCCAGAACAGGTCGCGGAACGCCACCGCGAAGCTGGAGATGGTCCAGTCCATCCACTTCTCGCTCTGCGCGCGCGCGGCGGCATCTTCCGGATACAACGTGCCCAGCGCGTAACGTGCGCTCAGGTAGCGCACGATGGCGTTGGACTCCCACACCGGCAGGCCGTTGTCCTCGATCACCGGTACCAGCCCGTTGGGGTTCATCGCCAGGTAGTCCGGCGACTGGGTGCCACCAAACGCGCCGCCGACCTCGATCGATTCGTACGGCAAGCCGATCTCCTCGGCACACCACAGCACCTTGCGCACATTGCTTGAATTGCGCCGACCCCAGATCTTCAACATCCGCTTGCTCCGTTGTGTTCGCTTTGCATCATTGAACTGATTGTCACGGCTTCGCCTCGGCCCGCTTCGTACTTGCCTTGCTTACCTTGTTCGCCTTGCGCGGCGCTGCACGCACGGCCGACGACTTGCCGTCCTTCTTGACCTCGAACAACCCGGTCGCCTTCATCAGGTCGCTCAACTTGCGATACCCGTAGTTGCGCGAATCGAACGAAGCGCGGTTGGCAATCTGGTTGCCCACCGCGCTGAGCATCGCCCAGCCCTGTTCGTCGGCGGCGGCTTCCACCGCGCCGCGCAGCAGGTTGATCAGGCGCGTGTCACCGCGCAACTCGCCGCTGGAACGCGGCGTGATCGGGGCCGCTTCCGGGGGCGCTGCATTCGGCGCGCCCTCGCCGGCATTGGCCGCGGCCGGCACCGGCGCGGCCGCCACGGGCTCCGCGCTCGGCTCATGCGGCTCGGAGCGATCATTGCCCAGGGCTTCCAGGTAGATGAACTTGGAGCAGGCGTTGACGAAGGCCACCGGCGTTTTCTGCTCGCCGAAGCCGTACACCTTCACGCCGTCGGTCAGCAGCCGCATCACCAGCGGCGTGAAGTCCGCATCGCTGGACACGATCGCAAACCCGTCCAGGTTGCGTGCGTACAGCAGGTCCATCGCATCGACCACCATCGCCATGTCCGAGGCGTTCTTGCCCTTGGAATAGGCGAACTGCTGGATCGGCCGGATCGCGAACTCATGCAGCACGTGCTCCCAGCCCTTCAGGCGCGGGTTCTTCCAGTCGCCATAGGCACGGCGCACGTTGGCCACGCCAAAGGCCGCCACCTCGACCAGGATTTCATCGATCTTCGATGCAGGCGCGTTGTCGGCATCGATCAACAAGGCAATCCGCTTCTCCGGCTCGGACATGACACAGCTCCATGACGAAAGGCTGAGCCGCAGTATCGGCCATCTATGTTGTCCGCACATCACATGACATCATCGACAGCGCCCGTTGCCCCCACCAATGGCCGGCCCGATGCCGGTCTTTCTGGAGAACGTACATGCCACACGACCCAGTCCCCCACCTGGTCATCGTCGGCGGCGGCTTTGCCGGTCTCTGGGCCACCCGTGCCCTGGCCAAGGCCCGTCTGCGCATCACCCTGATCGACCGCCGCAACCATCACCTGTTCCAGCCGCTGCTCTACCAGGTCGCCACCGCCGGGCTGTCCTCGCCGGATATCGCCGCACCGCTGCGCCACATCCTGCGCCGGCAACGCAATGTCGACGTGCGCCTGGGCGAGGTCACCGCCATCGACAAGCAACAGCGCGAAGTCGTGCTGGGCGACGGCACCCGCGTCGGTTATGACCTGCTGATGGTCGCCAGCGGTGCCACCCACGCCTATTTCGGCCACGACGAGTGGGCCGGCGACGCGCCGGGCCTGAAGACGCTGGACGATGCCCTGCTGCTGCGGCGCAAGCTGCTGCTGGCCTTCGAGCGTGCCGAGGCCGAGAACGACCCGGAGAAGAAAGCCGCCTGGCTCAGCTTCGCGGTGGTCGGCGCTGGCCCCACGGGCGTGGAACTGGCCGGCACCCTGGCCGAGATCGCCCGGCACACCTTGCGCAACGAGTTCCGCCACATCGACCCCGCGTCGGCACGGGTGCGCCTGGTCGAGGCCGGGCCGCGGGTGCTGTCCAGCTTCCCGGAACGCCTGTCGCAGAAGGCGCGCGAGCAGTTGGAACGGCTCGGCGTGGAGGTGCTGACCGGCACCCCGGTCAATGACATCAACGCCTTCGGTTTCCAGCTCGGTGACGTGCACGTGCCCGCGCGTACCGTGGTGTGGGCCGCCGGCGTGGCCGCCTCGCCACTGGCGCGCACGCTGGACGTGCCACTGGACCGCGCCGGCCGCGTGCAGGTGCAGCCGGACCTGACCGTCCCCGGCCATCCGGAGATCTTCGTCGCCGGTGACCTGGCCGCGCTGCAGCAGGACAACGGCCGCCCGGTGCCCGGCGTGGCGCCGGCCGCCAAGCAGATGGGGGCCTACGTCGCCCAGGTGATCCGTGCACGCCTGGACGGTGCCTCACCCCCTGCCCCGTTCCGCTACAACGACCAGGGCAACCTGGCCACGATCGGACGCATGGCTGCCATCGTGCACATGGGCAAGCTGCAGCTGTCCGGGGTGCTGGCCTGGTGGTTCTGGCTGGCCGCGCACGTGTTCTTCCTGATCGGCTTCCGCAACCGCCTGGTGGTGCTGCTCAACTGGGGCGTGGCGTACTGGAGCTACCAGCGCAGCGCGCGCATCATCCTGGGCAACCCCTACGACGACCGGAAGCCCGATCCCCGGTAGAGCGGAGCCGTGCCCCGCCGGGCATCATCGACACCCCGGTGCCGGGCATCGCCCGGCACGGCCCGGTTCATTGCCCGGCAGCGAACTGCTCGAACACCTGCTTGCCGGTCAGCGTCGGCGTGTCATTGGCCAATGCGTAGAACGGCGGCTTCTCGTCGATGAAGATCTGGCTGACCAGCTCCAGCGGTGCCTGCTGGAACAACCCTGCCGACACGAAGTACTCCCCGTCCGGCACCAGCCGGTAGAACAGGTGGGTGCCGCAGTCGCCGCAGAAGCCGCGCTCGGCCCATTCCGAGGAACGGTAGCGCCGTGGTTCGGCGCCGTTGAACCGTACCTTGTCATCGCAATGCACCGCGAAGAACGGCCCGCCGGACCAGCGCCGGCACATGCTGCAATGACACAGGCCGATCTGCACGTGCGCGTCACCGGCAATCACTTCGATCGCGCCACACAGGCAAGTACCCTTCATCGTCGTCTCCCTCCAGGATGCAAGCGCGGAATCTACACCGTCGCGCCGGGACACGCTCGGCCGGGAGCTTCACCGGAAGAGCCCGCCACGCATGGCACGGCACCACCGCCCACGAAAAAGCCCGGGTTTCCCCGGGCTTTTCGGTGCACCTCAACGCCTGATCAGGCGGCGAACAGTGCCTTCATCTTCTTCAGCGCGTTCGCCTCGATCTGGCGGATGCGCTCGGCCGACACGCCGTACTCGTCGGCCAGCTCCTGCAGCGTCACCTTGCTGTCGGCATCCAGCCAGCGGCGGGCGATGATGTCACGCGAACGCTGGTCCAGCTTGGCCAGGCCTTCGCGCAGCAGGCTCAGCTGGTTGTCCTCGCTGTCCTCGCGCTCGTAGGCCTGCGACGGGTCTTCATCGCGTGCGACCAGGTAGGCGGCCGGCGACGGCGGTGCATGGTCGTCGTCCTCGTCGGACGGCGCATCGAAACCGACGTCACGACCGGACAGGCGCGACTCCATCTCCATCACTTCACGCTCGGAGACGTTCAGGTCCTTGGCAACGGCGCTGACTTCGGCCGCGTTCATCCAGCCCAGGCGGGTCTTGGACTTGCGCAGGTTGAAGAACAGCTTGCGCTGCGCCTTGGTCGTGGCGACCTTGACGATGCGCCAGTTCTTCAGGATGAACTCGTGCATCTCGGCACGGATCCAATGCACGGCGAAGGACACCAGGCGCACGCCCATTTCCGGGTCGAAGCGCTTGACCGCCTTCATCAGGCCGATGTTGCCTTCCTGGATCAGGTCGCCCAGCTGCAGGCCGTAGCCGTTGTAGCCACGGGCCACGTGCACGACGAAGCGCAGGTGCGAATGCACCAGCTCGCGCGCGGCATCCAGGTCCTGCTCGTCGCGGAAACGACGCGCCAGTTCCTGTTCCTCATCGACCGACAGCACCGGGATCTGGTGCACGGCACCGATGTAGGCATCCAGCGAGCCGAGCGCACTGGGAATCGGGAGATTGTTTGCCACAAGGGCAGTGGAGGTATGCAGGCTCATAGTGTCCCAATCTTAGCAGTCAGAGCTATTGGACTGACCGGTACAGAAAAAGTTCCAGCATTCTGTTTTTGGCACGACACCCGGACTTCAGCCTGAATAGGTGCCACAAACAGCTGCTTTCCCCATCCCCCACACCCTACCAGAGCAGGCATCTCAGTCAAATGACAGGGAGCACGCTGATTCAGCCGCCAGCGAGCGCGGCGTCGAGCACCGCCCGCGGTGGCAGGCCCCAGTCGATCGGGGCCTGCCCGCGGCGCTGCAGGTAGTCGTTGGCCTGGGAGAAATGGCGGCAGCCCAGGAAGCCGCGGTGGGCCGACAGCGGGGAGGGATGCGGGGCCTTGAGCACGCGGTGACGGCGGGTATCGATCACCTTGCCCTTCTGCTGGGCGTAACTGCCCCACAGCAGGAACACCAGGCCCTCGCGCTCGCGGTTGAGCACGTCCACCACATGATCGGTGAAGCCTTCCCAGCCCCGCCCCTGGTGGGCCCCGGCCTTGCCCTCCTCCACCGTCAGCACGGCGTTGAGCAGCAGCACGCCCTGCTTCGCCCACGGGACCAGGCAGCCATGGTCCGGGCGCGGGATGCCCAGGTCTGCCTCGATCTCCTTGTAGATGTTCAGCAGTGACGGCGGCACCGGTACGCCCGGCGGCACCGAGAAGCTCAGCCCATGCGCCTGGCCATGGCCGTGGTACGGGTCCTGGCCAAGGATGACCACCTTGGCCTGCTCGAACGGGGTGGCGTCGAAGGCGGCGAAGATCTGCGGGCCCGGCGGGAACACGTGCGCGCCGGCCGCCTTGCGCTGGCGCAGGAAGGCCGACAGCTCGCGCATCTCCGGACGCAGCAGCCAGTCGCCGATGTGTGCCTTCCAGCTCGGCTCGAGCTGGATCTGCGCCGCCTGCTCCGGGTTCACAGCGTCACCGCCGGCTGGGCCATGCGCGCCAGCCGGAGCTGGAACAGCACCTTGGTCACCAGCAGGCGTTCTTCGATGGGTTTCTGCACCAGGTCGTTGGCCCCGGACTGCAGCAGCGCCGACTGGTTGTGCGGGTTGCCGTCGCCGGTCATCACCAGCACCGGCAGGCGGCGCTTGCCGTAGCCGAAATCGATGCGGATCCGCTCGACCACGTCACGCCCGCTCAACTCGCCCTTCAGGGTCACGTCGGTCAGCACCAGGTCGATCTCGCGCTGGGTACGGCCCAGCGATTCGGCGGTCAGCAGCGAGAACGCATCCTCGGCGGTGAGCACGTGCACCACGTGCAGGTCGTGCCGCTCCAGCATGCGCTTGGTCGCCTCGGCCACCACGCGGCTGTCCTCCACGTACAGCACGGTCGCATCCGGCACCGGCTCGGGTTGCACGTAGCCACGGATGAAGGCCGCCAACGCCTCGTGGCCCAGCGACTTGTCGAAATAGTCGGTGACGTATTCGGTGAAACGGCGCTGCTCCAGGTGCTGCTGGGCGTCACCGGACACCACGATCACCGGCACGTAGGCCTGCCCAGCGGCGTCGCGCACGCTGCGCGCCAGGGTCAGGCCGTCGCCATCGGGCAGGGCCAGCGAGGTGGTGACCAGATGCACCGGGCCAGCCGCCAGCGCGGCGCGGGCCTCGGCGATGCTGGCGCACCCCACCACCTCCACGTCGGGCAGCTCGCGCGTGAGCACATCGCTGATCAGGCGCCGCACCAGTTTTGAGCCATCGACCACCATCACCCGGGGGGCGTCGCTGATCAGATGCTTGAGTTCGTGCTTCGCCATGCCTGCCTCAGGTTTCAGTCGGGCGAGTCTGCCTGAGGAAGTGGCCGGTCACCAGCCATGCCCCGAGCCAGCCCAGGATCGTGGTCGCCACCAGCACCATCAGCGAGTGGAACAGGTCCAGCCCGTGCAGCACGAAGGGACTGCCATAGCTCTGCGACAGCGTCGCCAGCGGCGGGCGCAGCGCCAGACCGCAGATGCCGATCAACCCCAGCGCCACCGCGCCGGCCCCCAGGCCATACCACGCCCCCAGGTAGACGAACGGACGGCGGATGAAGCCGTCACTGGCACCGAGCAGCTGCAGGACACCGATTTCCTCGCGCCGGGCCTGGATGTCGAGCCGGACGGTGTTGCCCACCACCAGCGCCGCGCCCACGCCCAACAGCACCGACAACACCTGCACCAGCCGTGCGCCGAACGCCAGCCAGCCGTCCAGCCGTTGCCGCCACAGCGCATCGTGCTGGACCAGGTCGGTTTCCGGCAGGGCTTCCAGCGACTTGGCCAACGCGGCGTCATCGCCCGTGGCCGGGGTGACGATCAACAGCGTCGGCAGCGGGTTGTCGCCCAGCGCATCGATCGCCTCGCCCAGCCCGGCACTCTGCCGCAGCTCGGCCAGGCCTTCTTCCGGGGTGCGCACGGCCACCTCGGCCACGTCGGCACGGGCGCGCAGCACGGCCACCACCGTCTGCGCGGCGGCCGCGTCCAGCTCGGGCTTCAGGAACAGGTTGATGTCACGCGACTGCTGCACGCTGCCGGCGAAATGCTTGAGGTTGTCCAGCGCGATGGACAGGCCCAGCGGCAATGCCAGCGCCAGCGCCATCACCGCCACGGTCAGGGCGGTGGCCCACGGCTTGCGCAGCGCGCGGCCAAGGCTGAACACCACGCTGTGCAGGTGGTGGTGGAACCAGGTGAGCACGCGCGACGGCGCGGCGGCTTCGGTGTTTGCGGGTTTGCTCATCGTCTTGCGCTCACTCCGCCAGTTCGTGCGGCGAGATGTCATCGACCAGCTTGCCGTGGTCCAGGATCAGCACGCGCTTGCGCATCTGCTTGATCAGCGCCAGGTCGTGGCTGACCACCAGCACGCTGGTGCCCCGCCCGGGCAGCTCGGCGAACAGCGACATGATCTCCGCGGCCAGGGTCGGGTCGAGGTTGCCGGTGGGTTCATCGGCCACCAGCAGCCGCGGTTCACCCACGATGGCGCGGGCGATGCCCACGCGCTGCTGCTCGCCGGCCGACAGTTCGGTGGGCAGGGCCTTCTCGCGGTGCGCCAGGCCCATGCGTTCGAGCACCGAGCGCACCCGCTTGGCGGTATCGGCACGGCGGCCGCCGCGCAGGATCAGTGGCAGGGCGACGTTCTCGCCGATGCTGCGGTCCACCAGCAAGCGGTGGTCCTGGTAGACCGCGCCCACCTCGCGCCGGTGCAGGGCGACCTTGCCGCCACGCACCTTCAGCAGGTTGCGCTCACCGAACAGCACCGCGCCGCGCGTGGGCCGTTCGCTCAGGTGGATCAGCTTGAGCAGGGTGCTCTTGCCGGCACCGGAGTGCCCGGTGACGAACAGCATCTCGCCGGCCGCCACCTCGAAGCTGACATCCGCCAGCGCCTGATGGCCACCGGCGTACTGTTTGCTGACATTGTCAAAACGCAGGACGCTCATCCGCCGATTATGCAGGAGCGCACCCGGTAGTGCCGAGCCATGCCCGGCACAGGATCCCCGCACGGCCCGGTGCCGAGCAGGGCTCGGCGTTCCCGGGCCGGGCCGATCAGCTGCCGGAAAGCATCCGGCGGATCTTGCGGCCCAGGCGGGTCAGGAACGAGTCGTTGTCACTGCCACCGCGCATCGACTTGGCCTGTACCTGCACCGGTGCATTGGCCACGGCCGGTGCGGCCACGCCCTCGGCACCTTCGACCGGACGCCCGTGGCGACGACGACGGCGCTTGCGCGGGGCGCGCTCGCCTTCCACCGCCGGGGTGCCCGACGCATTCGGTGCGCTGCTGGCGGTGTCCGGGCGCGGCGGCTTCGGTGCGGCAGCCTGCTCGCCTTCCACGCGCGGCTTGCGCTCACGACGCGGACGGCCATCGGCACCACGCTCACCACCGCCACGGCGCTCGCCGGGCTTGCCGCCCCGGCCACCACCACGACGGGCCTCGTCGGCGGCCTTCTGCTCGCGGGCTTCGCGGAAGATGGCCCCCACGCTTTCGTTCTCCTCACCCTCGGCGCCTTCCACCGGCGCGCGCTCCGGGCGCGGCAGGGGGGTCAGCAGCTCGCTGGTGACGGACTCGACCGGGATCTTCTGCTCGATGTAGGCCTCGATGTCCGGCAGGCTCATCGCATAGCGTTCGCAGGCGAAGCTGATCGCATCGCCTTCCTCGCCCAGGCGCGCGGTGCGGCCGATGCGGTGCACGTAGTCCTCTGCATCGAACGGCAGGTCGTAGTTGTAGACGTACTTGATGCCGTCGATGTGCAGGCCGCGGGCGGCCACGTCGGTGGCGACCAGGATTTCCAGCTGGCCCTTCTGGAAGCGGTTGAGCAGGCTCTCGCGCTTCTTCTGCGGCACGTCGCCGGACAGCACGCCGACGCGGTAGCCGGCCCGCTCCAGCGCGCGCGCGACGCGCTCGACGAACACCTTGGTGTTGACGAACACCATGGTGCGGGCGCCTTCGCTGCGCGACAACAGGCCCAGCAACAGCGGCAGCTTCTCCTCGTCGGCCGGGAAGTAGATGCGCTGGCGCACGCGGTCGGCGGTGACGTGTTCGGTCTCCACCACCAGCTTCTGCGGCTCGTTCATGTGCTCGTAGGCCAGCTCCAGCACGCGGTGGCTGAGGGTGGCGCTGAACAGCAGGGTCTGGCGCGTGGTGCGCTCGGGCATGCGGCGCAGCAGGAAGCGGATGTCCTTGATGAAGCCCAGGTCGAACATGCGGTCGGCTTCGTCCAGCACGCAGATCTCGCAGGCGTGCAGCGACACCACCTTGTGCTGCTTGACGTAGTCGATCAGGCGGCCCGGGGTGGCGATGATCACGTCCACGCCCTGCTGCAGCAGTTCGCGCTGCTTGTCGTAGTCCACGCCGCCGTACACCAGCGCGAAGCGCAGGCCGGAGTCGGAAGCGAACTTCATCGCGTCCTTGTGGATCTGGATGGCCAGCTCGCGGGTCGGCGCCAGGATCAGCGCGCGCGGGTCTTCCGGCTTGCGGTCGGCCAGCGCCGGCCGGGTCAGCAGCCGGTTGACCACCGCCACCAGGAAGGCCAGCGTCTTGCCGGTGCCGGTCTGTGCCTGCCCTGCCACGTCGCCGCCTGGCAACGCGACCGGCAAGGTCAGCGCCTGGATCGGGGTACAGCGGGTGAACCCTGCTCCTTCAAGCCCTGCCAGCAATGCTGGCTGCAGTTCGAAGGAGGAAAACGTCACATCGGTCAGCGGTTTGTCGCTCATTATTCTGTCTTTGTAGTGCCAGGCGGCCAGTGTGGCCGGGCGGCTTGCATCAATACGGGCACCGTCGCACACTGCGGCCCCTGCGCCGGGTCGCGCGGCTTGGGCTGTACCCTTTCTGTCCGCGCAATAACCCAGTTTACCGCAATGCGACGGTCAACCCGGCATCGACAGTCGCATTGACCCAGGAGACTCACAAGTGAGCGATAAGGTTTTACACGTCGGCGACGCCGACTTCGACAGCGCCGTCCTGCAGTCCGGCGAACCGGTCCTGGTGGATTTCTGGGCGGAATGGTGTGGCCCGTGCAAGATGATCGCCCCCGTGCTGGACGAGCTGGCCGACGCCTATGACGGCAAGCTGAAGATCGTCAAGCTGAACGTGGACGACAACCGCGCCACCGCGGTGAAGTACCACGTGCGCTCGATCCCGATGCTGCTGCTGTTCAAGGATGGCCAGATCCAGGCCACCCAGATCGGCGCCGTCGGCAAGGGCCAGCTGAGCCAGATGATCGACAAGGCCCTGGCCTGATCGATCCACCCGGCCCGGTGGCGCTCCGCCGCCGGGCCATGCGGGCCTTGCCAATACGGCGGCCCAACAGGGTTTCCGGGCAACTTGCACCCCCGCGCGCGGCGGTGTTAGTGTCGTCCTATCCGGCAGCGTTCGCATGCCGCACCCTCCGGCCGGGTTCTCGACCGGATCACTCCCAACCAGTTCGCCGCCCCCAGGGCGCTCGCACGTCTTAGCGAGAGGAATCAAGCACTTGTCCGAGAACACTCCTTCCGAAACCGGGAGCCCCGACGCGCCCGTCGAGAAGCGCGTGCGCAAGCCGCGTGTCGCCAAGGCCACCGAAGGCAGCGATACCAGCGCCGCCCCCGCTCCGGCCCAGCCCGCACTGCCGCTGCCGCCCGCCGCACCGACGCCGGCTCCGGTTGCCCAGGAATCTTCCGCCCCGGCGCCCGCTGCCGGCGGCAACGACAGCCCGGCCACTTCCGGCAACGCCTCCGGCGGCCAGGAAGGCGGCGAGCCGCGCGGTGACGGCAACAACCCGCAGCGCCACAACAACCCGAACGGGCAGCAGGGTGGCCAGGGCCAGCAGCAGGGCCAGGGCAACCGCCGCGACCGTTTCCGCAACCGCCGCGACCGCGACCGCAACAACCGCTTCCGCGACGACAACGGCATGCCCAACGAGGGCGGCAACGAGAACTACGCGCCGCGCCCGATGCCGAGCGTGCCGGAAGGCTTCCCGGTCTACTCGCTGAGCGACCTGAAGCGGATGCCGGCGCAGAAGCTGCTGGAAATCGCCGAGCAGCTGCAGATCTCCGAAGGCGTGGCCCGTGCCCGCAAGCAGGACGTGATCTTCGCGCTGCTGAAGGTGCTGACCCGCCACGGCGACGGCGTCGCCGCCGACGGCGTGCTGGAAATCCTGCCGGACGGCTTCGGCTTCCTGCGTGCAGCCGAGGCCAGCTACCTGGCCGGCCCGGACGACACCTACATCTCGCCCAGCCAGATCCGCCGCTTCAACCTGCGCACCGGCGACCACCTGTCCGGCCGCATCCGCTTCCCGAAGGACGGCGAGCGCTACTTCGCGCTGTCGATCGTGGACACCATCAACGGTGAGCCGATCGAAGCATCGAAGAACAAGGTGCTGTTCGAGAACCTGACCCCGCTGTTCCCGCGCAAGCGCTTCACCCTGGAGCGCGGCAATGGTTCCTCCGAAGACATCACCGGCCGCATCCTCGACCTGATGGCACCGCAGGGCAAGGGCCAGCGCGCCCTGATCGTTTCGCCGCCCAAGGCCGGCAAGACGATGATGATGCAGCAGATCGCCACGGCCATCACCACCAACCACCCGGAAGTGCACCTGATCGTGCTGCTGGTGGACGAGCGTCCGGAAGAAGTGACCGAAATGCAGCGCACCGTGCGCGGCGAAGTGGTCTCCTCGACCTTCGACGAGCCGGCCGCGCGCCACGTGCAGGTCGCCGAGATGGTGATCGAGCGCGCCAAGCGCCTGGTCGAGCACAAGAAGGACGTGGTGATCCTGCTGGACTCGATCACCCGCCTGGCCCGTGCCTACAACAACGTGGTGCCCAGCTCCGGCAAGGTGCTCACCGGTGGTGTCGACGCCAACGCCCTGCACCGCCCGAAGCGTTTCTTCGGTGCCGCGCGCAACGTGGAGGAAGGCGGCAGCCTGACCATCATCGCCACCGCGCTGGTTGAAACCGGCTCGAAGATGGACGAGGTGATCTACGAGGAGTTCAAGGGCACCGGCAACAGCGAAGTGCACCTGAACCGCCGCATCACCGAGAAGCGCGTCTACCCGGCGATCGACATCAACCGTTCCGGCACCCGCCGCGAAGACCTGCTGATCGAGCCGGAGCTGCTGCAGAAGATCTGGATCCTGCGCAAGCTGCTGCACCCGATGGACGAAATCGCCGCGATGGAATTCCTGCTGGACAAGATGAAGAACACCAAGTCCAACGACGAGTTCTTCGGTTCGATGAAGCGCTGATCCGATCACCGGATGCGTTGCAGCAGAAAGCCCCGCGCAAGCGGGGCTTTCTGTTTTCCCGGCAGGAAATCAGCCGCCCTGCAGCGGGGTCAGCAGGCGCGGGCCGGTGTTGCGGTCGGCCATGTAGACGCCGCCTTCGGCCAGGCTGTCGGGGGAGGTCTCCACGTTGCGGTCTTCCGTGCGCCAGGGCGCACGCTCACGCGGGCCGGCCACATAGCTGACCCAGCGACCATAGGTTTCGGCCCCCTTGTCCCGGCCGGGGTCCATCGCGTAATTGATCGGCACGCGCACGTTCCAATAGGGCAGCGAGGCGACGTCACCTTCGGTGGGGACCCGGAACGTCCAGCCCTTCGCCGCCGCTATCGCATTGCGGGCCAGCACCTCGCGGAAACGCCGCTGGTCGGATTCACGGCTGAGGAAGGTCAGGTTCACCTGCTCGGCGAAGGCATCCTCGACCTTTCCGTCGCGGCCGACCTTCACCAGCAAGTAGACGCTGCCGGTTGCGCCTGCGCGGAAGGCCAACTCGGGATACCGCGGCGGATTCATCTGGATGCTTGCGACGTTCTGCGGATCGGTGGAGTCGTACTTCTGGAAGCTCACCCCACGCAGGCTGACCTCGTAGCTGCCGCCCTCCAGCTTGCGCGCGACCACCCGCAGGCTCATCGGTGCCACCGCGCGGACCAGCTTCCCGTCCACGACGATGGGTTCGAAACGCCACTGCAGCGCACTGTCGCGCACCAGCTTGACCACGCCCTCGGGCAACGTCTCCTCCTGGCGGAGCACCAACCTGGACACCGATCCATCGGTCTCGATATGCACATCGCCACTGACCAGCATGCTGCTTTCCACCTGCTGGCGGACCTGCGCCACGCTGCCCGGCGACGGCTCGGCAACCACCATCGAGGGAAGGCCCAGCAACAACACCCCGGCCAGGCCCAACGCGCCGATTCGAACGTTCATGCTCACATCCTTGAGATTGAAGTGCCCCGATTACAACGCAAACCGGATGACCGCATCAATCACGCCACGCCGGGATACCTGTCGGTTGCTCAACCGCCTTGCAGCGGGGTCAGCAGGCGCGGGCCGCCGTTGCCGTCGGCCATGTAGACGCCACCCTCCTCCAGGGCATCCAGCGAGAGCCAGGTCTGCGCGGCCGATTCCGCCCATGGCGCACGCTCGATGGGTCCGGCCACGTAGATCTGCCAATGGCCGTACCCCCTTACCGCCGGCTGTGCTCTATCGGTGAAGGAGTAGTCCGCCGGCACCCAGACATCCCAATATGGGCGACCCGCAAGGTCTCCTTCCGTAGGTGTGCGATAGCTCCACTTCAACGCCTGCTCGATCGCACTCTCGGAGAACAACTGGCGGAACTTCAGCTGATCCCGTTCGCGGCTGACGAACTTCAGGTTGACCTGCTCGGCGAATGCCTGCATCACCTTGCCATCCCTGCCAATCCGCAAACGCAGGTAAACGGTGCCGCCAACACCAAGGTCAATGGCTTCACGCGGATAACGCGGCGGCGTCGTGCTGATACATGAAAGACCGCGCGGATCATCCTTGCCACCGCCGATGAAGTTCACTCCGCGCAGTGCTACCTCGAAGTTGCCGTCGTCCCGTTGCTTGGCCACTACCCGCAGGCTGACCGGCACCTTCGCGCGCACGGGCTGACCCAGCTCGCGAACCGGCTCGAACCGCCATGGCAGTACCGTGGCGCGTACGTAGCCGGCAATGGCCGTCGGCAGCATCTCTTCCCTGTCCAGTTGCAACGAGGCGACCGTGCCCTCCTCGCTGAGCAGCAGCTCCCCCTTGACGAGCATGCTGCGCTCGATGCGCTCGCGCACCTCCGTGATGCTGCTGCCTCCGGCTGCCATACCGGTGCCGGACATGCCGAACAACACCCCGGCCACCATCACCCACGCACTGAACCTGCCATGCATAGCCCACCCCGTTGGATTCCCTTGGTCGGCGGATTACAGCGCAGGCATCGCCCGGCCGCAATGCCCCCTCAGGCCACGCGCAGCGCGCGCGGATACGGCGGGGTGTCGGGGAACTCACCCCTGCCGAAGCCCTGCTGCAGTCCCTGCCACCACGATGGCTCGAACAGCTCGCCGTAGCGCTCCTGCACCACGTCCAGCAATGCGCGGGGCAGGCCCATGAACAACGCGAAACGTTCCGGGAACACGTCGTTGGGCGCGACGTGGAACCACGGCTCGCTGGCCATGGCCTCCTCCTCGCTGCGCGGTGTTGGCCAGGCCCGGAAGTTGCAGTCGGTGACCAGGCACAACTCGTCGTAGTCGTAGAACACCGCACGGCCGTGCCGGGAGACACCGAAGTTCTTCAGCAACATGTCGCCGGGAAAGATGTTGTTGCAGGCCATGTCACGGATGGCCTGCGCGTAGTCCAACGCCGCGGCGCGGGCCGCTTCACTGCCCTGCTCGCGCAGGTAGAGGTTGAGGGGCCGGAAACGGCGCTGCACGTAGCACAGCGCGATCACCACGTCGCCGCCTTCGACCTGCACGCTGTGGCTGCATTGGGTGACCAGCTCATCGAGCAGTTCCGGCGCGAAGCGACTGACCGGGAAGCGCAGGTGGCGATAGGGCTGGGCGTCGAGCAGGCGGCCGATGCGGTCCAGGTTGAAGACCAGCGCGTACTTCTCCTCCACGTCCTGCCGGCTCATGGTCTTGGGCCAGGCGAAGCGGTCGCGGATCAGCTTGAAGACCAGCGGATAGCTCGGCAGCGTGAACACCGCCATCACCATGCCGGGGGTGCCTTCGGCATGCACCAGCCGCTCGTTGGCATGCTGCTGGAAATGGCTGAAGAAGGTGCGATAGCGCTCGGTCTTGCCCTGCTTGGCGCGGCCCAGCACGGTGTAGATCTCATCGACCGGCTTGCCCGGCAGGATGCTGCGCAGGAACACCACCGCGTCGGCGACGGTGGGCAGGTCGGCCTGGAAATAGCTGCGCGAGACACCGAACAGATGCGCCACGTCGCGGCGTCGGCTCAGCACCGCTTCCACGCGGATGCCTTCCTCCCCGTTGACCAGCGCGATCACGCAGGGCGAGAAGCGGTGCTCACCGAACACGCGCCCAACCAGGTATGCACGGCGCTCGCGGTAGAACACGGTCTCCAGCAGTTCGATGGCTCGCACCGGGTACGTGCCCCAATGGGCCAGGTCGTCCTGCAGGCGCACCGCGATGGCCGCGGCGCAGCGCAGGCGATGCTGGTAAGGCACGTCGAAGGCATAGTCGGCGAGCAGGCGCGAGAACGCATCGGCCGGACGCGCTTCGGAAACGGCGTAGACATGACGCGCAACCGGGTGGGTGATGGCATCGGACGGCTCGATGTCCAGCGCCATGAACTCGATGTCGTCATCCACGCCATGGGTACCGAACAGGCGCCGGGTCAGGGTGTTGTAGAACGTCTTGTACAGCTCGCCATCGATGCGCGATGAAACCCGTGCGTCGAAGCACTGCTTCACTTCCCGCCACAGCGCCTGCGTGGGCGGGATGCCGGCCAGCAACGCCTGCAGTTGCGCCCGGCAGCGTGCCACGCACGCGTCGTACAGCTCGATGCGTTCCACCGCATCCGTCCTGGCTGCGCTCCAGTCGCGTGTCTGGAAGCGCGCGCGTGCCCGACGGGTAATGTCGGCGAAGCCCTGGTGGTAGTCCTCGAACCCCGCAGCGATGCCTTGGGCAAGCTTGTCCGCCAGGGCGGCACCGATGACCGTTGCATTCATCACGGCCGCACCGGCAATGCACGGACTGCAGGGAGAAGATGGGATCGCATGGCTGTCGCCGGAGGGGGGATGGACATGACCATACGACACCGCACGCCTCCCGCGACAGGGCGCCCGCCCGGCGGGAGCGTCCTTGGGCGTGAAGCCGGGAAGTCCACATCGCGCGAAAGGCCCCCCTCCCCCGCCCTCCCCTTGCCTGCGGCAAAGGAAGGGGGCGGTCCGTGTGTCGTCAGGCGTACCGGCTCGCCACCACCGCGGGCTCCAGCGCTCAGCCGCTGGACAACTCCGCCTGGATCTTGCGACCGCATTCGCGGGCGCTCCACAGCACGTGGCCGATCACGCTGCGTTGGCCGCAGGCGGCCATCAGCAACAGCGAACCACGCGCCAGCGGGATCGACTGCATCAGCACCTTGCCTTCGCTGGCTTCCAGCATCAGCACTTCCATCGTTCCCAGCGACAGCTCGCGACCCACCGCGCTGGCCAGCGCCAGCATCGCGCTGGTCATCGCCGCCAACCGCTCGCCACTGGACTGCTGCGTGGCCGATTGGGCCAGGGCGAAGCCGTCCACGCTGGCCACCACCGCCGCGCGCACGCCATCCACCGATTCGGTGAACTCCCTGAGCCGGGCATCCACCGCCGTGACTTCCCAGTCCTCCAGCACCGCTACCCCCCTTGGTTCACCCATGTGCTTCGACCAGTGCCGCCGCTTCCACCTCGCCCATCAACACGTCCATCAACATCATCACTTCGTCTTCCGACCGCGCATCGAACGGCACCAGGGGCAGCGGGCGCCCCGCCACCTCCTGCACGCGCAGCTGGCACGCATCCAGGTCCACGTCGGGTACCAGGTCGAACTTGGACACGCCCACCACCGCCGGAACCCGGTCGGCATGGGTGCGCAGCGTGCGCAGGTAGGTATCCAGTTCGGTCGCCACCTCCGGGCTGGAGGCATCGGCGAGGATCACCACGCCGCGCGCGCCCTGCAGCAACACCGGCCAGATGAAGGAGAAACGCTCCTGTCCCGGCGTACCGTACAGGCGCAGGCGGTCGCCGTTGGGCAGGCTCACGTCGGCATAGTCCATGGCCACGGTGGTGGCCAGCTTGGACGAACTGACGTCGGTGTTGAGCACGTCGGTATCGATCACGGTGCCACCGGCCACCGCACGCACCAGGGTGGACTTGCCGGCGCCCATGGCCCCGAGGACAACGATCTTGTGCTCGATCATGCATGCATTCCCGTGCGGCCGCGGACGCTGCGCCACATCCTGGCCAGCAAGGCACTGGCACCGTGCTTCTGCGCCACCGGCACCGGTGGCGGTGCATCGACCGGCACCTTCACCTCGGCGTAGCCACACAGGTAGGCCGAGCGCATGAACGCCCGCGTGGCATTGATGTCCAGGTCCAGCAGCTGGGTGCACTCGCTCAGGCTGCACGGCTTCTTCAACAGCAACGAGCACAGCCGGAACCCATCGTGCTGGTGGGCCAGTACGCGGAAATCCGGCCAGCGCAGCAGGTGCATCTGCGCGTTCTGCTGGAGGCGGCGTTCGAAATCGCTCCAGTAGTCGCCGTGCTGCGCCATCTGCCACAGCAACGGCCGCAGCGGCTGCCGCGACAGGTTTTCGGCCAATGCCTCGTAGCGCGCCGGCGAGAGCTCCTGCAAGGCGAGCAGTTCAAGCAGTTCGCCCAGTTGCTGGGCCAGCGTCGGTCCCGCGCCGGGGTGCAGGTAGAGCGGGACCGCCTGGTCATGCTCGAAATCGATCAGCAGTTGCGGCTGGCCCTGCAGCGTCAGCAGCGCCCGGCCTTTGCGCTCCTGCAGGCGCTGCCGCAACAGGCGGGTGACCTGCTTGGCGCCGCTGGCCAGGTACAGGCCATCGGTGGTGACATCGACCCGGGGGGCGAGCGCGGACTGGATCTGCTGGTCGTCCAGGAACACCGGCGTGGCCGCGCGTCCATCGTGTACGGCACCGTCGTCGTCGTGCATCCACAGCCGCATCGATGGCCGCTTGCTGGCCATGTGCAATGCCGCGCTGCGCAGTGCCGGTGTGTCGCGCACCAGCAACAGGTCGCATTGATCCAGGTCCACGCAGCGTTGCAGCGCCTCCGGCGGCAACCCCGCAGCCTTGCGCAACCGGCCGAGCAATACCTGCTCCTCACGGTTGTCAGAGCCCACCACCAGCACTCTGGTCATGCCTGTCCCCTTTCGACGCCGTGCGTCATGCATTTCCATGGCAGTCCAATGAGGCTATGCCAGATGCCGGCTGTGAAAGGGTGACTGCTCCCACAGTTCGATTTGTCAGGAAGTCTTTCACGCCTATACGTTCGTCGTAGGCATGCGTAGGCGGTAACCAAAATGAAAGAAGCCTGCATCCGACAACGGATGCAGGCTTCTCTTACGTGCTGACACCCGCAGCGGCTTGTGTAACGGCCGCTACTGAAAGGCGTCGTCGCGCTTCACATCACTCAACCCTTCAGCTTGGCCAGCGCCGCATTGAAGGTGGCGCTCGGGCGCATCGCCGGGCCGGCCTTGGCCAGGTCCGGGCGGTAGTAGCCGCCGATGTCCACGGCCTTGCCCTGCACCGCGACCAGTTCGTCGACGATGGTCTGCTCGTTGCTGGCCAGCGCCTCGGCCAGCGGTGCGAACCTGGCCTTCAGCGCAGCGTCGTCGTTCTGCTCGGCCAGGGCCTGCGCCCAGTACATGGCCAGGTAGAAATGGCTGCCGCGGTTATCGATGGTGCCGAGCTTGCGGCCCGGCGAGCGGTCGTTGTCCAGGAACGTGCCGTTGGCCTCGTCCAGCGCCTTGGCCAGCACGGCGGCGGCCTTGTTGTCGTAGCGCTGGGCCAGGTGCTCCAGCGACGCGGCCAGGGCCAGGAACTCGCCCAGCGAATCCCAGCGCAGGTAATCCTCTTCGACGAACTGCTGCACGTGCTTCGGGGCCGAACCACCGGCGCCGGTCTCGAACAGGCCACCGCCGGCCATCAGCGGCACGATCGACAGCATCTTGGCGCTGGTGCCCAGCTCCAGGATCGGGAACAGGTCGGTGAGGTAGTCGCGCAGCACGTTGCCGGTCACCGAGATGGTGTCCTGGCCCTTGCGGATGCGCTCCAGCGAGAACGCGGTGGCTTCCACCGGCGACAGGATGCGGATGTCCAGGCCGTTGGTGTCGTGGTCCTTGAGGTAGCGCTCGACCTTGGCGATCACCTGCGCGTCGTGGGCGCGGGCAGCATCCAGCCAGAACACCGCCGGGGTGCTGCTCAGGCGGGCGCGGGACACGGCCAGCTTCACCCAGTCCTGGATCGGCGCGTCCTTGGTCTGGCACATGCGCCAGATGTCACCGGCTTCCACGGTGTGCTCGAACACCACGTTGCCGGCGTCGTCGGTGACGGTGACCACGCCATCGGCCGGGATCTGGAAGGTCTTGTCGTGCGAGCCGTATTCCTCGGCCTTCTGCGCCATCAGGCCGACGTTCGGCACCGAGCCCATCGTGGCCGGGTCGAACGCACCGTGTGCCTTGCAGTCTTCAATCACCGCCTGGTACACGCCGGCGTAGCAGCGGTCCGGGATGACGGCCTTGGTGTCCTGCAGCTTGCCTTCGGCGTTCCACATCTTGCCCGAGTCACGGATCATCGCCGGCATCGAGGCGTCGACGATCACGTCCGACGGCACGTGCAGGTTGGTGATGCCCTTGTCGGAGTTGACCATGGCCACGGCCGGGCGCTTGGCGTATTCGGCGGCGATGTCGGCCTTGATCGCTTCCTGGGTGGCTTCGGGCAGCTGCGGCAGGCGCGCGTACAGGTCGCCGATGCCGTTGTTGGCGTCGAAACCGACTTCCTTCAGGGCGGCGGCGTGCTTGGCCAGCACGTCCTTGTAAAACTCCTCCACCACCACGCCGAACATGATCGGGTCGGAGACCTTCATCATCGTCGCCTTCAGGTGCAGCGAGAACAGCACGCCCTGCGCCTTGGCATCGGCCACCTGGGCGTCGATGAAGCTGGCCAGCGCCTTGCGGCTCATCACCGAGGCGTCGACGATCTCGCCGGCCTTGACCGCGGTCTTTTCCTTCAGCACGACGGTCTTGCCATCGTTCTGGACCAGCGCGATCTTCAGGCTACCGGCATTGGCCAGCGTGGCCGACTTCTCGCTGCCGTAGAAATCACCGCCGTCCATGTGCGCGACGTGCGACTTGGAATCGCCGCTCCACGCGCCCATGCGGTGCGGGTGCTTGCGGGCGTAGTTCTTGACCGACAGCGGCGCACGGCGGTCGGAGTTGCCTTCGCGCAGCACCGGGTTCACCGCGCTGCCCTTGACCTTGTCATAGCGCGCCTTGATGTCGCGCGAGACGTCGTCGGTGGGTGCGTCCGGGTAGTTCGGCAGCACGTAGCCCTGGTCCTGCAGCTCCTTGATGGCGGCCTTGAGCTGCGGCACCGAGGCGGAGATGTTGGGCAGCTTGATGATGTTGGCGTCCGGCTGGGTCGCCAGCTCGCCCAGCTCGGCCAGGTCGTCGCTGATCTGCTGGCCGTCCTTCAGGTAATCCGGGAACTGCGACAGGATGCGGCCGGACAGGGAGATGTCACGGGTCTCGACCGAGATACCGGCGGTGGCGGTATAGGCATCGACGATCGGCAGCAGCGACTGGGTCGCCAGGAACGGAGCTTCGTCGGTGAGCGTGTAGATGATCTTCGGCGTATTCGACATGGGGGCAGGAACTCTCTTGCTGACGGATGCGTTGCGTGGTGAACGGGGGTGGCCGGTGCAGCGGACGCGGGCAATGCCCGGCCCCGGGCCGGGCCGCCGTGGGGAAACCTTTGCATTGTCGCGTTTTCACCCGGGTCCGGCAAAAGCGCGCCATACGCAAACGTAGGGATGATCGCGGCGTTTCCAATGCAACCGTGCGCAGGCCTTGGCGTGCCTTGCATCACGGCCCGGTGCATGCTGCTGGTCTCAGCTGCAACCGATGCGGTTGTCCCGGGACAGGCCCGGCGGACGCGCAGGCGCGGTGGCATGCGGCCGGAAGCGGCGCATAAAAAAGGCGCAGCCAATCGGCTGCGCCCATGCGTACCACCGGCGGGAGAGAGTGCGCCGGTGGACGCCCTACCTCACTTCACTTCGAACTGCTGCGAGCCCGCCGACTTGCCATCGACGGTCACGTCGGCGGTGTACTTGCCTGCCGGCCAGCCGCTGGGCTTGGTGAACTCGACATTGGTGGTGCCGGTGTCGGTGGCATTGAGCGTCGCGCTCTGCTCACCGGCCACCTGGCCGTCCTGGTAGGTCAGCTTGGCGCCGACGGTGACATTGTTGGCGGTGCCACTGGTCTTCACCGAGACCACGATCTTGTCCTTGGTGCCGAGCATGGCCACCGGCGCCACGGACTGGTCGGCGGCAACGGTGTTGCCCACCGTCACCGAGGTGACGGACAACGCCGGCGCAGCCGGTTCAGCCATCGGAGCCGGGGCCGGAGCCGGGGTGCTGGCGGCCGGCGGCGGCGGTGCGGCTTCCTCTTCCTTCTTCTTGCAACCGACCAGCGCGACGGCGCCGATCACAGCGATCATCAGGGCACTGCTGAGCGAAGTCTTCTTCATGGATTGCTCCGGTATGTGTTTGGTTTTGGACAGCGGAAACGGTGCTGCATCAGGCCTGGCGCGGCGGAATCCTGAGGACCTGACCGGGGAAGATCTTGTCCGGGTCGTCCAGCGCATCCCGGTTGGCCTCGAAGATCTGCTTCCACGCGTTGGCGTCGCCGAGCAGGTGTTTGGCGATCCTGGAAAGGTTGTCACCCTTCTGCACCGTGTACTGCTGCTCGCTCACGATCTGCTCGGTGCTGGTCACCGATGCGGTCACGTCTGAAAAGTCCGCTTTCTGCACGATCTGCTCCGTACTGGTAACGGAGGCAGAAACGTCAGAGAAATCCGCCTTCTTGTCGGTACCCATCCAAGCCACTCCGCTTCTTGACTGGCGACCACGATTACACGCCGCCTGTTAAGGTTTTATCTCGGCCGTGTAAAAACCAGCGTACGGGGCTGAATGTTCATTGACGCAGGTCGCGGATCGGCGCGGTGGCGGCGGTCCGGTCCGGGCTGGCCCGGCGCGGATTGATGTCCAGGCCGCCACGGCGAGTGTAGCGGGCCTCCACCTCCAGCGAGGCTGGGCCGCAGCGGCGCTGCAGGTCCAGGAAGATGCGCTCCACGCACTGCTCGTGGAACTCGGCATGGTCGCGGTAGCTGACCAGGTAGCGCAGCAGGCCTTCGCGGTCGATGCGCGGCCCGCAGTAGCGGATGCTGACGCTGGCCCAGTCCGGCTGGCCGGTGACCGGGCAGTTGGACTTGAGCAGGGCCGAGGTCAGGGTCTCCTCGACCGCCGTGCCGGCATCGGCCAGCAGGAAGCCGGCGTCCGGCGGCCCGTAGCAGTCGATGTCCACGTCGACGTGGTCCACCGACTCACCGTCCGCCCCGGCGAAGGCCGGCAGGCCGAACTCGACCCGCACGTCGGCGCCGGCGCAGGCCGACAGGTCGGTGGCGATGCGCTCGCGCACCGCCTCGGGCCGGTTGAAGCGCGCGTTATTGAGCGAGTTCAGGTAAAGCTTGAGCGACTTGGACTCGATCAGGTTCGGCGAGGTCGCCGGCACCCACAGGGTCAACGTCTCCACGCACGGCTTGCCGCGGGCGTCCAGCCAGCCCAGTTCATAGGCGTGCCAGCGGTCTTCACCGTGGAAAGGCAGGTCGCCGCCGCCCAGGCCGATTTCCGCGCGGGCCCCGGCACGGGGGATCGGGAACAGCAGGCTGGCGTCGTACTGGCGGGGGTAATCGACCTCGCGGCCGAGGCTGGAATCTTGGGGGGTATTCATCGGCGCCATTGTAGGGGCAGCAGTTTGAGCGGCGGATTTACCGACACCCGCTTTCACTGCACACCCCACCCCAGGCGCAGGTTCAGTTCAGCAGCCGCTTCCACCACGACGTGCCCGGCTTGGCCTGCGGCACCTCCTCGCTCTGCAGGCGCATCACCTGCCGCTCCGGGTCCAGCGCCGAGGGGCCGTAGACGACGCGGATGCGTTCCTCGGCACTGGCCCCCAGGGTGTCGCCATCGCTGATGACCATGCCGTTCTCGACCAGGTAATCGACGATGCCGGTGAGCCGGCCGAACACCTCCTCGGCACTGTCCTGGGTCTCGGGAATCTCGATGTCCATCAGCCCCAGCATGTCCATGCCGCGGGTGTGACCGGTCATCACCCCGTCCGGGCGGGCGCCGACGTTGATCGCCACCCAGGCGATCGGCATCGGCTCGGGCAGGGTGGCCTGGGTCAGTTCACGGAACAGGCCCGGCAGCACCACGTGGTTGGCACTGCCGAAATACACCGCCTGGATGCTGTCGGACAGGGCGATGGCCGAGGCCAGCACGCGGCTGAGCAGCGCGGCCTGGGCGACCAGGTTGGTGTCCTGGCCGTCCTGGCCGAACGCCATCACGGTGACGATGGTGTGCGCGGCGTAATCCACCGGCGCCGGCGTGGCGTCGGGCCACAGCCGGCTGTGCGCGCAGATCTGGTCGATGTCGTCGCCGATCTGCACCGGGATCGGCATCAGCGCGATCAGCGCATCGCCGTACTCCAGGCATTGCATCGGCGACTCGTCGCCGCCGGCCGCCTTGTCCTGGCCGTCCTCGGCGGGCATCTCGCCCAGCCGCAGCAGCGACGGGTCCAGGTCGGGCCAATCGCTGCGCATCTGCGCCAGCAGGGCGTCGGCGGTGAGCGTTGGATCAAGCTGCGATTGCAGCAGCATGGCCAGGCTGGCGCTCATGGGAGTGTCCTTCTTCCGTGTCGAGGGGGGCACGACACTACCGGGAGTCAGCCAGCCTTGCCACCGTGCAGGTAGTCCAGCGACACCTGCAGCAGCGCGCGCAGGCCGACGTCCAGCGCCTTTTCATCGAGCAGGAACTTCGGCGAATGGTTGCTGGGCGCGGTTGCCGGGTCGATGCCCGGGGACGTCGAGCCGACGAAGAAGAACATCGCCGGCACCTGCTGGGCATACAGCGAGAAGTCCTCCGAGCCCATCTGCAGCGGCGGCTCGTAGACGTTGTCCGTGCCCACCACCGCCTGCAGGCTGGGCAGCATGCGCGCGGTCAGGGCCGGGTCGTTGACCGTGGCCGGGTTGCCGTCGTTCTCGTAGATATCGGTCACGGCGGTGGCGCCGTGCGCGGCGGCGGTGTGCTCGGCGACGTTGCGCAGGTCGGCGAAGATCTGCCGGCGCATGTCCGCATCGAAGGTGCGGATGGTGCCGACCATCTCCACCGAGTCGGGGATGATGTTGTAGCGGATGCCGCCCTTGATCGCGCCGACGGTCAGCACCGCCGGCTGCCTGGACAGGTTGGCGCGGCGGCTGACGATGGTCTGCGCGGTGCCGATCAGGTCGGAGGCGGCGACGATCGGGTCGATCCCGTTCCACGGTGCCGAGCCGTGGGTCTGGCGGCCGTTGACGGTGATCGAGAAGCGGTCCGAGGCCGCCATCAACGGGCCGCCGCGCACCGCGATCTGCCCGGCCTGGACGCTGGAGAACACGTGCAGCCCGAACACGGCCTCGGGCTTGAAGTCCTTGAACAGGCCCTGCTTGAGCATCAGGTCGGCGCCGCCCTGCTCCGGCGGCGGCGCGCCTTCCTCGGCCGGCTGGAAGATCAGCATCACTTCACCTGGCAAGCGGTCGCGCATGGCCACCAGCGCATCGGCCACGCCCAGCAGGGTGGCGGTATGGGCATCGTGGCCGCAGGCGTGCATCACCCCGACCTGCTCGCCGCGATACTCGGCCTTGGCCCTGGAAGCGAACGGCAAGCCGGTCTGCTCGGTGACCGGCAGCGCGTCCATGTCGGCACGCAGGGCGATCTTCGGGCCCGGCAGGCCGCCCTTGATGATCGCCACCACGCCGTGCACGGCAACGCCGGTCTTCGGCTGCAGGCCCATCGCGCGCAGGCGCTCGGCGACCTTGGCCGCGGTGCGCTCCTCGCGGTTGGAGAGCTCGGGGTGTTCGTGAAAATCGCGACGCCAGTCCACCACCTGCTGCTGCTGCCGCCTGGCCGCCTCCGCCACTTCCGGGCGTTGTGCCTGCTGTGCCTGCGCCAGCGGGGAGAGGGCGCACAGCAGCGCGGTCAGCAACACGGTCGTGCGGGCCATCGGCAATTCCTTGGAAAGGGAGCGTTGGGGGACTGTAAGCCAGAACCGGGGCCGTGCGCCGCCGGGGCGTGACCGGAAGGCTTCGGCCGAGCGTGGCTCGGCACTACCGGGACAATGACGGCCGGGTGTGGCACTACGGCGGTCAACCCGGGGCGCTCTGGAACGTTCACGACCCTGTCGCGGTCTGAGCGCGTAGGCCATCGGTCATGAAACAGACCGACACGGGCCGGCGCTATCCTTGGCAGCTTGATCGTTTCTTCCCCTTATCGGTTTCTCAGGAGTTTTCGCATGTCGCGTTTCTGGAAGATTGTGCTGCTGGTCATCGCAGTGCTGCTCGTGGCCGGGATCGGCTACCGGGTGATGGGGGGCGGCAAGCAGAAGGCGGGCGCGCCGGCGGCAGATGCCATGCGCGGGGGCCAGGGCGGGGGCAACGACGCCCCGGTGCCGGTCACCGTGGTCGCCGCCGAGCGCAGGAACGTGCCGGTGTACGTGACCGCCCAGGGCACGGTGACCGCCTACAACACCGTCACCGTCAGCCCACAGGTGGGCGGTGAGCTGCTGAGCGTGAACTTCCGCGAAGGCCAGGCCGTGAAGAAGGGTGAGCTGCTGGCGCAGATCGACCCGCGCACCTTCCAGGCCCAGTACGACCAGGCCGCGGCCAGCAAGCGCCAGAACCAGGCCCTGCTGGCCACCGCGCAGTCCAACTTCGAGCGCTCCAACTCACCGGAATACCGCCAGTTCGTCGCGCAGACCGACCTGACCACGCTGCGCAACCAGGTGGCCCAGTACCAGGCCGCGGTGGCCGCCTCGCAGGCGTCGATGGACCAGGCCAAGGTGCAGCTGGACTACACCCGCATCACCTCGCCGATCAATGGCGTTGCCGGCATCCGCGCGGTGGACCCGGGCAACGTGGTCAGCGCCGGCACCCAGATCGTCACCGTGACCCAGCTGCAGCCGATCTACGTGCTGTTCAACCTGCCCGAGCAGCAGCTCGACGCGGTGCGCAGCGCCCAGCAGGCCGGACCGCTGCAGACCGCCACGCTCGACCGCGAGGGCGGCAGCGTGGTCAACGCCGACGGCAAGCTGCAGGTGGTGGACAACCAGATCAGCAGCACCAGCGGCACCTTCCGCCTGCGCGCCGAGTTCGGCAACGCCGAGGGCGCGTTGTGGCCGGGCCAGTTCGTCAACGTGCGCATGCAGCTCAACGAGCTGCCCGATGCGGTGGTGGTGCCGGCCGAAGCCGTGCAGCGCAGCAGCAACAGCGACTTCGTCTACCTGATCAAGGCCGATGGCACGGTGACGCTGCGCGACGTGGTCCAGGGCGGCCAGGTCGATGACAGCCACGTGGTGATCAGCAAGGGCCTGCAAGGCGGCGACAAGGTGGTCACCGAAGGCCAGTTCCGCCTGAAGGAAGGCAGCAAGGTGACCCAGCTGGCGCCGGGCCAGGCACCGCCGGAACCGACCGAGGACCAGCTCAAGGCGGCCAGCCAGAAGGGCCGTGGCGGCAGGGGTGGTCCGCCGCGCTGACGCGCCGCGCGCCCTCCGTCCCTCCCCCTTCGCACCAGGAATCGCCCGTGGGCTTCTCGACTATCTTCATCCGCCGACCGATCGCCACTTCACTGCTGATGATCGGCCTGATGCTGCTGGGCATCCTCGGCTACCAGCGCCTGCCGGTGGCCGCGTTGCCCGAGATCGAGGCGCCCAGCCTGGTGGTGACCACGCAGTACCCCGGTGCCAGCGCGCAGACCATGGCCTCGCTGGTGACCACGCCGCTGGAGCGGCAGCTGGGCCAGATCTCCGGCCTGGACATGATGACCTCCGACTCCTCGGCCGGGCTGTCCAGCATCGTGCTGCAGTTCTCGATGGAGCGCGACATCAACACCGCCGCGCAGGACGTGCAGGCCGCGATCCGCCAGGCCACCCTGCCCAGCTCGCTGCCCTACCAGCCGGTCTACAACCGGGTGAACCCGGCCGATGCGCCGATCCTGACCCTCAAGCTGGCCTCGGACACGCGCCCGCTGCGCGAGGTCAACGACCTGGCCGACTCGGTGCTGGCCCAGCGCCTGTCGCAGACCGACGGCGTGGGCCTGGTCTCCATCGCCGGCAACGTGCGCCCGGCCGTGCGCATCCAGGCCAACCCGGCGCAGTTGTCGAACATGGGCATGACCCTGGAGGACCTGCGCAGCGCGCTGACCCAGGCCAACGTCAACGCGCCCAAGGGCTCGCTCAACGGCAAGACGCAGAGCTACACGCTGTCCACCAACGACCAGCTGGCCGACGCGGCGGCGTACAACGACATCATCATCCGCTACCAGAACGGTGCGCCGGTACGCCTGCGCGACGTGGCCAAGGTGGTCGACGGCGTGGAGAACGACCAGATCGCCGCCTGGGCCGACGGCAAGCCGGCGGTGCTGCTGGAAGTGCGCCGGCAGCCCGGCGCCAACATCGTCAAGACGGTGGAGAGCATCCGCCAGATCCTGCCCAGCCTGCAGGCGATGCTGCCGGCCGACGTGACGCTGGACGTGTTCTCCGACCGCACCGTGACCATCCGCGCCTCGGTGCACGACGTGCAGTTCACGCTCATCCTCACCATCTGCCTGGTGGTGGCGGTGATCTTCGTGTTCCTGCGCCGCCTGTGGGCCACGGTGATCCCGTCGGTGGCGGTGCCGTTGTCGCTGCTGGGCACCTTCGGGGTGATGGCCTTCGCCGGCATGTCGCTGGACAACCTGTCGCTGATGGCGCTGACCGTGGCCACCGGCTTCGTGGTCGACGATGCGATCGTGATGATCGAGAACATCGTGCGCTACATCGAGCAGGGCAAGGACGGCCAGGAAGCGGCCGAGGTGGGTTCGAAGGAGATCGGCTTCACCGTGCTGTCGCTGACGGTGTCGCTGATCGCGGTGTTCCTGCCGCTGATCCTGATGCCCGGCGTCACCGGGCGCCTGTTCCACGAGTTCGCGTGGGTGCTGTCGATCGCGGTGGCGATCTCGATGCTGATCTCGCTCACGCTCACGCCGATGATGTGCGCCTACCTGCTCAAGCCCGACGCCCTGCCCGAGGGTGACGACGCCCACGAGCGGGCGGCGGCCGCCGGCAAGGTCACCGCCTGGTCGCGGCTGGTGCACGCCTACGAGCGCAGCCTGGACTGGGTGCTGCGCCACCAGCGCCTGACCCTGGGCATCGCGCTGGCCTCGGTGGCGCTGACCGTGCTGCTGTACATGGCCATCCCCAAGGGCCTGCTGCCCGACCAGGACACCGGCATGGTCACCGGCGTGGTGCTGGCCGACCAGAACGTGGCCTTCGACCAGATGCAGCTGCGCACCCAGGCCGTGGCCGAGGCGCTGCGCCACGACGAGGCGGTCACCGGTGTGGCCGCCTACATCGGCGCCGGCACCATGAACCCCACGCTCAACCAGGGCCAGCTGAGCATCGTGCTCAAGGACCGTGGCGAGCGTGACGGGCTGGACGTGATCCTGCCGCGCCTGCAGGCCGCCGCCGCGCATATCCCCGGCGTCGCGCTGTACCTCAAGCCGGTGCAGGACGTGACCCTGGACACGCGCGTGGCCGCCACCGCCTACCAGTTCTCGCTCTCGGACATGGACAGCACCGAGCTGGCCGCCCAGACCGAGCGCGTCACCGATGCGCTGCGGCGCCTGCCGGAGCTGGCCGACGTGGACAACAACCTGGCCAACCATGGCCGGGCGCTGCACGTGCAGGTGGACCGCGACAAGGCCAGCCGCTACGGCGTGCCGATGCAGACCATCGACGACACCCTGTACGACGCCTACGGCCAGCGCCAGATCTCCACCATCTTCACCCAGCTCAACCAGTACCGCGTGGTGCTGGAAGTGGCGCCGGAGTTCCGCAACAGCGACGCGCTGATGAACCAGCTGGCGATCGGCAGCAACGGCAGCGGCACGCTGACCGGCAGCAACGCCACCACGCTGGGCCAGGTGAGCTCGAGCAACTCCTCCACCGCCACCGGCATCGGCAACAGCAACACCGGCATCGCGCTGGGGGGCGGCGGCAGCATCCCGCTGTCGGCCATCGCCATCGCGGTGCCCGGCACCGCGCCGCTGATCGTCAGCCACCAGCAGCAGCTGCCGTCGGCGACCATCTCCTTCAACCTGGCCCCGGGCTACTCGCTGTCCGAAGGCGTGGACGCCATCAACAAGGCGGTGGCCGAACTGCAGCTGCCCCAGCAGATGCAGGCCCAGTTCATCGGCACCGCCGCCGAGTTCTCCAGCAGCCAGACCGACGTGGTGCTGTTGCTGCTGGCCGCCATCGCGGTGATCTACATCGTGCTGGGCGTGCTGTACGAGAGCTACATCCACCCGCTGACCATCATCTCCACGCTGCCGCCGGCCGGCGTCGGCGCGCTGCTGGCGCTGTACCTGTGCGGGATGAGCCTGTCGGTGGATGGCATCGTCGGCATCGTGCTGCTGATCGGCATCGTCAAGAAGAACGCGATCATGATGATCGACTTCGCGCTGGACGCGCAGCGGGCCGGCGCCAACGCGTACGACGCGATCCGCCGTGCCTGCCTGCTGCGCTTCCGCCCGATCATGATGACCACCGCGGCGGCGATGCTGGGCGCGTTGCCGCTGGCGCTGGGCACCGGCATCGGTTCGGAGCTGCGCCGCCCGCTGGGCGTGGCCATCGTCGGCGGCCTGCTGCTCTCGCAGCTGGTCACGCTGTACACCACGCCGGTGATCTACCTGTACTTCGAGCGCCTGTCCGAATGGGCGGCCAGGCGCCGCGAGCAGCGTGCCGCCGCGCGCCTGCACGCCGCCCGCTGAGGCGCACGGATGAACATCTCCGCGCCCTTCATCAAGCGCCCGATCGGCATCGGCCTGCTCGCCATCGGCCTGTTCTTCGCCGGCCTGGTCTGCTACCTGCGGCTGGGCGTGGCGGCCCTGCCGAACCTGGCCATCCCGGTGATCTTCGTGCAGGCCTCCAACACCGGTGCCGACGCCAACACCATGGCCGCCACGGTGACCGCGCCGCTGGAGCGCCACCTCGGCCAGGTGCCGGGCATCGACACCATGCGCTCGAGCAGCAGCGACGGGCGCAGCATGGTGTTCCTGATGTTCAACACCAGCCGCGACATCGACGCCGCCGCGCAGGACGTGCAGGCCGCGATCAACGCGGCGATGGCCGACCTGCCGGCCGGCATCAACACGCCCACCTACCAGAAGGCCAACCCCAACGACGACCCGGTGATCGCGCTGGCGCTGACCTCGGAAACACAATCGGTCGCCGAGCTGTACAACCTGGCCGACTCGCTGCTGGCGCAGCGGCTGCGCCAGTTGCCGGGCGTATCACAGGTGGACATCGCCGGTGCCTCGACGCCGGCGGTGCGCATCGACCTCAACCTGCGCGCGATGACCGCGCTGGGACTGAGCCCGGACGACCTGCGCAACGCCATGCGCGCGGCCAACGTGGCCTCGCCGCTGGGCTTCCTCAGCGACGGCAGCAGCCAGACCGCGATCGTCCTCAACGACCAGGTGCGCAAGGCCTCGGACTTCGCCAACGTCGCCATCTCCACGCATGACGGCGCGGTGGTGCGGCTGAAGGACATCGCCACCGTCTACGACGGCCAGCAGGACGCCTACCAGGCCGCCTGGTTCAACGGCAAGCGCGGCGTGCTGATGTACGTGTACCTGCGCAGCGGCGACAACCTGGTCGCCACCGTGGACCGGGTCAAGGCCTCGGTTCCGTCGCTGGCCGGCTACCTGGACGCCGGCACCACGCTGACCCCGTACTTCGACCGCACCCCGACCATCCGCGCCTCGCTGACCGAAGTGCAGATCACGCTGATGATCAGCCTGGCGATGGTGATCCTGACCATGGCGCTGTTCCTGCGCCGCCTGGCCCCGACCCTGATCGCGGCGGTGACGGTGCCGTTGTCGCTGGCCGGCGCGGCCCTGGTGATGAGCACGCTGGGCTTCACCCTCAACAACCTGACCCTGCTGGCGCTGGTGATCGCCATCGGCTTCGTGGTGGACGATGCGATCGTGGTGATCGAGAACATCATGCGCCACCTCGATGAGGGCATGCCGCGCAGGCAGGCCGCGCTGGCCGGTGCCCGCGAGATCGGCTTCACCATCGTCTCGATCACCGCATCGCTGGTGGCGGTGTTCCTGCCGATCATCTTCGCCCAGGGCATGCTCGGCGCGTTCTTCCGCGAGTTCACGCTGACCCTGGTGGCGGCGATCGTCGTTTCGGCGATCGTCTCGCTGACCCTGACCCCGGCACTGTGCGCGCGCTTCCTGCAGCCGCATGAGGCTCACGTTCACGAGTCGCGTACCCATCGCATGCTCGACCGCATGCACGAAGGCATGTTGCGCCTGTACACCGTGGCGCTGGACTTCTCGCTGCGCCACTGCCTGCTGCTGGCGCTGACCCCGCTGCTGCTGATCGTGGCGATGGTGATGCTGGCCGGCGCGGTCAGCAAGGGCTCCTTCCCCGAGCAGGACACCGGGCTGATCTGGGGCCGGGCCAGCTCCAGCGCCACCGTGTCCTTCCAGGAAATGAGCACGCGCCAGCGCCGCCTCAGCGACATGTTCCTGGCCGACCCCGCGGTGAAGATGGTCGGCTCACGGCTGGGCTCCAGCCGCCAGGGCAGCAGCGCGCAGTTCAACATCGAGCTGAAGACCCGCCAGGACGGCCGCCGCGAGCCGACCAAGGACGTGGTCGCCCGCCTCAGCGCCAAGGCCGCGCAGTTCCCCGACCTGGACGTGCGCTTGCGTGCGATCCAGGACCTGCCCTCCGACGGCGGCGGCGGTGGCCAAGGCGCGCAGAACCGCGTGACCCTGCAGGGCAACGACGCCGACCAGCTTGCCGAGTGGCTGCCCAGGCTGGTGGAAGTGCTCAAGCAGAACCCCAAGCTGCGCGACGTGGGTTCGGACGTGGACAAGGGCGGGCTGATGCAGAAGATCGTCATCGACCGCGAGAAGGCCTCGCGGCTGGGCGTGAGCATCGGTGCCATCGACGGTGCGCTGTATGGCGCGTTCGGCCAGCGCCAGATCTCCACCATCTACGCCGACCTCAACCAGTACGGCGTGGTGGTCAACGCGCTGCCCAGCCAGACCGCCAGCCCCTCGGCGATCGAGGACCTGTATGTGGCCTCCAGGAGCGGGCAGATGATCCCGCTGACTGCGCTGGCCCACCAGGAAGCCGGCCTGGCGCCGTCGCAGGTGACCCACCAGAACCAGTACACGGTGATGGACCTGAGCTACAACCTGGCCCCGGGCGTGAGCAGTGGCGAGGGCGATGCCATCGTCAAGGCTGCCATCGACGGCCTGCGCATGCCGGGGGACATCCGCCAGACCGAACGGGGCGGCTTCGGCCAGGCCACCGATCCATCGGCGATGCTGATGCTGATCATCGCCGCGATCGCCACGGTCTACATCGTGCTGGGCATGCTGTACGAGAACCTGGTGCACCCGGTGACCATCCTGTCCACCCTGCCCGCGGCGGGCATGGGCGCGCTGCTGGCACTGTGGGTGACCAACACCGACCTGTCGGTGATCTCGATGATCGCGCTGGTACTGCTGATCGGCATCGTCAAGAAGAACGCGATCATGATGATCGACTTCGCGCTGGTGGCCGAGCGCGAGCACGGCAAGTCTCCGGCCGAGGCGGTGCGCGAGGCGAGCATCGTGCGGTTCCGCCCGATCATGATGACCACGATGGTGGCCATCCTGGCCGCGCTGCCACTGGCCATCGGCATCGGCGAGGGTTCGGAACTGCGCCGCCCGCTCGGTATCGCGATGATCGGCGGCCTGCTGATCTCGCAGAGCCTGACCTTGCTGAGCACGCCGGCGCTGTACGTGATCTTCTCGTGCCTGCAGAAGCATTGGCGCAACTGGCGTGCGCGTGCGAAGGAGCGCAAGCGCCTGCGCAGGCTGGCCCGTGCGTGAGTGACCGACAGGCCGGGAGTGCATTCCGGCCTGCATGACGCGACGGACGTGCAGCGCGACACGCTCTGCCCTTCCCTTTGCAGGACGCGCTCTGCCCCCTCCCTTTGCCGCAGGCAGGGGGAGGACTGGGGAGGGGTGCCGTTGATCTGGCTGTTCCGTTGCTGTGGTTGCCATGTATGCGGCCGAAGGAGCAGGAGCATCGGAAGCCACTGCTCAAAGCCAAAGCAACCCCTCCCCTACCCTCCCCTGCGCTACGCGCAAGGGAGGGGGAAGATCAACCGCAACAGCAGTGACGGTGGCAGCTGCACCGCTGGCACGGCTCCGCCGCGTCAATCCGCCTTCGGCGCGGGGCGTGCAGGCGTTTCCACCAGCCCCTGCCCCGCCTTGACCAGCTGGATGAACTGCGCGCGCTCGCCTTCCGGGTCATCACCGCGCGCGTCCCGCGCTGTTGCGATGATCTGCTCCCAGCTCCAGCCCGGCATGCGCTCGCCACCGCGCAGTGCATCGGCAAAGCCCGCCACCGCCGAGGCGAAACGCAGCGACTCGCTCGGCGTCGCGCGCAACGTGCTGGCCAGCACCGGCTGGCGGATCAATTCACTGCTGTCGCTGCCCGGCAGCTTGTAGCGCAGGCGTACATCGGCCACCTCGTCCCCGTGGGCAGTGCCGGTCGGCGCCTTGTCTGCGTACCGCAACGCCGGCAACTGCTCGGCACCACTGCCCACCGGCACGATCTCATACAACGCGGTCACTTCATGGCCGGGGCCGATGTCACCGGCATCCACCTTGTCATTGGCGAAGTCCTCGTTGTTCAGCACGCGGTTCTCGTAGCCGATCAAGCGGTACTCCGACACCCGCGCCGGATTGAACTCGACCTGGATCTTCACGTCACGGGCGATGGTGAACAGCGTGCTGCCCATCTCGCGCACCAGCACCCGCCGCGCTTCGGACAGGCTGTCGATGTAGGCATGGTTGCCGTCGCCGACATCGGCCAGGCGCTCGGCCATCGCATCGTTGTAATTGCCGGTGCCGAAGCCCAGCGTGGTCAGCGCGATGCCGCTCCTGCGACGGTCACCGACCAGCGTCTCCAGCGCCTGGCGATTGGCCACGCCCACGTTGAAATCACCGTCGGTGGCCAGGATCACGCGGTTGGCGCCACCTTCGACATAGGACTGGCGCGCCATCGCATAGGCCAGTTCGATGCCGGCACCGCCGTTGGTGCTGCCGCCGGCCTGCAGGCGTTCGAGCGCGGCGATGATCTTCCCATGCTGGTCGCCCGGGGTCGGCTCCAGTACCAGGCCCGCCGAACCGGCGTAAGCGACGATGGCCACCCGGTCCTGGCTGCGCAGCTGCGGCACCAGTTGCGCGAAGGCGCGCTTGAGCAGCGGCAGCTTGTCCTGCGAATACATCGAGCCGGAGGTGTCGACCAGGAACACCAGGTTCATCGGCGGCAGCGCGGCCCGGGACTGTTCATAGCCCTTGATGCCGATCATCAGCACCTGCCTGCGCGCGTCCCAGGGCGCGCGCGCCAGCTCGGTATGCACGCGGAACGGCACCGCCTTGTCGGCCGGCACCGCGTAGCCGTAGTTGAAGTAGTTGATGAACTCCTCGGCACGCACCGCATCGGCCGGTGGCCGCACGCCATCATCGAGCATGCGCCGTACGTTGCTGTAGCTGCCGGTGTCCACGTCCACCGAGAAGGTCGAGACGGGTTGCTCGGTGGTGCGCTTGACCGGGTTGTCGTCCGGCCGCTCGTAGACCTCGGTGTTGGCCGCAGGCACAACCTGCGAGCCGATGGCGGCAAACGGGTCCCGGCGTGGCGCGCCGGCGGCGCTTGGCGGCGCTCCTGAAGGCACCACCCTGCGTACGGGTGATGCCTTCTGCAGTGCCGGGGGTGCCGGCAATGCCTGGACGTACCTGTCGTCCTTCACCTTGTGGGAACAACCCGCCACCACCATGGTGGTCATCATCACCATCGCGCAGCTGCGCAGTCTCATCGGCCAATTCCTTGCCTCGGGGGAGCGCAGAGCATAGCGCCTACTCCCCCCGGGACAACGCGCGGGAAAGGCTCAGGCGCGCAGGCTGGTCAACGATTCGGCCTGTAGGTCATCGTAGATGGCAAATTCATCACGCACCTTCGCCCCCAAGGCCTGCTCGAAGGCATCGCGGTTGGCGCGGGCGGCATAGGCACGCTGCTCGTCACCGCCCAGGTTGGACTGGAAGATGCCCGCGGCACTCACCGGCAGGAAGTCCTCGTAGATGATCGGGTCGGCACTGGCCAGGCCGCGCTCGATCAGCACCTCGGCCGGCAGGTCACGCTCGGCCGCCGGCAGCGCACGGCCCGCCTCGGTCAGCGCGTAGCGGTAGTAGCCCAGCCCTTCGCGGCGCAGCACGTCGTGGTCGTCCGGGAAGCCGGCGAAGGCGGCCTGCAGGCGCTGCATGTAGTCGCCGCCGGTGCTGCCGGCACCGCCGCTCTCGCGCGCCTGTGCCAGCAGGGTGTCATACAGCGCACGCCCCTTCGGGGTCAGCGCCAGGCCGCGCTGCTCGATTTCGCCGAAGCGCGCGGTGTGGGTACCGGCCTCGTTGTCGGCACCGGACGGGAAATGCACCATCTCCTCCAGTGCCTTGAAGCTGGTCTGGCGCAGCAGGATCGGGCACTCCCGGCGCGGCGGGCCTTCGATCACCGCCTTGGCGGCCAGGCCACGTTCGTGCATCGCTGCCTGCGCAGCATCGATGTCCAGCGTGCGCGGGGTGAGGTGGTTGATGTGCGGGCCACGGAAGCTGACCACGTCGGCCACCAGGCGATGCGCGCCATGCAGCGCATGGTAGGTCTGCAGCGAGACGGTGGCTTCGTTGTGCCAGCGGAAGGTCTCCAGCGCCTCGACCACGAAGCGCCAGGCGTCGTCTTCGACCAGGCCACCGTCGCGCTCGCACTGCTCGATCAACTGCAGCACGCCCGGGGTGAAGATGTTGCGGCGGGACAGGATCTGGGCGGCCTGCGTGCGCAGCGCTTCATCGTCGATCAGCTCCAGCCGCAGCAGCGAGGTGAACACGCGGAACGGGTTGCGGTTGAGCGACTCGCCGTCCACCGGGCGGAACGCGGTGGAATGCACCGGCACGCCGGCCACGGACAGGTCGTAGTAGCCCACCGGCTGCATGCCCATCACCGCGAACAAACGACGCAGCGTCGCCAGTTCCTGCGCGGTACCGACGCGGATCGCGCCATGGCGCTCCACGTCCAGCCGCTCGCGCTCGCCGCTGCGCTGCATCTGCTCGGCCATTGCCGGCTGCGCCGCCAGAACCTCGGCGTTGATCTCGCCCACCAGTTCCACCAGGGTGCCGTACAACGGCACTTCGGTGCGGTACATGTGCGACATGGCCTGCGAGAACAGGCTGCGGATGTGGTCGGAGGAAACGAAACGGTCGGCGGTCATGACTGGGCGCGCTGGCGCGAAATCGAAGGAACCGCCATTTTCGCCCGGAATGCGGTGCCGCGCCTATCCGCCCGGCAACAAAAGCCTCCGTGCCAGCGGTGTCAACGACGCCCGCCCGGCGCGATGCCCTGCCCCGCCGCGATCAGGCTCGCAGGGGGTTCCGCTCGCTCACTGCGCCTTGCGCGCGGCCACATCCCGCTTCGCGCGATCACCCAACTGGCGCTGCAGCAGCGGATCCAGGCGGATCGGCCGGTCCCAGTGGTCGTAGCTGGCCACGATGGCATGGCGCAGGGCCCGCCATTGCAGGTTGTCCACCGCCCGGCCATCGCGCTCGAGCACGGCCTTCCAGTCCGCGTCCGGCTGGGCGGTGCGGGCACGCACCCACTCCCGGCAACCGGTCGCGCTGACCTGGCCCCAGAAGCAGGCCAGGTAGACATCGGCCGGTGCCCAGCCATGCGCCTGCATCAGTGCCTGGACATACCCCGGGCGTGCCCCGGCATAGCGCACCAGTTCATCCAGGAAGGCATCCGGATAGCGCGCCGCATAGGCATTGATGTCGGCCAGCTGCCGGTCCACCCAGATATCGCCGGTGGCCGCCGCGTAGGCGGGAGCCGTGGCCGGCGCCACGGCGGGCTGCTGCGCGCCCGCCACGGGGGCTCCCGTGAGCAGGCCCAGCACCAGCAGCGTCAGCACAGGCAGGCGCTGCCGATGGCGGACGCTGCCCATGCTCAGCCAGCCTGCGCCGCGATGGCGCGTACCGCCTGGACCCACTGGTGTGCGGTATCGGCCTGGTGCAGGCGCGGCGCATCGTCGGATACACCGTGCTCGGCCTCGTGCGCCCAGGTGACCGCATACGGTGTGTACACGCCCCAGCCGCCGAGCTCGAGCACCGGCTCGATGTCCGACCGCAGCGAGTTGCCCACCATCACGAAGCGCTCGGCCGGCAGGTTGAACTCGGCCAGCACGCGCGCGTAGGTCGACTGGTCCTTCTCCGAAACGATCTCGATGCGCGGGAACAGGTCGCGCAGGCCCGAACGCTCGATCTTCTGTTCCTGGTGGAACAGGTCACCCTTGGTGATCAGCACCACCGGGTACTCGGCGGCGATGGCGGCAACGGCGTCGCGCACGCCGTCGATCACGTCCACCGGGTGCTGCAGGGTGCGGCGGCCGATCTCGATCACCTGGCGCAGGTGGTGGGCGGAGATCTTCTCGTCGGTGAGCTCGATCGCCGCTTCCAGCATCGACAGGGTCATGCCCTTGGCGCCATAGCCGAAGATGGCCAGGTTGCGCCGCTCCACGGCCAGCAGGTGGCGGGCGGTATCGGCATCGTGCAGGTCGATGTAATGGCCGAGGATGGATTCGAACTCCTGCTCGGCCAGGCGGTAGTAGTCCTCGCTCTTCCAGAGCGTGTCATCGCCATCGAAGCCGACCAGGCCGATGGCGGAGGGGGAAGTGGTCTGGTTCATGCGCGACAGGATACCGCGTTACCCCGTCCGGCCATGCCGCGCACAACCTGGAAACAGGAGCGCCCCTCCCCACCCGGGAAAGGGGCGCTCCACCTGGGGGCTTACTTCTGCTGCTTGGCCGCGTAGGCGCGGTACTCGTCCGGGGTCAGCTTGCCGTCCTTGTCGGCGTCGGCGTCATCGAACACCTGCGACAGGCCGGCGTTGGCCTGCGCCTCGGTCTTGCTGATGCTGCCGTCACCGTCGGTATCGACGCTGCCCCAGGTCTGGCCGCCATTGGCGGCGGCCGACGCCTGCGCGGCGTTGGCGGATGCATCGGCCGCGGCATCCTGCGCCTGCTGCGCCGCGGCTTGGGCGGCGGCCTGGTCCTGTGCATCCTGGGCCATGGCCGGCATCGCCAGAGCGGAGCCCATCAGTGCGGCCAGGGCGAACAGCGGGGCGCGATTACGAATGGTCATCAGGTTTTCCTCGTCGTTGTTGGGAAAGCGCGGCAGGTTCCGCACGGCCCCAACCCTGACGGCCTCCAGCTGAATCGTCCTTGCCCCGGAAATCCACTGCAGACGTGGCCTTAACCACTCCCCGGCCCACTGCGGTTACCGCCGCGGTTAGCCGCTCGTGAAGTGGATGTAAGCCACCGATTCAACTGTTCCAGCAAAGACACCTATCGGCCTGGAAACGGCGCTCAGGGTGCATCGGTGGCGTCCTGCGCCAGGTGCCGGGAACTGAATGCCCACCAACCCAGGCCCACGCCGATCAATGCACCGATCACTTCCAGCACCACGCGCGTCCCCAACTGGTCCGGATCGTGGATCGCCGCCAGCGCCAGGCGGGCATACAACGGTGACTCCAGCCGCACCATGCCCAGATAGAACAGGTTCCAGCCATCCACGCCGCTGGAGATGGCCACCGCGGCAAGGCAGGACCAGCCCACCGCATGCCCATGCGACAGGCCATGCCGCCGGCACACCTGCCACCACAGCGCGTAGACCACGAAGCCGACGGCCAGCGCGATCAATGCCGCTTCGAAGGAGCCGAGCAGGCCGTAGTGCAGGACCAGGTTCATGGGGCAACGGGGAGATGACAGGGACAGGCAGTCTACCTGCCATGCCCCGCCTCAACGCACCGGGAAGTCGTACGCCGTGTCCGGGGTGGGCTCCGGCTTGAAGGTGAAATGCCACCATTCCATCGGATAGTTGGCAAAGCCCTCGGCCTGCATCGCGTCGAGCAGCAACCGGCGGTTGCGCGCCTGCGCCGCGCTGATGTCCGGGCTGGCGGTATGCGCCAGCGGATCGAAGCGATCGAAGCCGGTGCCCATGTCCAGCGCCGTGCAGTCGCCGCCACGGCAATCCAGCAGGCCCAGGTCGACGGTGGCGCCGCGGCTGTGGCCGGAGGTCTCGGCGATGTAGCCATCGAGCAGGGTGCGTTTGTCGACGTTGGGGTAATAGCGCGGCTTGGCGATCTGGTCGGCCGGGTCATGCACCCAGGCCACGAAGGCCTTCACCGAGCGTACCGGCCGATAGCAGTCGTACAACTGCAGCGCCATGCCCTGCGCCTGCAGGCTGCGCTGTACCCGCGCCAGTGCCGCGGCCACCGGTTGCAGCAGATAGCAGCGCGGCGCCTCGTAGCCGGGCACGACGCGGCCGGTGAAGTTGTCCTGGCCGGCGTAGCGCATGTCCAGCACGAAGCCCGGTGCCAGGGTGGCGACATCGACCATGTCCGCCTGCTGCGGCGTGGTGGCGGGCGAGACATCGACCGCTGTCGCGGCGCCGGCGGCGCTGCCCAGCAGCACCATCAACACCGTGTTACGGACACGCGCCGACACGGTGGAATTCCAGGTCCTGGTAGTCATAGCTGAAGTCGATCTCCGGGTCGATGGCGCGCATGCGCATGACAGGGTGCGCCGCATCACCGGAGAATTCCAGCCAGGCATCGGCATCCTCGCCCAGGTCCTTGAACGCGACGAACCACTGCGTGCCGCTGCGCATCACCGGGCCTTGCAGCGTGGGTGACTTGACCGAAGCGAACGCGACACCGCCACCCGTGGCACACAGCCGCACCTCGCCGAACCACGGATCGCGCCAGACACCCAGCGCATCCGCCACTTCGGCCGGCTGCGCGGCCTTGCGATCGGCCAGTGCCGGACGCACGTGGCCGGCGGCCTGCCGCTGCCGCGCGGCCTGCTCCATCTGCCCGGCGTAATACAGCACGTCCGGCGCGTTGGACGGCGCCGTGTACTGCTTGAGCAGGGCCTGGGTCAGGGCGGTGCGCGCGTCCTCCGCCTCGCCGTTGATCAGCATCACCACGCCGGTCCTGCGATCCGGCAGCAGCGCCAGCGACGAATACATGCCCGACAGCGTGCCGGTATGCGCGACCTTCCATTGCCCATCCATGTCGGACAGGCGCCAGCCATAGCCATAGGCGGAGAAGTGGCTGTTGTCCCAATCGCGCTGGCGCTGGCTGATCGGCATCGGCATGTGCGCCGTCCACAACGCGCGGCGCTGGGTCTCGTCCAGCCACCCCGGCGCCTGCGCCGGATCCAGCAGCACCTGCATCCAGCGCAGCATGTCATCCAGGCTGCAGCGGATGCCGCCGGCGGCCATCGACGGGAAATCCTCCACGCGTGCCGGGTCGGCCGCGGCGGCGATGTTTTGCCCGTCGTTGCGGTAATGCGGGCGCGCGATGTTGTCCACCGTGGCCGGCGACCATTCGCCCACCTGGCAGCGCCGCATGCCCAAGGGTTCGAAGATCTCCTGCCGCACCAGCTGCGCGTAGGGTTTGCCGCCGGCCACCGCGGCCACCTCACCGGCGACCACGTAAAGCAGGTTGTCGTAGGCGTAGTCGGCGCGGAAGCTGCCGGTCGGCTTGAGATGCGCCAGCCCGGCGATGATGTCGGCACGCCCGAAGTGGTTCGGCTCCGGCCACAGCATCAGGTCGCCGGCCCCCAGCCCGAGCCCGCTGTTGTGGATCAGCAGGTCGCGCACCTGCAGGTTGCGCGTCACCCACGGGTCATGCATGCGGAACTGCGGCAGGTACCGCGTGACCGGGTCATCCCAGCGCAGCTTGCCGGCCTGCACCAGCCGCGCCAGCACCGCGGCGGTCATCGCCTTGGTGTTGGAGGCGATCTTGAACAGCGTCTCCGGATCGACCGCCCGGCCCTCGCCCACGGCCAGTTCACCGCGGCTGATGCGCTGGACGACCTTGCCGTCCTCGATCACGCCCACGGCTATGCCCGGCAGGCGGTAGTGCTGCACGGCCTGGTCGACCAGCACTTCGCTGCGCGACGGCCCGGCCGCCTGCGCCACGCCCGTGACGGCCAGCGCGCAGAACCATGCAAGTTGCTTGATGCCCATCACTGCCTCCCCAAAAAGCGAACGGCCCGCCGAGGCGGGCCGTCCGTTCAACGCAGCATCAGAAGTTCCAGGTCACGACCAGCTGGGCGTAACGCGGCGTCTGCCAGCGGGTGCCGGTGCCGTACAGGCCACGAACCACACCCGGACCCTTCTCGTAACGGGCACGCTGGTTGATGACTTCCTGATTGTTGAGCAGGTTGAACACCGACAGGCGTACCTTCAGGTCGACATCATGCACCGGCAACGTCCAGGTCACGTTGGCGCCGAGGTTGTACACCCACGGCATCCGGCCACCGGAGCCACGTCCGGCGTAGACGAACTCACGCTGATCCCACGAGCCACTGCAGTTCTTCACGCAGTGCCAGAACGAGCCACCACCCGAACCTTCCGTTACGAAGCTGGCTGCACCGGTGCTGTCATCCGGCCAGGCGACACCCAGCGCGGTGATCGGACCGCCGGACAACGCGGTGAACGTGCTGCCGAACTCCCACATCTCGTTCAGCTTGTAGCTGCCACGCAACTTGATCTGGTGACGATGGTCGTTGAACAGCGGACCGTAGTCCTGGTTGTTGGCAGGGTGGTCCCAGTGCTGGACCATGCCGGTATCACCGTAGTTGGTATCCGAGTTCACCGGACCTTCGTGGTTACCGTCCGACTTTGACCACAGATAGGACGCATTGAATGCCCACTTGTCATCCCATGCACGGTCGATCTGGAACTCCAGCGCCTTATAGGTACGCTTGGGCTTGTAGTAGCCCATGATCTTGTTGCTGCCGCCGGCCATGTAGCCTTCCTTGGACGTGTCGATGGTTACCCACCCGTCCTGCGCGCAGCCCATGTCGGTGGTACCCCACAGCGTGAGCTTCTCACCCGGGTTGGCAATCGGCCACAACGTGTCGTGGCGGACACCGCACAACGCATTGATGCGGATGTCGTCCATGGTGTTGGCCATGCGGCGATAGGTGGCGTTGACGCCCCACGACCATTCCTGGTTGATCATCTGCTGGAAGCCCAGGATCGCCTCGTCCTGATAAACCGCATCCAGGTCACGGCTGACACTCTGGCGGAGGTCGTCAACCGGCAGGTTGTAGGAATCGTCGATCCCGCCGATCTGCGAACCCAGGTTCGGCTGCAGGTAGCCGGCACCGGTGACCGGGTTGGTCGACGGGGTCCAGCCGTTCAATGCATAGAAGGTGCGCTCGTCGATCAGGCCGCCGGCGAAGTTGTAGTTGATGATGTTGGTGACCGGCAGGTAGTAGCGGCCCAGGTTGCCGAACAGCTTGGAAGCGCCATCCCCTCTCATGTCCCAGCTGAAGCCGAAGCGCGGCGAGACCAGGTTGTCCATCTTGATGAAGCTGGAGCCGGCGGCAGTCTTGTTGTCGAAGCCATCCACGCGTACGCCCAGGTTCAACACGAAGTTCGGGGTGACGTTCCAGACATCTTCCAGGTAGTAGGCGTTGGCGGTGGTTTCGAACACGCCGCCATCGATGCGGCGACGTCCCATCACGATCGCATCAACACCCGCGGGGACAACCGCGCCATTGTCCAGCACCGCACCCGGCGTCGCACCAAAGACGGTGTAGCGCATACCGGTGGCCCCCGGGTAGTGCGTGGTGCGGTCGGTCGTCATCTCCTCGCGGTCCAGACCGAACCGCAGCAAGTGGTCGCCCAACTGCCACTCGAAGTCCAGGCGCCCCACCTTGCGTTCGTCGTGATGATCCACCACGGAGGTCGAACTGCTCGGATGGCAGCTCACCGCGGGCTTGCCCATGGCGGTGTACACGCCGTTGTAGGAGGAGTCGATCAGCACCTGCGCGCATTGCGCATCGGCGGGCGACGCACTCAACGCCTGACTGCGGTTGAAGCCATACATCGCCTTGGCGGTGAAGTTCTCCCCGAAGTGGCCCGTATAGGTCAGCGAGCCGTTCTTGCCACCGCCGTCATCGACGCTGGTTCCCTTCGAATCACCGATGGTGCTGGTGTCGAAGTCGTACAGGTTGGTGGCGTTGTCGGTGCTGGCTTCATCGGAGAACGCCAGCAACTCCAGGCGGTGGTCATCATTGATGTTCCAGTCCAGCTTGGCACCCCAGAAGCCGTTGTCGGACTTGGAGCGCGTCCATTCGTTGCCGGCGTTGTTGGTGCTGCCGTAGCTGCCCTGGCGCTGCTCGTACATGCCGAAGAAGAACAGTTTGTCCTTCACCAGCGCGCCCGATGCCCAGATATTGGCCTTGAGGAAGCTATCGGTGTCGTGGCTGGCCTTGTACACCGCCGACACAGGCGTGCCATCGCTGTCCACGCGATCGAACTGGTGGTCCTTGGCCTTGGAGCGGAATGCATTCGGCTCGAAGGTCAACTCCATGCCGCTCTTGAACTCGTTGCTGCCCGAACGCGTGACCGCGTTGATCACGCCGCCGGTGCTGCGCCCGAACTCCACGGAGTAGCCACCGGTCTTGACCTGGAACTCCTGGAAGAAGGCAAATGGCGCACTGGAGAAGCTCTGGCGGCGGTAGAAATCAGTGACGTTGAGGCCGTTGATGAAAGCCGAGTTCTCGGCGATGGACGAACCGCCGAAGGAGATGCCGCCCAGCGAGGAGTTACCTCCGATCACGCCCGGCGCCAGCATCGCCACCGCCCCCATGCTCTGGTCCACTGGCATGCGTGCGAGTTCTTCGCGCGAAACATTGGTGGCGGTCTCGGTGGAACTGACGTCCACGCGATTGAGCACACGATTGCCAACCACCTGCACCGAATCCAGGGTCACCGCGCCGCCGGCGCCGCCACCACCGAGGTTGACCGTCGTCGTGCCGCCCAGCGCCACGTTGACGGCCACAGGTTCGTTGTCGGACTGTCCGTCACGCTTGACCTGCAGGCTGTAATCGCCCACCGGCAGCTGGCTCAGGCGATAGGAACCATCGGCACCGACGGTGACGGTGCGGGTCAGGCCGGTGGCCTTGTTGACGATGGTGATCTGGTCACCGCTGCTCGCGCGGCCTGCGATCGCGCCGGTGGCGCTCTGCGCCATGACGCTCGGCGCCAGTGCCCCCAGACACGCGCCCAATGCGACGGTCAGCGCCGCCCGCTTCAACATTTTGCTGTTCATCCCCTGCTCTCTCCTGCAGATAGTGAAGTAACGACTCGAACTGCTGTCTATTGCCCTTCCAGCGGCAGCACCTGCGTCTGGAAGTCGTATTGCCACTGGTTGAAATAGAGGTTCCCGCCCTTCCACTCCACTTCACCACGTTGCAGGTCCACGGTCTCCGAACGGAAGTGCTGCTTGGCCGGCACCAGCGCCCGTGAGTAGTCGTCGTTGAAGGCGATGCGGTAGGCATCGATGCCGCCGAAGTAGAAATCGCGCTCGGCCGGCACGCTGCTGTCCAGCGCGCCGGTGGTCACGTCCATCGGCACCCAGCCGTACGGAGCCAGGTACACCGCGCCCCAGTCGTGCAGGTTGTTGTAGCCCACCGCGTCATCGGAATAGACCATGCCCGATTGCCAGCGCGCCGGAATGCCGTTCAGGCGCAGCAGCGCCACCAGCAACAGCGTCTGCTGGCCGCAGTCGGCGTGGCCGGCGTGCAGCGCGTAGTCGGAGATGTTGCTGATGGTGGAGTATTCGCGCGCGCCACCCCACGGGATCTGGTCCACCGCGTCGAACAGCTTCCGGGCGACGCGGTAGGGGTTGGTCTCGTTGCCCACCACCTTGCGCGAGAACGCACGCAGCGCCGGAGTGAACACCACGTGCGGCGCGCGCTGCGCCAGGAAGGGCGCCAGCGCCGGGTCGGACGGCGTCGGCAGCACCTTGTCCGGGTCGATCACGAAGCGACGCGCGGAGATGGTGACTTCATAGTTGACCGAAAACTCGGTCGGCGTGCCCGCCACCGCAGTGCGCTCCAGGTAGGCGGTGCGTTGCAGGGTGTCTTCGGGCGCGACCTGCGCACCGTCCGGCACGCTGCCCAGCCAGCGGATGTTTTCCTGCTGGCCCGGGATCGCGCGCGGGTACGGGATCCAGGCACGCACGGTCTCGCCGGCGGGCACGGCGTCGGCCTTGACCGTGATCGACTGGGTCACGCGGATGCGGCGCGGACTGACACTGTTACGGCCGCTGCGGTCGGAGGCGGCGATGACTTCGGCATGGTGCGGCCCCAGCCGCTCGTACGGCCCCGGTCGCGAGATGCGCTTGTCCGCCGGGCGACGCTGCGAGGCTTCCTCGCTCAGCAGGAACAGGTTGTTCGGGGCACGGTTGAACCAGCGGCGCTGGCCGTCGATGTCCAGGTGCTCGATCAGGCCGGCATCGTCCCAGGCCTTGAACTCGGCCTCGCGCAGGTCGGGGATGGAGCGGCGCACCGCGGCCTTGGCCTGCGCTTCGTCCAGGCTGAAATCCAGCCGCATCCGGCGCATGCGCTCCTGCTGGAAGGCATAGGCCTGGCGCGCCTGCGCATCGGTCCCCGGCGCGGCCAGGGCAGCATCGATCTCGGCCTGCGCACCGGCGAAGTCACCGCGGTCGATCCGTGCTTCCAACGCCGGCAAGGACACCGTCGGTGCCTCGCCGGCCTGCGCCGTGCAGGCGATGCCCAGCCCCAGCAGGGAGACGGCTACCTTGCGGGCGAGAGCGACACGGACAAAGCAGGCAGAATCGACAGTTGAAGCCACGGCAACACATCCAGAGGTGCAGGGTGGTAACGGCTGTTTAACACGCACCCGATAGCCGGTCAATAATTTATTCTTGCTTTCATGGATGAAAGGAATAAATATTCCGAAGCATCTCCAAGGTGAGTTCCAATGAACGTGATCCCGGCACACCTTCCGCGCCGACGCCTCGCCCCGCTGTCGCGGGCCCTGCTCCTCGCTGCGGCGCTCTGCGCCGGCCCGGCGTGGGCACTGTCGCCGCCGCAGGCGCCTGCCCCGGCCTACGCGGGCATCCTTGGCCTGGAGGAGAGCTTCCTCGCACCGCAGCATTGGATCGCGCAGTTGCCCGATCCCGACGCGGTGATCCTGGACCGCGCCGGGATCGACGCGCAGAACGCGCGCATGCGCCAGCAGGACAGTTCCATCCACGACCTGCGTGCGTTGCCGGCCAACCTGCCGCGCGCCCTGGTGCTGGAGCAGATCAACGGCATTTCCCGCGCCCCCACCCGCCCCCTGTACGACGTGCAGGGCAAGCCGGTGGGCGCGGCCCAGCTCAAGGCCATCACCGACAACCTCGCGCTGGAGCGCGTGCCGGCCAGCCGCCCGATCCAGTACGGCCTGGTCGTCCACCGCGCCGCGTTGCGGGCCTTCCCCACCGAACTGCGCGTGTTCAGCAGCCAAGGCGACACCGACATCGATCGCTTCCAGGAGTCGGCGCTGTTCCCCGGCGACGCCGTGGCGGTGCTGCACGAGAGCGCCGATGGCAAGTGGGTGTTCGTCAGCAGCGAGCGCTACGCCGCCTGGATGGAGAAGCGCTTCGTCGGCATCGGCGACGCCGCGCAGGTGTTCGGCTACGGCAGCACCGGCCCGTACCGGGTCATCACCGGCGCCACCGCACGCACCGTGCACACGCCGGAGGAGCCGCGCGTGTCCGACCTGCAGCTGGAAATGGGCGTGCGCGTGCCGGTGCTGTCCGACTGGCCGGCGATGACCCCGGTCAACGGCCAGCAGGGCCATGGCAGCCATGTCATCCAGCTGCCGGTCCGCAACGCCGACGGCAGCCTGGCACTGGTGCCGGCCCTGTTGCCGCGTTCGCAGGACACCGCCGCGGACTACCTGCCACTGACCCCGCGCAACCTCATCACCCAGGCCTTCAAGTTCCTCGGCGAACGCTATGGCTGGGGCCATTCCTACGACACCCGCGACTGCAGCGGCTTCGTCTCGGAGATCTACCGCAGCTTCGGCGTGCTGTTGCCGCGCAACACCAGCGCCCAGGCGGTCAGCCCGGCGCTGGACCGCACCGCCTTCAGCGAGGCCGACGGCAAGGCCCGGCGTGACGCGGCCGTCGCCAACCTGCAGGTCGGCGACCTGGTCTACATCCCGGGCCACGTGATGATGGCCATCGGCCAGTCCAACGGCATGACCTGGGTGATCCACGACACCTCCGGCGGCAGCTGGTTCGACGCCAGCGGCAAGCGCGTGCACGCCAGCCTCAACGGCGTGTCGGTAACGCCTCTGGACCCGATGATGGCCAGCGACACCGCCCGCTACATCGACCGCATGACCAACATCCAGCGCATCGGCCCGCACACCACCAAATGAAGATCACCGACATCGAACTGGGCATGCTGCGCGTGCCCCTGAAGACCCCGTTCAAGACCGCGCTGCGCACGGTGGAAACCATGGAGGACGTGGTGGTGCTGGTCCGCACCGACAGCGGCCACACCGGCTATGGCGAGGCCCCGCCCACGGCGGTGATCACCGGTGACACGCACGGCTCGATCATCGAGGCCATCAACACCTTCATCAAGCCACGCCTGATCGGCGAGGACATCAGCAACCTCAACCGCATCTGCGGCCTCATCCAGTCCTCGCTGGAGCGCAACACCAGCGCCAAGGCGGCGGTGGAAATCGCCGTGTACGACCTGTGGGCGCAGCTGCACGGCGCCCCGCTGTACCAGATGCTGGGTGGCGGCGACCCGGTGATCACCACCGACATCACCATCAGCGTGGACTACATCGACAAGATGGTGGCCGACTCGCTGTCGGCGGTCGAGCGCGGCTTCGAGTCGCTGAAGATCAAGGTGGGCAAGGACATCGGCCTGGACATCGAGCGGGTCAAGGCGATCCACGCCGCGGTCGAGGGCCGCGCCTTGCTGCGCCTGGACGCCAACCAGGGCTGGACCGCCAAGCAGGCGGTCTACGCGATGAGCGCGCTGGAGAACGCCGGCGTGGTGCTGGAACTGCTGGAGCAGCCGGTCAAGGCCGCCGACATCGCCGGCATGAAGTACGTGACCGAGCGGGTGAACACCCCGGTGATGGCCGACGAAAGCGTGTTCAGCCCGCACCAGGTGTTCGACCTGATCCAGCAGGGCGCGGCGGACATCATCAACATCAAGCTGATGAAGACCGGCGGCATCTCCAACGCGATCAAGATCGCCGACATCGCCTCGCTGTACGGCGTGCCGTGCATGATCGGCTGCATGCTGGAGTCGAGCATCAGCGTGGCCGCCGCGGTGCACCTGGCGGTGGCCAAGTCCGGCGCGATCACCAAGGTCGACCTGGACGGCCCCTCGCTGAGCCAATTCAATCCGGTCGAAGGCGGGGTGATCTTCAACGAGTCGGAGATCACCATCACCGACGCCCCCGGCCTGGGCATCCTCCAGGTGCGCGGTCTGGAGATGATCAAGCCGTGATGCACGCGGCGACGGCAACCGCTGCTGCAGCCGTTGCCGCCGACGCACGAATTGCTGTTGCTGTTGCTTATGCCCCCTCCCTTGCGCAACGCGCAGGGGAGGGCCGGGGAGGGGTAGCTCCGGCTCTGCCCTTGCCGTCCCGTAAAGCGAGCCGAGCACCGCAGCCCACCGGGGGAACAAGGCACGGGGGTTGGAGCGCAGTGCCTCCCGGCGATGCTTTCTTCTGGAGCCCCCTCCCCAACCCTCCCCCGCACTGCGTGCGAGGGAGGGGGCGCACCCCAAAGCAACCACCACACTGCGCGCGAACGAGGGAGCCCAGGCACGTACCCGACCCTCTCCAAAGCGACCGTCCATCCCGTAAAGTCACCCACGAACTCCCGGCACACCGCCCATGGCCCCACTGCTGAAAATCCGCGCCGAACGCGAACAGATGTCGGCCATTGAACGTCGCATCGCCGACTTCATCCTCGACAACGCCCACCTGCTGCGCGACTACTCCTCCCAGCAGCTGGCCAATGCCCTGGGCATCAGCCAATCCAGCGTCGTCAAGTTCAGCCAGAAGCTCGGCTTCAAGGGCTATCCCGACCTGAAGTACTCGGTCGGCTCGGCCGTCGCGCTGGCCGGCAACGGCGACACCACCGACTGGCCGCCGGAAGAACAGCCCGGCGGCTACCTGCTGGCCGCCGACACGCTGCGCCGCGCCAAGTCCGCCGCCGAGGAGGAAACCATGGCGGCCAACCCGCAGGCCGACGTCGAGGCCGTCATCGCGCTGGTCGACAACGCGCCCAAGGTCTTCATCTACGGTCTCGGCGACGACGGCCTGTACGCCCGCGAGTTCGCCATGCGGCTGTCACTGCTGGGCATCCTCACCGTCCAGCACGCCGACCCCATCCTGATGACCGCCAACCTCTCCGCCGCGCGCCCCGGCGACGTGCTGCTGGTGTTCTCCGAGTTCGGCAAGCTGCCGCAGCTGTGGCAGCTCTCGCGCCAGTTCCAGGAGGTCGGCGGCAAGGTCGTGTCGATCACCCGCCACACCGCCAATCCGCTGCGCGCACACGCCGATGCCGCACTCGCCATCTGCGCGCATGACCGGCAACCGCAGATCGCGCAACTGCTGTACCGTTGCTCGCTGCAGTACCTGCTGGACTTCGTGTTCGTGCTGTTGTGCCAGTCCAATCCCGACCGGCAGCGACAACTGGCATTGAACCAGGAACGCATCCAGCACCTGATCGACAACTGACAGCCGGAGCCGCCGCCATGCCATCCCTGTTTCCCTCCCTCGCCCGGCAGGTGCTGTCACCGCTGTTGTGCCTGTTCGCGCTGGCGGCCCCGCTCGCCTCGGCCCATTCGCTGCCTGCGCCGGTGCACGCCGCGCGCCAGTTGATCGTGGTCACCACGCCCAGCTGGGACACCCCGTCGGGCCACCTGCAGGCCTTCGAGCGCACCGGACACGGTTGGCAGGCACATGCCGGCGGCTTCGACGTGGCCCTGGGCCGCAACGGCAGCGCCTGGGGCATCGGCCTGCATCCGGCCCCGTCCGATGGCCCGCACAAGCGCGAGGGCGACGGCCGCAGCCCCGCCGGCATCTTCGCCATTGGCCCGGCCTTCGGCTATGCCGAACACATCCACAGCGCCCTGCCCTACCTGCCGATGCAGGCCAGCAGCTACTGCATGGATGTACCGGCCTCGCCGCTGTACAACCGCATCGTCGATGCCGCCCAGGTCGGTGCCGACGCGGTCAAGGGCTCGACCGAGGCCATGCGCCTGGACCTGCACAACGACGGCGACCGCCGTTACCGCGAAGGCTTCGTCATCGAACACAACCCCGGCAACGTGCCGGGCCAGGGCAGCTGCATCTTCGCCCACCTGTGGCGCGCACCCGGCGAAGCCACCGCTGGCTGCACCGCGATGGAGCCGCAGCAGATGAGTGACCTGCTGGCCTGGCTCAGCCCCGCCGCCCAGCCCGTGTTCGTACTGCTGCCCCAGGCCGAGTACGAACGCCTGCGCCGTGACTGGGGACTGCCCTCCCTGGCGGAGGCCGCGCCTTGAGCACGCCTGCACGCCGCTTCACCGTCTCCGCGCCGGTCAAGGTGCTGATCGCGCTGGCCATCGCCGCCATCGTCGGCCTGTCGCTGGCCCGGTACGATCCGGCGCTGGCGCTGAAGGTGGCCGATGTCGCCCGCCCGATCGGCCGGCTATGGCTCAACGCGCTGCAGATGACCGTGGTGCCGCTGGTCACCGCGCTGGTCATCGTCGGCGTCAACACCGCCAGCAATGCCGCCGCCTCGGGTCGTACCGCGCGCAACGCGATCATCGTGTTCCTGATCCTGCTGGTCGGCTCGGCCGCGTTCTCGGCCCTGGTCACCCCCGCCCTGCTCGACCTGGTGCCGCGTGATGCCGAAACCATCCGGACCTTCCGCGAGGCACTGCGTTCGCCGGCCACCGCCGCCACGCCGCCATCGGCGGCGCAGTGGATCAGCGGGCTGATCCCGAGCAACGCGTTGGCCGCGGCCGCATCGGCCTCGATGCTGCCGCTGGTGGTGTTCGCCATGTTCTTCGGCTTCGCCCTGAGCCGGCAGGAAGCCGGGCGCCGCGAGCGGCTGCTCGACCTCATCCGCACCGTCTCCGACACCATGATCAGCATCGTGCGCTGGGTGCTGTGGGCCGCGCCGGTGGGCGTGTTCGCCCTGGTGCTGGTGGTCTGCGCCGAGGTCGGCATGAGCGTGCTGGGCGTGATCGGCTACTACATCGTGCTGATGTGCGTGATCTACATCCTGATCACCCTGCTGCTGTACGTGGTCGCACGCTTCGCCGCCGGCGAACCACTGCGCCGCTTCGCCGCCGCGCTGGTGCCGGTGCAGGTGATCGCCGGCAGCACGCAGTCCTCGCTGGCCTCGTTGCCGGCGATGATCGACAGCGCGCGCAACCGGCTGGGCTACCCGCCGGCGCTGACCGCGCTGGTGCTGCCGATGGCGGTGTCGCTGTTCCGCATCACCAGCCCGGCGCAGTACATCGCCGTGGCCAGTTTCATTGCCTGGCTGTATGGCTTCGAGATCCATGCCTCGCAGTACGCGGTGGCGGTGCTGCTGGCGGCCGTCATCAGCATGGGCTCGACCGGCCTGCCCGGCCAGGCCAACTTCATGACCAACAACCTGCCGATCACCCAGAGCATGGGGCTGCCGGTGGAACCGCTGGGCGTGCTGCTGGCGGTGGACACCATCCCCGACGTGTTCTGCACCATCGGCAATGCCACCGGCGGGGTCACCGCCACCGGCATCGTGGCCCGCCATACCGCGCCGCACCCGGAACCGGGGCCGGAACCCACCGAACCGGGCTGAGCCTGGCCGGAGGGGATGAAATGACGAAGGGCGGGTGCATGACACCCGCCCTTCGTCGTTGCGCTGTACCGCGCGGGCTCAGTCCTGCGGCGGCAGCGGAGGTGCGCCGTACAGCGCGTCGGCCGCCATCGTGTCGCGGGTGTTCTTCTGCACGGCCACCGCGCCAAACAGCGACAGCGCGTAGGACATGCCGTAGAACCCCTTCTCGCTCAGCAACAGGGTCGCGTTCCACAGCCCGACCACCAGCAGCAGCAAGGCCGACAACAGGGCGAACCAGCACAGGCTGTAGTACAGCGCACTCACCGGGATCCCCTCCACGCGGTCGCGCACGCTCTTCTGCAGGGACACCGCGGCGAACAGGCCGAACAGCAGCAACGACAGGTAGTAGCCCTTCTCGTTGAGCAGCATCTCCGCGTTGAACAGGCCCACCAGATAAGCGACCGCGCCGAGCATCAACGCCGTCCACGATGCGGCGATGAAGGCTGCCGAGGGTCGTTGCACCTGAGGTTTCATCAGCCAAACTCCTTGTAGGGACACACCGCCCGGTCTTGGACGTGAGCCGCTACGTTATGCGATCCATCGCCACCTTCCCAGAGGCCCGGGCCCGGAAGATCGCGACGGGCATGGTGTAATGGCGCGGTTGGACAGACGTTTCCCCTCATTGGAGAACCCCATGCCCCGTCCCCTCCTGCTCAGCCTCGCACTGGCGATCACCCCGGCGCTGTTCAGCACCGCCTGCGCCGCCGACCCCGCCGATCCGGCCGCCGAAGCGGCCATCAAGCCTGCGCAATGGCCCTTCGCCGCCACCGAGGTCGCCCGCTTCAACGAGCCGTGGGCGATGACCTTCCTGCCCGATGGCAGCCTGCTGGTCACCGAAAAGGCCGGCAAGCTGCTGCACGTCGACCCGGCCAGCGGCAAGCGGAACGAGATCAGCGGCGTACCGACCGTGGCCTATGGCGGCCAGGGCGGCTTCGGTGACGTGCTGGCCCATCCGCAGTTCACCAGCAATGGCTGGGTCTACTACAGCTATGCCGAGGACGGCCAGGACGACACCCGGGGGGCCGCGGTGGCGCGCGCCCGGCTGGTGCTGGCCGCCGACGGCAGCGGCCAGCTCAGCGACGCCCAGGTGATCTGGCGGCAGACCCCCAAGGTCAGCGGCCGCGGCCATTACGGCCACCGCCTGGCCTTCGGCCCGGACGGCAAGCTGTGGATCAGCTCCAGCGAGCGGCAGAAGTTCGACCCCGCCCAGGACATGAAGACCAACCTGGGCAAGATCATCCGCCTCAACGACGATGGCAGCGTTCCGGCCGACAACCCGTTCGTGGCGCAGGGTGCGCCGGCTGACCAGGTGTGGTCGCTGGGCCATCGCAGCGTGCTGGGCATCGCCTTCGACGGCAACGGCAAGCTGTGGGAGCACGAGATGGGCCCCAAGGGCGGCGACGAGCTGAACCTGATCCAGCGCGGCGGCAACTACGGCTACCCCATCGTCTCCAACGGCGACCACTACGACGGCCGGCCGATCCCCGACCACGACACCCGCCCGGACTTCATCGCCCCGGTGGTGACCTGGCGCCAGGTGATCTCGCCCGCCGGCTTCGTCATCTACAACGGCGCGCTGTTCCCGCAGTGGAAGGGCAGCGGCTTCATCGGCGGGCTGTCCTCGCAGTCACTGGTGCGCGTGGCCTTCGACGGCGACACGGCCCACGAAGCGGAACGCTTCGACATGGGCAAGCGCATCCGCGAAGTGGAGCAGGGCCCGGACGGTGCATTGTGGTTGCTGGAAGACGGCACCAACGCCCGCCTGCTCAAACTGACCCCGAAGGCCGGCTGATCGCGGCCGTTGCATCCGGCGACAAGGACCTGTTGCGATGTTGCTGCGTTACCTGCCCGCCATCGTGATCGGCGCGGTGGTGGCGGTCCTCACCGCCACCGCCTCGACGCTGATCCTGCTCGATCACCCCGCCGCGCTGCTGGTCGTCCTCTATGCGCCGCTGCTCGGCGTCGTGTTGTTGCCGACGCTGCTGCTGGCATGGCTCTACGCGCTGGTCCGCGACCGCGGCAGGACACCCTGGGTGGCGCATCTGGCGATGCTGGGCCCGGCCGTGCTGGCGGCGCTGATCGTGCCCGCGGGGCAGAGCCTGCGCAGGCAACATGATGGCCTGTTCGGAGCCCCTCCGGTTTCCGAAGTCCACGTGAACCTGACCGGCCAGACGCTGTGGCTGGACGACAGTGTCAGCACCGGCTTCACCAGCACGCCCGGCATCGGCCATGTCATGCCGGTCCCGGCCCTGCCGGTCGGGCAGACCACGCAGATCACCCGCTGGCCGCCGGCGCGCCGCGCCGACGGCCGTGCGTTCCCCTATGCCGGGCACGCGCTGAAGCCGAGCCGCCTGCAGATCGGCCGGGCCCTGGGCGATGGGCGGCCCTCGCCCGATGTCGTGCCGCTGCGCCGGCCATCGGCCGCCTTGCCACACGACCTGCCGGCGGGTGACCTCCGCCACGTCTACTACCACTACCCCGACCATGTGGACGTGGTCCTCACGCCGATGCGGTCACCGCGACTGGTACGCACCCCCGCCCGCCGTGCGCCCGCGGGTTTGACCCTGGTTTCGGTGGCCGATTCGAGCGCGGTGCCGATCGTTCGGCTGGAGCTCAACGGGCAGAACGTCGACCTGCTCCACGCGGATCTCGCGCAGGCCACCTGCCCCAACCGGCGCGAGCCACAGGCGCCGGTCGTGCTCGGCACCGACACCCCGCTCACGGTCCGCTGGCAGCGCGCCGACACCCCGCAGCATTGGCACGAAGCACAGCTGGCCTACCCCGCGTTGCCACTGCCCAGCGGCCTGGCGAAGCAGGCCTATACCGCGCAGCTGATGCTGTATTTCAGCGACGCGCTGCCACCGGCCGTGCAGCGCTTCCAGGAGGTCCCCACCGGCGACATCCGGCTGAGCCTGGCCACCAGCCCCGCACCGGCGGCACATGCAGCGGTCTCGGCCTGCGCGGACGTGGCCAGCGGCTACGACCTGCAGGTGGTGACGCCGATGTGACCCGCGCTCAGCGCAGGCGCAGGCGCAGCCCGATCGCCTGCACCAGCCCATAGCAGAGCAGCGCGGCGACCAGGCTCATCGTCAACGGGCTGGCATTGCTGCCGCCCTGCATCGCCCCGGCGCTGAACGCGCCGCTGTACCAGCGCCACGCCAACCGCCCGACCAGCACCAGCGACAGCACGCCACCGATCCACGGATTGGGGATGTACCCGGCATGGCCGTCGCGTGCGCTGATCCGGGTGTGCTTCAGCGCGAACAGCCCCAGCGCCACGCCGGCCACCGCACCGCCGAGCATTCCCCAGGCCACGTGCGGCAGGAACAGCGCCGCCCAGCCGAGCAGCAGCACCAGCACCGACAGCAGCACGATGCGCGCGACGTTGCGGTGCGGACGCCACGGCTGCCAACCGAAGTGCCGGCGGATGCGCCGGTAGTACAACAGGCCGAAACCGGCGGTCATCAACCAGGGCATGTAGACGGGCAGCGCGGCCATTCGTGTCTCTCCGGGGAATGGCGCGAGCATCGCATGCCGGCCCGCCGCCGGCAGGTGTCATCTGTCACCCACGTCGCAGGAGCGCCGTTGGGCGCTCCTGCCGGACGATCACGGCGCCAGCAGCTCGAAGCTGGCCGCCTCGCCGCTGGCCGACGACGCACACACCCACACATCGAACAGGCCCGGCTCGGCACTGAATTCGCCGTCCACGCCGGTGAAGGCCAACTGCTCGCGGACCAGCCGGAACGTCACCTGCTGCGACTGCCCCGGCGCCAACGCGATCTTGCGGAAGTCCTTCAGCTCGCGGACCGGCCGCACCCGGCTGGCAACGCGGTCGTGCACGTACAACTGCACCACTTCCTCGCCGGCAACCTCGCCGGTATTGGTCACCGTCGCGCTGACCTCCAGCGTGCCGTCCCAATCCATCTGCGGCGTGCCCAGCCGTACCGCGTCATAAGCGAACGTGGTGTAGCCGATGCCATGGCCGAACGCGTACAGCGGCGCATTCGGAATCTCGCGCCAGCGGGCCTTGAACTCGGACATCGCCGGCAGCTCCGGGCGCCCGGTGCGCGGGTGGTTGTAGAAGTACGGCTGCTGCCCGGAAGCGAGCGGGAAGCTCACCGGCAACCGCGCCGACGGGCTGTAGTCGCCGAACAACACGTCGGCCACCGCATGGCCGGTCTGCGTGCCAAGGAACCAGGTCACCGCGATGGCCTGCGCATCACGCACCGCGCCGTGCAGCGCCAGCGCACGCCCGTTGCGCAACAGCACCACCAACGGTGTGCCAGTGGCCGCCACCGCGTCGGCCAGCGCCTGCTGCGCGGGGGGCAAGGTGATCTCCACGCGCGACTGCGCCTCGCCGGTGTAACGCTGCGGCTCACCCAGCGCCAGCACCACCACCTCGGCGCGCCGCGCAGCAGCCACCGCTGCGGCGATGCCACCGTCCAGCGGCGCCTCCAACGCACAGCCGGGCACGATCTCCACGCTTGCCGCGTCTCCCAGCGCCGCACGCACGCCGTCCTCCAGCGTCACGTAGCGCGACTTGTCGCCGAACAACGTCCAGCAACCTTCGATGTTGTCGCGGTCCTGCACGAACGGGCCGATCAGCGCGATCTTCTGCCCCTGCTTCTTCAGCGGCAGCACCGCGTTCTCGTTCTTCAGCAGCACGATCGAGCGGCGCGCGGCATCGCGCGACAGCGCATCGTGCGCAGCGATATGCGATTGATCGGCCTCGCGCGCGGCATCCAGCGAACGGTACGGGTCATCGAACAGGCCGATGGCGTCCTTCAACCGCAGGATGCGACGCACCGATTCATCCAGCACCGACATCGGCACCTCGCCCGCCTCGACCAGCCCGGCCAGGTGGCGGTCGTAGAAGCCGCTCTGCATGCTCAGGTCCAACCCGGCCAGGAAGGCCTTGCGGGTGGCGTCCACCTCGTCGGCGGCGTAACCGTGCGCGATCAATTCCATGTCGGCGGTGTAGTCCGACACCACCACGCCATCGAACTTCCATTCGTGGCGCAGCAACTCGGTCAGCAGCGCACGGTTGGCGCTGGCCGGCACGCCGTTGATGTCGTTGAAGGCGCTCATCAGCGACAACGCGCCGGCTTCCAGCGCGGCCTTGAACGGCGGCAGATGGATGTCGCGCAGGCTCTGCGGCGAGATGTCCACCTGGGCGTACTCCATGCCCGCGGCGACCGCACCGTAGGCAGCGAAATGCTTGGGCGTGGCCAGCAAGGCATCGGCAGCGGTCAGGTCCTCGCCCTGGAAGCCACGCACGCGGGCGGCGGCGAACGCACAGCCCAGCACCACGTCCTCGCCTGCGCCCTCGGCGCCACGGCCCCAACGCTGGTCCCGGGCGATGTCCACCGCCGGCGCGTAGGTCCAATGGATGCCGGCCGCGGTGGCCTCCACCGCGGTGGCGCGGGCGGTGCGCTGGGCCAGGTCCGGCTCGAAGCTGGCGGCTTCGCCCAACGGGATCGGGAACACCGTGCGCATGCCATGGATCACGTCGGCGGCCAGGATCACCGGAATGCCGAGCCGGCTCTCCTCCACCGCCACCTTCTGGATCTGGCGGCCCTGTTGGGCGCCGACGCCGTTGAACAGCGACCCCACCCGTCCCGCACGGACCTGCTCCAGCACCTGCTCGGCATTGCGGACATTGGCCTCGGGATTGATGTCCGGGACGAAGGGCCGGACCATGTCGGCGAATACGCTCAACTGGCCGACCTTCTCTTCCAGGGTCATGCGGGCGATCAGGGACTCGATGCGGTCGTGGGCCACCGGCAATCCTTCTTCATGTAAACGTTTGCAGTGTGCGGATTCTAGCGCCACCGCCGTGAATCACAGCGCGCGCGATCACAGCCCCGCACGGTGGGCGCCGGGCCGGTGGTGCCCGGCCCAGTACGGCCCCACCCGACCGGCGTCCCGTCCCAGGGGGAGCGCCGGGCCACGCGCGGCGGGCGTCTTCCCGGCAATCTCCGTCGGCGTCCTACACGCCTGCGTCCTGGCGCTCGCGCACCGCCATCAGCATCGCGTCGCTGGACTCCTGGAACACCCGCAGCCCGAACTCCGGCAGGATCGCCAGCAGGTGGTCGAACACGTCGGACTGGGTGCGCTCGTACTGCGCCCACGCCGTCGGCGCGAAGCAGTAGATCTCCAGCGGCAGGCCCTGCGGGGTGGGCGCCATCTGCCGCACCAGCAGGGTCATGTTCTGCTTGATGTCCGGATGGCTGCGCAGGTAACGCTCCACGTAGACGCGGAAGGTTCCCAGGTTGGTCATGCGCCGCGCGTTGACCGGCTCGGGGTGGGCCTGCGCCACCTGCGCGTTCCACTGGCCCAGCTCTTCCTGCTTGGCCGCGAAGTAGTCGTCCAGCAGGCCGAACTGGCCCAGCCGCTCCAGCGCGGTGGCATCGAGGAAGCGCACGCTGTGCTGGTCCAGGTAGATCGAGCGCTTGATCCGCCGCCCGCCCGACTCCTGCATGCCGCGCCAGTTGCGGAACGACTCGGTCACCAGCTTCTTGGTCGGGATGGTGGTGATGGTGTTGTCGAAGTTGCGCACCGTCACCGTGTGCAGGGCGATGTCGGTGACGTCGCCATCGGCGTTCTGGCTGGGCATCTCGATCCAGTCGCCGATGCGCACGCGGCCATCGCCGCTGATCTGCACGCTGGCCACCAGCGACAGGATGGTGTCCTGGAAGATCAGCATCAGCACCGCGGTCGCCGCGCCCAGGCCGGTGACCACGTGCAGCAGCTTGACCCCGGCCAGGGTCGCCACGATCGACAGGCCGGCGAGCACGAACACCACGATCTTGGCCACCTGCAGGTAGCCCTTGATCGGCTTGTTGCGCGCGTCCGGGCGACGCTCGTAGAAATCATTGAACACGTCCAGCGCATGCGCCACGGCCAGGGCGATGGTCAGCACGGTCCAGGCATGGCACAGCGCCTTCAGCCCGGCCACCAGCTCCGGCGGCAGTTCCGGCACGATCGACAGGCCGGCGGCGATCACCACCGACGGCACGATGTTGGCCAGCCGTGCGATCACGCGCAGCGGCTGCTTGGCGTTCTTCTCCGGGCCGGAGAAACGCTCGATCGCCTTGCGCAGGCCGCTGAGCAGGATGCGCTTGGTGACGAAGTTGGCCAGCCAGGCCACCAGCAGCAGCGCCACCAGCACCACCGCCGGGTACGCCAGCGGATAAGGCGCCAGCGTGCTTTCCAGTTGGTCCAGCCAACGGATTCCCATTACCGCCATCGGTTCTTGCTCCTCTTTGTTGCAGGGTCCTGGCCGCGACGGGGCGCGCGCGCCCGATGGGCGGCCCGGGCAGGCCGTCCGGCAGCTTCAGGACAGGGGTTACCCGGCAGCGCGCGAGCGCTCGATGATCACGCCCACCGCGCGCGCGCCGCGCACCGCGCCGGGCTTGCTCAGCTTCAGGCGCAGCCACTGCACCTCGAACTCGTCCAGCACGATCTGCGCGCAGCGCTCGGCCAGCGTCTCCACCAGGCCGAAGTCCGAGCCACGCACGAATTCCATCAAGCGCTTGCTCACCGCCTTGTAGTTCAGCGTGTCGACGATGTCGTCGCTCGCCGCGGGCTTGCGGTTGTCAAAGCCCATTTCCAGGTCGAACACCAACGTCTGGCGGATGCGCCGCTCCCAGTCGTAGATGCCGATCAGGGCGTCGATCTCGAGCCCTTCGATGAATACTTTGTCCATTGAACACAGGGAACAGGGATTGGGGAACGCGCAATGGTACGTGCCGGGGCGTTAAGCAGGGGCGTTTGGCTGAACGGCGCTCGCTGCGATCCCGCGTGCAATCGCGCGGAGTGGTGCCCCGCAACCGCAATCAATCCGGCGATGCAGCCGCGACCCCGCGCGCCGTTCCTGCCCTATTCGTCCACCAGCGGCGGCAGCGTCGCCATGTCCCAACGCGGGGTGACCTTCACTTCCGGCGGGCTGTGCTGGCCGGCCTTCAGGCGCAGCGCACCGGCGAAGGCGATCATCGCGCCGTTGTCGGTGCACAGCGCCGGGCGCGGGAAACACACCCGGCCACCGCGCCGCTGCGCGGCCTCATGCAGCTTGGCGCGCAGGCGCTTGTTGGCGCCCACACCACCGGCCACCACCAGTACGTCGCAACCGGCCGCATCCAGCGCGCGCTCGCACTTGATGGCCAGCGTGTCGACCACCGCGTCCTCGAAACCGCGCGCGATGTCGGCGCGGGTCTGCTCGCTCTGGTCGCTGTCGCGCCAGGCCAGCAACACCTGGGTCTTCAGGCCGGAGAAACTGAAGTCCAACCCCGGCCGGTCGGTCATCGGGCGGGCGAACCTGTAGCGTCCCGGCGTGCCGATCTCGGCCAGCCTGGCCAGTTGCGGGCCACCCGGATACGGCAGCCCCATCAACTTGGCGGTCTTGTCGAAGGCCTCGCCGGCGGCGTCGTCCAGGGTCTCGCCCAGCAGCCGGTACTTGCCGATGGCATCGACCGCGATCAGCTGGGTGTGGCCGCCGGACACCAACAGCGCCACGAACGGCGGCTCCGGCGGGTCGTCCTCCATCAGCGGCGCCAGCAGGTGGCCTTCCATGTGATGCACGGCAATGGCCGGCACATCCAGGCCCCAGGCCAGCGACCGTGCCACCCCGGCGCCGACCAGCAATGCCCCGACCAGACCCGGGCCGGCGGTATAGGCCACCCCGTCGATATCGGAGATGGCGATGCCGGCCTCGTCCAGCGTCTGCCGGATCAACGGCAGGGTCTTGCGCACGTGGTCGCGGCTGGCCAGCTCCGGCACCACACCACCATATTCGGCGTGCAGCGCGATCTGGCTGTAGACCGCGTGGGCGCGCAGCGCGGCGCCGCCGGACAGGTCGGTGTCATAGACGGCAACGCCCGTCTCATCGCAGGATGATTCAATGCCGAGGACTTTCATGGGCGTATTGTGAACCTCCCCAGCCTCGGGGCAAACCCCGGGGGACTTGCGCACCCGCTCAAAGCGACTATAATGCGCGGCTCACCGGGCGTGACCCGGTTTCATTGTGTCCCGGAGATTCCATGCCCAGCGTCAAAGTCCGCGAGAACGAGCCCTTCGAGTTTGCTCTTCGCCGCTTCAAGCGCACTTGCGAAAAGGCCGGCGTGCTGGCCGAGACCCGCAAGCGCGAGTTCTACGAAAAGCCGACCCAGGAACGCAAGCGCAAGGCCGCTGCTGCCGTCAAGCGCCAGCTGCGTCGTTCCTCGCGTGACGTGACCAAGCGTCAGCGCCTGTACTGATCGGACGCGACTCCTGAACGGGGGGCTTCGGCCTTCCGTACTGGGGTAAGAGCCGGCACGCGCAAGCGTAGCCGGCTTTTTGCGTTCCCGGCCCCCGTGTTTCCAAACCGTATTCCGATCCCGAAAGAGGTGATCCATGAGCCTGAAGCAACAGCTGACCGATGACATGAAGGCCGCCATGAAGGGCGGCGACAAGCACTCGCTGGGCGTGATCCGCCTGATCAACGCGGCCATCAAGCAGCGTGAAGTGGACGAGCGCATCGAACTGGACGATACCGCCGTGATCGCCGTGCTGGACAAGATGGTCAAGCAGCGCAAGGACTCGGTGACCCAGTACGAAGCAGCCAACCGTGAAGACCTGGCCTCGATCGAACGCGAGGAGATCGTGGTGATCGAGCGCTACCTGCCGGCCAAGATGGACGAAGCCGCCATCAGTGCCGCCATCGCGGCAGCCATCGCCGAAACCGGCGCGGCCAGCGCCGCCGACATGGGCAAGCTGATGGGCGTGCTCAAGCCCAAGCTGGCCGGACAGGCCGACATGGGCCTGGTGTCCAAGCTGGTCAAGCAGGCACTGGCCGGCTGATCCCCCCAAGGCCCGCGGCAACGCGGGCCTTGTCCGTTCGAGCGGCCTCGGCCGCGAAGCCGACCGACCGCGCGCATCCCGCACCCCACGCACCAGCGGCTTCGCGCCTGAAGGTGCTCTCGCGGCCACCTGGTGCTTCACCCTCTTTTTTCATCACATCGCTTAACGTGCATGGCCTGCCGTGCCGTGCGACCGCAATGCCCTACCTGTCCCCCGACAAGCTGAAGCAGCGCCTGGATCAGTTGCAGCAGAGCCTGCCCGGCGCCCTGGTACGCCGCTTCGCCGAAGCCGACGTGATGACCCAGGCCGCGTCACTGGCCTTCTATACCCTGCTCTCGCTGGCACCGCTGCTGGTGCTGCTGCTGTGGCTGACCGCTTCGTTGTACCCGCCCGCACAGCAGGCGCTGGTCGACCAGATCGCCTCCCTCGCCGGCCGCAGCGTGGCCGAGGTCGCGCAGACGGTGATCAACAACGCCACCTCGCGCCCCGACCTGGGCTCGCTGGCCGGGCTGTGGAGCGTGGCCCTGCTGTTCATCGGCGCGACCGTGGTATTCGCCCAGCTGCAGGGGGCGCTGAACCTGATCTTCCGCACCGACATCCGCCGCTTCGAGGGCGTGCTGGGCTGGCTGAAGAAGCGCGTGTTCTCGGCCGGCGTGGTGCTGGCGCTGGGCTTCCTGCTGATCGTCTCGATGGTGGCCACCACCGCGTTGCAGGTGGTGTTCTCGCACCTGCCCTCGGCCCTGCCCGCCGTGGGCTACATCACCACGCTGGTGATGTATGCGCTGGGCTTTGCCTTCCTCTACCACTACCTGCCCGACCGGCCGGTGGAATGGCGCCAGGCCTTCATCGGCGGCGCCATCACCGCCATTCTTTTCACCCTGGGCCGCTACGGCATCGGCCTGTACATCGCCAATGCCGCCCCGGGCAGTGCCTACGGCTCGATGGGGACGCTGGTGATCATGCTGGTGTGGATCTACTACGCCAGCGTGGTGTTCTTCGGCGGGGCACTGATCACCGCGGTGATCGATGAGCGGGCACGGGCACGGCGCGCGCTGCCAGATACGCCTGCAGAGACGGACTGAAGCAGCGGCCGTTGCTCTGTCCTCCGGCCTCGTCAACGGTAAGAGCTGAAGTCCGCGCCCCATCCGCTTGCCCGCCACCAGGGCAACTCCTCCCCAACCCTCCCCTGCGCCTTTGGCGCAAGGGAGGGGGCGGCTCACGGTGATCCGTCGGTACGCCATGTACGCCCCCTTCCTTTGGCAGCGCCAAGGGAAGCGCTCGGCAGGGGCACGCTCCCGGCGCAGGCGAGTACACTTCTCCTCCATCCCTGTTGTGTGCCCCGCCCTCCGGCGGCGCTGTTCATTGCCGCATGGCCCGACTTCCCGACGCGTTCATCGACGACCTGCTCGCCCGCACCGACATCGTGGAGGTGATCAACACGCGCGTCCCGCTCAAGCGCAAGGGCAAGGAATACGAAGCGCGCTGCCCGTTCCACGACGAGCGCTCGCCCAGCTTCTACGTCTCGCCGACCAAGCAGTTCTACCACTGCTTCGGCTGCGGCGCGCACGGCACCGCGATCAGCTTCCTGATGAACTACGACCGCCTCGAGTTCCTCGACGCGGTCGACGAGCTGGCCAAGCGCGTCGGCATGGAAGTGCCGCGCGAGAACACCCCGCGCAGCCAGCAGCAACAGGACGACAGCCGCGACCAGTACTCCGCGCTGGATGCGGCCAGCCGCTTCTTCCAGAAGCAGCTGGAAGGCAACGACAAGGCGCGTGCCTACCTGGACAGCCGTGGCGTCGATGCCGACACCCGCGCGCGCTTTTCCATCGGCTACGCGCCGGACGGCTACAGCGCGTTGAAGGATGCGCTGGGCAAGGACGAGCGGCGCATGAAGCTGCTCGACCGCGTGGGTCTGTTCTCCAAGAACGACCGCGGCCACGTCTACGACAAGTTCCGCGACCGGGTGATGTTCCCGATCTTCGACCGCCGTGGCCGGGTGATCGCCTTCGGCGGTCGCGTCATGCAGAAGGACGACGGCCCCAAGTACCTCAACTCGCCGGAAACCGCGCTGTTCCACAAGGGCCGCGAACTGTACGGGCTGTGGCAGGTGCGCCAGGCCAACCAGAAGATCGAGCGCCTGATCGTGGTCGAGGGCTACATGGACGTGGTCAGCCTGTTCCAGTTCGGCGTCACCCAGGCGGTGGCGACGCTGGGCACGGCGACCACGCCGGACCACGCCGAGCTGCTGTTCCGCAACGCGCCGGACGTGTACTTCTGCTTCGACGGCGACAACGCCGGCCGCAAGGCCGGCTGGAAGGCGCTGGAATCGGTGCTGCCGCGCATGAAGGACGGCCGTCAGGCGTTCTTCCTGTTCCTGCCCGATGGCGAGGACCCGGACACCATCGTGCGCAAGGAAGGCGCCGAAGCCTTCGACGCACGCCTGAAGCAGGGCACGCCACTGTCGCAGTTCTTCTTCGACGAGCTCAGCCGCGAGATCAACCTCGGCACGCTGGACGGCAAGGCCCGCCTGGCCGAACGCGCGCGGCCGATGCTGGCGCAGATCCCCGACGGTGCCTTCGGCGACCTGATGAAGCAGGAGCTGGCGCGCCTGACCGGCATCGGCGCAAACAGCTCCGTGCCTGCCAGCGCCGCAGCGCGGCCGGCCGCACGCGGCAACGTGATGCCGGTGCAGAAGCGCAGCCTGGTGCGCGCGGCCATCGCCATCCTGCTGCAGCAGCCATCACTGGCCATGAACCTGCATGGCCACCACGCCATCGGCGGCCTGCGCCTGCCCGGCATCGAGCTGCTGCTGGAACTGCTGCAGCTGGTCGAGCAACGCCCGGACATCAGCACCGGCGCGCTGCTGGAGCATTTCAACGAGCGCGAGGAACAGGCCGCGCTGCACAAGCTCGCCGCCATCGCCCTGCCCGGTGATGAGGCCAGCTGGGGCCAAGAACTGCAGGACGCCATCAACCAGCTCGAAAAACAACTGCTGCAGCAACGCCTGGATGAACTGCAGGCCAAGCAGCGCCAGCAGGGCCTGGATGAAGCCGACAAGTACGAGCTGCGCGAGTTGCTCAAGACCCGGGCCACGCTGCGCTGACCCGTCCACCGGAGGTTGTTCGATGACTGGTTTCCGTTCGCTCCTGCTGCTGGCCGTGCTTGCATCGGCCGATGCGATGGCCACCGACGCTCCGCTGCGCCAGCCCCGCCCGCAGTTGCTCACCGCCGGCCAACCCAGCGCGCAACAGCTGCGCGATGCCGCACGCTCCGGCGTCACCACCGTCATCGACCTGCGTCGGCCCGAGGAAGACCGCGGCTACGACGAAGGCGCGCAGGCCGAGCAGCTCGGCCTGCGTTATGTCCGCCTGCCCATTGCCGGCGCCGCCGACCTCACCACGGCCAACGCGCGCACCCTGCAGCGCCTGCTCGCACAAGACGACGGCACCACCCTGCTGCACTGCGCGTCGGGCAACCGTGCCGGTGCACTGCTGGCCCTGCTCAATGCCCGGCTCGAAGGTGCCTCCACCGACGACGCATTGCAGCTCGGCCGCGCGGCCGGCATGACCTCGCTGGAAGCCAGCGCGCGCAGCGCCATCGAGGCCCCTGTCCCCTGAGCATGCCTTCACCCGCACCTGATCGAGGAACCCCTGCCTGATGAAACGCTGGTGGTCGCGCCTGCGGCCTGACAACTTCACCCTCGCGCTGCTCGTCACCATCGCGCTGGCCACCGTGTTGCCGATGAGCGGCGCGTTGGCACGCGGCTTCGACCACTTCACCGACATCGCCATCGCCGCGCTGTTCTTCCTGCACGGCGCGCGGCTGTCGCGCGAGTCGATCATCGCCGGCATGCTGCACTGGCGCCTGCACCTGGTGATCCTGGCCTGCACGTTCGTGCTGTTCCCGCTGCTGGGGCTGGCCTTCAAGCCGCTGTCCGGCGCGCTGCTGACACCGGAGCTGTACCTGGGCGTGCTGTTCCTGTGCACCCTGCCCTCCACCGTGCAATCGTCGATCGCCTTCACCTCGATGGCCGGTGGCAACGTGCCGGCCGCGGTCTGCGCCGCGTCGCTGTCGAGCATCCTCGGGGTGTTCCTGACCCCGTTGCTGATGACCCTGCTGGCCGGCACGCAGGGCGGCATGGCCAACCCGCTGCATGCGGTCGGCGCGATCATGCTGCAACTGCTGGTGCCCTTCGTCGCCGGCCACCTGCTGCGCCCGGTGATCGGCGGCTGGGTGGAACGACAGCGCCCGCTGTTGCGCTACACCGACCAGGGCACGGTGCTGCTGGTGGTGTATGCCGCCTTCGGTGAGTCGGTCAACGAAGGCCTGTGGACCAAGACGCCGCTGGTCTCGCTGCTGACCACCGCGGTGATCGCCGTGGTGTTGCTGGCCATCGCCATGCCCGGCATCACCTGGCTCGCGCGCAGGCTGGGCTTCAGCCGCGAGGACGAGATCCCCATCGTGTTCTGCGGCTCCAAGAAGAGCCTGGCCACCGGCGTGCCGATCGCCAAGGTGCTGTTCGCCGGCGGCAGCCTCGGTGCGATCGTGTTGCCGATCATGATCTACCACCAGATCCAGCTGATCGTCTGCTCGATGGTCGCCCAACGCTACGCCGCCAAACAAAAAGCCCCGTAGGAGCGGCCTCGGCCGCGATGCCGATAGACATGCGGTCCGCAGCAAAGCACGCCATCACGGACGCTACGGGTGGACGGGGTTCATCAACGGTGGCGCCTTACCGGCTTCGCGGCCGAGGCCGCTCCTACACGGTAGAACGGCCCGGCTTCACAGCCAGGGCAGCAACCAGTGGTCCACCAGCAGGAAGGCAAACAGCGCCATCAGGTAGACGATGGAATACCAGAACGTCTTCATGTTGAACATTTCGTCCGGTGGGTCCTGCATCTTCCATGCGTACCACAGGAACACGATGTTCAACACGCTGGCACCGCCCAGGTAGAACATCCCGCTCATGCCGATCGCCACCGGCAGCAGCGTCACCACCACCAGTACCACGGTGTAGATCAGGATCTGCCGGCGCGTATGCGGCACGCCGTGGGTCACCGGCAGCATCGGCACGTCGGCCTTGGCGTAGTCGGCGCGGCGGAAGATCGCCAGCGCCCAGAAGTGCGGCGGCGTCCACACGAAGATGATCAGCACCAGCAGCGAGGCATAGGCCCAATCGGAGCTGCCCTGCATGCCGGTCACCGCCGCCCAGCCCAGCAGCGGCGGTGTGGCGCCGGCCAGGCCGCCGATGACGATGTTCTGCGACGTCGCCCGCTTCAGGTACACGGTGTAGATCACCGCATAGCCGATCAGCGAGGCAAACGTGAGCACCGCGGTGATCACGTTCACCCACAGCACCAGCAGGGTCATCGACAGCGCCGTCAGCGCGCCGGCGAACACCAGCACCTGGCGCGGCGTGACCTTGCCCACCACCAGTGGCCGCCACGAGGTGCGTGCCATCTGCGCGTCGATGCGCGCGTCCAGCAGCTGGTTGATCGCTGCCGCGGCGGCCGCCGACAACCAGATGCCGATGAAACCCACCGCACCGGACACCACCTGCGCGGTGGTCGGCAGGGTCGGGATGGCCAGGCACATGCCCACCAGGGCGGTGAACACGATCAGTGCCACCACCTTGGGCTTGGTCAGGTCCCAATAGTCTTGCCAGGTCGCGCTCATGCCATCACTCCGGGGCACGCAGGCGTGCGAGCAACGACACCAGCACGAACAACAGCGCCACTGCCCCGCCGCTGTGCATCACCGCCACCGCCAGCGGCAGGGCCAGCTTGACGTTGAGCACGCCCAGGCTGATCTGCAACAACACCAGCAGGCCCAATGCGGTCGACCATCCGCGCATGCCGGGCAGGCGGAACATGCGGACCGACAGCACCAGCAGGTACAGCGACACCACGACGGCCATCATCCGGTGCGCCATCTGGATCGCGATGCGCGAGGCGCCGTCGAGCACGCCACCTTCGTAATCCACGCCGATGCCGCGCCACAGGGTGAAGCCTTCGCCGTAGTTCTGCTGCGGCCACCACTGGCTGACGCAGCGCGGGAAGTTGTCCAGCGACACGCTGCCGCCACCGCAGGCCAGCGCCGCGTAGTTGGCGCTGACCCAGCCACCGAGCGCGATCTGCAGCACCAGCAGGGCCAGGCCGGCACGCAGCCACCAGCGCAGGCGCGGCGCCTCGGCCAAGGTGATCGGCAGGTGCGTGGCCCGCCAGGCCATCCACACCAGCAGGCCGAACATGGCCATGCCACCGAGCAGATGGCCCATCACCACGATCGGCTTGAGCAGCCAGGTCACCGTCCACATGCCCAGCAGGGCCTGGAACACCACCACCGCCAGGGTCAGCACCGCCGCCCGTGCCAGGTCGATGTTGGACCAGCGCAGCGCCGCCAGCAGCAGGATCGCCTCGCCGCCGATGGCCAGCACGCTCGAAGCCACGTGCTCGCCGCGCATATACAGGGGAATGGCCAGCGCCACCAGCACCGAGGCGGTGACGATCTGGGCGATGCCATGCCGGCGCCGGCGTGCCGCCAGCAGCGCCAGGGTCAGCACCTCGACGCCGAGCAGGCCGGCCAGGAAGCGATGCACCTGCTCGCGCCAGGCCTTGTGGCTCTCCAGCGGGCGGATCTCGCTGGCCACGTGCTGGGCGGCTTCCATCTGGGTCTGCGGCCAGGTCACGCGGCCGTAGCAGGTCGGCCAGTCCGGGCAGCTCAGCCCGGCATCGGACAGCCGCACGAACGAACCGAACATGATCGTGCTGGCGGTCATGATCAGTGCGAACCACGCCAGGCGGTGGAAATTGCGGTACAGCGCCGGACGCGCGTGGGCATTCATCGAACGGGACTCACTTCAGTTTCAACAGCCTGGAAAGGTCGGCCCGCAATCCACCGGGTTCGAAGCCGGGCGCATAGCGCAACACCACAAAGCCATTGGGATCAATCACATACACCGGGGTTCCAGCCGGGTCATCGACACCCGGCAGCTTCGCCCGGAACGCGGGCTGGGCCTGCAGCACCTTCAGTGCCGGCGTGACCGCCACCGCTGCCGGCGGCGAGCCCAGCCACAATATCTCGACATTATCCGCGTTATGCCCGAACAGCTGCCAGACCTTGTCCAATTGCTGCGACAAAGTGACGCAGGCCGGTGCGCAATCGGCCGGCGGTGCCAGCACGATGCGCCAGGTGCGTTCGGCCGGATTCCAGGCATAGGGCTGGCCGTCGGCCAGCCGCAGCGGTTCCTGGCGCAGATCGATCGGCGGCTCGTACAGCTGCCCATGGTTGCGGTTGATCTGCGGGGTCCAGCCGGAGAAACGCAGGATGCCGGCCAGCGCCATCGAACCGAAGAACATCGCGAAGATCAGCAGCAGCACGCGGCGGCCCTTGTTGCGGACGGCAAGCTGTTCGGGCGTGAGGGCATTCATGCGTGGCAGTTTCCCATGTGAACCAGTGAACTCGAACGTCTGTCGGTGGGCAACCGTGGCCATTCCCCGCCCTGCGCCAACGCCGGGAAGAAAGGAATGACGAGCAGCGCCCTGCATGCCATCGGCAGACGGGCCGATGAACGCCCGTGGCGCTGCCGGAGAATCGAACGGACCCGGGAGAAACGGCTCCTGCCCGCGCGGCGGCATCGCCCCATCACCGCCTGGCCCGCCCGCGCCGCCATTGCAGCACCACGGCGATCACCAGCACCGCCAAGGCCATCGCGAACCATTGCACCGCGTAGCCGAGGTGGCGTGACGGCGGCAGCGTGTTGGGCAGCAACTCCAGGTCGCGCTCGTATCCCAGCGGCAACGCAGGATCCAGCCGCAGCACCTGCGGGGCCATGGGCGCATCCGCCACTCCCAGCGCGCGGGAAATGGCCGGCAATTCGATGCGCGTGGCCAGCCAGGTCCGCGGCTGGTCGGCCGCTGCCAGTGCCGGGCCCAGCGCCAGCCCCGCCGAAGGGGGGGGGGCCCAGAGGCCTTCCAGCGTCTGTACGCCCGGCTGCGGCGTGATCGCCGGCATCCGCCGGTCCGCCGGCAACGGCAGCCAGCCCAGGTCCACCAGCACCACCTGCCCGTCGTCGGCGCGCGCCGGCTGGTAGACCTTCACCCCGGCCCGGCCGTGGCGCAGCTGGTTGTCCAGCAGGATGCTGCCGGGCAGGAACTGCAGCCGGTCGCGCACCCAGTGCAGCACCCGCGGCGCCTGCATGGCCTGCCGTACGGTCATCGCCTTCTCGCGCCCGGGCGGCACCTGGTCCAGCAGGGCCTGCTTCTCGTGCATGCGCTGCAGCTGCCAGACGCCCAGGCCGCAGAACACCGTCGCCACCAACAGCGCCAACGACCAGCCGAACGCGCTTGTGTGCTGTCGCGTCATGACAAGCGGCCCCGGAGCGGGTGATATAGCGTTGCCAATTCACCCATCGGGCCGCGCATGAACGATTCGTTGAAGACCTTGCTGGTAATCGCGTTTCTGATCGTCATCGTCTGGAATCTGGGAGCCGGCCTCTACTACCTGATGATCGATCGTGGCCAGACCAAACGCACGGTCAACGCGCTCACGCGGCGCATCGTCCTGTCGGTGGTGCTGATCCTGCTGGTCGGGCTGGGCATCTACACCGGCTGGATCAAGCCGCACGGCGTCGGCGGCTGAGTCGCAGCAGAACGGGAGTGAAGCCCATCAGCGCTTCACCTCCCTGCGTGCCAAGCGTCCGCGTCGATCAGAGCACGTAGACGAACAGGAACAGCATCAGCCACACCACGTCGACGAAGTGCCAGTACCACGCCGCCGCTTCGAAGCCGAAATGGTTGTCTCGGGTGAAATGCCCCTTGGCCGCACGCAACCACATCACGATCAGCATGATCGTGCCCAGCGCCACGTGGGCACCGTGGAAGCCGGTCAGCATGAAGAACGTGGAGCCGTAGATGCCCGAACCCAGCGTCAGGTTCAGCTCCTTGTAGGCATGGATGTATTCCTCGGCCTGCAACGTCAGGAACACGCAGCCGAGCACGATGGTCAACCCCAGCCAGGTCAGCAGCTGCATGCGGTTGCCGGCCTTCAGTGCATGGTGGGCGATGGTCAGGGTCACGCCGGAGGTCAACAGGATCAACGTGTTGATCAGCGGCAGGCCCCACGCCGGGATGGTCTGGAACGCGCCGCCGATATCGGCCGGGCCGTTGGTCGGCCAGGCCGCCGAGTAACCGCTCCACAGCAGGTCGTTGGTCGCCACGCCATGGCCTTCGCCACCGAGCCACGGCAGGCCCATGTTGCGCGTGTAGAACAGCGCGCCGAAGAACGCGCCGAAGAACATCACCTCGGAGAAGATGAACCAGATCATCCCCATCCGGAACGAGCCGTCGACCTGCCGGTTGTAGTTGCCGGCCACCGATTCGCGGATGACGTCGCCGAACCAGAGGAACAGGGTGAACACCAGCATCGCCAGCCCGACGAAGAAGGTCCAGCGCCCCCAGCTGGCGTCGTTGAGCCAGCTGGCCACCCCCACCATCAGCACCAGCATGGCGATCGAGCCGACGAAGGGCCATTTGCTCTGGCTCGGCACGAAGTAGACGTTGGCATCAGGCGTGTTGTGGGCCATGGCGTTGCTTCCGGGTCCGTGATCAGGGAGCTGCATGGGCGGCAGCCGCGGTCGAAGCCGGGGCCAGCTGCTCGGTCAGCGCATCATTCTTGTAGAACGTGTACGACAGGGTGATGGTGCTCACGTCGTCCGGCAGGTCCGGGTCGACGATGAAGCGTACCGGCATCTCGCGCTGCTCCCCGGCCTGCAGGGTCTGCGCGGTGAAGCAGAAGCATTCGGTCTTGTTGAAGAAGCCGGAGGCACGCGCCGGCGCCACCGACGGCACCGCGCTGCCGACCAGCGGCCGTTCGCTTTCGTTGCGGGCGTAGTACAGGGCCTCGTTCAACTCACCCGGCACCACGTCCATCGTCAGCTTTTCCGGATGGAACGCCCACGGCAGCTTGGAGTTCACGCCACCATCGAACTCCACCCGCACCGTGCGCCGGGCCTTGCCGGCACCGTCATGCGTGGCCGCCGCCTGGCTGGCGCCGCGTTCCAGCCGCACGCCGAACACCTTCTCGCAGGCGATGCGGTACAGCGGCACCAGCGAGAAGGTCAGCACGAACACGCCCAGCGCGACGCCGATCAGCCGGACCATGCCGGCATTGCGGGCGGGCTTGGGCGCAGGCGTGGTCACTGCGCCAGCACCCCGGACAGGATGAAGCCGACGTACACCGCCACCGCGATCACGCCCACCACCAGCGCGGTGCGGCGTGCACGCCGACGACGCTGGGCCAGTTCATCGGGTTGCCACTGGCTGTTCATGCCCTGCTCCTCAATGGGTCACGTCGTCGTGGGCCAGGTCGCCCGGCTTGATCACCGGCGGGACGGTGAAAGTGTGCGCCGGTGCCGGCGACGGCACGGTCCATTCCAGGCCCCTGGCGCTTTCCCAGGCACGCGCTTCGGCACGCTTGCCGCTGCGCAGCGAGGACAACAGGATGCCGGCCATCAGGAACGGGGTGACGAACATGCCGAACGCACCGATCGAGCTGACCAGGTTCCAGTCGGCGAACACCGGGTTGTAGTCGGGGATGCGGCGCGGCATGCCGGCCAGGCCCAGGAAGTGCTGCGGGAAGAACAGCAGGTTGACGAACACCATCGTCCACCAGAAATGGAACTTGCCCCAGAACTCGTTGTACATGCGACCGGTCCACTTCGGCCACCAGTAGTACACCGCCGCGATCAGCGCCAGCACCGCGCCGGTGACCAGCACGTAATGGAAGTGCGCCACCACGAAGTAGGTGTCGTGGTACTGGAAGTCGGCCGGCACGATGGCCAGCATCAGGCCGGAGAAGCCACCGATGGTGAACAGGATGACGAAGGCGATGGAGAACAGCATCGGCGTTTCGAACGTCAGCGAGCCCTCCCACATCGTGCTGACCCAGTTGAACACCTTCACGCCGGTCGGGATCGAGATCAGCATCGTGGCAAACATGAAGTAGATCTCGCCACCCAGCGGCATGCCTACCGTGAACATGTGGTGCGCCCACACGATGAAGGACAGGAAGGCGATGGCGGCAGTTGCGTACACCATCGCCTGGTAACCGAACAGCGGCTTGCGGCTGAAGGTGGGGAGGATCTCGCTGACCACGCCGAACGCCGGCAGGATCATGATGTAGACCTCCGGGTGACCGAAGAACCAGAAGATATGCTGGTACATCACCGGGTCACCGCCACCGGCGGCGTTGAAGAAGCTGGTACCGAAGAACTTGTCGGTCAGCAGCATGGTCACCGCACCGGCCAGCACCGGCATCACCGCGATCAGCAGGAACGCGGTGATCAGCCAGGTCCAGCAGAAGATCGGCATCTTCAGCAGGTCGATGCCCGGCGCGCGCATGTTCAACACGGTGGCGATGATGTTGATCGCGCCCATGATCGAACTGATGCCGGCCACGTGGATGGCGAACACGCTGAAGGCCACGTTGTAGCCGCCCTGCAGCGACAGCGGCGGGTACAGCGTCCAACCACCAGCAGGGGCGCCACCGGGCAGGAACAGCGTCATCAGCAGCAGGGTGAAGGCCACCGGCAGCAGCCAGAACGACCAGTTGTTCATGCGCGGCAGCGCCATGTCCGGCGCGCCGATCTGCAGCGGGATCATCCAGTTGGCCAGGCCGACGAAGGCCGGCATCACGCCACCGAAGATCATCACCAGCGCATGCACGGTGGTCATCTGGTTGAAGAATTCCGGCTTCATGTGTTGCAGGCCGGGCTCCATCAGCTCCCAGCGGATCAGCACCGACATGAACGCGCCGATGATGAACATCGTGAAGCTGAAGAGCAGGTACAGCGTACCGATGTCCTTGTGGTTGGTGGAGAAGAACCAGCGTTCGAAGAAGCTTTGGTGGTGACCGTGGTGCTCGGAGTGATCCACTGCGGAGTTCGCCATTGCAACTACACCTCGTTAATCCAGTTTCCAGGCATCGCGCCGGCCTGCCGGCCGGCACGCAGTGGGATCAGGCGCCGGTCGCGGCCGGCGTCGCCGGCGCGGCTTCCGGTTGCGGTGCTTGCTCGGAGGCCGGCGCCGCGGGTGCAGCGGCCGGTGCCGCCTCCGCCGCGGGTGCGGGTTTGCGCGAGGCCAGCCAGGTCTTGAAGTCTTCCTTGGACACGGCCTTGACCACGATCGGCATGAAGCCATGGTCCTTGCCGCACAGCTCGGCGCACTGGCCGCGGTAGACGCCGACTTCCTCGATGTTGGTCCAGCGCTCGTTGATGAAGCCCGGCACCGCGTCCTGCTTCCAGCCCAGCGCCGGCACCCACCAGGCGTGGATCACGTCATCGGAGGTGATGACGAAGCGGACCTTGGTATCGACCGGCAGCACCAGCGCGTTGTCCACGTCCAGCAGGTAATGCGGATCGGTGGCCAGGGTCGGCACCGCCCCGCTCTGCCGCAGCTCGTCGGACTTGCGGTCCAGGCGGCTGGTGAAGGCGACATCCTCGCCCAGATATTCGTACTTCCACATCCATTGATAGCCGGTGATCTTCACCGTCATCTCCGAATCGCGGGTGTCGTACATGGCGATCAGCTTGGCCGTGGCCGGCCAGGCCATCACCACCAGGATCACAATGGGAATGACGGTCCAGATGATCTCGGCCTTGGTGTTGTGGCTGAACTGCGCGGCCACCGCTCCCTTGGACTTGCGGAACTTGAACACCGCGTAGAACAGCGCGCCGAACACCAGCACGCCGATCACCACGCAGACCCACAGCGCCACCATGTGGGCTTCCCACGCCATGCGCGCGGTATGGGTCACGCCCTTGCCCATGTTGAGCTGCCACTCCTTGGGGTCGGCGGACTGCGCCCACGCCACAGGTGCCGACAGCGCCATGGCTGCCAGCATGCATCCGTACTTCAACTTCCCGCCCCACCCGCTGCTTTGCTTCATGCCTAGACCCTTGACGTCGTCGGTTTGCAGCCATTGCTGGCTGCGAGCAAGCCTTCAAGTGCCGCCGCAAGTTCCTGGCGTTCGGCAGGTGCGAGGAAACTCCCCACTTCCACCCGCTTTCCACTGGAAACCAGCAGGACCCGTCCCTCTCCGGTGACCAGCCGCACCCAATACGGGTGTGCCCGGAACACCGGTGAACTCCCGGCCGCGGGGATCATCTCCACGCAGTCCGGTCCTACCCGGATCTCTTCCCGGCGGTCGCCGCTGCGCCAAGCCGCACGCAACGCCCAACCCACCAGCAAGCAATGCACCAACGCGAAGACCGGAGCGAAGACGTTCCCGGACAGCCAACCCAGGCCTGCGGTGAACACCATCAGTCCAGCCAACGCGGCGAACAACAGGACGAACTGCCGGGCCGTGAGCGCCCGTGGGGGATGCAGCACCAGCTGCGCATGTGAGCCATCGGAAACCGACCGAAGCATCTGGATCATGTCGCAACCGCGTCCGTACCGCGGAAAACGACCCGATGGTAGCCCTGCAAATTCACACCGGCAAGCTTCCATTCATCGATGTCGGATTGTTGCAGCGCACACTCGAATCGCCGCCAGCCCGCCAAACATCGGCGGATAATTTGACGGTTTCGGCACAAACTGGAAATGCACCTCTCGCTTTACCGAAACGCCTGCCACACAAGGCTTTCGGCCGGGTGAAAGGACGCCAGGGGGACTGGGAAAACCGCCGGCAAGGATTAAAATGGCCGAATCCGACAACCCTGGTCCCAGGCATGAACGCAACACCTTCCACTGCTGTCGCTCCCTCCGCGGAAGCCCTGCTTTCGCCCGAGCTGCCACCGGTACCTGCCGCACTGCGACAGGCCATCACCGATGGTTGGCTGAAGGACGAAACCATCCACGTCCGTGAACTGCTGGCGCAGGCGCGCCTGCCCGCCGCCGAGCAGGCGCAGGTGCAGGCCACCGCCGCCGACCTGGTGCGCCGCGTGCGCGCGCGCGCCAAGAACCAGGGCGCGATCGAGGCTTTCATGCGCCAGTACGACCTCGGCAGCGAGGAAGGCGTGCTGCTGATGTGCGTGGCCGAAGCGCTGCTGCGCATCCCCGACCAGGAAACCGCCGACAAGCTGATCCGCGACAAGCTCGGCGAAGCGGACTGGAAGAAGCACATGGGCCAGTCCGACTCGGTGCTGGTCAATGCCTCCACCTGGGGCCTGATGCTGACCGGCCACCTGGTCGACCTCGCCGACGCCACCAAGCGCGACGTGCATGGTGCGTTCAAGAGGCTGATCGGCCGCGTCGGCGAGCCGGTGATCCGCCTGGCCGTGCGCCAGGCCATGAAGATCATGGGCCACCAGTTCGTCATGGGCCGCACCATCGACGAAGCACTGTCGCGCTCGCACAAGGGCGACAACAGCAACTACCGCTACTCCTTCGACATGCTCGGCGAAGGCGCGCTGACCATGAAGGACGCGCTGCGCTACCTGGAGGACTACCGCCGCGCCATTCACGCCATCGGTGGCGACAACATCGCCCGCGGCGGCAAGGCCGACGGCGACGTCACCGCCTCGCACGGTATCTCGATCAAGCTTTCGGCGCTGTACCCGCGCTACGAGCATGCCAAGCGCGAGCGCGTGCTCAAGGACCTGGTCCCCGGCGTGCTGGAGCTGGCCCAGCTGGCCAAGTCCTACGGCATCGGCTGCACCGTCGACGCCGAGGAAACCGACCGCCTGGAGCTGTCGCTGGACATCATCGAGCGCGTGGTCAGCGATCCCTCGCTCAAGGGCTGGGAAGGCTTCGGCATCGTGGTGCAGGCCTACCAGAAGCGCACCCCGTACACGATCGACTACCTGGCCGACCTGGCCCGTCGCATCGGCCACAAGCTGCAGGTGCGGCTGGTCAAGGGCGCCTACTGGGACGCGGAGATCAAGCGCGCCCAGATCGAAGGCCTGGCCGGCTACCCGGTGTTCACCCGCAAGCAGAACACCGACGTGTCCTACATCGCCTGCGCCAAGCGCCTGTTTGGCCACAGCGACACGCTGTACCCGATGTTCGCCACCCACAACGCAGCCACCATCGCCGCGGTCAAGCAGATCGCGCAGGGCCGCACCTACGAGCACCAGAAGCTGCACGGCATGGGCGATGACCTGTACGCCGAGGTGATCCCGGCCGACCGCCTCAACGTGCCCTGCCGCGTCTACGCGCCGGTGGGTTCGCACGAGGACCTGCTGCCGTATCTGGTGCGTCGCCTGCTCGAGAACGGCGCCAACTCCAGCTTCGTCAACCGCATCACCGACGAGGACGTGTCCATCGACGACCTGATCCGCGATCCGGTCGAGGCGGTGTCCTCGTTCGCGTCCATCCCGCATCCCAAGATCCCGCTGCCCATCGACCTGCTGCGCAGCCAGAACCACGACAGGAACAATTCCATGGGCATCAACCTCGCCAACGACAACGACCTGCGTGCCCTCGCCCAGCAGCTGCACGCTGCCATTAAGCCGTGGCAGGCAGCACCGCTGGTGCCGGGCGCGACCAGCACCGGCGCCACGCTGCCGGTGACCAACCCGGCCGACAGCCGTGAAGTGGTCGGCCAGTGGCAAGCCGCCGACAGCGCCACCGTGCAGCAGGCACTGGCCAACGCGGTGGCCGCGCAGCCGGCCTGGAACCGCACCCCGGCCGCCAGCCGCGCCGCCATCCTCGAACACGCCGCCGACCAGCTGGAAGCCCGCATCGCCGAGTTCATGGCGCTGTGCGTGAAGGAAGCCGGCAAGAGCCTGCCCGACAGCGTCGCCGAAGTGCGCGAGGCGGTGGACTTCCTGCGCTACTACGCCAAGCAGGCACGCGAGCAGTTCGGCAGCGCCGAGAAGCTGCCCAGCCCGACCGGTGAATCCAACGAACTGCAGCTGCATGGCCGCGGCGTATTCGTCTGCATCAGCCCGTGGAACTTCCCGCTGGCGATCTTCCTGGGCCAGGTCAGCGCCGCGCTGGCCGCCGGCAACAGCGTCATCGCCAAGCCGGCCGAGCAGACCAACCTGGTCGGCTACTACGCGGTGAAGCTGCTGCTCGACGCCGGCGTGCCGGAAGGCGTGCTGCAGTTCCTGCCGGGCGATGGCGCCACCGTCGGTGCCGCGCTCACCGCCGACCCGCGCGTGGCCGGCGTGGCCTTCACCGGCTCCACCGAGACCGCCCGCGCCATCAACCGCGCGATGGCCGCACGCGATGCCGCCATCGGCGTACTGATCGCCGAGACCGGCGGCCAGAACGCCTTCATCGCCGACTCCTCGGCGCTGCCGGAACAGCTGGTCAAGGACGCGATCGCCTCGGCCTTCACCTCGGCCGGCCAGCGTTGCTCGGCCGCACGCGTGCTGTTCGTGCAGGACGACATCGCCGACAAGGTGATGGGCATGCTGGCTGGCGCGATGGCCGAACTGAAGATCGGCAACCCGGGCGAGCTGTCCACCGACGTCGGCCCGGTCATCGACGCCGACGCACTGCAGATCCTCACCGACCATGCCGCACGCATGGACGCCGAAGCCCGCCTGATCGCCACCGCACCGCTGTCCGGCGAAGCCGCCAACGGCACCTTCTTCGCCCCGCGCGCCTACGAGCTGAAGGACCTGGGCCAGCTGCACAAGGAAATCTTCGGGCCGGTGCTGCACGTGATCCGCTGGAAGGCCGATCAGCTGGACGCGGTGATCGACCAGATCAACGCCACCGGCTACGGCCTGACCCTGGGCGTGCATTCGCGCATCGACGAGACGGTTGACCGCATCGCCGCGCGCGTCAACGTCGGCAACGTGTACGTCAACCGCAACCAGATCGGCGCGGTGGTCGGCGTGCAGCCGTTCGGCGGCCAGGGCCTGTCCGGCACCGGCCCCAAGGCCGGCGGCCCGCACTACCTGCTGCGCTTCGCCACCGAAAAGACGGTGACGGTGAACACCACCGCCGCCGGCGGCAACGCCTCGCTGCTGACCCTGGGCGACTGATCGCACTGCCGCAGGAACAAACAAGAACCCCGCGAAAGCGGGGTTTTTGTTTGGCCGCACCCACATGAAACGACGAGGGCCGGACCACTGCGGTTGCAGTTGCAGTTGCAGCTGCGGTTGCTCTTCCCCCTCCCTTTCGCGAAGCGAAGGGGAGGGCCGGGGAGGGGTGCCTTTGCCTCTCCCAAACAAAAAGCCCCGCTTGCGCGGGGCCTTCTGCTGCATCACTACGGGGCTCGATCAGAACTTGTAGTTGATCGAAGCGGCGAGCACGTCGCCACCCACATCGTACTTGCCCTTCAGCGTGCTACCCGTGGCCGAGACCAGGTTGATCGACGGCTCGTCGGTGAACAGGTGGGTGTAACCGAAGTTGAACTCGGTACGCTCGGACGGGGTCCAGCCCAGGCCGACCGACAGCCACTTGCGGGTCACGTCCGGCACGCGCACGTCACGGTGCTCGTTGCTGGTCGGGCTCTGGTCGTAGGCAACGCCGCCACGCAGGGTGAGGGTGTCGGACAGCTTGTACTCGGTACCGATCGAGGTGAAGGTCGTGTCGTTGTACTTGAACGGCAGATCCTGGTCCGGCTGGTTCGAGGCGAAGTCGATGGTCACGGTGTCGAACGACGGCGACCAGGCGGTGCGGGTCACGTCGCCCATCACGGTCCAGCGGTCATTGATGCGGTGGGTCACGCTCAGGGTTGCCGAGGCCGGCAGCTCCAGGGTGGCCTTGCCCGAGGTGTTCACGTACTGGCCCGGACGTGCCTGTGCCAGCACGGCAGCGGCGGTCGGCGGCACGTTGAAGGTGGCCTTGCCGCCGGTGATCTTGTGCTCGACCTTGGAGCGGTAGCTCAGCGCGATGTTGGTGTCTTCGGTCGGGCTGAAGGTGCCGCCGATGGTCCAGCCGAAGGCATTGTTGTCGCCTTCCACCTTGTAGGAACCGTCGGCATTACCCGGACGGAAGCCCAGCTGCGCGCCACCCGGGCTGGCATACAGCGCGGTACCGAAGTCGATCGCGCTGGTCAGCTCGATGGTCAGGTGCTCGACGAACACGCCGGCGCCGAAGGACACGTACGGGTTCACGTCGTAGGAGAACGAAGCGCCCAGGTCGATGGCCTTCAGGTCGGTCTTGATGCCGTGGTAGCGGCCCACCCAATCCTTGTCGTATTCGGTGGTGAAGCCGAACGGCACGGTCAGCGACGCACCGAAGTGCATGTTGTCGTTCTCGCCGAACGGGATGTGCAGGTAAGCGGCCGGAACCGGCGCGATCATGCCGGCATCGCCGCCATTGCCGCCACCGATCGGGGTGCCGGTGCCCGGGCCGGTCGGGCCGACGTAACGGCCGCCTTCGCTCTTGAAGTCAGCCGAGAAGCTGATGGCGCTCACGTCGGCCTGGAACTGGCGGCCGTCCAGCAGACGCATCGAGGCCGGGTTGGTCGCCACGACGGAGGCATCGCCCCAGGCGCTGGTCGAACCTGCGAAAGCGCGGCCCAGGCCCTTGGCGCTGTTTTCCTTCAGCTGGAAGGCGGCAGCATGGGCGTGGCCGAAAGCCAGGGCGCCGGCGATGCCGACAGCCAGTGCGGTGACGCGGGCAAACGTGGAAGCGGTCATGTTCGAATGTCTCTCCGTAAACGGTGGTGGTCGTTTTTGCGCCTGCACTTCCAGTCCGCCAGGACGGCCTGGGAGCGCGCCGGAGTCCCCTCCCGACATACGACGCCGTATGCAGTATCACTCAGGGGCATTAACTAAACAATAACGTCGGCCGGAAAAATTATGCCTCCCCCGGATGACGGTGCCGGGTTAGGCTTGCAGCCCGATGTTCGTCTCGATCCCCTCCCGCAAGAAGCCGGGCCTCCGCTGGGCCGTGCCGTTGCTGTTCACGGTCATCTGGCTGGCCTTCCTGTGGTCGATCTCACGGCCGGATGAGGCTCGCCGCTCGCTCTGGATGGACTGGGGCGCCTTGTCCACCGGACTGGGCAACCCGCAGGACTGGTGGGCGGCGCTGAGCGACGGCAGCGTCCTGCGGCTGTTCACCGCCCTGTTCCTGCACGCCGACTGGCTGCACCTGCTCGGCAACCTGGTGTTCCTGCTGATCTTCGGGCTGCCGGCCGAGCGTGTGCTCGGTCCTTGGCGCCTGCTGCTGTTGTTCCTGGCCGGCGGTGCGGTGGCCAACCTGGCGGCCCTGTATGCGATGGGTACACCGGACCGCATCATCATCGGGGCCAGCGGTGCGGTGTCGGCGTTGATGGGGGCCTACCTGACCCTGTTCCCCGGTGCCCGGCTGGGCGTGGTGCTGCCCCTGGGCCTGTTCCTGGAGTTCGTCCGTGCCCCCGCCTTCCTGTTGATCGGGGTCTGGGCAGCACTGCAGGTGGTGTTTGCCTACATCGGCCCCAGCTTCGGCATGGTGGCCTGGTCGGCACATGTGGCCGGCTTCCTGTTCGGGATCGTCTACGGCCTGTACATCCGTGCCGCCATTGCCCGCAAGCTGCGCAAGAACCACGGCTTCTGAGCCGGCTTCTATAATCAGGCGATGAGCAGCAAACCCCTGTACAAGGTCACCTTCCTCAACCACGGCAAGGTCTACGAGCTGTATGCACGGCGCGTCGGCGGCAGCCACCTGTGGGGCTTCAACGAGATCGCCGAGCTGGTGTTCGACATCCACGACGGGCTGGTGGTCGACCCCACCGAAGAGCGCCTGCGCGAGGAGTTCGGCGACACCCGGGTGCTGCACCTGCCGATGCAGAGCATCGTGCGCATCGAGGAAGTGGAGAAAAAGGGCCAGTCCTCCATCCGCGACGCAGCCACCGGCGAGAAGGTAGTCACGCCCTTCCCGCTGCCCGGCAAGCCACGCTGAATCACCTGGAAAAAGGCCCCGCGATGCGGGGCCTTGTCTGTATTACTTGTCGCCGTCCACCGGCTCGGGCGTGTCAGCCGGCTCCACGGGCGTGGACGGTGCTGCCTTCGCCGGCGCTTGGACAGCCTCCGGCTTGGCCGGTGCCGAGGGCGTTGCCGGTGCTGGCGCCGGTGTGGCGGCGGCGGGCTTTGCCTTTGCCGCGGCTGCCGCAGCGGCCTGCGCGGCGACCACCGAGCCGGGCTGCTTGAGTTCCTGCAACGCCTGCTGGATCGGCGCGTCACCCGGCAACACCACGCCGGCCTTGCCACCGTCGGCCTCATCGTCACCGTGCAGGTGGCCGGGCAGGCTGGCCTCGCTGTAGTCGACCAGGCTGGGCGGCAGGTCCTGGGTGGCCTCGTCCGCTTCGGCGGTCAACTCCACCTCCGGCACGATGCCGGTGGCCTGGATCGACCGCCCGCTGGGCGTGTAATAGCGCGCGGTGGTCAGTTTCACCGAGTCGCCGTTGTCCAGCGGCAACACCGTCTGCACCGAGCCTTTGCCGAAGGTACGGCTGCCGACGATGCGGGCGCGCTGGTTGTCGCGCAGCGCACCGGCCAGCACTTCCGAGGCACTGGCCGAACCGGCATCCACCAGCACCACCACCGGCGCACCCTTGAGCAGGTCGCCCGGGGTGGCATCGAACCTGGCGTCGCTGATCGAGATGCGGCCACGCGTGCTGACGATGCCGCCCTTGTCGAGCAGGTCGTCGGCCACCTGCACCGCAGCGGTCAGCAGGCCGCCAGGGTTGCTGCGCAGGTCCAGCACCAGCCCCTTCAGCTTGCCACCGGCCTGCGCCTGCAGCTGCGCCAGGTTCTTCTGGAAGTCGGCACCGGTATCGGCCTGGAAGGTACTGATGCGCACATAGCCATAACCCGGCTCCAGCATCCTGCTGCGCACGCTGGTGACGCGGATGGTCTCGCGCACCACGGTCACGTCGAACGGCTTCTGCTGGCCGCGCTCGATGGTCAGCACCACCTTGCTGCCGGCTTCACCGCGCAGCGGTTCCATCGCCTCGATCGCGCTAATCGGCTTACCGTCGATCGCCACGATCAGGTCACCGGCGCGCAGGCCGGCGCGCGCGGCCGGCGTATCGTCGATCGGCGACACCACCTTGAGCGTGTTGTCGTCCTGCTGCAGCAGCTCCACGCCGATGCCTTCGTAGGCACCATTGGTCTGCTCGTCGAATGCCTCGGCGTCGGCCTTGTCGAAGTAGGTGCTGTGCGGATCCAGTTCCAGCAGCAGGCCGCGCACGGCCGACTGCATCAGCTTCTTGTCATCGACCGGATCGACATACGCCGCGCGCACCGCGTTGTAGACGGCGACGAAACGGCGGATCTCATCCAGCGGTACGCGCGAGGTCACCGATTCCTTGGTGTCGGGATCGTCGGCCCGGGACGCCTTGTCCTGGGCGCTCTGCGCCAGCGATAGCGCGGGGGACAGGGCCAACAGCAGGGCAGCTGCAAGACGGGCTACACGCATGAACCACTCCATGAGAAAACGGATGCGTGCCAAGGCACGCCGGGTCCGATTATGCGCGAAGCCCGGCTAAATTCCCGTTGAACCCGGCCATGCCCGCCGCCCCGGCCGACATGTGCGGTTTAGCTGCGCGCCTGGCCCGTCAACGCCGCATGTACTACTGGCGCTGCAGCCAGGTCGAGGGATCGACCGGCTGGCCGTTGCGGCGCAGCTCGAAGTACAGCGCGGTCACACCCTGCCCGCCCGAGTTGCCGACCTTGGCCACGGCCTCGCCGCGGCGCACCCGCGCCCCGGCATCACGCAGCAGGGCATCGTTGTGGGCGTACAGGCTCATGTAGCCGTTGCCATGGTCGACGATCAGGATCATGCCGTAGCCGGTCATCCAGTCGGAGAACACCACCGTGCCGTCGGCCACCGCGTTGACCGTGCTGCCGGCCGGAGCACCGATCAGGACGCCGCTGCTGTTGCGGCCATCGGGGAGACGGCCGCCATAACGGGCCAGCAGGTTGCCCGACAGCGGCCAGCCCAGCCCGCCCACCCGGGGGGCTGGCGCATTGGCCACCACCCGCGGCGGCGTCTTGCCCGGCGCGGCGCGCGGCGCATCCCGCGGTGCCGTTGCGCCGTTCGCGGCCTGCCGGGATTGCGCGGCGGCGGCACGGCGGGCCGCGGCGCGGCGTTCGGCCTCGGCACGGGCAGCGGCGGCACGCAGGTTGGCCAGCAGGCGTTCCAGCGATTGCGCGTCCTTGCCCAGGGCCTTCTCGCGGTCGCTGCGGTCCTGGTAGCGCTGGTCCAGTTCGGCCACCACCGTGGCACGCTGGCGACGGTCCTGGGCCAGCGTGGCGGCATCGCGGCGCTGCTGCTCGCGCGCCTGCTCCAGCTCGCGGCTGCGTGCGGTGATCTGCTGCTCGGTACTCTCCAACGCCGTCAGGTCGGCCGTCAGCGCGGTGATGGCGGCGGCACGCTCGCGTTGCAGGTAACGGTGATAGGCCAGCTGCCGGTTGCCATCGGCCACCGTGTCCTGTGACAACAGCAGCTTCAGTGGCGCGTGGTTGCCCAACTGGTAGGCGCCGCGGAGCAAGGCCGCCAGTTGCCGGCGTTGCTGGGCAAGGCCGCCCTGCAGGGTGGCCTTGCGCTGCTGCAGCTCCGCCAGGGCCTGCTGCTCGCGGCGCACCGCGGCATCGGCCTCGGCCACCGCGCGACCACTGCGCGCCACCTTCTGGTCGGCGGCGCGCAGCTGCTGCTGGGCCTGGTCACGCTGGCCCTCCAACTGGCGGCGTTCCTGAGACACATTGCGCAGTTCACCGCGCAACTGCTGCAGCTTCTTCTCCGCATCACGGGACGTGTTCTGCGCCAGCAGCGGCCCGGCCAGCAGCGCCAGCACCAGCAACCCGGAGGCCCGCAGGCGCGACGGGGCAGGCAGCCGGTGCAGGACGGGGCGGTGGCGGGTCTGGCGCAAGGGCGTTCCAGTGACTTCAGACAGATGCGGATTGTAACCAAGCATGGTGCGATCATCCCCTGTCCCCTGAACGCCCCGGCGGAGACCTTCCATGAAACGTTTGCTGCTCACCCTGGCCCTGGCCTCCCTCGCCCCGTTGGCCATGGCCGACGACGACATCAGCAAGGTCAACGGCGCCATCAGCACCAATGCCGGCACCACCTACCGCGACCTGGACACGGTGAACGGCAGCATCCACCTGGCCAGCGGCGTCAGCGCCCGCGGCGTGGAAACGGTCAACGGCAGCGTCCACATCGAGGACAACGTCAGCGCCCGCAGCGTCGAGACGGTCAACGGCGCCATCCGCAGCGGCCGCCAGCTGGTGTTGAGCGGCGGGCTGGAAACCGTCAACGGCAGCATCTTCGTCGACCGTGGCAGCCGCATCGGCGGCGACGTGGAAACCGCCAATGGAGGCATCGGCCTGGTCGGCACGCAGGTGCAGGGCAACATCGAGACGGTCAACGGCGACATCACCGTCGGCGTCGATTCGGTGATCAAGGGCGGCATCAAGGTGACCCGTCCCTCGTTCAGCATTTCGCTGACGCCGCCGCGCAAGCCGCGCATCATCATCGGCCCCAACGCCGTGGTCGAAGGCAACCTGGTGTTCGAGCGTGAAGTCACGCTGTACGTGCATGACAGTGCCCGCATCGGCCCGGTCAGCGGCGCCACGGTACAGCGGTTCTCCAGTGAGCGCGCACCGGCTGACTGAGCACCGCGGGCGCATCGCGCCTAGAATCGGGGTTCGATCGGAAACCGGAGTTCCCATGCCCCGCAAACTGTTGTTGTGTCTTGCCGCCAGTGCGGCGCTGGTCGCCTGCAAGGGCGAACAGGCCGCACCCGTCACCGCCGCGCCACCGGCACCCGCGCCCACCCAGGTGCCGACGCATGCCTTCGATGCGCAGATCAACGCCGGCGACTTCGGCGAACTGGTGAAGCAACTGGCCTCCGATGCGTTCGAGGGTCGGGCGCCGGGCACGCAGGGCGAGGAACTGACGGTCAACTACATCCGTGACCAGATGCAGCGCATCGGCCTGCAACCGGGCAACGGTGACAGCTGGTTCCAGGACGTCCCGATGACCGAGACCACGGCCGATCCCGGTACCGTGCTGAAGATCCAGCAGGGCGGGGCCAGCCGTGACCTGGCGTTCGGCACCGACATGGTGATCGGCACGCGCACCGGGCAGCCCGAGATCAGGATCGACAACAGCGAGCTGGTGTTCGTCGGCTACGGTGTCGACGCCCCCGAACAGAACTGGAACGACTATGCCGGCCAGGACTGGAAGGGCAAGACTGTGGTCATGTTCGTCAATGATCCCGGCTTCCACAGCAACGATGCCAAGCTGTTCGACGGCAAGCGCATGACCTATTACGGGCGCTGGACGTACAAGTTCGAGGAAGCCGCGCGCAAGGGCGCCGCCGCCGCGCTGATCGTCCATGACACCGCCGGCGCTTCGTACGGGTGGGACGTGGTGAAAAACTCCTGGGGTGGCGCGCAGTACGACCTGCCGGCGGCCGAGGACAAGGAACCGCGCCTGCAGGCCCAAGGCTGGCTCAGCGCCGAGGCGGCGCGCACGCTGTTCTCCGATGCCGGGCTCGACCTGGACAAGGCCTACCGCGATGCCAACAAGCGTGGCTTCAAGCCGGTACCGCTGCAGGCCAGCCTTTCGCTCGACCTGAAGAGCACCATCGCGCAGAAGAAGTCGCGCAATGTGGTCGGCGTCTTGCCAGGCAGCAAGCGTGCCGACGAAGCAGTGCTCTACATGGCGCACTGGGACCACCTCGGCAAGCACGAGGGCGAGGAAGGCGACAACATCTACAACGGCGCGGTCGACAATGCCACCGGCGTGGCCGGCATCCTCGAGATCGCCGACGCGATGGCCCACCAGGCCCTGCCGCCGGAGCGCTCGGTGGTGTTCCTGGCGGTCACCCTGGAGGAATCAGGCCTGCTTGGCTCGCAGTACTACGTCAACCACCCGACCTTCCCACTGGACAAGATCGCCGGTGTCATCAACATCGACGCCATGTCGGTCAACGGCCGCGCCCGTGACATGACCGTCACCGGCTTTGGCAGCTCGGAGCTGGAGGACATCCTCAAGCCGCTGGCCGCCGCGCAGAACCGTACCCTGCATGCCGAATCCTCGGTGCAGAGTGGCTTCTACTTCCGTTCGGACCATTTCAACTTCGCCAAAGCCGGCGTCCCGGCGCTGTATGCCGACGGCGGGGAAGACCTGGTCGACGGTGGCATTGAAGCCGGCAAACGTGCCGCCGAGGCCTACGGCAAGGATCGCTATCACAGCCCGAAGGACGAGTACGACCCCGCCACCTGGAAGCTCGACGGTACCGTCGAGGACCTGCAGTTGCTGTATGGCGTCGGCAACCAGCTGGCCGGCGGCGACGCCTGGCCCAACTGGTACGAAGGCAACCCGTTCAAGGCCAATCGCGACGCGATGATGAAGAGCAAGGCCAGCAACGCCGAAGCGAAGTAAGCCAATCGCAGAACCGGAAGCGGCGCCGTAAGGCGCCGTTTTTTTTATGCCCATGCCGCGGGCAACGCCGCGGCCCCGTAAGCGCCCTTTCGATAGGAGCGCCCTTGGGCGCGAAGCCCGCACCCGAGCAGCGCCTCGGCGCCTTCGCACCCACGCCTATCACCCGCTCCAGCCATTCTCGTAGCGAAGTACATTCCGGCCTCGCGCCTGAAGGTGCTCCTACGTCGACGGTGGAGCAACGAAGATCCCCGCGCAGTCCATCGCCTTTGGGTAGGAGCGCCCTCGGGCGCGAAGCCGGCGCCCGAGCAGCACTCCGCACCAATCGTACCCACGCGTATCACCCGCTCCAGCCATCCCCGCTGCCGGGGAGCCAAATCCCAGCCTCGCGCCCGCGGGCGCACCTCCCGGGCGCACGCCCACCGACGATGTTTCGGGCAAAGAAAAAGCCCGCTGCGGCGGCAGCGGGCTTTTGGGTTTAAAACCTGGCGATGACCTACTCTCGCACGGCTTGAGCCGCA